>NZ_CP108644.1:5884385-7252828 GCF_041435495.1 Streptomyces sp. NBC_01116
TGCGTCGGGGGTGCCGGTGATCACGGCGGCCACCCGCTCGCCCGGCGCGAACGCCCCCTCCTCGGCCAGCGTGGTCAGCGCGAACAGCAGCTTGGCGACGTAGACGCGTTCCACGGGCAGCCCGTGCCGGTCCTCGAAGTCCGCGGCGAAGGTCTCCAGTTCCGGGGTGGTGCGGGCGTAGCCGCCGAAGGCGAAGCGCTCGTCCAGCGACCAGTTCCCGGACGGGCCGCCGAACGCCTCGTGCTGGAGCCGCTCCACCTCCCGCCCGAGGAAGCCGCCGCGCAGGACCGGGACGCCCAGGGCCCGCTGCCCGGCGCCCAGGCCGGCGGCGAGCCCGGCCAGGGTGCCGCCGGTCCCGCAGGCCACGGCCGCCACCTCGCACGCACCGGCCAGCTCGCGCCCCAGCGCCCCGCAGCCCTGTGCGGCCAGCGCGTTGCTGCCGCCCTCCGGGATGACCTCCACGTCCCCGAACAGGCTCAGCAGCCCCTCCAGGACCTCGGAAGAGGCCTTCGCCCGGTACGTCGTACGGTCCACGAAGTGCAGGCGCATGCCGTCGGCCGCGCACCGGGCGAGCGACGGGTTGAGCGGCCGGTGCGCCAGCTCGTCGCCGCGGACGACGCCGACGGTGGCGAAGCCCAGCAGCCGCCCGGCCGCCGCGGTCGCCCGGAGGTGGTTGGAGTACGCGCCGCCGAACGTCAGCACGGTGCGCCCGGCGGCGGCCTCCAGGTTGAGGGCCAGTTTGCGCCACTTGTTGCCCGGCAGGTCGGGGTGGATCAGGTCGTCCCGCTTGAGGAGCAGTCGCACCCCGTGGCGCGCGAAGCGCTCGTCGCGGACCTCCCGCAGCGGGGAGGGCACCCGGGGCCGCAGGAGGGCGTCGAGGCGGGGCGGGCTGTTCACCCGCCCATTGTCGCCTCTCCGCCGGGTCAGGAGGAGGCCAGCCAGAGGTCCGGGCCGAACACCTCGTAGTGGACGTCGGCGGGCCGGACGCCCGCCTCCAGCAGCTGGGCCCTGACGGCCCGCATGAAGGGGAGCGGGCCGCACAGATAGGCGTGCGTCCCCGGGCGTACGGTGATGCCTTCCAGGTCGACGAGTCCGGTGCGGTTCGCCGGCCGCCCGGCCTCCGGGGTCTCGTACCAGAAGTGCGCCTCTGCGCCCGGGAGCTTCTCCGTCAGCCGGACGTGGTCGGCGCGCAGGGCGTGGTCGGCCGGTGAGCGGTCGCCGTGCACGACGGTGACCGGGCCGCTGTGGCCCTCCTGGGCGAGGTGTTCGAGCATCGACAGCATGGGGGTGCAGCCGATGCCCGCCGAGGCCAGCAGCAGGGGCGTGTCCAGCCGGTCGAGCACCAGGTCCCCGTAGGGGACGGAGACGCGCAGCAGGTCGCCCGGGCGGGTGTGCTCGTGCAGGTGCCGGGAGACCTCGCCGTCGGGCGAGTCCTGGCCGCGCACCCGCTTCACGGCGATCGACCGCAGCCGGGAGCCGGGGGCGCTGGAGAGGCTGTACTGGCGTATCTGGCGGGCTCCGTCCGGGAGTTCGACCTGTACGGAGACGTACTGGCCGGGCCGGAAGGCGGGCGGCGGCGTGTCCTCGGCGGGGCGCAGCAGGAAGGTGGCGACGTCCTCGGTCTCCTCGACCCGGGCGGCCACCTCCCAGGTGTGCCACACATCGCCCGCCAGGACGCCCTGCTGCGCGTAGAGGCGCTCCTCGACGGCGATCAGGGAGCCCGCCATCAGCCAGTAGACCTCGTCCCAGGCGGCGGCGACCTCCGGGGTGACGGCGTCGCCCAGGACGTCGGCGATGGCCGCGAACAGATGGGTGTGCACCACGTCGTACTGCTCCGGGGTCACCCCGAGCGAGGCGTGTTTGTGGGCGATGCGGTCCAGCATCACGTCGGGCCGGGTGCCGGGGTGCTCGACCAGCGCGGTCGCGAACGCGGCGATGGACCCGGCCAGGGCCCTGCGCTGGTCCCCGGAGGCCTGGTTGCCCCGGTTGAACAGGTCCCGCAGCAGCTCGGGGTGGGCGGCGAAGAGCTTTTCGTAGAAGAGGTCGGCGATGTCCCCGATGGCCGCGCCGACGGCGGGAAGGGTGGCGCGGACGGTGGCGGTGGACCGGTCGGAGAGCATGGCGGAACTCCTTATTGGAATGTGGGATGCATATTTATGGGCGGAGGACGGCCCGGTCGGCGCGTGGACGCGCTCGCGTTTGCCGGGGCGGGGTTCAGTCGGGCGGTGGGCCGCTGCCGATGCCCAGGAGCAGGGGGCCGGTGGGGGAGGCGACGAGATCGGTGACGGTGATCGGGTCCAGTGCGGCGTAGAAGGCCTCCTGGGCCCCGCGCAGGGCCCCGCGCAGCCGGCAGGCGGAGCGGAGCGGGCAGGGGGTGTCGCCCTCGCACTCGACGACCTCCTCCGGGCCCTCCAGCTCCCGCACCAGCGATCCGATCGAAGCGGAGCGGCCGGCGGAGGTCAGGGCGAGCCCGCCGCCCCGGCCGCGACGGGCGTCGAGGAGGCCGAGGTGCTGGAGCCTGGCGACGACCTTCGCGGTGTGCGTGTACGGGACCCGCATGGTGGCCGCCACCTCGCGGGTGGTCGGCGGTTCCCGGCCCTCGGCGACGGCCAGTCGCATGAGGACGCGGAGCGCCACGTCGGTGAATCTCGTCAACCGCATGGGCTCACCGTAGATAAGTTGCACGCTGGATGCAAATTAAAAGGTCCGCCGGGCGACGAGGACCAACGTGCCCCGACCGAAGGCGTATTAGTCGCACTCTTTTGTGTAATGGCGACCCGGTCCTCCTGCTGAAAGGCTTTTGCACGCAGGTCAGCCCATGATCGAAAGGACGTCAGATGTCCGTTGGTGAAGAGGTTCGCGACACGCAGGCGCCGCCGCAGCAGAGTCTGGGGACGGCAGCTGCGCGGAACCTCGCGACGACCACCAAGTCCGCGCCGCAGATGCAGGAGATCACCTCACGGTGGCTGCTGAAGATGATGCCGTGGGTGCAGGTACAGGGCGGTACGTACCGGGTGAACCGTCGGCTCAGCTATGCGGTCGGCGACGGCCGGGTGACCTTCGTCCAGACCGGGGACCGGGTGTCCGTGATCCCCGCGGAGCTGGGGGAGCTGCCCGCCCTGCGGGAGTTCGGGGACCAGGAGGTGCTCGCCGAGCTCGCCCGCAGGTGCGAGCAGCGGGACGTGGCCGCGGGGGAGGTGCTCGCCGCCTCGGGGGACGCGGCGGACCGGGTCTTCCTGCTGGCGCACGGCAGGGTGGCGAAGGTCGGATCGGGCCCCTACGGGGACGAGACGGAGCTCGGGGTGCTCGCCGACGGCGCGTACTTCGGCGACCAGAGCCTGATCGACGGCGACGCCGTCTGGGAGTACACGGCCCGCGCGGTCACCCCGTGCACGCTCCTCACCCTCAGCCGTGCCGATGTGTACAACCTCGCGGAGCGCGCCGCACCCCTGCAGAACCATCTCGCCGGTGTGCTCTCCATCCCGCAGCAGCGGACCAACCACTACGGCGAGGCGGCGATCGACCTCTCCGCCGGCCATGTGGGCGAGGCGGTCGTCCCGCACACGTTCGTCGACTACGACGCGGCGCCGCGCGAGTACGAACTGAGCGTCGCCCAGACGGTGCTGAAGGTGCACAGCAGGGTCGCCGATCTCTACAACCAGCCGATGAACCAGACCGAGCAGCAGTTGCGGCTCACGGTCGAGGCGCTGCGTGAGCGCCAGGAGCACGAGCTGATCAACAACAGGGAGTTCGGACTGCTCAACAACTGCGACTACGGGCAGCGGATCCAGCCGCACGACGGGGCACCCACCCCGGACGACATGGACGAGCTGCTCTCGCGCCGCCGCGGCTCCAAGCTCTTCCTCGCCCACCCGAAGGCCATCGCCGCCTTCGGCCGCGAGTGCAACCGGCGCGGGCTCGTCCCGGAGAGCGTCGACATCGGCGGCCACCACGTGCCCGCCTGGCGCGGGGTGCCGATCTTCCCGTCCAACAAGATCCCCGTCTCCGACGCCCGCACCACCTCCATCATCTGCATGAGGACCGGCGAGGCCGAGCAGGGCGTCATCGGCCTCCAGCAGACCGGTATCCCCGACGAGATCGAGCCGAGTCTCTCGGTCCGTTTCATGGGGATCGACGAGCAGGCGATCATCTCCTACCTCGTGACGGCGTACTACTCCGCCGCCATCCTGGTACCGGACGCCCTCGGAGTGCTGGAGAACGTCGAGGTCAGCCGCTGGCACTGACCCGATCGCACCCCCGGGGGCCCGCACACCTTCGCCTCGCCCCAGGGAGTGACCGTGACCATGACCAGTACGGACGCAGCGACGGAAGGGCACGAGGCCGCGGCGCTCCTGGAGCGCACCCGTGCCGTCGTCGACCCGCATCTGCGATCGGCCGTGGAATCGCTGCCCGGCGGCATACGCCGCATCGCGATGTACCACTTCGGCTGGCAGAACGCCGACGGGAGCCCCGCCGCGGGCCAGGCGGGCAAGGCCATCCGGCCGGCCCTGGTGCTGGCCGCCGCCCGTGCGCTGGGCGGCGATCCGGAACGCGCCGTCCGCGCCGCCGTCGCCGTCGAACTGGCCCACAACTTCACCCTGCTCCACGACGACGTCATCGACGAGGACACCACCCGCAGGCACCGGCCCACCGCCTGGGCGGTCTTCGGCGTCCCGGACGCCATCATCACCGGCGACGCCATGCTCGCCCTGGCCCAGCGGCTGCTGGCCGAGGACCCGCACCCGGCCGCCGCCTCCGCCGTCGCCCGGCTCTCCTCCTGCGTCATCGAGCTGTGCGCGGGCCAGCAGGCCGACTGCGCCTTCGAGGAGCGCGGCCCCGACGAGGTGACGCTCGACGAGTGCCTCGCCATGGCCACCGCCAAGACCGGCGCGCTGCTCGGATGCGCCTGTGCGCTCGGAGCCCTCTACGCCGGGGCGGAGGACCGGGCGGTCCGCGCGATGGACGGGTTCGGGCGGGAGGCGGGCCTCTCGTTCCAGCTCATCGACGACCTGATCGGCATCTGGGGCGACCCGGACCGCACCGGCAAGCCCGTCGGGGCCGACCTGTCCGCCCACAAGAAGTCCCTGCCCGTGGTCGCCGCCCTCACCTCGGGCACCCCGGCCGCCGCCGAGCTCGCCGCGCTCTACCGGGGCCCCATGGCCACCGCCGGCGAGGTGGACCGGGCGGCCGACGCGGTGGACCGGGCCGGCGGCCGGGACTGGGCCCAGGTCTGCGCGGCCGACCGGATGGCCCGCGCGGTCCACCACCTCTCCCGGGCGGTCCCCGACCCGAGCGCCGCCGGAGACCTGCTGGCACTGGCCGAATTCGTCACCCGCAGGACCAGCTGACCCGCTCCTGGCGACCGCCGACGCCTTCTCAACTCTAGTATTCAGGAGGTCGGTTGGACGGAAACAGCACGGAAGGGCGGTAGCCGCTCATGGGCATACGGATTCAGCGGGCGGAGCAGCACGACCGGGAGCTGGTCGTCTCGGTCATGGAAGAGGCGTTCCACCACGACCCGGTCAGCAGCTGGGTGTTCCCCGACGAGGCCCACCGTCGTACGGTCCACGGCAGGTTCCTCGGCGTCTTCGTCGACATCGCCCTCGCCGAGGGCCGTATCGACATCGCCGAGGGCGGCGCCGCGGTGGCCCTCTGGCTGCCGGTGTCCGCCGGGGCCTCCGAGACGGCGGACACCACGCCCGCCCTGATGCGGCGGATCGCCGACCCCGACAACGAGCGCTGCGAACTCGTGGGCAGGCTCACCGGGGCCGTTCACCCGCACGACCGCGCGCACGCCTATCTGCTGATGATCGGCGTCTCCCCCGACCGCCAGGGAGAGGGCATCGGCGCGGAGCTGATCGGAGTGGAGCTGGAGCGCTGCGACCGGGAGGGGCTGCCCGCCTATCTGGAGGCGAGCAGCGCCCGGAGCCGGGCGCTGTACGAGCGGCTCGGATTCCGCTTCCTCGGCCGCTCCGTCGACCTGCCGGACGGCCCGCAGATGTACCCCATGTGGCGGGAGCCCCAAGCGGGTTGAGCTCCGGTGGAGGGTGGTACGGAGGCCGCCCGGGGCAGGGACTACAGTCCCTGCTCATGACAGATGAGTCGTGGGCCGGCTGGTACCGGGACACCAAGGGTTCCGACGCCGTCGTTCTCACCACGGACGGGCGGCAGCTCCGGATCCGGATCAGGGGGGTCGACTTCGAGGGCGAGAGCTTCGACGACCTGGAGCCGGTCGCCGGTATGCCGCCGGTGAGCGGGATGTTCGCCCTCGCGGACGGGGCGCTCACCGACTGCGTACTGGAATGGGATCTGCCGCTGCCCGTCCTCGTGGCGGGCGCGCTCCGCCACGCCACGCTCAGCTGCCTGCTCTCCCTGCGCCGCGTCGACCCGGACCTCCACCTCGCCCTCCACCTGGACGGCGCGGTGTACGAATCGGCCCGTGCCGAGCGCGACTTCAACGCCGCCCTGACCGCCGTCCAGCGGATCCTCCCGGACGGCGTCCGGATCCAGACCTGTATCGCCTGCGCCTTCTCCGACTACTTCCCGGCCCCCGGCCGGGGCCTCTCCGGAGGGCTCGCCTGTTTCCGGGGGGCCAAGGACGCCTACCGGGGCTCGGCGGGCGAGGACGACGTGCTGGATCTCTGGGACCAGCGGTCCGGGTTCGTCCAGGAGGTCTGGAGCTGCCGCGAGTTCGAGGTGCGCCCGGCCGACGGCGCGGGCACCGGCCATCGGGGAGCCTTCCCGCTGGAACTCGCCTGATCCGACCCCGGGGTGGCCGGCCACCCACCGGAGCCGCCTGCCGCCTCCTGAGCCGCCTGCCGCCACCGGAAGCGCGTGCCGCCCCCTGAGGTGTCTGCCGCTACCGGAGGCGCCCGCGTCCGCCCCGTATCGCGTCCGCCCCTATTCCATCCGATCCGTGCCGTCCGTCCGCCCCGTGCCGCATGCCGGTACGGGGCGGACGCGCGTCCTGCCGTTGCTCCCTCCCCATTGTTCTACTAACATGCGAACAACGGAGGTTTTCCATGACAAGCAAGAACCTTGGCCGCGCAACGCTCGCAGCCCTGCCCTTTGTGCTCGCTCTCCTCACCGACCTCGTCGTCCATCTCACCGTCCAGGACCGTCTGCCCGCGCGGCTGGCCGTCCACTTCGACGCCGTCGGCTCCGCCAACGGCTACATGGGCGTCACCGCTCATCTCCTCGGCACGGCCGCCTCGCTGGTGGTGCTCGGCGCGCTGTGGTCCTATACCTCGGTCAACGGCAGGCTCTACGGCCGTGCCCATCGCTGGTTCATCGGCGGAGGGTTCGCCGTCGCCGCGTTCCTCGGATACCTGCTGATCGCCGTCCTGTCCGTCAATGTGGACGCGCCGGAGAACGGCCCGGCCGACGGCTTCCCGCTGTGGCACATCGCCCTGGCCCTCGGAGTGGCCGCCCTCGCCGGAGCCCTCGGCCTGCTGGCGGCCCGACTCGTCCCCGCGGTCGACGACCCCCGTGACCGGGACCCGGCGAGCCGGGAGCGGATCGCGCTCGCCGACGGCGAAGTGGCCGGCTGGGCGCGCGGGATCGGCGCGTGGTGGGCGCCGGTCGCCGTGCTGGTGCTGCTGGCTGCCGGCGTCGTCGTCGGCCTTGCGCAGAACTGGTTCATCGGGGCGCCGCTGCTTCTTCTCGCCCTGGTGACGGCGACCTTCTGCCGCCCCCACGTCACCGTGGACGGGCGGGGCCTCACCGTCTCCGGCCTGCTGCCCCGGCCCCGGGTGCGGGTGTCGCTGGAGCGGATGGAGGGGGCGGACAGCCGCCGAGTCAACGCGCTCGCGGAGTACGGGGGTTGGGGCTACCGCGTCCGTCCCGAGCGCAGCGGCGTCATCACCCGCTCGGGCGAGGCCATCGTCGTCAGCCTGACGAGCGGCCGCGAGTTCGCCGTCACCGTCGACGACTCGGCCACCGGCGCGGCCCTGCTCAACACCCTGCTCGACCGGCAGCGGACGGGGCGCTGACCATGCTCTTCCGGGTCGACCCGACCTCCACCGTCCCGCTCGGCGATCAGATCGCCGCCTCGGTCCGGCGTGCGGTCGCCGAGGGCGCGGTGGCCCCGGGCGAGCGCCTGCCCGCCGCCCGCGTCCTCGCCGAATCCCTCGGCGTGAACGTCCACACGGTGCTGCGCGGCTACCAACGGCTGCGCGAGGAAGGGCTCATCGAGCTGCGCCGCGGCCGGGGCGCGGCGATCACCGCCGGGGCCTCGCCGCAGCGGGCCCGGCTGCTGGAGCGCGTCCGCGAAGCCGTCGCGGACGCCCGGGACCTCGGCATGACCGAGGACGAACTGCTGACCCTCGTCCGCGGCGAACTGGACGCCTGACCGGCACGCGGGCGCTCCCGGCCCGACCTGCACGGGCGAGGACCGCGCAGAGGACCGTTCCGTCATCGGAGCGGTCCTCTGTCGTGTGGGGGGTGCCGGCCGGTCCCGGGACACGGGACCGGCCGTCCTACGCCCGACTACCGGACTGCCGGACTGCCGGACTGCCGGGCTGTCGGGCCACCGGGCTGCCGGAGTGTCCCGGCGTCAGGAGGCGGAGCGGGCGAGTGCGGCCAGACCGTTCTGCCACAACTGGTTCACCCGGGCCCGCTCGTTGGCGTCCGGCTGGGAGTTCGTGCAGGACGGACCGGGGCCGCCGCCCGACATCAGCTCGCTGCACGGACCGGAGTAGTTGTCCGGCAGCCCGAGCACGTGTCCGGTCTCGTGCGTGGTGACCCGGGTCGAGTCGTACTGCTGGTTCTGGGCGTAGTCCAGGAAGATGTACCCGCGACCGTGCCCGTCGGTGCTCGCGTAGGAGCCGCGGGAGTCGTTGCCCTCGCGGTACGTGAAGTCCGCGCCGGAGCCCTCCTGGAGCTGGACGTTGGAGACCGAGCTGTTCCAGATCTGCGTGCTGCTGGCTATCTGGCCGCGGAAGGACGGGGCGCCCGACGCGTCGTAGGTGACCGTGACGGCCTTGATGCCCGGGTTGGCCGCGCGCTTCTCGGCTACGGACTTCATGACGGCGTCGAGGAAGGCGCGGTTGGCGGCGGCGTTCTCGCCCGAGCCGTTGTACGCGGCGATGGTGGTGGAGGAGGGAGCGGCAGGGGCCGGAGCGGCGGCGACGACGGGTGCGGTGCCCAGCGCGGCGACGAGGCCGAGCCCGGCGGCGGCGGTGGCGACGGCGGTCCTGAGGTGTCTCATGGGGGGATTTCTCCTACCTGTCCGATCGAACCCGCGCCGTGGGGGTGTCCGCTGGGCGGACAAGGCGTGGGGCGGTACGGGGAAGAGTGTGGGGCAGCACACAGTTGCCGGGGATGATGCCGAACGGCGATAGTGCCGCCCTATCGCCGGCCCGGCTCTCTCTTCGTGCACGTCAGCCGCCCATGGGCATGCCGTGCTCACGCCACCGGCACCGCATCGTCACATGTCCAGGAGCCCAACACTCCCTGAATTGAGGCCGTTTGGTGGGGTTGCGACGTCTGGTGCACGGAGTGCGACGGTCATAGTCTCCGCTGCATGGAGCTGGAGGTGAGGCACCTCAGGGCGCTCTGCGCCATCGCCGACGCGGGCAGCCTGCATCAGGCGGCCCGCCGCCTCGGCGTCAGCCAGCCCTCCCTGACCACTCAGCTCCGGCGGATCGAGAACGTGCTCGGCGCCGAACTGTTCCGCCGCGAACGGACCGGCTGCCGCCCGACCTCCCTGGGGCAGGCCGTCCTGAGCCGGGCCCGGCCCCTCGTGGACGGCATGAGCGACCTGGTCGCCGAGGCGCTGGCGGAGGCCGAGGCCGCCCTGCCGCGCGGCTCCCGGCTGCGCATCGGCTCCACCGCGAGCCGGGTCATCGGCAACTGGCTGCGCCGGCTGCGCGTCGCCCTGCCCGGCACCGACATCTCGCTGCGGGTCGACGTCTCCGCCCACGCGCTGCTGCGCTCGGTTGAGGAAGGCCGCCTGGACGTCGCCTTCGTGCACGAGGTGGAGGGCTCCCCGCTCGCCGTGCCGGAGGGCCTGGAGCAGCGCGTGCTCGTGGACCGGGAACCGCAGTTCATCTCGCTCTCCCGGGACCACCCGGCCGCCCGCCGCCGCGTGGTGGAGCTCGGGGACCTGGCGGGCGACCCGTGGATGGTCGATCCGACGGTGGACGGCGAGTGGGACGGCGTGCGCCGGGTGCTCGGGGCCGCCGGGCTGAACCCGCCGGTCCTGCACGGCGACTACCTCACCGCCGCCTCCCTCGTCGTGCTCGGCGAGGCCGTCGCGCCCTGCCAGCCGACGTCGGGCCCGCGCGACGACATGGTGATCCGCCCCCTGCTGGGCGACCCGCTCGCGGTACGGCTGCTCCTGGCCTCACGGCCCGGGACGGACACCGAGGTGGTGTACGCGCAGTTGGAGGACGCCTACCGGGACGCGGCGCGACGGGCCAGCGGCTACCACGAGTGGCTGCTGCGCCACCGCTCCCCGCTGGCCCGCACACCCCGACCCTCCGCCGTGCCCGCCGTGCAGCCCGTGCCGACCGCACGTAAGGGAGTCGACCCGCGCCGGTGAGTTCCCCGTTCTGCTGACAGCGTGCTCGGGTTCCCCTGCCGCCTCCCGGTGGGCAGAGTCGTTCCATGAGGCTTCTGATGCTGGGTGGTACGGAATTCGTCGGACGGGCCGTCACCGACGCCGCCCTGGGGCGGGGCTGGGATGTCACGGTGTTCCACCGGGGCCGTCACGCGCCTCCGCCCGGAGTGAGCGCGCTGACCGGGGACCGGACCGCGGGCGGGCCCGGACTCGCGGCGTTGGCGGAGAGCGGGCAGGACTGGGACCTGGTCGTCGACACCTGGAGCGGCGCGCCCGCCGCCGTCCGGGACGCCGCCCGTCTGCTGTCCGGCCGGGCCGGGCACTTCAGTTACGTCTCCAGCCGCTCGGTGTACGCCCACCCGGCCGCCCCGGGGCTCGACGAGGACGGGCCGCTGGTGACCGGCGCCTCGCCCGACGACCGCGGGGACGTGCCGTACGACCGGGCCAAGCGCGGCGGTGAGCTGGCCGCCCTCGACGCCTTCGGGGACCGGGCCCTGCTGGCGAGGGCCGGGCTGATCATCGGCCCCGGCGAGAACATCGGCCGGCTGCCCTGGTGGCTGTCGCGGATCGCCCGGGGCGGACCGGTCGTCGCCCCCGGCCGGCCCGGGACCGAGCTCCAGTACATCGACGCCCGGGACCTCGCGGACTGGATCCTGGACGCGGCGGCGGGCGGGCTGTACGGCGCGTACAACACCGTCAGCCGCCCCGGCCACACGACCATGGGCGAGCTGCTGGAGGCCTGCGTGCGCGTCACCGGGTCCGACGCCGAGCTGCGCTGGACCGATCCGGAGGTCCTGCTGGCCGCCGGGGCCGAGCCCTGGAGCGACCTGCCGATCTGGCTCCCGCCGGGCGAGCTGTACGACACGCTGCACCGGGGCGGCCACACCAGGGCGTACGCCGCCGGGCTGCGCTGCCGCCCGGCCGGGGAGACCGTCGCGGACACCTGGGACTGGCTGTGCGCCCTCGGCGGCGTGGCACCCCAGCGCCCCGACCGCCCGGTCGTCGGCCTCGACCCCGTGCTGGAGGCGAAGCTGCTGGCCCTCTGACGCACCGCTTCCGCCTGCGTGTCGCGGCGAAGAAACCTCCTATAGGCCTACGCAAAGGGGCAAGAGCGGCGTGTCAGTCAATATGACTAAGTGTTAACCATGCATATTGCGCGGCATGGAACAGAAGGCGCGCAGGCGCGGCAACGCAATCCGGGCAGCAGTGACAGTGGCCACGGCCGCGGCGATGGTGGGCGTGCTGGCCCCGGCCGCGGGTGCCGATCCGCTGCCGGGCGGACTGGGACCCTGCCTCGGCAGCTCCTGCCCGCCCAGCTGGAACGACCCCAACAACGGCCCGGTCACCAACTTCGACAGCAATATCAACGTCTACGTCGGCGGTGACTTCCTGGTCCGGGAGGCGGCGGCCGAGGCGGAGGGGAAGGTCGTCACCCTCGGACGGTTCGACATGGACAAGCGGGACGGGGTCTCGCAGATCTACAACGTCGGTATCGCGGGCGTCGGGTCGCGCGTGCCGCCGCCGGACGGCTCCGACTACCTGACGGCGGGCGGCGACGTGACCATCGCCGCCGGCGAGCGCCTGCTCGCCGAGGAGGGCACGCACTCCGGCCGCGTCGCGTACGCGGGCGAGCTCACGGGCACGGTCAACCCCACCACCGCCCCGCGCTTCGACGAGGACGCTGCCGCCCCGTACACGGGGCTGCGCCCGCAGCTCACCGAGGCCAGCCAGTGCTACGCGTACGACGGCGACGAGCACCGGGAGGCGACGGGCACGTGGGTGAAGACCGGTGACCTGATGACGTTCACCGGTGACGGCTCGTCCGCGATCCAGATCTTCGACGTGGACGCGGACCTGGAGTCGGAGGCGGGCGGCAACACGGGGTTCGTGTTCAACGGAATCCCCGAGGGTGCGACGGTCCTCGTCAACGTCTACGGCTCCACCCGCAGCGTCGCCACGTTCATGGGCTCGTTCCCCAACGAGGGTCTCCGGGAGAACCTGCTGTGGAACTTCCCGGACGCTACCGACCTGTCCTTGACCGGTCCGGCCCAGTTCGAGGGCAGCGTGCTGGTGGGCCAGCCGACGAGCACCACCGTGCTCAGCATGAGCGGCACCAACGGCCGCTTCTACACGGCGGGTTCGCTCACCCACACCTCGTCGGGCGCGTCGGGCGGCCAGGAGATCCACGCGTACCCCTTCGACGGCGATCTGCCGACCTGCTCGCCAGAACCGACGCCGACGCCGACGCCGACGGATCCGACTCCGACTCCCACGGACCCGACGCCGACGCCGACGGACCCGACGCCCACGCCGACGGAACCGACGCCCACGCCGACGGAACCGACGCCGACCGACCCGACGCCGACGCCGACCGACCCGACGCCGACGCCGACCGACCCGACGCCGACGCCGACGCCGACCGACCCGACGCCGACGCCGACCGACCCGACGCCGACGCCGACCGACCCGACGCCCACCCCGACCGACCCGACGCCCACCCCCACCGAACCGACGCCGACGCCGACGGAACCGACGCCCACGCCCACCGAACCCACGCCCACGCCCACCCGCACCGGCCACACGCCGCACCCCACGCACTCGCCGAGCCACCCGGGTGAGCTGCCCGACACCGGCTCCCGGGGCGGCGAATGGATCATCGGGTCCATCGCGGCAGCGCTGGTCGCCGCCGGCGGCACGGTTCTCGTGGCCACGCGCAGGGCTCGTCGCCGCACCTTCTAGCAGGCACGGAGCACTGCCCGCTAGCGTGGTTCGATGACCGAACCGCTGTTGCACCTCGCCGAAGCACCTCTGTGGGAGGCGGCCCGCGGGACAGGGACGTACGAGATGTCCACCCGCGGCCGCACCCTCCAGGAGGAGGGCTTCATCCACCTCTCGCTGCCCCACCAACTCCCCGGTGTGGCCCGGATGCTGTACGGGGACGGCGACCGGGACCTCGTGGTCCTGGTCGCCGACCCCGCCCGCCTCGCCGACCCCGTCCGGTACGAGGCGATGAAGCCCGGCGGCGAGGAGTTCCCGCACCTGTACGGACCGCTCCCGGTGAGCGCGGTCGTGGAGGTGCGGCCCTGGGACGGAGGACGACGAGAGGAAGACGAACCCCAGTGATCGGCCCCCTCATCGCGGTGACCGGAGCGACCGGAGCGGTCGGCGGCCGGGTCGCCCGACGGCTGGCCCGGACAGGTGTGCCCGTACGGCTCCTCGGCCGCGACCCCGCCCGGCTGCCCGACCTGCCCGGCGCCGACCACGCGCCCGCCGCCCGCTACGGCGACGCGGAGGCCATGCGCAGGGCCCTCGACGGGGCCCACACCCTGTTCCTGGTCTCCGCCCACGAAA
This sequence comes from Streptomyces sp. NBC_01116, assembly GCF_041435495.1. Classification (NCBI taxonomy): domain Bacteria; kingdom Bacillati; phylum Actinomycetota; class Actinomycetes; order Kitasatosporales; family Streptomycetaceae; genus Streptomyces; species Streptomyces sp. NBC_01116. Next base: position 5,898,298 of record NZ_CP108644.1, read on the forward strand.
GCCCCTACCGGGTCCGCGAGCACACCACGGCGATCGACGCGGCCGTGGCGGTGGGCGTGGAGCGGATCGTGTACGTGTCCTTCCAAGGGGCCGCGCCCGACGCCACGTTCACCTTCGCCCGCGACCACTGGGACACCGAGGCCCACATCCGTACGGCCGAGATCCGCCACACCTTCCTGCGGGACAACTGGTATCTGGCGGGGCTGCCCGCGATGACCGGGACCGACGGGGTGCTGCGCGGGCCGGGCGGCGACGGACGGGTGGCGGCCGTCGCCCACGAGGACATCGCCGACGCGGCGGCGGCCGTGCTGCTGGACGAGGGCACGGACCACGACGACCGGGTCTACGACCTCACCGGACCCGAGGCGTTCACCCTCGCCGAGGCGGCCGACGAACTGAGCCGGGTCACCGGGCGCCCCGTCGTCTACGTCCCCGAGACCCGTGAGGAGGCCTACGCCTCCCGGGCCGGTTACGGCGCGGAGGACTGGGAGGTGGCCGGCTGGGTCACCTCGTACGAGGCCATCGCGGGCGGGGAGCTGGCCGCCGTATCCGACGCGGTGCCCGTGCTCACCGGGCACCCCGCCAAGAGCTTCGCGCAGTTCCTGGTGGAGAACCCGGACAGCTACCGTCATCTGCTGCCGGGCGGCTGACCGGCCGCGTGCCCCGCACCCGGCCGACGCGGACCACTCGGCCCCAGCAGGTCGCAGGGGTCGCAGGGGTCACACAGGGCACACGAGATCACGCGGGTCACGCCGGTCACGCGGGTCACGCCGTGCTCAGCGCCACGGGATGTGACGCCACGGGCTGCCCTCGCTCTCCGCCAGCAGGCGGTGGGCGAGGACGTTCTGCTCGTAGAACGGCCCGTACTCCTCCTCGTCGAACCGCAGCACCCGCCCCAGCGAGTAGCCCGCCGAGAACTCCTCCCAGGAGCGGTGGGCCGACTTGCTCAGCGCCCCGGCGTAGACGATCGCCTGCTCCGCGTCGGCCGGGCCGCAGTAGCGCGCCGCCAGCCCCCAGCGCGCCAGGTTCACCGCCCGCCCGTAGTCGTAGGCGACCGTCGTGCGGACCCGGCCGTCCGGCGGCAGCAGCCCGTCCGCGCGGAACCGGGCCTCGTAGCGCATGATCCGCCGCACCAACTCCTCGATGCCCTTCACCGTGCCGGAGTCCGCCCCGAGGTCCTGGGCGTGGCCCGCGGCGGTCTCCCGCCACAGGTCGGCCGAGGGCAACTCGCCGAGCGCGGAAGCCAGTTGATCACGGGTGCGCAGCACGAAGTCCGGTTCCGGCGGGCTGTTACGGGCCTCCAGCAGGGCGTCCAGCTGCTTACGCCACTCCGCGTGGCCGGTGATGCCCCAGGACCTGCGGAGCTGGGCGCGCTCGGTGGTGTATTCGCGGTAGACCGTGCCGACCTCGTTCCACGGCACCGCGTTCCCGATCGCCAGATGCGCCCCGCAGGCCAGCCCGTACGCCAGCGGCCCGTGCAGCGCGCCGTGGCGGAGCGCGAGCAGCCGGTTCTCCGGGAGGCGGTCGTTCTCCGCGTACGCGCGCTGCCACAACGCTAGGTCCATCGGGCCGGTGGGCAGCAGCAACTGCCCGGGCGTCCCCACGTTCACGCCGAGGAACACCTGCGGATCGGACCAGCCGAACTCGGCGGCCCAGCGCAGCGTGACCCCGTGGAAGACCCAGTCCGGATGCCAGGCGGGCAGCATTCCTCGGGTGAGCACCGGCCGGCAGACGAAGCCGGCCGGGTCGTGGTGCGCGCGCCAGGTGATGGTGTCCGGCTTCGCGTCCACCTCGGCGCGCGGGGCCGGGATGTACAGCTCGGCCCCTGCGAGCGCGGCCAGTTGGGCCCGGGCGTCACCGCGCAGCGTCGCCTCGTGGAGGAGCTGCTCGGTCTCGGACGGTGGGACCCAGGGTGCGGGCGGCCAGAGGGCCGGGGGTGCGGTGGGGGGATTCGGGTTCATGACCACGGGATGTTCCGGTAGGGGCCGGTGGGGTCCTGGGCCAGGATGTGGTGCTCGGCGAGCGACTGCCGGTACGTTGCCTCCGCCGCCTCCGGGCCGTCGTCCTCGGCCCGGTGGACCACCCGGGCCATGAGGTAGCCGAGGGAGAAGTCCGCCCACGAGGAGTAGGCGGCGCGGGCCTGCTGCCCCAGCCGCAGGACGTCCTGCTCGGCCTCGTGCGGATCGCCGTACCGGGCGCCGAGCGCGAGCCGTACGACGTTGACCGCCCGGCCGAGGTCGAAGGCGGCCAGCGTGTCGACGCGGTCGTCCGGGGCGAGCACGCCGTCGGCACGGAACTTCGCCTCGTACAGGGTGACGTGACGCAGCGCCCGTTCGGCCACCGCCCGGTCCTCCGCGTCGCGGGCCGCGAGGGCGTGGGCCACCGCGTCGGACCACTCCTCGCGCGTCGGCGTGCGCCCCAGCCGGTGCGCCAGGGTGTGCCGGGTGCGCAGGACGGCTTCCTGGACGCGCCCGACCAGCTGGTTCTTCATCAAGGACGCGAGGCGGTCACGGTACTCGGCGCGGTGCGGGATGCCCCACGGGCTGCGCAGCCGGGCCCGGTCGGTCGTGTAGTCCTCGTAGGCGGCGCCGAGCCGGTTCCAGATCAGGCCGTTGGTGACGGCCAGATGGGCGCCGAGCGCCAGCCCGTGGGCGAGCGGTCCGTGCAGTGGCCCGCCGACGTCGGTGAGCAGGACGCGCCGCTGGGCTCCGCCGGAGTGCTCGTCGGCCCTCACCCAGGCCTTCAGTCGCTTGGGCCGGGCGTCGACCATCGCCGCGTACGGGGTGCCGTGGTTCACCGCGAGCCGACGCACGTCGTACGGCCAGACCCGGGCCAGCCCACCGAGGCTCACCTCGCGGAAGACCCACTCCGGGTGCCAGGGCGGCAGCATCCCCTGGGTCAGGACCGGGACGCAGGTCCGGCCGGAGGCCTCGTCGCGGATCGCGGGCAGGGGGGCCGTCCAGCCGGGGATGTCCGCGTGCAGCCGGGCGACGAGCACGTACAGCCGGGTCCGCGCGAGCAGCTCCACGACCGCGTCGGCGCTGCCGCCCGCGACGGCCGCGGACAGCGCGCGCTCGATCTCCGTGGGCGGTGCGGACGGGGGGTACACAGGCGGGTGCGCCGCTGGGTGTGGTGGTGGGTGTGGAGCCGTTCGCGCGTACGGCGACGGCTCCCGACCGTACCCGCCGTGCGCGGCGGCCACCGCCCGGCCGCTCTCTGTCTCTGCCCCGTTCCCCGTTGTCACGGTGAGATCCTACGGAACGGGGCCCGGCGGCCCGCCGGGGAGGCCTCGCGGGCCGGCACGGGGGGTGGGGGTACCGGGAGAGATCAGAGCCCGGCCGGGCGCACCAGCCCCGACTCGTACGCGAACACCGCCGCCTGCGTCCGGTCGCGGACGCCCAACTTGACCAGGATCCGGCCCACATGGGTCTTCACCGTCTGCTCCGCCACGATGAGCTGTCGGGAGATCTCCGCGTTCGACAGGCCGCCCGCGATCAGCGTCAGTACCTCGGTCTCGCGTTCCGTCAGGTCCCCGACGCGCGCCTTGAGCGGCGGGCGCGGGGCCCCGGCCGTCCGCGAGAACTCCACGATGAGCCGCTTGGTGATGTTCGGGGAGAGCAGTGCGTCACCCGCCGCCACCACCCGTACCGCGTGGGCGAGTTCGTCGGCGGAAGCGTCCTTCAGCAGGAAGCCCGAAGCGCCCGCGCGCAATGCCTCGTAGACGTACTCGTCGAGATCGAAGGTGGTCAGCACGAGCACCTTCACCGTCGAGCCCTCGGGGGAGGTGATCCGCCGGGTCGCCTCGATGCCGCCCAGCTCCGGCATCCGGATATCCATCAGGACGACGTCCGGGGCGAGTTCGGCGACCTTGGCGACCGCGTCGAGCCCGTTGACGGCCTGCCCGACGACCTCGATGTCCGGCTCGGCGTTCAGCAGGACCGTGAAGCCCTGGCGGACCATCATCTGGTCGTCGGCGATCACGGCGCGGATGGGCGGTGTCATGGGGCGTCCTCGGTCGTCTCGGTGCTGGTGGGCAGGATCGCGGTGACTTCCCAGCCACCGTCGGGCGTGGGGCCGGTGGCCAGCTCGCCGCCGAGCATCGCCGCGCGCTCGCGCATCCCGAGCAGGCCGTGGCGTATCCCGGGGGAGTGGGCGGCCGGGCGGTCCGGCGGCGAGTTGACGACCCGGACGGTCAGCCCGGCGGGCCGGTGGCCGATCACCACCTCGGCTCTCGCACCGGGCGCGTGACGCATCACGTTGCTGAGCGCCTCCTGCACGATGCGGTACGCCGACAGCTCGACGCCCGGTGAGAGGGGGCGAGGTGCGCCGGTGGTGGAGAGAGTGGCGGCGAGACCGGCGGAGCGCACGGTGGCGAGGAGCCCGTCGATCCCGTCGAGGCCCGGCTGCGGGGCGTGCCGCGTGCTCTGCGCCGGCGCGTCCTCCGAGCGCAGGACGCCGAGGACCCTGCGCAGCTCGGCGAGGGCTTCGAGGGCGTTCTCGCGGATGCCGGTCAGATTCTCGCGCAGCTCGTCGGTGGGGTGCTCGACCAGATGCGGGGCGACCTGCGCCTGGATGGAGATCACCGACATGTGGTGGGCGACCACGTCGTGCAGCTCGCGGGCGATCCGGTTGCGCTCCTCCAGCAGAGTGCGCCGGGCCCGCTCCTCGGAGGTCAACTCCACCTGCACGACGAGGTCCTTACGGGCGAGGCGCACACTGCGTAGCGCGATGCCGAGGGCCAGTGCCACGACGAACACGGAAGCGGACACGTAGGGGTTGATGTGCGGCAGCAGCGGCAGGTACAGGGCCAGGAGCAGCGTCACCCCCATCGCGATCACGAGTGCGGAGACCGCGCGCCGGGGCCGGACCCGCAGCGCCAGCAGGAACAGGGCACCGCCCTGCAGGGCCAATCCCGCGAAGGGCGGGGGGTACAGCAGCTCCGGCATGGGGAAGACGCCGGGGATCCACAGGCGCGAGCCTTCCGTGGGCGCGGTGGCCGCGGTGACCAGCCCCGTCACGACCGACAGGGCGGTCGCCGTCCACCACGCCCCCACGGGACGGATCATTCCGGCCACGAGCGCCGCCGACTGCGCACAGGCGGACAGCGCCGCGAACAGGTAGACGGGGCCTCCGTGAGGGACGAGTTCGTTGGTACGGACCACCATGATGGCGACCGCGGTGATGACCAGCAGCACCAGCAACGACGGCCGCCACACCGGGGCGCCGGGCTCGCCCATGCGCGGCATCCGGTCGGCGGGCGCGGCCCACAACTCCTCGTACAGGGCATGCGGCGCACGGCGCACCGCCGCCCGCAGCCGTACCGCCCTCGATGACGCCACCGCCCCCACCGCCCCCACCGCCCCCTCGGCTCCACTCCTGCTCAGACTAGGCACGACGCGCGTGTCCCTTCCGCTCGGGGGAGGAGCCCCGTACGACGAGGGAGCCCCCGCCGGAGCGCCGCCCGCCCTGTTCGTAACCCCGGAACGCGGCCCAGCACATCAGCAGGGCCAGGGCGAACACCGGCAGCCAGAGCAACCGGGCGAGCACCCAGCCGGCGCCGTCGGGCACGGTGTGCAGCCCCGGCAGCGGGCCGTCCGCGATCAGCGACCCACTCGCCGTGACGATGATCATCGCGGTCTGGTGCCACAGGAAGACGGTCATCGCCGACAGGTTCACCACGGCCACCACCGCCCAGACCGCGGGTCTCCGCAGCACCCGGCGCAGGGGCCCGAGCAGCAGCAGCGCCGCCCCGCACTGCGCCAGGCCGAACACCACGGCGGCCAGGCTCGGCGGATCGAGATTGGACATCGGGCTGCCCGGAACGCCGACCATGGAGGCCGGATACCCGGCCCACAGCACGAGCGAGACGGCCGCCGCGGCCCCGCCGAGCAGCAGCGCCCAACGACCCGCCCGGCCACGCACCCCGCCCCGGGCCACCAGCGCCCCCAGGCAGTAGGGCACCAGCCAGCCCGCGACCACGTTGATCCACCCCAGCTCGCGAGGGCCGCCGAGGCCCAGGCGTACGAGGTCGACGTGCAGCACCACCACGAGCGGCCACAGCGGGTGCAGCCGCGCCACCAGCGGAGTCATCGCGGTCAGCGCGGCGAAGACCAGCAGGAACCACAGCGGGGACCAGACCAGCTTGACCAGCGCCCGGACCGTCGCATCACCCACCCCGGCCACCAGCATCCCGGCCGCCGCGAGCGCCCACACCACGAGCACCGCCGCAACCGGCCGGAACAGGCGCTCCAGCCGGCCGCCCACCCACCGCCCGTACGGCACGCCGCGCTGCCGGGCCGAGGCCCAACTCCCCGCCGCCACGCGCCCGCCCACCAGGAAGAACACCGCGAGGGTCTGGAACACCCAGGAGACCGGGGCGAGGTGGGGCAGATGCGTCAGCGGGCTCGCCCCGCGCACCGTGCCGCTGTCGGTGACCAGCCCGGTCACCAGCCAGTGCCCGCCCACCACGCCGAGGATCGCCAGGGCCCGCAGGGCGTCGACGGCCCGGTCCCGGCCGGGCGGGGTGGCAGCCTCGATCCGTGCGACGAGACTAGTCACGGGAGGCCCCCAGAGGTTCGGCGCCCGCCGTGATCCGGGCCAGGTTCGTCAAGGAGCGCGAGCCGGGCAGCAGATAGTCGCTGTGGCCGCCGTCGCCCGTGTCGAACACCTCGGCCCCGAAGCGGTCCGCCACCGGATCGGTCCCGAAGCCGACCGTCGCGAGGAACGGCACCCGCACCCGGACGTGGGGCACCCGGGATATCCAGTCCCCGCCGCTGCGGCCCGCCCACACCCGGGCCCCGGTGCGCAGCGAGGCGGTGTCCCGGGCTCCGACCCCGGGGCTGCCGTAGAGGACGAGGGCGTCGGCCGCCGTACCCGGCGCGGACCGGGCGCAGATCACCGAACCGTAGGAGTGGCAGAGCAGGCTGATCCGGGCGGCGGGCCGCACGGCACGCAGCCCGTCCACCAGCGCGCGCAGCCCCGGCGCGGCCCCGTCGGCCCGCCCGGTCGTCAGCGCGGCCGGGCTGACGGTGCCGGGCGAGCGGTAGCCGAGCCAGACGACGACGGCCCCGCCCGCCTCCAACTCCCGGTGCAGCGCCCTGGCGTCGCGCTTCAGCCGCCCGTACGCGTCCAGTCCGACGCCCGCACCGGGCACCAGCACAGCGATCCGCCGGGCCGTGGACAGCTCCCCGACGACCTCCGTGCTCCGGCCGCCGTCCCGCCCGTCGAAGGCGAGGAACTGCCGCCCGGGCGCGGCCATCCCGCGCAGCGAGGCCGCTCGCCTGAGGTCCCCGTGCGCCTCCGCCGTCCGCTCGGCCGCCCGGATGTCCTGCCGGCTCACCGCGTACCGCCGGGCGAGCGCCGCCTGCCCCGCTTCCCGCAGCGGACCCTGAGCGGTCGGCGCGGGGGCGGGCACGGCGGCGGGCCGGGCCGCGCCGGACACCGGCACGGCCACCGCGAAGGTGACGAGCGCGGCGAGCAGGGCGCGGAGCCGGCGGGGTCTGCGCGGGCGGTCGGGCATGGGGTGAGGTCCTTCCGTACCAGGGGCAACGCGTGCTTCCGGTACAGAAGTTATGAACAGGGGCCGGTAGTCGGCGTCCCGCTGGAGGGGGCACCTGCGGCGTGGCTCTCAGGTATGACGTGGAGGAGGCGGCAGCGCGGCCGGCGGACGCGTGGAGGACGTGGCAGGGGTCGGCTCCGCCCGGTGAGGCACACGGCGGCCGAGGCCGTTCGGGCACGCGCCGGTCGCGGCCGGTCCTGCTCGGCGTCAGCCCCGGCCGGTGTGCTCCAGAACCGCGGCGGCGAGCGGGGCGTGGACCTCACGGGGGAGTGCGTGGCCCATGCCCGGGATCTCGACGAGCCGCGCGCCGTGGATCGCCTGGGCGAGGTGTTCGGAGTGCGGGGGCGGGAAGACGGGTTCGGCGAGGGCCGAGACGACCAGGGTGGGCACGCGGGTCCGGGCGAGCTGCTCGGTGCGGTCCATCCCGGAGTGGTCGGCGCGGGCGTGCGCGGAACCGGCGTGGTGGTGTCCGGTGTGCTCGATGATCCGGCGCTCCAGTGCTCGGGAGCGGTCGGCGTCGAAGGGGATCACACCGCCGCCGAGCGCACGCCAGTGCTCCACGCGCCGCCCCAACTCGGCCTCGACGCCCCGGTCCTCCACGGGCCGGGACCACATCTCCAGCAGGGCGGGCGCGACGCCGGGAAGCTGCTCGGGCGGGACCGGTGTCCCGTCCGGCGCGGTGTAGGGGAGGGAGCTGAGCGCTCTCGTCCCGAACACCGTGGCGCTCAGCAGCCGCTCGGGACGGTCGGCGATCAGCAACTGGGCGAGCATGCCGCCCAGCGACATCCCCAGGAGGTGCGCGCGCTCCACACCGAACGCGTCGAGCACGGCCACGGCGTCCTCGGCCAGCACGGTGAGCGGGTAGGGCCGCTCGTCGAAGGCCCAGGTGGACCGGCCGGTGTCCCGGTGGTCGTAGCGGATCACACGATGCCGGGCGGCGAGCAGCTCCACCAGCTCGTCGGGCCAGCCGAGCCCGGACGCCTGCGCGCCCATGACCAGCAGCAGGGCGGGGGCGTCGGGAGCGCCGCGCTCCTCGGCCCAGAGGCGTATGCCGGGGGCTGCTTCGACGAAGCGTTCCATGGGGGACCTCGCTGTCCTGATGAGTCAACGACTGAGACGATACGGACCGTCTCGTGTCGAGAGTAACGCACCGCCGGGTGCGGGACCAGTGGGTACGAGAACGGCCCCGGTCCGCACGCGATGACGCGCGGGCCGGGGCCGTCGAAGCGCTGATCCGGAGATCAGGCCTTCTTGGTCTCCCAGAAGATCCGGTCGACCTCGGCGATCAGGTCCAGAGCCTTCTGGCCCGTCTTCGGGTCGTTCGAGCCCTTGGCCGCGGAGAGCGCCTTCAGGGTGTCGTTGACCAGCTGGTGCAGCTCCGGGTACTTCTCGAAGTGCGGGGGCTTGAAGTAGTCGCTCCAGAGCACCGAGATGTGGTGCTTCGCGAGCTCGGCGCGCTGTTCCTTGATCAGGACGGCGCGGGTGCGGAAGTCCGCGTCCTCGTTGGCCTGGTACTTCTCCTGGACGGCCTTGACCGACTCGGCCTCGATGCGGGCCTGGGCCGGGTCGTACACGCCGCAGGGCAGGTCGCAGTGGGCGCTGACCTTCACCTTGGGGGCAAACAGGCGGGAAAGCATGGAGCTGTCCTCCTCGTGATCGTCTTCTCAGGTGGGACATTACTCCGTGGAGCGCCGCTTTCCGTGGCTGCCCCAGGGGCTTAGGTCAAAAGTCCGGTGTGAGAATCGGGCGGTCGGCCGAACGTACGGAGCGGTGCGCTGCCGATGTGCTGACGATGTGCTGGAGGAGGAACCGGGAGGTGCCGGAGATGCCGGAGCGGCGACAGGTGTCCGGAGGCGGGCGGGTGACGCGGCGTCCGTTGCGGGTGGTGGAGGTGACGGGGCCCTCGATGGTGCCCACGCTCTACCACGGCGACCTGCTGCTCGTGCAGTACGGGGCGCCCGTGAGCCCCGGTGACGTGGTGATCCTGCGGCACCCCTTCCAGCAGGACCTGCTGGTGGTCAAGCGGGCCACCGAGCGGCGGCCCGGCGGCTGGTGGGTGCGGGGCGACAACACCTTCGCGGGCGGGGACAGCACCGACTACGGGACCGTGCCGGAGGAGCTGGTGCTGGCCCGGGTGCGGGCCCGCTACCGGCCCCTGGCGAAGGGTCAGCGGTCGGTGACGGCGGTGCTGGGCTGGGCGGTCTCCGCGCTGCGGCCGGTGCGCTCGGCCTCCTCGCGCTTGCGGGCCCGGTAGGCGGCCACGTTCGCGCGGGTCGCGCAGCGGTCCGAGCAGTAGCGCCTGGAGCGGTTGGTGGAGGTGTCCAGGTACGCGTTGCGGCACGGCGCCGCCTCGCACAGGCCGAGGCGGTCCACGCCGTGCTCGGTGAGGTGGAAGGCCAGGCCCATCGCCGCGATGGCCGCGTAGCCGGCGGTCGCGTTCGACGGGTGGTCGGCCAGGTGCATGTGCCAGTCCGGCCTGCCGTCCTGGTCGCGTACGTCGTGCCCCGAGATCTGCGGGCTCACCGGGAACTCCAGCAGCAGCGAGTTCAGCAGGTCGACCGCGAGCGTCTCGTCGTCGCCGTCCGCCGCGTCGAAGACCGCGCGCAGCCGTGCCCGTACGGAACGGAACCGGGTCACGTCGGCGTCCGTGGTCCGCCGTGCCGCCTGTTGATTCGCTCCGAACAGCTCCCGGACCGCCTCGACGGAGGTGAGGGCGTCCTTGTTGCGGGCCGGCTCCTCGGTGTTGACCAGGCGCACGGCGTAGTCCGAGTAATAGGCCAGTTCCACTTGTAGTCCTTACGGTGTCGGTCTAGAGTCGGGGCATCGGCCAGTGTAATGGGCTGCTGCCCTAAACGGGTATTACCTGGAATTATGTGGAGGTTGGCGTGACGGAGACGGCTACGGGCACCGACTGGCAGTCCTGGCAGGAGAGCTGGGACCGGCAGCAGGAGTGGTACATGCCCGACCGCGAGGAGCGGTTCCGGGTGATGCTGGACATGGTCGAGGCCGTCGTCGGACCGGAACCGCGGGTGCTCGACCTCGCGTGCGGTACGGGAAGTATTACGGACCGGCTCCTCAAGCGGTTCCCGAACGCCACGAGCACCGGGGTCGATCTCGACCCCGCGCTCCTGGCCATCGCCCGCGGCACGTTCGACGGCGACGACCGGGTCGCCTTCGTCACCGCCGACCTCAAGGACCCCGACTGGACGGCCCGGCTGCCCCACACCTCGTACGACGCCGTCCTCACCGCCACCGCGCTGCACTGGCTGCACAGGGACCCGCTCACCACGCTCTACGGGCAGCTCGGCGGCCTCGTCCGGGACGGCGGGGTGTTCATGAACGCCGACCGCACGATCGACCCGGCCACCCCCCGTATCAACGCCGCCGAACGGGCCCACCGGCACGCCGCGATGGACCGCGCCAAGGCCGCCGGGGCGCTGGACTGGGCCGAGTGGTGGGCCGTCGCCGCGAAGGACCCCGTCCTGGCCGCGCCCACCGCCGAGCGGTTCGCGATCTACGGCGAGCACGCGGACGGCGACATGCCCTCCGCCGACTGGCACGCCCGCACCCTGCTGGCCTCCGGCTTCGGTGAGGCCCGCGCGGTCTGGGCGTCTCCCTCCGACACCCTGGTCCTCGCGGTGAAGTAGGCGCCCGCGAACGACGGCAGCCGCACGGCGCTGAGAGGGGCGGTAGGGGTCTCGGGCTCCTGCCGCCCCTCTTTCTCCGTCGTGAGGCGTTCGCCCGCAAGACGCTGGTCGACACGTTCATCGCGAGCCGTCGGCGGTTCCGGCGGCGGGTACGCGCGTACGGCGAACTGCCCGACCGCCCCGGGAACACCGCCGACCCGGACACCGGTCCGGTCGTGAGGGAGGCGCTCGCCCGGCTCACGGGCAGTCGGCGGGCAGGGGAGTGCGGCCCGACGCGCGGGAGGGCGGTGCGGACCGTGGTCCGTACCGCCCTCCCGTATGCGACGGGTACCCGCCCTACAGCACCTTGGACAGGAACGACTTCGTCCGGTCGTGCTGCGGGTCGGTCAGTACGTCGCGCGGGTGGCCCGACTCGACCACCACGCCGTCGTCCATGAAGACCAGCGCGTCGCCCACCTCGCGGGCGAAGCCCATCTCGTGGGTGACGACGATCATCGTCATGCCGTCCTCGGCCAGACCGCGCATGACGTCCAGGACGTCGCCGACCAGCTCCGGGTCGAGCGCTGACGTCGGCTCGTCGAAGAGCATCAGCTTCGGCTCCATCGCCAGCGCACGGGCGATGGCGACGCGCTGCTGCTGCCCGCCGGACAGCTGGGTGGGGTAGTTCCCCGCCTTGTCGGAGAGGCCCACCCGGTCCAGCAGCTTCTCGGCGCGGGCCCGGGCCACGGCCTTGGTCTCGCCCTTGACCTGGACCGGGGCCTCCATGACGTTCTCGATGGCCGTCATGTGCGGGAACAGGTTGAAGCGCTGGAAGACCATGCCGATGTCGCGGCGCTGGAGGGCGACCTCGCTGTCCTTCAGCTCGTAGAGCTTGTCGCCCTTCTGCCGGTAGCCGACCAGCTCGCCGTCGACCGAGAGCCGGCCGGCGTTGATCTTCTCCAGGTGGTTGATGCACCGCAGGAAGGTCGACTTGCCGGAGCCGGACGGGCCGATCAGGCAGAACACCTCACGCGGGGCGACCTCCAGGTCGATGCCCTTGAGGATGTGGGCGGCACCGAAGGACTTGTGGACGCCCTCGGCCTTCACCATGGGGGTGGTCATGCGGAGACACCTCCGGAGGGCCGGTTGCCGAACGCGGCGAGGTTGGTCTTGACGCGCTGCAGCGGCGTGAGCGGCAGCGAGCGCAGCGAGCCGCGGGCGAAGCGGCGCTCCAGGTAGTACTGGCCGACGCTGAACACGCTGGTCATCACGATGTACCAGATGGACGCGACGAACAGCATCTCCATCACCGCGTACGAGGTGGAGCCGATCTGCGAGGTGGAGCGGAGCAGTTCGTTGTACGTGACCGCGTACACCAGCGAGGAGGTCTTCAGCATGTTGATGAACTCGTTGCCGGTCGGCGGGATGATCACGCGCAGCGCCTGCGGGAGGACCACGCGGCGCATGGTCTTGCCCTGGGTCATGCCCAGCGCGTGCGAGGCCTCGGTCTGGCCCTCGTCGACCGACTGGATGCCAGCCCGGCAGATCTCCGCCATGTAGGCGGCCTCGTTCAGCGCGAGCCCCAGCAGGGCGCACATGAACGGGGTCATGACGTCCGTCATCTCGTCCTTGTAGATGAACGGGATGTTCAGGACCGGGAAGATCAGCGCCAGGTTGAACCAGAGCAGCAGTTGTACGTAGACCGGGGTGCCCCGGAAGAACCAGATGTACAGCCAGGCCACCCAGCTGGTGACCGGGTTCTTCGAGAGCCGCATCACGGCCAGCACGACGCCGAGGATCACGCCGAGCACCATCGCGAGGACGCTGATGAGCAGGGTGCGGCCGGCACCGGCGACGACGGTGCTGTCGAACAGCTTGTCGCCCACGGCATGCCACTGGATGTTGCCCTGCGAGAAGGCGTACCCGAGGGCGACGAGGAGGCCGATGACCACGATGCCGCTGATCCAGCGGCCGACATGGCGGACCGGAATGGCCTTGATGTTCTCCGGGGCCGGGGTGGCGCCCTTGGAGACGGACACCGGGCCGGCCGGTGAACCGGCGGGTGTCCTGTCGAACTTGTCAGTCATGGTGACTGCCCTTCAGTGGAGCGTCCGGTCACTTGCCGCCGTTGATGGCGGCCTTGTCGATCGCTCCCGTACCGGCGCCCCACTTGTCGAGCACCTTCTGGTACGAGCCGTCGGCGATGATCGCGTCGACGGCCTCCTTCAGGGCGTCGCGCAGCCCGGTGTTGTCCTTCTTGACGGCGATGCCGAACGGGCCGGCGTCGACCTGCTCGCCCACGACCTCGAACGCCTTGCCGCCGTCGGCCTTGCGGGCCAGGTCGACCGCGACCGGGTAGTCGTTGACGCCGGCGACCGCACCGCCGGACTTCACACGGGTCTGCGCCTCGGTGTCGTTCTCGAACGACTCGATCTTGACAGCCTTCTCGCCACCGTCCGTACAGGCCTTCGACTGCGTCTTGAGGGCCTTCTCGTACGTGGTGCCGCGCTGCACGGCCGCGGCCTTCCCGCAGAGGTCCTCGATGGACTTGATGTTCTGCGGGTTGCCCTTCTTCGTGTACACGGCGGTGCCGGCGAGGAAGTAGTCGACGAAGTCGACGCCCTCGCCCAGCTTCTTGCCCGACTCGTCCAGGCCCTCCTGGCGCTGCTTGTTGTCCGTGATCGACGACATCGCGATGTCGTGACGCCCGCTGTTCAGGGCGGTGATCAGGCCGTCGAAGGACCCGGAGGTGAACTCGAACCTCACCCCGAGCTGCTTGCCGAGGGCCTCGGCCAGATCGGGGTCGACGCCCACGATCTCGCCGTTCTCGACGGACTCCATCGGGGCGTATTCCGCATTCGTGCCGACCTTGATCACACCGGACTTCTGGTACTTCTCCGGCAGCTTCGAGAAGAGCGGAGCGCCGCTCTTGGTCTCCTTGCCGCTGCCGCTCTCCTGGGAGGAGCTGTCGGTCTGGTCGCCACAGGCGGTGAGCAGCAAGGAGCCGGCGACCGCGATGGCGCCGATCGCCGCAATCCGGGACTTCGCGGTCGTACGACGCGTGGTGCTTGCGGTCATGTCGGGATCCTCCGGCAGGTGAGGGTGAGGTGCTGGTGGGCGGCTTGGCACGCACCTTCGAGTGTCGCCACCTTGTGTGATGACGGCATCCTGCCATTTGGACCGGCCCATTCAGGGGTCCGGCCATGTCAAAATCGGATAACGGGCGACCCCCGAACATCAACGGCCGGTGCGCGAGGACCGGACCATCTGTGGGGATTCATTCCTCCTGCCGGAGAATCTTCGGCATGTCTCGACTAGTGGACGGCATTTATACCGGTTTGCCGACTTGTCCAGATATTCGACTATGAGTCACGTCACCGCGTCGAAATGGACTCGTCCGTAACATCGTTCGTCCGGTAAGAAAGACGTTTACACCCCTCATCCGGGGCTCAGGGCGCGTGTGCGGCGCGTCCGCGCGTATGTACCTCATCCCAGCCGGGCGGGCCGACCGCCCGGTGCGAGGCGCGTACGCGGTGCCCGCCCACCCCTCCTCAACCAGGAGTGGCCACCCTCAAACGATGAAGACTTAAGGGGTCAACACCATGGCAGCGGAGATCGTCAATCCTCGCAGCGACAGCACCACCGACAGCGGCATCCAGCGCACGAGCGCAGCGGACATCGGGGCCGACGAGCCCTTCGATCCGGCCTTCGCCCTCCACCGGGGCGGGAAGATGGCCGTGCAGGCCACCGTTCCGATCCGGGACAAGGACGACCTTTCCCTGGCGTACACGCCCGGCGTGGCGAAAGTGTGCAGCGCCATCGCCGACAACCCCGAGCTCGTCCACGACTACACCTGGAAATCACAGGTCGTGGCCGTCGTGACGGACGGCACCGCCGTGCTCGGCCTCGGCGACATCGGGCCCGAGGCGTCCCTCCCGGTCATGGAGGGCAAGGCCATCCTCTTCAAGCAGTTCGGCGGCGTCGACGCGGTGCCGATCGCGCTCGCGACCACCGACACCGACGAGATCGTCGACACCGTCGTCCGGCTCGCCCCCTCGTTCGGTGGGGTGAACCTGGAGGACATCTCGGCGCCCCGGTGCTTCGAGATCGAGCGCAAGCTCCAGGAACGCCTGGACATCCCGGTCTTCCACGACGACCAGCACGGCACCGCGGTCGTCACCCTCGCCGCTCTGCGCAACGCCGCGAAGCTCTCCGGGCGGACGCTCGGCGATCTGCGCGGCGTCATCTCCGGCGCGGGCGCGGCGGGCGTGGCCATCGCCAAGTTCCTGCTGGAGGCGGGCATCGGCGACATCGCGGTGGCCGACCGCAAGGGCATCGTCAGCCGCGACCGCGACGACCTCACCGAGGTCAAGCGCGAGCTGGCCGAGCTGACCAACCGGGCCGGCCTCTCCGGTTCGCTGGAGCAGGCGCTCGCCGGCGCTGACGTCTTCATCGGCGTCTCCGGCGGTACGGTCCCGGAGGCGGCGGTGGCCTCGATGGCCCCCGGCGCGTACGTCTTCGCGATGGCCAACCCGAACCCGGAGGTCCATCCGGAGGTCGCGCACAAGTACGCGGCGGTCGTGGCGACCGGGCGGTCCGACTTCCCGAACCAGATCAACAACGTGCTGGCGTTCCCGGGCATCTTCGCGGGCGCGCTCCAGGTCCGGGCCTCCCGGATCACCGAGGGCATGAAGATCGCCGCGGCGAACGCGCTGGCCGACGTGGTCGGCGACGAGCTGGCGGCGGACTACGTGATCCCGTCCCCGTTCGACGAGCGGGTCGCCCCGGCGGTCACCGCGGCGGTGGCCGCGGCGGCCCGTGCGGAGGGTGTGGCTCGGCGCTGAGGTCGCGTTGGGCGGTTGTGGGTGGGCGGGGCCTGTAGCTGTACGGGCCCCGCCCGCTTCTGTCCCGGCTTGATGTGCGGACCCCCGCTGCTCAATCGCCGCAGGGGCTTGAAGCCGCTTGGTGTGCGTCACACGCGGAGGCGGTTACGCGGGCCGTCCGCCCCGCCTATCGTCGAGCCATGTTCGCCGCATACGCAGCCCGCATCGATCCCGACCATCCCCTCGACGGCCTGGAGCTGGGTGACCGCCCGGCACCCGAGGCGCGTCCCGGGTGGACCACCGTCACCGTCCGGGCGGCCTCCCTCAACCACCACGACCTCTGGTCCCTGCGGGGCGTGGGTCTCCCGCCGGAGCGGCTGCCGATGATCCTCGGCTGCGACGCGGCCGGCGTCGACCAGGACGGCAACGAGGTCGTCCTGCACTCCGTCATCGGGCAGTCGGGGCACGGCGTCGGGCCGAAGGAGCCGCGCTCCATCCTCACCGAGCGCTACCAGGGAGCCTTCGCCGAGCAGGTCACCGTTCCCACCTGGAACGTCCTGCCCAAGCCGAGGGAGCTCAGCTTCGAGGAGGCCGCCTGTCTGCCCACCGCCTGGCTCACCGCGTACCGGATGCTGTTCACCAACGCCGGTGTGCGGCCCGGCGATTCCGTGCTCGTCCAGGGTGCCGGCGGCGGTGTCGCCACCGCCGCCATCGTGCTCGGGAAGGCCGCCGGGCTACGGGTCTTCGCCACCAGCCGGGACCGGGCCAAGCGTGAGCGGGCGGTCGAACTCGGCGCTCTGGAGGCGTACGAGCCCGGCGCCCGGCTGCCGCAGCGGGTGGACGCCGTCATCGAGACCGTGGGGGCCGCCACCTGGTCCCACTCCGTGAAGTCGCTGCGTCCCGGCGGCACCCTCGTCATCTCCGGGGCCACCAGCGGCGACCGGCCCGCGCACGCCGAGCTGACCCGCATCTTCTTCCTGGAACTGAAGGTCGTCGGCTCCACCATGGGGTCCAAGGACGAGCTGGAGGACCTGCTCGCGTTCTGCGCGACCACCGGGGTGCGCCCGGTCATCGACGAGGTGCTGCCGCTGGACCGGGCCAGGGACGGGTTCCGGCGGCTGGAGTCGGGCGACCTCTTCGGGAAGATCGTGTTCACGCCGACTTCCTGAGGGTGGTCGGGGCCTCTCCGGGAACTCCTCGGTGACAGAGACTTGAGGGATGCTCAGCTCTGCTGGTGAGATCGGCCCATGCGAATGGGCAGAGCACTCATGGCAGTTGTCGTCGCGTCCGTGCTCGCGGCGGGGGCCCTCGCCCCCGCCGCTACGGCACGCCCCATATCCGTACCCGCCCCGGCTCCGGCCCCCGCGTCCGCACGGCACGGCATCCCGCCGCTGACCGACGACCGGGGCCGCGTCCTCACCCTGCGCGGCTGGAACGTCGAGGACAAGGCGAACCGCGGCGAGGACGCCCTCACCGCCATCACCGAACGGCACTTCCGCGACCTGCGCGGACACGGCTTCAACTTCGCCCGGCTGCTGGTCTTCTGGGACGACCTGGAGCCCACCCGCGGCCAGTACAGCGAACGGTATCTCCGGCGCGTCGAACGCATCCTGGACTGGGCGCACGAGCACCGTGTCCATGTCCTCATCGACGCCCACCAGGATGTCTTCGGCCCCGCGTTCGGGCACCGGGGCATCCCCGCCTGGGCCACCAGGACCGACGGGCTGCCGTTCACCCCGAACCCCGACGACTGGTTCTCGGAGTACTTCCAGCCCGCCGTCCAGCGGGCCTTCACCCACCTCTACGAGGACCCCGACCTCCAGCGCGCCCAGGCCGCCATGTGGCAGGTCCTCGCGGAACGCTTCCGCGACCACCCGGCCGTGATCGGCTACGACCTGATCAACGAGCCGATGGGGGAGCTGCGCGAGGGCGAGGACCTGCCCACCGCCGCACGCCGGATCGAGGCCCAGCACCTCACCCCGATGTACAACCGGCTCGCCCGCGCCGTCCGGGCGAAGGACCGCGACACCTGGCTCTTCGTCGAGCCGACGCCCATCGTCGGCGAGGGCGTCCCCACCGGGCTCGGCCGGATCGAGGACCGCCGGACCGTGTACGCCCCACACTTCTACAACACCGCCATGGAGGCGGGCGCGGACTACGACCCCTCGGCCGGCTGGATCGAGGCGTACGAGGCCGCCGTCACCGCCTACCCGGCCCGCCACCGGATGCCCGTGGTCGTCGGCGAGTGGGGCCCCCTGAACAACTCCCTTCCCAACATGGGCCGCTTCTACCGGGAGGCCGTCGACTCCCTGAACCGCTACAGCTCCGGCTGGGCGGGGTACGTCTGGTGCTACGGCGGCGGCTACTGCGCGGTCGACGAGCGCGGCCGCTTCCGTACCAACAAGGAGCGGACGGCCACGCCGTACGCCCCGGCCGTCGCCGGGACCGTCCGCTCCGAGGCGTACGACGCGGACACCCGCTCCTACCGGCTCGCCTACCGCGCCGCCGCCCGCCCCGGAGTGACGGAGCTGTCCCTCCCGCCCTCGCCCCGGGGCTGGCGTGTCTCCGTCACCGGTCCGGCCCGCCTTCTCGGCAAGCCGTCGCGCGAGGGATGGCCGGTCGTGCTGGCGTGGCCCGGGGCGGAGGTGGTGGTGACCGTGGGGGAGGCTGGCCCGTATGGACGAACTGACCACCCCTGAAGGGTTTCTGCTGCGCCCCTGGGAGCCCGCCGACGCCTCGGCGGTGCTCCGCGCCTTCGCCCCGGCCGACATGGGCCGCCAGACGGACCGGCCGGTGTTCGACCGGCCGGGGGCGCTGGCCTGGATCGCGGACCGCACGCGCGAACGGGGAGCGCGCACGGGCTACTCGTGGGCCGTCGTGGGGGAGGAGGGCGAGGCGCTGGGCTGTGTCGCGGTCGGCTCCGTCAACCGGGCCCATGACACCGGCTGGGTCTCCTACTGGACCACGGAGGAGGCGCGCGGCCGGGGCGTCGCCCCGGCCGGAGTGCGGGCCCTGGCGCGCTGGGCCTTCGACGAGCTGGGGCTGTACCGGCTGGAGCTGGGCCACCGCACCGACAACCCGGCCTCCTGCCGGGTCGCGATCCGGGCGGGGTTCGCGCCCGAGGGAATCGACCGGGCCAAACTGCGGTACGGCGACGTCCGGTACGACGTCGAGCGGCACGCGCGCCTGGCCGACGATGATGTCAACCTTGATTGACGGAAGGGTGGTGTCAATGTAAGTTGACACCATGACCGAAGCAACGGATCTGGCCGCACGTGCAGGCGACCGTGACCCGCGGGTCGGGTTGCGGTCGGTGGCCGCGCTGCGGCGCCTGCTGGAGCAGCTCGAAGCCGTACAGGTGAGAAGTGCCCGCGTCCAGGGCTGGTCGTGGCAGGAGATCGCCGCCGAGCTGGGAGTCAGCCGGCAGGCCGTGCACAAGAAGTACGGGAGGCGTTGATGTTCGAGCGATTCACCCGAGGAGCCCGCGCGACCGTGAAGGGCGCCGTGGCCCAGGCGGAGCAGGCGGGCGCCGACTCGGTCACCGAGGAACATCTGCTGCTCGCGCTGCTGGAACAGGAAGGCGGCCGGGCCTCGTTCGCCGTCACCGCACTCGGCCTCCACGACCGCCGCGCCTCCCTGGACGCCGCGTTCGCCGAGGCCCGCCGCCGTGGCGGGCTGACCAGGGCCGACACCGACGCCCTCGCCGGCATCGGGATCGACCTCGGCGCGATCGTCTCCCGGGTCGAAGGAGCCCACGGCGAGGGAGCCCTGGCGACCGGCCGGGGAGGCCGCCGGTGGTGGTCGGGGCACCGCCCCTTCACCCCGGGCGCGAAGACCGTCCTGGAGAACTCGCTCCGGGTCGCCCTGGGGCGCGGCGACCGCTTCATCGGCGAGGAACATCTGCTCCTCGCCCTCACGGCGAAGCCCGGAGTCGTCGCCGACGTCCTCGCCGAGCACGGAGCGACCTACGCGACCGTACGGCGCGCGCTGTACGGCCCCGACGCGGACGGGGGCCAGGGGCACGCCAAGGCCGGGTGAGACGGGCGTAGGCGACGGGGCGGGCGTCCGATGCCGGACGCCCGCCCCGTCCCGTACGGGCCGTGTCGGCTCAGGCCCTTCCCTCGTCCTCCGCCGTCAGCAGCGCCTCGATCCGCGCCGCCGCCGCGCCCAGATGGCGGCGGGCCTCCGTGAGCTGGGTCTCCGTCACCCCGTGATCGCGGGCCGCGTCCCGGACGCCGTCGCGGAAATGATCCAGCAGGCGGTCCAGGTCGCGCGCCGGATCGCCGGTGGCCGGTGCGCTCTCGCCCCAGTCGAAGCCGTCGTCGGGAACCGGTGCCGACGGGGCCGCCGGGGCCGTGTCCTGCTCGGGCCTGCCGAACGGCGGCCAGGCGCCGGACCGGGCGAAGCCGCCGAGCTGGCCGGTGATCTCCGCGAGGCCCTCCCGTACGCCGGAGGGCCAGTCGCCCCGCGCGAAGTGCTCCTGCACCTGACGGGCGGCGGTCTGCATCTGCTCGCGCGCCTTCTCCTGGGCCTCCTTGGCCTGGCGGCGGGCCTGCTGGGCGTCCTCGCGGGCGCGCCGGGACTCGTCCTTCGCCCGGCGGGCCTGCTCCTTCCACTCGTGCTTGGCCCGGCGCAGCTCCTCCTTCGCCGTGCGCCACGCCTCGCTGTCGCCGAGGTCGCCCAGGCCGCCGAAGTCACCGAAGTCACCGAAGGGGGACGTCTGTTCGTCCTTGGCCTTCCCTCCGGACCCGTCGCTGCCGGCCCCGGCCTCCGTACCGTGGCGGGACTCCGACGCCGCGGCCCGCATGTCGCTGCGGAGCCGGCCCGCCGCGCCCCGCACGTCGTCGCGTATCTCGGCGGCCAGCTCGGAGACCGAGTCGCGGATCTCCAGCTCCAGATCGGCCAGTTCCCCGCCGCGGCCCGCCAGCTCCTCGCGCCCCGCGTCGGTGATCGAGTAGACCTTGCGGCCGCCCTCGGTGGCGTGGGTGACCAGGCCCTCGGCCTCCAGCTTGGCCAGCCGCGGGTAGACCGTGCCGGCGGACGGGGCGTACAGGCCCTGGAAACGCTCCTCCAGCAGGCGGATGACCTCGTAGCCGTGGCGGGGAGCCTCGTCCAGGAGCTTGAGGAGGTACAGCCGCAGACGGCCGTGGGCGAATACGGGAGGCATGTCAGAGAACCTTTCCGGTCGGCTCGGCGGCGTACGCGTCGTCCTCGGCGGGCGGCCTGCGCAACAGGGCGATCGAACCGGACACGGTCGTCGCCCGCAGGGTCCCCGTCCCGGCTCCCAGCGTGCCGGTGATCTTCTTCGCTCCCCACTGCCCGCCGACCCGCAGGTCCTCGAAGGCGTTGGAGACGGCCCCGCTCGCGGTGTTCGCCTCGACCCTGGCGTCGGCGGGGTGCGGCAGCCGGATCGCGATCTCGCCGGTCACCGTGGCCAGCCGGATGTCCGTGGGCCTCCCGGACGGGTCGACGTCCAGCACCATGGCGCCGCTGACCGATTCGGCCCGGACCGAGGTCCCCGCCCCGTCGATCACCGTCAGATCGCCGGACACGGAGTGGAAGCGCAGATCCCCCGTGACGCCCTGGGCCTCCAGGCTGCCCGACACGGACTCCCCGCGCACCGCGCCGGTCAGCCCGACGAGCGTGGAGTCACCGGTGATGCCGCGGACCTCGGTGCGGCCGTCGATGCCGGAGACGACGGCCCCGGCTCCGATCACGCCG
This sequence comes from Streptomyces sp. NBC_01116, assembly GCF_041435495.1. Lineage (NCBI taxonomy): Bacteria > Bacillati > Actinomycetota > Actinomycetes > Kitasatosporales > Streptomycetaceae > Streptomyces > Streptomyces sp. NBC_01116. Next base: position 5,920,026 of record NZ_CP108644.1, read on the forward strand.
ACCTCGACCGAGGAGGCGGCCGGCACGACGAGCGTGACCACGGCGCTGCGGCGGCGGCCCTTGGGGTCGAACCAGCGCAGGAAGTCCTGCCAGGGCAGGTCCTCGTAGGCCACGGTGAGCCGGTCGTCCTCCTGGGTCACGATCAGCGGCGGGCCCTCGATCGCGGAGACCTCCAGCCGGGCGTCCGGCTCGTCGGTCCCGACCACGTTGACCGTGCCGTCGACGATGCGCACGTGGAGCGCCGCCACCGGATCCTCGAAGGCGAGCTTCCGCGGCTCGGCGATGGTCCATGTCGACACAGGCATGGATGTGACCTCCCGGAAAGCGTGGCAACGCAACATATCGCGTCTCGTCCAGAACACGATATATCGCGGATGGGTGAAGTCAAGCGAAGTCCCGGAAAGTCCCGGAGGGTCGAGGGGGAGGCGGGGGTCGGGAGGAGCCGGGGAGGCTCGGAGGAGGGGTGGCGACGGCAAAGTGCGCGCAACAGCCGGAAATCTGGGCAAATTGCCCTAGCGTGTGATCCATGAACGCGACATCCACCGGGGCCCTCCTGCTGTGCCGGGCCGACCCCGAGACCGTACGGCCGCTCGCCCACCTGCTGCGCGAGCAGATGCTGCTGGCCCGCGCGGGCGAGGAGTGGAGCGTGCTCGTCCCGGAGGGGAAGCCCTGGCGGGGTGATGGCGCCCGGAGGGACGCGGAGGAGCAGGACGCCGAGCCGGTGGACCGGGTCCTCGGCGGCTGGGCCACCGCGCTCGCCGTCGGCTCCACCTGGCCGGTGCTCGCCCTGTGGTGGGACGCCGACCGGGCCGGATTCACCCTCGCCGCCGGATTCCGCAGGCCCGTGGGTTACGTCTGGCTGACCGACGGCACCCCGGTGGGCGAGGACGAGGCCATGCGCACCTTCGCGGTCCGGCTCGGCCTCGACCCGGTGCTGGACGTACAGGCGCTGGAGGAGCTGACCCGCCCCGATCCCGAGGGAAGTGCGGAAGCCCGGCTGCGCGGACTGCTCGCCGTTCTCACCCGCACCGGGCTGACCCTGCCGGCCGGGCTCTCACCGGGCGAGAGCGCGGACCGGCTGCGCAGCGTCGCGGCGGTGCAGCGCGGGGTGGAACGCGTCGAGTGGGCGGGCTGGCGCGATGCCGTACGCGTCGAACTGGACGCGGTCGAGAGCAGCAGGATCGGCCCGTGGGTCCGCGGCCCCCGCGCCCGTGCCGTCGCCGCCGTCCAGCTCGCGGCCGGGCTCCCGCTCCTGCTGTGGGGCGCCCGCCGCCGCAGCGGCGGCTGGGCGGCGGCCGGTGCGGTGCTGCTGGCGCAGGGCGCGCTGGGGCTCGCGTACGAGCGGGCCAGGGCGGGCGCGGAAGCCCCCTAGAAGGGGCGGGTCACGCGTCCTCGTCGTCCTCGTCGTCCTCGTCGTCCAGCCGGGCCAGCCAGGTGGCGAGGCGCTCGACCGGCACCTCGAAGTCGGGGTTGAGATCGACGAAGGTCCGCAGCTGCTCGGCGAGCCACTCGAAGGTGACCTCCTCCTCGCCGCGCCGCTTCTCCAGTTCCTCGATGCCACGGTCCGTGAAGTACATGCGCACAGGATATCGAGGCCCCGACGCCCGCCGGAACGCCGGAACGCCGGATACGTCACAGGGACCCGGCCCCGCGACGAACGCGGAACCGGGTCCCTGTGACGGAGGAACAGCCCGTACGGCTGCCGACGGGGTCCTAGGCCTCGAAGACCTCGTCGACCAGCTGCGTCTGCTCCGCCTGGTGACGCTTGGCCGAGCCGACCGCCGGCGACGAGCCGTGCGGCCGCGAGATGCGGCGCAGGCGCTCGCGGGCCGGGAGGTCCGCGCCGACGCCGAGGTCCAGGTGGTCGATCAGGTTGAGCGCGATGAACGGCCAGGCACCCTGGTTCGCCGGCTCCTCCTGGGCCCACAGGTACTTCTCGGCGTTCGGGTACTTGGCGATCTCGGCCTGGATCTCCGCACCCGGCAGCGGGTACAGGCGCTCCAGCCGGATGATCGCGGTCTCCGTGTCGCCGCGCTTCTCCCGCTCGGCGTCCAGGTCGTAGTACAGCTTGCCCGCGCAGAAGACGACCTTGCGGACGTTCTCGGGCTTGACCGACGCGTCGCCGATCACCGGGCGGAAGCCGCCGGTGGTGAACTCCTCGATGGACGAGGCCGCGGCCTTCAGACGCAGCATCGACTTCGGGGTGAAGACGATCAGCGGCTTGTGGTGCGGGTTGTGCACCTGCCAGCGCAGCAGGTGGAAGTAGTTCGACGGCAGGGTCGGCATCGCGACCGTCATGTTGTCCTGCGCGCACATCTGGAGGAAGCGCTCGGGGCGTGCGGAGCTGTGGTCCGGGCCCTGGCCCTCGTAGCCGTGCGGCAGCAGCAGCGTGACGCCGGAGGTCTGGCCCCACTTCTGCTCGGCCGAGGAGATGAACTCGTCCACGACGGTCTGCGCGCCGTTGACGAAGTCACCGAACTGGGCCTCCCAGATGACCAGCGACTCCGGACGGGCCAGCGAGTAGCCGTACTCGAAGCCCATCGCCGCGTACTCCGAGAGCAGCGAGTCGTAGACGTTGTACCGGGCCTGGTCCTCGGCCAGGTACAGCAGCGGGGTGTAGTCCTCGCCGGTGACCTGGTCGACCAGGACCGCGTGGCGCTGGCCGAACGTGCCGCGGCGGGTGTCCTGGCCGGCGAGCCGGACCGGGGTGCCCTCCATCAGCAGCGAACCGATGGCCAGCGTCTCGCCCATGCCCCAGTCGATCGTGGCGTTGTCCACCGAGGCCGCGCGACGCTGCATCTGCGGCATCAGGCGGGGGTGGACGGTGATCGAGTCGGGGATGTTGACCTGCGACTCGGCGATCCGCTTGACGACCTCGGCGGAGACGGCCGTCTCCACGGTCACCGGGAACGCGGCCTGCGGCTCCGGGACGTGCGGGGCGGCGGGCTGCGAGGTGGCCTCGCGGACCTCCGCGAACACCTTCTCCAGCTGGCCCTGGAAGTCCTGGAGCGCCTGCTCCGCCTCTTCCAGCGTGATGTCGCCGCGACCGATGAGGGACTCGGTGTACAGCTTGCGCACCGAGCGCTTCTTGTCGACCAGCGTGTACATCTGCGGGTTGGTGAACTCCGGGTTGTCGGTCTCGTTGTGACCGCGGCGCCGGTAGCAGATGAGGTCGATCACGACGTCCTTGTTGAACGCCTGCCGGAACTCGAAGGCGAGCCGCGCGACGCGGACCACGGCCTCCGGGTCGTCGCCGTTGACGTGGATGATCGGCGCCTCGATCATGCGCGCCACGTCCGTGGCGTACATCGAGGAGCGCGAGGACTCCGGGGCGGCGGTGAAGCCGACCTGGTTGTTGATCACCACGTGCACGGTGCCACCGGTGCGGTAGCCGCGCAGCTGCGACATGTTGAGCGTCTCGGCGACGACGCCCTGGCCCGCGAAGGCCGCGTCGCCGTGGAGCGCGACGGGCAGGACCGTGAAGTCCGTGCCGCCCTTGTTGATGATGTCCTGCTTGGCGCGGGCGATGCCCTCCAGGACCGGGTCCACCGCCTCCAGGTGCGAGGGGTTGGCGGCCAGCGAGACCTTGATCTGCTCGCCGTCCAGACCGGTGAAGGTGCCCTCGGCGCCCAGGTGGTACTTGACGTCGCCGGAGCCGTGCATCGAGCGCGGGTCGAGATTGCCCTCGAACTCGCGGAAGATCTGCGCGTACGACTTGCCGACGATGTTCGCCAGCACGTTCAGCCGGCCGCGGTGGGCCATGCCGATGACGACCTCGTCGAGGCGGGCCTCGGCGGCGGAGTCGATGACCGCGTCGAGCAGCGGGATGACGGACTCGCCGCCCTCCAGCGAGAACCGCTTCTGGCCGACGTACTTCGTCTGAAGGAACGTCTCGAACGCCTCGGCCGCGTTCAGTCGGCGCAGGATGCGCAGCTGCTCCTCGCGCTCGGGCTTCGGACGCGCGCGCTCGACGCGGTCCTGGAGCCACTTGCGCTGACTCGGGTCCTGGATGTGCATGAACTCGATGCCGGTGGTGCGGCAGTACGACTCACGCAGCACGCCGAGGATGTCGCGGAGCTTCATCATCGTCTTGCCGGCGAACCCGCCGACCGCGAAGTCCCGCTCCAGGTCCCACAGGGTGAGGCCGTGCTCGGTGATGTCCAGGTCGGGGTGCTTGCGCTGGTGGTACTCCAGCGGGTCGGTGTCGGCCATGACGTGGCCGCGGACCCGGTAGGAGTGGATCAGCTCGAAGACCCGCGCGGCCTTGGTGACGTCGTCGTCGTGCGAGGCGTCGATGTCCTTGAGCCAGCGGACCGGCTCGTAGGGGATCCGCAGCGCCTTGAAGATCTCGTCGTAGAACTCGTTCTCGCCGAGCAGCAGCTGGGACAGCACCCGCAGGAACTCGCCGGAGGCGGCGCCCTGGATGACCCGGTGGTCGTAGGTCGACGTGAGCGTCATGACCTTCGAGATGCCGAGCTTGTTCAGGGTGTCCTGCGACGTGCCCTGGAACTCCGCCGGGTAGTCCATCGCGCCGACGCCCATGATGAGGCCCTGACCGGGCATCAGGCGGGGCACCGAGTGGACGGTGCCGATGCCGCCGGGGTTGGTCAGCGAGGCGGTGACGCCGGAGAAGTCGTCCATGCCGAGCTTGCCGATGCGGGCGCGCCGGACGATGTCCTCGTACGCCTGCCAGAACTCGAAGAAGTTGAGCGTCTCGGCCTTCTTGATGGCCGCGACGACCAGCTGGCGGTCGCCGTTCTGCTTCACCAGGTCGATGGCCAGACCCAGGTTGATGTGCTCCGGCTTGACCAGGGTCGGCTTGCCGTCCTTCGTGGCGAAGGAGTAGTTCATCGACGGCATGGCCTTGAGGGCCTGCACCATCGCGTACCCGATGAGGTGCGTGAAGGAGATCTTCCCGCCGCGGGCGCGCTTGAGGTGGTTGTTGATGACGATGCGGTTGTCGAAGAGCAGCTTCACCGGGACCGCGCGGACGGAGGTGGCCGTCGGCAGCTCCAGCGAGGCGTTCATGTTCTTCGCGACGGCGGCCGAGGGGCCGCGCAGCGTCACGTACTCCGGGCCGGCCGGAGCCTCGGTGGAATCGTCCGCCTTGGCCTTGGCGGGCGCGGCGGCGGGCTTCGCCGCCGCGGGCTTCGCCGGGGCCGGGGCCGGGGCGGCCTTGGCGGGGGCCGGCTGCGCGGGAGCCGCGGGAGCCGCCGGAGCGGGCGCGGGCGCGGCCTTCGCCGGAGCCGGAGCGGCTGCCGGGGCGGGCGCGGCCGGGGCGGCGGGCGCCTCGGTCACCGGTGCGACGCCGGGAACGGGCTTGTCCGCCGTGCCGGAGGCACCCGGCTTGTAGTCGGCGAAGAAGTCCCACCAGGCGCGATCGACCGAACTGGGATCCTGGAGGTACTGCTGGTAGATCTCGTCGACGAGCCATTCATTGGCGCCGAACGCAGCGGCCGGGTTCGTACCCGGGCTGGCTTGGTCGGTCGAGATGCTCGAGTTACTGGGGGACTGAGACGACACGGCGGCAACCGCCCTCTTCCGCTTCACAAGGTGATGGACAGCGGAAATCAAGGCTACGCCCCCCGAACCGTTCCTTGCAGGCCGGGCCGGTGCTTCGTCGTGCACATCACATCAGAAGGCGGGTTTCGGCGCAGGAAATGGCGGGAAACAAGCGAGGTTCCACTGCACTTCGGGTACGCGGGACCGAGGATACGGTCATCCGACCGTATGCCTGTGAGGTCCCGTGCTGGTAGGACACGGGAGAACGTGCCCTTCCGGTTCGACCCTATGTCAAGCGTGCCGTCAACCGCGCGGCTCGGGGATTCCCGGGAGGGTGACCTGGATGCGGCAGCCCTTCGCGGATTCGGCCACTCCGATCCGGCCGCCGTGCAGATCGACCGCCCAGCGGGCGATGGCCAGCCCCAGTCCCGTGCCGCCGTCGCTTCCCGGACCGTGCGGGGAGGGCGCCTGGCCCCGGTTGAAGCGCTCGAACACCCGGTGGCGCTCCGCCTCCGGGATGCCGGGCCCCTCGTCCACGACCTCCAGCTCCAGCGACTCGGGACGGTCCCCGCGCCGCGCGAGCACCGTCACCCGGCCGTGCGGCGGGCTGTGCTTGACCGCGTTGTCGATGAGGTTGGCGACCACCTGGTGCAGCCGCTCCGCGTCCGCGTGCGCGGTGAGCTCCGGCGGCGAGACGTCCAGATGCAGGTGGACGTCCGTACGGGAGTGATTGCCCGAACCCGAGGACAGGCGTCGGTGGGAGGCGGCGAGGTTGGCCTCTTTCAGTACGCCCGACAGATACGGCCAGACCTCGAAACGGCGGGCCTTGAGCGCCACCACCCCGTTGTCCAGCCGCGACAGGTCCAGCAGCGTCTCGACCAGCCGGCCGAGCCGCTCCGTCTGCTTCAGCGCCGTGCGCATCGTCTCCGGATCGGCGGCGGACACCCCGTCCACCACGTTCTCCAGCACGGCTCTGAGCGCCGCGATGGGGGTGCGCAGCTCATGGCTGACATTGGCGACCAGCTCTTTGCGATGCCGGTCCTCCGCCTCCAGATCGTCCGCCATGCGGTTGATCGTCTGCGCCAGGTCCCCCAGCTCGTCCCGCCGCCCGGCGCCGCTCACCCGGCGGGTGTAGTCGCCGTGCGAGATGGACCGGGCCACCGCTCTCATCTCGTCCAGCGGCGCGGTCAGACCGTGTGCCACGAACTGGGTGATCAGCAGCGTGGCGATCACCGAGAACACCGTGATGAAGCGGAACTCCGTACGGGTCCGCAACGCGACGATCAGCAGCCCCGTGGTGATGAACACCGAGACCACGACGAGCGTGCCGAGCTTGGCCTTGATCGAGAAGGGCCGCAGTCCGGACCCTGGCCGCGTCATGGCGCGGGAGTCTCCAGGGCGTAGCCCACGCCGTGCACCGTACGGATCCGCTCCGCGCCGATCTTCCGGCGCAGCGCCTTGATGTGGCTGTCGACCGTGCGGGTGCCCGAGGCGTCCGCCCAGTCCCACACCTCGGCCAGCAGCTGCTCCCGGGAGAGCACCGCGCGCGGGGTGTTGGCGAGGCAGACCAGCAGGTCGAACTCGGTCGGCGTGAGGTGGACGTCCTCGGCGCGCACCCGGACCCGGCGCTGCGCGTGGTCGATCTCCAGCTCACCCAGACGCAGTATCCCGCTGCGCGGGGTGACGGCGGCGAGCGCGGCGCGCTCCACCCGGCGCAGCAGCACGTGCACCCGGGCGGCCAGCTCCCGCATGGAGAACGGCTTGGTCATGTAGTCGTCGGCGCCGACCCCGAGCCCGACCAGCATGTCGGTCTCGTCGTCGCGTGCGGTGAGCATCAGCACCGGTACCGGACGCGTCGCCTGCACCCGGCGGCAGACCTCCAGCCCGTCGAAGCCGGGGAGCATGATGTCGAGCACCATCAGGTCGGGCTGCCAGGCCTCGGCCGCGTCCACGGCCGCGGGACCGTCCAGCGCGGTCTGCACGAGGAAGCCCTCCGCCCGCAGTCGCGCGGAAATGGCGTCGACGATCGTGGCGTCGTCCTCGACCACCAGCACCCGGCGCTGAGCCCCCGGGGTGGCCGCGACGCCGTTGTGGGTGGTGTGTGTCTGTTCCATCGCCCCGCCCCTGCCCGTTCTCGCGAGGGCCATTCCCCCGGAGGCACGGTTCTCGCTCGTGGATTTCGTGGGTGATCCTGTGTGCCGGTCAGCAGCGTAAAGGCAGCGGAGGGCTCCCGGCTACGCAGGGTGTTGCCCCGGAGGTGCGCGTCCGCCCCGACCGGGTGGCCGGATCGTCGGCCTTGTGCCGGTTGGCCCGTGCCGCCGCCGGTCCGCGTGTACCGGGAGGGGGTTCACACCGCCCGGCGTGCGAGATGGACCACGTCGGGCACACCTCGGGCAACGGCCACCTCTTCCGTCCTTACCTCACTGAACCCGGCATTCCGCAACGCCTGTTCGAAGGCCGGCGACGGCTGCGCGGACCAGACGGCGAGCACTCCGCCCGGGGTCAGCCGGTCGTGGCAGTGCGCCAGGCCGGCGGGGGAGTAGAGGCTTCCGTTGTCCTCCGTGACGGTCCAGTCCGGCCCGTTGTCGATGTCCAGGCACAGCGCGTCGTAACGCTCCGTGGCGGTACGGAGGTGGGCGACGAGATCCGTGTGCAGGATCCCGGTCCGGGGGTCGGCCAGCGCCGGCCCGGTGATCCGGTCCAGCGGCCCGGCCAGGTGCCAGTCCACGATCGCCTGCTCCCGCTCCACGACCACGATCCGCCCCCAGCGGCCCTCCTCGGCGGCCCGCACCAGCGAGAACCCGACGCCCAGCCCGCCGATCAGCACCGAGGGGCCGGTCCGTCCGGCGGGCAGGGCGGCCAGCGCGGCGTCGATCAGCAGCCGCTCGGAGCGCCCGTCGGAGGTGTCCATCAGGAAGCAGCCGTTGGCGATGATCTCGAAGTGTTCCCCGCGCTCCCGCAGCACGACTTCGCCGAAGGGGCCCTCGCGGCGGTCGAGGACGACGGGGGTGTCGGCGGAGCATGCCGGCATCGGGTCGGGGGCGGGCATCGCACGCAGCGGGTGCATCGCGGGCATCGGGTGGCTCTCCGGTCTCCGGTCGTGGCGGTGGGGTTCCGTCATCCTGTCCCGCGCCGGGGGTGAAGGCCAGCGAGTTCCCTCTTCCGGGGGGCGGGGAACAACGGCCCGTCCCGCGGTGCTCCCCGGGGGGCGGACCGGGGGAAAGCGGCTGATCGCTCAGAGCGAACAGGCGGTGGGGAACATTCGGCGGCTCAGGAGCATTGAGTCGACATAGCTCAACTTGCCTGCCGAAGGGGAGATCATGACTAACGAGTCCGAGGCGTTCACACCGATCGACCTGCCCGTGCTGCCGCTCGACGACGAGGTCGTCCTGCCCGGCATGGTCGTGCCGCTCGACCTGTCCGACGCCGAGGTGCGCGCCGCCGTCGAGGCCGCGCAGGCCGCCGTCCGTCCCGGCGGTGGCAAGCCCCAGGTGCTGCTGGTCCCGCGGATCGACGGCACGTACACGGGGACCGGTGTCCTCGGCACCGTCGAGCAGGTCGGACGCCTGTCGGACGGCGACCCGGGCGCGCTCATCCGGGCCCGCGACCGGGTCCGCATCGGCGCCGGGACCAACGGGCCCGGCCGGGCGCTGTGGGTCGAGGGGACCGTGATCGGGACCGCCGCCCCCGACCCCCTGCCCGGATCCGCCGCCGAGCTGGTCAAGGAGTACAAGGCACTCGCCACCAGCTGGCTGAAGAAGCGCGGCGCCTGGCAGGTCGTGGACCGGGTCCAGCAGATCGACGACGTCTCCGCGCTCGCCGACAACTCCGGATACTCGCCGTTCCTCACCACCGCCCAGAAGGTCCGGCTCCTGGAGACCGTGGACCCGATCGCCCGGCTGAAGCTCGCCATCCAGTGGCTGAGCGAGCACCTCGCCGAGCAGGATGTGGCCGAATCCATCGCCAAGGACGTCCAGGACGGCGTCGACAAGCAGCAGCGCGAGTTCCTGCTGCGCCGCCAGCTGGACGCCGTGCGCAAGGAGCTCTCCGAGCTCAACGGCGACCCGGACGACGCGTCCGACGACTACCGGGCCCGCGTCGAGGCCGCCGACCTTCCCGAGCACGTCCGCGAGGCCGCGCTCAAGGAGGTCGAGAAGCTGGAGCGGTCCAGCGACCAGTCGCCCGAGGGCTCCTGGATCCGCACCTGGCTGGACACCGTCCTCGAACTGCCCTGGACCGAGCGGACCGAGGACGCCTACGACATCCGCGGCGCCCGGGAGATCCTGGACGCCGAGCACGCCGGACTCGCCGACGTGAAGGAACGCATCACCGAGTACCTCGCGGTGCGCAAGCGCCGTGCCGACCGGGGGCTGGGAGTTGTCGGCGGGCGTCGCGGCGGCGCCGTGCTCGCCCTCGTCGGCCCGCCCGGCGTCGGCAAGACCTCCCTCGGCGAGTCCGTCGCGCACGCCATGGGCCGCGAGTTCGTCCGTGTCGCGCTCGGCGGCGTCCGGGACGAGGCGGAGATCCGCGGCCACCGGCGTACGTATGTGGGCGCGCTCCCCGGCCGTATCGTGCGGGCCATCAAGGAGGCCGGTTCGATGAACCCGGTCGTCCTGCTCGACGAGATCGACAAGGTCGGCTCCGACTTCCGGGGCGACCCGGCCGCCGCCCTCCTCGAAGTCCTCGACCCGGCGCAGAACCACACCTTCCGCGACCACTACCTGGAGGTCGAGCTCGACCTCAGCGACGTGGTCTTCCTCGCCACCGCCAACGTGCTCGACGCCATCCCGGAGGCCCTGCTCGACCGCATGGAGCTGGTCCGCCTCGACGGCTACACCGAGGACGAGAAGGTCGTCATCGCCCGGGACCACCTGCTCCCGCGCCAGCTGGAGCGGGCCGGACTGGAGAAGGACGAGGTGACCCTGGAGGAGTCGGCGCTGCGCAAGCTGGCCGGCGAGTACACCCGCGAGGCGGGCGTACGGAATCTGGAGCGGGCCGTGGCGCGGCTGCTCCGCAAGGTCGCCGCCCAGCACGAACTGGGCGACCGCGAGCTGCCGTTCGCGGTGACCGACGCGGATCTGCGCGGCCTCATCGGCCGCCCGCACCACGTGCCCGAGTCCGCCCAGGACCCGGCCGGGCGCCGCACCGCGGTGCCGGGCGTGGCCACCGGGCTCGCCGTGACCGGGGCGGGCGGTGACGTCCTCTTCGTCGAGGCGTCGCTCGCCGACCCGGAGACCGGGGCCTCCGGGCTGACCCTCACCGGCCAGCTCGGGGACGTCATGAAGGAGTCGGCGCAGATCGCGCTGAGCTTCCTGCGGTCGCACGGCGCGGAGCTGGAGCTGCCGGTCGCGGACCTCAAGGACCGGGGCGTGCACATCCACTTCCCGGCGGGCGGCATCCCCAAGGACGGCCCGAGCGCCGGCATCACGCTGACGACCGCGCTGGCCTCGCTGCTCTCCGGACGCCTCGTCCGTACGGATGTGGCGATGACCGGTGAGGTGTCGCTGACCGGACGGGTGCTGCCGATCGGCGGCCTCAAGCAGAAGCTGCTGGCCGCCCACCGGGCGGGCATCACCACCGTGGTGATCCCCCAGCGCAACGAGGCCGACCTGGACGACGTCCCGGCCGAGGTGCTGGAGAAGCTGGACGTCCACCCGGTCGCCGACGTCCGCCAGGTGCTGGAGATCGCCCTCGCCCCGGCTTCGGCCGCCCCCGTGGCCAGGACCGGGCCCAGGACCGAGGAGAGGATGCCCGCCGCGGCCTGACGGCGGAACGGCCGTACGCAACGGCCGTACGCAACGGTCTGTCCCGAACGGCTCCTGGACGGCCCGCTCCCCGAGTCGACGGGGGCGGGCCGTTCCGCGTGCCGTGCCGGACCGGTCGAGGGTGGTCCTCGGCGGTCAGGGGCGGTAGATCGTGCCCGGCTCCGGCACGGCCGGGGCCATCAGCTCGGGGACGGTCACGAAGGTGTAGCCGTCCTTCTGGAGCGCGTCGATGATCCCGGGCACGGCGGGGACGGTGCCCTTGTAGATGTCGTGCAGCAGGATGATGCCGTCCTTGCCCGCCTGGTCCAGGATCCGCTTCTCGATCAGCGCGGAGTCGTTCGTCGAGTAGTCCTTGGCGGTGGCGCTCCACAGCACCTGGGAGAGCCCCAGGTCCCTGCTGATGTCCGAGACCGTGTCGTCGGTGCGGCCCTGCGGCGGGCGCATCAGCCGGGGCTTCTTGCCGGTGATCTTCTCGATGGCCAGCTGCGTCTTCTCCAGCTCGGCGCGTATCTCGTCCGGCTTCCGGTCGGTCAGCACCTTGTGCGTCCAGGTGTGGTTGGCGACCTCGTGGCCCTCGTCCTCGATGCGCTGCACCACATCGGGGTACTTGATGACGTGGTGCTTGCCCAGCAGGAAGAAGGTGGCGTGCACCTTCTTCTCCTTCAGGATGTCCAGCAGCCTCGGCGTGTCCTTGCCCGGACCCGCGTCGAAGGTCAGGGCGATGCACTTGGCCTCGCGGCAGTCGACCGGCCCGAACGAGCCCTTGGCGTCGGAGGCCGCCTCCCCGCGTGCCGAGCCCGGCGCGGTGGTGTCCATCGAGCAGCCGCTCACCGCCAGTGTGAGCGCCGTCACCAGCGCCGCGGTCAACCCCACCTTGGACGACGGCATCTTTCTGGGCACGACACATCACTCCTCTGTGCGGGAAATTCCGCACAGGTGTGCGGCACGTCGAGGACTATACATAGTGCGTATACATGGAGTGCATAGTGGGGGCCGGGGCAGCGAGCAGCCCCGGTGACCTGGGATGCGGTCGCCGGGGCCGGTCGAGCGGTCGGTCGGTGCGGGGCCGGCCGGATCAGCCGTTGGCCAGCGCCTGTACGCGGTCGAGGGCGCCGTTGAAGCGGTTGTGGTCGCCGACCGTCGGGCCGGTCGAGGTGTACTGCCACATCGTGTGGAAGCCCCAGCCGGCGGGCAGTTCGCCGACCGTCGTGTTGTACCGGGCCACCCACAGCGGGTTGGTGGCGCCGAAGCCCGCGTTGTTGCCGGTGCAGTCCTTCCACCAGCTGGTCGCGGTGTAGATCACCGCGTCCCGTCCGGTGCGCGCCCGGTAGGTGTTCGTGAAGTCGCGGATCCAGTTGACCATCACCGCCTGGCTGAGCCCGTAGCACTGGGCGCCGTACGGATTCCACTCGATGTCGAGCACGCCCGGCAGGGTCCTTCCGTCCCGCGACCAGCCGCCCCCGTTGTCCACGAAGTAGTTCGCCTGCACGGCGCCGCTCGTGGTGTTCGGGGTGGCGAAGTGGTAAGCCCCGCGGATCATGCCGACGTTGTACGAGCCGTTGTACTGCTGCGCGAAGTAGGGGTTCTTGTAGTAGGTCCCCTCGGTGGCCTTCACGTAGGCCCACTTCACACCGCTGTTCCAGAGCGTCCCCCAGGCGACGTCGCCCTGGTGGCTGCTGACGTCCACGCCCTCGGTCTGGGCCGCCCGGGAGTCGCGCGGCAGGCCGCCCTGTCCGTCGTGCTCGATGACGCCCTGGCCCATCCGGGCGGTGCCGCGGGCGGGGGCGTCGTCGGAGGGGGCGGCGGCGGTGGCCGCGCCGGGCAGGGCCAGGAGGAGGGCGAGGGCGGCCAGGAGCGATCCCGCCGCGGCGAGGCGCCGACGGCGGGACCCGCCGGGCGTGCGGGACGTCCTGGGCGTGCCGGATCTGTGCGCGGGCATGAGCGTGCCTCCGGGGTGGGGTGGGGAGCCGGGAAGGGCGGGGTGCGGGTGCGGAGGTGCGGAGATGCGCCGGGGCCGTGACATGGTGTGTCCATGTCATAAGCCCCTGTCGCGGTTGACGCTACGCACGTAGACCCGGGTGCGGAAGAGGGCCGGGCCGCCGCCGTTGGTCTACTCCTGCGAAATACTGGCCGAACTGCGGCGTCGACCGGTCGCGGAAGAAGTTTTCATCGGCGGGAAACGTACGAGGGGTACTGACGTGCGCGGGAACGACAGCGAGCCGGAGCCGGGCGCGACGGGCGGAAGTGGTGTGGACCACGAATTTCTGGCACTGGAGCGCGAGCTGGCCGTGTTCCTGCGCCGGGCGCGCGCCACCTCGGGCGACATGGCCCGGGAGGTCCACCCCGAACTGGAGCCCGCCGCCTACGGCCTGCTCGTCCGCCTGGAGGCGGCGGGCCGGCAGCGGGCCACCGAGCTGGCCGCCTACTTCGGCGTCGGCAAGGCCACCATGAGCCGCCAGCTGCGCTCCCTGGAGAACCTCGGGCTGGTGGCCCGCGAACCCGACCCGGCCGACGGGCGGGCCTGGCTCGTCCATCTCACCGACGACGGCCTGGCCCGCTTCCGCAGCGTCCGGGACGCCCGCCGGGGGCGCTACGTGCGCAAGCTGGCCGACTGGGACCGGGCCGAGGTCGCCGAGCTGGCCCGGCTCCTGCACCAGTTGAACGCCCGCGCCGAGAGCTGAACCGCCCGGCCGCCCGTCGCGCTCAGTCCAGCTCCACCAGGAGCGCGGTGGCGTCGTCGTGCGTCTTGCCCCGCCCCAGCCGTACGCGCCCGGCCTCCGCGTCGGCGGCCTCCAGCTCCCGCACCCGGTCGATCAGGCCCTGCGGCCCCGCCTTCCGCAGCAGCTCCAGCGCATCCGCCCAGTCGCCCTCGCCGAACACCTCCGTCCAGCGGGTCGCGCCGTCCGTGAGCGCGGCGAGGGCCCGGACACCGGCCGCCGGCGTGCTGCCCGTCACCGCGCGCGCCGCCACCGACGGATCGGCGGCGGCGGTGAAGAAGCCGCCCTCCTTGTTGCGCACCGTGGCGTCGGCGATCTCGTTCGAGGCGAGCGAGCCCGGCGGCAGTCGGTCCAGCCGGTCGTCGAGGACCGCCCGGACCGTGCCGTCGAGGGACTCCAGCAGCAGGGCCGAGTCGGAGAGCACCAGGTGCTCGATCACGCGTTCGTCCCAGCGGGCCAGCACCACGGTTGCCTGAGGCGTACGTACGTGAGAAAGGTCACAGGTGGCTCGATGCGTGTCGGCTGTACGGGAGATGGCCTCGGCCAGGACCTCGGTCAGCGTCAGGTCGGTGCGGGAACCGGACAGTTCCACCAGTGCGCCGCCCAGTCGCGCGGTGAACCACGGCACCGAGTGCACACAACCGTCGTCCCCCCGCGGTGGGGTGACGCCGTCCAGCAGGACCAGTACACCGCCCTGGCCGGACGCGGGAAGGGCCCCGGAGGCCCAGTCCTCGTTGGGGTGTTCGGGGCTTCCGGGCGCGGTGGCGAGTTCGATGCGCATACCGCCAGTCTGCACGAGCCCTTCACCATCTCCGCACGCGGCCGGAAACGGCCTGTACCAGCAGGTCAACGCGTGCGCACGGGGCGGAAGGGGCGGCTCCGGAGCGATGCGGGCGGGCATCCTCCCAAAGGCTGCGCGGAAGTTCCACCCCGTGGTCCACGCATGGTCAGAGGCGCGCCGGGGGAGACTTGTTCGCCAACTCAAGAGTGATGTTCACTCCTTCGAGTGGCGGAGCGGTTGATGCGCGCCCCCCTCTCAAAAGCGCTGGAATGGTCGGAAGCCGTACCAGGAGCGGGGCGCCCTTCCATGTGACCGTGCGTCACCTCTGCTTCAAGGGTGGACGAGTCAAGATTGCGAGCACCGGTGCAGAAGAAGCGGCCGCGGAGCAAGGGCACGACGCGCGACGGTTCCGGGGCGACGCCTCCGGCGCCCGGTGCGGAGAAGCGGACCGTGCGGGTGCGCAGCCGACTGGTCGCCGGTGTCGCGGTCGTCGGCGTCATCGTCATAGCGGCGGGCGCCCCCGCCGTGCTCGGCGCCTCCACCGATCTGACCGAGTCCCAGCGGCTGGTCACCCTCGCCGAGCTGAACCAGCAGGCGGTCACCCTCGGGCACGCCCTCGCCGACGAGCGCGACGCCATCACCGCGTACATCGCCGACGGCCGGGACGAGAAGGCCGACGACAGCGACGGCGCGAAGAACCGCACCGCCCGCACCACCCGCGTCGACCAGCAGATCGACGAGATCCACGAGGCGGCCTCCGCGGCCCTGCGCCGCGACCTCTCGACGGTTCCCTCCCTGCGCCGTGAAGCGCTGACCGGCAAGGGCTCCGCCCTGGAGGCGCACCAGGCGTACTCCGACGTCATCGCCAAGCTGCACGGCATCGCCGCCGAGCTGGCGGAGAAGACCCCGCCGCGGGCCGCCGACGCCACCCGGGCCCCGCTCACCCTCGGCGCCGCGTCCGAACAGGCCGCCGCCACCCGCGGGCTGCTCCTCGCCGCGCTCGCCGTGCCGAGCCCCGAGCCGACCGGCCAGACGGACCCCTTCACCGGGCTGCCCGTGGCGACCGAGGACGAGGGCGACACCCGCGTCGGCCGCGAACGCGACGAGCTGAGCGCCGCCGCCCAGCAGGCCCGCGTCCGGGAGCAGGCCGCGCTGGCCGACTTCGACCAGGCGGCGGACCCGGAGGCCCGGGACAGGCTCTCCGCCACCGTCACCGGATCCCAGGTCAACAACGCGGAGAAGTACCTCACCCGCCTCACCGACCGCCCCGAACTCTCCAAGGCGGAGCGCGGGACCAGCCCCAAGAAGCTGGAGGCCGCGCTCTCCGGCCGCGTCGACCGGATGCGCAGCGTCGAGTCGGCCCTGACCACCGGCCAGGTCCAGCACCTGGAGGGGATCCGCGACGACGACGTCACCGCCCTCGAACTGAGCATCGCCCTGCTGGGCGGCTGCTTCCTGCTCGCCGTCGGCGTCTCCACCGCCGTGGCCCGCACCCTCACCCAGCCGCTCGCCGTCCTGCGCATCGGCGCCGCGCGCCTCGCCGAGGACCCCGAGAGCGCCGAACCGGTCCGCTACACCGGCCGCAACGACGAGTTCGCCCAGGTCGTCCGGTCGATGAACTCCCTGCACGGCAGGCTCACCACCCTCCACCAGGACCTCGGCGGACGCGTCGGGAGCCTCACCGAGGAGCGGTCCAAGCTGATCGCCGGCCGCGAGACCCTCGTCGCCCAGCGGGCCGAGCTCCAGTCGGAGGCCGCCGAGCTGGCCACCCAGCTGGAACAGCTGCGGAACACGGTCAACCACACCTTCGTCAACCTCTCGCTGCGCACCCTCGGGCTGGTCGAGCGGCAGCTCGGCGTCATCGAGGGCCTGGAGGAGCGCGAGCAGGACCCGGAGCGCCTGGCCACCCTGTTCAAGCTCGACCACATGGCCACGGTCATGCGCCGGCACAGCGAGAACATGCTGGTCCTCGCGGGCGCGGAGCACGGCCACGGCCACGCGGAGCCGATCCCGCTGGTCGACGTGGCGCGCGCGGCCGTCAGCGAGATCGAGCGGTACGAGCGGGTCACCATCCAGTCCCTGCCGCCGCACGCCCAGATCGCCGGGTTCGCCGCCGACGACCTCAGCCACCTCCTCGCCGAACTCCTGGAGAACGCGACCTCCTTCTCGCCGCCCGACTCCCAGGTCGAGCTGTCGGGCTGGCTGCTGGAGAGCGGCGAGGTGATGCTCTCGGTGTCGGACACGGGCATCGGCATGTCGACGGTCCGGATGGGCGAACTCAATGCCAGGCTGGCCGACCCGGCCTCGTTCGAGCCGGGGGAGCGGCACATCGACATGACCGGGGCCGGACTGGGTCTCCAGGTCACGTCGTTGCTGGCCGCCCGGCACGGAGTACGGGTCCAGCTGCGCGAGCAGAAGGGGAGTGGTGTGACGGCCGTCGTCGTCCTGCCGAGCGCTCTGCTCCCCAACTCCCTGCCCGCCTCCTCGCCGCCCGCCGTGCAGCTGCCCGGTGAAGCGCCCACGCTCAACCTGCCGGGCTCGGTGGCGGAGGCGAACTCCAACGCTCTGCCCAGCCGTTCACCGCTCCCGCTCCCGGCGGCGGCCGGCCCCGGGGAGCCCGCCGAAGCGGAGCCGACCCCGGCCCAGACTCCGGCCCCGACTCCGGAGCCCGAGGCCGCTTCGGACCTCGGGGCGGACAGCGCCCCCGACGGGGACAGCGCCCCCGAGGCGGCCGGCGAGCCCCTGCCCGCGGTCGACCCGCTGATCGTCGCCGCCGAGCGGACGATCCGCGAGAACGCGGCGGCCGAGGAGACCGCGATTCAGGAGACGGCGGCCGGGAACGCGGCGCTCGACGAGGCCCCGGAAGCCATCGTCGTACCGCGGCGGGAGCAGGACGCGAGCCGGCAGGACCAGGACGCGCGGCAGCCGGTCGCGGAACCCGGTACCGGGACCGAAGCAGTCGCCGGCGCCGGTGCCGGTGCCGAAGCAGAACCCGCGGCCGGGACCGAGTCCGGAGCCGAGTCCGGCACCGGGGCCGGAGCCGAGTCGGACTCCGAGATCACCCTTCAGGTCCGGCTCCCGAAGCCTCCCCCGGCCCCGGCCGACCCGGTGGCCCCCACGGCCCCCGACGTCCCGGCGGCAGGCGGCACCCCGGCCGTCCCGGCCACCGCCGACCCGTACGCGATCGGCCCCGACCGCCACGAGCGCCCGGCCGAGACCGGCCCGGGGGACCAGGACCCGGACGGGCCCGCGTTCCGCGCGCCCCACGCCGAAGCGGCCGCGGCCCCCGCCGAAACGGTCCCCGGCCCCCGCCGCCCCGAGGCCGGACGAATTACGGACAAGGGGCTGCCGAAGCGCACCCCCAAGGTGGTCCGGCCCGACGCGACCCCCGCTCCCGGGCGCACCGGCAGCCTCGACCGGGACGCCCTGCGCCGCCGGCTCGGCAGCTTCCACCAGGCGGCGAAGGAGGGCCGGCGCGACGTCGAGGCGGAGATCGCCGGGACCGGCGGCATCACCGTCGCCGACTCCGGGGGCGTAGCCGACGGGCGTACGGGGCACGAGAACACCATCGCGCACGCCACAGGCGCCGCACAGGACGCACGTAACGCAGGGACCGCACGGAACGCCGGGACCGGCGGCCGGGCGGACGGTCGGAACGATGAGACGGGGGACACAGTCGAGGAGGCACGCAGTTGACTGCGCCCAGCACATTCGGGCTGAGTAACGAAGCCCGGAACCTTCACTGGTTGCTGAGCAATCTCGTGGAGGAGGTGCCAGGGGTCCACTCGGTCACCGTCGTCTCGTCCGACGGCCTGATGCTGCTCTCCTCCGACCCCGGCCATCACGGCCCGAAGGCCGCCGGACCGTCGGACGGCCCCAGGGGATCCAGCGCCGACCTGGCCACGATCGTCTCCGGCATCGGATCGCTGACGGTCGGAGCGGCCAAGCTGATGGACGGGGGCGGCGTCAAACAGACGATGGTGGCCATGGACGAGGGCAGCGTCTTCGTCATGTCGATCAGCGACGGCTCCCTCCTCGGCGTCCACGCCACCCCGGACTGCGACATGAGCGTCGTCGCCTACCACATGGCCCTCTTCGTCGGCCGGGCCGGACACGTACTCACCCCCGAACTCCGCAGTGAGCTGCGCACATCGATGGAGAGCGCCCTGTGACCACCGCCGCCGCAGAACCCGCCCCCCGGCTTCCCGTCCGCGGGGCGGAGAAACGCCCCGCCCGGGTCCGCCCGTACTCCCTCACCGGCGGTCGCACCCGGTTCGGGCACGTCCTGCTGGTCGAGACGTTCGTCGCGGCCCTCGAAGCACCCGACGAGCGCCGCGAACTCACCAACGGCAACCTCGCCTCGCGGGTCATGCCGGAGCTCCGGGCCATCGTCGAAATCTGCTGCCGGATGCGTACGGTCGCGGAGATCTCGGCCTTGTTGAAGATGCCGCTCGGAGTCGTCCGGGTGCTGCTCAGCGACTTGGCCGACCAGGGAAAGATCCGCGTGTACGGAACCGGCCACGGCGCCGGCCAGCCCGACCGCGCACTGCTCGAAAGGGTGCTCAATGGACTCCGCCGTCTCTGAGGCGCCGCTCTTCGCCCCGCGCCAGCCGGGGCCCCGGGAACAGGCCGAGGAGTCCCTCCAGGCCTGGCAGCTCGACCACACCCGCGCGCCCACCGCCACCAAGATCGTGGTGGCGGGCGGATTCGGCGTCGGCAAGACGACGTTCGTCGGCTCGGTCTCCGAGATCACACCGCTCCAGACCGAAGCGCTGATGACCCAGGCCAGCGAGGAGACCGACGACCTCTCCGCGACGCCCGAGAAGACCACCACCACCGTGGCCATGGACTTCGGCCGGCTGACGCTGGAGGACGACCTCGTCCTGTACGTCTTCGGGACCCCGGGCCAGCAGCGCTTCTGGTTCATGTGGGACGACCTGGTGCGCGGGGCGATCGGCGCGGTCGTCCTCGCCGACACCCGGCGGCTGGAGGACTGCTTCCCCGCGCTCGACTACTTCGAGAGCTGCCGGCTGCCGTACATCGTGGCCGTCAACCACTTCGAGGGGACGCCCGGTTACGAGGCGGAGGACGTCAGGGAGGCCCTGACCGTACCCCCGCAGGTCCCGATAGTGATCATGGACGCTCGTAACAGGATCACGGTCGTCGAGTCGCTGCTCGCCCTGGTGGGCCACGCTCTCGACGCCACCCCCGCCTAGGGCCTCTCGTGTGGATCATGTCGGGCTCGCGGGGTCCGGTGCGCGCACCTGCGGCGTTGTCGTCAGTCGCCCATGCTCCGCAGTGACTCCCTCCTCCGCCTTGCAGCCGCACGCACCGGACCCCGCTCCCTGATCCGACCTGATCCGAACGAAAGACCCTAGGCCCTGCCGGGGCGTCCCCCTGGACCTCCTCGAAATCAGAGACAACGGAGAGCCGCGATGCGGAAGATACTCATAGTCGGAGCCGGCCAGTCCGGGCTCCAGCTCGCCCTGGGACTGCAGTCCAGGGGCTACGAAGTCACCCTGATGTCCAACCGCACGGCCGACGAGATCCGCACCGGCCGGGTCATGTCGACGCAGTGCATGTTCCACACCGCGCTCCAGCACGAGCGGGACTACCAGCTGAACTTCTGGGAGTCCCAGGCCCCGAGGATCGAGGGCCTCGGCGTCTCCGTCGCGGCCCCCGACTCCTCGCGTGCCGTCGACTGGGTCGGTAAGCTGGACGGCTTCGCCCAGTCCGTCGACCAGCGCGTGAAGATGGCCGGCTGGATGGAGACCTTCGCCCAGCGGGGCGGCCAGCTCGTCATCCACGGGGCCGCGGTCTCCGACCTGGACTACTTCTCCCGCACCTACGACCTGGTGATGGTCTCGGCCGGCAAGGGCGAGCTGGTCTCCATGTTCGGCCGGGACGCGGCCCGTTCGCCGTTCGACGCCCCGCAGCGCGCGCTGGCCGTCGCCTACGTCCACGGCATGGGCCCGCGCCCCGAGCACCCGGAGTTCGACGCGGTCCGCTGCAACCTGGTGCCGGGCGTCGGCGAGCTGTTCGTGATGCCGACGCTCACCACCTCCGGCCGCGCCGACATCCTCTTCTGGGAGGGCGTCCCGGGCGGACCGCTCGACGCCTTCCAGGGCATCAAGGACCCCTCCGAGCACCTGGCGAAGACGCTGGAGCTGATGGAGAGGTTCACGCCCTGGGAGTACGCCCGCGCCACCAAGGTCGAGCTGACCGACGCCAACGGCACCCTCGCCGGCCGCTACGCCCCCACGGTCCGCAAGCCGATCGGACGGCTGCCCGGCGGCGGCCTGGTCCTCGGCGTCGCGGACGTCGTCGTGGCCAACGACCCGATCACCGGCCAGGGCTCCAACTCCGCCTCCAAGTGCGCGAACGCCTACCTGGACTCGATCATCGAGCACGGCGGGAAGGAGTTCGACGCGGCGTGGATGCAGTCCACGTTCGACCGCTACTGGGAGACCGCGCAGCACGTCACGAAGTGGACCAACGCGATGCTCGGCGTCCCGCCGGAGCACGTGCTGAACCTGATCGGCGCCGCCGGCCAGCTCCAGCCCGCCGCGGACCGCTTCGCCAACGGGTTCAACAACCCGGCGGACTTCGAGAACTTCTTCTACGAGCCCGAGAAGACGAACGCCTACCTGGCCTCGCTCACCGGAGCCTGACCGCCCCTCCCACCGCTTCGGCGGCCGGACCCGCACCGCCGGTCCGGCCGCCGGGCTCTGTCCCAACCGGTCTACGGGGCGTCCGGCGCCGCGTCCGTGCCGTAGCCGGTGTCCGCGCCGTCGCGTGCGCCCTCGGGCAGCTCCGGGGGCGTGTACGCGGCGAGCGGGGCGCCGCCGGGGTCGGGCCGGACGGCGCCCAGCAGCGGGTTCGACGCCAGCGGTGAGACCTTGACCTTCGATCCGGGGCGGGGCGCCTGCACCACCAGGCCGTTGCCGATGTACAGCGCCACGTGGGTCGCCTTCGGGAAGTAGATCACCAGGTCACCGGGGCGCAGGGCGGAGACCGGCACCTTCGGGAGCCGCTTCCACTGTTCCTGCGAGGTGCGCGGGATCGTCCGCCCCGCCGCCGACCAGGCCTGGGACGTGAGCCCGGAGCAGTCGAAGGACTCGGGCCCCTCGGCCCCCCACACGTACGGCTTGCCGACCTGCCGGACCGCGTACGCGACGGCGTCGCCGCCCTGCCGGGTGGGCGGCCGGGCGGAGCTGAGCGCCCCGGAGGCCACCAGCTCGCGCTGGGCCTCGTCCACGCCCCGCTGTTCGAGACCGGCGAGCTGGGCCAGCTGCTCCTCGGAGAGCGTGGCCAGCAGCCCCTCGATCTCCTTGAGCCTGCCGCGCACGGCGTCGCGCTGCTTCTTCTGCCGTTCGGTCAGCTTCTTCTGCTGGTCCAGCGCCTTGCGGGAGGCGGCGGCCAGCCGGTCGGCCCGCCGGGCGTCGCCGGTCAGCCGGTCGACCGTGGCCGCGCGGTTCGCGGCGAGCCGCTCCACGACGTGGGTCTGGTCCAGGGCCCGCAGCGGGTCGCGGGACAGCAGCAGCCGGAGGTACGCGGAGAACTCGGTACGCCCCTGGTACTGCTCCCGGGCCAGCCGCCCCGCGTCCCCGCGGCTGAGTTCCAGCGCGGCCCTCGCCTTCGCCAGGTCCGCGTTCACCTTCTTCACCTGTGCGGTCCGCTGCTTCAGCTTCTCGGCGGTGGTGTTGTAGGTCTCGCTCGCCTCCTCCGCCGCCCGGTAGCGGGTCTGCAGCTCGCGCAGCAGGGCGGCGACGCTCCTGGTCGCCCCGGGCGCACCGAGGGCGGTCTCGGCGTCGACCTCGGCGGCGCCGGACCCGGCGGACTCCTCCGCCGCGTCGGGATCGGCCGTGTCGGGGGACTCCTCCGCCGTCTCCGGATCGGCTGGGGCGGCGGGCTCCTCCTCGGTGTCCTCCGCGTCCTCGCCGTCCTCCGCGTCGGTGGCGGCCGTCCCCGCGGTCTCCTCGGCGAGCGGTACGGATTCCCCGGGCGGTAAGGGGCCCGGCCCGGCCGACGCGGCCGTGGCGGGGGAGACCGTGAGCGCCGCGGCCAGCGCGGTCGTGCGGACCGCGCGCAGGAGTCTGCCTGACACGACATCACCTCCGTGACGGAGACGGAGACGCAGCCCGGCTACGGGCTCGTCCGTGAAGGGGCGAATCCGATCATCCGGTCATGTGGTGTCAGGTGATGCAAGCACCGGTCGGCGCGCCGTCCGGGGGACCCCCCGGACGGCGGTGGCGACGGTGAAGGAGGCCGGGCGGCGGGCGGGCAGGACCTCAGGCCACCGGGAAGGCGTAGAAGGCCCTGTCCCGCTGGACGACGACGATCTCCCCGGCGGCGAGCGTTCGGTACGACGCGCTCACCGTCGCCCCCTTCGGATCGGCCGAACCGATGTCCTGGAACTTCCACAGCCGTTCGCCGTCGGCCGCCGAGAACGCCGTGACCTGGAAGGCGTCGGAGGCGATCAGGGTCTTCTCGCTGCCGCTGAGCGTGAGCGACGGGGCGTTCCCGATGCCCGGCACCTCCGTGGAGCGCCGCCACACGAGCCGGCCGCTCTCCCGTTCCACCGCGCCGACCAGCCGGCTGCGTTCGGTGGTGTGGAGCAGGGGCCCGGCGACCAGCGGGGTGCCGAACACCGAGCCGTCGCTGCCCTCGACGCGCCAGAGCGGCTTCGCGGTGTCCGCCTCGAAGGCCTGGAGGTCGCTGCCGACCGCCGCGTACAGCGACCCGTCCTCGTCGGCCGCGGTGGCCGCCTCGGGGGAGGCCGCGCCGTACTGCTCGGTCCGCAGCAGCTTGCCCGTCTTCTGGTCGAACGAGCGGACGGAACCCTTCTTCCTGGCCGCCTTGACCTCGGCCGCCGTCAGGCTCGCCGCGTCCTGGCGTACGAGGACGTCGGCGGAGCGGTCCACGACCACCCGGTAGGCGGGGGTGCCCGGGGCGCGGCCCGCGGGCACGGGCGTCCGCCACAGCTCCTTGCGCTGCACGATGTCGTACGCGAAGAAGTAGGCCCGGACGACCTCCTTGTCCTTGCCCTTCTTCTTGCCCTTCTTCGGCTTCGGGGCCTTCACGGTGACCGTGTGCGAACCGGTGAACCAGATGACCGGCCCGGAATTCCCGGCCAGCCGCCCGACGCCGAGGCCCGGCAGGTCGGCGAAGGCGTCCGTGTAGCGCACGCGGTGCACGACCTTGCCGTTCTTCGGCGACAGCCAGAGGAACTCCGTCGGGCTCGCGATGAAGACCAGCTCGGCGCCCGCCGCCAGCGCGGCCTGCCCCTTCGCCCCGTCCGCGCGCTGCCACAGCCGCTTGCCGGTGCGCAGGTCCACGGCGCTCGCCTGGCTCTCGCTGGTCACCACGAGGAGCTTGTCGCCCCAGACGGCGGCCGTGAGCGGGGACGATTCGGAGGCCGGGTGCGCGTAGGTCCAGCGCGGCTCGGGGGGCTGCCCGGGGAGCGTGCGGCGGGGCTTCGGCGCGGGCTTGTCGTCCGTCGCCACGGCCGTGTCCCCGGACCCGAGAGCGGCCACCGAACCGCCGCCCACGACCAGCCCGCCGACGGCCGCCGCCGCGATGGTCAGCAGGGTCCGGCGGTTCGCGGCGGGGCCGGGCGCCGGGGCCGGCGCGGGAGGCAGCGGCAACGAAACCATCGGGCCCCCGCCCGCGCCTCCGGGGCCGGCCGGGAGCGCCGCCGCGGGGTAGGGGGCGGGCCCGCCGTGCGGATGGCCCGCCTGCTGCCGCGGGGCGGCGGGGGTGAAGGGCGCGGCGGACGCGCCGGGTGCGGTGGGCAGGGCGGGCGGCAGCGGGTACGTCGCCGGGGCGGGGGCGGACCCCGGGGGCGCGGTGAGCTCGTGCGGGAGGGAGAGCTGCGTCGTCGGACGGTCGTTGTGCGGCGGCCGCGGCCCGGTGTTGAGGAACCGGGTGGTGCCCCGGTCCTCCCCGATGCCCCCGTCGCCCGGGGAGACCGGCGCGGCGGCGGGCTCCGCGGGTGCGGGCGCGCCGACGGGCCGGGCGTCGACGGGCCGGGCATCCGCAGGCCGGGCGTCCTCCGGCTCCCGGGGCGCTGGTGCCGCGGAGGTCGCCACCGGCGCGGCGGGCGCGTCCGGCGACGGCGCGTCCACCGGCCGGGCGTCCTCGGGCTCCTGGACCGCCGGGCCCTTCGCCGGCGTCTCCGAGTCCTGCTCCGGAGCCTGCCGGTCCTTCTCCGGCGACTCCGCGCTCTCCTCCAGCTCCTCCGCGTCCCCCGGCGCCTCCAGGGCCAGCACCCGCGCCTCCTGGTCCGCGACCGCCGCCGCGAGCCGTTCGGGGAGCCAGCCGCTCCGCGCGAGGCCCGCCGCGCCCTCCAGGGCCAGTTCGGCGGCGACCGTGCCGGCGGTGGGCCGCTCGGCCGGGTCCTTCGCCAGGCAGTCCGTGATCAGCTCGCGCAACGCCTCCGGCACGGCGTCGAGTTCGGGCTCGTCCCCGGCGATCCGGCGGGCGGCCTCCTCGGCCGGGCCCTCCGTGAACGGGGTCGTCCCGGTCGCCGCGTACGCCAGCAGCAGCCCCAGTACGAACAGGTCGGAGGCGGCGGAGACCTCCTTGCCCTCGATCTGCTCGGGCGTCAGATAGCCGAGCCGTACCGAGAGCTGGCCGCCCGGCCGCGCCTGGGCCGACGCGGCCGCGCCCAGCGGGCCGAAGGCGGTGAGGCGGGGCCCGTCGGCGGCCAGCAGCACCGTGCCGGGGGCCAGCCCCTGGAGCACGGAACCGGCGGCGTGCACCCGGGAGAGGATCTCGGCGATGCCCGCGCCCAGTATCCGCAGGGCCCGCTCGTCCAGCGGACCGGCGATCCCGATCGCCTCGGCCAGCGGCAGCGCGGGGACGTAACCCGCCGCCGTCCACAGGGGTTCCGGCCCGTCCGCCGTGGCCTCCGGCTCCTCGCCGGTCTCCAGGGGCGGGGCCACCCAGCCGCCCGCGAGGCGTTCGGCGGTGCGCGCCTCGGCCTGGAAGCGGCGGCGGTAGGCCGGCAGGGCGGCCAGCTCGGGGCGCGCGGCGGTGATGAGGGCCACTTCGCCGGACGCGGTGTCCCGCGCCACGTACTGCACGGCGCTCGCGCCTTCGTGGAAGCGGGCCAGCGCGGTGAAGCGGCCGAAGCGGCGTGGATCGTCCTGACGCAGCGCCTCCATGGCGCACCCCCCTTGTGACCGTCCTACGGCGACCGGGTGACCCGTCCTCCGGCGCCTGACCGTCGATCTTAGGGCCTGTGCCCCACGGGGCGTCCGCCCGCCGCTCAGTCGCGGCCCGGGGAGCTCGGGGGAGTCTTCGACCAGGGCCACTTGAGGGTGCGGTGCTCGCGGCCCCCGGGGGCGTACTCGTACACCCAGCCGCGCTGGAGCCCGAGCCGCTTCGTGTAGCCGGCCGGGACCCGCTGGTAGGCGTACACCGTGGCGGGGCCGCCGTCGGGGGAGGGCACCGGGACCTCGTACCACTTCGGCGGATGGCCGGTGGGGCCGAGCAGGATCGGCAGGACCCGGCCGTCCAGGGGGCCGCCTCGGAAAGGGGTGTTCTCGCTCTTCACCCGGTCAGTCTGACGCAGCGGCGGCGGGCAGCAGGTGCGCCGCCTCCGCGACGACCGGAATCACCCGTACCGCCAGCTGCCCGGCCGGGCCGTCGGAGGTCTCCAGCGCCAGCAGGTCGTTCACCACGGCCGCGGTCTCCGGGTCGGTGGCGGCGGTCGCGGCGAGCAGGGCGATCAGATGGTCGACCAGCCAGCCGCGCAGCTCGGCCGCGGCCGGCCGCTTCCCGTCGTCCAGCCAGATCAGCGAGGCCGCCTCGACGGCGGCGATCCAGCTGCGCACCATCATCCGCAGCCGCGGCCCGGCCGGCTGCTCCCCGGTCTCGCCCATCCGCCCGAGGTGGCGCAGGATCTCGTCCGCCGCCGCCCGCCGCACCCCGTCCACGATCGTCGTCGTGCGGGAGGTCTCCACGACGCTGCCGCCGCGCAGCAGGGCGCTGAACCCGGTGTCGTGCTCGTCGACGAAGCGCAGATAGCGGTCCAGCACCCGGGCGACCCGCTCGGTGGGCGGGCCCGCCGGCGGCTCGGTGAAGCACAGCGTCAGCTCGTCCGCCGCCGAGCCGAGCGCGGCCTCGTACAACTGCTGCCGTCCGCCCGGGAAGTAGCGGTAGACCAGCGGCCGGGACACCCCGGCCGCCACCGCCACCTCGTCGAGCGAGACCTCGTCGGGTGCCCGGTGGGCGAAGAGGCCGAGTGCGGCGAGCAGCAGCTGGGCGCGGCGCTCCTCGACGCTGAGCCTGCGGTACGTCGCCCGGGGCGGCGGGACTGCGGCGGTGGAGGTCATGCCACCGACCCTAAGGCCACCGGGGGCCGCGTCTCCCGTCCGCAGGGCTTTCAGGCCAGCAGCCCGGAGCTGCGCCACAGCCGGCGGCCGACGCCGTTCAGCAGGCCGATGTCGTCGAAGAAGTCGGTCAGCCGTTTCGCGCCCGACTGCATCACCTCCGCGCGGTGGCCGCTGGCCTTCACCTGGGCGACGGCCTCACGGCGGTCCAGGCCGACGTTCTCGTACACCTGCGGGTTCACGAAGCAGACGGAGAAGACCCGGGCCGCCTCGCCGCAGCTGACCTTGGTGAGCTCCCGCTCCCAGCGCGGGGCGGTCACCATCTGGCGGCGCAGCTCCTCGCGGGCGTACCGGACGTGCCGGGCCTCCTCGATCACATGGATCCGGGTCACCCCGCGCACCAGGGTCTGCACCCGGTCGTCCGGAAAGGTCAGGCGCTGCATCCAGTCGAGGATCTCCTCGCCGAGCAGGGTCGCGGCGAACGAACCGGGGGTGGTGGAGACGGTCTTCAGGACCCGCGCGAGGTTGTGGTAGACGCGCGGCACCGGATAGGTCGGGGCGCCGCCCCAGTCGATCATGCGGCCGAACATCATCGAGTGCCGGCACTCGTCGGCTATCTCGGTGAGCGCGTAGCGGACGTGGTTGCTGGTCACCGGCTTGTCGTAGACGTGCCGGACCAGCAGCTGCATCAGGATGATCTCGAACCAGATGCCGAGCGAGGCGAGCGCGGCGCCCTCGTGCCGGGAGAGGTCCAGGCGCTGCTCCTCGGACATCCGGTCCCACAGCGGGGTCCCGTACAGCGAGACCAGCTCCGGCGGCCAGAACCACTTGCCCTCCTCGACGGCCGCGTCCCAGTCGAGTTCGGTGTCGGGGTCGAAGGAGTGCTTGGCGGAGGATTCGAGCAGCCGCAGGGCGACCTGCTCGCGGTCGCGGAGCGGACCGAGTGCGTCGCGGAGCGCGGTGGCATCGCGAGCGGTGACGGGCGTCATGGCGGGAGCACCTCACACGGGGGTTGCCGGGAACGGGAGTTACCGGCGGTCACCTCTTATGAGACTGCCTGTCAGCAAGGCCGTCAATCCCTTGGGTGCGACTGCGTTCGACTTGTTGACTCGCCGTCTACCAACGTGTGAACCTGCCGGGGAGGCGGCCGGTGCGCCTGCTCGCGCGGACTCAACTGCCGTCGGTGTCACGGAACTTGTCCATCAGGTCGAGCCAGTCGAGGCGAAGGAGCCGTCCGTGTCCACCCATGACCTCTACACCACCCCGCCCGCCGCACCGACCTGGCAGGTTCCCGCCACCGGAGCCGCCCGGTTCAGCTGGGACTACGACGACGGCCGCGAACGCCTCCTCGCCCTCTACCAGAAGGGCAAGGACAAGCAGTGGGACGGCAACAAGCGCATCGACTGGTCGCTGGAGGTCGACCCCGCCGATCCGCTCGGCACCCCCGACGAGGCGCTCACCCTGTACGGGACCCCGCACTGGGCGAGGATGACGGAGAAGGACCGGGGCGAGCTGCGCACGCACTACACCTCCTGGCAGTTCAGCCAGTTCCTCCACGGCGAACAGGGCGCGATGGTCTGCGCGGCGCGCATCGTGGAGTCCGTCCCCGACCTGGACGCCAAGTTCTACTCCGCCACCCAGACCATGGACGAGGCCCGGCACGCCGAGATCTACGGCCGCTTCCTGCACGAGAAGATCGGCATGCTCTACCCGGTCAACGACAGCCTCCAGGGGCTGCTGGGCGACACCCTGCGCGACTCCCGCTGGGACATGCCCTACCTGGGGATGCAGGTGCTCATAGAAGGTCTGGCGCTGGCCGCCTTCGGGATGATCCGCGACACCACGACCAAGCCGCTGCCCAAGCAGATCCTGGCGTACGTCATGCAGGACGAGGCCCGGCACGTCGCCTTCGGACGGATGGCGCTGCGCGACTACTACCAGCAGCTGGGCGACGCCGAACTCCGCGAGCGCGAGGAGTTCGTCATCGAGGGCTGCTACCTGATGCGCGACCGGCTCAGCGGCGTCGAGGTCCTGGAGAACTTCGGCATCGGCAAGCAGGAGGCGAAGGAGCTCTCGGAGCACTCCGAGTTCCTCCAGCTCTTCCGCAAGCTGCTGTTCAGCCGGATCGTCCCGTGCGTCAAGGACATCGGCCTGTGGGGCCCGCGGCTCCAGAAGGCGTACGTCGACATGGGCGTCCTCGAACTCGGCGACTCCAACCTCGACCTGCTGATGTCGAGGGACGAGGAGTTGGCCGAGGAACTGGACCGCGAGCGCTTCGCCGCCGAGGAGGAGGCCCGGGTGGCGGAGGTCGCGGAGGCGATCGGGGAGGGCGCGGCCGACACCGCCTGAGGGGCCGCGGCCCCGGTGCGGCGGGGGCCGCGCCGGGGCCGGGGCCGCGGGGCCGCGCCGGAGCCGGGGCCTCCCGCCGTTCAGGGCCGCCGTTCCGGTCCGGTGCTCTCGACCCGATACCGATGCCGGACGCATCGAAATCCCGTTCGCAAACGTGTCGTACGGTGAGCGCATGACCACCCCGCCGCACCCGCCGCAGGGCCCGTACGGGCCGCCGTCCCCGCAGAACCCCTACGGCCAGAACCCCTACGGCGCGCCGCCGGCCGCGCCCGCCCCCGTGCCGCAACAGCAGCCCTACGGCTACCCGCAGCAGCCCCCGCCGCCCCAGCAGGGCGGCTGGGGTCAGCCCGGCTGGGGGCAGCAGCCCGGCATACCCGGCGCGGGCGGTCCCGGCGCTGCCGGGTGGCCGCCCCAAGGGCCGCGGCCGCCGCGGAAGAAGCGGACCGTACTGATCGTCGGGATCGTGGCCGGCGCGGTCCTGGCGGCGGGCGGAATCGCCTACGGCGTCTCCCAGCTGGTCGGCAGGGCCACCGACGCGGCGTTCCCGGAGGCGGAGTACGAGCTGGTCCTGCAGAAGGAGCTGATGGACGGCGAGTTCACCCTGGCCCAGGACCTCTCGTCGAGCGAGGGCAAGAAGATCGAGGACATGTACGACCCCACCGTCCGGGACGCGAAGGCCGTCGTCGGCCAGTACAGCTCGGCCAAGGGCGGAGCGCTGGTGGTCTCCGGGATGTACGGGCGGTTCACGGAGCCGGAGGCCATGACCGGCAAGATGATGGAGGGCGGGGCCGAGGGGAACGGCGCGACCGTCGCCGTCCCTCCGAAGGAGTTCACCCCCGCCGGTCACGACATCACGCTGAAGTGCCAGGTGCTCCAGTCGAACCAGAACGGCGTCCGGGCGAACATCCCGATGTGCGCCTGGG
The DNA here is from genome assembly GCF_041435495.1 of Streptomyces sp. NBC_01116. Classification (NCBI taxonomy): domain Bacteria; kingdom Bacillati; phylum Actinomycetota; class Actinomycetes; order Kitasatosporales; family Streptomycetaceae; genus Streptomyces; species Streptomyces sp. NBC_01116. The sequence goes on from NZ_CP108644.1 coordinate 5,950,401, forward strand.
GCGACGACAACACCGGGGCGTCCGTGGGGATCATCCGTCCCGAGACGGCCCTCAAGGACCCCGCGGCGATCGACCTGGAGGCGGCGGCGGTCGAGACCGCCGAGATCCGCGAGGAGATCCGCCGGCCGATCGGCTGACCCGTCGCGGTCCGGGTGCGCGGGCCGCGGCTCCCCGGCCCGTCCTCCCCGTCGCCGGTCAGTGCACCCCGGCCGGCGCCGGGAAGCGGGCGCGCAGGGTGAACGCCCGCTCGGTGGGGCCGTGTTCGCGCAGATGCAGCAGCCGCTCCTCGGCGTCCGCCACCGTCGGGCGTTCCCCGGCCGGCACCCACCACAGGGCGGTCATCGCCTCCCGGATCTGCTCGAACCACTCGCGGCGCCGGCTCATCAGCTCCCGGTGCCGCCCCGCGAACATGAAGCCGGTGAGCGCTTCGACGTCCCGCCACACCGACATGTTCACGATCAGCCAGTCGTCCCCGAGTACCGGGACGTCCGTGGCGTTCCCGGATGCGGAGCGCAGCCGCCAGACGAACCCGTCTGCTCCGTCGGCGACCGCGTTCACCGGGTCCAGCCCCTCGACGAAGTCCTTCAACCGCGGTGAATCCAGGGGAAATCCGAGCCGTGAGATATTCACCTGCGCCAGCTCGTGCGGGCTGCGGCCGGGGTCGGTCCCGATGGAGGTCATGACGGCAGGGTAGGCAGGGCGTGCTCCACCGCGCGGGCCATTCCGAGCAGCGAGATGTCCGCCCCGCGCGCCGCCACCAGCTGGAGCCCCACCGGGCAGCCGTCCGAGGTGAATCCGGCGGGCAGGCTGGCCGCCGGATGGCCGCCCAGGTTGAACGCCCAGGTCAGGGCGGTGGAGTAGAGGTCGCCCGGGCCCTCGTGCCCGTGCGGCCGGTTCGGCGTGGCCGGGGTCAGCAACAGGGGTGCGGCGGCGAAGAGGTCGTCGAGCCGGTCGTCGTTCGCCCGCCGGACCGCCGCCGCCTCCGGGTCTTCCGGCGTCCCGCCCCGTATCGCCTGCCAGGCCCGCGCCGGGTCGAGCAGGGCGCAGTCGGCGTCCAGCAGCCGCACGGTCCCCGCGGCGACGAGCCGGCCCACCGCCGCCCGGACGACCGCCGCCACCTCGGGGTCCACGTCCGCGAAGCCGAGGTCCTCGCTGTAGACGGCGGGAAGCGGGAGAGCCGGGGCGGCGGGTGGCTCGTATCCCTCCAGCACATGGCGGAGATACCGCTCGGCACCCGCGGTCGTCCGGGCCAGCACCCCGGCCGAGGCCAGCCCCGACCGGTCGGGGGAGGGGAGCAGCCCGTTCGTCGTCTTCAGCCCGAACACCCCGCACCAGGCGGCCGGGATACGGACCGACCCGGCCCCGTCGCTGCCCGTCGCCAGCTCCACCATCCCCGCCGCCACCGCGACCGCCGAGCCCGCCGACGAACCGCCGGGCGTACGGTCGGCCCGCCACGGGTTGACCGTACGCCCGTGGGCGCCCCGGCCCCAGGTCTGCCAGACCGTCCCGGGGCCGGGGACGGAGGTCGCCCCGACCGGGACCCCGCCCGCCACGACCAGCCGACGGGCCGCGTACGAGCGGATGCCGGTGGGGCCCTTCACCGCGAACGGCAGCCCGCCCAGGGGGAGTCGCCGTGCCACGGCCTCACGCTCCCGGGCGAGCGCCTCGTCCGGCCAGACCTCGATGAACGCGTTGAGTGCCGGGTCCAGCCGGTCGATCCGCTCCAGGGCCCGCGTCACCGCGGAGATCGTCCGAGTCATGGGTCCAGTCTGCCGGTGCGCCCCTCCGCGCGCCCCGGCTACTCCTCCAACGCCGCCTCCATCACGGCCCGGGCGATCGGGGCCGCGCTGCCGCCGCCGCTGATGTCGTCCCGGTCGGCGGCGGCGTCCTCCACGACCACCGCCACGGCGACGGCCGGGCGGCCGGAGTCGGGGGCCTGGGCCCAGGAGATGAACCAGGCGTACGGCAGACCGGAGTTGTCGACGCCGTGCTGGGCGGTACCGGTCTTGCCGCCGACCCTCACCCCGTCGATCGCCGCGTTCGCCCCGGTGCCGTTCTCCACCACGTCGACCATCATCCGCTGGAGCTGCACGGCCGTCGACGGGCTCATCGGACGCTGTGACGGTCCGGACCCCTGCTGCCGGACCGTGTCCCCGTCGTTGGTGGTCACCCGGTCCACCAGATGGGGGCGGCGCAGATCCCCGCCGTTGGCCACCGCCGACGCGACCATCGCCATCTGGAGCGGGGTCGCCGTCGTGTTGAACTGCCCGATGGAGGAGAGCGCGAGCTGGTCGTCGCTCATGTCCGTGTCGAAGTTGCTCCTCGCCACCCCGGACGGGATGCGCAGCCCGGTGTCGTTGAAGCCGAACCCCTCCGCCGTCTCCGCCATCCCCTCCAGGCCGACCTCCACCCCGAGGTGGGCCATCACGGTGTTGCAGGAGACCCGGATCGCGTCCGCCAGGGACGCCTGCTCGCAGCCCCTCGCCTCGTTCGGCAGGGTCGTGCTCGTGCCGGGCAGGACGTACGGCGACGGGGTGTCCGTGGGCGCGTCGGCGTCCGTCACGGCCCGGGCGTCCAGGGCCGCCGCCGCCGTCACGATCTTGAAGGTGGAGCCCGGCGGATAGGTCTGCCGGATGGCCCGGTTGAGCATCGGCAGACTCTCGGCCGCGTTCAGCCGGGCCCACGCGTCGGTCACCGCGGAACCGGTCCCCGACAGCCGCTCGGGGTCGTACGACGGGGTCGAGACCAGCGCCAGGATCGCACCCGTCGACGGATCCAGCGCCGCGACCGCCCCCCGCCGCCCGCTCAGCCCGTCGTACGCGGCCTGCTGCATCGACGCCCTGATCGTGGTGACGACGTCGCCGCCCGGCTGCCGGCCCCGCGTGAACTCGTTCCAGAAGGGCAGCGGCGCCAGCACCGAGGCCGTCCCGGACAGGACGGCGTCCTCGGCGTTCTCGATGAGCGTCGTGCCGTACGTCTGCGAGGCGTATCCGGTCACCGGGGCGTAGAGCGGGCCGTGCAGATAGGTGCGCTCGAAGCTGAGCTGCTCGCCGGTCTCCTTGCTGCCGGTCACGGGCCGGTCGCCGACCAGGATGTTGCCGCGCGGCTGGTCGTAACGGGCGATGGTGTTCCGGCGGTTGGCCGGATTGCCGTCCAGCTCGTCGGCCTCGAAGACCTGGATCCTGGCCGCGTTGACGAGCAGCGCCACCAGCAGCAGCAGACAGAGGGCGGCGGCCCGCCGGATGTAGCGGATCACCGGTCCTCCTCCACGGCCGCCGCGATGACACCGGTCTCGACCTGTTCGGGGTGGGGTCTGCGCGCGACGTCGCTGAGCCGGATCAGCAGCGCCACGATGATCCAGTTGGTGACGACCGACGAGCCGCCCTGCGCGAGGAACGGCATCGCCATCCCGGTCAGCGGGATCAGCCCCATCACCCCGCCCGCGATCACGAACACCTGGAGCGCCAGGATCGACGCCAGGCCGATGGCGAGCAGCCGCCCGAACGGATCGCGCAGGGCGAGCCCGGCCCGGTAGCCGCGCGCCACGAGCAGCGCGTAGAGCAGGAAGACCGCGGTCAGCCCGCTCAGCCCCAGCTCCTCGCCCGCGGTCGCCAGGATGAAGTCGGACTTGGCGGCGAAGCCGATCAGGATGGAGTGGCCCGCGCCGAGCCCGGTCCCGAGCATCCCGCCCGCGGCGAAGGCGAACAGCGACTGGGCGAGCTGGCCCGGCCCCTGCCCCGCGTCGATCGACGCGAACGGGTCCAGCCAGTCCTGCACCCGGCTGTGGACGTGCGGTTCGAACGAGCCGACGACGAAGGCCCCGACACCGGCCAGGAGCAGACCGACCGCGATCCAGCCGGTCCGGCCGGTCGCCACGTACAGCATGATGACGAAGAGCCCGAAGAACAGCAGCGAGGTGCCGAGGTCCCGCTCCAGCACCAGCACCCCGACGCTCAGCAGCCAGATCGCCACGATCGGACCGAGCACCCGGCCGGAGGGCAGTTGCAGCTTCCAGAAGGTGCGGCCGGTGTACGCGAGCGCGTTGCGGTTGGCCGCCAGGTAGGCGGCGAAGAACACCGCCAGCAGGATCTTGGCGAACTCGCCGGGCTGGAAGGAGAGTCCGCCGATCCGGATCCAGATCTTCGCCCCGTTCACCGCCGGGAAGAAGATCGGCACGATGAGGAGCGCGAGCGCCGAGGCGACCGAGAGGTACGCGTACCGCTGGAGCACCCGGTGGTCGCGCAGCAGCACCACCACGGCGGCGAACAGCGCGACGCCGAGCGTGGACCAGACGAGCTGGGTGGGCGCGGCCTGGTCCCTCGGGGTCTCCAGATCGAGCCGGTAGATCAGCACCAGGCCGAGCCCGTTGAGCAGGACGGCGATCGGCAGCAGCAGCGGATCGGCGTACGGCGCGCGGAAGCGGACCGCGACATGGGCGAGCAGCGCGAGCGTGCCGAGCCCGGCGCCGTATCCGGCGACATCGGGGGGCACGACGCCGTCGTGGGCGAGGCCGACCGCCGCGTAGCCGAGGACGGAGATCAGGACACCCCCGACGAGGAGGGCGAGCTCCACCCCGCGCCGCTTGGGCAGGCGTAGCTCGGGCGGGGGAGCGTCCGCCGTCGTTGCGGTCATGCCCCGCAACGTAGCAAGAGGTGGGCGGTATTTCCTTTATGTCACACCTTTGCCTCGGGCGGTGCCTGGCGGACCTGCGCCCGCCCGCGGAGCCGACGGCGATGCGGCCGGGCTCCGCGGGCGGGCGGATGTGCGGGTGACGCGAGGTCAGCACCACTTCGGCGCGGCGCCGATGTTCTCGATGTAGCGGGCCGAACCCCAGGCCCAGGTGCCGTTGGTCAGCAGGTACCAGCGGTTGTTGTTGTCGACGTTGTCACCCTCGGTCTTGCAGAAGATGTTGACGATCTCGCCGTACTCGGCCGAGCCGACGACGCGGCTGCTGCGGGTCGGCTTGTCGCGGAGCAGCAGGTACGGCTTGGCGATGACGCGTCCCTTGTAGGTCCGCTTCGGCGCCTGGGGCTTCGCCTGCCCCTGCTTCTGCGCCTCCTCGCGGGCCTGCTTCTGCTGCGCCTGGTGCTCGCGCTGCAGGGCCGAGGCGGAGAGCTCGTCGGACGTCGGGTCCGGAGCGGCGGCCTCCGCGCGCTGTCCGACGGGCTGGGGGTCGGCCGCCAGCGCGGCGGGAGCGGCGGCGGTGAGCGCCGCGAGCGTGCCGGTGGCCACGCAGAGACCGAGCCGGCGGAGCCGCGAGGAGCGGGACAGGGGGGACATGCTGCCTCCATGCGATGAGGAAGGGACCGTGGGGGACACGAGCTGGGCTCGTGCTCGTCACGCTAGGTTCACCACCCACGGTCGGCAACGCGTCACGGTCCGTGAGGGCTGCTCCCTGTTGAGCCGTCCGGGTCGTCCCGGCCCTCCGGACCCCCGTCACCGCCGGGATTCCGGTCGCCTTCCCCGTCATCCAGGCGTACGTACTCCGGCAGGGTCATCCGGGCGAGCGCCCCGCCGCCCGGCGGATTGCCGAAGTCCAGCCGGGCGCCGATGACCCGGGCCTGGCCGACGGCGATGGTCAGCCCGAGGCCGTGCCCCTTGCCCGCGCCGTCCGTACGGAACCGCTGCGGCCCGCCGTCCAGCAGATACGCCGGGAACCCCGGACCGTGGTCGGTCACGGAGACCACCGCGCCGTCCACGCTCAGCACCACCGGAGGGCGCCCGTGCAGATGGGCGTTGGCCACCAGATTGCCGATCACCCGCTCCAGCCGCCGCCGGTCCGTCTCCACCCGGGCCGCGCCCGTCACCCGCACCTCGGTGTCGGTGCCCGACGCCCGGACGACCCGCTCCGCCAGCGGCGCGAGGTCGTGCACCGCGAGGTCGACCTCCTCGGTACGGGCGTCGAGCCGGGAGATCTCCAGCAGGTCCTCCGTCAGCGCCCGCATCGCCCGTACCCGGTCGCGCACCAGCTCCGCCGGGCGGCCGGGCGGCAGGAGTTCGGCGGCGGCCGAGAGGCCGGTCAGCGGAGTGCGCAGCTCGTGCGCCACGTCGGCGGTGAACCGCTGCTCGGTCTGGAGCTTGCGCTGGAGGGTCGAAGCCATGGTGTCGAGCGCGCCCGCCACGATCGCCACCTCGTCCTGGGCGCGGACCGGGCGCGCGGTCCGGGGGTCGTGCACCCGGGCGTCGAGATCGCCCGCGCTGATCCGGCGGGCCACCCGGGCGCTCTGGTGGAGTCTGCGGGTCACCCGGCCGACGGCGAACAGGCCGACGAGCAGGGTGGCGGCGATGGCCAGCAGCGAGGAGCCGATGATCGCCCGGTCGAGGCCGCCGATGGTGCGGGCGTGGTGGCTGTAGTCCGTCCAGGTGGCGAGCGCCCGCCCGTCCGCCGGGCCCGCCGCCCACATGGCGGGGCCGTTCCGCCCGTCCGGGTCGCCCGGCCGGTGCGGGCCGTCCGCGACGAGGGTGCCCCGCTCGCCGCCCGCGGCCAGGGCGCGCAGCGAGGCGGGCAGGCCGGGCGGGTCGACGCCGGAGCCGGGGGGCAGCGGCTCCCCGGCCTCGTACGCGTCGGTGACCACCTCCAGCCGCCCCAGCGTCTTCTCCCGGGCCTGCTCGACCGTCTGCCGGGTGACCGCCGTGTGCACCAGGAGGCCGAGGAGGGCCGCCAGGGTGCAGCACATGACGGTCAGGAAGACCGCGGACTTCCAGGTGAGGCTCGCGGTCCAGGAGGGCGAGCGCAACCCGCGCCGCCTCATCGCGTCCCCGTGGAGGACGAGGCGGACGAGGAGGATTCCGGGGAGGGCGTGGTGGATTCCGGGGAGGGTTTCGGGGCCTTCCGGTGCTCGGGCGTCCGCAGGATCTCGTCCCGGGTGGGCAGCATCGCGCGCTGCCGGTCGTCCCAGGACCACGCGGTGCGGTACTCGTACCCCGGGATCACCGAGGGAGCCCGCATGATCAGGTCCCGGCCCGCCAGCTCCACGCTGATGACGGCGTCGTAGGTGGACATGATCCGGGTCAGCCGGCCCTCGTCCGGCATGTAGACGCGCACGGCGAGCTGCCGGTCGGGCATCCGGATGCCGAGCACCAGTTCGTCCCTGTCGTCGCCCGTCAGATCGCGGTAGTACGGCGGGAGGACCGGGCAGTCGTCCGGGGCGGTCCGGCACGCCTCGATCCGGCGGACCGTCCCGTCCGGCAGCTCGTCCAGCCCGCTGTCCCGGTCCGTCTTCGCCTTCAGCCCGGCCTGCGCCACGGTCACCGGGTCCAGCCGCCGCACATCGTCGCCGGCCACCCGGATCCCCGGGATGCGCGCGGTCTCGCCCTCGCCGTAGTCGTACGGGGCGGCGGAGGCGGGCGGCAGCTCCGGCCAGAGGCTCTTGGGCTCGACGGCCGACGCCGCGTCCCCCGCGCTCTTCAGCCCGCCGGCCGCGCCGCAGCCGGACAGCGGGATCAGCACGGCGAGGGCGAACACGGCGGTACGGGTCGCCGCCGGGGCGCGGTGCGGGCGCAAGGCTCGCCTCCTCTTCGACGACGGACGACGGACGACACAGCGGTCTCACACCCTAATCGGACGACCGTGCGCAATGTCGACTTCGTACCGACTTCGTACCTCTGTGTAACGCCGTGCGGCCCCGCGGTCATGGGACCACGGGGCCGGAGCGGTCAGGAGGGCCGCAGAATCAGTGCTGGTAGCCGGTCGGGTTCACCGCCGGGGCGGCTCAGCGCTGGTACGGGTTCTGCCCGGGAGGCGTGAAACCGGGCTGCTGCGGGGCCTGGCCGTGGGCGTTGCCGTCCTGCCCGGCCGCGGCCTGGGCGAGCAGCCGGTCCGCCTCCTCCTTGGGTATCTGCCGCTCCCCGCCGCAGAACGTGCACTGCGTGACGTACTTCGTCGAGAACGGGAACAGCGGCACGAAGAACAGCGTGAACTTCGTGACCCGCTTGCGCAGGGTGTGCGCCGCCGGATTGCCGCACCAGCCGCACACCATCGTCAGGATGGCCAGCTGGTAGAGGTAGCCCTTGGTACCGAAAATGATCATGCCGTGGTTCCTTTCCCCGTCCCCCGCAGTGCCCGTCGGCACAGTGCCAGGAGCTTCTCGTCCTCGTGGATGTCATGACTGCCGTACCCGCCGTCCATCGCGTTGTGACGGCGTACGGAGGCGAGTTCGCTCCGCAGGACGTGTGCTGCGGCCGACCCCTCCGGGACCGGCCCCATCCGTGCCACGCATTCTGCCACCCGGACCCGCACATGACGGCTCCGATCCCAGTCGGCGAGCAGTGCTTCGAGGGTTTCCCGGGACCGGCCGGACACCTCCCACAGCGCGATCGCCGCGTCGACCCGCAGCCACAGCTCCTCGTGTGCCAGCAGCCCGCGCAGCCGGGGCGCGACCACAGCGGCGCGCGGCCCGAGGGCGCCCAGCGCCACCGCCGCGGCCCGCCGGTCGTGCACCTGGTGCGACTGGAGGCCCTCGATCAGCGCCGGCAGCACCGCCTCGGCGTCCCCGGAGATCGCCCACAGCGCCTCGGCCGCCTCCGTCGCGGAGGCCGCCCCCGGGCGGCGGATCAGTGCCCGCAGCTCCGGGACGGCCTCCCGTGCCGCGGGCCCGAACGAACCCAGCGCCCGCAGCGCCGCCGTACGCAGCCACTCGCCCCGGTACTCCGGAGCGCCGCGCAGCACCCGCAGCACCTCGGGGGTCGCCTCGCCCGCCCGCAGCCCGGTCAGCCCGGCCAGCAGCGGGCTCGCCCGGTCGTAGGCCCCCTCGTCCAGCGCCACCTCGGCGAGCCTGCGCCGCAGCGCCCCGGCGAGCGGCTGGGCCGCCGTCCCCAGGTGGCCCACCGCGAACCCCACGTCGTGCGCCACCTGCGGAAGCTCCAGCGCCGCCGCGAGGGCGGGCACCGCCCGGGCGTCACCGAGGCGCGCCAGGGCCTTCACGATGGAGCCGAGCCCGGGGGGACCGCTGGCCCAGGACCTCACCCAGTCCTCGGGGCGGTCGGCCAGCCGGGCGGCCAGGGCGTCCGCCGCGGGGGCGGCGAGGCCGAACAGCTCCTCCAGCACATGGGACGCGGCCTCGGCCAGCCGGGGCTCGGGGTCGGCCAGCTGGTCGCCGACGAGCGCCACCAGCTCCTCGTAGGGGCCGCGCCAGGCCCGTATCAGCCCGCCGCTCATCCGCACGGCGTCGATGCGCTGCCTGCGGTCGGGGCTGCGCAACTGGTCGGCGAGCAGTGCCGTGCGGTCGCCCACCCGGTCGTCGAGGCCGACGTGCAGGGTGCGCAGCAGGTCCGCCGCCCAGGGAGCACCGCGCCCGGCGTTCTCCTGCGCGGACAGGGACCGCAGCTGCCCCACGAGCGTCGGCGTCGCGACCTGCTCGCCCCGACAGGTTTCCGCGGCGGCCACCGGCTCCGTCTCCACAGGCTCCGTCTCCACCGGCTCCACGTCCACCGCCTCCGGGTCCGCGGGCTCGGCGGCGTCCGGACAGCGCGACTCCGCGTCCGGTTCCCGGCCGGGAGCCGGCTCGTCCTCCGCCGGGGCGGACCGCTCCGGCAGGGAACGCATCTCGCGCAGCAGCCCCGAGACCACCGGCACCACATCGCCGGGCAGCCCGTCGGGAGCACAGCGCGCCAGCTGGGCCAGGGCCGCGAGCCGCAGCCCCGGCGAGTGCGCCCGCGACGCCAGCCGACCCAGCCACTCCGCGACCCGCCCCGCCAGCGGCCGGTGCCGCAGGGCGACCCGCCCGGCCGCCTCCACGAGAGCGAGCCGCACCTCCTCCTCGGGCTCCACCGGCAGCCGCTCCCGCAGCAGCGCGAGGACCCGCACGGGGTGCCGGTGCAGCGTGGCGAGCGCCAGCGGGGCCGCGAGCCGCACGCCGGCGTCCTCGTCGGCGATCAGCTCGAAGAACACCCCCGCGCCCGCGGTGACCGCCGCCGCCGCCATCGCGTAGTTCGCGGCGCCCTCGATCTCGTCCTCGTCGATCTCCGCCTCGTCGTCCTCGTCGAGGTCGAAGCCGCCGATGCTGGTGAGCAGTTCGACCACGCTGCCGCGGTCCTGCACCCCCGGGTCCACGGCCAGCTCGAACAGGAACGGGATGCACGCGAGCGTGCACGCGTACACGTCGCCCTGGTGGTGCACCGCGCCGTACATGCCGTCGAGCGCCGCCTCGCGCTCCGCCGGATCGTCCGATGCCAGCCCCCGCAGGAGCTCCGGCACATCGTCGGCAGGCCCGTAGGCATGCTCCATCGAGGCCCAGTCGACCTCGTCGATCCCCGAGAACACGCCATCCCCTCCCCACGATCACGGCGGCGCCCGGACCGGCGCGCCCCGTGGCGCGTCCTGTCCGTCACACCCCTCCCGGCGCGCCCTGGAGAAAGCGCCTGCGCAGAGTGTGCACCACGGGTCCGACAATCCACCCGCCACTTGTGGCCTTTCCTCGTGCCGTAACCAGGTCATGACCCGGTCAAGACGATGCGGCTGTGGATTCCTGTGAACCGGGGGAGTGTCACGCGGGCAGCGGACACGCCCGCTCCGGGTCGTTCAGCGGCGCGAGCAGATCGCCGTGCCGGTCCAGCCGGGCCGCCATGTCCCCCGCGAGGAACACCAGCGCACCGGCCTCCCGGCACCCCGCGATCTCGTCCCAGGTGACCGGGGCCGACACGGTGGGCTCGGGCCTGGCACGCAGGGTGTAGGGCGTCGCGGTCGTCTTCGCCGCGGCGTTCTGGCTGAAGTCGACGAAGACCTTGCCCGGCCGCAGGGCGCGCTTCATCCGGTGCAGGGCCAGCCCCGGAAGAGCCGCCTCGGCCTCCACGGCGAGCCGCTTCGCGTACGCGGACACCTCGCCGGACGGGGTGGGCTCCAGCGGGACCAGCAGATGCAACCCCTTGGACCCGGACGTCTTCCCGTACGCCGCCAGACCGTCGGCCGCGAGGCGCTCCCGCAGCCAGAGCGCCACCGCGCAGCACTCCACGACGGTCGCGGGGGAGCCGGGGTCCAGGTCGAAGACCATCCGGTCGGCGATCTCCGGCGCCTCGTCACGCCACTGTGGGGTGTGGAACTCCACCACCAGGTTGGCCGCCCACATCAGGGAGGCCAGATCCCGCACGACCACCTGCCGGGCGCCCGGGTCCTCGCTCCGGGGGACGGCGGTGGTCTCCACCCAGGCGGGCGTACCGGGCGGCGGATTCTTGGTGAAGAAGACCTGGCCGCCCGGCCCGTCCGGGTAGCGCAGGAACGACACGGGGCGATCGCGCAGATGGGGCAGGATCACGCCGCCGGCGGTGGCCGCGTAGTAGTGCAGCACCTCGCCCTTGGTCGTCCCGGTGGCCGGATAGAGGACCTTGTCGAGATTGCTGAGCGAGACCCGTCGCCCCTCCACCTCGGTGATCGGCGTCATACGATAAGAGTCACACGAAATCCTGAAGAGTCACACGAAAGCATGCCAAAACGTCTCCACGGCGTCTTCTCTTCAACGGCGTCCGCAACGCCTCGGAGTGCTCAAGGGTCGGCAAGGGGTGAACGGTGAGGTCCATCTGGAACGGCGCGATCTCCTTCGGGCTGGTCAGCATCCCGATCAAGCTGGTCAACGCCACCGAGAACCACTCGATCAGCTTCCGGCAGATCCACCTCGCCGACGGTGGCCGGATCCGGTATCGAAAGGTCTGCGAACTCGACGAGGAGGAGGTGTCCGGCGGCGAGATCGGCAAGGCCTACGAGGACGCCGACGGCACGATGATCCCGGTCACCGACGAGGACCTCGCCCAGCTCCCGCTGCCCACGGCGAAGACCATCGAGATCGTCGCCTTCGTGCCCGCCGACCGGATCGACCCGCTCCAGATGGACTCGGCGTACTACCTCTCCGCCAACGGGGTCCCGGCCGCCAAGCCGTACACCCTGCTCCGCGAGGCCCTCAAACGCAGCAACAGGGTCGCCGTCGCCAAGTTCGCCCTGCGCGGCCGCGAACGGCTCGGCATGCTCCGCGTCGTGGACGACGTGATCGCCATGCACGGCCTCCTGTGGCCGGACGAGATCCGCGCCCCGGAGGACGCCGCCCCGGACGGCGACGTCACGGTCCGCGACGCCGAACTCGATCTGGCGGACGCCCTGATGAACACCCTCGGCGAGGTCGACATGGACAGCCTCCACGACGACTACCGGGAGGCGGTCGAGGAGCTCGTCGCCGCGAAGGCCGCCGGCGAGAACGTGCTTACGGCCGAGCCCGAGGACACCGGCGAGGGCAAGGTCATCGACCTGATCGCGGCCCTGGAGAACAGCGTGCGGGCGGCCAGGAAGTCCCAGGACGGCGAGGGCGGTGGAGGCAGCGGCGGCGACATGGCCGACGTCCACCCCATCAGGAAGACGTCGTCGAAGGCGCCCCGGAAGTCCGGGCAGGCGGCCGAGCCCACGAGGAGGACCACGCACCGCACCCCGACCGGCAAGACGGTCACCCGCTCCGGAAGCTCCGCGACGAAGAAGTCCGCACCCAAGGACACCGGCGCGAAGAAGTCCACGGCGAAGAAGGCCACTTCGAAGAAGACCGCGGCGAAGAAGACCACGGCGAAGAAGCGGACGTCGTCGGGCGACGGCAGGGCAGCGGCGAAGAAGACGACCCACTCCCGCAAACGCACCTCGGCCTGACGGAGCCGCGGCCTGACGGGGACGCGGCCCGAGGCCCGAGGCCGAGCCGGCCCGACGGCGCCTCGCCAACGGGTCACGGCCGAGGGCCTGTTGCGATCCGGCGGCCTGTACCGCCCCACCGCCGCCCCGCTGTCCTACGCGCCCCGTACGCTACGGCCCATGAGCGCAGAGGCCCCCTCGGGACGGGTGATCGACGGCCGCTTCACGCTGGTGGAGCGGCTCGGCAGCGGTGGCATGGGCATGGTCTGGCGGGCCCGCGACGAGGCGCTCCACCGCGAGGTCGCCCTCAAGGAGGTACGGCCCCCGGACCCGGCGCTCGCGGAGTACGACCCCGAAGGCGCCCGCACCCTGCGCGCCCGCGTGCTGCGCGAGGCCCGCGCGCTGGCCCGGGTCGACCACCCCAACGTGGTCACCGTCCACCACATCGTCGACCCCGGCGAGGACGGCTACCCGTGGATCGTGATGGAGCTGGTGGCCGGCTCCTCCCTCCACGACCGGCTCGCCCACGGACCCATGGAGCCCGCCGAGGCCGCCGAGCTGGGACGCGGCATCCTCTCCGCCCTCCGCGCCGCCCACGCCTCCGGCATCCAGCACCGCGACGTCAAGCCCGCCAACGTGCTGCTGCGCACCGACGGCCGCCCCGTCCTCACGGACTTCGGCATCGCCGCCATCCGCGAGTCGACCAGCCTCACCATGACGGGCGCCCTCATCGGCTCGCCCGACTACATAGCCCCCGAGCGGATCCGCGGCACCGAGGGCGACCCGTCCTCCGACCTCTGGTCCCTCGGCATGATGCTGTACGTGGCCGTCGAGGGCCGCCACCCGCTGCGCCGGGCCACCACCCTGGCCACCCTGGCCGCCGTGCTCGACGAGGAGATCCCGCCACCGGTGCGGGCCGGGTCCCTCACCCCGGTGCTCAACGCGCTCCTCACCAGGGACATCCCGGCCCGCCCGGACGCCGAGGCGCTCGACCGCCTGCTCGCCGAGGCCGCGCGGACGGGCGGGAGCCCGGCCCCGACGCCCACGGAGCCCGTACGGGAGCGGCCCGCGTCCACGCATTCCGGGCCCGTGCACGCCACTCCCACGCAGACGGCCGCCACGCCGCCGCCCGGGCGGGGACCCACGTCCGCGCCCCCGCCGCCTCCGCCGCCCGGGTCCGACCGGAAGCCTGCCGCCTCCGCCCGGCCGGGCGGGCCCTCCGCGCCGTCCTCCCCGTCCGCAGGCCCGGAGGACCGCATGCCGACGGGCTACGGTGTCCCGCCCCGCGTTTCCACCCCCACGCCCGCGTCCGGCGGCGACCCCTACCGACGGTCCGCCACCGACCCCTACGAAGCCCCGCACGAGCGCGGCCGCCGCGTCGAGCGCCGGGTCTGGCGGATCAGCGCCGCGTCCTCCGTCGTCTCGGCCGTGGTGATCGCGGGCGCCATCATCTGGACGGCCGACCCGTTCTCGTCCGGAGGCTCCGACAGCGACGACCGCCCGCGCGACCGGGCGAGCGCCCCGCAGGTCTCCGCCCCGGCGCCGGACCCGGTGGCCGACGACTCCGCCGGCCCCGGTGACACCGGTGGTTCCGAGGAGGAGACCCCGGAGACCGTGGACCTCCTGACCCCGGACGGGGCGCGCACCGCGATCAAGGCGCTGAAACCCCTCATGGGCGGCACGAAGGTCACCGACTTCACCCTCTACGACGTGCACGCCTACGCCGAGGCCCCGCTGAAGTCCAACTCCGCGCTGTACGACCGCTTCAGCTACCGCGACGGCCGGGCGAAGAACGACGACGTGGGCGGCACGCTGATGTCCGGGTCCAGGACGATCGACCTGGACTCCATCGACTGGGACGTGCTGCCCGCCCTGCTGAAGACGGCGGAAGAGACGCTCAACGTCGACGAGCCGGAGAGCCGTTACGTGATCGTCGACCCCGCGTCGCCCTTCCACGACGACCGCCCGGTGCTGCGCGTCCACGTCTCCGACTCGCACGGCGGCGCCTTCCTCACCGCCGGACTGGACGGCCGGGTCATCGGGAAGAACCCCCGCCCCAAGGGCTGAGCGCCGGCTGGACCGGATCCGGAAGCTGCGGCAGATCCAGGTCGAACGGGCTCCGCTCGATGACATACGTGCAACTGGTGTAGGTGTAGCCCGGCTGCACCTTCGTCCCGGAGGAGTAGCTGTCCACCCGGGCGGTCGCGCCCGTGCCGTGCTTGTACAGGAAGTGGTACTCGCCGGCGGGAAGCCGGAGCCGTGCCTTCGGGTAGTTCCTGCCGCCGGCCTTGCAGGCCTGCCGCGCTCCGGCGGAGGCGCGGTAGCGCTCGCAGCCGGCGCACGTCCTCAGCTTGACGGTGCCGGTGACCGGACCGGTGTAGAGCACCTCGACCGCGTTCGGAGCGTCGTTGCTGATGACCAGCTCCATGCGGGCCCCACCGGGCCGCTTCGACGGCGGCAGCCGCTTGCCCGCCGACGGCCGGTCGTCGGCGATCTCCGCGGCTATGGCGATGTTCCGCGCCTGCCGCACCCGCCCGTCACTCCTGTACGTCCGGGCGAAGTCGCTCAGCGTCGTGCGCGCGTCGTCGAACTTCTTGTCCTCGAACTGGTCGACCCCACAGGCGTACACCCCGTCCACGACACCCTTGTCGGCATCGCCGCGCAGCGCCTTCAGGCCCTCGCCGGGGAGGCCGGACGCGGTGGTGCCGAGGCCGCGCAGCACCTCGGTGGCCGCACACGGCTCGGCCCCCTTCAACGCCGCGACCTGCTCCTCGATCCGCTTCCCGATCGCGGGTCCCACCTGCTGGGCAGGGGCGGAATCCGGGAACGTACGCAACAGCTCACCCAACTCGGTGCCGCCGCCGCCCGATCCGCCCAGACGCGACACACCGCACCCGTACAACGACGCGGCGAGCGGTTCGTCGGGCCACGCGGCGAGCGCGCCCAGCAGCTTCCCGTCCACCGAGTCGGGAAGCGTCCGCAGATAGGTCAACGGCGCGACGGCTTCACAGAGCCGCTTCTCGGCGTACGGGGCGGAGACAGCGTCGTAGTAGGTCTTCAGGCGGTCCGGGACGAGCTTCGCGGCCCGGGAGCCGGGATGGTCCCGGCCGAGCGCGCGGTACACGCCGAGCGCCTGCTCGTACTCGCCCTTCGCCGTGCCGAACGGCTGCCGCGAGGCCGCCGTGACCCGCTCGTCCCCGGCCGCCAGCCGGTCCAGCAGCATCCGCTCCCGCGCCTCGTCCCGCGCGGAGCCGTACACCGCCGCCCCGCCCGTCGGCACGGCCAGCAGCACCACGCCGAGCCCGACCGCCAGGACGGGCCGCCACGCCCCGCCCAACGCCGAACGCCGGGCGATCCGCGCCCCGTCGGCGGCGGCCGGCACCAGCACCAGCAGATATCCGGCGAGGACGCCCCCGGGCACCCCGTCCGGATCGGCCGGCAACGCCGCCCACAGCAGCACCGCCGTGGCCGCCCAGCACACCGCGGCCCGCACCCAGTGCCCCACCAGGGCGTAACCGAGCCCGAGTCCGGTCAGATTGAGCAGCGCGGCACCGGCCATACGCAGGGGCGCACCGGGCGGCGGGGGCCCGACCGCCGGCGCGCGAGGGGGCGGCGGCGGCACCGGCCCGCCGAACCCGAACCCGTCGGCTCCCTGCCCCGCAGCCCCGTACCGATCGTCGGACTCCATAACGGTCCCCCCACCGCCGAGCCTTAACAGTCCCCCTCACTCTGCCCGGTTCTGTCCGGCGCCACGCACGAGGCCCGTCGCGGACTGCCGCCCGGTCACCGAAAAGTCCGGCCCGGCCCGCCCGACAGGCCTACTGAGCCTCTTTCACGGGAGGCGTCACGGAGGGTTCGACGGTCGACCGGACGTAGATCCGCGTGGTGTCCGCGTCGAGCTCGTGGACGAAGAGGTCCACGCAGCGCTGGAGGTACGTGCCCTCCGGGGTCGTGAGGTCATCGGGGCAGAGGCTGGTCGTCCGCAGCCCCCGTACGAGCGTCTCCGGCTCGGGAAGTCCGAGGTGGCCGAAGGCGGCCGCGGGGCGGTACCCCTTCTCCTCGGGGTGGGAGTTCCCGACCATCACCGTGTCCTTCTCGACGAGCCGGCCGGTGTACGTCTCCGCTTCCTCGCTCGTCAGGACGAAGGAGAGCAGCCCGGTGTCGTAACGCTGCCCGACCTTGTAGCCCGCCCGCCGGTCCGACGCTCCCTCCGGAACGCGGATGCCCAACTGGCCGCTCATCCAGCCGGGCGTGGCTCCGTCCTCCCAGCAGCAGGTCATCTCCTGGTCCGTCAGGTCGGACGACACCTCGTCGGCGACCCAGGAGAACACGCCGACCGTGGCGGCGGCGCAGGCGAGGAGCACGAGAGCGACGACGCACGCGACCGGCACCCGGCGGCGACGCACGGGCCGCACGTCGGCAGTGTTCTCACGGAAGGCGTCCACCGAAGAATCATCCCGCTTCCGGCTTTCCGCTTCCCGCGACCTCGATCCGCCCGGTCGCCATCGCCCTCGCCCTCGCCCTCGCGCTCGGGTTCGCCCGGCCGCGGCGGTCCCTGACGGGAGGCGGGCCCTCGGCCCAGCGCACAGGACGCGGCCCGCGCGTCATCTTCACCCGTTCTCCGCCCTCCGCCCCGCGCGGTGTGGCACCGTGGATCAACTGACGCCCCGGATGTCCGGGCGCCCGCGTAGGGGGATCTTCATGCGATTTCGCACCGTCGCGGTCTCAGCCGCACTCGTCCTGTGCGCCACGGCGGGCGTAGCCGCCTGCTCGTCGTCGGACAGCCCCGACGCCACCCGGCCCGTCGGCCCCGCCGCCTCCGCGACGCCGGTTCCCGTGGACGGCATGGCGGGCTACATCGAGACGGGCGAGCGTCGGGCCGGCCCGCCCGGGACGGACGGACGGGCCGGGGCGGGTCCCGCCGCGTGCGAGACGTCCGCCGCCGCGATCCCGGCGGAGTGCGCCCTCGATCTCTCGTTCCACGACATCGCCGAGGGGGAACCGGCCGCGGGGCCTCCCGCGCGGTGACACCGGTACGCGGGAGGGGCGGGCACACCCAGGTGTGCCCGCCCCTCCCGCTGTGCTCACAGCGTGCCCACGGGGTGCGCGCCGCGTGCGCACCGTCCTCACCATGGAGCCCCTGCGTCACAGAAGCCCCTTCCATCCGTCACGACGATCTCTTAGTCTCACACTCTGTTCACATATTGATATTTGATGATCTCGCAACAGAGGTCAGGCGCGGGGGTAGTGCGGCATGCGTGGAAACTGGCGCTCGAGGTTGAGCGTTCTCGCCGGCGCGTCAGCGCTGGCGCTCTCGGCGGTCACCGGGCCGCCGGCGCTGGCCGACGACGCACCGGTGAGCCCCCAGGAAGTACGGATGCCGGCCGACGTGCGGATCGTCGAGGGCGGGGCCACGGAGCCCGGGGAGAACGTTCCCTCCCCGGCGGGTCCGGTGGAAACCCCGGCACCGGGCGGACAGGCGGAAGCCGTGGCCGCGGCCAAGACCGCTCCGTCGTCGAGCGCGTGCCTCGGTTCGACCACCGCCTACGGCTCCAGCGGGTGCTTCCAGCACAACGGCGACGTCATCTGGTCGGGCGACACGAAGAAGGACGGCATGTCCGCCGCCATCGGGGTCTACACCGACTACGGCCGCGCCGAGGAGGTCTGCGTCAACAGGCTCGGCGTGGACACCTGGGCGACCTGCGACAAGGACTACCGCGAGGGCGGGGACGTACGCCTCCGGGCCCTGCGCTACGACGGCGACACCGGCAAGTTCTACCAGCCCGAGTCCTGGTCCGGCTGGATCCCGGTCGACGGGAAGTACTGACCCGTCCCACCGCGCGGCGGCGAGCGGGACCATGCTCCGCTCGCCCCCGCGGGGGAGCGGAGTGCGTCTGACACACGAAAAAACCGGACCAGCCTCTGCTGGTCCGGTTCTTCAATCCGGAAGTGCCCCCGGCAGGATTCGAACCTGCGCACCCGGCTCCGGAGGCCGATGCTCTATCCCCTGAGCTACGGGGGCGTATCGCGGTGTTGCTCTGCGACGGGTGAAACACTACCAGCTCCCACGGGGTGTCCGTGAACAGGTATTCCGCCGTGCCTTCGCTCCTTTTCCTCCCTGCCGGGAGGCCCGTGCGGGCGGTGGCCACCCGTCCGGGGCGGAAGTGGACAAAACCCGGACGCCGCACCTGCGGTCGACCTACTCTCGAAGGGTGTCAGGGGCGTACGGCCGCGTGCTTGTTGTCGACGACAACAAGGTCATCCGGCAGCTGATCAGGGTCAATCTCGAGCTGGAGGGCTTCGAGGTCGTGACCGCGGCCGATGGTGTCGAGTGCCTGGACCTGGTCGAGCGGGTCCGCCCCGACGCGATCACCCTCGATGTCGTGATGCCCCGGCTGGACGGTCTGGAGACCGCCACCCGTCTTCGCTCCGACCCGCGGACCCGCCGTCTTCCCATCGCCGTCATCAGCGCCTGTACGCCCTACGAGGTCGACGCGGGCGTGGCAGCCGGGGTCGACGCGTTCCTGGCGAAGCCGTTCGAGCCGAGCGAGCTGGTGCGGATCGTCCGTCGGCTGGTGACGGGTGAGGAAGAGCCCTCGGCGGACGGGCGGCGCGGTGCCGGGCGGGCGGGGAGCGCCACCGGCTGACCGGGCCGACGACTCCTGCCCCGGTCGCGGACACGGCCCCGGACGCGGACGCGGCCCCGGACGCGGACGCGGTGCCGAACAGCGGCCGGCCGGTCGAGGGCGCCGGACCGGGGCCTGCCGACCGGATGGCGAAACCGGGTCGCGAAGTGCCCCCCTCTCTCGCCTACGCTTGACCCGTGACCCCCGCCGACCTCTCCCGAACCGTGCTGCACGCCGTGCGCCGCGCGGTCGACGAGGATGCCTTGCGCGCACCCGTGCCCGCGCGCGTGCGGGTGGAGAGGACCAGGCCCGGCGGCAGCGGCGACTACGCCTGCGCCGTCGCGCTCCAGCTCGCCGGGCCCGCCGCGCTGCCCGCCCTGGAGGTCGCCCGCATCCTGCGGGAACGCGTCGCCGCCGAGCCCGGCGTCGGGCGGGTCGAGATCACCGGACCCGGGTTCCTGAGCTTCACCCTCGACGCACCGGCCGTGGGCGACCGGGCCGTGCTCGACGCCGTACGGGAACAGGGCCTCGCGTACGGGCACGGCGACGCGCTCCGGGACGAGATCCTCCAGTTCCACCACGCGCGGGAGGTCCGCGCCGCCGTCACCGCCCACGCCGTCCGCCGGCTCGTCATCTCCCAGGGCGCCCGGGTCCGGGTCAGCTGCGAGCAGGCGTCCGACCCGGACTGGGCCCGCCTCGGCGTCACCGTCGACGCGCACGGGACGCCCCCCGTGCCGCTCACCGAGGTCCGGCCCGTGCCCGCCGGGGCCACCGCGGGAGAGCTGCTGGAGCGGCTCGGGCCCGACGCGGCCCGCTGGGGGCTCCTGCGGCCCGCCGGCCACGACCGCGCCGCCCTCGGCCCCGAACTGCTCGTCCAGGGCGAGGCCAACCCGCTCTTCCGGGTCCGCTACGCCCACGCCAGGACCCGTGCGCTCACCCGCGGGGCCGCCCTCCTCGGCTTCACCGCCGAGCCGGCCCCGCACCCCGAGCCGGCCCCGTACGCCGAGCGGGCCACGCACGGCGGAAGCCACGCCGAGCCGGCCCCGTACGCCGAGCCCGCCGCCCACGGCGTAGGCCCGGCCCGGTCGGCGCGGTCCGCCCAGCCCGTCCCGTACACCCCGCATGTCCCGCCCGTCCCGTACGGCGACGCCGCCGTCCTCTACGACGGCGCGGCCCGCCCCCTCCTCGACCTCCTCGCCGACCACCCCGGCGTCCTGCTCGCAGCAGCTCGTCACCGCGCGCCCGACCGGGTCGCCCGGCAGCTGGAAGCCGTCGCCCACGCGTTCTTCGACTTCCACGACTCCTGCCCGCCCCTGCCCGTCGGTGACGAGAAACCCTCGGCCGCCCACCGTGCCCGGCTGGCTCTCGCCGAAGCCGCCGGGACGGTGCTGGCAGGCGGCCTGTCCCTGCTCGGCATCCGCGCGCCCGAACACCTCTGACGCGATCAGAAGAGACCCGAGAGAACATCACGATGAGCCGCTCCGCACACCCCGCAGGACCCCGTCACGCCGACGTCCTCACCGAGGGGCACTACTCCGCGCCCGCCGCCGACCTCAACGTCCTCGACGAGAAGGTCTGGTCGCGCACCGTCACCCGCGACGCGGACGGCGCCCTCACCGTCGGCGGGATCGCCGTCGCCCGGCTCGCGGAGGAGTTCGGCACGCCCGCCTACTTCCTCGACGAGAGCGACTTCCGGGCCCGCTGCCGCGCCTGGTCCGACGCCTTCGGGCCGGACGCCGACGTCTTCTACGCCGGGAAGGCCTTCCTCTCCCGCGCCGTCGTGCGCTGGCTGAAGGAAGAGGGGCTGAACCTCGACGTGTGCTCCGGCGGTGAGCTGACCACCGCGCTCGACGCCGGGATGCCCGCCGAGCGCATCGCCTTCCACGGCAACAACAAGACCGTCGCCGAGATCGAGCGGGCCGTCGCGGCGGGCGTCGGGCGGATCGTGCTCGACTCCTTCCAGGAGATCGTCCGCGTCGCCCACATCGCCCAGCGGCACGGAGTCCGCCAGCGGGTGCAGATCCGCGTCACCGTCGGCGTCGAGGCCCACACCCACGAGTTCATCGCCACCGCGCACGAGGACCAGAAGTTCGGGATCGCGCTCGCCGACGGGCAGGCCGCCGAGGCGGTGCGCCGCGCCCTCGCCCTCGACGGCCTCGACCTCATCGGCGTCCACTCGCACATCGGCTCGCAGATCTTCGACATGGCCGGCTTCGAGGTCTCCGCCCGGCGCGTGGTGCAGCTGCTCGCCGAGGTCCGCGACGAGCACGGCGTCGAACTGCCCGAGATCGACCTGGGCGGCGGTCTCGGCATCGCGTACACCTCCGAGGACGACCCCCGCGAACCGCACGAGATCGCCAAGGCGCTCAGCGACATCGTCACCCGCGAGTGCGAGGCGGCGAAGCTGCGCACCCCCCGCATCTCCGTCGAGCCGGGCCGCGCCATCGTCGGACCCACCGCGTTCACGCTGTACGAGGTGGGCACGATCAAGCCCCTGGAGGGGCTGCGGACGTACGTCAGCGTCGACGGCGGCATGTCGGACAACATCCGCACCGCGCTGTACGACGCCGAGTACAGCGTCGCGCTCGTCTCCCGCAGCTCGGACGCCGAACCCATGCTCGTCCGGGTCGTCGGCAAGCACTGCGAGAGCGGTGACATCGTGGTCAAGGACGCGTTCCTGCCCGCCGACCTGGCCCCCGGCGACCTGATCGCCGTCCCCGCCACCGGCGCGTACTGCCGTTCCATGGCCAGCAACTACAACCACGCACTGCGTCCGCCGGTCGTCGCGGTCCGCGACGGAGAGGCACGCGTCATCGTCCGGCGCGAGACGGAGGAAGATCTCCTGCGTCTCGATGTCGGCTGATGAAATAGTCATCTCAGGATCCGGACGGGGGTCAGAAACTCCCGTCCGGTGAGTGAGACTGGTCCCCAATGAGCATGTATGAGAAACGAGGTCGGATGATGCGTACGCGTCCGCTGAAGGTGGCGCTGCTGGGCTGTGGTGTGGTCGGCTCAGAGGTGGCGCGCATCATGACGACGCACGCCGACGACCTCGCGGCGCGCATCGGCGCGCCCGTCGAGCTCGCCGGCGTGGCCGTCCGCCGGCCCTCGAAGGTGCGTGAGGGCATCGACCCCGCACTGATCACCACCGACGCCACCGCGCTCGTGGAGCGCGG
The DNA here is from genome assembly GCF_041435495.1 of Streptomyces sp. NBC_01116. NCBI lineage: Bacteria > Bacillati > Actinomycetota > Actinomycetes > Kitasatosporales > Streptomycetaceae > Streptomyces > Streptomyces sp. NBC_01116. Next base: position 5,972,798 of record NZ_CP108644.1, read on the forward strand.
CGACATCGACGTCGTCATCGAGGTCATCGGGGGGATCGAGCCCGCCCGGGCGCTCATCACCACCGCCTTCGAGAACGGCGCGAGCGTCGTCTCCGCCAACAAGGCGCTGCTCGCCGAGGACGGTGCGGCCCTGCACGCCGCCGCCGAGAAGTACGGCCGCGACCTGTACTACGAGGCCGCCGTCGCCGGGGCCATCCCGCTGGTGCGGCCGCTGCGCGAGTCGCTCGCCGGGGACAAGGTCAACCGGGTGCTCGGCATCGTCAACGGCACGACCAACTTCATCCTCGACAAGATGGACACGAGCGGCGCCGGCTACTCCGAGGCGCTCGACGAGGCCACCGCCCTCGGGTACGCCGAAGCGGACCCGACCGCCGACGTCGAGGGCTTCGACGCCGCCGCGAAGGCCGCCATCCTCGCCGGGATCGCCTTCCACACCCGGGTGAAGATCGGCGACGTGCACCGCGAGGGCATCACCGAGGTCACCGCCGCCGACATCGCCTCGGCCCGCCGGATGGGCTGCACGGTCAAACTGCTGGCCATCTGCGAGCGCGCCGCCGACGGGGCCTCCGTCACCGCCCGCGTCCACCCCGCGATGATCCCGCTCAGCCACCCGCTGGCCTCGGTCCGCGAGGCGTACAACGCGGTCTTCATCGAGGCCGACGCGGCCGGGCAGCTCATGTTCTACGGGCCCGGCGCCGGCGGATCGCCGACCGCGTCCGCGGTCCTCGGCGACCTCGTCGCCGTCTGCCGCAACAAACTGGGCGAGGCCACCGGCCCCGGTGAGTCCGCCTACACGCGCCTGCCGGTCAGCCCCATGGGCGAGGTCGTCACGCGCTACCACATCAGCCTCGACGTGGCCGACAAGCCGGGCGTGCTCGCCCAGGTCGCGACGGTCTTCGCCGAGCAGGGCGTATCCATCGACACGGTACGTCAGCAGGGACGTCCGGACGGAGACGGCGAGGCATCCCTCGTCGTCGTCACCCACCGCGCGCCCGACGCCGCCCTCTCCGGGACCGTCGAAGCGCTGCGCAAGCTCGACACCGTGCGCGGTGTCGCCAGCATCATGCGTGTTGAAGGGGAGTAAAGGACCCATGACCAGCAAGGGCACCCACCAGTGGCGCGGCATCATCGAGGAGTACCGGGACCGGCTTCCGGTCACGAGCACGACGCCCGTCGTCACGCTTCGTGAGGGCGGCACGCCGCTCGTTCCGGCGCAGGTCCTCTCCGAGCGCACGGGCTGCGAGGTGCACCTCAAGGTCGAGGGCGCCAACCCCACCGGTTCGTTCAAGGACCGCGGCATGACCATGGCCATCACCCGGGCCAAGGAGGAGGGGGCGAAGGCCGTCATCTGCGCCTCCACCGGCAACACCTCGGCCTCCGCCGCGGCGTACGCCGTGCGCGCGGGGATGGTCTGCGCCGTCCTCGTACCGCAGGGCAAGATCGCGCTCGGCAAGATGGGCCAGGCGCTCGTGCACGGCGCCAAGATCCTCCAGGTCGACGGCAACTTCGACGACTGCCTGACCCTGGCCCGATCGCTCTCGGACAACTACCCGGTGGCGCTGGTCAATTCGGTCAATCCGGTCCGTATCGAGGGCCAGAAGACCGCCGCGTTCGAGATCGTCGACGCGCTCGGCGACGCCCCCGACATCCACGTCCTGCCGGTCGGCAACGCGGGCAACATCACCGCGTACTGGAAGGGGTACACCGAGTACGCCGGTGACGGCGTCTCGACCCGCTCCCCGCGTATGTGGGGGTTCCAGGCCTCCGGTTCCGCGCCCATCGTGCGCGGCGAGGTCGTCAAGGACCCCTCCACCATCGCCACCGCGATCCGCATCGGCAACCCGGCCTCCTGGGACTACGCGCTCGCCGCGCGCGACGAGTCGGGCGGCTTCATCGACGAGGTGACGGACCGGCAGATCCTGTCCGCGTACCGGCTGTTGGCCTCCCAGGAGGGCGTCTTCGTGGAGCCCGCGTCGGCGGCTTCCGTCGCCGGCCTGCTCAAGGCCGCCGAAGAGGGCAAGGTCGACCCCGGCCAGCGCATCGTCTGCACGGTCACCGGCAACGGCCTCAAGGACCCCGACTGGGCCGTCGCGGGCGCCCCGCAGCCGGTCACCGTCCCGGTCGACGCGGCCACCGCCGCCGAGAAGCTCGGACTCGTCTGATCCCTCGCGCGCCGGTCGCGGCCCAGCGCCGCGGCCGGCCCGGGCAACCGTGGCAACCCGCTCAACCAGCCCCTTTCCCGGGCCGAGAGCGCATGGGAGGCGGGCGACACGCATCGTGCGCCTCCTGTGCGCCCTATGTCGCCGCAGAACCTTCCTTCGATAAGCTGTACCCCATCCGCCCGGTATCCGCCCGCCGGACCGCCACGGTTGCGGTCCCCGTCGTGGCCGCCGGGCCGGCCGCCGGATTCCCGCACCGTCTCGGAGCCCTCCGCACAGCCGCGACCCCCACCGCCATGACCCCCGCCGTTCGCCCCCGCCCCTGAGCCCCGCCCTCAGGCCCCGCCGCCGCAGAGCCACCGCACTGCATCCCCGCCGCCTTACAAGGAGTGGTCCGACCGATGGCCGGTCCCGCGTTCCGAGCCGCCGCCGTCAGGGTGCGCGTCCCCGCAACCAGCGCCAACCTGGGTCCGGGTTTCGACGCCCTGGGCCTCTCGCTGGGGTTGTACGACGACGTCGTCGTCCGGGTCGCCGACTCCGGGCTGAACATCGACATCGCAGGTGAGGGCAGCGAGACGCTGCCCCGCGACGAGAGCCACCTGCTCGTGCGCTCGATGCGCACCGCGTTCGACCTGCTCGGAGGCCAGCCCCGCGGTCTGGAGATCGTCTGCGCCAACCGCATCCCGCACGGCCGCGGCCTCGGCTCCTCCTCCGCCGCCATCTGCGCCGGAATCGTCGCCGCCCGCGCCGTGACGACCGGCGGCGACGCCCGCCTCGACGACGCGGCGCTGCTGGAGCTGGCGACCGAGATCGAGGGGCACCCCGACAACGTCGCGGCCTGTCTGCTCGGCGGCTTCACGCTCGCCTGGATGGACGGCGGCGCGGCCCGGGCGATCAGGATGGACCCCGCCGGATCCGTCGTCCCGGTGGTCTTCGTCCCCGGGCGCCCGGTGCTCACCGAGACGGCGCGCGGCCTGCTCCCGCGCACCGTCCCGCACGTCGACGCGGCCCTCAACGCAGGCCGGGCGGCACTGCTCGTCGAGGCCCTGACCCGTCGCCCGGAACTGCTGCTCGCCGCGACCGAGGACCGGATCCACCAGGAATACCGGGGCCCCGCCATGCCGGAGAGCGTGGAACTGGTCCACCGCCTGCGCGCCGACGGCGTGCCCGCGGTCATCTCCGGCGCCGGGCCCACGGTCCTCGCGCTGACGGAGGAGGGCTCGGCCGACAAGGTCGCCCGACTGGCGGGGGAGGGCTGGGCGGCGAACCGGCTGGCCCTCGACGCGACGGGCGCCAGTGTGCTGCCGCTGGCCGCGTGACCACATGTGATTACCGGTGAGCGAGAGGGGGAATGTTTGTTGGAGCCGGTAGTGTTAACCTCAAGTCTGCAACCGACGTCTTTGAGGCGCGTTGCTTCGTGTCCCCCTCCGGGACCACCATTCTTCCGGGAGCCTCCCCAACTGCCTGAGCAGCCTGCCTGAGCAGTTTCGAGCACGCTCCGGAACCGGCACGACACCCCTCGCTCGTCCAGGAGTGGGCCGAGCAGGGGGATCTCGCGCCGGACCCCGCACGTTCATCTCTCCGCCGTACACCCGGCGGACCACCGCCCCGGCAAGGTCCGCGATCCAGCAAGATCAACAGACCGCAGTCGGACAGCACAACCGGTCGCCGAGCCAGAAGGCCGACGTCCGCTCCAGGGAAGGACCCTTCGTGAGCGACACCACCGATCTGATGGGCGTGACTGCCGACAAGAGCGTCGACAGCGCCGCGCCCGCCGAAGGTGCTGCCACTGGCACCACCGCACGGCGCCGCCGCTCCGGCACCGGCCTTGAGGGCATGGTCCTGGCCGAGCTGCAGCAGGTCGCGTCCGGCCTCGGCATCAGGGGCACTGCGCGGATGCGCAAGAGCCAGCTGATCGAGGTCATCAAGGAGGCGCAGGCGGGTGGCGGATCCGCCGCCCCCAAGGCCTCCTCCAAGGCCGCAGAGGCCCCCGCCGAGGCGGAGAGCAAGCCGAAGCGCCGCGCGACCTCGAAGGCGCGCACCGGGGACGAGCCCGCCGCTGCCGCAGCCGAGAAGGACACGGCCCAGCAGCAGATCGACATCCCCGGTCAGCCGGCCAGCGACGACCAGCCCGCGGGCGAGCGTCGTCGCCGCCGTGCGACCGCGCAGGCGGGCAGCCCCGACACCAAGACCGAGGCGAAGACCGAGGTCAAGGCCAAGGCGGAGCCCCAGGCCGAGCAGAAGACCGAGGAGCGGGGCGAGCCCAAGGGCGACGCCAGGGCCGAGGCCTCCGCCGACACGGCCGAGGGCCGTCGCGGAGACCGTCGCGACCGCGGTGAGCGGGGTGAGCGCGGCGAGCGCCGTGAGCGCCAGCGCGACCGTCGCGGCAAGGGCGACGACCAGGGCCAGCAGGGCGGCGGCGGGCAGCGCCCGCAGCGCCAGGGCCAGGGCGGTGGCGGCCAGGGGCAGGGCCAGCAGAACCGCGACAACGGTCCGCAGGACGACTTCGACGACGAGGCGGGCGGCCGCCGTGGCCGTCGCGGCCGCTACCGCGACCGCCGTGGCCGTCGCGGGCGCGACGACTTCGCCAGCGATGTGCAGGTGGCCGACGACGACGTCCTGATCCCCGTCGCGGGCATCCTGGACATCCTCGACAACTACGCGTTCATCCGGACCTCCGGCTACCTGCCGGGCCCGAACGACGTGTACGTCTCGCTCGCCCAGGTCCGCAAGAACGGCCTGCGCAAGGGTGACCACGTCACCGGCGCGGTGCGCCAGCCCAAGGACGGCGAGCGGCGCGAGAAGTTCAACGCGCTGGTCCGCCTCGACTCGGTCAACGGCATGGCCCCCGAGTCGGGCCGCGGCCGCCCCGAGTTCCAGAAGCTGACCCCGCTCTACCCGCAGGACCGGCTCCGCCTGGAGACCGACTCCAACATCCTGACGACGCGGATCATCGACCTGGTGGCCCCGATCGGGAAGGGCCAGCGCGGACTCATCGTGGCCCCGCCGAAGACCGGCAAGACCATGATCCTGCAGGCCATCGCCAACGCGATCACGGTCAACAGCCCCGAGTGCCACCTGATGGTCGTCCTGGTCGACGAGCGTCCGGAAGAGGTCACCGACATGCAGCGGTCGGTGAAGGGCGAGGTCATCTCCTCGACCTTCGACCGTCCCGCCGAGGACCACACCACCGTCGCCGAGCTGGCCATCGAGCGCGCCAAGCGCCTCGTCGAGCTGGGTCACGACGTGGTCGTCCTGCTCGACTCGATCACCCGCCTGGGCCGCGCGTACAACCTCGCGGCGCCGGCCTCCGGCCGCATCCTGTCCGGTGGTGTCGACTCGACCGCGCTCTACCCCCCGAAGCGCTTCTTCGGCGCCGCGCGCAACATCGAGGACGGCGGCTCGCTGACCATCCTGGCCACCGCGCTCGTCGAGACCGGCTCGCGCATGGACGAGGTGATCTTCGAGGAGTTCAAGGGCACCGGCAACATGGAGCTCAAGCTCGACCGGAAGCTCTCGGACAAGCGCATCTTCCCGGCGGTGGACGTCGACGCGTCCTCCACCCGCAAGGAAGAGATCCTGCTCGGCACCGACGAGCTGGCGGTCGTCTGGAAGCTGCGCCGGGTGCTGCACGCGCTCGACCAGCAGCAGGCGATCGAGCTCCTCCTGGACCGGATGAAGAAGACCCAGTCCAACGCGGAGTTCCTGCTCCAGATCCAGAAGACGACGCCGGGCAGCGGAAACGGCAACGACTGACCGCTGTTTCGTCGTTCGGCAACTGTCCGGTGAATCCGCCCCGTTACTCAAGTGACGGGGCGGATTCCTGCATGTAATATCAAATCGCCGACAATCTCCCCCCACTTGCGGCACATTCACTCGACGCCTTTGGGAAAACGGGAGACTTGCGTGCGCATATCGCGCCATGCCGGATCAGTACGCATAGCCGGTCGTCTGGTGGCGGCCGCCGCCGCCGCACTGGCGTTGTTGGGCGGAGGCCTGACGGCCGGAGCCCAGGCGGCCGAGGGCGGTGAGCGATTCCTGCCGCCGAAGGGCGTCGAGGTGGTCAGCCCGCAGAAGCTCTCACCGAAGATCATCGGTGGGACGAACACGGCCTTCAAGGACGCGCCCTGGATGGTGCAGCTCCTCTTCGAGTACGACAACGACGGCATCTTCTACTTCTCCTGCGGGGGCACCCTGGTCGCCCCCAACAAGGTGATGACGGCAGCCCATTGCGTCACTGACGAGAACGGCAAGGCCCTCGACATGGCCGGCCGCGGGCTCGTGCTGGCGGGAACGGCGAAACTTGCCGGCGGACCCAACGACGAAGGCACCGCCGTCGGAATATCCCGTTCCTATTTCGCGGGTTCGTACAACGCGGCCGAGATCGACAACGACATCGCGCTGCTGACGCTTTCCAAGCCGCTTCCCTACAAGTCGGCGCAGCCTGCTTCGTACGGCGACACCGCGCGTTATGTCCCGGGCACGACCGCCACCACCTATGGCTGGGGCATGACCGGTTCCGACTGGGACTTCTCCCCTCTGTCGGACACCCTGCTGCGGCTGGAGCAGCCACTGCGTTCGGACGCGGAGTGCTCCGAGAACCTCGACGGGGCCATCGGCGTCCCGGGCGCTTACAAGCCCGGTCATATGATCTGCGCCGGTGTCGGCGGCACCGGCGACGACGCCACCGGACAGGCCACCTGCCCCGGCGACTCCGGCAGTCCGATGTTCGTCACCGGACGCATCATCGGCATCACCTCCTGGGGCCCCGCCACCGACTTCCAGGCATGCAACCTCCGGGGCACGTACGACGCCTACACGAAGGTCTCCACCTACTACCGGTCGATCCAGCCCCGCATCGACGACACCAGCTTCAGCGGTGACCACCGGGCCGACCTGTTCGCCCGGTCCACCGGCGCCACCGCGTACACCTTCCCCTCGTCGGGCGAGAAGCTCGCCGCACGCAAGGTGCTCGCCGGCTCCTACAGCGCGTACAACCTGTTCATCCAGACCGACCTCGACCGGGACGGCCACCAGGACCTGATCGCCCGTGATGGGTCGACGGGGGACGTCTACTGGCTGCACCGCTCGGCGAGCAGCGCGACCTACGCGAAGACGAAGATCTTCAGCAACTGGAAGACCGTCCGGGCGATCGTCGCCCCCGGTGACGTGAACAACGACGGCAAGGGCGACATCCTCGCGGTCACCGCCAAGGGCGACCTCATGACCTACCCGAGCTACGGCAACGGCAAGTTCAACACCGCGGTCAGGTCGGGGACCGGGTACCAGGTCTACAACCAGGTGCGGGGCCACGGCGACCTCACCTACGACGGCAAGAACGATCTGCTCGTGCGCCGCGGCGGCACCAACGACCTCTACCTGATCAAGGGCACCGGAAAGTCCACCGCACCCTTCGAGGAGCCGGTCAAGGTCCGCAGCGACTGGTCCACCTACGACCTCCTGGTCACCCCGGGTGATGTGAACGGGGACGCCAAGGCCGACCTCGTGGCCCGCTCCACCTCCGGTGGCCTGTACCTCCTCAAGGGCACGGGCCAGGCCGGCCCGGAGATCTTCACCACACAGATCAAGCTCGGCAGCGGTTGGAACAGCTACTACACCGTCGGCTGAAACCGCAGGTGAGCGGTTTGATCACCGCCCACCCGCCCGGACGCCCTGTGGCCCCCGTCCCCGACGGGGGCCACAGGCGCGTGTGCAACCCTTCTTGCTGCTTCGGCCGTCCCTCCGGGAGAGGCCGACCGGGCGTGGAACACCACGGCAGGGGGGGCAGACGGGCCACGGGAACGACAAGGAGACGCGTGAGCGAGCAGAGCAGGGGCACCGGTCGCATGCGCGGCACCGGCAGCCGACGGAGGAAACCGTCCCGCAGGCACCGTGCCAAGGTCGTCGCGGCCTGGACGGCGGCGGGTGTCGTGGTCGTCGGCGGGGCCGGACTCGGATACGCCTACCTGGCGCTCGACGGCAACCTCTCCAGCATCGACATCGACGCCAAGCTCGGCACCGACCGCCCCGACGACGTCGACGACGGCTCGCAGGACATCCTGGTCCTGGGCTCCGACTCGCGCTCCGGAGACAACGGGAAGTACGGCGACGACGAGGGCGCGGCCCGCTCCGACACGGCGATGGTCGTGCACGTCGACAAGGGCCACAAGTCCGCCAGCGTCGTCTCGATACCCCGCGACACCCTGATAGAGCGCCCCGCCTGCGCCAGTGACACGACGGGCGACCCGGTCGGCGCCGAACACCGGGCGATGTTCAACACCGCCTACGAGGTCGGCGGGCCCGCCTGCGCGGTGAAGACCGTCGAGTCGATGTCCGGCATCCGCATGGACCACTACCTGGAAGTCGACTTCACCGGCTTCAAGGAGCTCATCGACGAACTCGGCGGCGTCGAGATCACCACGAAGACCGCGATCGACGACTCCAAGAGCCACCTCGACCTGGAGCCGGGCACCCACACGCTGAACGGCGAGGAGTCCCTCGGCCTCGTCCGCACCCGCAAGAGCGTCGGCGACGGCAGCGACCTCGGGCGCATCCAGCTCCAGCAGGCGTTCATCAAGGCGCTGATGGAGCAGGCGAAGAGCGTCGGGGCGTTCACCAGCCCCACCAAGCTCTACGGCCTCGCGGACGCCGCCACCAAGGCCGTCACCACCGACTCCGGGCTCGGCTCCGTCAAGAAACTCACCGGTTTCGCGAGCGGCCTCAAGGGGCTGAACGCCGAGAACGTCCACATGGTGACCCTGCCCGTGGAGTACGACCCGGCCGACCCGAACCGGGTCCTGCCGCAGGAGAAGGCCGGCCGGCAGGTCTGGGCCGCCCTCAAGCACGACCGGCCGATCCCCGCCTCCGCCACCGAGAAGTCGGCCGGCGACAAGGGCGACGCCGACGAGGTCGTCGAGTAGCCACCCACCCGTCACGCTCCGTCGGGGAATACCTGCGCCCCGCCCCCGGTTTTGGGAGATACGGCCGGTCCTGGCAGACTGGTACGTCGGCCCCGGTTCACGGCCGCGCAATCCGCGCGGACGACCCGGCGCCCTCCCGAAACTAGGAGACACCTTGAAGCGCGACATCCACCCCGAGTACGTCGAGACGCAGGTCAGCTGCACCTGCGGTGCGTCGTTCACCACCCGGAGCACCATCGACAGCGGCAACATCCGTGCCGACGTCTGCTCCGAGTGCCACCCGTTCTACACGGGCAAGCAGAAGATCCTCGACACCGGCGGCCGCGTGGCCCGCTTCGAGGCCCGCTTCGGCAAGGCTGCCGGCTCCGCCAGCAAGTAGCGAGCCACTGCGCCGGTTCTCGGCGCCCTCTTCCCGGGGGCGTCGGAACCGGCGTTTTTTCCGGTCGGGTGCGCGGGGGGAACCCCCGCCGGACACCCCACCGGGCAGTACGCCCTCCAGCAGGCCCGCAGCCGCACAACCAATCAGGAGCCCCCGAATGTTCGAGGCGGTCGAGGAACTGATCGGTGAACACACCGGTCTTGAGAAGAAGCTCGCCGATCCGTCGGTCCACGCCGACCAGGCCAACGCGCGCAAGCTGAACAAGCGCTACGCGGAGCTGACCCCGATCGTCTCCACGTACCGGAGCTGGAAGCAGACCGGCGAGGACATCGAGACCGCCCGCGAGTTCGCCGCGGACGACCCCGACTTCGCCGCCGAGGTCAAGGACCTGGAGAAGCAGCGCGAAGAGCTCACCGAGAAGCTCCGCCTCCTCCTCGTCCCGCGCGACCCCAGCGACGACAAGGACGTGCTCCTGGAGATCAAGGCGGGCGCCGGCGGCGACGAGTCCGCCCTGTTCGCGGGCGACCTGCTGCGCATGTACCTGCGCTACGCCGAGCGCGTCGGCTGGAAGACCGAGATCATCGACTCCACCGAGTCCGAGCTCGGCGGCTACAAGGACGTCCAGGTCGCGGTCAAGACCAAGGGCGGCAACGGCGCCACCGAGCCCGGCCAGGGCGTCTGGGCCCGGATGAAGTACGAGGGCGGCGTGCACCGCGTGCAGCGCGTGCCCTCCACCGAGTCCCAGGGCCGCATCCACACCTCCGCCGCGGGCGTGCTCGTCACCCCCGAGGCCGAGGAGGTCGACGTCGAGATCCACGCCAACGACCTGCGCATCGACGTCTACCGCTCCTCCGGGCCCGGCGGCCAGTCCGTCAACACGACCGACTCCGCCGTCCGCATCACGCACCTGCCGACCGGCGTCGTCGCGTCCTGCCAGAACGAGAAGAGCCAGCTCCAGAACAAGGAGCAGGCCATGCGCATCCTGCGCTCCCGGCTGCTGGCCGCCGCCCAGGAGGCCGCCGAGCAGGAGGCCTCCGACGTACGCCGCAGCCAGGTCCGCACCGTCGACCGCTCCGAGAAGATCCGGACGTACAACTTCCCGGAAAACCGCATCTCGGACCACCGCGTCGGCTTCAAGGCGTACAACTTGGACCAGGTGCTCGACGGAGAGCTGGACGCCGTCATCCAGGCCTGCGTCGACGCCGACTCCGCCGCCAAGCTCGCCAACGCGTAAGCGACCCGCCCGCCCCGCACACCCGTAACCCGTACGGAGAACCGCGATGAACCTGCTGCTCGCCGAGGTGGCCCAGGCCACCCAGCGGCTGGCCGACGCCGGTGTCCCCTCACCGCGATTCGACGCCGAGGAACTCGCGGCCTTCGTCCACGGGGTGAAGCGGGGCGCGCTGCACACGGTGCCGGACACCGACTTCGACGCCCGGTACTGGGAGACGATCGCCCGCCGCGAGGCCCGCGAACCCCTCCAGCACATCACCGGCCGCGCCTTCTTCCGCTACCTGGAGCTCCAGGTCGGCCCCGGTGTCTTCGTGCCCCGCCCGGAGACCGAGTCCGTCGTCGGCTGGGCCATAGACGCGGTGCGCGCGATGGACGTCGTCGAGCCCGTCGTCGTCGACCTGTGCACCGGATCGGGCGCCATCGCGCTCGCCATGGCACAGGAGGTCCCCCGCTCCCGTGTGCACGCCGTGGAGCTGTCCGAGGACGCCCTCAGGTGGACGCGGAAGAACGCCGAGGGGTCCAGGGTCACCGTGCACCGCGGAGACGCCCTGAGCGCCCTTCCGGAGCTCGACGGCCAGGTCGACCTGGTCATCTCCAACCCGCCGTACATCCCGCTCACCGAGTGGGAGTACGTCGCCCCCGAGGCCCGCGACCACGACCCGGAGATGGCCCTGTTCTCCGGCGAGGACGGCCTCGACACCATCCGCGGCATCGAACGCACCGCCCACCGCCTGCTGCGCCCCGGCGGCCTCGTCGTCATCGAGCACGCCGACACCCAGGGCGGCCAGGTGCCGTGGATCTTCACCGAGGAGCGGGGCTGGGCGGACGCCGCCGACCACCCCGACCTGAACAAGCGCCCCCGGTTCGCCACCGCCCGCAAGGCCATGCCGTGACCGGCCCCCGGCACCACCACCCGTACCCGCACCTGTCCGAGGAGGCCGGCTGATGGCTCGGCGATACGACTGCAACGACGCCACCGACCGGACCACGGGCCTGCGCGAGGCCGCATCGGCCGTCCGCCGCGGCGAACTGGTCGTGCTGCCCACCGACACCGTGTACGGGATCGGTGCGGACGCCTTCACCTCGGAGGCCGTCGCGGACCTGCTGGACGCCAAGGGCCGGGGTCGCAACATGCCCACCCCCGTCCTCATCGGCTCGCCGAACACGCTGCACGGCCTGGTCACCGACTTCTCCGAGGAGGCCTGGGAGCTCGTCGACGCCTTCTGGCCCGGCGCCCTCACCCTCGTCGCCAAGCACCAGCCCTCCCTCCAGTGGGACCTCGGCGACACCCGCGGCACCGTCGCCATCCGGATGCCCCTGCACCCGGTCGCCATCGAGCTGCTCACCGAGGTCGGCCCGATGGCCGTCTCCAGCGCCAACCTCACCGGACACCCCTCGCCCGAGGACTGCGACGCCGCCCAGGGCATGCTCGGCGACTCCGTCTCCGTCTATCTCGACGGCGGCCCGACGCCCGGCATCGTGCCGTCCTCGATCGTCGACGTCACCGGCGCCACCCCGGTCCTGCTGCGCGCCGGCGCCCTCTCCGCGGAGGAGCTGCGCAAGGTGGTCCCCGACCTCGAGGTGGCCAATTGACCGCCCCCGAGGGGCGTGGCATAGCGGGGCGGACCGACACCTTCCGCATCCTCCACGTCAGCACCGGCAACGTCTGCCGCTCCCCGATCACCGAGCGGCTGACCCGCCATGCCCTGGTGGACCGCCTCGGCGACCCGCTCAGCGGCGGCCTGGTCGTGGAGAGCGCGGGCACCTGGGGCCACGAGGGCGCGCCCATGGAGGCCAACGCCGAGGTCGTCCTCGCCGACTTCGGCGCGGACGCCACCGGCTTCGTCGGCCGCGAACTGCTGGACGAGCACGTCATCCGCGCCGACCTGGTCCTCACCGCCACCCGCGACCACCGCGCCCAGGTCATCTCCATGGGCCACTCCGCGGGCCTGCGCACCTTCACCCTCAAGGAGTTCACCCGGCTGGTGCGGGCCATAGACCCGGCCACCCTGCCCGACCCGCGCGACGAGGGCGTCGTCGAGCGCGCCCGCGCCCTGGTGCGCGCCGCCGCCGCGCTGCGCGGCTGGCTGCTGGCCCCGACCGCGGAGGCGGACGAGGTCTACGACCCCTACGGCGCCCCCATCACCTTCTTCCGCTCCATCGGCGACGAGATCAACCAGGCGCTGGACCCCGTCGTCACCGCCCTCACCGGCGTACGCGCCCCGCACTGACGGGGAGCCGCCCGCGCCGCGACGGGCGCGGGTGCGCCGACCGGCGTACGGCACCCCGCGACAGCGGGCACGGCGCCCGGCCCCGGCGTACGTTGGAGCTGACACCGGCACCCCTCGCCGGCGCACCCGCCTCCAGGCCCGGAGCCGTCCCATGCCGGTCACCTCTCCCGCCGCACCCGCAGCCGTGTCGCCCGCGCCCGACGCCCTGCCCCAGGACTTCGACGCCCTGCTCCGCCAGGACCCGGAGATCGCCGGGGTGCTGCTGGCGGAGACCGGCAGACAGGCCGCCACCCTCCAGCTGATCGCCGCCGAGAACTTCCAGTCGCCCGCGGTCCTCGCGGCCCTCGGCTCCCCGCTCGCCAACAAGTACGCCGAGGGGTACCCGGGCGCCCGCCACCACGGCGGCTGCGAGCACGCGGACGCCGCCGAACGCATCGCGCTCCGCCGGGCCACCGCCCTCTTCGGCGCCGAACACGCCAACGTCCAGCCGCACTCCGGCTCCTCCGCCGTCCTCGCCGCCTACGCCGCGCTGCTGCGCCCGGGCGACACGGTGCTCGCGATGGGGCTCCCGTACGGGGGACACCTCACCCACGGGGCGCCGGGCAACTTCTCCGGCCGCTGGTTCGACTTCGTCGGCTACGGCGTGGACCCGGACACCGGGCTGATCGACTACACCCGGCTGCGCGCCCTGGCCCGCGCCCGCCGCCCCAAGGCGATCGTCTGCGGCTCGATCTCCTACCCCCGCCACCCCGACTACGAGCTGTTCCGGGAGATCGCCGACGAGGCCGGGGCCTACCTGATCGTGGACGCCGCCCACCCGATGGGGCTGATCGCCGGGGGAGCGGCGCCGAGCCCGGTCCCGTACGCCGACGTGGTCTGCGCCACCACGCACAAGGTGCTGCGCGGCCCGCGCGGCGGCATGGTCCTGTGCGGCGCGGAGCTGGCCGAGCGGATCGACCGGGCGGTGTTCCCGTTCACCCAGGGCGGCGCGCAGATGCACACCGTGGCGGCGAAGGCCGTCGCGTTCGGGGAGGCGGCGACCCCCGCGTACACCCTCTACGCCCACCAGGTCGTCGCCCACGCCCGGGTGCTCGCCGCCGGCCTGGAGGCGGAGGGCTTCGAGGTCACGACGGGCGGTACGGACACCCACATCGTCGTCGCGGACCCGGCCCCGCTCGGCGTCGACGGCCGCACCGCCCGGGAGCGGCTGGCGGCGGCCGGTGTGGTCCTGGACACCTGCGCGCTGCCGTACGGGGACGCCCGGGGCATCCGCCTGGGCACGGCGGCCGTCACCACCCAGGGGATGGACGACGGGGACATGGCCCGGATCGCCGCCCTGTTCGGAGCGGCGGTACGGGAGCCGGGGGACGTGAGCCCGATCGCGGCGGAGGTCCGTGAGCTCGTCGCGCGCAATCCGCCGTACCCCGGATAGCGAACTCCGCGGCACCCGGAGAGGAGCACTCCGCCCTGTCCGGGGCACACGAACCCTGTGCAACCATCATCCGTACCGTGGAGTCCTTGTTTCAGAGACTAGGGTGTGGTTTTTGGATGACCGGCGAGTTCTGTGGGGCAGCCCGTGCGTGATTACCTGCTGACGCTCTGTGTCACGGCAGCGGTGACCTATCTGCTGACCGGACCGGTGCGTAAGTTCGCCATCGCGGTCGGGGCGATGCCCGCGATCCGTGCGCGTGACGTCCACCGCGAGCCGACACCCCGGCTCGGCGGGATCGCCATGTTCGGCGGACTGTGCGCGGGGCTGATCGTCGCGGACCACCTCTTCAACCTGAAGGGCGTCTTCGAACTCTCCAACGAGCCGAGGGCGTTGCTCTCCGGCGCCGCCCTGATCTGGCTGATCGGCGTCCTCGACGACAAGTTCGAGATCGACGCCCTGATCAAGCTCGGCGGCCAGATGATCGCCGCCGCCGTCATGGTCATCCAGGGGCTCACGATCCTGTGGCTGCCGATCCCCGGCGTCGGCACGGTCGCCCTCACCCAGTGGCAGGGCACGCTGCTCACGGTGGCGCTGGTCGTCATCACGATCAACGCGGTCAACTTCGTCGACGGCCTGGACGGGCTCGCGGCGGGCATGGTGTGCATCGCGTCGGCGGCGTTCTTCCTGTACGCGTACCGCCTCTGGATGGGGTACGGCATCGAGGCGGCGGCCCCCGCGACGCTGTTCGCGGCGATCCTCATGGGGATGTGCCTCGGCTTCATGCCGCACAACATGCACCCGGCGCGGATCTTCATGGGCGACTCGGGCTCGATGCTGATCGGCCTGGTGCTGGCGGCGGGCGCGATCTCGATCACCGGCCAGGTCGACCCGGACCTCATGAAGATCTTCGAGGGCAGTGAGCGCGAGGCCACCCACGCGCTGCTCCCGGTCTTCATCCCGCTGGTGCTGCCGCTGACGATCATCGCGATCCCGGCGGCCGACCTGGTCCTCGCCATCGTCCGTCGCACCTGGAACGGCCAGTCGCCGTTCGCCGCCGACCGGGGCCACCTGCACCACCGGCTGCTGGAGATCGGCCACTCGCACAGCCGGGCCGTGCTGATCATGTACTTCTGGTCGGCCCTCATCGCCTTCGGCGCCGTCGGTTACTCGGTGCACTCGGCGTCCTCGTGGATCGTGTTCGTGATCATCGCGGCGAGCGCGGTGGGCCTCGTCCTGCTGCTGATGCCGCGCTTCACCCCGCGCGCCCCGCACTGGGCCAACCGCTTCGTTCCGCCGCGGTACCGCCACGGTGGAGCGGAGGCGGATCCCACTCCCTCGTACGAGGAGAAGTCGGCGCCCGCGGGCGCCGGTGTCCAACAGGGCTCGGCAGACGCCCGGATGGGCGAGGAGGCCGAGGAACGGGCTCCCGTGGCGGTCGGGGTGTCGGGCGTCAACGGCGCTACCGCGATCGGTACCCGTTCTCGGTTCCCGGATCGCCGCTCGATCGACAGCTCGCGCTGACGATTCGGAACTCGCGGTGCATTACCAGACATTGCGCCGCTTTGTCGTGCACACGCGCGCGGATTAACTCTCATGTGTGACAGTTGGCACACGTTTGAGGTAAAGACCTCATCAAATAGTTTGTGATACCGTTCACGAGACCCGGCGGTGGAGCCGAAGGACCCTGGTAGGACGGTCCATTGGCCCGAAAATCCGCCTCGCGGAGCCGGGCCTACGCTCGTCCATGACGACGCCCCATTCTTCCCGCCCAAGACCAGTGGAGCTGCCGCCATGCAGTCCGACATGCGCGAACTACTGCGCATCGCCACCCCCACCGCCGCAGTGGGAGCCATCGCCACGCTTGTCGGCGGTCTGCTCGCCGGCGGCGAGGGGGCGATCGGTGCCGCGGTGGGCTGCGTGGTCGTGATCGTCTTCATGGCGCTCGGGCTGCTGGCGCTCAACTGGGTCGGCAAGGCCATGCCCCACCTGTTCCAGGGCATGGGGCTGATGATCTACTCGGGTCAGCTCGTGCTCCTGCTCATCTTCATCCTGAGCATCAGGAACACCTCACTCTTCGATCTTCAGGTCTTCGCCCTCTCGCTTGTCGCGGCCGTCATCACGTGGATCACCACGCAGGCAGTGCTGCACTCCCGGAGCAAGACCCTCTACGTCGATCCCGACGCGGACACCCGGAACCGTCCGGGCGGCCCTGGGGGAGATCGTGATGAGTAGGGGCGGAATAAAGCCATGTTCGACGTGCTGCTATCGTCCGGTCTCGGTTGCGGTAGTGCGAGCGCGGGCAACAAGGCGGTCGCTTGAATCATCGCGAGGCTTCGGGCCCGGCCGCCGCCTCCTCACCGTAAGAACCAGTCCGGTGCCGACCTGCGGCCACCCGCCGCTCCGACACAACGAGGTAGCCGCATCCATGCGCCATGCAGAAGGAGCTCTTGGTGACTGACGCCCAGACGCTCGCCTTCGAGACGAACTGCCACCTGTTCAAGGACTGCGGGTTCCAAGCTCCCAGTGTGTGGTCGTTCATCTTCGACCCGCTCTTCACTGTCGGGTCTGTCGAGTTCAACAAGCCCATGTTGCTCGCGATCATCGGAACCTTCGCGATCCTGGCCTTCTTCTGGGCCGGCTTCTCGAAGCCGAAGGTCGTCCCGGGCAAGCTGCAGATGGTCGCCGAGGCGCTGTACGACTTCGTCCACCGAGGTATCGCCAAGGAGGTTATCGGCAAGAAGGGCGAGCCCTTCGTCCCGCTGCTGGTCTCCCTGTTCTTCTTCGTCTGGATCCTGAACCTCTGGGCCCTCATCCCGCTCGCCCAGTTCCCGGTCAGCTCCGTCATCGCCTACCCCGTCGGCCTCGCGCTGGTGGTCTGGGTCACGTACATGACGGTGACGTTCCGGTCGAACGGATTCGTCGGGGGCATCCGCAACCTCTGCGTCCCGAGCGGTCTGCCCAAGCCGATCTACGTGCTGCTGACGCCGCTGGAGTTCATCTCCAACGTGATCGTCCGCCCGTTCACGCTGGCTGTCCGACTCTTCGCGAACATGTTCGCGGGCCACATCCTGATCCTGATCTTCACGATCGCCACCTGGTACATGCTCGGCACGGTCCTGGGCACGGTCTACGCCGGCGCGTCGTTCATCATGACGCTGGTCATCACCGTGTTCGAGATGTTCATCCAGGCCCTTCAGGCCTACGTGTTCACCGTGCTGACCGCCACGTACCTCTCCCAGGCGCTCGAAGAAGCCCACTGAGGACCTGCCGGCTCCCGGCTCCCGCCCTCAGCTCCCCAGTCGCCCGGTGCGGAGACCATTTCCACCGGACCCACCAAGAGAAGGAACCACAGACATGTCTGCTGCTTTCGAGACCCTCGCGGCCGTGAACGGCAACGTCGGCACCATCGGCTACGGCCTCGCCGCGATCGGCCCCGGCATCGGCATCGGCATCATCTTCGGTAACGGTGTGCAGGCCATCGCCCGCCAGCCCGAGGCTGCCGGCCTCATCCGCCAGAACATGCTGCTCGGCTTCGCCGTCGTCGAGGCCCTGGCCCTGATCGGCTTCGTCGTTCCGTTCATCGTCAAGTGACGTTGTGGCTGTAGCCCCATTCGACGAAAGGTCCACCATGATGTACCTGGCAGCCGAGGAACCGCAGATGCCTCTGCTCCCGGTCTGGCCTGAAGTCGTCATCGGCTTGATCTGCTTCGGCATCGTCTTCTTCGTCTTCTCGAAGAAGCTGCTTCCGGTGATCAACAAGACCCTGGAAGAGCGCCGCGAGGCGATCGAGGGTGGCATCGAGAAGGCCGAATCGGCTCAGATCGAGGCCCAGAGCGTTCTTGAGCAGTACAAGGCTCAGCTCGCCGAGGCCCGCCACGAGGCCGCCCGTCTGCGCCAGGAGGCGCAGGAGCAGGGTGCCGTCATCATCCAGGAGATGAAGGCGGAAGGTCAGCGGCAGCGCGAAGAGATCATCGCCGCCGGCCACACCCAGATCGAGGCCGACCGCAAGGCCGCCGCCTCGGCGCTGCGTCAGGACGTGGGCAAGCTCGCCACCGACCTGGCCGGCAAGCTCGTCGGCGAGTCCCTCCAGGACCACGCCCGGCAGAGCGGCACCGTCGACCGTTTCCTCGACGAGCTCGAGGCGAAGGCCGAGGCCGCCCGATGAACAGCGCGAGCCGCGAAGCACTGGCTGCCGCACGCGAGCGTCTCGACGCGCTGACCGACAACACGTCGGTCGACGCGGCGAAGCTCGCCGAGGAGCTGGCATCGGTCACCGCGCTGCTCCACCGCGAAGTATCCCTGCGCCGGGTCCTCACCGACCCGGCCCAGAGCGGCGAGAGCAAGGCCGAGCTGGTCGCGCGTCTGCTCGGCGGGCAGGTCGGCGGCGAGACCGTCGACCTGGTCTCCGGACTGGTCCGGTCCCGCTGGTCGCAGTCGCGTGACCTGGTGGACTCGGTCGAGGAGCTGGCGAACACCGCAGACCTCACCGCGGCCCAGCGCGGCGGCAGCCTCGACGACGTCGAGGACGAGCTGTTCCGGTTCGGCCGGATCGTCGGCTCCGACAAGGAGCTGCGCTCCGCGCTCACCAGCCGCACGGCCACGGCGTCCGCCAAGGGCGAGCTGCTCCGCAGCCTGCTCGGCGGCAAGGCGCAGCCGGTCACCGAGCGGATCATCGTCCGCCTGGTCACCCAGCCCCGTGGACGTAGCCTGGAAGCAGGGCTGGACTCGCTGTCCAAGCTCGCCGCGGAGCGCCGGGACCGCATGGTCGCCGTCGTCACCTCGGCGGTGCCGCTCAGCGACCGGCAGAAGCAGCGCCTGGGCGACGCCCTGGCGAAGCTCTACGGTCGGCAGATGCACCTGAACCTGGACGTGGACCCCGCGGTCCTCGGCGGGATCTCGGTGCGCGTCGGTGACGAGATCATCAACGGCACCGTCGCGGAGCGCCTCGAAGAGGCGACCCGGCGCATGGCCGGCTGACACAGAGCAAGAACAAGCAAGACCAGCGGCCCGGTTGGGCCGTGCAGAAATTGCAGAAGATTCCTGGGGGTCGGCCCCCAGACCCCCTTAAGAAACTTCGGGCCCAACAAGGAGAGCAGGGAACCCAGATGGCGGAGCTCACGATCCGGCCGGAGGAGATCCGGGACGCACTGGATAACTTTGTCCAGTCGTACCAGCCGGACGCGGCCTCGCGCGAGGAGGTCGGTACGGTCAGCGTTGCCGGCGACGGCATCGCGAAGGTGGAGGGTCTTCCCTCCGCCATGGCGAACGAGCTGCTGAAGTTCGAGGACGGCACCCTCGGTCTCGCCCTCAACCTCGAGGAGCGCGAGATCGGTGCGATCGTCCTCGGCGAGTTCAGCGGCATCGAGGAGGGCCAGCCGGTGCAGCGCACCGGTGAGGTGCTCTCCGTAGGCGTCGGCGAGGGTTACCTCGGCCGCGTCGTCGACCCGCTCGGCAACCCGATCGACGGTCTCGGCGAGATCGCGACCGACAGCCGCCGCGCCCTCGAGCTGCAGGCCCCTGGCGTCATGGTCCGCAAGTCGGTGCACGAGCCGATGCAGACCGGCTACAAGGCCGTCGACGCCATGGTGCCGATCGGCCGCGGCCAGCGTCAGCTGATCATCGGCGACCGTCAGACGGGTAAGACCGCTCTGGCCGTCGACACGATCATCAACCAGCGCGACAACTGGCGCTCGGGCGACGTGAACAAGCAGGTGCGCTGCATCTACGTCGCCATCGGTCAGAAGGGTTCCACCATCGCCTCCGTGCGTGGTGCGCTCGAAGAGGCCGGTGCGCTGGAGTACACGACCATCGTCGCCGCCCCGGCGTCCGACCCGGCCGGCTTCAAGTACCTGGCGCCGTACACCGGTTCGGCCATCGGCCAGCACTGGATGTACCAGGGCAAGCACGTCCTGATCATCTTCGACGACCTCTCGAAGCAGGCCGACGCCTACCGCGCCGTGTCCCTGCTGCTGCGCCGCCCGCCGGGCCGCGAGGCCTACCCGGGTGACGTCTTCTACCTGCACTCGCGTCTGCTGGAGCGCTGCGCCAAGCTCTCCGACGAGATGGGCGCCGGCTCGATGACGGGCCTCCCGATCGTCGAGACCAAGGCGAACGACGTGTCGGCGTTCATCCCGACCAACGTCATCTCCATCACCGACGGCCAGTGCTTCCTGGAGTCCGACCTGTTCAACGCGGGTCAGCGTCCGGCGCTCAACGTCGGTATCTCGGTCTCCCGAGTCGGTGGCTCCGCCCAGCACAAGGCCATGAAGCAGGTCTCCGGCCGGCTCCGCGTGGACCTCGCCCAGTACCGCGAGCTGGAGGCGTTCGCCGCCTTCGGTTCCGACCTGGACGCGGCCTCGAAGGCCTCGCTGGAGCGCGGTAAGCGCATGGTCGAGCTGCTGAAGCAGCCGCAGTACGCCCCGTTCCCGATGGAGGAGCAGGTCGTCTCGGTCTGGGCCGGCACCACGGGCAAGATGGACGACGTCCCGGTCGAGGACATCCGTCGCTTCGAGTCCGAGCTGCTGGAGTACCTGCGCCGTGAGCGCAAGGACCTCCTGACCAGCATCGCCGAGGGCGGCAAGATGTCCGACGACACGCTGCAGTCGATCGCCGACGCGATCGCCGCCTTCAAGCAGCAGTTCGAGACCTCGGACGGCAAGCTCCTGGGCGAGGGCTGATCGATGGGCGCTCAGCTTCGCGTTTACAAGCGCCGCATCCAAGCCGTCACCGCGACCAAGAAGATCACCAAGGCGATGGAGATGATCGCCGCCTCGCGCATTGTCAAGGCACAGCGCAAGGTGGCGGCGTCCCAGCCGTACGCGACCGAGCTCACCCGTGCGGTGACCGCGGTGGCGACCGGCTCCAACGCCAAGCACCCGCTCACCACCGAGGTCGACGCCCCGACCCGGGCCGCGGTCCTGCTCGTCACGAGCGACCGCGGTCTGGCCGGCGGCTACTCCTCCAACGCCATCAAGGCCGCGGAGCGACTGCGGGAGCGCCTTGCCTCCGAGGGCAAGGAGGTCGACACGTACATCGTCGGCCGCAAGGGTGTCGCGTACTACGGCTTCCGCGAGCGCAAGGTCGAGGACTCCTGGACCGGCTTCACCGACAACCCGGCGTACTCCGATGCCAAGAGCATCGCCGCCCCGTTGATCGAGGCCATCCAGAAGGACACGGCCGAGGGCGGCGTCGACGAGCTGCACATCGTCTTCACGGAATTCGTGTCGATGATGACGCAGAACGCGGTCGACGACCGGATGCTGCCGCTTTCGCTCGACGAGGTGGCCGAGGAGAGCACCCGCAAGGGTGAGATCCTTCCGCTGTTCGACTTCGAGCCGTCGGCCGAGGACGTCCTGGACGCCCTTCTGCCGCGCTATGTCGAGAGCCGCATCTACAACGCACTGCTGCAGGCAGCAGCTTCCGAGCACGCTGCCCGCCGCCGCGCGATGAAGTCGGCCACCGACAACGCCGGAGACCTCATCAAGAGCCTGTCCCGGCTTGCCAACGCGGCCCGACAGGCCGAAATCACCCAGGAAATCAGCGAGATCGTCGGCGGTGCCAGTGCTCTGGCCGACGCGACCGCGGGGAGTGACAAGTAATGACGACGACAGTTGAGACGGCCGCTGCCACGGGCCGCGTCGCCCGGGTCATCGGCCCGGTCGTCGACGTGGAGTTCCCCGTCGACGCGATGCCGGAGATCTACAACGCCCTCCACATCGAGGTCGCCGACCCGGCCGAGGACGGCGCCCGCAAGACGCTGACCCTCGAAGTCGCCCAGCACCTGGGCGACGGCATGGTCCGCGCGATCTCGATGCAGCCCACCGACGGCGTGGTCCGCCAGGCCCCGGTGACCAACACGGGCACGGGCATCACCGTCCCCGTCGGTGACATCACCAAGGGCAAGGTGTTCAACACCCTCGGTCAGATCCTGAACGAGCCGGAGGCCGAGGCGCAGATCACCGAGCGCTGGCCGATCCACCGCAAGGCCCCGGCCTTCGACCAGCTCGAGTCGAAGACCGAGATGTTCGAGACCGGCCTGAAGGTCGTCGACCTGCTGACCCCGTACGTCAAGGGCGGCAAGATCGGTCTGTTCGGTGGTGCGGGCGTCGGCAAGACGGTCCTCATCCAGGAAATGATCATGCGTGTGGCGAAGCTGCACGACGGTGTGTCGGTGTTCGCCGGCGTCGGTGAGCGCACCCGTGAGGGCAACGACCTCATCGACGAGATGACCGAGTCGGGCGTTCTGGAGAAGACCGCGCTCGTCTTCGGCCAGATGGACGAGCCGCCGGGGACGCGTCTGCGCGTGGCCCTGTCCGCCCTGACCATGGCGGAGTACTTCCGCGATGTGCAGAAGCAGGACGTGCTGCTCTTCATCGACAACATCTTCCGCTTCACGCAGGCCGGCTCCGAGGTCTCCACGCTGCTCGGCCGCATGCCGTCCGCGGTGGGTTACCAGCCGACCCTGGCCGACGAGATGGGTGTGCTCCAGGAGCGCATCACCTCGACGCGTGGTCACTCGATCACCTCGATGCAGGCGATCTACGTCCCCGCGGACGACCTGACCGACCCGGCCCCGGCCACCACGTTCGCCCACCTCGACGCGACGACGGTTCTCTCCCGTCCGATCTCCGAGAAGGGCATCTACCCGGCCGTGGACCCGCTGGACTCCACGTCCCGCATCCTGGACCCGCGCTACATCTCGCAGGACCACTACGCCGCGGCCAGCCGCGTCAAGGGGATCCTCCAGAAGTACAAGGACCTCCAGGACATCATCGCGATCCTCGGTATCGACGAGCTGGGCGAGGAGGACAAGCTCGTTGTCCACCGTGCCCGTCGCGTCGAGCGCTTCCTGTCGCAGAACACCCACGCCGCCAAGCAGTTCACCGGCCTGGACGGTTCGGACGTTCCGCTCGACGAGTCGATCTCCGCGTTCAACGCGATCTGCGACGGGGACTACGACCACTTCCCCGAGCAGGCGTTCTTCATGTGCGGTGGCCTGGACGACCTGAAGGCCAAGGCCAAGGAGCTCGGCGTCTCCTGAGCCTCCGGCTCACCGAGGGGGGTGGGTGTGTCCCGCCCCCCTCACCACGCCCCGTAGAATTGAACCGACACCCGGCCGGGCGGCCGGGTGGTGACCCGAGGAGCCACCCTTGGCTGCTGAGCTGCATGTCGAGCTGGTCGCCGCCGACCGAAGTGTCTGGTCCGGCGAGGCCACCCTGGTCGTCGCGCGCACCACGTCCGGCGACATCGGCGTCATGCCCGGTCACCAGCCGCTTCTCGGTGTGCTGGAATCGGGCCCGGTGACGATCCGCACGAGTGAGGGCGGCACCGTCATCGCCGCTGTGCACGGTGGATTCATCTCGTTCGCGGACGACAAGCTGTCGCTGCTGGCCGAGATCGCCGAGCTGGCCGACGAGATCGATGTCGAGCGCGCCGAGCGGGCGCTGGAACTCGCGAAGTCGGACGCGGACGCCGCTGCCCAGCGGCGTGCCGACGTGCGACTGCGCGCGGTGGCGGTGCGCTAGCACCCCCACGGACAGATGTCTTTACTCAGCCGCGGCCCGAGCTGGAGCAATCCAGCCGTGTCGCGGCTGAGGCGATGCAGGTGCAATACGGTTTCGGTGTTCGTTACTCGACGATGCGAGGAGGTCGGTGGAGATGGTCCTCGCGTTGTGGGTGGGCGCGTCCGTCATCGTCACGGTCCTGTTGGGACTGTTCGTCTTCGGCCTGCGCCGGAGGCTGATCCAGCGGTCCGGAGGGACCTTCGACTGCAGCCTGCGCTGGGACGTGTCGGAGGAACCCGATGCGCTCGGCAAGGGCTGGGTCTACGGGGTCGCCCGCTACAGCGGTGACCGCGTCGACTGGTTCCGGGTCTTCTCCTACGCTCCTCGCCCCCGCCGGGGCCTGGAGCGTTCTGCGATCGAGGTGATCGCCCGCCGGCTGCCGGAGGGCGAGGAGGAGCTCGCGCTCCTGTCCGACTCCGTCGTGCTCGGCTGTCTCCACCGCGGGACGCGCCTGGAGCTGGCGATGAGCGAGGACGCCCTGACCGGTTTCCTCGCCTGGCTGGAGGCGGCGCCGCCCGGCCAGCGGGTGAACGTGGCCTGACAGGCGGCCCCGCTGGAAGGGGGTCCCTCCCGGGCGGCCCCGCTGGGAGGAGGTCCTCCCGGGCGGCCCCGCTGGGAGGGGGTCCCTCCCGGACGGAGCCCGGGGGCGGGTCGATGGGGCCCGAGGGCGTCGCGTAACCGCGCGTACACAGCGAAAAACCGGGGAGACGGGGGGCGGACCCGTCTCCCCGGTGCTTTTCCGGGGTGGTGCTTGCCGTTACGGCGTGGGGAGCACCGGCGTGACTACTGGAGGCCGCTCTTGATGGCGTTCACCAGTTCACCGTTGGTGGTGTCACCGGAGAACTCCCAGAAGAACGCGCCGCCGAGGCCCTGGTTCTTCGCCCAGGTCATCTTGGTGCCGATGGTGGCCGGGGTGTCGTAGCTCCACCAGTTGGTGCCGCAGTGCGCGTAGGCGGTGCCGGCGATGGTGCCGGTGGACGGGCAGGTGTTCTTCAGGACCTTGTAGTCCTCGTTGCCCGCCTCGTACGTGCCCGGGGCCGCGCCGGTCGCCGTGCCGCCGGGGGCGGACTGGGTGACGCCGGTCCAGCCGCGGCCGTAGAAGCCGATGCCGAGCAGCAGCTTCTTGGCCGGGACACCCTTGGCCTTCAGCTTGGCGATGGCCTCGGAGGAGGAGAAGCCGGCCTGCGGGATGCCGGTGTACGGGGTCAGCGGCGAGTGCGGGGCCGTCGGGCCCTTGGCCGCCCAGGCGCCGAAGAAGTCGTACGTCATCACGTTGTACCAGTCGAAGGACTGGGAGGCGCCGCCGTAGTCGGCAGCGTCGATCTTGCCGCCGTTGGAGCCGTCCGCGGTGATGGCGGCGGTGACCAGGTTCTTCGTGCCGAACTTCGCCCGCATGGCGTCGGCCATGGTCTTCAGCGCGGCCGGACCGCTGGTGTCACAGGTCAGACCACAGGCGTTGGGGTACTCCCAGTCGAGGTCGATGCCGTCGAAGACATCGGCCCAGCGGGGGTCCTCGACCAGGTCGTAGCAGGACTGGGCGAAGGCGGCGGGGTTCTGCACGGCCTGGCCGAAGCCGCCGGACCAGGTCCAGCCGCCGAACGACCAGAGGATCTTGATGTGCGGGTACTTGGCCTTCAGCTTGCGCAGCTGGTTGAAGTTGCCGCGCAGGGGCTGGTCCCAGGTGTCGGCGACGCCGTCGACGGACTGGTCGGCGGTGTACGCCTTGTCGTAGTCGGCGTACGAGTCACCGATGGTGCACTTGCCGTTCTGCACGTTGCCGAAGGCGTAGTTGATGTGCGTGATCTTCGCGGCCGAGCCGGACGTCACCAGGTTCTTGACGTGGTAGTTGCGCCCGTAGACGCCCCAGTTGGTGAAGTAACCCAGGTTGACCTTGTCGCCGCCGGGCTGTCCGCCACCGCCGCCGGTGGTCCGCACGGAGACGGCGCCGGAGGCCGGGCCCGTCTGGTCGGCGGTGTCCCGGGCCTGCACGGCGTAGGAGTAGTCGGTGCCGGCGGTCAGACCGGTGTTGGTGTACGTGGTGCCGGTGACCGTGGCGATCTTCGCGCCGTCCCGCAGGACGTCGTAGTTCTTGATGCCCTTGTCGTCGGTCGCCGCGCTCCAACTGAGCTTGACCGAGGTGTCGGTGACATCGCTGGTGGTCGGGGTGCCGGGCGCCGAGGGGGCGTTGTCGCCGGGGACGCTGCCACCGTCACAGGAGGCGCCGTTCAGCTTGCAGCCCGTGGGGGAGCCGGAGCCGGTGCCGTTGAAGCCGAAGCTGATGCTGGCGCCGGGCGCCACGGACCCGTTCCAGGAAAGGTTCTTGGCGGTGTAGTGGCCGCCGCTGCTGGTGAGGGTGGCGTCCCAGGCGGAGCCGGCCGTGGTGCCCGAGGGGAAGTCCCACTCGACGGTCCAGGAGGAGAGCGCGGTGGTGCCGGTGTTCTTCACCGTCCACTGGCCCTCGAAGCCGCTGCCCCAGTCCGACTTCTTGGTGTACGTCGCCGTGGCCGACGCGGCTGCCGAGGCGGGGGAGGCGAGGCCCACCATCGCGGCGAGCGGCACGACCAGTGCGGTCAGGCCCGCGACGACCTTGGAACGGCCGCTCACGGACGGGATCCATCTGAATCTGGATCGACGTTGGGGGGTATCAGTGCTCAACGGTGCTCCTCGGGTGAGGTCCAACAAACGGGGGTGATTCGTGGACTGCAAACCCTGCGCCGCCCTGAGTACGGGTGCTCTCGTACTCACCGCAGTGTGTGACGGTGACAGTAGGAAGGTCTGGACCAATCGTCAAGAGGTCTGGACCAAAGATCAGGACGTGGCCCGGATACCCAACTCCTGCGCCAGGACCGCCGCCTGAACCCGGCTGCGCAGCTCCAGCTTGCCCAGCAGCCTGCTGACGTGGGTCTTCACCGTGGCCTCGGCCATCGAGAGGCGGAGCGCGATCTCCGCGTTCGACAGGCCCTCGCCCAGGCACCCCAGCACCTCGCGCTCGCGCCGGGTGAGCGCGTCCAGCACCGTCGGATCCGCCGTCCCGCGGCCGGGTGCGGGGGACGCCCCCGCGAACTCCGCGATCAGCCGCCGGGTCACGGCCGGGGCGATCAGCCCCTCGCCGCGCGCCACCGTCCGTACCGCCTCCAGCAGATCGCGGGCGTCGGTGTTCTTCAGCAGAAAGCCGGAGGCCCCCGCGCGCAGCGCCCCGAAGACGTACTCGTCCAGATCGAACGTGGTCAGCACCAGGACGTCCGCGAGCCCTTCCTCGACCACCTGCCGCGTCGCCGCCACCCCGTCGAGGCGCGGCATCTGCACGTCCATCAGCACCAGGTCCGGGCGGAGTTCACGCGCCAGGCGCACCGCCGCCTCGCCGTCCCCCGCCTCTACGACGACCTCGATGTCCGGCGCGCTGGAGAGGATCAGCACCAGCCCCGCGCGCACCGCCGCCTGGTCCTCCGCGACCAGTACCCGGATCGTCATCCCCGCATCGTCCCTTCCGTCACGGGCAGTTGAGCCCGCACCCGCCAGATCTTGGTCCCGCCGCCACCACCGTCGCTGTCGCCGTCGCCGTCGCGGTCGCTGTCGTCTCCCGGCTCGGCCCCGGCGTCGAACGTCCCGCCGAGCAGCGTCACCCGCTCCCGCATGCCCACCAGGCCCGCCCCCGAACCGGGCGCCGTGGGGCCGGGGCGGCTGCCGAACACACTGGTCACCTCGACCGTCAGCAGCTCCCCGGCCCGGCCGATCCGCACCACCACCGGGCCGGGCGCGGCGTGTTTGAGGGCGTTGGTCAGGGACTCCTGGACGATCCGGTACGCGGCCAGCTCGACCGGCGTCGGCAGCGCCCCGGCCGCCTCCTCCCGGGTGTCCTCCAGGGTGCAGACCAGCCCGCCGGACGTCCCGTTGACGTTCGTCTGCTCGACCAGGCTGTCCAGGGCGGCGAGCGTCGGGGCCGCGGCCGGGGCCTGGTCCTCGCCGCCCTCCCGCAGCAGACCGATCAGCCGGCGCATCTCCGACAGCCCTTCGACGCTGTTCTCGCGGATCACCTTCAGGGCGTTCCGGGAGGTGTCCGGGTCGTCGATGGACAGGGCGGCGGTGGAGTGGATCGCCACGGCGGAAAGGTGGTTGGCCACCATGTCGTGCAGCTCCCGGGCCATCCGGGCCCGCTCGGCGATCACCGCCTGCGTCCGGTCCATCTCGGCCAGCCGCGCGGTCTGTGCGGCGGCCAGCCGGGCGGCTTCGGCGGAGGTGCGGTGGGTGCGCACGCTGACGCCCGTGAGGGCGGGGACGAAGGAGACCAGCCCGATGACCAGGCCGATCAACAGTGCCTCAGGCTTACGGAACCAGGCCAGGAAGCCGATCGTGGACGCGACGGTGATCAGGAGCGTGGCTACCGGGAGGCGGCGGGCGGCGGCCGGGGGCCCGTACAGCACGGCCGCGTACATGACGTCCGTAAACATCAGGACGGTGGCGAGGTTGCCCCAGGTGAACTGGTCCGCCACCAGCGCGAGTGTGCCGACCGTCAGTGCCGTGCGCGGGGCGGTGCGGCGCAGCAGCTCGGCCGCGGCCATGGCGGTCAGCGGTACGAGGGTGACCCAGGCCGCGGAGAAGGACCGGCCGCCCTGGGTGTGGAGGCCCAGCAGCCACAGCAGCAGCCCCCCGAGCAGCCCGGAGCAGGCCAGGGCCACCGCGTCGCGGTCGGGGCGGATCGAGGTGAGCACTTCTCCATCCAACACGCACCGCCGCCCCCGTACCTCCCTTCGCGGGCCGATCCGCGACTACATCGAAGGATGCAGTCCCGTTTCGTCACTGCCGACGACGTCTCCGCGCCCGGCGGCCGGGAGGCTGGAGGAGAACGGGAGGAGAGAGTCGTGATCGCCCTACTGGTCGTGGCCTGCGAGGTCGCATTCTGGGTTCTGCTGGCCGCCGGACTCGCCCTGCGGTACGTCGCGAGGAAACCGGGGCTCGGGGCGGCGGTGCTGCTGTGCGAGCCGCTGCTGGAGGTCGTGCTGCTGGTCGTGACGGCCATCGACCTGAAGAACGGGGCCGAGCCCGACTGGAAGCACGGGCTGGCCGCCGTCTACATCGGCTTCACGGTGGGGCTCGGCCACCACACCATCAAGAAGGTGGACGCCTGGGTCGCCCACCGCTGGTTCGGCGGCCCGCCGCCGGTGAAGCCGCCGAAGTACGGCATGGCGCGCGCCGTCCACGAGTGGCGTACCGCCGCCCGCTGGATCCTGGCCGCGGTGGTCGCGGCGGGCCTGCTCCAGGCGGCGATCTGGTACGTCGGCCCCGGCGGGGAGATCAGCTCGCTGCGGGGCTGGCAGCAGAAGATGGGCCTGGTGATCGGCATCAACCTGATCATCGCGGGCGGCTACACGGTGTGGCCGAAGCGGGCTCCCGAGGGCGCCGTGACGGAACGGGAGCCGGCCGACCGCTTCTAGGGCCAAGCGCCTACCGCTCGCCGCCCGGCACCCACAGCACGTCCCCGACCTCCTTGTTCGCGCTCCGCGCCAGGATGAACAGGAGGTCGGAGAGGCGGTTGAGGTAGGTGGCGGTCAGCGTGTTCATCGACTCCCCGTGCACCTCCAGCGCCGCCCAGGTGGACCGCTCGGCCCGCCGGACCACGGTGCACGCCTGGTGCAGCAGGGCGGCCCCCGGCGTACCTCCCGGGAGGATGAAGCTGCGGAGCTTCTCCAGCTCCTCCAGGAAGGTGTCGCAGTCCGCCTCCAGCTTGTCGATGTAGGACTGCTCGACCCGCAGCGGCGGGTACTTCGGGTCCTCGACCACCGGGGTGCACAGGTCCGCGCCCACGTCGAAGAGGTCGTTCTGGACGCGTACGAGGACCTTCACCAGCTCCTCGGGCAGCTGCCCCAGCGAGATGGCGGTCCCGATCGCCGCGTTGGCCTCGTTGGCGTCCGCGTACGCCGAGATCCGCAGATCGGTCTTGGCTGTGCGGCTCATGTCGCCGAGGGCCGTGGTGCCCTGGTCGCCGGTCCGGGTGTAGATGCGCGTCAGATTGACCATGGGCCCAGCGTAGTTACGCTCCGGCCCGCCGGAAGACCCGTGTGCCCACGGTCACGGCCGCGGCGGCGAGGCCCGCGGCGACGAGGACCCCGTAGAGCATGTGCGCGGTGGCGTACGAGCCGGTGTAGGCGTCCCGTACCGCGTCCACCGGATAGCGGAACGGCGTGAAGTGCGAGAGCACCCAGGAGATGATGAAGGGCCGCAAGGCCGTCGAGGTCTCCCACGACGCCCTCGGCGTCCTCGACGGCATCGAGGGTCTCCTCGGCGATCAGGTACTCAACTACGCGCGACGCGGAGCCGAATGACGCGTCCCGGTGTGATGTCCGTCATCTGAGACGTGACGCGCATCTCTTCACCGCCCCAGCGCGCCCGACGAGTACTAACCTCCGCCGGAGAGCATGTGAACCGCCGTGAACAAGTGCGCACGGGCGAACAGAAACCAAGGGGTGCGAACGTGGCCAGGAAGCTCGCCGTCATCGGGGCCGGACTCATGGGATCCGGGATCGCGCAGGTCTCCGCCCAGGCGGGCTGGGACGTCGTGCTGCGGGACGTCACTGACGCCGCGCTGACCCGGGGTCGTGACGGGATCACGTCCTCGTACGACAGGTTCGTCTCCAAGGGCAAGCTGGACGCGGCCGACGCCGAGGCCGCGCTCGCCCGCATCACCACGACCACCGACCTCGACGCCGTGGCCGACGCGGACATCGTCGTGGAGGCCGTCTTCGAGAAGCTGGAAGTCAAGCACGAGATCTTCCGGACCCTGGACAAGGTCGTCGGCGAGCACACCGTCCTCGCCTCCAACACCTCCGCCATCCCGATCACCAAGATCGCGGCCGTGACGGAGCGTCCGGAGCGCGTCGTCGGCGTGCACTTCTTCTCCCCGGTCCCGATGATGCAGCTCTGCGAGCTGGTGCGCGGCTACAAGACCAGCGACGAAACCCTCGCGACCGCCCGGGAGTTCGCCGAGTCGGTCGGCAAGACCTGCATCGTCGTCAACCGGGACGTGGCGGGCTTCGTCACCACCCGGCTGATCTCGGCGCTCGTCGTCGAGGCCGCCAAGCTGTACGAGTCGGGCGTGGCCTCGGCCGAGGACATCGACATCGCCTGCAAGCTGGGCTTCGGCCACGCCATGGGCCCGCTCGCCACCGCGGACCTGACCGGCGTCGACATCCTGCTGCACGCCACCGGCAACATCTACGCCGAGTCGCAGGACGAGAAGTTCGCCGCCCCGGAGCTGATGCGCCGGATGGTCGACGCGGGTGACATCGGACGCAAGAGCGGGCAGGGCTTCTACACGTACTGACCGGAACCGCCCCCTCGGCCCGTCGGCCCGCCGCTGTCCGGGCCGGGGGAGCCGGGGATCTTACCGGGCAAGCACCGGTCTCCGGCGAACCGGAGTCACTCCACCGAGTGAATTCGGTATCGGTTCGCTTACAGGCGGCAACTTCCCTGTCGCCGGGACAGTCAGTGGTGGCAGGGACAGGCGCAGGGACTGACCATGCGTAACGGCGGCAGGGCCTGCGGCAGAGCCGACAGCGGAACAGACAGACAGACGAACAGACGGACCTTCTACGGAGCATGACCGGGGAGCGCATATGCACATCAGGGGCGACCACGCCGAGCTGGTCGTCGGGGGCCGCCTCGACGTCCGAAGCGCGGCGGACGCCCGTACGGTCCTGCACTCGGCCGTGGACGACGGAGTCGGCGACCTCGTGCTGGACCTGACCGAGCTGGACTCCTGGGACGCCACCGGACTCGGCGTCATCATGGGGGCCCACCGCCGGGCGGGACGGACCGGACGGCGCCTCGTGCTGCGCGGCGTGCCACCGCAGATGCAGCGCCTCCTGGTGGCCACCCGGCTGCACCGCATCCTGGCCATCGAGGGCGGCATCGCCGCGGAGTCGCTGCCGCGCGTCTAGAAGACGCGCGCGGCCGCTCGCCCCGCCGTCGCCGGGATCCGGAGGGCGCCGCTCGCCGCGCCGGAATCCGGACGGCCGTGCGCCGCGCGCCGGGATCCGCACGGCCGGACGGACCGCACCCGGCGGCAGAAGTCACGCAATCCTCACCGGAACGTGACGTCCTGGACGGCGTGGCACCCCGGCGGTTCATGAATACTGAGTCAAGGTCTAGGGTTCGGCCGTCCGCCGAATGACAACGAACCCATGGGCGGACACCGGACCGGAAGCGACAGCGGGGCGCGTGTGAGGCCGGGAGGGGCAACCGCGCACGACGCGTCTGGGGGACTTTGCGATGGACCCGACACACCGGGCACCCGATGAGTACGGGCAGGGCCACGACCGCTCCGGCGGTGAGCCCGGCCTCCGTCGGCCGTCCCGCGAATCAGGCGGCGCCGACCTGGGCCCGGGGACACCGCAGCAGGTCCGCGTCGTCCAGCTGACCGTCGGCGACCTGCTGCTCACGGTCAACCCCGTCGACGGCAGCGAGGTCGAGTCCTGCCCGCCCGGCTCGGGCCCCGACGCCCCGGTCCGCCGCACCCCCGCCGAACGCGCCGACCACGAGCGCGCCGGCGCGCCCCCGGTGCCCGCAGGACCGCCCGCCCCGCAGCTGCCGCTCCTGGAGCGGCAGGAGGAGCGCGAGCGCCTCGTCCGCCTGCTGGCGCGCGGCCGCAGCGTCCGCCTCACCGGACAGGCCGGATCCGGCCGCACCGCGCTGCTGGACGCCGTCGCCGCCGACTGCGCGGACCTGGCCCCCGACGGGGTCGTCCGCCTCAACGGCCGGGGCCGCACCGGCGCCGATCTGCTGCACGCCCTCTTCGACACCGTCTTCAAGGCCCCGGGCCACCGCCCCGACCGCGACGAACTGCTCGCGCTCGTCCGGTCCATCGGCGCCGTCGTCACCGTCGACGACCTGGAGATCGGCGGAGCGGCCCTCGACGAACTGCTCGCCGCCACCCCCGAGTGCGCCTTCCTGCTCGCCGCCACCCTCGACGTCACCAACCCCGGCGTCGACGCCCACCTGGAGGAGGTGCTCCTCGCCGGACTCGGCCGCGGCGCCTCGCTGTCGCTGCTGGAGAAGGTCGTCGAGCGCCCCCTCACGGAGGAGGAGCGGAACTGGGCGGGCGACCTCTGGTTCGAGTCCGAGGGCCTGCCGCTCCGCTTCGTCCAGGCCGGATCGCTCCTCGTGCAGCGCGACCGGCTCCGTGCCGGCCCCGAAGCCTTCGACGAGTACGACTACTTCGAGCCACGCGCGGACGACGCGCCGCCGGCCCCCGCGGCGTCCGCAGAAGCACTCGACGTCCCGCTGCCGAGCCTCGGCGAGGGCGCCGCGCCCGCCGCGCTGCTCGCCTCCCGGCTCAGCGAGGCGGCCCGCGCCACCCTGCGCTTCGCCGTCGCCCTCGGCGGCGAGGTGCCCCACCAGGCCCATCTGCCGGCCCTCGTGGGCGACACCCACGCGGACGCCGCGCTCGGCGAGCTCGCGGGCTGCGGCCTGCTCTCCCCGGCCGGGCCCCGCTACCGCCTCGCCGCCGGAGTCCTCGCCCAGCTGACGGCGGCCGACTACGAGGACGACGCCGCCGCCCACGCCCGTACCGCCGCCCAGCACTACGCCTGGTGGGCCTCGCACCCCTCGGTCACCCCGGAGCGCGCCGTCGCCGAGGCGGACGCGATCGTCGCCTCCCTGGGCCGGCTGGTCCCGGGAGACGAGGCGGGAGCGGCCAGCGCCGCCGTCCTGCTGGCCCGCAGCGCCTCCCCGGCCTTCGCGGCGGGGCAGGGCTGGGGGGCCTGGGAGCGGGCCCTCAGGATCGGCCAGGAGGCCGCCAGGATCGCCGGCGAGGTCGCCGAGGAGGCGTACTTCCACCACGAGTTGGGCGTCCTCGCGCTCTGCACCGGCAATCCGGACCGGGCCAGGACCGAGCTGGAGACCTCGATCGGGATGCGCGGCGCGCTCGCCGACAGGTCCGGGGCCGTGGCCGGACGCCGCGCGCTCGCCCTGGTCGCGGACCGCTCCGGCGACTTCGCCCCCCTCGGCCGCACCGCGTCGGGCGACGAGGTGCCCATGGTGCGCCAGGACGCTCCGGGCACGCCGCCCGGCGGGTTCCCGGGCGCCCCCGCGTTCCTGCGGCAGCCGGCCGAGGAGCAGCCCACGGTCGTCTCCTCCCTGTCGCCCGGCCCCGCCGCGCGCAGGAGGACCGGCAGGGCCGTCCTGGGCGGCGCCCGGCGCAACCTGGCCGCCGCGGGCGCGGGCGCCGTGCTGATCGCGGTGCTCGGCACCGTCGTCACGCTCGGCGTCACCGCGGGCGACGGCGACGAGCCGGGCAGCCGCAACGTCACCACCGAGCAGACGTCCACCGAGGCCCCGACCGACGACGGCCCGCCCGCGGAGGAGCCGCAGGACGGCTCCGCCCCGGCCGGGGAGACCACCGGCGGCGAGATGTCCACGACTCCGAGCGCCTCGGACTCGGCGAGCCCGAGCACCTCCGGCTCCCCGTCCCCGAGCGCCTCCACGTCGAGCGGTACGCCGCCGGGGACGGACGACCCGACGGACGACGGGAGCAGCTCCCCGAGCGAGCCGACGCCGACGAGGACCTCGCCCCGGCCGACGGAGACCGACAGCGAGAGCCCGAGCCCCACGCCGTCCGAGTCCGAGAGCGAAACGCCGACCGAGACGCCCACCGAAGAGCCCCCGGCCCCGCCCCCGGCCCAGGGCTCCTCCTCCGCGAGCGGCCCCGTCGAGTCGGCGAGCGCCCCGGAGTCCGAAGCGGCCGTCGAGGAGTCCGAAGTGGCCGTCGACCCGGCGGTCTGAGCACGCCGGGCGGCTGAACGCACGAGGGCCGGGCGGCTCACGCTTCCGCGTGAGCCGCCCGGCCCTCGTCGACGCCGTTGCGCCGTCGTTCAGAACAGCCGCAGCTTGTCGTCCTCGATGCCCCGCATCGCGTCGTAGTCCAGGACCAGGCAGCCGATGCCGCGGTCCGTCGCCAGCACCCGGGCCTGCGGCTTGATCTCCTGGGCGGCGAAGACGCCCCGGACCGGCGCGAGGTGCGGGTCGCGGTTCAGCAGCTCCAGATAGCGCGTCAGCTGCTCCACGCCGTCGATGTCCCCGCGCCGCTTCAGTTCCACGGCCACCGTCTGCCCGTTCGCGTCCCGGCACAGGATGTCCACCGGGCCGATGGCGGTGGGGTATTCGCGGCGGATCAGCGTGTGGCCCTCGCCGAGGATCTCGATCCGGTCCGCGAGCAGCTCCTGGAGGTGCGCCTCCACGCCGTCCTTGATGAGCCCCGGGTCGACGCCCAGCTCGTACGACGAGTCGTGGAGGACTTCCTCCATCGTGATGATCAGTTTTTCGCCCGCCTTGTTCACCACGGTCCAGACGCCTTCCTCACCGTCGGCGCCCACCTTCAGGGTGCACGGCGGGGACATCCAGTTGAGCGGTTTGTACGCCCGGTCGTCGGCGTGGATGGAGACGCTTCCGTCCGCCTTCACCAGGATCAGTCGGGGGGCGGAGGGCAGGTGGGCTGTGAGCCGGCCCGCGTAGTCCACGGAGCAACGGGCGATGACGAGACGCATGGTCGGCAACGCTACTCGACGACGGGGGCTCGACGCGATTTCCCCACCCGTCGCCCCCTGCCACTCGGTGCACACCGGATCACCGCCGAGCGGGCTTGCCCCTCTTTGCGCCCCTTCGTTAATGGCCGGTTGTGTTCCCAATCTCCTGGTGCGGCCCCGACTGCGCGCTTACGGTGGAAGCAGGAGGTCGCCGTCCGTGCACGCTGCGTCGTCGCCGCCCCCCTTCCCTGCCCGTAGGGCCCCGGCCATCGCCCGGGGTCGCGAGAGGAGAACCCATGTCGCTCGACGTCTCACCGGCGCTGTTGGAACAGGCCGAGCGAGGCGAGGTCGACGAAGCCGACTTCGTCGACTGCGTCCGGACCTCCCTGCCCTTCGCATGGGAGATGATCAGCTCGTTGGTGGCTCAGCTGAAGGTCGACGGCGGACAGTTCGCCGACAACCAGACGCCGCCGCCGGACGAGCAGGCACGAGGTCAGCTGCTGCGCGCGCTCGCGAGTGATGCGATACGCGGCGCGCTCCAGCGGCACTTCGGAGTGCGTATCGCATTCCAGAACTGCCACCGCGTCGCGGTGTTCCCGCTGGACGCCTCGGTCGACGACCGACTGGCCAAGTTCACCTCGGTGAGGGGCCAGTTGCTCAACCAGTCGCCCGAACTTCGGGACTGCTGAACGCTTCTGCTGCCGTCCCGGGCCGCGGGAGGTGCACTTGGCTCCGGGGCGGCAGCTCCCGCACCACCGCACCATTTGATCCCACCGATCCCGGCTGTCGGACGCCTCCGGGGAAGCACCGGCGTGCGCGGGTCAGGTGAGCAGCGGCAGGACGTCGGCACCCAGCCGCCGGACGTTCTCCTCGGTCGCGACGAGATCGCCCGAACCCTCCACCAGGAGGGCGAAGCGCGTGATCCCGGTCCGCTCGGCGGTGGCCGCCAGCCGGTCGGCCGCCAGCCGCGGCGGGCCCACCGGGTGCAGCCCGCACAGCAGTTCCGTGTACGCGACCGGGTCCCGCATCACACGGTGCCTCTCGTCGACCGTGACATGGGCGTCGAGCCCCTGGCGCAGCCAGCCGGGCATCGACTTCACCAGCATCTCCGTGGCCTCACCGGCGCCGTCCTCGATCTGGGCCACCCCGGCGGACACATGTGCGGCCCCCTCCACCACCTCGGGCGGATGACCGGCCTCCCGGGCGGCCGTACGCCACAGGGCGACCATCTCCGCCTTCTCCTCGTCCCCGCAGTGCATGCCCAGCAGCATCGGCAGCGCCTGCCGGGCCGCGAGCCGCACGCTCTTCGGCGAGGTGCACGCCACGACGACCTCGGGCCCCGTGCCGCCCGGCCCCGCGTCCGCCGGGCCTTCCCACAGCTCGTCCGCGCGCGGCACCACCGCCACCTCGCGGAAGCCGTACCGCTCGCCGCGCCCCGCGACGCGGGGCTTCCGCAGCCAGTCGAGCACCAGGCCGAGCGCCTCGGGGAAGCCGTTCTCGTACGCGTCGAGACCGCCGCCGAACACCTCCAGGTCGACCCACGGACCGCCCCGGCCGACCCCGAGCGAGAAGCGTCCGCCGCTGGTCAGGTGCAGCAGTGCGGCCTGCTCGGCGAGCGCGACCGGGTGGTGGTTGGGCAGGACGCTGACCGCCGTGCCGACCCGGATTCTGCGGGTGCGGCCCAGCAGCAGCGCCGCCAGCGTGGTCGCGGACGGGCAGACCCCGTACGGCACGAAGTGGTGCTCGGCCAGCCAGACCGAGTCGAGGCCGCTCTCCTCCGCGGCCTCGGTGGACCGGACGGCCCGGTGCAGGGCCTCACCCGGCCCCTGTCCCGGGAACTGGGCTGCCAGAACGAACGTTCCGATGCGCATCGCCTATTGCCTCCTTGCGGCCGACGCGTTTCTCCCCCACCGGCAACAACGTCTGACACGTGCCAAAGGCACGGTCCGGGAGGAAGTTGTTGCGATTTTCCGCTAACTCACCCCACTGCCGGACGGGGCGCCGGACAGCCCGGCCGCCGCCCCCGACGCCAGGCTCTAGGCTTGGGCGATACCGTGTCCGATCCGCCCCGTGAGGTGTCCTGTGTCCCCGCGCCGAAACCGCCCCCGTGGCGGCGAGAGTCCCGACGAACGCCCCGGCTCGGCGCCCGGCAGGTACGGCGGGGGAGGGGCCACCGAGAGCTGGCAGGGCGAGGAGTGGTCGGTGCGCCCGGTGAGCGGCGCGAGCGCCCAGGGCAAGCGGTACCGCTGCCCCGGCTGCGACCAGGAGATCCCCTCCGGGGTCCCGCACCTCGTGACCTGGCCCGAGTTCGGCGGCATCGACGACCGCAGGCACTGGCACAAGGCGTGCTGGAACGCGAAGGACCGCCGCACCACCAGGGTGCAGCGGTCCCGGAACGCTCCGCGCCACTGAGGCCGACCGGCCCCTTCACATCGGACCCCGCGCGGCACTCCGGCCTCGTCGGCCCCTTCGACCTCGCGCGGGCCCTTCGACCTCGCGCGGGCCCTCAGACGTCGCGGCGGTTCAGTATCGCGACCGCCCCGCCCAGGACCGCGGCGGCCAGGACCAGCATCAGCAGCAGCGGCTCCCAGCCGGACGGACCGCTCTCGGTCATCGTCGTGCCGTACAGCGCACCGATCTGGTTGGGGATCGAGTATTCGATCAGGAAGCGCTGAACGCCCCGCAGACTGTCGGCGAACATGAACAGCGCGAGGACCAGGGGCAGCAGCACCACGCCGATCATGATGGTGATCGCACCCGCCGAGTGCCGCACGATCGCGCCGATCCCGAGCGACAGCAGGCCGAGGGCCGCGATGTAGAGACCGATTCCGACCGTGCCGCGCAGCCAGTCGTCGGCCGACGCGGCAGCGCCGTCCAGGATCAGGTTCTGGAGCCCCGCCACGACCGTCGCGGTCACCGTCGTGACGGCGAAGGCCAGCGAGGAGAAGACGATCGCCTTCGCCGCGAGCACCCGGCCCCGGCTCGGGCAGGCCGTCAGCGTCGTACGGATCATGCCGGTGCTGTACTCGGATCCGATGGTCAGCACACCGAGCGTGATCACACAGATCGAGCCCAGCAGCACCCCGAAGAAGCCGAGGGCGAGGACCGGCTCGCCCGACAGGCCGCTGTTGCCGTCCACCGCGAGCAGCAGGGCGGTGCCCAGCCCGATCGTCAGCATCAGCGCGACCATCACGCCGAGCGTCCAGATCGTGGCGCGCACCGAACGGATCTTGGTCCACTCCGAGGCGACCGCGTCGCCGAGGGTGGCGGGCCGGATCGGGATCGGCGACTCGTAGGAGCCCAGCAGGCCGGCGTCCGGCGCCTGCTGGTGGGCCCGCGGGGTGGCCGGCGTCGTCATCTGAGGAGGTCCTTGCTGGTCTGCTCTCCGGCCGCGGCGGCGGAAGAGGGCTCGGCTGCGGGGGAGGAGGGTGCGCCGGGTGCGGGGCCCCGGCCCGGAACGGGCGGCGGCGGGGCGTACCAGCCCTCCTGCGGCACCTCAACCGGCTCGGGGTACGCGAAGCCGTCGGCGCTTCCGTGGGCGTCCTGGGGGAGCGGCTCCACGAGGCCCGCCTTGGCGTCGTCCGTCGAGCGGTAGTCCACCAGGCCCTGCGTGAGGCGCATGTACGCCTCCTCCAGGGAGGCCTGGTGCGGCGACAGCTCCCAGAGCCGTACGTCGCACCCGTGGGCCAGGTCGCTGATCCGCGACAGCGGCAGCCCGGTGACCCGCAGGGCACCGCCCGGCTCCGTCATGACCCGGCCGCCCGCCTCGACGAGCGAGGCCGTCAGCTTCTGCCGCTCCTCGGGGCCGTCGTCCGGCACCCGGACCCGGGCGAAGTCGGCGGAGTTGGCGGAGATGAAGTCCGTGACGCTCATGTCGGAGAGCAGCCGGCCGCGCCCGATCACGATCAGATGGTCGGCGGTGAGGGCCATCTCGCTCATCAGGTGGGACGAGACGAAGACCGTACGGCCCTCGGAGGCCAGCATCCTCATCAGATTGCGGACCCAGTGGATGCCCTCCGGGTCGAGACCGTTGACCGGCTCGTCGAACAGCAGGACCTGCGGATCGCCGAGCAGCGCCGCCGCGATCCCGAGCCGCTGCCCCATCCCGAGCGAGAAGCCCCTGGAGCGCTGCTTGGCGACGTCCCTGAGGCCGACGACGCCCAGCACCTCGTCGACCCGGGCCGCCGGGATGCCGGCCAGCTGGGCCAGGGACAGCAGGTGGTTGCGGGCGGTGCGTCCGCCGTGCACGCCCTTGGCGTCCAGCAGCGCGCCCACCTGGCGCGGGGCGTTCGGCAGGTCGCGGTAGGGGTGACCGCCGATCGTGACGTGACCCGAGGTGGGGCGGTCGAGGCCGAGGATCATGCGCATGGTCGTGGACTTGCCCGACCCGTTGGGACCGAGGAAGCCGGTGACGGCCCCCGGCCGCACCTGGAAGGAAAGGTCGTCCACGGCCGTCTTCGCGCCGTAGCGCTTGGTCAGGCCGACTGCCTCGATCATTCTCCAGCCCCATCGACTCACTCTGTCGTTCGGGGCTCGGGCCGCCCGGCCGCGCACCCCCGTAAGAGTTAGGAGGATAACCAGGCGCTGACGGTTCCGGCCAAGTTGCGCACTGCGTGCGAGCGGACCGTCACACAGATCAGGACAGGTGCCGGGGCCCGCCCCTCACGCGTCCCGGTTCTTCAGGACGAGGTAGCCGCCGATCACCGCCGCCAGCACCCAGAGCACCATGATCCCGAGCCCGGCCCAGGGGCCGTAGGGCGCCGGGTCGCTGTTCAGCGCGTCCGGGACGACCTGCATGATCTTGGAACCGGCCTGGTCGGGGAAGTAGCGGGCGACGCTCTTGGCGCCCGGCACCGCCGCGAGGATCTGCGAGACCAGGAAGAAGAACGGCATCAGGATGCCGAGCGACAGCATGGAGCTGCGCAGCATCGCCGCCACGCCCATGGAGAAGATCGCGATCAGCCCCATGTAGAGCCCGCCGCCGACCACCGCGCGCAGCACGTTCTCCGCGCCGATGTCGGTGCCCCGGTCGCCGAGCATGGCCTGGCTGAGGAAGAACGAGACGAAGCTGGTGAGCAGTCCCACGACGAGGGCCAGCGCACCGGCCACCGTGATCTTGCTGAGGAGGAACGTCCCGCGCTGGGGCACGGCCGCCAGCGAGGTGCGGATCATGCCGGAGCTGTACTCGGTGCCGACGACGAGCACCCCGAACACGACCATCGCGAGCTGGCCGAGAACAGTCCCGGAGAAGCTGACGAACGTCGGGTCGAACGTGGCCTGCTCCGCCTCCGAGAGGTCGTCGAAGGTGGCGTTCAGCAGGGCGCTCAGCGCCGCGCCCATCACGACCGTGACGGCGAACGCGGCGATGAGGGTCCAGGTGGTCGAGGAGACCGACCGGATCTTGGTCCATTCCGAGGTGAGAACCGCGGGTACCGATGCCATGGTCGTCACGCCCCCTTGCCGTCGGTGCCGGTGCGGTCGGTGCTGCCGGGCTTGTTCCAGCTCTCGCCCCAGCCGGCCCCCACCGCGGGTGGTTCGACCGCCAAGTCCCGTTCCGAATGGGCGTGGTACTCCACCGAACCGGCGGTCATCTGCATGAACGCCTCCTCCAGCGAGGCCCGCTGGGAACTCAACTCGTGCAGCACCACCTGGTGCCGGGCGGCCAGCTCACCCAACTCCTCGGTGCCGGCGCCGTCGATCTCCAGGACGCCGCCCGCCGTCTCGACCACGGTGAAACCCTCCTGGTGCAGCACATCGCGCAGCCGCTCCTGCTGCGGGGAGCGCAGCCGCGCGTAACTGC
Organism: Streptomyces sp. NBC_01116; assembly: GCF_041435495.1. Taxonomy (NCBI): domain Bacteria; kingdom Bacillati; phylum Actinomycetota; class Actinomycetes; order Kitasatosporales; family Streptomycetaceae; genus Streptomyces; species Streptomyces sp. NBC_01116. The sequence goes on from NZ_CP108644.1 coordinate 6,014,031, forward strand.
GGGAGTTCTCGCGGATGAAGTCCGCCATCGAGGTGTCGGCGAGCAGCCTGCCCTGGCCGATCACGATCAAATGGTCGGCGGTCAGCGCCATTTCGCTCATCAGGTGGGACGAGACGAAGATCGTCCGGCCCTCCGACGCGAGCGCCTTCATCAGATTGCGGATCCAGTGGATGCCCTCGGGGTCCAGTCCGTTGACCGGCTCGTCGAACATCAGGATCTCGGGATCGCCGAGCAGCGCGGACGCGATGCCGAGCCGCTGGCCCATGCCGAGGGAGAACCCCTTGGACTTCTTCTTCGCCACCGCGCTCAGGCCGACCATGTCGAGCACCTCGTCGACCCGGCTGCTCGGGATGCGGTTGCTCTGCGCCAGGCACAGCAGGTTGTTGTACGCGCTGCGGCCGCCGTGCATCGCCTTGGCGTCGAGGAGCGCCCCGATGTACTTCAGCGGTTCCTGGAGTTCGCGGTAGTGCTTGCCGTCGATGCGCACCGTACCGCTGGTCGGGTTGTCGAGATCGAGCATCATCCGCATCGTGGTGGACTTGCCCGCCCCGTTCGGGCCGAGGAAACCGGTCACGATGCCCGGTCTTACCTGACACGACAGATGATCGACGGCGACCTTGCTGCCGAATCGTTTGGTGAGTCCCTCGAGCTCGATCATGCGTTCACGCTAGAACGCCCGAGCGCCCGGCGCCACCACAAAGGCGGAACCGGGCGCACACGGGGGTATTACACGTGCCGGGGGTCAGCGGGTCTGCTGGGCCGGGACGCCGCGGGTGGCGGACTCGTCCTCCACCGGGGAGCCGGCGGCGGCCACGGCGGCGCCGGTCAGCGTCGCCAGCATCTCGCGGACGTTGGTCAGCTGCGCGTTGATCGAGTCGCGGCGGTTGGTGAGCGCCGCCAGCTCGCGCTCCGATTCGCTGCGGATCCGGTCGGCCTTGGCGTTGGCGTCGGCGACGATGTCCTCGGCCTGACGCTGGGCGGTCTCGACCGTCTGGCGGGCCCGGCGCTCGGCGTCCGTGCGGAGCTTCTCGGCCTCCAGGCGGAGCTGCTCGGCGCGGTGCTCGATCTCGGCGAGACGCTTCTCGGCCTTGGCCTGGCGGGACGCGAGGTCGCGCTCCGACTGCTCGCGGCGCTTGGCGAGGTTCGTCTCGAAGTCGGCCGCGGCCTGGGCGGCCTTGGCGCGGGTCTCCTCGAAGAGGGCGTCGGCCTCCTCGCGCTTCTGCTGGGCGTCCTTCTGGGCGTCGGTGCGGAGCGTGTTCGCCTCGCCCTGGGCCTTCTCGACGATCCGGACGCCCTCGTCCTCGGCCTTCGCCTTGCGCTCGGCGGCGAACGACTCGGCGTCGTTGCGCACCTGCTGGGCCGCCGACTCGGCGAGCTCCCGGTGCTGCTCGGCCGCGCGACGGGCCTCCTCGCGCAGGTCCTTGGCCTCCTCCTCGGCGAGGCGGAGAATCTTCTCGACACGGGCTCCGAGACCGGCGTACGACGGCTCTGCGTCGCTTACCTGGGCCTGGGCGTTCTGCGTCTCGAGGTGCAGCTCCTCGATGCGCTTTTCCAGAGAGGTGATTCGGGCCAGGGCACTGTCACGGTCGGCGACGAGCTTGGTGATGCGGTCGTCCACCTGACCGCGGTCGTAGCCACGTCGCACGAGCTCGAAGCCGAAGGGGGAGGAAGGGTCACTCATGGGGTTCCTGTCGAATGAGACCGGTGAGGTGATAGGGGGAATCCTAGGGGCCATTGCGGCGTGTCAGCGTGAAGATGCCGGTTTGATCTGGAGAATGACACCCCTTTTGAGTGGCTGACCCCCGGAGTGCTTGCCACTCGGAGGGCTGAATGTCCATGACGAAGCACGGCGCATCGCGGATCGGCTACCGCTCGGACGACTTGCCCCCCGATCGAGTGCCCGCCGCAGCCGGGGCCTTGGCGCCTCCCGCGGAACCGCCGGCCGGCTTCCCGCCCCCGGTCGGAGCCTCGAAAGACTCCAACGCTTCGAGCACATCCTGGACACGGGAGATCTCCGCATTGATGTCCTCGCGCCTGCGCACCAGGACGTCCAGCTCGCGCTTGCCCTCGTCCACCGTCTGCCGGGCCTCGGCCTCGGCGTCGGCGCGCAGCTTCTCCGCCTCGCGGATCAGCCCGGCCTTCTTGGCCTCGGCCTCCTTCAGCAGCGACTCGGCCCGTTTCACCGCGGCGATACGGACCTTGCTCGCCTCCGAGTTGGCCTGGGCCATCAGCTCCTTGGCCTTCGCCTCGGCCTCGTCGCGCTGCTCGGTCGCCGCCTTCATCAGGTTGTCGACACGCTCGCCGGCGGTCTTCATCTGCTCGGACGTCTCCCGGCGGGCCCGCTCGTGCAGCTCCTCGATCTCGCTCTCCAGCCGGGCCCGCAGCTCCTCGGCCCGCTCCCGGATCGCCGTCGCGTCGCGCCGGGCGCCGACCAGCAGTTCGTCGGCGTCCGCACGGGCGCGCTCGACCAGGGTGTTGCCCTCGACGGTCGCCTCGGAGGTGATGCGCACGGCCTCCTTGCGGGCCGCGCCGACCATCGTGTCGGACTGCCCCTCGGCCTCGGTGGCCGTACGAAGGGCCTCTTCCCGCGCCTTGTTGATGAGCTGGTCCGCCTGCTCGGCCGCGTCCGCCCGGCGTTTGGCCGCCGCCTCGCGCGCCTCGTCCAGCAGCCGGTCCGCCTCCTGGCGGGCCTCCGAGCGCATCTCCTCGGACGCCGACTCGGCCTCCGCGCGCAGCCGTGCCGCCTCCTCGTGGGTGCGGGCCGCGTGCTCCTGCGCGGAGCCGAGCCGCTCGGCCGCCTCCGAGCGCAGCCGCTCGGACTCGCCGGTCGCCTCGGCCAGCAGCCGGTCCGCCTGCTCGGTGGACTCGGCCCGGCGGCGGTTGGCCTCCGTGGTGGCCTCGACGACGAGCTGCTCGGAGGCCTGGGCCGCCTCGTTGCGGACGCGGTCGCTCTCGTTGGCCGCCTCGGCCATCAGCCGGTCCGACTGGGCAGCCGCCTCCGAACGGATCCGGTTGGCGTCCTGCCGGGCCTCGGCACGGGCCTTCGACGCGTCCTGCTCCGCCGACGCCAGCGCGTCGGACGCATCGGTGCGCATCCGCTGGCTGTACTCGGAGGTGTCCGCGCGCAGCCGCTCCGACTCGCCGATCGCGTCGGAGACCGTCCGCTCGGCCAGCGCCTTGGCGGCGTCGGTCTCCTCCTCGGCCTCCCGCCGGAGCCGGGCCGCCTCCTCGTTCGCCTCCCGGCGCAGCCGGATCGCGTCCTCGGAGGCCCGCTCCCGCTCCGCGTGCGCGTCGGAGCGGACCCGGTCCGCTTCCTCCTGCGCCTCGCCCCGGGTGCGTTCCGCGACGTGTTCCGCCGTCGAGCGCAGCCCGGCGATCTCCTCCTCGGCCTGCTCCTGCAGGCCCGCGACGGAGTCCCGTACCTGCTGGGCCGTCTGTTCGGCCGCCGCGACCAGCTCGGTCGCCCTCGCGTCCGCCTCCTCGACGAGCCGGTGCGCCTCGGCCTGGGCCTCCTCGACCCGCTTGCGGGCGGAGGCGAGCAGCTCCTCGCTCTGCTCGCGGGCCCGCTCGCGCTCCTGCTCCGCCTCGGTCCGGGCCGCGCCGAGGATCTCCTCGGCCTCCCGGCGGCGGCGCGTGGCCTCCTCCTGGGCGGCGGTCAGCGCCTCGGCGGCCTCGGCGGCGACCCGCTCGGCGGCCGCCGCGGCCTCCGCGCGCACCCGGTCGGCGCTCTCCTGCGCCTCGGACTTGAGCCGCTCCGCCTCGGCGGCGGCCTCACCGCGCAGCCGTACGGCGACACTCTCGCCCTCGGCACGGGACTGGGCGGCGTCGGCGGCGGCCTCGTCGCGCAGCCGCTCGGCCTCCGCCCCGGCCTGCTCGGTCAGCGCCCGGACGCGCTCGGCGGCCTCGGCACGCTGCCGCTCCGCCTCCTCGTTCGTCTCGCGGCGGATCCGCTCGGCCTCCGCGCGGGCCTCGCCCAGCGCCTCCTCGGCGCCGGCGAGCCGGGACTCGGCCTCGGCGTGCAGCCGGGCCAGCTCCTCGGCGGCCTCGGTCTGCCGGGCGGCGACGCCGCGCTCGGTCTCCTCGCGCAGCTCGGTCGCGGCCCGCTCGGCCGCCTCCGTGACGGCCGCCGCCTGCTCCTCGGCCTCGGCCCGCAGCCGGTCGGCCTCGGTCCGGGTGCGCTCCAGCGTCTCCTCGGCCTGCTTGCGCAGGGCCGCGGCCCGCTCGGCGGCCTCGCTGCGGATGCGCTCGCTCTCGCCGTTCGCCTTGGTGCGCAGCTCGTCCGCGTCGGAGCGGGCCTCGGTCAGCAGCTCCTCGGCGGTGCGGGCGCCCTCCTCCAGCTGCTGGACCGCCTCGCGGCGGGCCTCGCCCCGGATGCGCTCGCCCTCGGCGACCGCCTCGGAGCGCAGCGTCTCGGCCTCGCCGCGCAGCCGGCGGGCCTCCTCCTGGAGCTCGACCGTCTTGGCCCGGTACTCCTTGGTGTCGTCCTTGGCCGCACCCTTGAGCTCGTCGGCCTGTTCGGCGGCCTCGCCGCGCAGCCGGTCCGCCTCGGCCTCCGCCTCGCGGCGGATCCGCTCGGCCTCCTCGCCCGCCGCCTTCGTCGTCGACTTCGCGTCCTCGGAGGCCTTGGTGAGCACCTCCTCGGCGCTGCGGGCCGCCTTCGCCAGCTGGGCGGCGGCGTCCTCGGCGGCGGCCGTACGGGCCTTCTCGCCCGCTTCGGCGACCAGCCGCTCGGCCTCGGCGCGGGCGTCGACGAGAGCCTGCTCGGCCTCTTCCTTCAGCGCCTCGGTGCTCTTGGTGGCCTCGCCGACCAGCCGGGCGATCTCCGACTTGGCCGTACGGGTGCGCTGTTCGTTCTGCGACTCCGCGGCGGCCAGCTGCTTGCCGGCGGCGTCCTTCGCCTCGGAGAGGAGCTTCTCCGCCTCCAGACGGGACTCGCGCAGCCGGGTCTCGGCCTCCGAGAGGCGCTGCTCCGCCGACCGGTTCAGCTCGGCGGTCTGCTGGCGGGTCCGGTCGGTCGCCGCGGCCGTGCTGGAGCGCAACTGCTCCGCGTGGCTGGTGGCCTCCTGCGCCTGGGCGGAGGCGGCCCCGAGCAGGCGCTCGGCGTCCTTGCGGGCGCGCAGCAGGATCGCTTCGGCTTCGGTCCGGGCGGTCTCGGTCTCCGAGCCGGTGCGCCGACGGGTCTCCTCGGCCAGCCGGGCGGCCTCGTCGCGGGCGGCGGCCAGCGCCTGTTCGGCCTCGGCGCGGGACTCCTCCAGCAGCCGGCGGGCCTGCGACTCGGTGCGGGCGCGGAGCTGTTCGGCCCAGGCGACGTTCTCGTTGACGTGCGACTCGACGGTCTGGCGGCGCTCCGCCAGCTCCTGGTCGAGCCGCTGCCTGCGCTGGACGGCCTCGGTGTGCAACTCGGCCTGGAGGCGCGCCTGGTGCTCGGCGTGCTCCTGAAGGATCCGCTGCGTCTGGGCACGGGCCTCGCGCAGCTCGCGCTCGGCGTCGCCGCGCATCTGCTCGGCCTGGGCCTGCGCGTTCCGCAGCATCTGTTCGGCCTGGTAGCCGAGGTCCGCGCTGTCGTAGGCGGGACGGGTCGCGAGATTGCGCCGGGCCTCGTGCAGCTTGGCACGCAAGACCTCGACCTGGTAGCCGAGGTCCTCGGCGTGCTGGACGGCCTTCTCCCGGTCGGTCTTCAGCCGGTCCATCTCGGCTTCGAACCGCGAGAGATGGTCGTCTTCAGCGAGGTGGCTCTCCTGGCGTTCGTAGCCCCGCACTGCGCGGTCCCATCCTTCCCCGAGCTCTCAACTTCGTTCGAGCGGGGGAGCCCCCTACCCTGGTCGCGACTCTCCGCACGAGCTGCTCGCCGGCGTGAGTCCCCCGGGAATGGTGACAGACGAACGACGAGGACGCGGAACGCCCCCGACCCGGCCCCGGCCCGGAATCGCCCACTCTACCGGGCCGGGTATGCGGTGGTCAGTGCTCCGTCCTGCTCGTGACCAGTTCGGTGAGGACGCCATGGCAGTCCTTGGGGTGCAGGAACGTGATCCGGGACCCCATCGACCCCGTCCTGGGCTCGTCGTACAGCACCCGGACGCCCTTCTCGCGGATGTCCGCGGCGTCCCCGTCCACGTCCTCCGTACCGAAGGCGATGTGGTGCACGCCCTCCCCGTTCTTCGCCAGCCACTTGCCGACGGCCGAGTCCTCCCGGGTGGGCTCCAGCAGCTGGAGGTAGGAGGCCCCGCCGTCCGAGGTCCCGTTGATCCTGAGCATCGCCTCCCGGACGCCCTGCTCCTCGTTGATCTCGGAGTGGTACACCTCGAAGCCGTACGTGGCACGGTAGAACTCGACCGTCCTGTCCAGGTCGAAACAGGCGATCCCGATGTGGTCGATTCGCGTCAGCATGGATCCAGTGCAGCGCCACCGCGATGGTTACGCAACGTGCGCGCCGTCACACCGGTTGCCGGATGACGGGCGCGACACCGCTCAGTACATTCAGGTAAACCCTCGTTCACATCCGATCCCAAGGGGCCGTGCCCATGCCAGCAACGACCGGTACCACCACCTCAGTGATCGTCGCGGGCGCCCGGACGCCCATGGGCCGCCTCCTCGGCTCCCTCAAGAGCTTCTCGGGCGCCGACCTCGGCGGCTTCGCCATCAAGGCAGCCCTCGACCGGGCCGGCATCGGCGGTGACCAGGTCCAGTACGTGATCATGGGCCAGGTGCTCACGGCCGGCGCGGGCCAGATGCCCGCCCGGCAGGCCGCGGTCAAGGCCGGCATCCCGATGAACGTGCCCGCGCTCACCGTCAACAAGGTGTGCCTGTCCGGGCTCGACGCCATCGCGCTGGCCGACCAGCTCATCCGCGCCGGGGAGTTCGACGTGGTGGTCGCGGGCGGCCAGGAGTCCATGACCAACGCCCCGCACCTGCTCCCCAAGTCCCGCGAGGGCCACAAGTACGGCGCGATCGAGATGCTGGACTCGATGGCGTACGACGGCCTCACCGACGCGTACGAGAACATCCCGATGGGAGAGTCCACCGAGAAGCACAACGGCCGCCTCGGTCTCGACCGCGCCTCCCAGGACGTGATCGGCGCGCAGTCCCACCAGCGGGCCGCCGCCGCCCAGAAGAACGGTCTCTTCGAGGCCGAGATCACCCCGGTCGAGATCCCGCAGCGCAAGGGCGACCCGGTCCTCTTCGCGAGGGACGAGGGCATCCGCGCCGAGACGACCGCCCAGACCCTCGGCAAGCTGCGCCCGGCCTTCGCCAAGGACGGCACGATCACCGCCGGCACCTCCTCGCAGATCTCCGACGGCGCCGCCGCGGTCGTCGTGATGAGCAAGGCCAGGGCGGAGGAGCTGGGCCTCGACTGGATCGCCGAGATCGGTGCCCACGGAAACGTCGCGGGCCCCGACAACTCCCTCCAGTCGCAGCCCTCGAACGCCATCCGGCACGCCCTGGAGAAGGACGGCCTGACCGTCGAGGACCTCGACCTGATCGAGATCAACGAGGCGTTCGCGGCCGTCGCCGTCCAGTCCACGAAGGACCTGGGCGTCACCTCGGACAAGGTCAACGTCAACGGCGGCGCCATCGCGCTCGGCCACCCCATCGGGATGTCCGGCGCCCGGATCGTCCTGCACCTGGCCCTGGAGCTGAAGCGGCGCGGCGGCGGCACCGGAGCGGCGGCGCTGTGCGGCGGCGGCGGCCAGGGCGACGCGCTGATCATCCGCGTCCCGGGCAAGTAGCGGTACCCGTACGGATTCAGGACAGGGCAAGGCGAACGGAGCGGTGAACGTGGACGTGGACGTCCCCACGCTGGTCGAGCAGGCGCGAGCAGGCAGGCCGCGTGCGGTGGCCCGGCTGATCTCGCTGGTGGAGGGGGCGTCCCCGCAGCTGCGGGAGGTGATGGCCGCGCTGGCGCCGCTGGCGGGCCACGCCTACGTCGTCGGGCTCACGGGCTCGCCGGGCGTCGGCAAGTCCACCTCCACCTCGGCCCTGGTCTCCGCCTACCGCCGGGCGGGCAAGCGGGTCGGCGTCCTCGCCGTCGACCCGTCCTCGCCGTTCTCCGGCGGGGCGCTGCTGGGCGACCGGATCCGGATGGCGGACCACGTCTCCGACCCGGGCGTCTACATCCGCTCGATGGCGACCCGGGGCCACCTGGGCGGCCTCGCCTGGTCCGCGCCGCAGGCGATCCGGGTGCTGGACGCGGCGGGCTGCGACGTGGTCCTCGTCGAGACGGTCGGCGTCGGCCAGTCCGAGGTGGAGATCGCCTCCCAGGCCGACACCTCCGTCGTGCTGCTCGCCCCGGGCATGGGCGACGGCATCCAGGCGGCCAAGGCCGGGATCCTGGAGATCGGCGACGTGTACGTGGTCAACAAGGCGGACCGGGACGGCGCGGACGCCACCGCCCGCGAGCTGAACCACATGCTGGGCCTGGGCGAGTCCCGGGGCCCCGGCGACTGGCGCCCGCCGATCGTGAAGACGGTCGCCGCCCGGGGCCAGGGCACGGACGAGGTCGTGGAGGCCCTGGAGAAGCACCGGGCCTGGATGGAGGAGCACGGCGTGCTGGCCGAGCGCCGCACCGCCCGCGCCGCGCACGAGGTCGAGACGATCGCCGTCACCGCGCTCCGCGAGAGGATCGCCGACCTGCGCGGCGACCGCCGCCTGCACGCGCTGGCCGAGCGCATCGTGGCGGGGACCCTGGACCCGTACGCCGCGGCGGACGAGCTGGTGGCGGGGCTGACGGGGGGCTCCTGAGCACCTGGGCGCGTGCCGAAGGCCCCCGGGGCGGCACCCACGCCGCCCCGGGGGCCTTCGGCCGCTCGCACGTGTCCGCCGGGGCTTCCGTCAGCTGTCGTCGCCGTCCCGGTCGTCGCCGCGGTCGTCCCGGTCGTCCGCACGGTCGTCGCGGTCGTCGTTCCGGTCGTCCGCGCGGTCGTCCCGGTCGTCGTTCCGGTCGTCCGCGCGGTCGTCCCGGTCGTCGTCACCGTCGTCGTCGCGGTCCACGGTGACCTTGCCGGTCTTCGCGTCGACGCGCAGCTCGTGCTGCTTGCCGTCCTTGCCCGTGATGTCGATGTCCCAGCGCAGGACATCGCCCCGGCCGTTGTCGTCGTCATCGTCGTCGTCCAGGTCGATCGACGTGACGCTGCCCGGCGCGGTCTTCAGGGCCGCGTCCACCGCCTCGTTCAGGGTGACGGCGGAGGAGCGGGGCGCGTGGCGGTCGCGGTCGTCGTTGTCGTCGTCGCGGGTCTTCAGGACCTTGCCGTTGCCGGCGTCCACCGTCACGTCGTGCCACTTCCTGTCGGAACCGCGGACGTCCAGCTCCCAGACCGCGCGGTCGTTGTCGTCGTCGTCATCGTCCAGCTCGGCCTCGGTGACCGTGCCCGGGACGCTCTTCAGGGCGGCGGCGACGGCCTGGTCGAGGGTGATCCGGGTGCTCTTCGCGCCGCCGTCCGTCCGGGGGGCCTCCGCGTCGGCGTAGGACCGGTCGTCGTCGCGGTCGTCGCGGTCCGTGCCGGCCGGCTGCTGGGCGGACGTGCCGCCCCGGCGGTCACCGTCGTCCGCGAAGGCGACGGTGGCGGCCGTGGTGCCGCCGATGAGGACGGCCGCGGTGATCGCTGCGATGGTGACGTTGCGCTTCATGAGGGTTCCTCCCGAGAGCTGCTGCTGTTCGACGTGACCCACACTGCCGGGAGGTAGCTGAACGCAGCCTGAAGCCACCTGAAGGCGCCTTCAGGTTGAGTTTGCGAGGCTGTGCGTATGCGCCTGTTGATCGTGGAGGACGAGAAGCGACTCGCGGTGTCCCTGGCCAGGGGACTGACCGCCGAGGGCTTCGCCGTGGATGTCGTGCACGACGGGCTCGAAGGGCTGCACCGGGCGAGCGAGGGCTCCTACGACCTGGTGATCCTCGACATCATGCTGCCCGGCATGAACGGCTACCGCGTCTGCTCGAACCTGCGCGCCGCCGGCCACGAGGTGCCGATCCTCATGCTGACCGCCAAGGACGGCGAGTACGACGAGGCCGAGGGCCTGGACACCGGCGCCGACGACTATCTGACCAAGCCGTTCAGCTACGTCGTCCTCGTCGCCCGGGTCCGCGCCCTGCTCCGCCGCCGGGGAGCCGGCCCCGCCGCGCCCGTCCTGACCGTCGGGGCCCTGCGCATCGAGACCGCCGCCCGCCGGGTGATCCGCGGCGGGGACGAGGTCGCGCTCACCGCCAAGGAGTTCGCGGTGCTGGAGCAGCTCGCCCTGCGCGCGGGCCAGGTGGTCAGCAAGGCGGAGATCCTGGAGCACGTCTGGGACTTCGCCTACGACGGCGACCCGAACATCGTCGAGGTCTACATCTCCACCCTGCGCCGCAAGCTCGGCGCGAGCGCCATCCGCACCGTGCGCGGCGCGGGCTACCGGCTGGAGGCGAAGTGAGGTCCGTACGGGCCAGGGCCGCCATCGGCGCCACCCTGGTCGTCGCCGTCGCCCTGGTGGGGGCCGGGCTCGCCGTGCTCCTGGTCCTGCGGGCCAACCTGACCGACCAGGCGGACCTCCAGGCCGAGGTGGCGGCCCGCGAGGTCGCCGGACAGCTGGCCACGGGCACGCCGTACGACGAACTGGAACTGGACGACGAGGAGGACCACCCGGTCCAGGTGACCGACGAGGAGGGCCGGGTCGTCATCGTCTCCAAGGACCTGCGGGCCGTCACCGGCACGGGCACGAGCGGCGTCACCCCGGTGCCCTCGGCCTCCGCGGGGGCCTCCCCGTCGCCCGGCGACGGCGACGACGACACCGGCAACGACAACGACAGCGCCGACGACGACGATGACGGCGGCCGCCCCGGCCGGAGCGAGGTCTCCTCCGACGACCCGGACTTCTCCGACGGCACGGCCACCGTCGACCGCACCACCGCCGACTACCGCTTCGCCGCCGTCGAGGCGACCACCCCCGACGGGGTCACCCTCACCGTGTACGCGGGCGCACCGCTCGCCGCCGAGCAGGAGGCGGTGAACACGGTGCGCGGGGCGATGCTCACCGGGCTGCCGCTGCTGCTGGTGGTCGTCGCCGGGGTGACCTGGCTGGTGACCCGCCGGGCCCTGCGGCCGGTCGAGGGCATCCGCCGCGAGATGGCGGCGATCACCGCCTCCGAGGACCTGGCCCGCCGGGTTCCGGAGCCCGATTCGCGGGACGAGATCGCGGCGCTGGCCCGGACGACGAACGAGACGCTCACCGTCCTGGAGGCGTCCGTGGAGCGGCAGCGGCGGTTCGTCGCGGACGCCTCGCACGAGCTGCGCTCCCCGATCGCCTCGCTCCGCACCCAGCTGGAGGTGGCCGAGGCCCACCCGGAGCTGTTGGACCTCCCGGGCGCGGTCGCCGACACCGTACGGCTCCAGGTGCTGGCGGCGGATCTGCTGCTGCTGGCCCGGCTGGACGCCGGGGAGAAGCCCGGGAGCGCGACGGTGGAGCTGGGCGCGCTGGTCCGGGAGGAGGTGTCGCAGCGGACCGGGGACCGGGTCGCGGTGGACGTCGAGGCGCCGGAGGGCGGCGCGTTCGAGGTGAGCGGGTCGCGCGGGCAGCTGTCCCGGGTGATCGGCAATCTGCTGGACAACGCCCAGCGGCACGCCGAGGGGAGCGTCGCGGTGTCGGTGGCGGCCGACGGGCGCGGCGTACGGGTGGAGGTCAGGGACGACGGGGCCGGCGTTCCCGAGGACGAGCGGGAGCGGATCTTCGAACGGTTCGTCCGGCTCGACGACGCCCGCAGCCGGGACGACGGCGGCGCCGGGCTGGGCCTGGCCATCGCCCGGGACGTGGCCTCGCGCCACGGCGGGACGCTGACCGTGCACGCGGCGGCCGAGGGCGGTGCGGCCTTCCGGCTGTGGCTGCCCCGCTCCGCCTGACGGCCCCGGGCCCTACAGCTTGCCCCGCTTGCCGCGCAGGTGTTCCGCGATCGGGGTGAGCGCCGCGTGCAGGTCGGCGAGCGCCTCGGGGGACAGCAGGTCCATGAAGTGCTGCCGCACCGAGTCGACGTGGTGCGGGGCGACCTTGCGCATGGTCTCCGCGCCGTGCTCGGTGAGGACCGCGAACAGTCCGCGCCGGTCCGATTCGCAGTGGGTGCGGCGGACCAGCCCGGCGGTCTCCATCCGGGTGATCTGGTGCGAGAGCCGGCTCTTGGACTGGAGGGTGGCGGCGGCGAGGTCGCTCATCCGCATGCGCTGGTCGTCCGATTCGGAGAGGTTGACCAGGATCTCGTAGTCGTTCATGGTCAGGCCGAACGGCTGGAGGTCCTTCTCCAGTTGGTGCATCAGCAGCCTGCTGACGTCCAGGTGGGTGCGCCAGGCGCACTGCTCCGTGTCGCTCAGCCAGCGGGTGGCCGTCTCGGTCTCCATATATGGATTCTACCTAAGAAGTTGAAAGCCGGACGAAAATGGAGGGTGTGACGACCGGCACCCCCGGCCCGCGGAGGTGCCGACCGGTCCGTCGGCAAGCACCGACGGCTGGGCGCAGACGTTCGACGTCACACTCCGCAGACTACCGCTCACAACCCGAAGCGACGCTGGAGGTCCCCCAGCTGGCCGGGCATGCGCGGAGCGGACCCGGGGTGACCCCCGCCGCCCGGAACGCCCGGCTCGTTCGGGACCAGGCCCGCCGCCTGCTCCGCCATCAGCGCCTCGCTCGACTGGAGCAGCACCGTGCCCGCCCCGACGAACTCGAACTGGTGCTCCTCGCCCGACGTCCCGCCGATCCCCGTGAGCGACCGGATGCCGCCCATCACACCCGTCAGATAGCCGTGGTCGTAGTGGTGGCACGGGGAGGGGCAGTCGGCCCAGCCCACCAGCGCCTGCGGGTCCACCCGCAGCGGCGGCTCCATGAACACCACCGGGCCGTTCGACGCGGCCACGAACTTCCCCGTGCCGATCAGCGTCACGAACCCCGGCACGATCGACTGCTTCAGCGCCATCGTCGGCTGGTACGCCAGCAGGTTCCCGGACCGGATGGTGAGGTTGCCGTCCTCCAGGTCGAAGGAGTTGACGTCGAACGCCCGGTCCGCCAGCAGCATCTTCCCGCTGCCCTCGGCCACCACCCAGTCGCTCGCGTGCAGCGGCGAGTGGAAGCTGGACCGCACCAGCCGCTCGAACCGGCCGTGCCCGATCCCGTCGAACTGGATCTGCCCGTAGTAGGCGATCATCTTGCCCTTCTGAAGGAACCACCGGCTCCCCTTGAGCTCCACGCAGAAGGTGTAGGAGTTGACGTTGTCGTCCGACGGCAGCGTCATCGGGTCGAGGACCACGGGCGTGCTCACAGCTTCTCCTCCGACGCCTGGACGTACACCGCACCACTGCCGCTCAGCTCCAGCTGGAACGCCTCGCCGGAGCCGCGCCCCACCATGTCCCGCCAGCCGACGGCCGTGGAGAGCCTGTTCCTCACATCACCGTGATGAGCGACGTAGGCCTGCGGATCGACGTGGACGTCCCGGCCCGGCGCGATCGGCAGCTCGATCACCCCGCCGTGCGCCATCACCGCGACCGCGCCGTGCCCCTGGAGGGTGGTGGTGAACAGGCCCTGGCCGGTCACCTGACCGCGCACCATGCCCATCACCCCGCCCTGCGAGCCCATGAACATCGTGCCCTGCCGGAGCGTCCCGTCGAACGCGAGCAGCCGGTCGGCCTCCACGTACAGGGTGTCGCCCGCCAGCTCGATCACCTGGATGTGGTGGCCGCCGTGGCCGAACATCACCGTGCCCGAGCCCTCGACCGTCATCAGGGGCGTCGACTCGCCCGCCACCCGGCGGCCGATCATCGACGCGACGCCGCCCTGTCCGCCCTGGAGGTTCGGGGTGAAGGACACCTCGCCCCGGTACGCCAGCATCGCGCCGCGCTGGCTGAACAGCTTCTGGCCCGGGGCCAGGGTGGCCTCGACCATCTTGGAGTTGATCTCCCGGAACGGCATCAGACCTCGCCCCCGACGGTGTTGCGCTCGCTCGGCTGCACATGGACCAGGCCGTCGCCCTCGAAGCGGATCTGGAACGCCTCGCCGGAGCCCTCGCCCATCAGCGTCCGGAAGTTCACCCCCGACTGGAAGCTCTGCTGGAGCCTGCCCTGGTGGGCGATGTACGCGCCGGGGTCGACCATCAGCGGATACTGCGGGGAGACCCGCAGCAGCACCGCCGTGCCGTCCGACGTGATCGCCGCCTGCCCGGTGCCCTCCACCGTGGTGGTGAACAGGCCGTTGCCGCTCGCCCCGCCGCGCAGCCCGGTGAACGTGGTGCCCGTACGCAGCCCGGCGTCGGTGGCCAGCAGGTTGCTCGCCTCCACGTACAGGGTGTCGCCGCGCAGCGAGACCAGGCTGATCTCGCTCGCCCGGTCGGCGAAGTAGCAGGTGCCCTGTCCGGACACCTCCATCACCGTCATCTGCTCGCCGGTCAGCCGGCGGGTCACCATGCCGCGGAGCCCCTCACCGCCGCCGGACATCTTCTTGAAGGACATCCGGCCGTCGTACGCGACCATCGAACCGTTCTTCGCCTTGACGGCATCGCCCGTCAGATCGACGGCGAGCGTCTTGCTGCCTTGGAGTCGGAACATCGCCACGCGACGACGGTAGCCGTCCGCGCCGCGCCCCGGCCAGAGGCTCCGGAACCGTTACGTCCCTGATGCGCGGGCGGACCGGCGCTGGTATGCGGCGATACGCGCACCGGCGGGCGCCCCGGCCCCCGCCGCCGGGGGCGCCCCGGCGCGATGCCACAATGGGGGCGGCTTGTGCGTCTGTTCACAAGCCCACGCGACCCTCCCACTCGAAGGTGCCCTCGTGGACATCAAGACCGCTTCCGCCCTGCACCGGCTGCGCCTCATCTCGCTTCCCGAGGCGCTCTCCTTCCCGGCGCTGCTCATCTTCGGCTCGCTTCTCATGCGGGTCTCGGACATCGACTTCCTGATGCCGCCGCTCGGCGCGCTGCACGGCCTCCTGTTCACGATCTACGTGGTGTTCCTGCTGGACGTCTGGGTCAAGGCCAAGTGGCCGCTCAAGCGCGTCGCGCTCTTCTTCGTCCTCGCGGTCATCCCCTTCGGCGGGCTCTACGGCGACAAGCTCCTCAAGAAGTACGAGGCCGACGGCGTCATCGCCGCCCGCGCCCGCCGCGAGGGCACGGTCAGCGCATGATCGTCGCGTTCTCCGTCTCCCCGCTCGGTGTCGGCGAGGACGTCGGGGAGTACGTCGCCGACGCCGTGCGGGTCGTGCGGGAATCCGGGCTCCCCAACCGCACCGACGCCATGTTCACCTCCATCGAGGGAGAGTGGGACGAGGTCATGGACGTGGTCAAGCGCGCCGTGGCCGCGGTCGAGGCCCGCGCCGGCCGCGTCTCGCTGGTGCTGAAGGCCGACATCCGGCCCGGCGTCACCGACGGTCTGACCTCCAAGGTCGAGACCGTGGAGCGCCACCTCGCCACCTGACGAGCCGTCCGTACGGCATCTCCCGCGTTCACCCGAAAAGCCCCCGGCACCACACGGTCGGGGGCTTTTCCGGCTCCGGATCGAAAACCGCTCACTCGGACCCGCCAAGTCGACACGCCGTTAGCTGTCCCCTTCTGTGGGGATATCAACCCGTTCGACAGTGGGAGGCACGGTGCGGTCGGAGGGCTACGACTACGACACCTACAGCCGGCTCGCGGGTCCGCTCACGGAACCGGAGCCGACGGGGTACCGGGTGCGGTACAGGAGCCTGCTCTCGACGGAGAAGCACCGAATAAGAGCCGTCCTGCTGATGACCCTCGCCCCGGTGCTCACGGGCGTCCTGCTGCTGTACCTGGTCTGGCCCACGCACTGGACCGAGCGGGAGAACGGGGAGCGCTGGCTGGTCGTCGCCGACACCGTGATGCTGGTGTCGATCGCGCTGATCGAGCTGTTCATGCTGGTCAACGTGGTCTCCATCGCGCACGCCACGCTCGTCGCGCGGGACCCCGTCCCAGTGACGCCCGAGCCCGGCACCCGGGTCGCCTTCCTGACCACGTACGTCCCCGGCAAGGAACCGCTCTCCATGGTCCGCGCCACCCTCAAGGGCGCCGTACAGCTCGAACACCCCGGTCCGCTGGACGTCTGGCTGCTCGACGAGGGCGACGACCCCGGGGCCCGGATGCTCTGCGCCGAGCTGGGCGTCCACCACTTCACCCGGCGCGGGGTCCCCGAGTGGAACCGTGACAAGGGCGTCCACAAGGCGAAGACGAAGCACGGCAACTACAACGCCTGGATCGCCCTGCACGGCGGCGACTACGACTTCTTCGCCTCCGTCGACACCGACCACGTGCCCATGCCCAACTTCCTGGAGCGGATGATGGGCTACTTCCGCGACCCGGACGTCGCCTTCGTCGTCGGACCGCAGGTCTACGGGAACTACGACTCGGCCGTCACCAAGGCCGCCGAGTCGCAGCAGTTCCTCTTCCACGCCCTGATCCAGCGCGCGGGCAACCGCTACGGCGCCCCGATGTTCGTCGGCACCAACAACGTCGTGCGCATCGCCGCGCTGCGGCAGGTCGGCGGCCTGTACGACTCGATCACCGAGGACATGGCCACCGGCTTCGAGATCCACCGCCGACGCAACCCGCACACCGGGCACTACTGGCGCTCCGTCTACACGCCCGACGTGCTGGCCGTCGGCGAGGGGCCCGCCTCCTGGACGGACTTCTTCACCCAGCAGCTGCGCTGGTCCCGGGGCACGTACGAGACGCTGTTCAAGCAGTACGGCAAGGCGCTGTTCCGGCTGCCGCCCGGCCGGCTCCTCAGCTACACGCTGATGCTCGTCTACTACCCGATGACCGCGGTCAACTGGCTGCTCGGCGTGGGCAGCTGCGTGCTGTTCCTCTGGTTCGGGGCGTCCGGCACCCAGGTCGCCGCCTCCATCTGGCTGATGCTCTACAGCGACGCCGCCGCCCTCCAGATCGGGCTCTACCTCTGGAACCGCCGGCACAACGTCTCCCCGCACGAGCCCGAGGGCTCCGGCGGTCTTGCCGGCATGGCCATGTCCGCGCTCTCCGCCCCGATCTACCTGAAGTCGCTGGGCTCGGCCGTGCTGCGCACCGACGGCCGGTTCGTCGTCACGCCCAAGGGCGGCCAGACCTCCCCGGACCGGCTGCTCACCTTCCGTATCCACCTCTGCTGGGCCGCGGTCCTGCTCTCCTCGCTCGCCGCGTCCGTGTATCTGGACCACACCCATGTGGCGATGCGGACCTGGGCGGCGCTGGGGCTGGCGATAGCCCTCTCCCCGGTCGCCGCCTGGGCCTGGACCGTCCGGCAGGACAGGCGCGCCGACGCCGCATACGCCGTCCCCGTCCCGGCGCCGCCGCCGCCCGAACCGGTCTTCGTCGCCGGCCCCGCCCCGTCGGCGACCACCGCGGCGAGCGCCGGCACCACCGCCACCACCACCGCAGGAGGGAACTGACCCATGGCCTACCGGCCCTCGAAGCAGATGAGGAAGACGCTCCTGGGAGGCGGCGCGGTGGTGCTGCTCGCCGGGCTGAACGCTCCCGCGGCCCTGTCCTTCGCCGAGGACAGGTACCACGCGTACAAGATCGACCAGCCGGAGTACAAGGCGGAGTACGGCTCCTGGGAGCGCGTGGACATCCCGAAGGAGTACCGGACCAACGCGATCCACGCGGCGCTCCTGCACACCGGCAAGGTGCTGATCGTCGCGGGCTCCGGCAACGACGAGAAGAACTTCGACGCGGGCACCTTCGACACCGTGCTCTGGGACCCGGCCGAGAACACCTTCCAGAAGATCCCCACTCCCGAGGACTTCTTCTGCGGCGGCCACGCCCAGCTCCCCGACGGCCGCCTCCTGATCGCGGGCGGCACCGCCCGCTACGAGGTGCTCGACGACAAGGTGAAGCGGGCCGGCGGCGGTATGCGGGTCAAGAACGAGAACCCGGACAAGCCGCTGAAGCTCAAGAAGGGCACGGTCTTCCGCTCCTCCTCCGGCACCGAGTACGTGGCCAAGTTCGACGTCACCGTCCCCAAGGCCAAGCGCGAGTTCGAGGTCGACTACTTCGAGAGCGGCCAGATGAAGCCGTGGAAGACCAAGGTGACCGCCTCCGAGCAGCGGGTCTTCGTCGAGGCGGTGGACGACGGGCCCGACGCGGTGGCGACGGACGCCGCCCAGTACGAGATCGTCGGGCTGAAGGGCAAGGCCGCCGACAACTCCTACGGCCTCGCCGAGAAGATCACCATGGACAAGCAGGACTTCCAGGGGATCCGCGCCGCCTACGAGTTCGACCCGACGGCGGAGAAGTACATCAAGGTCGACCCGATGAAGGAGGCCCGCTGGTATCCGACGCTCGTCGGTCTGGAGGACGGCCGGGTGCTCTCCGTCTCCGGCCTCGACGACGTCGGCGCGATCCTCCCGGGCGACAACGAGGTCTACGACCCGAAGACGAAGAAGTGGTCCAAGGGCCCCTTCCACTACTTCCCGACCTACCCGGCGCTCTTCCTGACCAAGGGAGGCAAGCTCTTCTACCCGGGCGCCAACGCCGGTTACGGCCCGGCGGACAAGGGGCGCGAGCCGGGGATCTGGGACATCGAGAAGAACACCTTCACCCAGGTGCCCGGGCTGACCGACACCGACCAGCTGGAGACGGCGGCCTCGCTGCTGCTGCCGCCCGTGCAGGACCAGAAGGTGATGGTGCTCGGCGGCGGCGGGGTCGGCGAGTCCAAGAAGTCCACCGCCCGCACGGCGGTCATCGATCTCAAGCAGGACAACCCGGCCTTCGAGCCCGGCCCCGACCTGCCGCAGGGCACGCGCTATCTGAACAGCGTGATCATGCCCGACGACACCGTCTTCACCAGCGGCGGATCCGAGGACTACCGGGGCCGCGGGGCCAGCAACATCCTGAAGGCGCAGACCTACGACCCCAGGACCAACACCTTCAAGGAGGCGGCCGAGCCGACGGTGGGGCGGAACTACCACTCCGAGGCGCTGCTGCTGCCCGACGGGCGGGTGGCGACCTTCGGCTCCGACTCGCTCTACGGCGACAAGGACAACACCAAGCTCGGCAAGTTCGAGCAGCGCATGGAGGTCTACACCCCGCCCGCCCTGCACCGCGGCAAGGACGATCGCCCGGTGATCGGGAACGGCCCCGAGAACGCCGAGCGCGGGACGACCCTCACGTACGAGAGCGCCGACGCGGACCGGATCGCCACCGCCCGGCTGATGCGCCCGAGCGCCGTCACCCACACCACCGACGTCGAGCAGCGCTCCATCGAACTGGGCCTGAAGAAGGGCGACGGCAAGGTGAGCGTGACCGTCCCGGAGGACCCCACGCTGGTGCCGCCCGGCTGGTACATGCTCTTCGTCACCGACACCGACGACGTCCCCTCCGAGGCGAAGTGGGTCAAGGTCGCCTGACCCCCCGGGGCGCGCCGCTACCGGCTCAGGAGGCGGCGCGCCTCGCCAGGCCGAGCGCGTACTCCGGCCACCAGTCGCCGGCCGGCGGGCCGCCCCGGCAGGTGCCGTCGGAGTCGCCCGGCCGCTTGATCCACAGATAGGCGTCGAGCCGGTCGTCGCCGGTGTCGGTGGTCGGCGGAGCGCCGAGCCCCCGGCCCGGCGGATTGCACCAGGCCTCCTCACGGCCCCCGGACAGGGGGCCGTTGCCGTTGCGGCTGGTGTCGATCACGAAGTGCGAGCCGCCCACGGCGTCGGAGAGCCGGCCGGCGTACGTCTTCACGCTCTCGTTCGACTGGAAGTTGGAGACGTTCAGCGAGAAGCCGTCGGCCCGGTCGATGCCGGCCTGCCGCAGCGGCTGTGCCATCTTGGCCGGCTCGTCGATCCAGTCCGGGTTGCCCGCGTCCAGGTAGACCTGGGTCTTCGGCAGGGCCCCCAGCGTGTCCACCGCCTCGGAGAGGAGCTGGTAGCGCTCGGCGTGGTGCTCGGCCGGGGTGCAGCCGTCGGTGATGTGGGGGAGGGCGTCCGGCTCCAGGATCACGGTCGTGGGGGCGTCCCCGATGGCCGCCGCGAACTCCCCGATCCAGGAGCGGTAGGCGTCCGCGTCCTTCGCGCCGCCCGCGGAGTAGAGCCCGCAGTCGCGGTGCGGGATGTTGTACGCCACCAGCAGGAGGGTCTTCTTCGTGCGGGCGGCGGACTTCGCGGCGGCCCGGATGCCCGGGGCCGGGTCGTCCCACGCGGGCCAGTCGGCCACCGGCCGGTCGGAGATCCGCCGCAGGATCTTCGCCTCCGCCTCGCGCCCCTCCTTCTCCCAGGTGCGCACCTGGCGGGCCGCGTCGCTGTTCGGGTCGACCCAGTACGGGGAGGCCGCGCTCGGGGCGGGCTCTCCCCGGACGAGCTCGTCCGCCGCATCGGCGGTCCCGGTGACACGCGGTTCCGGCGTCGAGCAGCCCGCGGTGAGCACGGTCGCCAGGGTGAGGGCGGCCAGGACCGGGAGGGTACGGGGGAGAGCGCGGGGGACGATTCTGCGGCCGGACATCCAGACCCCTAGGGCGGCGGTGACGCACGGATACGGAGCACAGGGAAACGTGAGCAATCGTGACATAACGGTTACGGGGAGTGGCGGTGCGACACTTTTCGTGACCCTTATGCCCGCGACGGCCGCCCGGCGCGCGTCAGACGGAGGCGGCCAGCGCGATGCCCAGCGGCGTGCGCTCGTACAGCACCTGGTGTCCGTAGCGCCGCGAGGTCAGCAGTCCCGCCCCGCGCAGCACGGACAGATGGTCCGACACGGACGAGGGGGCGAGGCCCAGCCGGTGCGCCAGCGCGCTCGTCCCGGCCGGTTCGTCCAGGGCGCACAGCACGTCGGCCCGGACCCGGCCGAGCAGCCGGGCGAGGGTCTCGGGGGTCCGGTCGCCGGACTCGCTCCACAGCCCGCCGATGCCGCGCGCCGGGTAGATCAGCCCGGGCCGCCACGGCTCCTCGTGGCCGCCCACCACCTCGGGCCAGACGAAGACGCTCGGCATCAGCACCAGCCCCTGCCCGCCGAGCACCCGCTCGTGGTCGCCCTGGGTCCCGGCCACCGTGAGCGTCGAGCCGTTCCAGCTCAGCCGGGGGCTCAGCTCACCCAGGAGCTGTTCGAGCCCGCTGTCCGCGAGCCGCCGCGAGTGGTAGGTGATGTCCGCCTCCAGCAGCGCCCGCAGCCGGGGCCAGTACGGCTCGATGAGTGCCTGCCAGGCCTGCTCCAGCAGGTCGGCCAGCTCGCGTACGGCCCGCGCCGGGTCGGCCAGCAGCCGGCGCCCGACCGGCGACGCGCTCCCTCCGTGCCGGTCCGCCAGGGCCAGTGCCATGTCGGCCCGCGCCACCTCCGGATCGACCGCCCGCACCGCCGCGATCTCCTCCTCGAAGGTGGCCAGCGGCCCGATCGGCGGCGGGCAGATGAAGTCCGGGTTGTGGCCGACGGCCGGCATCAGCAGCCACAGCGGCTCCAGGTCCAGCGCCCCGGACGCCTCCCGGATCCGGCGGAGCCACGGCAGGTGGTAGCCGTGGCGGCCGGTGCGGCGCAGGGTGCGCACCGCTTCCTGGGTCTCGAACAGCGGTGACAGCGCGAACCGGCAGCGCAGCAGATCGCTCTCACCGAAGTGCAGCTGGAACGGCATCTCTCTCCCTCGCACCCGCCCGGACATTCGGCTCCAGCCGAAAGTCTAGGACCGGCCGCGCCCCGGCCGCAGGCTCGTCCCATGCCGACCGACAGCCCCGCCCCGGCGGACACACCCCGTACCCCGCCCGCCCCGGCGGGGCCGGTCCCGGCTCCGCCCCCGGAGCGTGCCGCCCACCGTGACCCGGGCCCCGGGCCCACGCTCCGGGAGTCCGCCGCCCCCGGCCCCGACGTCCCGGCCCCCGCCGCCCCGCGCGGCTACCGGGCCGTCTTCGCCGTCACCGAGTTCCGGGCCGTCTTCGCCGCGCACCTGCTCTCGCTGCTCGGCGTCGTGGTCAGCGAACTGGCGCTCACCGTGCTCGTCTACGACCTCACCGGTTCCCCGCTGCTCAGCGCGCTGACGTTCGCGCTGGGGCTGCTCCCGTACCTGATCGGCGGGACGCTGTTCGCCGGGGTCGCCGACCGCTACCCGGCCCGCCGCGTCCTGGTCGTCTGCGACCTGCTCTGCGCGGCCTGCGTCGCCGTGATGCTGGTGCCCGCCACCCCGGTCGCCGGACTCCTCGCCCTGCGCTGCCTGGTCGCCGCCGTCGCGCCCGTCTTCACCGGCACCCGGATGGCGGCGCTCACCGACATCCTCGGCGAGGGCGACCTCTACGTGCTGGGCCGCTCCTTGCTGCGGATCGTCTCGCAGAGCGCGATGCTCATCGGCTTCGGCGCCGGAGGGGTGCTGCTCACCGTGCTGTCCCCGCGCGGCGCGATCACCGTCACCGTGGTGACCTTCCTGTGCTCGGCCGCCCTCCTCCGCTTCGGGACCCGCGACCGCCCGGCCCGCGCCGTCACGGGCGACGGCGGCGGGACCCTCCTCAAGGAGTCGCTCTCCGGGGCCCGCCTGGTGCTGGGCGACCGCCGCATCCGGGCGCTGATGCTGCTGTTCTGGCTGCCCGCGATGTTCGTGGTGGCCCCGGAGGCGCTCGCCGCCCCGTACGCCGACGCGATCGGCGCCCCGCCCGCCGCGCTCGGGCTGCTGCTCTGCGCGATGGCCGTCGGGCACATCGGGGCCGAGCTGTTCGTGGGCTCCGCGCTCAGCCCCCGTAACCGCTCCCGGATCGTCCTGCCGGTCGCCGCCGCCGGCCTGCTCCCGCTCCTCGTGTACGTGGTCCGCCCCGGGCTGCCGCTGGCCCTGGCCGCCCTCGCCCTCGCCGGTGCGGGCGCGGCCTATGTGATCGGGCTCGACCAGTGGTTCGTCGACGCCGTGCCCCAGGAACTGCGCGGCCGGGCCATGACGCTGCTCACCGCCGGGCTGATGACCGTCCAGGGCCTCGGGATGGCGCTGGCGGGGCTCGCGGCCGAGTTCTTCCCCGTGCACCAGGTGGTCGCCGGATCCGGAATCATCGGTACCGTCCTTACGCTCCTGCTCGTCGCCGAGGTCCGCAGGACAGCCCCCGGACGGATGTCCGATACCGAAGGACGAGACGGGGCTGACCGGCATGTGACCAGTCGGTAAGGTCGATGCCGTGCCGAAGCCGCTCAGTCTTCCCTTCGATCCCATCGCCCGCGCCGACGAGCTCTGGCAGCAGCGCTGGGGACCCGTGCCCTCGATGGGGGCGATCACCTCGATCATGCGGGCCCAGCAGATCCTGCTCGCCGAGGTCGACGCCGTCGTCAAGCCGTACGGGCTGACCTTCGCCCGGTACGAGGCGCTGGTGCTGCTCGCCTTCTCCAAGGCCGGAGAGCTGCCGATGTCCAAGATCGGGGAGCGGCTGATGGTGCACCCCACCTCGGTCACCAACACCGTGGACCGGCTGGTCAGGTCCGGTCTCGTCGACAAGCGGCCGAATCCCAACGACGGCCGGGGGACGCTGGCGTCCATCACCGACAAGGGCCGCGACGTCGTCGAGGCGGCCACCCGGGACCTGGTCGCGATCGACTTCGGGCTCGGGGTGTACGACTCCGAGGAGTGCGCCGAGATCTTCGCCATGCTGCGTCCGCTGCGGGTGGCGGCCCAGGACTTCGAGGAGAAGTGAACGCGGGCCTCCGGTGGGACCGGGGTCGCGCGAAGATCGCCCCGGTCGTCCCGTTACGCTCGTAGCCATGAAACAGAACGTGCTCACCCGCTACCGGGTGATGGCCTACGTCACCGCCATCTGGCTGCTCGTCTTCACCGTGGCGATCATCGCGAAGTACGGCTTCGAGACCGGCGACACCATGCTGATCTCGCAGATCCACGGCGTGCTGTTCATCGTCTACGTCGTCTTCGCGTTCGATCTCGGCTCCAAGGCGAAGTGGCCCTTCGGCAAGCTCCTGTGGGTGCTGGCCGCGGGCTGCATCCCCTTCGCCTCGTTCTTCGTCGAGCCGAAGGTCAGCCGCGAGGCCCGCGCCCTGGTCACCGACCCCGCACCGGTCACCGCCAAGGCCTGAGCCGAGGGCGCCCGGACCGCCCCGAACCGCCCGCGCGCAAAGCGCCGGGCGGTTTGCCATCGACATTTACTAGGACGTCCTAGTAAATTCGGAGTATGGACGCTGACGCGATCGAGGAAGGCCGCCTCCGCTGGCAGGCCCGTTACGACAAGGCCCGCAAGCGTGACGCGGACTTCACCACGCTCTCCGGGGACCCGGTCGAGCCCGCGTACGGGCCGCGCCCCGGTGACACGTACGAGGGATTCGAGCGGATCGGCTGGCCGGGGGAGTACCCCTTCACCCGCGGGCTGCACCCCACCGGCTACCGGGGCCGCACCTGGACGATCCGCCAGTTCGCCGGCTTCGGCAACGCCCAGCAGACCAACGAGCGCTACAAGATGATCCTCGCGGCGGGCGGCGGCGGCCTCAGCGTCGCCTTCGACATGCCGACGCTGATGGGCCGGGACTCCGACGACCCGCGCTCGCTCGGCGAGGTCGGCCACTGCGGGGTCGCCATCGACTCCGCCGCCGACATGGAGGTCCTCTTCGGGGACATCCCCCTCGGCGACGTCACCACCTCGATGACGATCAGCGGCCCGGCCGTGCCCGTCTTCTGCATGTACCTGGTCGCCGCCGAGCGCCAGGGCGTCGATCCGGGCGTCCTCAACGGCACGCTCCAGACCGACATCTTCAAGGAGTACATCGCGCAGAAGGAGTGGCTCTTCCAGCCCGAGCCCCACCTGCGCCTCATCGGCGACCTGATGGAGCACTGCGCCCGCGACATCCCCGCCTACAAGCCGCTCTCCGTCTCCGGCTACCACATCCGCGAGGCCGGGGCGACGGCCGCGCAGGAGCTGGCGTACACCCTCGCGGACGGCTTCGGCTACGTGGAGCTGGGCCTCTCGCGCGGCCTGGACGTCGACACCTTCGCGCCCGGACTCTCCTTCTTCTTCGACGCGCACCTGGACTTCTTCGAGGAGATCGCCAAGTTCCGCGCCGCCCGCCGCATCTGGGCCCGCTGGATGAAGGAGACGTACGGCGCCAAGACCGACAAGGCGCAGTGGCTCCGCTTCCACACCCAGACCGCCGGCGTCTCGCTCACCGCGCAGCAGCCGTACAACAACGTGGTGCGCACCGCCGTCGAGGCGCTCTCCGCCGTGCTCGGCGGCACCAACTCGCTCCACACCAACGCCCTCGACGAGACCCTCGCGCTCCCCTCCGAGCAGGCCGCCGAGATCGCCCTGCGCACCCAGCAGGTGCTGATGGAGGAGACCGGCGTCGCCAATGTGGCCGACCCGCTGGGCGGTTCCTGGTACGTCGAGCAGCTCACCGACCGGATCGAGGCCGAGGCCGAGAAGATCTTCGACCAGATCAAGGAGCGCGGCACCCGGGCCCACCCCGACGGGCAGCACCCCATCGGGCCGATGACCTCCGGCATCCTGCGCGGCATCGAGGACGGCTGGTTCACCGGCGAGATCGCCGAGTCCGCGTTCCAGTACCAGCGGGCCCTGGAGAAGGGCGACAAGCGGGTCGTCGGCGTCAACGTCCACCACGGCTCGGTCACCGGCGACCTGGAGATCCTCCGGGTCAGCCACGAGGTCGAGCGCGACCAGGTCAGCCAGCTCGCCGACCGCAAGTCCCACCGCGACGACGCCAAGGTGACCGCCGCCCTCGACGCGATGCTCGCCTCCGCCCGCGACGGCTCGAACATGATCGCGCCGATGCTGGACGCGGTACGGGCCGAGGCCACGCTCGGCGAGATCTGCGGGGTGCTCCGCGAGGAGTGGGGCACCTACACGGAGCCGCCGGGCTTCTGAGGGCCCCGGGGAGGGCCCGGCGCTCGGTACCGGCTCTCCCCTCCGCTCCCTGCCTTCACCGGCGCTTCCCAGACGTCAGCGTGAACAGTGCCCCGCCGCCGGGCGCCGCCCCTGCCGTCGGTTCCGCACCGTGGGCACCGGCCGCGCCCGCCCGGACCTCCACCAGGCAACTTGTGTGCGGCCAGTGAGAACTCCAAACGGAATGACTTGTTGGCGTCAGGTGCTCGTCGCGGGGTGCTGTCGGACAGCATGGGGCGATGGACGTTGATCAGCCGCTGCCTCGCGAGGTGAAAGTCATCGGCTCGGCCGCGCTGTTCGAACTGGAGGAGCGGGCGTGTGACCTCAGCTTGAACTCGCGACTGGACCCGGCGTGGGTGCGGGCGAGCGTGGCGCCCGACGGCACCCATTACCTGTGGCCGGCCCGGTGGAACAGCCTGTCCCACCGGCCGGATGTTCCGCGACAGCTGCGGTGCGAGCTGTTGATCACTCTGCGTACGGGAGACCGTGTGGTGAGCTGGCTGGACGTGGTTCCCGACGACTTCACCCCGCTGCCGAGGGTGACCTCACGCGAAGAAGGCATGCAGGTCAGCCGGCTTCTTGACCGTGCCCCTTCGGTCAGGGATCGGCTGCTGCGGGAGGGGGAGAGCTCGGATCGGCTGTGACAGGCGCCGCCGGCAGACGAGTGCGCATCCCAGGGCGAGGGAGGCTTCCATGGTTTCGGCGGAGCACCATGGTTGAGGGTGTGTCACGAAGCCGGACGTGCGGTCCCGGGTGCTCTGCACTCCGTGAGGTAAGTCACCCTGAATCTTTGCTGTCTTTGCGCAAATTCATGACCTTTCACGGTGCAGGGGAAGGCTTGCTGGTGGCAGGGCTGGCGGACCGATGGCGTGGGGTGGTTGTTGTTGCTGGATAAGCAGTCGGGAACACCCGTACGTCACTAGAGATTCGCTCTGGGTGACATTCTGCAGGTTGCCACTGCACACCAGCGCGTTTCGGGTCGTCGTTGTGGTGAAGGTGCACTCCGGCGCATTCCCGGGCGCAGTCCAGCCGCTGCCCGGATCTTCACAGGAGAGGGGCCAACGTCTGTGACGACCCGACTCGCAGGTGACCTGATCGTCCTCACCCCGGTGGCACGCGTCTTCGGCGCGGACGCCATCGCCCTGCTCCGACGCCTCGCCGCCGCAGGCGTACGGGCCGACGTCAGCGAGAGGACACCGTATGAACGTGAGGGCGGCCGGTGAGCAGGAACCGCAGCCGCGCCACCCCCGGCGTTTCCCCCGTGAGCACCGACCGCCCGGATCTGTCCTTCACCGCGTTCCACCAGATGAACCGGGCCAGCTACGTCCGCTACGCCGAGACCTACCTCCGCCACCGCCAGGACGCCGAAGAGGCCATCGACAGCGCCTTCGAGCACCTGCTTCGCACCTGGGACCAGGTCCTGCTCACGGAGAACCCCGCCGCCTACGCCTGGACCATCACGCGGAACAAGGTCATCGACCACGCCCGTGCCCGCACCCGCCGGCCCCCGCTGATCGAGGACGCGGCCTTCGACACCGTCGCCCTGCGCGATGCCGTCGACCCCATCGGCCAGATCACCGAATCCCTCACCCTCTTCCGCGCCCTGCGCCGGCTCACCGACCGCCAGCAGGACGTCATGGTGATGACCTTCCTCCACGGCATGAACGCGACCGAGGTGGCCGCCGTACTGGGCATGAGCAGCCCCACTGTCCGCTCCACGGTCCGTCACTCCCTGCGCCGCCTGCGGGAGATCCTGGGGCCCGACCGCACCATGGAAGGACGGCGATGACCCCGCACATCGACGCATTCCTCTCACGAGCCCGCCTCGCATCCGCCCCCTACACCCAGGACGACATCGACGCGGCCGAAGCCCGCGTCCTCGCCCGCCTCAGCACACCCGCCCCGGCCGTCGTCCCGGCGGCCGCGGGCTCCACCACCGTCGAGGAGCCGACCGCGCTGGAGGCGGCCCAGGACCTCCAGACCCTCTGCGAAACCGTCGTCACCCGCACCACCGCTCTGCGGACCCTGCGCACCTTTCTCACTCCTCAGCTTCCGGAGCCCCCCGGCGCCCGCGTCCTGGGCTGTATCCTCCAGCTCGCCGAGTCCGAGGAGAACGCACGCTTCTGGTGGCAGTACGCCGCCGGGGCCGGCGACCCCGCCGCCTCCTACTGCCTCTACCTCCATCACCGCGCCCTCGGTGAACACGCCCCCGCCCGGTGGTGGCACGAACAGACCGAACTTCTCCAGAACACCCCTTCGACCGACGTGCCCGTCACACCCGGCGGGGGGCCGGGTACCGAACCCGACGCTGTCCCGGACGCCGTCACCGCCGCACTCAACGCCGTCTCCACCACGGACGCGAGCTTCCTGCCGACCGCCCTGCGCATCCTCGGTGCCCTGCGAACCGGGCCCGCCCCCGTCCCGGCCGTCGTCGGTGCCGTCCTCGACTACGCACCCGCCGCCGTCGGCTACATCGACGGCCTCGACCTCCCTCTCACCGACCCCGACTTCACCGACCACATCCGCACCCTCATCGCCACCGAACACACCCCCAACCGCACGCACACCCGCCTGCAGCCCCGACCCAAGACGTCCCAGCCCCAGATCGCGACCGCCCGCCGCCACTGCACCTGGGCATGGGGATGGGGATGAACGAACCGTACGTGGCGGCTGGAAAGGGCCCTGATCCGCTCGCAGGACCCGGGCGCCGCGCTTCGGTATGGACTGCTCGCCCGGATGTACATCGTCCTGGACCACGCCGCACAGTGGGACGGTGCCGCGTGGGCACCGGCCGCATGACCCGTGTTCAGGATGGGCGGTCAGGGCTCCCCGGCACGGTTCTGGTCGCGCCAGGTCCGAGGGGAGACGCCGTAGGCCCGCTTGAACACCCTGCTGAAGTGCGTCGCGTCCACGAAGCCCCATCGACGGCCTGTGGCCGCGATGGTTCGGTGCTGTACCTGGGGGCCGGTCAGTTCCCGTCTGCACTCCGCCAGACGGTGCGTCCGTATCCAGTCCCCCAGGCTGACACCTGATCGGCCCAGCACGGTGTAGAGGTGACGCACCGAGATGCCGTGCGCAGCGGCGATCTGCGCGGCCGACAGGTCGTGGTCGCCCAAGTGCGCCCGGATGTACCTCGTGATCCGCAGGCTGAGCGTTGCCTGCAGAGAGGCCCGGCCGAGGTCGGAGTTCCCGAGTTGGGAGGCCACGACGGAACGGAGCAGCTCGATGCTCGGCTCCGTGACCGCCTCGGCGTACCTGCCCCGGCGCAGCTTGTCGCTGACGGCCAGTTGGGAGAAGTAGCTGGAGGCGAGGTGCGCGAGTGGGTTGTCGGTGCCGAGGGTGACTGCCGTGATGTCACGCAGCGACCGCTCGGGAAGCGCGAGTGCTGATCGGGGGAAGCGGAGGAAGTGCTGGTCGACGCCTTCATCGAAGACGAGTGTGTAGGGGGTGCTCGTGTCGTAGAGGGCGAAGTCTCCCGGTCTCAGCAGAGCCTGGCGGTCGTTCTGGACCACCAGGCTGGTACCCGACATCTGCAGACCCAGGAAGACGGCCGGCTCCTCGGTCTGCCGCGCAAGTCGCTGTGTTCGTTCGATGGTCAGTGCGGTCGCCCGTGCGGAGCAGACCCCGATAGGCCCGACGGTTTCCCACCCGATGCGCACCGAGAGATGTCCGGGCGGCAGGTGGTGAGCGATGTCGATTTTCACGACGGAGTCCCACACCGCTTGCCGGACCGCCTCCTCCCGGTCCCGCGACGGTACGAACGCTGTGTCCAGGACCGGGCTCATGAGGCGAACCTCCGACGGTCGAATCGGTGTTGAGCGGATCGGCGCGGTCCAGGGGCTCTGATCTCGTCGCTACCCCCAGCTGTACTCCAACCAGGGGCCCGAGTGAACATCACCATGGCAGGACTCGGTCACACCGTGCAACGGCGCAGTCAGGGGCGTTCCGTACCTGAAGACGGGAACACGGGGCTCCGCTGTGGTGCCCGTCGCTTCGGGGGCAGGCCGGTAGTACCCAGAATTTTGAGGGTCCGAGAGTGCCAGGGCCAGAGCTTCGGAAGCTGCCGCGCACGGCTGGTCAAGAACCGTGCACGGACGGAACATATGGCGTGCCTCTATCACCCTAGGTTCATCCCAGAGCGGATCCGGCGTGATGATCTGCGCTCCAGAGAGATCCGCCCCAAAGGGAGGCACACATCGTGAGCAACAAGATCGCACTGGTCGCAGCGGGCGCCGCCCTGCTGCTGGCATCCGCAGTGGGCAGTGCATCCGCACAGGATCGGACCCAGGCAGCGGGAAGTCCGGTCGCACCCGCGACCGTCACCGGCTCCAACGTGATCGAACCGGTCCAGTACAAGGGCACCGACGTGGGAATCACGGCCTGGGACAACTGTCTGCACGGGCAGGCATGCTTGTTCCAGAACAGCAACGGCGGGGGGACCATGTGGGTCGTGCCCAGCTGCGGTGTCGTGTACAACCTCAACGCCAGCATGAACAACCGGACGAGCTCTCTGTGGAACAGGGCGGGCAGCACCTTGAACATCTACAACGGGAACGGGGGGGCCACCATGCTGGGAAGTTACGGAGCGTACGGCCCGCCGATCAACCTCCCGTCGAACTTCAACGACAAGATCAGTTCCGTGTACGCACCCTGCTAGGAGTTGTCTCCACCCGTCACGCCCACATCAGGAGCGATGCCAGGGTGAGGGCCGCTTGGGAGGACTCGGCGGAGGCTGAAAGCCCGCGGCCCGGTCGGGTGGCCCCATCGCGGGGCATGGGTCGGTGCGAAGCAGGATCAGGGACGGAGTTGCTGGGCCGGTACTCCTTCCAGCTCCCCGACCTGCCCGGTGGACTGCGGCCCCCGCGCGACCAGCACGCCGCCGACGACGAGTGAGTCCCGCTCGTACGGCCGCCGGGGAGGTGGGGCGGGGATCACTTCCCCGGCGGCGCGCGAGCCCTTCGCCGCGGCGGACCGCACGCGGGCCGGACATGGACCGGCTGCTCATCGCGCCCGGGAATCGGCCTGGCCCGGCTTCGGGCCGGGCCCCTTCTCGTAGAGGCCGCAGCCCTCCGTTGTCAGCCGCGTGCGCATGGCGGTCGAGCTGGACGTGCCCAGGGCGGGCTTCGAGCGGCTCATGGAGGAGGCCGGTTCTCCGGGATCCGACGGTGGCTGTACCAGCCGCTCCGGGAAAGCCCCCCGCGACCGACTGGTCGAGGGGGCGAGGAAAGGCGGCTCGGACGTCAGCCCGTCTGCGCGCCCGCCAGCCCCAGCAGCAGCAGCGAGGTGAAGCCGCTCGCCCACGCGGAGTCCACCGGCTCCGCGCTCACCAGGGTGCGGTGCACCACGGCCCCGGCGATCACGTCGAAGATCAGGTCCGCGTTGCGGGCGGCCGCCGACGCGTCGTCCTCGTACCGCAACTCGCCCCGGGCCTGCGCGCGTTGCCGGCCCAGCAGCACCAGCCGCTTCTGCCGGTCCACGATCGCCGAGCGGATCCTCAGGCGCAGCGAGTCGTCGCGGGTGGACTCGGCGACCACCGCCATCAGCGCCGTACGGGCCTCCGGCCGCTCCAGCAGGGCGGCGAACTGGAGCACGACGCCCTGCACATCGGCGGCCAGACTGCCCCGGTCGGGCACCTCCAGCTCGTCGAAGAGGACGGCGACCGCGTCCACGACCAGCTCGTTCTTGCCCGCCCAGCGTCGGTAGAGGGTCGTCTTGGCGACACCGGCCCGGGTCGCCACATCGCCCATCGTCAGCTTCGACCAGCCGAGGTCGACCAGGGACGCCCGCGTCGCTTCGAGGATCGCGGCGTCGGCCGCGGTGCTCCGCGGACGCCCTGTTCGGGTGGCTTTGGGGTCGCTGTCGTTCATGATGCCGCGACCATACCGGCCGGTAGGGGAAACGGTTGTGCTCCGGTGTCCGTGAGACAGATCACCGGGATCACCTGTCCGGCCGGGGTGGTCGGCAGTTACGCTACGACCCGTAGCGTAAGGAAGGCGGCCGGATCGCCCCCGTACGCCACGGAACGAACGAGCGACAGCCACCGGGGTCTCCGTGGAGACCTCAGGCGCCGGGTGGGGACCCGGGGCCGAACGGACCGGCCGGATGGGGATCCGGAAGGTCCACCCGGGCCTTCGGGTCCGGTCAGTTCCAGCCAGGGTCTTTCAGGGGCCCGACCGGTTCCACCGGGCCTTTCGGGGCCGTCGGGGAGCCGGGGCCGCCTCGGCCCGTCCGCCCCCGCACACCGGTGGGGGCGCCCGGGCGGGTCCGGTTCTCGCACTCGCTTTCCGGAACGGTGCGCTCAGGGGGGAGGATGTACGTATGCAGCCTAGGAACATGTCCATGAGCGGCGTTGTCGACCTCGCCGCTGTCAAGGCGGCCGGTGAGGCCAAGGCCAAGGCGGAGAAGGCCCGCGCGGAGGCCTCCCGTACCGGTGGCGCCGCAGCCGTCGCTCCCGCCGCCCTGGTGATCGACGTCGATGAAGCCGGATTCGAGCGCGACGTCCTCCAGCGCTCCGCCGAGGTCCCCGTCGTCATCGACTTCTGGGCCGAGTGGTGCGAGCCGTGCAAGCAGTTGAGCCCGCTGCTGGAGCGCCTGGCCGTCGAGTACAACGGCCGCTTCCTGTTGGCCAAGGTCGATGTCGACGCGAACCAGATGCTGATGCAGCAGTTCGGCATCCAGGGTATTCCGGCCGTCTTCGCGGTCGTCGCCGGGCAGGCGCTCCCGCTCTTCCAGGGCGCGGCCCCCGAGGCGCAGATCCGCGAGACGCTGGACCAGCTGATCCAGGTCGGCGAGGAGCGCTTCGGGCTGACCGGGATCGTCGTCGACCCGGACGCCGCCGCGGCGGACGCCGTCCCGGCCGAGGTTCCGGCCGGCCCGTACGACGCCGTGCTGGAGGCCGCCGCCTCCGCGCTCGACGCCAATGACTTCGACGGCGCGGTCCAGGCGTACAAGAACGTCCTCGTGGACGACCCGGGCAACCCGGAGGCCAAGCTGGGCCTCGCCCAGGCGGAGCTGCTCGGCCGCGTCCAGAGCATGGACCCGCAGGCGGTCCGCAAGGAAGCCGCGGAGAACCCGGGCGATGTGAAGGCCCAGCTCGCCGCCGCCGATCTCGACCTGGTCGGCGGACATGTCGAGGACGCGTTCGGCCGGCTCGTCGAAGCGGTCCGCCGCACCGCGGGCGACGACCGCGACGCCGCCAGGCTGCGACTCCTGGAGCTGTTCGAGGTGATCGGTCCGGAGGACCCGAGGGTCACCGCCGCGCGCACCGCGCTGGCCCGCGTCCTGTTCTGACACCGGTCGGCCGTCCGCTCCGGGCGAGCCCGATTGTGCCGATGTGACAAGACGGCCGCACCGCCTCCCGGGCGGCGCGGCCGTTTTGCCGTCCTGACGCCAAAGAACAGTGCGAGAAGCCCTCTCTTTACCAAAACTTGACAAAGATGCAAGCTGTTACTCGCAGTAAGGCGAGTCGGTGATTCTGTCCCGTTTCCATAAAGTTTCCCGCCATTCCGATGTCCCTTTCGTGCCACCCTGCGTCGCCGCGTGATGCCGCCCTGTCGCCCTGTGGTTATCGGGCCGTTACTAGTCAGTAACGATCCCCCTTGTGTCACGGCCGTGAATGCACCACGATCGGCCACGCTCGGTCCAATACCTTCAGCCCGGCCTCCAGCCGGTGCCCGAGGGTCTGTTGGGTCCCCACCGAGTGGTCGGCGGCAGTGGCGCCGACCGCGGACAGGGGGGTTCCCGCCCACGGGCGGGGCCTGTCCGACCGGCTGTGCGGAAAGCGCGGCCAGTGGTTGTCGCTCGGGGGTGAACGCCGGTGGATCGGATGCGGGACACGTCTCCGAGTACGGGCGCTCTCCTTCCCGAGGACGTAGCACTTCTCCCATCCCAGGACGGGCACGACGCCCGGACCGGAGATGTACGTCCGAGAAGAAGGAGCAAGTATGAGTTCCCAGGTTCGCGGTGGGACGAGATGGAAGCGGTTCGCTCTGGTCATGGTGCCGAGCGTCGCCGCGACGGCCGCGGTGGGCATAGGTCTGGCACAGGGTGCGCTGGCGGCGTCGTTCAGCGTTTCCGGCCAGGAGTTCAAGGTCGAGGCCAAGGAGCTCAAGGGCTACGACTTCGTCCAGTACGGCAGTGTGGCGTCGGGCAAGACGCTGGACGGTAAGCCGATGAACGCACCGGTCGCGGTGTCGGGCTTCAGCGAGGCCTGGATCACGAACATGTGCCAGTCGGTCGTCACGCCGGACCTGCCGTTCGGCATCGGCAACGTCACCCTGAGGCTGGAGGCGGGCGGCGAGGGCCACAAGAAGGTCTACGCCAAGGACCTCTACCTCGATGTGTCGGAGCTCGACGCCGACGCCAAGTTCAAGAACATCGACATCGGCGTCGCGGCGGGCTCGCTCAAGAAGCCCGACGAGCCGGGGGCCATAGGCATCCAGCCCGGCACCCGGGCCGACGAGGAGGGCTTCGCCCAGCGGGCCGACGAGGCTCTGCTGACGGGCGTCAGGCAGAAGGCGTGGGCCACGACTGCGGGCACCTTCAACCTCAGCGGTCTGAAACTGCGCCTGCACCAGGGCACCGAAAAGGAGTGCTACTAAGCACCCCGCCGGGTGGCCGGAGCCCGTGCCTCACGGTTTCGGTCACCCACCCTTTCACTCCTCACAGCAGTACCGGTTCCAGGGAGCTGTTTTCCATGAGCCCCGAGTCCACAGGGCAGAACGAGCACTACATCCGCGTCTATCGGCGACGCTTCCGCGCCTGGCGGGGTAACCGGCCGTTCTGGGCCGGACTGTTCACCTTGGCGGGTGGCGTTCCCATCGCCTACTTCCCCTACGCCAACATGCACCTCGGCAACGTGACGCTGGCCATGTCCACCACGGCCGGCGCGGGATCCCTGATCATCGGGGTCCTCCTGGTCACGCTCGGCCTGACGATGTGGTTCCACAGCATCGTCCGGGTCTTCGCCGGCGTCGCCGCCATCCTGCTGGCGCTGATCTCCATACCCGTCGCCAACATCGGCGGTTTCGTCGTCGGATTCGTCCTCGCCCTCGTCGGCGGAGCCCTGTCCATCTCCTGGGCCCCGGGCGAGACGAGGAGCGACGAGGAGCCGTTCGGCGAGCACGGGTCCCGGCGCACCGCGCCGGCGAAGCACCTGCCGTACGAGGAGCGCCCCGAGGGCGAGTTCCAGGCCGCGGCCGTGCCGCGGCAGCAGGGCGCCGGGTACGACCTGGCAGCCGACGGCGACGGCGGGAGGAACCGTGCGGGGTGACGACGGACAGCGGATGAACGCCCACCCCGGCGACGACCCCCGCGAGCGCAAGGGACCCCGTCACGCGGCCCCCAGGAAGTCGCTGCTGACCAAACTCCACCTGCCCAGCGGCAAGAAGGCGATCGCGCTCGCCGCGATGCCGACGGCGGTCTTCGTGGGCATGGGGCTGACGCCCAAGCTGGCCCTGGCCGACGACCGCGACATCCCGTTCGCGCCCGGACCGTGCGTCACCCGGTCCGACGAGCCGAGCGAGTCCGAGTCGCCGAAGGCCACCCCGTCCCCGTCGGCCACGGAGAAGGACGAGGCCGACCAGGACGCGAAGCCCGGCGACGACGCCACCGCCACGCCCACGCCCTCGGCCAGTGGTTCGGCCGACGAGGCGGAGCCCGGCGCGGACAAGTCGGCGCGGTCCGCCGGGGAGACGCCCACGGAGGCGCCCTCCGCGACCCCGACGCCCACGAAGTCGAAGAACCCGCTCGACCCGCTCGGCGTCGGCGACGCGCTCAAGGATCTCTTCGACGGGCCCGACAAGAAGACCGAGGAACCCGCGAGCCCGTCCCCGAGCCCCACGACCGGGGCCCCGAAGCCGTCCGACGAGCCGAAGGACCCGGCGAAGGATCCGGCCGGGAGCGCCGCCGACAAGGCGAAGGAGACGGCCGACAGGACGGCCGAGGCGATCCGCGAGGCGGCCGGGAAGGCGGGCAAGGACGTCGAGGAACTCGACGAGGACGTCAAGGGACTCGACCCCAGGAAGGACGAGGACATCCCGGACGGCGCCAAGCCCCGCTTCCCGTGCCCCGAGCCCGACCCGGACGCGCTCGCCGCGGCCGAACTGGAGCCCGGCATCCCGCTGCTCCCGTCCGACCCGTGGGTCCTGGAGTCGACGCGGCTCACCCTCAACGGCCTGGACTACCACGGCATCGTCGAGGTGAGGAAGGCGGACGGCAGTATCAAGAAGGTGCTGAAGTTCACCGCCAGCTCCATCGACATCAAGGACCTGCACCAGCTGACCGTCGGTCCCGCGGGCACGACCGGTCATGTGAAGTCGCGGCCCGGTTCGACGTCGGAGATCCGCGACGGCGAAGTGACGATGTACACGGAGGAGCTGAAGGGCAACCTCTTCGGCCTCATCCCGGTCACCTTCAGCCCTCAGACCCCGCCGCCGCTGAACGTTCCCTACGCCATCTTCACCAAGGTGACGGTGGTCCAGGCGGGCCAGTTCGGCGGCACGCTCACCGTTCCGGGACTGAAGAACTTCCTCGACGGCGGCAAGAGCTAGCCGACAGCCGCCCCCCGAACCCGTCCGGGAGCCGCACAGGGCCGTGGGCCGTACTCCTCACCAGGAGTACGGCCCACGGCCCTGTCGGTGCGGGGTGCGGGTCAGTCCCGCTCGCCGCCGCCCAGGTGGTGCACCCGGACCATGTTGGTGGTGCCGGGGATGCCGGGGGGCGAGCCGGCGGTGATGACCATCGTGTCGCCGTTGTTGTAGCGGTTCAGCTTCAGCAGCTCCGCGTCGACCAGGTCGACCATCGCGTCGGTGTTGTCCGCGTGCGGGACGACGTGCGACTCGACGCCCCAGCTCAGGGCGAGCTGGTTGCGGGTGGCCTCGTCCGTGGTGAAGGCCAGGATCGGCTGGGCCGTCCGGTAGCGGGAGAGGCGCCGGGCGGTGTCGCCGGACTGGGTGAAGGCGACCAGGGCCTTGCCGTCCAGGAAGTCCGCGATCTCGCAGGCCGCACGGGCCACCGAACCGCCCTGCGTACGGGGCTTCTTGCCGGGGACCAGCGGCTGGAGGCCCTTGGAGAGCAGCTCCTCCTCCGCGGCGACGACGATCTTCGCCATCGTCTTGACCGTCTCGATCGGGTACGCGCCCACCGAGGACTCGGCGGACAGCATGACCGCGTCCGCGCCGTCCAGGATCGCGTTGGCGACGTCGGACGCCTCGGCGCGGGTCGGGCGCGAGTTGGTGATCATCGACTCCATCATCTGGGTCGCCACGATCACCGGCTTGGCGTTGCGCCGGCACAGCTCCACCAGGCGCTTCTGCACCATCGGGACCTTCTCCAGCGGATACTCGACGGCCAGGTCGCCGCGGGCCACCATCACCCCGTCGAACGCCGCGACGACGCCCTCCATGTGCTCGACCGCCTGCGGCTTCTCCACCTTGGCGATGACGGGGACCCGGCGGCCCTCCTCGTCCATCACCTTGTGGACGTCCTTGACGTCGTCGGCGTCCCGGACGAAGGAGAGGGCGACCAGGTCGCAGCCCATCCGCAGCGCGAAGCGCAGGTCCTCGACGTCCTTGCCGGACAGGGCCGGGACGTTGACCGCCGCGCCGGGCAGGTTGATGCCCTTGTGGTCGGAGATGACACCGCCCTCGATGACGATGGTCTTCACCCGGGGGCCTTCGACCGCCACGACCTTCAGCTCGACGTTGCCGTCGTTGATCAGGATCGGGTCGCCCTTGACGACGTCGCCGGGCAGACCCTTGTAGGTCGTGCCGCAGATCGACTTGTCGCCGGGGACGTCCTCGGAGGTGATGGTGAACTCGTCCCCGCGGACCAGCTCGACCGGGCCCTCGGCGAACTTCGCCAGCCGGATCTTCGGGCCCTGGAGGTCGGCGAGCACGCCCACCGCGCGGCCGGTCTCGGCGGCCGCCTTGCGGACACGGTCGTAACGGCCCTGGTGTTCCTCGTGGGTACCGTGACTGAAGTTGAAACGGGCCACGCTCATGCCGGCCTCGATCAGAGCGACGAGCTGCTCATGCGAGTCGACGGCGGGACCGAGGGTGCAGACGATTTTGGAACGGCGCATGAGGCGGATCCTATCGGTTTGTTTCGTTGCGGAATATTCCGTCTGGTGGAAGATACAAAGGGGCGCGGGGGTGCTCAGTTGTCGACCCGTCCGAACCGTGGACTACGCCCCCTCGACGAGCGCGAACGTCTGGTCGGCGATCTCCAGCTCCTCGTCCGTCGGCACCACGGCGACCGCCACCCGGGCGTCCTCGGGCGAGATCAGCCGCGGCTGTGCCGACCGTACGGCGTTGAGCGAGGCGTCCACCGCCATGCCCAGCCCCTCCAGGCCCGCGACGGCAGCTTCCCGCACCGGAGCCGCGTTCTCCCCGACCCCCGCCGTGAACGCCACCGCGTCCACCCGGCCGAGCACCGCCGTATAGGCCCCGATGTACTTCTTCAGCCGGTGGATGTAGATGTCGAAGGCCAGCGCGGCCCGCTCGTCGCCCTCGTCGATCCGGCGGCGGATCACCCGCATGTCGTTGTCGCCGCAGAGGCCGACCAGCCCGCTCCTCTTGTTCAGCAGGACGTCGATGTCGTCGGCCGACATGCCCGCCACCCGCTTCAGGTGGAAGGTGACCGCCGGATCGATGTCCCCCGATCGTGTCCCCATCACGAGCCCTTCCAGGGGCGTCAGCCCCATGGAGGTGTCCACGCACCGCCCGCCCGCGACCGCCGACGCGGACGCCCCGTTGCCCAGGTGCAGCACGATGACGTTCACGTCCTCGGGCGCCCGGCCCAGCAGCTCGGCCGTCTTCCGGGAGACGTACGCGTGCGAGGTGCCGTGGAAGCCGTAGCGGCGGATGCGGTGCGCGTCGGCGGTCTCCACGTCGATCGCGTACCGCGCGGCCGCCTCCGGCATCGTCGTGTGGAACGCCGTGTCGAAGACCGCGACCTGCGGCAGGTCCGGCCGCAGGGTCCGCGCCGTGACGATGCCGGTGATGTTGGCCGGGTTGTGCAGCGGTGCGACCGGGACGAGGCGCTCGATCTCCTCCAGCACCTCGTCGGTGACCACGGTCGGCGCGCTGAACCTCAGCCCGCCGTGCACCACCCGGTGCCCGATCGCGGCGAGTTCGGGGGAGTCGAGGCCCAGCCCGTCCGCCGCCAGCTCCTCGGCCGCCGCCTTGAGCGCCGCGTCGTGGTCCGCGATCCGCCCCGTACGCTCACGGGGCTCGGCGTCGCCGCCGGTCAGCGGCGTGTGCACCAGGCGCGAGGTCTCCTCGCCGATCCGTTCGACCAGGCCCGAGGCGAGCCGGGAGCGGTCGCGCATGTCGAGCAGTTGGTACTTCACCGACGAGGAGCCGGAGTTGAGGACGAGGACGCGGTGCGGTTCCACAGAGGGTGCCGTGCTTTCGTTTCCGGGGTCGGTGGCCGGGGGAGTGGGTGTCGTCATGCGGGGCGCTCCTCGCCCTGCGCCTGGATCGCCGTGATCGCCACGGTGTTGACGATGTCCTGGACGAGCGCGCCGCGCGACAGGTCGTTGACCGGCTTGCGCAGACCCTGGAGCACCGGGCCGACCGCCACCGCGCCCGCCGAGCGCTGCACCGCCTTGTAGGTGTTGTTGCCGGTGTTCAGGTCCGGGAAGATCAGCACGGTCGCCTGGCCGGCCACGTCGGAGCCGGGCAGCTTCGTCGCCGCGACGGACGGCTCGACCGCCGCGTCGTACTGGATCGGCCCCTCCACCCGCAGTTCGGGCCGCTCCGCCCGCACCCGCTCGGTGGCCTCGCGCACCTTGTCGACGTCCGCGCCGGAACCGGACGTCCCGGTGGAGTACGACAGCATCGCGATCCGGGGCTCCACGCCGAACCGGGCCGCCGTCACCGCCGACTGCACCGCGATGTCCGCGAGCTGCTCCGCGTCCGGGTCCGGGTTGACGGCGCAGTCGCCGTACACGAGGACCTTGTCGGCGAGGCACATGAAGAAGACGGACGACACGATCCTGGCGTCGGGCTTCGTCTTGATGATCTCGAACGCCGGGCGGATGGTGGCCGCCGTGGAGTGCACCGA
The DNA here is from genome assembly GCF_041435495.1 of Streptomyces sp. NBC_01116. Lineage (NCBI taxonomy): Bacteria > Bacillati > Actinomycetota > Actinomycetes > Kitasatosporales > Streptomycetaceae > Streptomyces > Streptomyces sp. NBC_01116. The sequence goes on from NZ_CP108644.1 coordinate 6,053,877, forward strand.
CCCGGACACCATCCCGTCGGCCAGACCCTCCTGCACCATCAGCGTGCCGAAGTAGTTCACGTCCGCCACCACGTCGACGGCCAGCTCCACCGTCACCCCGCGGTGCGCGCGCAGTTCGGCGTACCGCTCGGCGAAGACGCCCCGCAGCTCCGAGGTGTGCGGGTCGATCAGCTGGGTGTCCGCGAGGTCGATGCCGAGGTCGGCGGCCTTCTTGCGGATCACGTCCACGTCGCCGAGCAGCGTGAGGTCGCAGACGTCCCGGCGCAGCAGTACGTCGGCGGCGCGCAGCACCCGCTCCTCGGTGCCCTCCGGCAGCACCACGCGCTTGCGGTCGGAGCGGGCCTGCTCCAGCAGCTCGTGCTCGAACATCATCGGCGTGACCCGTCCGCTGCGGGCCACCGAGATCCGGTCGAGGAGGGCGGCGGTGTCGACATGTCGCTCGAACAGGCCGAGGGCGGTCTCCGCCTTGCGGGGCGTCGCCGCGTTCAACTTGCCTTCGAGGGCGAAGAGCTCGCCGGCGGTGGGGAAGGAACCGCCGGCCACCGAGACGACCGGGGTCCCCGGTGCGAGCCGGGCGGCCAGCGTGAGTATCTCCTCGCCGGGGCGCTCGTTCAGGGTCAGCAGCACGCCCGCGATGGGCGGGGTGCCCGCGCTGTGCGCGGCCAGCGAACCCACCACCAGATCCGCCCGGTCCCCGGGGGTGACCACCAGACAGCCGGGTGTCAGCGCGTTGAGCAGGTTCGGCAGCATGGCCCCGCCGAACACGAAGTCCAGCGCGTCGCGCGCGAGCCCCGAGTCGTCGCCGAGCAGCACCGTGCCGTCCAGCGCCGCCGTGATCTGGGCGACCGTGGGCGCCGAGAGCGCCGGGTCGTCCGGCAGGACGGAGACGGGCACCGGCAGCCGGGCCGCGAGCCGCTCCGCGATCGTCTCGCGGTCCTCGGCGGCGACCCGGTTCACCACCATGGCCAGCACATCGCAGCCGAGGCCCGCGTAGGCGCGGTACGCGTTACGGGTCTCGGCGCGGACGGACTCCGCGTTCTGCCCCTTGCCGCCGACCACCGCGATCACCGAGGCCCCGAACTCGTTGGCCAGCCGGGCGTTCAGCGCCAGCTCGTCGGGGAGCTGGGTGGCGGCGAAGTCGCTGCCCAGGACCAGGACCACCTCGTACTCGCGGGCCACCTGGTGGAAGCGCTCGACGAGCCGGGAGACCAGCTCGTCCGTGCCCTTCTCCGCCTGTACGGCCGAGGCCTCGTGGTAGTCCAGGCCATAGACGGTGGCCGGGCTCTGGGAGAGCCGGTAGCGGGCCCGCAGCAGCTCGTAGAGCCGGTCGGGCCCGTCATGGACCAGCGGACGGAACACGCCGACCCGGTCCACCTGACGCGTCAGAAGCTCCATGACTCCCAGCTCGACGACCTGCCGGCCGTCCCCCCGGTCGATCCCGGTCACGTACACGCTGCGCGCCACGCGTGCTCTCCCGTCCTTGTGTTCGGTGCCGCGACCCGCAGTCCGTCCGGACGTGCGGTGATGCCCCCGTACCCGCCCGGTGATCCGCCGGGTGCGGCATTGGCCTGCATTGCCTCTTGACGATACCTGCGAGGGCCGCTATACCGCCCGCCGGAGGTCCCGCCCTGTCGGGCGGCGCAACGACCCCCGCCCGACAGGGCCTCCTACCCCCTGTGCCAGGCCGAAAGCGCGGGGTCCCTGCCGGGCGTGGGACAATCGTCCTGGTTCAGGGCACGGAGGCCGCCACGGTCGGTCTCCCGGAAAAGCGCGACTAGCGAGCAGGAGACACACCTCGATGCGCATCGGAATTCTCACCGCGGGCGGCGACTGCCCCGGCCTGAACGCAGTGATCCGGTCGGTCGTCCACCGGGCCGTGGTCGGCCACGGCGACGAGGTCATCGGCTTCGAGGACGGCTTCAAGGGGCTGCTCGACGGCCACTTCCGCCCCCTCGACCTCAACGCGGTCAGCGGCATCCTCGCCCGCGGCGGCACCATCCTCGGCTCGGCCCGCCTGGAGCGCGACCGGCTGCGCGAGGCCGCCGAGAACTGCGAGGAGCTGTCCCGCCGTTACGGCATCGACGCGCTCATCCCGATCGGCGGCGAGGGCACGCTCACCGCGGCCCGCATGCTCTCCGACGCGGGCATGCCGGTCGTCGGCGTCCCGAAGACCATCGACAACGACATCTCCTCCACCGACCGGACCTTCGGGTTCGACACGGCGGTGGGCGTCGCGACCGAGGCCATAGACCGTCTCAAGACCACCGCCGAGTCCCACCAGCGGGTGATGGTCGTCGAGGTCATGGGCCGGCACGCGGGCTGGATCGCGCTGGAGTCCGGGATGGCCGGCGGCGCCCACGGCATCTGCCTGCCCGAGCGCCCCTTCCAGGTCGACGACCTGGTCAAGATGGTCGAGGAGCGGTTCGCGCGCGGCAAGAAGTTCGCCGTCATCTGCGTCGCCGAGGGCGCGCACCCGGCCGAGGGCTCCATGCCGTACGCCAAGGGCGAGATCGACCAGTACGGCCACGAGCGCTTCCAGGGCATCGGCAACCGTCTGGCCATCGAGCTGGAGACCCGGCTCGGCAAGGAGGCCCGGCCGGTCATTCTCGGCCATGTCCAGCGCGGCGGCACGCCGACCGCGTACGACCGGGTGCTCGCCACCCGCTTCGGCTGGAACGCCGTGGAGGCCGTGCACCGCGGCGACTTCGGCCGGATGACCGCCCTGCGCGGCAACGACATCGCCATGGTCCCGCTCGCCGAAGCCGTCACCCAGCTGAAGAGGGTGCCCGCCGAGCGGATGTACGAGGCCGAGTCGGTCTTCTAGGTCCTGTCGTCGAACTGCCGTCGTCGCCCGGAGGGCGGCCCCGCGGGGTCGGGTGCGTGCTCCCGGTGTGCCGGGTGCGGGTCCTCGTACGGGATGTACTCGGGCCTGTGCCCGGTGCGGCGGGAGCGCGTGCGTGGCGCCGCGGGGCAGGCGGCAGTTCGACGACAGGGCCTAGGGCCTCCTGGCCACGTCGAACCGCACGGGCCGCACGGGCGGCCCGTGCGGGGTCACACCCCGGCGGTCCGCCAGAACTGGTCCACCACCCGCGCCAGGAACGCCCGGCCCGCGTCGCCCGTCGACCCCGAGCGCTCCTGGCCCGTGCTGCTCCAGCTCAGCGTGGAGACCATCAGGGCCTGGTAGTCGGCGTGCAGTTGCTCCAGCGTGTCCTGGACCAGCGCCCGGTCCAGCGGGACGACCTTGGACACCGGGCGGACGTACGCCTGCCAGCGCGTGGTGACCGCGCTGCTCAGCAGCTCCGCCAGCTCCTCGTCGCGGCCCGTCGCCGTCAGGAACTGCGCCGCCGTCAGCCCCAGCGCCCGGCACAGCGCCGCCGACTGCTTCTCGTTGCCCCGCCAGCGCCCCGACTCCTCCATCCGCAGGTACGAGGCGCCGGTCATCCCGAGCTGACGGGCCAGTTCGTCCACGCTCAGGTTCCGGGTCATCCGGTGCTCGCGCAGGGTGGCGGCGGCGGCCAGCAGCTCCCCGGGGGCGCACCAGAGGACGCCGGCGAGGGCGGTCAGCTCGCGCTCCCCGGGCGTCGCGAGGCCGCGCTCCCAGGCGATGACGGTCTCTGCGCTGATCCGGAGTCCGTACTGGGCGGCGAGCCCGTAGGCGACATGACCGGGAGCCATGCCCAGAGCCTCGCGGAGACGGCGCGCGGCGGGGGCGTTGAAGGGCGGGGTGGGGTGCACGGCCCCACCGTAGAAGTCCATTTCCGCCCTGGCTACGGTACGTTCCGCACAGATCACGCTTCGTAGGAACCTCCAGCTGCGAACCGCGCGGGCGGTACGCGAACACGGTCCCACCAGCGCTTTCTTTTGTGCCCCCGGGAAGGCGCGCCCCGGGCGTCAAACCGACCGGCAAGCGCTTGTCGGCCAGTTCGGCCGTGGCCGGTCAGCGTCCCGCGGCCAGCCAGCGGTAGTGCAGCTCCGGTCGGCCGACCTGACCGTAATGCGGACGCCTCGCGGCGCTGCCGACGGTCACCAGGTGCTCCAGGTACCGCCGGGCGGTGATCCGCGAGATGCCCAGCCGCTCCCCGGCGGCGGCCGCGGTCACCCCCTCCGGCGACTCCTTCAGCACCCGGGTCACCGCCTCCAGCGTCGGGCCGCTGAGGCCCTTGGGCAGCGAGGCCGGATGCGCGACCCGCAGCGCGCCCAGCGCCCGGTCCACCTCCTCCTGTCCGCTCGCCTCCCCGGCGGCCCCCCGGAACTCCGCGTACCGCACCAGCCGGTCCCGCAGCGTGGGATAGGTGAACGGCTTCAGCACGTACTGCACGACCCCGAGCGACACCCCCTCCCGCACCACCGCGAGATCCCGCGCCGAGGTCACCGCGATCACGTCCGCCCCGTGGCCGGAGGCGCGCAGCGAGCGCAGCAGCCCGAGCCCGTGCCCGTCGGGCAGATAGAGGTCGAGCAGCAGCAGATCCACCGGCGTCCGCTCCAGCGCCCGCACGGCCGCCGCCCGGGTGTGCGCCACCGCCGTCACCGTGAAGCCCTCCACCCGCTCCACGTACATCTGGTGGGCGTCGGCGGCCACCGGGTCGTCCTCCACCACCAGGACCCGGATCATGCCGTGACCTCCTCGTGCGCGGCCCCGGACCCGGGCCGCGAGCCTGCCGGCGTCCGGGCCGGGAGCGGCAGCCGTACGGTGAACCGCGCGCCGCCGTCCGGACCCGCGTCCAGCTCCACCGTGCCCCCGTTGCGGTACGCCGCCTGCCGCACCAGCGCCAGACCGAGCCCGCGCCCCGCCCCGTGCGTCGACCAGCCGCGCCGGAACACCTCGGCCGCCGCCTCCGGGCCGATGCCCGCACCCGTGTCCGCGACCCGCAGCAGCAGCTCCCGCTCGTCCGCGAGCGCGGTCACGGTGACCCGGGCCCGCCCCGCCGGACCTCCGGCCGCCCGGGGCGCGGGCACCGCCCCGGAACCGTCGTCGGCGGCGTCCGAAGCCGCCTCCATCGCGTTGTCGATCAGATTGCCCAGGATCGTCACCAGGTCACGCTGGGCCAGCGAGGGCGGCAGCGCCCCGTCGTCGATCAGGCTGTCCTCCGCGAGCACCAGCTCCACGCCCCGCTCGTGTCCCTGGGCGGCCTTGCCCAGCAGGAGCGCCGCCAGCACCGGCTCCTCCACCGCCCCCACCACCCGGTCGGTCAGCACCTGGGCCAGCTCCAGCTCCGCCGTCGCGAAGTCCACCGCCTCCTCCACCCGGCCCAGCTCGATCAGCGACACCACGGTGTGCAGCCGGTTCGCCGCCTCGTGGGCCTGGGAGCGCAGCGCCTGCGTGAAGCCGCGCTCGGAGTCCAGTTCGCCGGTCAGCGCCTGTAGTTCGGTGTGGTCCCGCAGGGTCACCACCGTGCCGCGCCGTTCACCGCCCACCACCGGACGGGTGTTGACCACGACGACCCGCTCCGCCGTCAGGTGCAGTTCGTCCACCCGCGCCTCGGACGCCAGCAGCGCCCCGGTCAGCGGCGCGGGGAGGTCCAGCTCGTCGACCGTACGGCCGACCGCCTCCGCGCCCGGCTCCAGGCCCAGCAGCTCCCGCCCGGCGTCGTTGATCAGCGCGATCCGTCGCCGCCCGTCCAGCATCAGCAGCCCCTCGCGCACCGCGTGCAGGGTGGCCTGGTGGTAGTCGTGCAGCCGGCTCAGCTCCGCCGCGTTCATCCCGTGGGTGTGCCGCCGCAGGCGGGCGTTGACCACGTAGGTGCCGATCCCGCCGAGCGCCAGCGCCCCGCCCGCCGCGAGCGCGAGGGCGCCGAGCTGGTCCCGTACCTGCGAGGAGACCCGGTCCACGGTGATGCCCGCGCTGACCAGGCCGACGATCCGCCCGTCGTCGCGGATCGGGGTCACCACCCGTATCGAGGGGCCCAGCGTGCCCGTGTAGGTCTCGGTGAAGGTCTGCCCGCGCAGGGCCTTCGCGGTGTTCCCGAGGAAGGTGTCCCCGATCTGCTCCGCGTCCGGATGCGTCCAGCGCACCCGCTCGGTGTCCATGATCGTGATGAAGGCGATCCCGGTGTCCTCGCGCACCCGCTCCGCGTACGGCTGGAGTGCGGCGGACGGGTCCGGGGTGCGGATGGCCTCCCGTACGGAAGGGGAATCGGCCACCGCCAGCGCCGCCACCCGCACCTGCCGGGCGGCCGTCTCCTCGGCCTGCTCGCTCCCCGAGACGTACGCGAAGACGGCGCACCCCGCCACCACCGCGGCGATCAGTACGACCTGCATGGCGAAGAGCTGGCCCGCCAGGCTTCGGGGGCGGGTACGGGGGAGGCGCATACCCCACAGTCTGCCTCCACCCCACCGCCTGCCCAGCCCCGCCGGGCCTTTCCGGATGGCCGGAAAGTGACTGTGAACGATATGAACGCAAGGGTGACCGGGGTCACAGGGCAGTGGATAGTCGCCGGAGCCCCCAGGGACGGGGGCACACGCTATGACCGAGCCGAGGAGCCCCACCATGGCTGTGGCAGCCAAGCAACGGGACCGCACCCACTACCTGTACATCGCCGTGATCGCCGCTGTGGCGCTCGGCATCCTGGTGGGCTTCGCGGCCCCCGGGGTGGCCGTCGAGCTGAAGCCCATCGGCGCCGGCTTCGTGAACCTGATCAAGATGATGATCTCGCCGATCATCTTCTGCACGATCGTCCTGGGCGTCGGCTCGGTCCGCAAGGCCGCCAAGGTCGGCGCGGTCGGCGGTCTGGCGCTGGGCTACTTCCTGGTCATGTCGACCGTCGCCCTCGCCATCGGCCTGCTGGTGGGCAACTTCCTGGAGCCCGGCTCCACCCTCCACATCACCGAGGCCGCCCGCGAGGCGGGCGCGGAGCAGGCCGGGGGCGCGGGCGAGTCCACCGCGGACTTCCTGCTGGGCATCATCCCGACCACGATCGTCTCCGCCTTCACCGAGGGCGAGGTCCTCCAGACCCTCCTGGTCGCGCTCCTCGCGGGCTTCGCACTCCAGGCGATGGGCAGGACGGGTGAGCCGATCATCCGCGGCATCACCCACATCCAGCGCCTCGTCTTCCGCATCCTCGCCATGATCATGTGGGCCGCCCCGGTCGGCGCGTTCGGCGCGATCGCCGCGGTGGTCGGCGAGACCGGCCTCGACGCCCTGAAGTCCCTGGCGATCATCATGATCGGCTTCTACGTCACCTGCGCGCTCTTCGTCTTCGTGGTGCTCGGCGCACTGCTCCGCATGATCGCCGGGGTGAACCTGTTCTCGCTGCTGAAGTACCTGGGCCGCGAGTTCCTGCTGATCCTCTCCACCTCCTCCTCCGAGTCGGCGCTGCCGCGGCTGATCGCGAAGATGGAGCACCTGGGCGTGAGCAAGCCCGTCGTCGGCATCACCGTGCCGACCGGCTACTCCTTCAACCTCGACGGCACCGCGATCTACCTCACGATGTCCTCGCTGTTCATCGCCAACGCGATGGGCGACCCGCTGAGCGCCGGCGAGCAGATCTCGCTGCTGGTCTTCATGGTCATCGCCTCGAAGGGCGCGGCCGGCGTGACCGGCGCGGGCCTGGCGACCCTGGCCGGCGGCCTCCAGTCGCACCGCCCCGAACTCGTCGACGGCGTCGGCCTGATCGTCGGCATCGACCGCTTCATGAGCGAGGCCCGCGCCCTGACCAACTTCGCGGGCAACGCGGTCGCCACGGTGCTGGTCGGCCACTGGACCAAGGAGATCGACAAGGACCGGGTGAACGAGGTCCTGGCGGGCCGGGTTCCGTTCGACGAGAAGATCCTCGTCGACGACGGACACGGCCCCGCCGGGGACGCGCCCGGCTCCGGCGAGGTCCCCGAGCAGCGGGACACCGCGGAGCAGCCCGCGAAGGTCTGACCCGGCGCGGCGCCCCCGCCTCCCCACGGCCACGGCGGCGCCCCCACCCGAGGACACCCGTACTCCGGTACGGGTGTCCTCGGCTTCCGTGTCCGGTACGGGTGCCTTGTGTCCGTGTTCTGTCACGACCGCCCCTGACCGCACAACCCTCCCCGTCCGGTGCCGGTCTTGGGGGGTGAGGGACCACAGCCCGTTCCACGAGCCCCACGACCGAAGGACTTCCATGCGCATCCCCCCTTCCCGCAGCCGTACCCTGCGCGGCGGGACCGCCGCCGTGGCCGCCGCAGCGCTGGTGGCGCTGGGCGCCGTGCCGGCGCTCGCCGCCGACCCGGAGCCGGACCTCGGGGTCGGAACGATCGCGCCGGTCGAGGGAGTTCAGCCCGGAAGCTCATTCTCGGCCCCGCTCACCTTCCTCAACAAGGGGACGGAGGAGGTGCCCTCGGTCTGGGTGACCTACTCCGTGTCACCGGGCCTGAAGGCGGAGGAGACGCACAAGAACTGCACCTACTACACCATCGGCTCCTACGACGAGATGCCCGCGTCGAACGTCGCCTCCTGCAGGATCGACCAGCCGCTGAAGCCCGGCGTCGTCTACGGCACGGCGGAGCCCGTCTCGCTCAAGGCGCTCGACTCCGCGTTCCGGGACAGGCTGCGGGTCACGATCGGTGTGAACGAACCCGGTCCGGACGACGGCGGCTCCACCGAGCCGGTGCCCGGAACCGGCGACCCGCTCACCCTGGTCGAGAAGGGCCCGGCCACCGACGCCGACCGGACGAACCACCCCGAGGCGTACGCCGGGGCGGACGTCACCGCCGCGAACACCGCGGACTTCGCCCTGACCGGCGACGAGAAGCAGGGGAAGGTCGGCGAGAAGGTCACCGCGACGGTGAAGTTCGCCAACAAGGGCCCCGCCCGCGTCCAGGGCACCCTCGACGAGAGCGTCACCACGGTCGACATCCACATCCCGAAGGGCACCTCCGTGGTCAAGCCGTACGACTTCTGCGAGGCGATCACCAAGACCCACTACCGCTGCGGCACCTCCCAGTCCTGGGTCGACGTGAACGGCGGCGAGAGCTACCCCTTCGTCCTGCGCATCGACAAGGCGGTCGGCCGCACCACCGGAGAGGTCTCCTTCAGCGGGCAGGAGCGCCCCTTCGACCGGAACGCGGCCAACGACACCGCGCAGATCGTGATCGACACCGGCAAGGGCTCGGACACCTCCGGCTCCACCGGCTCGACCGGCGGTACGGGCGGCTCCTCGTCCACCGGAGGCTCCGGCTCCACCGGCTCCACCGGTTCCACGGGCACCACCGGCACCACCGGCGGCTCCGCCGGCACGGGCGGCTCGACGACCGGCGGCACGACCCCGCAGACGACCGGCGGCGGCAACCTCGCCGCGACCGGCTCGGACTCCACCGCGCCGCTCGCCGGCATGGCGGCCGCGGCGGTCGTCGCGGGCGGCGGCATCATCTGGGCCGTGCGCCGGCGGTCGGCGGCCCGCGCCAACTGACGGCGCGGGCCTCCGCCCGGTTCTACGCCGCCGGCCCTGCGTCGGCGTAGGCGGTCTTGCGTTGACGTCGGCGTCAAGGAATACGTTGGTCCCATGCGAATCGGGGAGCTGGCCGAACAGGCCGGGACGACGACGCGAACGCTCCGCTACTACGAGTCGCGCGGGCTGCTGCCCGCGCGGCGCGCGGAGAACGGCTACCGCAGCTACGACGAGGACGACCTGCGCCTCCTCCAGCAGATCCGGACCCTGCAGGACTTCGGGTTCGACCTGGAGGAGACCAGGCCCTTCGTCGACTGCCTGCGCGCCGGCCACCCGGCCGGGGACTCCTGCCCCGCCTCGCTCGCCGTCTACCGGCGCAAGCTCGACGAGCTGGACGCGCTGATCGGCCAGCTCACGTCGGTGCGCGCCGAGGTCGGCGCACAGCTCGCCCGAGCCGAACTGGAGGCGTCGGCCGATCTGCCCGGTGGACCGGCGCCCCGCTGCGAACTGGGGGGACACCCATGATCCGGAACGAAGGCGTCACCGAGCTCACCGAAGTCACCGAGGAGACCTTCGAGGCGGAGGTGCTGGAATCCACTCTGCCCGTACTGGTCCAGTTCACCGCCGAATGGTGCGGCCCGTGCCGCCAACTCGCCCCGGTGCTGCGGGAGATCGCCCGCGAGGAGGCCGACCGGATCAGGATCGTCCAGCTCGACGTCGACCGCGAGACCGAGATCACCGTACGGTACGGCGTGCTGGCGACACCGACCCTGATGGTCTTCCGGGCGGGCGAGCCGGTGAAGTCGATCGTCGGCGCCCGGCCCAAGCGCCGGCTCCTCCAGGAGCTGGAGGACGTCCTCGCCCCGGCCGACCCGAACCGCCCCGACCTCTGACCGCTCCGACCTGGACGCTTTCCCGAAAGTGCGTATCTGACAGTCAAGTGGGTTCTGGTCAGGACCTGTTCGCCCGCCCAGCATGGTCACCATGACGCAAGCGAACACGACCACCGGACCCACTCCTGTCACCGTCCTCGGCCTCGGCGACATGGGACGCGCCCTGGCCGGCGCCTTCCTGGCCGCCGGCCACCCCACCACCGTCTGGAACCGTTCCGCCGGCAAGGGCGAGGACCTCGTGGAACGGGGCGCGGTGCGGGCCGCCTCCGCCGAGGACGCCGTACGGGCGAGCGGACTCGTCGTGGTCTGCCTCGTCGACTACGACGCCTCCGACGCGGTCCTGGAACCGCTGGCCGGGGCACTGGCGGGGCGCGTTCTGGTCAACCTGACCTCGGACACCCCGGCCCGTTCGCGGCAGGCCGCCGCCTGGGCCGGGAAGCACTCCCTGGCCTACCTCGACGGGGCGATCATGGTGCCGGTCGACGTGGTCGGCTCGGCGGAGGCGCTGGTGTTCCACTCCGGCGACCGGGCCGCGTTCGAGGCGCACGAGTCCACCCTCAAGGCGCTCGGCGCGCCCGCCACCTTCCTCGGCGAGGACCACGGGCTCGCCGCCGCCTACGACATGGCGATGCTGGACTTCTTCTACGGGGCCATGGGCGGTCTCGTCCACGCCTTCGCGCTCGCCCGCGCGGAGGGCATCGACGGCGCGTCGCTCGCCCCGTACCTCAACACGATCGCGGGCATCCTGCCGCCGATCGCCGCGTACACGGCGAAGGACATCGACACGCGCACGTACGCGGGCGAGGGTGCCAACCTCGCCATGATGGCGGCCAGCGTCGACCACATCCTGCACACCGCGAAGGACCGCGGCCTGGACGTCTCGCAGCTCGCCGCTCTCCAGGGCATCACCGACCGGGCGATCGCCCGGGGCCACGGCCCCGAATCCTGGTCGAGCCTCGTCGAGGTGATGGCCGCCGATCACTGACCCGCCGTCGACGGGGGAGGGGCCCGCACCACGTCGTCATCGACGCGGTACGGGCCCCGGGTCCGTTCACGCCGGGCGGAACCACACCGTGGCCAGCGGCGGCAGCGTCAGCGAGATGCTGCACGGGCGGCCGTGCGCGGGCACCGCCTCCGCCTTCAGCGGCTCCTCGTTGCGCACGTCGCCGCCGCCGTAACGGGCCGCGTCGGTGTTCAGGACCTCCACCCAGCCCTCGGCACCGGTCTCCGGCACCCCGAGGCGGTAGTCGCTCCGGACCGCCGGGGAGAAGTGGGAGACCGCGAGGAGCGGGGAGCCGTCCGCGTCGTACCGCAGGAACGCGAACACGTTGTCCTCGGCCGCCCCGCCGTCCACCCAGCTGAACCCCTCCGGAACGGTGTCGCGCTGCCACAGCGCGGGCACCGCCCCGTACACCGCGTTCAGGTCGCCGACCAGGGTCCGCACCCCGCGGTGATCGTCGGACGCCCCGTAGGAGGGGTCCAGCAGCCACCAGTCCGGGCCGTGCCCCTCGGACCACTCCGCACCCTGGGCGAACTCCTGTCCCATGAAGAGGAGTTGCTTGCCGGGGTGGGCCCACATGAAGCCCAGGTAGGCGCGGTGGTTGGCTCGCTGCTGCCACCAGTCGCCGGGCATCTTGGTCACCAGCGCCTGCTTGCCGTGCACCACCTCGTCGTGCGAGATCGGCAGCACGTAGTTCTCGCTGTACGCGTACACCATCGAGAACGTCATCTCGTTGTGGTGGTACTTGCGGTGGATCGGCTCCTTGGCGATGTACTGGAGCGAGTCGTGCATCCAGCCCATGTTCCACTTCAGCCCGAAGCCCAGGCCACCGCCGTCGGTGGGCCGGGTGACGCCGTCCCAGGCGGTGGACTCCTCGGCGATGGTGACCACACCGGGGTTGCGGCGGTAGACCGTCGCGTTCATCTCCTGGAGGAAGGCGACCGCGTCCAGGTTCTCCCGGCCGCCGAACTCGTTGGGCGACCACTGGCCGTCCTCGCGGGAGTAGTCGAGATAGAGCATCGAGGCCACCGCGTCGATCCGGAGCCCGTCGATGTGGAACTCCTCGCACCAGTACGTGGCATTGGCGACCAGGAAGTTGCGGACCTCCGTGCGGCCGTAGTCGAACTCCAGCGTCCCCCAGTCCGGGTGCGCCGCGCGCTGCGGGTCGGAGTGCTCGTACAGCGGCCGTCCGTCGAACTCGGCCAACGCCCAGTCGTCGCGCGGGAAGTGCGCCGGGACCCAGTCCATGATCACGCCGATGCCCGCCCGGTGCAGGGCGTCCACCAGGAAGCGGAAGTCGTCCGGGGTGCCCATCCGGGAGGTCGGCGCGTAGAACCCGGTGACCTGATAGCCCCAGGATCCGCCGAAGGGGTGCTCGGAGACCGGCATCAGCTCCACGTGCGTGAAGCCCAGGTCCTTGACGTACGCCGGGAGCTGCTCGGCCAGCTGACGATACGTCAAGCCCGGTCGCCAGGAGGCGAGATGGACCTCGTACACCGAGAACGGGGCCTCGTGGACGGGCCGGTCGCCCCGGTGCGCCATCCAGTCCGCGTCCTGCCACCGGTGGTGCGACGCGGTGACGATCGAGGCGGTCGCGGGCGGCACCTCGGCACGCCGGGCCATCGGGTCGGCCCGCACCGTGTGCGAACCGTCCGGGCGGCAGATGTCGTACTTGTACAGCGCGCCCTCGCCGACCCCGGGCAGGAACAGCTCCCACACCCCGGTCGAGCCGAGCGAACGCATCGGGAAGCCGGTGCCGTCCCAGTAGGTGAAGTCACCGGTGATCCGCACGCCGCGCGCGTTCGGGGCCCAGAGGGTGAACCGGGTCCCGGCGACCCCCTGGTGCTCCATCGGCTCCGCGCCGAGCGCCCGCCACAGCTCCTCGTGGCGGCCCTCGCCGATCAGATGGAGATCGAGCTCGCCGATCGCGGGCCAGAAGCGGTACGGGTCCTCCACCTCGACGGTGTTGTCGTCGTACGTCACTTCGAGCCGGTACGCGGGGGCCTCCGGCACCGGCAGCACACCGGCGAAGAAGCCGTCGCCGTCGTCGTGCAGCTCGGCCCGCAGTCCGGTCGCCACCACCGTGACGGACCGCGCGAACGGCCGCAGCGCCCGGACGAGCACCCCGCCGGGGACCGGGTGCGCGCCGAGCACGTCGTGCGGTGCGTGGTGGTCGCCGGCCAGCAGCCGGCCCCGGTCCGCGCCGTCCAGGGCCGGCGCGGGGCGGGCGCCCTGGCCGTCGGCGGCCCGACGGGGGCGCGGCGGGCCCGCGTCGGCGCGCCGGGGCCGGGCGCGCTCGGCGGTCGCGGCCTTCGCGGTGGTCGCCGCGGGCGCCGGCGCCGCCGCCACGTCGACGGCGGATTCGACTGGTGCCTCGACGGGGGCCTCGGCAGGGACCTCGACGGGCAGTCCGGCGGTCTTGCGGGATGACTTGCGGGACGGCTTGCGGGCGGTCACAGGGACTGCCTCCTCGAAGGGTGAAGGGGAAGAGCGCGGGGTGAGGGGGGGAGCGCGGGGATGGAGAAGAGGTACGGGGGGTGCGGATCAGGCCGCGGCGGACCGGGCCAGCCGTTGGATGGCCGCCATCGGAACCGGCAGCCAGTCCGGGCGGTGCCGGGCCTCGTACAGCACCTCGTACACGGCCTTGTCGGTCTCATGGGCGCGCAGCAGCTCCGGTTCGCCGCGCGGGTCGCTGCCCGACGTCTGCGCGTAGCCCTCGCAGTAGGCGGCGCGGCAGCGGGCCGCCCACTCCGGGTTCCACGGGCGGTGCGAGCGGGCCGCGTAGTCGAAGGACCGCAGCATGCCCGCCACATCGCGGACCGGAGGCGCGGGCATACGGCGCTCGGGCAGCGGACGGGACGGTTCGCCCTCGAAGTCGATCAGCGACCAGAAGCCGTCGGCGGAGCGCAGCGTCTGCCCGAGGTGGAGATCGCCGTGCACCCGCTGCTGCGCCCAGCCGCTGCCCCGGACCCCGAGATCCGTCACCGCCTCGAACGCGGCGCGCAGCCCGGGGACGTGCGGCACGAGCGCCGGTACCGCCTGGGCGGCGGCCTCCAGCCGCCGGGTCATCTCCGCGACGAGCTGCCGGGTCTGGGTGCCGCGCAGCGCCGGGGTCGGCAGCGCGGCGGCCAGCGCGGTGTGCACCTCGGCGGTGGCCCGGCCCAGCGCCCGTGCCTCGGTGAGGAAGTCGCGGCCCGCGGCGAGCGCGGCCAGCGCGAGTTGCCAGCCGTCGCGCGCGCCGTGCAGGAAGGGCTGGAGGACGCCGAGGGTGAGCGGTTCGGGTCCTCGCGTCTCGAACCAGGCGACCGGGACCGGCACCCGCGCGCACCCTTCGCCGCCGAGGGCGAGGGGCAGTTCCAGGTCCGGGTTGGTGCCCGGGAAGACGCGCCGGAAGATCTTGAGGATGAACGCGTCCCCGTAGACGAGCGAGGAGTTGGACTGTTCGGCGTCCAGCACCCGGGGCGCGAGACCGGCCGGGATCGCGGCGGTCCGCTCGAAGCGCAGCGAGCCGAGGCTTCCGGGGCGGCGGAAGCGTTCCAGCAGCAGATCGGCCAGCCGCGGATCGTGCAGCCCGTCGTAGACGGCCCGTCCGGCGAGCGGGCCCCGCTCCACCCGGCCGATCAGGGCGCCCGAGAGCAGCGGCGGAAGTGACGTTCTTGCGCCGAGGAGCAGCTGGTAGCAGTCCTCGGCCGGGCCCCGCTGGGAGGGCTGCTCGACCCGCAGCAGCAGGTGCAGCAGCCCCGGGCCCGCCGTGCCGTCCAGCGGCAGCATCTCGGTGGCCGAGACCAGGGAGAAGCCGGTGACCGGCCTGCCCTTGCCGGCGAACCACCGCTGCCGGGGCAGCCACGCGTGGAGCAGCGGGGCGAGGGACGGGAGGAGATCGCCGTCCTGCGTCGTTCTGGGAGTCGCGCTGTTCCTTGTGCTCTTCGCCAGGGCGACGTGAGTGGATGCAGCCTCCGACATGGCATCGCGTCCTTTCCCCGGGCACACCACAGGATGCGAAGAGTGTCCCGGATTGCGGCAATGGCTGTCCGGCTGTGCGGGACGTGTCGGGTCAGGAGAGCTCTTACGGACTCGAACGGCGGAACGGTGAAGGCCGAAGGCGCCGGAACCGCGAAGGCCCGAGGCCTTGCATTGAGGTCAGGGTGCCCCGTGCGGGACGGTGGAAACCGTCCCGCACGGGGCCGGCACCGCTCAGGCCGGCGGCGCGTCCTTGCGCAGCCGGAACCAGTAGAAGCCGTGTCCCGCAAGGGTCAGCAGGTAGGGCCACTGGCCGATGGCCGGGAAGCGTACCCCGCCGATCAGTTCCACCGGATGACGTCCGTCGAACGATCGCAGGTCCAGTTCCGTCGGCTGCGCGAACCGCGAGAAGTTGTGCACGCACAGGACGAGATCGTCCTTGTACTCACGGGTGAACGCCAGCACCGCCGGGTTGGAGGAGGGCAGTTCGGTGTACTCGCCGAGACCGAAGGCCGGATTCTGCTTCCGGATCTCGATCATCCGGCGGGTCCAGTGCAGCAGCGAGGACGGCGAGGCCATCGACGCCTCGACGTTGGTGACCTGGTAGCCGTAGACCGGGTCCATGATCGTGGGGAGGTAGAGCCGCCCCGGATCGCTGGAGGAGAACCCGGCGTTGCGGTCGGGCGTCCACTGCATCGGCGTGCGCACCGCGTCCCGGTCGCCCAGCCAGATGTTGTCGCCCATCCCGATCTCGTCCCCGTAGTAGAGGATCGGGGAGCCGGGCAGCGACATCAGCAGGGCGGTGAACAGCTCGATCTGGTTGCGGTCGTTGTCCAGCAGGGGGGCGAGCCGCCTGCGGATGCCGATGTTGGCGCGCATCCGCGGGTCCTTGGCGTACTCCGCGTACATGTAGTCGCGCTCTTCGTCCGTGACCATTTCGAGGGTCAGCTCGTCGTGGTTGCGCAGGAAGATGCCCCACTGGCAGTTCTTCGGGATCGCCGGGGTCTTGGCCAGGATCTCGGAGACCGGGTAGCGGCTCTCGCGGCGCACCGCCATGAAGATGCGCGGCATCACGGGGAAGTGGAACGCCATGTGGCACTCGTCGCCGCCCTGCTCGTAGTCGCCGAAGTAGTCGACGACGTCCTCCGGCCACTGGTTGGCCTCGGCGAGCAGCACGGTGTCCGGGTAGTTGGCGTCGATCTCCTTGCGGACCCGCTTGAGGAAGTGGTGGGTCTCGGGGAGGTTCTCGCAGTTGGTGCCCTCGCGCTGGTAGAGGTAGGGCACCGCGTCGACCCGGAAGCCGTCGATGCCCAGGTCCAGCCAGAAGCGCAGGGCCGCGAGGATCTCCTCCTGCACCGCCGGGTTCTCGTAGTTGAGGTCCGGCTGGTGCGAGAAGAAGCGGTGCCAGTAGTACTGCTTGCGCACCGGGTCGAAGGTCCAGTTGGACGTCTCGGTGTCGACGAAGATGATCCGGGCGTCCTGGAACTGCTTGTCGTCGTCCGCCCAGACGTAGTAGTCGCCGTACGGCCCGTCGGGGTCGGTGCGGGACTGCTGGAACCACTCGTGCTGATCGCTGGTGTGGTTCATGACGAAGTCGATGATGACGCGCATGCCCCGCTGGTGCGAGGCGTCCACGAACTCCACGAAGTCGGCGAGATCGCCGAACTCCGGCAGGACGGCGGTGTAGTCGGAGACGTCGTAGCCCCCGTCGCGCAGCGGCGACTTGAAGAACGGCGGCAGCCAGAGGCAGTCGACGCCGAGCCACTGGAGGTAGTCCAGCTTGGCGGTGATGCCCTTGAGGTCGCCGATTCCGTCGCCGTTGGAGTCCTGGAAGGACCGGACGAGCACCTCGTAGAAGACGGCGCGCTTGAACCAGTCGGGATCGCGGTCCTTGGCGGGAGTGTCCTCGAACGTGTCGTGGACAGGCTCATTGACGATCATGGTGTGGGTGACCCTCCGGTCGGCGGGGACGGTCGCAGGACGGCGATGTGCGCGGGCGTGATGCCCGGCTCTAGGCGCACATAGAAGGTCCTGCCCCAGTGGTAGGTATCGCCGGTGAGCTCGTCGCGCACCGGCACGCGCTCGTGCCATGAGAGGCCGAGCCGCTCCATGTCCAACGAGACCGTGGCCTCCTGGGTGTGGTGCGGGTCGAGGTTCACGACCACCAGAACGGTGTTCGTACCGGAGCGCTTGCTGTAGGCGATCAGCGCTTCGTTGTCGGTGTGGTGGAAGTGGACGTCGCGCAGCTGCCGCAGAGCGGGGTTACGCCGGCGGATCCGGTTCAGCGAGGTGATCAGAGGGGTCAGCGTGCGGCCTTCGCGTTCCGCCGACTCCCAGTCCCTCGGGCGCAGTTCGTACTTCTCCGAGTGCAGGTACTCCTCGCTCCCCGGCTTGGCCGGAGTGTTCTCGCACAGCTCGAATCCCGCGTACACGCCCCAGGAGGGGGACAGTGTCGCGGCCAGGACCGCCCGAGCCTCGAAGGCCGGACGGCCGCCCTCCTGGAGGTAGCCGGGAAGGATGTCGGGGGTGTTCACGAAGAAGTTGGGCCGCATGTACGACGCGGCCTCGCCGGCCAGCTCCGTGACGTACTCGGTCAGCTCCTGCTTGGTGTCGCGCCAGGTGAAGTACGTGTACGACTGCTGGAAGCCGACCGCGCCCAGGGTGTGCATCATCGCCGGGCGGGTGAACGCCTCCGCCAGGAAGACGACGTCGGGGTCGGCGCCGTTGATCTCCTCGATGACCTTCTCCCAGAAGACCACCGGCTTGGTGTGCGGGTTGTCGACCCGGAAGATCCGCACGCCGCGGTCCATCCAGAAGCGCAGGATGCGTACGGTCTCCGCCACCAGGCCGCGCATGTCCTTGTCGAAGGCGATCGGATAGATGTCCTGGTACTTCTTCGGCGGGTTCTCGGCGTACGCGATCGAACCGTCGGGGCGGTGGTGGAACCAGTCCGGGTGCTCCTTGACCCACGGGTGGTCCGGCGAGCACTGGAGCGCGAAGTCCAGCGCGATCTCCATCCGCAGATTGCGGGCCACGGAGACGAAGTGGTCGAAGTCCTCCAGCGTGCCCAGCTCCGGGTGGACCGCGTCGTGCCCGCCGTCCGGCGAGCCGATCGCCCACGGCACGCCCGGGTCGTGCTCCCCGGGAGTAAGACTGTTGTCCGGGCCCTTGCGGTGCGTGGTCCCGATCGGGTGGATCGGCGGCAGGTACACGACGTCGAACCCCATCGCGGCGACCGCGGGCAGCCGCTCGGCGGCCGTCCGGAACGTGCCGCTCACCAGACGTGTCTCCGCGTCCGGCGAGGTGTCCGCCGGGTCCACCGGCACCCGCCTCGCGCCCTCCGAGCGCGGGAACAGCTCGTACCACGAGCCGAACAGCGCCCGCTCGCGCTCCACCCGCACCGCCAGCGGCTTGGAGCGGGTGACCAGTTCGCGCAGCGGATAGCGGGCCAGCACCGCGTCGGCGGCCGGGGTCAGGGCGGCGGCCAGCCGGGCGGCCGGCGGGTGGGCGGTGTCGCGCAGCGCGTCCACCGCGGCCAGCACCGCCTCGCGGCCGTGCTTCTTCGGGACGCCCGCCGCGGCGCGTTCCAGCAGCGCCGCGCCCTCCGCCAGCACCAGGTCCGTGTCGATGCCCGCCGGGATCTTGATCGCGGCGTGGTGCCGCCAGGTGGTGACCGGATCGCTCCAGGCCTCCACCGTGTACGTCCAGCGGCCCTCGGAGGTCGCGGTGACGTCGGCCCCCCACCGGTCCGTGCCCCGCGCCAGCTCGCGCATCGGCGTCCACGGCCCGACCCGTCCGCTCGGATCGCGCAGCACGACATTGGCGGCGACCGCGTCATGGCCTTCGCGGAAGACGGTGGCGCTGACCTGGAAGGTCTCACCGGCGACGGCCTTCGCCGCCCGTCTGCCGCAGTCGACGAGAGGACGGACGTCCAGGACGGGAATGCGACCGATCATGGAATCACCTGAGGGCTGGAGGAGCTCGGCGGGGGACGGCACGGGCGCGGAGGACCGACCGCGTGTGCCGCGAAGACGGGGGTCTGTCCTTTGTAGCTGCTCAGCTGTCTGCTGACGGGCTGTGGGCATGGCCGCTCCTGTCCGCGTTCACTCGAATGGCACTCGAATGGGTGGGTCGCGGGGGTTTCGTGCATGTTTCTGGATGCACGGAGAACGTCTGCGGGCCGGGTCGTGCCGCGTACCGGGGAAGCCTTCCCCGCGTCCACGGGTGGGAAATCCGGCGCTGTGTTAACTACTCGGTCGTAGTCGACCGCCCGCCGGGAACCGCGGGACAGCTCTTGGGGGAGCCCGAAGCGCCTCCACGGGTTCCGGGTACCCGCTCTGCGGCGCCACACGGCAGCCTTCCCTGTGACAGGGAGGTCCACAAGGCTGCGTACGGGGTGAAATCGGCCAAACCCCCAGGTGAGCGGAGTGACGGGGGATCACGGGCGGGGCGCGAGGTGCGTCTGTGGGGAGGCGCGCACCGGCTGCGCAGGGACCTCGCGCGCCGTCCGCGCGCCGTGGCAGGCCGCCACGGACGGCCGCTACCTTCAGGGGTGACGGAAGGGACGCACACCGTGGTGCGTCCGCCCGGATGCGCAAGTCCCCTGTAAAGGTGGAGTACGTGAAGGCCATTCGTCGATTCACCGTGCGTCCTGTCCTCCCCGAACCCCTCCGACCTCTCCACGACCTCGCGCACAACCTGCGCTGGTCGTGGCATACCGAGACCCGTGAGCTCTTCCGGTCCGCCGACCCCGAGGGCTGGCGGCCCGCGGACGCCGACCCCGTACGCCTGCTCGGCTCGCTGTCCGCCGGGCGGCTCACCGAACTGGCCGGGGACGAGGAGTACCTCGGCCGCCTCGCCGGGGCCTCCGCCGATCTGGCCGAATATCTGAACGGCCCCCGCTGGTACCAGGAGCAGCGGGCCGCCGGGGCGGAACTGCCCTCCGCCGTCGCCTACTTCTCACCCGAATTCGGCGTCACCGCGGCGCTGCCCCAGTACAGCGGCGGCCTCGGCATCCTGGCCGGCGACCACCTCAAGGCCGCCAGCGACCTCGGCGTCCCGCTCATCGGCGTCGGCCTGCTCTACCGGCACGGCTACTTCCGCCAGACCCTCTCGCGCGAGGGCTGGCAGCAGGAGCACTATCCGGTCCTCGACCCCAACGAACTCCCGCTCGACCTCGTCCGCGAGGCCGACGGCGCCCCCGCCCGGGTGATGCTCGCCCTGCCCGGCGGACGCTCGTTGCACGCCTGTATCTGGCTGGCCCGGGTCGGCCGGGTGCCGCTGCTCCTCCTCGACTCCGACGTCGAGGAGAACGCCCCGGGCGAACGCGACGTCACCGACCGGCTGTACGGCGGCGGCAGCGACCACCGTCTGCTCCAGGAGATGCTGCTCGGCATCGGCGGAGTGCGCGCGGTGCGCACCTGGTGCCGGCTGACCGGCACGCCGGAGCCGGAGGTGTTCCACACCAACGAGGGCCACGCCGGCTTCCTCGGCCTGGAGCGCATCCGTGAACTGGCTTCCACCGGGCTTGACTTCGACGCCGCCCTGGAAGTGGTCCGGGCCGGGACGGTCTTCACCACCCACACCCCGGTGCCCGCCGGGATAGACCGTTTCGACCGGGGGCTCGTCGCCCGGCACTTCGGCGACGACGGCGAACTGCCCGGCGTCGGCGTCGAGAAGATCCTGCGGCTCGGCACAGAGACGTACCCCGGCGGTGAGCCGGAGCTGTTCAACATGGCGGTGATGGGCCTGCGGCTCGCCCAGCGCGCCAACGGCGTCTCCACCCTCCACGGGGCCGTCAGCCGGGAGATGTTCTCCGGTCTCTGGCCGGGCTTCGACCCCGCCGAGGTGCCGATCACCTCCGTCACCAACGGGGTCCACGCACCGACCTGGGTCGCCCCCGAGGTGTTCCGGCTCGGCGCGGGCCAGGTCGGCGAGGGCCGTGCCCACCAGGTGCCGGCGGGCGGCCCGGTGGACGACGAGGCCTCCTCGCGGAGCGGCACCCCGCGCCGCTGGGACGCGGTGACCGGCATCGGCGACCAGGAGATCTGGGACCTGCGCCGGGACCTGCGCGGCCAGTTGGTCACCGAGGTTCGCCGCCGGCTGTACGCCTCCTGGCGCCGGCGCGGCGCGGGCACCGCCGAGCTGGGCTGGATCGACGGCGTCCTCGACCCGGACGTCCTGACGATCGGCTTCGCCCGGCGCGTCCCCTCGTACAAGCGGCTCACGCTGATGCTGCGCGACCGCGACCGGCTGCGGGCGCTGCTGCTGCACCCGACGCGCCCGATCCAGATCGTCGTCGCGGGCAAGGCCCACCCCGCCGACGACGGCGGAAAGCGGCTGGTGCAGGAGCTGGTGCGGTTCGCGGACGACGCGGGGGTCCGCCACCGCATCGTCTTCCTCCCGGACTACGGGATGGGCATGGCGCAGAAGCTCTACCCGGGCTGCGACGTCTGGCTCAACAACCCGCTGCGCCCGCTGGAGGCGTGCGGGACGAGCGGGATGAAGGCGGCGCTGAACGGCTGCCTCAACCTGTCGGTGCGCGACGGCTGGTGGGACGAGTGGTTCGACCCGGACTTCGGCTGGGAGATCCCCACCGCCGACGGCTCGGCGATCGACGAGGACCGCCGCGACGAGCTGGAGTCGAACGCCCTGTACGCGCTGATCGAGGACCGCGTCGCCCCGCGCTTCTACGACCGTGGGGCCGGGGGGCTGCCCGACCGCTGGATCGAGATGGTCCGCTCCACGCTGGCCGACCTCGGGCCGAGGGTGCTCGCGGGGCGGATGGTGCGCGAGTACGTGGAGCGCCTGTACGCCCCTGCCGCACAGTCCCGGCGGGTCCTGGATCCGGGGGCCGCGCGGGACCTCGCCCAGTGGAAGGCCAAGGTCAGGGCGGCCTGGAGCGGGGTCTCCGTCGACCATGTGGAGTCGGTGACCGACACCGCGGCGGGCGGCTCGGCGGAGCTCGGCGCCAGCCTGGCGCTGCGGGCGCGGATCGCGCTCGGCGGCCTGGACCCGGACGACGTGGAGGTCCAGGTGGTCGCGGGCCGGGTCGATTCGGGCGACGCCATCGCGGACGCACAGACCTTCCCGCTGAAGCCGGCGGGCGGTCAGGACCTGGAGGACCGCTGGCTGTACGAGGGGCCGCTCGCGCTGGACCGGACGGGACCGTACGGCTACACCGTGCGCGTTCTGCCCGCCCATCCGCTGCTGGCCACCAGCGCCGAACTGGGCCTGGTCGCGCTGCCGGCCGAGGCGGCGGGGGAGGGCGCGGGCGTGCTGCTGCGCTGAGCGCGCGCCACGGCGAACGGCCCGGGAGGGGGCGAACCCCTCCCGGGCCGTTCTCCGTGTGATCCCCGCGGGCCGGTGGGCCCGGTGGGTCAGAAGGTGAGCTTGAAGCTGTTGATCCGCCCGGTGTCCGAGCGGGCGATGTCCTGGACCTTCAGCTTCCAGACCCCGTTGGCCACCTCGGACGAGGCGTTGACCGTGTAGGTCGCCACCACGTCGTCCGCGGAGTCGCCGGAGGAGGAGTTCTTCAGCCGGTAGGCGGTGCCGTCCGGGGCCACCAGGTCGATGACCAGGTCGCCGCGCCAGGTGTGCGTGATGTTCACGTCCGCCTTGAGGGTGCTCGGCGCGTTGCCGGCCACACCGGAGACGGTGACCGCGCTGGTGACGGCGGCGCCGGCGTCCGGGATGGTCACCGCGGTGGTGTTCTCGAACACCTTGCCGCCCGGGTCGGGGTTGCCGCCGCCGGGGCGGGCGCCCACGTTGACGCCGGCCCAGGCGTGGGCCACGGCCGCGTACTCGGGGCTGGTGGCCCCGTACAGCTCACCGGCGACCGCGAGCGTGCCGGTGCGGGCGGCGGCGTAGTTGGTCGTGGAGGTGAACTTCGTGGTGAGCGCCTTGAACCAGATCTGCAGCGCCTTGTCCCGGCCGATGCCGGTCACCGGGAGCCCGTCGGAGGTCGGCGAGTCGTAGTTGACGCCGTTGACGGTCTTGGCGCCGCTGCCCTCGGAGAGCAGGTAGAACCAGTGGTTCGCCGGGCCCGAGGAGTAGTGGACGTCGACGTTGCCGATGCCCGAGTACCAGGCGTCCTTGGACGAGCCGTCCTTGGACGGCTTGTCCATGTAGCGCAGCGGGGTGCCGTTGCCGTTGATGTCGATCTTCTCGCCGACCATGTAGTCGCCCGGGTCCTGGGTGGTGTTGGAGTAGAACTCCACGCCCGCGGCGAAGATGTCGGAGGTGGCCTCGTTGAGGCCGCCGGACTCGCCGCTGTAGACCAGCTTGGCCGTGACCGAGGTCAGGCCGTGCGTCATCTCGTGGGCGGCCACGTCCAGGGAGGTCAGCGGCTTGACGTTGCCGCTGCCGTCGCCGTACGTCATGCAGAAGCAGCTGTCCTGCCAGAACGCGTTGACGTAGTTGTTGCCGTAGTGGACGCGGGAGTACGCGCCGACGCCGTCACCGCGGATGCCGGAGCGGCCGTGCACGGTCTTGTAGTAGTCCCACGTCTCGGCCGCGCCGTAGTGGGCGTCCGCGCCGGCCGTCTCGGCGTTCCGCGGAGTGCCGTCGCCCCAGACGTCGTCCGGGCCGGAGAACAGGGTGCCGGTGCCGGAGCTGCCCCGGTTCAGGTTGTACGTCTTGTGGTTGCCGCGCGTGGTGTCGGTCAGGGTGTACGAGGGCGCGGTGCCCAGGGTGACCTGGCCGTTGTACTGCGTGTTGCCCGTGCCGTTGTGGACGGCCTGCCACTCGTAGAGCTTCTCGCCGGAGGCGGCGTCCGTGAGGACGTGCAGCTCGTTCGGGGTGCCGTCGTGCTGGAGTCCGCCGACCACGGTCTCGTACGCGAGCCGCGGGGAGCCGCTGCCCAGCCACACGACCTTGCGCGGGGCGTTCTCCGCCTTCTTCGCCTTCGAGCCCTCGGCCTTCGCCGCGCCGAGCGCCTGCTTCTCGGCCGCTGCCGGGGCCACGTCGGCGGTGAGGCCGACGGCCTTCAGCTGCGCGCTGGTCGCCTTCGACGCCTTGGCCACGCCCTCGGTCGCTCCGGCCGCGGACTCCTTGACCACGAGGTCGCCGCCGAGGACGGGAAGCCCGTCCAGCGTGCGCTCGTAGCGGGTGTGCGTCGTGCCGTCGCGGTCCTGGACGACATCGCGGACCACGAGCTTCTCCGTGGACCCGAGACCGAGCTCCTTGGCGGTGGCCGCCTTGGTGGCGTTCGCCTCGCTGAGCAGCTCCGCGCGCTGGGCGGGGGAGAGCTTGGCGGGCAGGGCGCCCGGGTCGGCCTTCGTGCCGGCGGTGATGCCGCCGAGCGGGGCCGAGGAGGGGGCGGAGGTGGCGGTCGCGGCGCCGGACGGGATGGCGACGGCTATGAGGGCTGCTGCGGCTATCAGAGCGCCGGTCGCGGTGGCGCGACGGCTGGGCGTGGATCTCACGCGGACTCCTTCTGCGAGGGGGGTACCGGCGGCGCTGGACGAGCCGTCCGGACGGTGCAGGCGGTGCGCAGAACGGGGTGAAGAGTGTCAGCAGATGACCGCACCTGTCAGGACCGCGTCAACAAGTTGGCCGGTTTTCGTTCGTTGCTGGAAAGGTCATGTTCGTTAAGCGGACGTTTCGCCGATCATTGCCGCAGTGTTACCGGGGGTTGTGGAGCCCGGTATTCACAGGGTGGTCACAGGTTTCGTGCGCGAAGGGCACCGCGGCGTCGCGGGCGGGAAGGGGTGTGATGACCGCCTGATGAGACAGCGTCGGGTTCTGGCCAGATTCACGCGCCGGAACGCGCCGACCCGTCAGACCGCGGCGCGCGGCGGACGTGGCGCTCAGCCGCTCGCGTCCGTCGGATACACCGCGTCCAGGAGGTCGCGTACGAAGCGGTCCACGTCGTCCAGCCCCGCCGCCGCGAGCGTGGCCGGGCCGTTCGTCAGCAGGTGCGGGATCGCCGCGTGCAGCGCGAGGGTGACGACGGCGGCCCGCTGCGGGGTGACGGGCAGTCCGGCGGAGCGCTGGGCCAGCTCCATGCCCACGAAGTCACCGCTCGCCATCGGGTCGAGGATGCCGGACAGCCAGGGGCGCCGGGTCGCCTCGGCCTGGAGCTCCAGCACCGCCAGCAGCCGGGAGCGGCCCGGCCCCGCGACGTTCTCCAGGAGTGAGCGGAAGAGGGCCGTCAGGCCCTCGCGGTCCGCCGGCCCCGGAGTCGAGGCCAGCCGCTCGGTGAGGGCGAGGTACTGCTCCAGGCACCGCTCCGCCGCCGCGCGGAGCACCGCGTCCCTGGTCGGGAAGTAGTTCTTGGCGGTGCCCGGCGGCACCTCGGCCGCCCGGTCCACGGCCCGGTGGGTCAGTCCGCGCCCGCCTTCCCCGGCCAGCACCTCCACGGCCGCGTCCCGCAGCCGGTCCCGCCGGTCCGGATTCACGCGCGCTCCCTCGCTCCCGTACGGCTGCCGCCCCCCTCGGCCTGTCCTTGCCGATGCTACCCCAGCCGTGGTACCACAGATGTGGTGGTTCTCTGTGCGGCGCTCCTCCGTACGGTCCGAACGAGCTCGGGAGTACGACATGACAGGAACGGCGACCGTGGTGGGCGCGGGCATCGGCGGTCTGGCGACCGCGATCGGACTCCGCCGCGCGGGCTGGACGGTCACGGTGCTGGAGCGGCGCGCCGAACTGGAGCGGTACGGCGGGGCCTTCGGTATCCACCCCACCGCGCAGTCCGCACTCGACAGGCTCGGCGTGGGCGAAGCGCTGCGCGACCACGCCGTGCCCTACCGCGACGCGCACATCCGCACCCCGGACGGGACGTCGATCGCCCGCCTCCCGCTGGAGCGCATCGAGCGCAAGGCGGGCCGCCCCGAACTCCTCATCCCCCGCTTCCGCCTGCTCGACGCCCTGGTCGCCGCCCTCGACACCTTCGGCGACGTCCCGCTCAAGCTCGGCGAGCGGGTCACCGACGTGGACGGCCTCGCCGCCGGACAGGACCTGGTGATCGGCGCCGACGGCATCCGCAGCGCCGTTCGCACCGCCCGCTTCGGCGACCGCAGCGGCCCGCGCGGGATCGGCACCGTCGCCTGGATCGGCACCGCCGACTTCGAGAGCCCGGTGCACGGCGAGACCTGGGGCAGCGGCCGGTTCTTCGGGATGACCCCGGTCGAACCGGGCCGCACCAACTGGTACGCCACCGTCCCCGAGGCCACCACCGCCGAGGAGCTGCGCGCCGCCTTCGCCGGCTGGCACGACCCGGTCCCGCGCATCCTGGACGCCACCGACCCGGCCGCCTGGATCCGTTACGACATGCTCCACCTGTACCCGGCGCTGCCCAGCTTCGTCGCCGCTGCCGCTGCCGCCGACGCCCGGTCCGCGTCCCGTACCCCCGCCGGCGCCCGGCCCGCACCCGTCGCGCTGGTCGGCGACGCGGCCCATGCGATGACGCCCAACCTCGGCCAGGGCGCCTGTACCGCGATCCTCGACGCGGACGCCCTGAGCCGCGCGGTGGCCGCCGCACCCCCGGGTCCCGCGGGCGTCGCGGGGGCCCTGCGCGCCTACGACCGGGAGCGCCGCCGCAGCGCCCAGCGGACGGCCTTCGGCTCGCGGACCCTGCACCGCTTCATGAGCACGGAACGAACCCGGCTGCGGGACGCGGCGGTACGGCTGCTGCCGGGGTGACCCCCGGAGCACGCGTACGGTCGCCCGGGGGTTCGGCCGTTCCTGCGGCTTCCCCTCAGGCCAGGCTGTCCTTCCACGTCCGGTGCAGCCCCGCGAACCGCCCGGTCCCGCCGATCAGTTCCGCGGGTGCGCCGTCCTCCACGATCCGGCCGTGCTCCATCACCAGCACCCGGTCCGCGATCTCCACCGTGGAGAGCCGGTGGGCGATCACCACCGCCGTACGACCGTGCAGCACCGTGTCCATGGCCCGCTGCACGGCCCGCTCGCCGGGGACGTCCAGCGAGCTGGTCGCCTCGTCCAGGATCAGCACCGCCGGATTCGCCAGCAGGGCCCGGGCGAACGCGACCAACTGCCGCTGGCCCGCCGAGATGCGCCCGCCCCGCTTGCGCACGTCCGTGTCGTAGCCGTCCGGCAGGGCGGCGATGAAGTCGTGGGCGCCGATCGCCTTCGCGGCGTGCTCGATCTCCTCGCGGGTGGCGTCCGGGCGGCCGATCGCGATGTTCTCCGCGACCGTCCCGGAGAACAGGAACGCCTCCTGCGTCACCATCACCACGCCCCGCCGCAGCTCGGCGGTGTCCAGATCGCGCAGGTCGGTGCCGTCCAGCAGGACCCGGCCCTCGGTCGGGTCGTAGAAGCGGGCGAGCAGCTTCGCCAGCGTCGACTTGCCCGCGCCCGTCGACCCCACGACCGCCACCGTCCGGCCCGCCGGGATGTGCAGGTCGAAGGTGGGCAGCACCTCGCCGCCCGTACGGTAGGCGAACCGCACCCCGTCGAACGTGACCTCCCGGCCCGGGAGGCCGCCCGGGCGCGGCGGCAGTTCCTTCGGCCGGTCGGTCTCCGGGACGTTCGGCGTCTGGGCCAGCAGGCCGGCGATCTTCGCCAGCGAAGCGGCCGCCGACTCGTAGGAGTTGAGGAACATCCCCAGCCGGTCGATCGGGTCGTACAGCCGGCGCAGATACAGCACCGCCGCCGCCAGCACCCCGAGCGCCAGCGTGCCGTCCGCCACCCGGTAGGCGCCCCAGAGGACCATCCCGGCCACCGCCGTGTTCGCGATCAGCCGCGAACCGATGACATAGCGGGCCATCTCCAGCATCGCGTCGCCGTTCGCCCGTTCGTGGCGGGTGTTCAGCGTGGTGAAGACGGCGTCGTTGCTCCGCTCGCGGCGGAACGCCTGGACCGGGCGGATGCCGTTCATCGTCTCCGCGAACTTCACGATCACCGCCGCGATCGCCGTCGACCGGGCCGTGAACGCGACGGACGCCCGCCGCCGGTACAGGCGGACCATCAGATACAGCGGTACGAAGGAGAGCGTGGCGATCGCGCCGATCCCCAGGTCCAGCCAGAGCAGCACCAACGCGATCGACACGAACGACAGGACCACGCCGATCAGTTCCTGGAGCCCCTCGCTCAGCAGCTCCCGCAACGACTCCACATCCGTCGTGGAGCGCGAGATCAGCCGGCCCGAGGTGTAGCGCTCGTGGAAGTCGACGCTGAGCGCCTGCGCGTGCCGGAAGATCCGGCCGCGCAGATCGAGCAGCACGTCCTGGTTGATCCGCGCGGCCGCCCTGATGAAGGCGTACTGGAGGACGCCCGCGCCGACGGAGCACACCGCGTAGCCGATCGCGACCGCCACCAGCGGCCCGTAGTCGTGGTCCCGGAACGCCGGAACCCCGCTGTCGATGGCGTACGCCACCAGCAGCGGGCCCGCCTGCATCGCGACCTGCTGGATCAGCAGGAGCAGGGCCGACACCGCGACCCGGCCGCGCATCGGGGCCAGCAGCGAGAACAGCAGCGCCCTGGTCGCCCCGGGCGGCGCGGGCAGGTCGTCCTGGTCGAACGGGTCGTCGGCGCGCCCTCGCTCGGGCGCGGTCCGGCTCCTCGGCGGGCCGTCGTCGTCGGCGGCCGGGAGCGAGGCGTCGTCGGTGGTCGTGGTCATCGGGCACTGCCCTCCTCGGCGGGGACCTGCTGGACGGGTGCGCTCACCGAAGCGGCGGGGCGCGGGTCGGCGGAGGCGTCCACCGGGCCGGCGGGCGCGTCTCCCGCACGGGCGACAGGCGGCCCGGGAACGGGCTCGTCCCCCGTGCCCGACATCAGCCAGGCGTACTCCGCGCTGTCGCGCAGCAGCTCCTGATGGGTGCCGACCGCGGCGATCCGGCCCCCCGACAGCAGCGCCACCCGGTCGGCCAGCATCACGGTGGAGGGGCGGTGCGCCACGACCACCGCGGTCGTCCGCTCCAGGACCCGCCGCAGTGCGGCCTCCACCAGCGTCTCCGTGTGCACGTCCAGCGCGGACAGCGGGTCGTCCAGCACCAGGAAGCGCGGCTCCCCGACCACGGCGCGGGCCAGCGCGAGGCGCTGGCGCTGGCCGCCGGACAGGCTCAGGCCCTGCTCTCCGACCTCGGTGTCCAACCCCCGCGGCAGCGCGTGCACGAAGTCGGCCTGGGCCACCGACAGCGCCCGGCGCACCTGCTCCTCGTCCGCGCCCGCCGCGCCCATCGTCACGTTCTCGCCGACCGTCGCGGAGAACAGCGTCGGCTCCTCGAACGCCACCGAGACCAGCTCCCGCAGCCGCGAACGCTCCATCGTGGCGATGTCCTCGCCGTCCAGCGTGATCCGGCCGCCGGTCACCTCGTGCAGCCGGGGCACCAGAGCGGTGAGTGTCGTCTTGCCCGACCCCGTACCCCCGACCAGGGCGAGCGTCTCGCCGGGCCGGACGTGCAGATCGATCCCGGCGAGGACCGGTGGCGAGCCCGGATCCGCGTCCGGGTAGCGGACCTCGACGCCCTCGAACACCATCCCGGGGCCGGTGGCCGGCGCGCTCTCCCGAACGGCGACGGCCCCGGGCTCCTCCGCCACGTCCATCACCTCGAAATACCGGTCGGTCGCGGTCGCCGACTCCTGGCTCATCGCCAGCAGGAAGCCGATCGACTCCACCGGCCAGCGCAGCGCGAGCGCCGTGGACAGGAACGCCACCAGCGTGCCCGCGGACAGCGTCCCGTCCGCCACCTGGATGGTGCCCAGCACCAGCGCCGCGCCGATCGCCAGCTCCGGGATCGCGGTGATCAGCGCCCAGATCCCGGCGAGCAGCCGGGCCTTGCCCAGCTCCGTGGTGCGCAGCCGGTGCGACAGCGCCCGGAACGCCCGCGCCTGGCTGCGGTGCCGGCCGAAGCCCTTGACGATGCGGATGCCCAGCACGCTCTCCTCGACGACCGTGGTGAGGTCGCCGACCTGGTCCTGGGCCCGGCGCGCGACCACCGAGTACTTCGTCTCGAACAGCGAGCACAGGATCATCAGCGGCACCGCGGGCGCCAGCAGCACCAGACCGAGCGTCCAGTCCTGGGCGAACAGGAGGACGAAACCGACCAGGATCGTGGTCGCGTTGACGACCAGGAAGGTCAGCGGGAACGCCAGGAACATCCGCAGCAGCATCAGGTCCGTCGTCCCGCGCGACAGCAGCTGACCCGAGGCCCAGCGGTCGTGGAACGCGACCGGCAGCCGTTGCAGATGGCGGTAGAGATCCGCCCGCATCGACGCCTCGACCCCGGCCAGCGGACGCGCCACCAGCCAGCGCCGGAACCCGAACAGCAGCGCCTCCGCGATGCCCAGCAGCAGCAGGTACAGCGCCCCCAGCCACACCCCGCCCGGATCGCGGTCGGCGACGGGACCGTCCACCATCCACTTCAGGACCAGCGGGATCACCAGCCCCAGGCAGGACGCCAGGATCGCCACGAAGGCGGCCGTGAACAGGCGCACCCGCACGGGTCGGACATAGGGCCACAGGCGCAGGAGGGAGCGCACGGCGGACCGGTCCGTGCGCTCTGCAGGCATTTTGGGCATCAGGGGCGACTCTACGTTTCACCACTGACATCGGTCCTGCCAATTTCCGCCGAACCCGGCCCTTCGCCGCCGGCGGTCGTACCCCGGGTCGGCCGATCGGCCGATGCGCCGTCGAGCGTGACGGCGGATACCGCCCGCGCCCGCCCGCCGGAACCCTGGTGGACATGGCAATCATCGAAGTCAACGGGGTACGCAAGACCTATGCGGGGCGTGCCGTGGTCGACGGCGTCTCCTTCTCCGTCGACGAGGGGGAGATCTTCGGCATCCTCGG
Source organism: Streptomyces sp. NBC_01116 (assembly GCF_041435495.1). Classification (NCBI taxonomy): domain Bacteria; kingdom Bacillati; phylum Actinomycetota; class Actinomycetes; order Kitasatosporales; family Streptomycetaceae; genus Streptomyces; species Streptomyces sp. NBC_01116. Next base: position 6,084,834 of record NZ_CP108644.1, read on the forward strand.
CCCCAACGGGGCGGGCAAGACCACCACCGTCGAATGCGTGGAGGGCCTGCGCATCCCCGACGCGGGCGCCATCAGGGTCGCCGGGCTCGACCCCGTCGCCGACCACGACCGGGTCACGCGGCTGCTCGGCGCCCAGCTCCAGGAGAGCGAGCTCCAGGCCAAACTGACCGTACGGGAGGCGCTGGAGCTCTACACCGCCTTCTATCCGGCCCCCGCCGACTGGCGGCCGCTCGCGGAGCGGCTCGGCCTGGCGGACCGGCTCACCACCCGCTTCGCCAAGCTGTCCGGCGGCCAGAAGCAGCGCCTGTTCATCGCCCTCGCCCTGATCGGCGGTCCGAAGGTCGTCGTGCTCGACGAGCTGACCACCGGCCTCGACCCGCGCGCCCGCCGCGACACCTGGAAGCTCATCGAGGAGATCCGCGACAGCGGGGTGACCGTCCTGCTCGTCACCCACTTCATGGAGGAGGCCCAGCGCCTCTGCGACCGGATCGCCGTCATCGACCGGGGCAAGGTCGTCGCCCTGGACACCCCGAGCGGGCTGATCCGGCAGGCGGCCGGCTCCACGGTCATCTCCTTCGTGCCCTCCCAGGTGCTCACCGGTCCCGCCCTCGGCCGGCTCACCGCGCTTCCCGGCATCGCTTCCGTGACCCCGCCCGACCGCGAGGGGGCGCTCACGCTGCACGGCACCGACGAGACGTTCACCCCGTTCGTCGCCCTGCTCGCCGAACTCGGCGTCACCGCCCGGCAGCTGCGCATCACCGAGACCAGCCTCGACGAAGCCTTCCTCGACCTCACCGGACAGGACGCCTGACATGCAGACCGAGACCACCACCGCATCTGCCACCGCCCCCACGCCCCGCGTCACCCGACGACGCGGCCCCGCGGCCGCCGTCCTGATCGCCGAGACCCGGCTCTTCCTCCGCGAACCGGGCAACCTGTTCTGGATCTTCGCCTTCCCCTCCGTTCTCCTGGTGATCCTCGGCTTCATCCCCGCCTTCAAGGAGGCGCAGGACGACCTCGGCGGACGGCGCGTCATCGACCTGTACGTCCCCATCTCGATCCTGCTCGCCTTGATCACGGCGGCGGTCCAGGCGATGCCGCCGGTCCTCACCGCCTACCGCGAGCGCGGCATCCTGCGCCGGATGTCCGCCACTCCGGTGCGGCCCTCCGCCCTGCTCGGTGCCCAGATCCTGCTGCACGGCGCGGCCTGCCTCGCCTCCGCAGTCCTCGTCACCGCCGTCGGCCGGATCGCCTACGGGGTCGCGCTGCCCGAACAGCTCCCCGGCTATCTGCTGGCGCTGCTGCTCGCCGTCGCCGCCGTGCTGACCCTGGGCTCCATGATCTGCGCCCTGTCCCGGACGACGAAGGCGGCCACCGCGTTCGGCACGGGCGCCTACCTCGTGATGATGTTCAGCGCCGGGGTGTGGCTGCCCGTCCAGACGATGCCCGACGCCCTGCGCCGCATCGTGGAGATCACCCCGTTGGGAGCCGCCTCCCAGGCGCTGGAGCAGGCCGCGTCCGGGAGCTGGCCGGGCTGGATCCACCTTCTGGTCCTCGCCCTGTGGACCGCGGCTCTGGGCACCGCGGCCGGTCGACTCTTCCGGTGGCAGTGACGGAGACTGCCGGAATGACGTTGCCGCCCCGCTTCTCGTACCCGTCGGGTGCGACAGGGCCCCGCACCATCGAGGACCGCTGGGAGCAGTTCTACCGGTACGGTCCCTACGCCGTCCTCACCCTGTCCGCCCTCGTCGGGGGCGTCGCCGCCGACCTGATCATGACCCGTACCGAGATGTACGTCGCCGGGGTCCTCGTCGTGGCGGCGTACGGGCTCCAGTTCTGGTGGGGCCGGGCCCGCCCGCGTACCGCTCCCGGCGCCCCGGCCGGGGTGGCCTACTACGGCGCCCGGACCGTCCTGGCCTTCGCGCTGTCCTGGCTCAACCCATTCTTCGCGGTCTACGCGGCGCTCAACTACTTCGACGTCGAGCCCCTGCTGCCCAAGCGCTTCGTCCGCGTCGGGCTGCTCATCACCGCCGTCACCCTGGCCGGTTCGCAGAGCGGAGGCCTGCCGCCCGCCTCGTTGATGAACTGGGTCGCCTTCTGCGTGCTCTACATCGTCAACGCCACCCTCGCCCTCTTCTTCTGGCACGTCGGCATGAGGGAGGAGGAGAAGGCCCGCATCCAGGTCGAGACCATCGCCGAGCTGGAGCGCACCAACGTCCGGCTGGAGCGGGCCATGGCGGAGAACGCGGCCCTGCACGCCCAACTCCTCGTCCAGGCCCGGGAGGCCGGGGTCGACGACGAGCGGCGCCGGCTCGCCGCCGAGATCCACGACACCCTCGCCCAGGGCCTCACCGGGATCATCGCCCAGCTCCAGGTCGTCACCTCCCTGACGGACCGCGATCCGGGGACCGCCCGCGTCCACCTGGAGCGGGCCGCCGCGCTCGCCCGCCACAGCCTCGGCGAGGCCCGCCGCTCCGTGCACAACCTGGCCCCCGTCGCCCTGGAGCACGACGAGTTGGCCGGAGCGCTGGAGAAGACCGTCGCCGACTGGGCCGAACAGCACCGCGTCCGGGCCGACTTCACCGTCACCGGCACCGTCGAACCGGTCCACGACGAGATCGCCGCCACCCTGCTGCGCATCGCGGGCGAGGCCCTCGCCAACGCCGGCCGGCACGCCGGGGCCTCCCGGGTCGGGGTCACGCTGTCCTTCATGGACGACGAACTGGCCCTGGACGTACGGGACGACGGGCGCGGCTTCGACCCTGCGGCCGCGGCCCCGGCCGACCGCACCGGCGGCTTCGGCCTCGGCGGGATGCGGGCCCGCGCGGAGCGCATCGCGGGCGCGGTCGAGGTGGAGTCGGAACCGGGTGGCGGCACGGCGGTATCGGCCAGGGTCCCCCTGGTCAGGCACCCCCTGAACAGCACCGCGGCGGCCCCTGGCCAGACACCTCCGACCCGCCGTACGGTGCGGTCATGACCGAGAACGCCGCCCGCACCATCAGCCTCGTCGTCGTCGACGACCACCCGGTCGTCCGGGACGGACTGCGCGGCATGTTCGCCGCCGCACCCGGATTCGAGGTCCTCGGCGAGGCGTCGAACGGCGTCGACGCCCTCACGGCCGTCGAACGCCTCGACCCCGACGTCGTCCTGATGGACCTGCGGATGCCCGGCGGCGGGGGAGTGGCGGCCATCGCGGAGCTGACCCGGCGCGGCGCGCGCTCGAAGGTCCTGGTGCTGACCACGTACGACACCGACTCCGACACCCTGCCCGCGATCGAGGCGGGCGCGACCGGCTACCTCCTCAAGGACGCGCCGCGCGAGGAGCTGTTCGCGGCCGTCCGGGCCGCAGCCGACGGGCGCGGCGTCCTGTCGCCCGCCGTCGCCTCCCGGCTGATGACCCGGGTCCGCACCCCCGCCGGCCCCGCCGAGACGTCCCTGTCGGCCCGCGAGCGCGAGGTGCTGGTCCTGGTGGCGCGGGGCACCACCAACCGGGAGATCGCCGCCGAGCTGTTCATCAGCGAGGCGACCGTGAAGACCCACCTCACCCATGTCTTCGCCAAACTGGGCGCCAAGGACCGGGCCGCCGCCGTCGCCGTCGGCTACGACCGGGGCATCCTCGGCTGATCCGGGCCCCTCGCTCTACTCCGCCACCCGCAGCAGCAGCACGGAACGGGCGGGCACCGTCACCTCCGTACCGCCTTCGAGGACCGTGCCCGGGGCCTCCGCCTGGTCCTCCCGCGAGGTGTCCAGGACCAGTACATAGGCGTCCGCCCACGGCGCGCCCGGCAGTTCGAAGGCGACCGGCTCCGCGCCCGCGTGCAGGACCGCCAGGAAGCTGTCGTCGGTGACCGGCTCGCCCCGCGCGTCCCGCCCCGGGATGTCCCGCCCGGAGAGGTAGAGGCCGAGCGTGGCGGCGGGGGCGTACCAGTCGCCCTCCGTCATCTCCCGGCCGTCCCGGGCGAACCACGCCAGGTCCCGCAGCCCGTCCGGGGCCTGGGCCCGGCCGGAGAAGAACGCGCGGCGCCGCAGCACCGGATGGTCCCGGCGCAGCGTCAGCACCCGGGCCGTCAGCTCGGTCAGCTCCCGCCACGCGGGCTCCTTCAGGAGCGACCAGTCCAGCCAGCCCGTCTCGTTGTCCTGGCAGTAGGCGTTGTTGTTGCCGCCCTGCGTCCGGCCCATCTCGTCGCCCGCCACCAGCATCGGCACCCCGGTGGAGAGCAGTAGCGTGGTCAGCAGGTTACGGAGCTGACGGCGGCGCAGCGCGGTGATCCCCGGGTCGTCGCTCTCGCCCTCCGCCCCGCAGTTCCACGCCCGGTTGTCGCTCGTCCCGTCCCGGTTGCCCTCCCCGTTGGCCTCGTTGTGCTTCTGCTCGTAGCTCACCAGGTCGCGCAGGGTGAAGCCGTCGTGGGCGGTGACGAAGTTGACCGAGGCGTACGGGCGGCGGCCGCCCCAGGCGTACAGGTCGCTGGAGCCGGTCAGCCGGTAGCCGAGATCCCGTACGTCGGGGAGCGCGCCGCGCCAGAAGTCGCGCACCGCGTCGCGGTAGCGGTCGTTCCACTCGGTCCACAGCGGCGGGAACGCCCCCACCTGGTAGCCGCCGCTGCCGACGTCCCACGGCTCGGCGATGAGCTTCACCCGGCGCAGCACCGGGTCCTGGGCGATCACCGCGAGGAACGGGGAGAGCATGTCGACGTCGTGCATCGAGCGGGCCAGCGCCGCCGCCAGGTCGAAGCGGAAGCCGTCGACGCCCATCTCGGTGACCCAGTAGCGCAGCGAGTCGGTGATGAGCCGCAGCACCTGCGGCTGCACCACGTGCAGGGTGTTGCCGCAGCCCGTGTAGTCGGCGTAGCGGCGCGGGTCGTCCCGCAGCCGGTAGTAGCCCCGGTTGTCGATGCCGCGCAGCGACAGCATCGGGCCCAGCTCGCCCGCCTCCGCGGTGTGGTTGTAGACGACGTCGAGGATCACCTCGATCCCGGCCTCGTGCAGCGCGTGCACCATCCGCTTGAACTCGCCGACCTGCTGGCCCGCCGTCCCGGAGGCGGAGTAGCCGGCGTGCGGGGCGAAGTAGCCGATGGAGTTGTAGCCCCAGTGGTTGCGCAGCCCGCGCCGCAGCAGATGGTCCTCGTGGGCGAACTGGTGGACCGGGAGCAGTTCGACGGCGCTCACCCCGAGCCGCGTCAGGTGCTCGATCGCGGCCGGGTGCGCGAGCCCCGCGTACGTGCCGCGCAGCTCGGGCGGGATGTCCGGGTGCAGCTTGGTGAAGCCGCGCACGTGCAGTTCGTAGATCACGGAGTCCGCCCACGGGGTCTTGGGCCGGCGGTCCTCCACCCAGTCGTCGTCGTCGCGCACGACGACGCCCTTGGGCACGAAGGGCGCCGAGTCCCGGTCGTCCCGCACGGTGTCGGCCACATGCTGGTCCGGCCAGTCGCGTACGTGCCCGTAGACCTCGGGCGGCAGGGTGAAGGTCCCGTCGACCGCACGGGCGTACGGGTCCAGCAGCAGCTTCGCCGCGTTCCAGCGGGCGCCCGTCCACGGGTCCCAGCGGCCGTGCACCCGGTAGCCGTAACGCTGACCGGGCCGCACCCCGGGCACGAAGCCGTGCCAGATCTCATGGGTCAGCTCGGTCAGCGGGCAGCGGGTCTCCGCGCCCCGCTCGTCGAAGAGGCACAGCTCGACCGCCTCGGCCCCGCCCGCCCACAGCGCGAAATTGGTCCCGGCCACCCCGTCCGGGCCGACCCGGAAGCGGGCCCCCAGCGGCATCGGGGCCCCGGGCCAGACGGCCGGGGACGGTGCCTGGATCCGGGCGGGGGCGGCGCGGTGCGCCTCCGTGCCCTCCGCCCCGGCGCCGACCGCCGTGTCCGGATCCCTTACTGCCTCCTGCTCGGCTGCGCTGGACACCGTGTCGCCTCCCGCGGCTCGTGGGACGGGCACCTACGCGTGGCGCGCGGCGTCCCGGCCGCGGCCTCTTCGGGTAGTCCTCCCCTCTGTTCTGCCCACCGGGCGGCCCGCACTCACGTTTCCCCCGACCGGCCCTGGTCGTTGGGGGAGCGTGAACCAGACAGCGAAGAGCGCACGGGCCGGCTCGGCCGCCGTGCTGACATGGGCAGGACTGCTGACCGTGCTGGCCCTTCTGACCGGCTGCACCGACGCCCGGGAGGCCGTGTTCAACGGCAAGGCGTGGTCCTCCGGCGACGCGATCGGCGTCTTCCCGGAGGACGGCGCCAAGGACGTCGACGAGGAGACCCGCATCGCCGTGAAGGTCCCCGACGGGCGGCTGGAGAGCGTGAAGGTCATGCGGATCGAGGACGCGCAGCGGCAGACGGTGGCCGGGCGCATCGCCGACGACGGGAGGTCCTGGAAGCCGGAGCCCGCCGCGGGACGGCTCGCCCTCGCCGCGAAGTACAGCATCGACGCGGTGGCCGTGGACGGGGAGGGCCGCCGCTCCGCCCGGCACTCCACGTTCACCACGCTCGTCCCCGAGCACCGCTTCATCGGGTACTTCAAACCGGAGAACCGGTCCACCGTGGGCACCGGCATGATCGTCTCCTTCTCCTTCAACCGCCCGATCTCCGACCGGGCCGCGGTGGAGAAGGCCATCCGGGTGACGTCCGATCCGATGGTGGAGGTCTCCGGCCACTGGTTCGGCGAGGACCGGCTCGACTTCCGCCCGAAGGCGTACTGGAAGCCCGGCACCGAGGTCACCGTCGACATCGGGCTGCGCGACGTCGAGGGCGCCCCGGGCGTCTACGGCGGCCAGGACAAGAGAGTCGTCTTCACGGTCGGCCGCTCCCAGGTCTCCCTGGTCGACGCGGAGAAGAAGACCATGGAGGTGCGCCGGGACGGCGAGCTCGTGGATACGGTGCCGATCACCGCGGGGGCCCCGAAGACGACCACGTACAACGGGAGGATGGTGGTCACCGAGATGCACGAGGTGACCCGGATGAACGGGGCCACGGTCGGCTTCACGGACAAGAAGGGCAAGGGCGAGTACGACATCAAGGACGTGCCGCACGCGATCCGGCTCACCGAGTCCGGCACCTTCCTGCACGGCAACTACTGGGCCGACGAATCCGTCTTCGGCGAGGAGAACGTCAGCCACGGCTGCGTCGGACTGCGCGACGCCAAGGGCGGCAGCGGCTCCACCCCCGGCGGCTGGTTCTTCGACCGGACCCTGATCGGCGACGTGGTCGAGGTGGTCAACTCCCGGGACAAGAAGGTCGCTCCGGACAACGGGCTCAGCGGCTGGAACCTCGGCTGGAAGAAGTGGAAGGCAGGCTCCGCCCTGCGCTGAGGCCCCGGCCCCTCTCGTCTGTCGCCCGCACCCCGCCGCTCCACTCCGGTACCCCGCGCCACCTGCACAACTGCCCGGACCACTGGTACGGAACGGTGACAATCCGGGGGGAGTTCACCCCGCTCGCGATGTGATTATCTTGCGGCGGCGCGCATGTTCGGCGCGCGGGGGTGCGGGCCACGGCGGGAGCCGGGCCGTGCGAGGGGAGACGACCACAGTGAACGGGCAGCCGATATCGGGGGCATCGGCCGGGGCGAGCGGGAAGCGGCACGGACCGGGGCTTCTGGCCCTGGTCCTGGGAGCACTGCTGTTGCTGGTGACGGCGTGCGGCGGCGGTGACGCCGGTGCGGGGGACGGGAAGGGGCCGGCGGGCAGCGCGAAGAACAAGGACACGGCCGCCTCGCAGGCGGTGGTGGCCATCGCGCCCGAGGACGGCGCGGAGTCCGTGGCGACCAGCGGTGCGCTGAAGATCGGTGCCACGCAGGGCAAGCTGACCACGGTGAAGGTCTCCGACCCCAAGGGCAACGAGGTCGAGGGCGAGATCGCGGCCGACGGCGCGAGCTGGACGCCCGAGCGGCATCTCGCCGCCTCCACCAAGTACGCGGTGCACGCGGTGGCGAAGGACGCGGAGGGACGCGAGTCGGCGAAGGACACCACCTTCACCACGCTCGTCCCGGCGAACACCTTCATCGGGCACTACACACCGGAGGACGGCTCGACCGTCGGGGTCGGTATGCCGGTCTCCATCAACTTCACCCGGGGCATCACCGACCCCGACGCGGTGGAGCGGGCGATCAAGGTGACGGCCGAGCCGGCCGTCGAGATCGAGGGCCACTGGTTCGGGAACGACCGTCTCGACTTCCGCCCGGAGAAGTACTGGGCGGCGGGCACCAAGGTGACCGTCGACCTCAACCTCGACGGCGTCGAGGGGCGGCCGGGCGTCTACGGCAAGCAGGCCAAGAAGGTGTCGTTCACCATCGGCCGCAGCCAGGTCTCCACCGTCGACGCGAGCGCGAAGCGGATGAAGGTGGTCCGCGACGGCGAGCAGATCAAGGACATCCCGATCTCCGCGGGCGCCCCGGCGACGACCACGTACAACGGGCAGATGGTCATCAGCGAGAAGCTCAAGGTGACCCGGATGAACGGCGACACCGTCGGCTTCGGCGGCGAGTACGACATCAAGGACGTGCCGCACGCCATGCGGCTGTCCACCTCGGGCACCTTCCTGCACGGCAACTACTGGGGCGCGTCCTCCATCTTCGGCAACTCCAACACCAGCCACGGCTGCGTCGGTCTGCGGGACGTGCGCGGCGGTTACGACAACCAGACGCCGGCGGCCTGGTTCTACAACAAGTCGCTGATCGGCGACGTGGTCATCGTGAAGAACTCCCACGACAAGACCATCCAGCCCGACAACGGCCTCAACGGCTGGAACATGGACTGGGAGGAGTGGAGGAAGTAGGACTTCCCTCCGCCCACCGATCGACCCGGCGGGCCCGGTGCTGTGACCAACGGCACCGGGCCCGCCGGCGTTAGCGGTGGTTAACCTCTAGGCATGACTGTGACCCTCGAAGTACGCGACGGCGTCGGCACGATCCTCCTGGACCGGCCGCCCATGAACGCCCTGGACGTGGCGATCCAGGACCGGCTGCGGGAACTGGCCGAGGAGGCGGCCCGGCGCGAGGACGTGCGGTCCGTGATCCTCTACGGCGGCGAGAAGGTGTTCGCGGCGGGCGCGGACATCAAGGAGATGCAGGCGATGGACCACACGGCGATGGTCCTCCGCTCCAAGGGCCTCCAGGACGCCTTCACCGCCGTCGCCCGCATCCCCAAGCCGGTCGTCGCCGCCGTCACCGGCTACGCGCTCGGCGGCGGCTGCGAACTGGCGCTCTGCGCCGACTTCCGGATCGCCGCGGACAACGCCAGGCTCGGCCAGCCGGAGATCCTCCTCGGGCTGATCCCGGGCGCGGGCGGCACCCAGCGGCTCGCCCGGCTGATCGGCCCCTCCCGGGCCAAGGACCTCATCTTCACCGGCCGCATGGTCAAGGCCGAGGAGGCCCTGACGCTGGGTCTGGTCGACCGGGTGGTCCCGGCCGCCGAGGTCCACGAGCAGGCGTACGCCTGGGCCGCCAAGCTGGCCAAGGGCCCCGCGCTGGCGCTGCGCGCGGCCAAGGAGTCGATCGACGCCGGGCTGGAGACCGACCTCGACACCGGGCTCACCATCGAACGGAACTGGTTCTCCGGCCTGTTCGCCACCGAGGACCGCGAGCGGGGCATGCGCAGCTTCGTCGAGGAGGGGCCGGGCAAGGCCACCTTCCTCTGACCGGTAGTCAGAACGGGTGGCCCGGTAGTCGGGTCGGACGGTCCCGCGCGGGGAGTTCATCCGTCAGAGCGGATTATCCGGGCCTTAAGGCAACCTTAAGGCCCGGCCCCGCCTCCGGCCGGGCGGTTCCCCTCGGGTGGGACATCGCCGCAGCTCAACGGGGCCGTTCGGGGAGCTGTGGTGCCAGGGGTATATGCCAAATGCCTTCCGCGGGAGGGGCTGTTCCGGGGTGCCGATTCCCCCGGAACGGCCCCGGAGGGCGATCCGGGCGGCCATGATGGTGGGCATGGCGGGCCTGGAGGGTGTGGATCAGCCGCGACCGCGCAGCAGCGCGACCGCGGCACGCTGGACGTCGACCATGGATGACGAACAGGCGTTCAAGGCGCTGGAGTTGTTCGGGAATCCGACCGAGGAGGAGGTCCGGCTGCCGTCCCGCCCGGAGTCGGCGGCGACCGCCCGGCGCATCACTTCCTGCGTCGTGCTCCGCCAGTGGGCGCTCTCTCCCCAGACCGCCGAGTACGCGGTGCTCCTGGTCTCCGAGCTCGTGGGGAACGCGGTACGCCACACCGGGGCCCGGGTCTTCGGGTTACGGATGGTCCGCCGCCGGGGCTGGATCCGCGTCGAGGTGCGTGATCCCTCGCGCGGGCTGCCGTGCCTGATGCCGGTGCGCGAGATGGACGTCAGCGGCCGCGGGCTCTTCCTCGTCGACAAGCTCTCCGACCGCTGGGGGGTGGATCTGCTGCCGCGCGGCAAGACCACCTGGTTCGAGATGCGCATCTCCGACCGCTGACCGCCCGGCCCCCTGCCGCGGCGGATACGCAGAAGCCCCCGGTCGGCCGTGGTGCGGCGCTGCGGGGGCTTCTGGCGGGGGCCGCGGAATGGGGGGTGTTTCCACGGCCGCTTGTGAACGACCTGTGCCCGGGTCAGTGGGGGTCGTGGCTCCGACTATGGCAGACGGGCGACCCCGGTGCCAAAGCGACTTGTCGGGCTATTTATGGATGAACCGGTCATGCGCCGGTTGAATCGCAGGTGTGCTCGATCACTTACCTGGCATTCCATGCATCTTTATGGCAACGCCTGAATGATTCATTGATCATCTGAAGAACTGCGCAATCATCCTATTTCGCCCATCCTGCCTCTACTGTGTCCGGGGAACCGACGGAATCCACGGAGCGCGAGGTGGTCGGGCATGGACGGACACAGGGCCCCGATGGGCCGCCGGGGCGCGCTGGGCGCGGGGGCCGGGGCGCTGGCCGCCGTCCTCGTCGCGGGCTGCGCCCGGAGCGGCGGGACGGGCGGCGGCGCCGGACCCGAGGCCGCCACCCGCCCTTCCGGCGAGGCCCCCGCCCCGAGCGCCTCCGCCACCCCCGCCCCCGCCGCCTCCCGGGCCGCCGCCCCCGCCCCGCACCGCTTCCCCGCGCTGCCCTTCCGGATCGCGCACGGTCCCCGCGACCGGCCCCGCGTCGCCCTCACCTTCGACGGCCGGGGCGACCCGGACCTCGCCCACACCGCACTCGCCCGGTGCGAACAGGCCGGGGCGCGCGTCACGGTGCTCGCGGTCGGCGCCTGGCTCGCCGAACACCCCGGCCTGGCCCGCCGGATCCTCGACGGGGGCCACGAGATCGGCAACCACACCGAGCACCACCTCGACCTGGCCTCCCTGGACGAACGCGCGGCGTACGAGGAGATCGCCGCCTGCGCCCGGCGGCTGCGCCGCCTCACCGGGTCCATCGGCGCCTGGTTCCGGCCCTCGCCCACCGCGTACGCCTCCCCGCTGCTCCAACGCCTCGCCCAGCGGGCCGGCTATCCCCACGTCCTCGGCTGCGACGTGGAGTCGCTCGACCACGCGGCCACCGGCGTCGCCGCCGTCACCCGCAAGGTCGCGGGGGAGCTGCGCAACGGGTCGGTGGTGGAGCTCAGCCTCGGCCGCCCGCCCACCGTCGACGCGCTGCCGCTGCTGCTCGCCGAGATCGGCCGCCGCGGGCTGCACGCGGTGACGGCCACGGAGCTGTTGGGCCGACCGGCCGCCGAGGTCACCCGGACGGCCCGATAATCTGATCCCTGACATTCGGCATCACGAAGGGGCGGAACTGTGGCGGACATCGAGTCGGCGCGGACGGCATTCGAGCGGTTCGACCGGGACGGCGACGGGCTCATCACGGCCAACGAGTACAAGAGCGCGATGGCCCAGCTGGGCGACCCCTTCGTCACCGAGACGGTGGCGCAGGCGATCATCAACGCCCACGACGCCAACGGTGACGGCCTGCTCACCTTCGACGAGTTCTGGGCCTCGCAGAACAAGGCCTGACCCGCCCGGGCGGCCGGCCCCGCACCGTCGGGGCCCGGCCGCCGCCGGGTTCGTCCGGAGAGGCCCCCTGCGGTCCCTTCCGGCCCACCCGCCCACCGTGCGCGGCTTGCTGTGCCTTTGTCCACCGGCCAGGATCGAGCCGTGATGTTCTCCGGACCCCCTGCCGACCCGGCCACGCCGCCCGGGCCCGGCGCACCCGCGGCAGCGGCCGCACCGGCGCCGACGGGCGAGGCGCCCTTCGCCGGCGGGATACCCGGGGAACCGCCCGGACCGCGGGCCGGACGCTCCTGGACCGCTCCCCTCCTGCTCTGCGCCGCGGGCGTCCTCGCGCTCCTCGTGGCGCTGCTCGGCCCCGGCCTCGTGGCACGCGGCACCGGGGAGCTCCGGATACCCGGCGCGGGGCTCACCACCGTGCTCCGCACCGTCCTGTTCGCCGCGCTCGCCCTCCACCTCGGCGAACTCCTCGCCCCGCAGCTCATCCGGCCCGTCCGGGGCCGTCCCCGTACCGCCGTGCGGAGCTGGGCGGTGTACGCCTCGCTCGCCGGGGCGGCCGCCGCGGCCGGGCAGATCGTCCGGCTCGCCGCCGTCAGCGATCTCGGGATCACCGAGACCTACGGCACCCGCGAGGGCGGCCTGCTCCTCCTCATCGCCAACGGCCTGGTCCTCGCCGCCGTCTGCGCCGCGAGCGGACGCCCGGCCCTCGCGCTCGCCCCGCTCGCCCTCGTCATCGGCGCGGAGGCCCTGCGCGCGCATCCGGAGGCGTACAGCCCGGAGTTCGGCGCCGCGCTCACCGTCGTGCACCTGACCGCCGCGTCGCTGTGGACCGGCGGTCTGCTGTACGTCCTGCGCACCATGTGGCTCTGGCGCGGTTCACCCGTCGCGGCCCGCGCACTGCTCGGCCGGTACGCGCGCCTGGCGATCTGGCTGTACGTCGCCCTCGCCGCCACCGGCACGGCGTCGACCCTGCGCAGGCTGCCGCTGGACGTGGTGTTCACCTCCGCCTACGGGCGCACCCTGCTGGTCAAGCTGGCGCTGATGGCCGTGGTCAGCGTGCTGGCGGTGGCGGCCCGGCGGCGGATGCTCCGGGACGCCGACCCGTCGGTCGCCCACCGGCTGGCCCGCCGCGAACAGGTCGTCCTGGGCCTGGTCGTGGTGGTCTCGGCGATCCTCACCGTGGTCCCCGACCCGCACTGGATCTCCCTGCGGCCGTAGGCGGGGCCCGACACCCGGCCGCGCACCGGGAGCCTGCTCCCGGGCCCCCGGGTAGCGTCGGAGGCGACCGAGGGAGGCGTGACGGCGATGCGGGAGCACGGGGAGAGCGGGGACCGCGGCGAGCACACGGCCCGGCGGCTCGTCGAGGCCGCCGGAGTCGTGATCGACCAGACCGGGTACGCCGGTGCGTCGACCTCCGAGATCCTGCGCCGGGCCGGAGTCTCCCGCGGGGCCCTCCACCACCACTTCGAGGGCAAGGAACAGCTCGGCAACGCGATCCTGGACCGCCAGCACGCGTTCTTCCGGCAGATCTCCGAGCAGGCGGACGCGGGCCCGGCCCCCAGGGTCTGGCTCCAGGCGCTGATCGACGTCAGCCACCTCTACACCGCGGGCATCCTGGAGGACCCCGTCCTGCGGGCCGCCGTGCGCCTGTCGATCGAACCGGGCCCCTACCTGACCGCCGAAAGCTACGCCGGCCCGCTCGGGGCCGTCACCGCCGTCCTCGAATCCGCCCGTGCCGCCGACGAACTCCAGGACCACGTCACCCCGGAGGAGGCCTCCCGGACCATCGTCGGCTGCTACAGCGGAGTACAGCTGCTCGCACTCGCCCTCGACGAGCGCGACGCCCTGCACCAGCAGGTCAGCGCCCTGTGGGCGCTGATCATGCCCGGCCTCGCCCGCCCCGCCGTCCTCACCCGGCTGCGCCTGAGCGCGCCGCCCGCCGATACGGCGCGGCAGCGGTGACCCCGGCCCGGCCCGCACCGGGTCTCCCCGCGCGGCCTCAGCGCCTGTACGGCTTCCAGCCGCGCAACTCGTCGTCGCGCGGGGCCAGGACCAGCTCCGGAGCGCCCGGACCGAAGACGGTCACAGGCCGGCGCGCGTCCCAGGACGGCCACCCCGGATCCCCCACCGTCACGAAGTCCACCCACGCCCGGTGCATCGCGTCCGCCAGCTCCTGCGGGGCGTCCGGGCCGGTCAGGGCCACCGTGTCGGGGTGGGCGAGCGTGTCGAAGACGAAGCCCAGCTCCAGCGCGTGACAGGAGCCCAGGCGCTGTACGGGGGTGGGCCAGCCGAACTCGTACACGTACGTGGCACCCGGCGTCCGCGTCCGGGCGTCGGCCAGCCGGTTGAGCGGGACCCGCAGCAGCAGGTCCGTGGCGAGCGCGCCGAGGATCTCGCCGGGGGTGGCGTCCGGGCGGTTGGCACGGTAGGCGCGGGCGGTGGCACCTGGCACCCTGAACTTCAGCAGGGCGAGGCGGAGCCGTAGTTCACCGATGCTCTCGGTGAGGCCGCCGGGCACGAACCAGAGCCGGTACTCCTCGGTGTTCGTCCCCAGCAGCACGTCGATCCCGGCGGACGCGCCCGCGTGCAGCGCCTCCACCGGGTCGTGGGGCAGCAGTTCGCCGTCCACGACCAGCTGGAAGGAGGCGCGGCCGGTCAGCGGGTTCCCGCCGCTGGTGACCTCGGTCTGCGCGGCCAGCAGCGCCTGTGGGTCCACGGCCGCCAGCGCGGCGGCCGTCGCGGCCACCCCGAGCCGCTTCGCGATCAGCCCGGTCGTGCCGCGCGCGGCGGCGGGCGGCAGCGCGGCGGGCGCCCCGCTCTGGAGCACCGCCCGCCGCAACAGCCCCGCCGACCGGGGCGAGGCCAGCAGGGCGGCGATGCTGACCGCCCCCGCCGACTCCCCGGCCACCGTCACCCGGTCCGGGTCGCCGCCGAACGCCGCGATGTTGTCGCGCACCCACTCCAGGGCGGCCAGCTGGTCCAGGAGCCCCCGGTTGGCGGGCGCGTCCGGGAAGACCCCGAAGCCCTCGACGCCCAAGCGGTAGTTGACCGAGACGAGGACCACCCCGTCCCGGGCGAACGCGGTCCCGTCGTACACCGGCACCGCCGAGGAGCCGTGCACCAGCGAGCCGCCGTGGATCCACACCAGGACGGGAAGCCCGGCGGCCCCGGGGGACGGCGTCCACACGTTGAGGTTGAGCCAGCCGTCGCCCGGCACCTCCGGATCCGGCAGCAGCCGGTCCAGCGGCGGGGCGTAGGGCCGCTTGGGGGCCGTCGGGCCGTACGCCACGGCCTCGCGCACCCCCGTCCACGGCTCGGGCGGCCTCGGCGCGCGGAACCGCTCCGCGCCCACCGGCGGAGCCGCGTACGGGATGCCGAGGAATACCGCGACGCCCCGCTCCACCGCACCGCGCACGGTGCCGTGCACCGTCCTCACCCGCGGGGAGGTCCCCGCCACGATGTCGGACATATGCCCACCCCTCTCGCGGTGCGGTGGTCCGGGCGGCTACTTCAGGTAGACCAGCCCGTCCGTGGTCAGGGCCGGCCGGCCCTTCGTGCCGACGACCACGATCTTGACGGTGTGCTTGGCGCCGGTGGACCAGGACTTCGTCCAGATCGCCTGCCGGTACTTCGTGGCCGAGGACTTCAGGTCCACCGTGGCGGCCTTCTTCCCGTCGACATAGACGTATGCCTGCCCCGAAGTGGCGGCCCGTGACACCACCCAGGCGGCTGACCGGCCGGTGAACGTCCAGGTCAGGCTGGCGCCCTTGGTGCCGCTGGAGTACGACTTGCCGCCCAGGTAGCTGCCGGAGGACTTCGTGGTCCACTTCCCGCCCTTCTCGGCGGCGGACTCCTGGAGGATCACCGGGGTGCCGGAGACCGAGGCGGCGGCCGTGTTGCCCGCGTGGTCGTACGCCGTCATCTTCCAGGCGGTGGCCTTGGCGGGCTTCGCGGTGTGCGAGGCGCTGCCCGTGGTCGGGCCGTAGGTCTTCGCGACGGGGGCGGTCAGCCGGACCTCCTTGAGGGAGGCGGCGTCGGTGGCCTTCCACTTCAGGGTGAGCGGGACGGCGGTGGTGCTCACCGTGCCGGTGCGCAGGGCGAGGGCCGGCTTGGTGGAGAAGACCGGCGGCGCGGTGTCGGCGACCACGGTCGCGACCGGGGACAGGGAGGTCTTCCCCGACTGGTGGGTGGCCCGGACCTGCACGGAGTGCTTGCCCGCGGCGAGGGTGGCCGAGGCCGAGGTGACATTGCCCTTGACCGTGGCCACCGGCTTCCCGCCGACGAGCAGTTCATAGCCCTTGACGAAGGAGGAGGGGGTGGTCGCCTTCCAGCCGACGGTGATCTTCGACCGGGTGTAGTACGTGGAGCCGGAGGCGTTCGCCCCGGTCACCGAGGCGATGGTGAGACCGGTGACGGGCCCGGCGGCCAGCGAGCGGATGGCCGGGAGCTGGGCGTGGAGACTGCCGCCGGGGCACTGGGTGTTGAACCCGTCCCGGTGTCCGGAGATCTGCCGGAAGGGGTAGGCCCTGCCCGCGACGAACGACTGGCCGGCGAAGTTGCCGCCGTTCGCCCCGGCGGTGAGCTGGACGGAACCGGCCGGGTCGCCCTGGTACTGGCCGAGCTTCCACGCGGCGACCCGGGCGACCGCGGTGGTCGCCGCGGTCGCGGCCTTGGTTTCGGTGTACATGCCGATCACGGCGATTCCGGTGGTGTCCCGGTTGAAGCCGTAGGTGTGTGCGCCCATCACCGGACGGTCCACACCGCCCTTGCGGCCCTCGAAGACCGTGCCGCACTTGTCGACGATGAAGTTGTAGCCGAGGTCCTTCCAGCCGTTCGACTCCACGTGGTACGTGTGCAGACCGCGCACGATGGCCGCCGAGTCGGCGCAGGAGTACGCGTTCGTCTGCGCCGTGTGGTGGACGAAGACGGCCTTGACCCCGTCCAGGTAGTCGGGCGCCTCGGTGCTCAGCGACTCGTCCGCCTTCCAGTCCGCCCGGGAGACGATCGGCGGCCGGGGAACGGTGGACGGCGGGCCGGGCGTGAGCGTCGGCGTCGGTGTGGCGGTGGGCGTCGTCGCCGTGGCGGACGGCGTCGGGGGCTCGGTGCTCGGGCTCGGCGGGGGGCTCGGCGGTGCCGGGGTCTCGGTGGTCGGCGTGGGCGCCGGCTCGTCCGTGGGCTCCTGGACCGGGTCCTCCGCGGGCGGGGTGACCGGGGGCTCGTCGCCGGGCGCGGGTTCCTCGGTGGGGGTCTCGTCGATGGCGAACGCGGCCGGTTCGGCGGCGAGCGGGGTGCTGGTGCCGCCTGGGTCGACCGTGTCGAGGCGCAGCCCCGCGGGCAGCCCGGACCGGGCGCCGTCCCCGGCCCGGACGCGGACCTCGACGCCGTCGGAGGGGCCGACCCAGCGGGGTTCGGTGGTGCCGCGGACGCCGGACCGGCCGGTCTCGGTGCGCCCGTCGATCTCGGTGTCCAGGGGCAGCCAGCCGGTCCATTCGCCGGTGGCGGCGGAGCGGGTACGGGCCTCGACGCTCCCCGTGACCTTGGCGGCGGGATCGGTCCAGGTGACGCCGAGCAGGCTGAACGGTTCGGTGGAGCGACGCGCGAGCGTCGCGGAGCCGCCGTCCGGCGAGGTCTTCAGCGCGGCCTTGTGCACATCGGCCTCCACCGGGGCGGACTTGGCGTCCGCCGCCCGCCCGTCGCGGTCGGCGTCGGAGGCGCCGGTCACGCCCTGGAACACCAGGACACCCGCCACGGCCGCCGTCGTGACGGCGGCCGTGGCCCAAACTCTTCGCTGTGCTCTCACGTGTGTTTCCCCGGGGACGACGTTGGCTGGAAGGCAGGGCACTCCGGCCGGTCAGCCGCTGACCGGGGGCACGACACGTGCGTCGGCCCGGCCGGTGGGGGCGACCCGGGACATCCTTGCGATTCTCAGTCTTCCATGCGACCGGACCGCGCCCCGCTCCGCCCTGCCGCCGTCCGGCGGGAAACGGTCGGGTGGTCACGGCGGCCCGGGAACCGCCTCCCGGGCGCGGCAGGCGGTTCCCGGGCCGCCGTGCCTTGCGAAGACGGTCGTCGCGGACCGGGGCGTTCAGGCGGCGAAGTGCTGGGACAGCGCGTCCCGCTCGTCCCGTTCCACCAGATCCGGGCGGGTGTAGCGCTCGGCGCGCGCGTGGTAGTCGAAGTCGCCCCGGACGAGTCCCCGGTAGTCCTGGACACAGCGTTCCAGGGCCGCCCGGGTCGGGCCGCCGATGCCCGCAGCCTCGATTTCCTCGATCAGTTCCCTTTCCGCCCGCTGTACCCGCTCGGCAATCCGGGCCAGTTGGATACCGGCCTCGTCGACCGCTTCCTGGAGGGTGCAGCCCCGGTCGCGCTGAATCAGCCGTACGGCGTTGTGCTCGTACCCGAGAGCTGCTTCCTTCTCGAAGGAACAGATGTCGTTGCAGAGCCCGGAATGATCGGTGACCGCGTTCCGCAGGGCGATATACGCGGGCAGGCTCCGGGCGGAATCCGGGAGGTCGATTCCGGCGGTGATCTCGTGCAGACAGAGAAAGGGCTGCATGGCGACCGAATCCCGCCGGTGCTTGGCGAATTCGGCCCGGCTCGGCACCTGCCCGGCGGCACGCTCGACGGCCTCGGCGTAGTACGTCCACAGCCAGGCTGCCGTATCCCGGCGGAACTGCCGGTTCCACTGCGGCGACCGGCCGCGGCAGGTGCGGTCCCGCAGTCCGGCGAGGGCCCGCTCCATCGGGCCGCTCGGCGTGGCCCCGTCGAGGACGTCCACCAGGCGGGTGATCGCCGTCTCGCACATCAGCGGATTGCGTCCGGCCGGGCCGTCGTCGAACTCGTCGTCCACCAGGAAGGCCCAGAAGAGCCATTGACAGAAGAGGTCGAGATGCTTCTGTGTGGCCTGCGGGAAGATGAGGGAAATCCATAGTTCCGGGCGGGTCCGGATCATCTTCTTCCGGGCCGGCGCGGACAGGTCGAGCCCTTCGGACGCGGCCCATTCCCAGGCTGCCCCACGGGTTTCCGCCAGGCCTGGATGACATCCGGCACTCTGGAACGGCATATGAAACGCCGGTAAAGTGATATGGCGCATTGCTGCCCCTCGTCTGATGAATACGGGCGGACGATGTGAACGACGCGTTCCGGGTGATCGGGCAGGGGACGGGCCGGCCCGGAGGCGGCGGCCGGGAGCCCGGCGACCGGGCGGGCGGGGCGACGTGCGAGGTGGGAGTGCCATCGCTGTCCTCCTTCCTCCGCAGGGAGCCCGCGGCGCCAGGGCAGGGGAGGCGAGCCGGCGGGCGGGTGCGTCACCCAGGGTCGTGCCCAGTCAACCCCGGGTGGGAGCGCGGAGGGAAGTCATGTGTGACCGAAAATGTTTGATCGTCAATAACTCTCTGACCGCTCCAGGGTAGTTGGTGACCTCAGGGGGCCCCGGGAACGGCAGTGACCGAAGTGGCGCCGGGAGTGTCGGGCGAAGGGTGGAGTGACGGCCTCCGGCTCGGGCGCCTGCTCAGGTGCGCTTGAAGAACTCGATCTCGCCGACCGCGATCGGCCGGCCCTCGCCCTGGCCGGTCGCCTCCCGCAGCACCAGCCGGACGGAGACGACGTCGCTGATGCCCAGCCGTGTCTCCTGCTTGCCGGGCTTGTCGTTGAAGGTCACCGTCTTCGTGTGCACCTTGTCGTCCTTCGTGGTGACGATCAGCTCCGCCCGGGTCGGCCGCGCACCCCTCCGGAACTCCTGCGGCTCCTTCGACACACCCGTGTAGACCACGACGCCGACCAGCCGGAACGGCGTCCGGAAGGAGGAGGTCAGCGACGCGCCGAGCTCGGGGGCGCCCCAGTACCTGTTCGTCAGGCTGTCGATCGCCGCACTCGCCGGGTGACCGGGCGCCGAGGCACTGGCGTCCACCCCGGTGGGGCTGATCTCCGCCGTGCCGCCGAGCTTGTCCCGGACGTCCTCGAAGACGTAGCGGCCGAGCGGGAAGAACAGGAAGCCCGCGAGCAGCAGTCCGGCCACGACCAGGACCAGCAGCGTCCGGCGCAGCGCCCGGCCCGAACCGCCGCGCACCCGGCGGCGGAACGGCCACACGGTGCGCCACCACGGCAGGGCGGCGGGCTGCTCCCGGGTCCGGAGCGGAGCGGCGCACCGCCGGCAGAACTGACGCCCCGCGAGATTCGGCGTGCCGCAGGCCGGGCAGGGCGGGCCGTCCGGGGCCTCGTCCGCCGCCACCGGCCGCACCACGGGCCGCCGGGCCACGGGCTTGGCCGGCCGCACCGCCCCGATCGGTTCGTTCTCCTCGTCCGTCGTCCCGGACGCACTCCGGGAAGCCGGTGCGGTGGCTGGTGCCGAGGCCGGAATCCCGGGGCGTACGGGAGCGGGAGCGGGCCGCACCGGAGGCACGGGCGGTGTCACGGGTACGGGCCGGGCCGGTGGCGTGGTGGGCTGCGGCGGTATGGGGGTGGGAGCGGGGGCCGACCGGGGCGGCGCGGGCGGCTGCTCGGGGCGCGGCGGCTGTTCGGATCGCTCCGAAGGCGAAGGCGAAGGCGAAGGCGAAGGCGCAGGCGAAGGCGAAGGCGCAGGCGCAGGCGAAGGCGAAGGCGCAGCGGCAGGCGCGGGCGCAGGAGCCGGTGCGGGGGCGGGCGGCAGCGCGGGCGGACCCGGGTCCGGAGCGGGCTGCGGCGTCGTCGTCCTCGCCGTCGGCCTCGTCGGCGGCTGCCCGGCCGGTTCCGGGGCCGTGCCCGGTGCCGACGAGGGCCCGGCCTCCGCCGCCGGTGCGTCCGCTTCCGGCTCCGGCTCGCGGTCCGGCTGCCGCTCCGGCTCCGGCTCCGGTTCCCGCTCCTGCTCCGGTTCCGGGGCCGCCGCTCGCGTCGGCCGCGTGGGCTGGGAGGACCAGCCCAGGTAACCGCCGCAGTTGCCGCAGAAGTCGTCACTCTCGCCGTTGGCCGTACCGCACGCCGGGCACGAACGCATCACGTCAGCTTCCTGTCTGTTCGGGCTCTCCGGGCGGGCCCGGCAGGACCTCCACCCGGCAGGTGAGGTGGACGGGGCACGAGGCGGTGGCGACGTCCAGGACGCGGCGGGCGTCCACCGTGACGCCCTCGCGCACCGGCCAGACCCGGACGAGCAGTTCACCGGTCGGCGGCGGCGGGAGAGCCGCGCCCGGCTCGGCCGACCAGGTGGCGCCCCCGCCGTCCCGGACGTCCGCGTGCACACCGCAGCAGAGCCGCAGCCGCTCGACGAGGCCCCGCCGCGTGCCGCGCCACCGGTGCAGCTCGACGGCGCGCGCGACGACCGCCCGGCGCAGCTCGACCGGCCACGCCGGATCGGTCCCGACGCCCACCCAGGACGCCAGCCAGGGCAGGAAGTCGGCCGGGGCCAGTGACGGGTCGAAGTAGGCGGGCAGGTTGTCCAGGGTGGACAGGACCGGGGCCAGCACCGTGTCCAGGCCCGCCGTGAACCGCTGGGCCAGGTCGTCGTCCGCGTACAGGGCGGGCAGCAGTTCGCCGATCGGGTACCGGCTGGGCAGCCCGGGGACCGCGGCCCGCGTCATGCGCTCTCACCGGCCCCGTTCGCGGTGACCACCACCTGGTGCTGGTGCGAGAAGACCAACGCCCCCGGCGCCACGTCGACCCGGTCCACCGCCGCCCCGCGCCGCCCGGTGATCGGGTCCGCCGGGAACAGCCGGACGTCCTCCACCAGACCGGCGCCCTCCACGCTCTGGAGCACGGCGAAGACCTCCCCGTACTGCACCGGCCTGCCGAACGGCCACCCCTGGCCGTCCGCCCCGCCCCGCAACGGATCGATGTGCCGGAACAGCGCCTCCAGCGCCTCGGCCCGGACCCGGTCCACATCGCCGGGCGCGGCCACCAGCCGGGCGACGACGGTGACGCCCTGGTAGGCGGGCGGTTCCACGACCAGCCGGGTGCCGACCAGCCGCCGCTCGTCGAGCCGCTCGGTGACCGCCGCGAGCACCGGGTCCGACGGGATCAGCTGCTCGAACCGCAGCCGGCCGTCCTCGTCGGCGGTCGCGTCGGGCACCACCAGCACCCGTACCGCACCGGCCTCGCCCGCCACGGCCGGCAGGCACCGCACCCGGCGCAGCGACGGCGCGGCCTCCCGGGCGATGACCTCGTAGTCCTCGGCCGTCACCGCCCGCTCCTGCACCCGCAGGATGTTGGGCGCGCGGACCTTCGCGTTCTCCACGGTCTCCCCGTCGACGCCGCCGGTCGCCGCCTCGCGGTTGTTCACGCCCGCGACGTACGGCACCGAACTGCGCAGGACGGCGATCGCGCCCCGGGCGACGTTGCCCGCCGCGCCGCCGCCGGTCCGGTAGCGCGGAACGCGCAGCTGGGCGCCCTTCTCCGGCACCGCGCCGTACGCGCGCATCGTGCCGTCCGGCTCCCGCACCTCCGGCGGGAACGCGAACTCCCCGGCGACGGCGTCGATCCGCACGTGCCGGTCACCGGGGCCGGACGCGCCGAAGTGCTCGACCGGGGTCCACACCTGCCAGCCCTCGTCCGTCGACACCTGGACGACCGGCGGCTCCCCGTCCAGCAGCAGCGGCGCCCGGCTCACCGAGAACCGCTGCCCGGCGACGCCCTCGGACACCCCGAGGGGCACGTCGAGGACGGTCTCCGCGTGCTCGGCCGGCGCCGTGCCGCCGACCGTGAACACCTCGGCCTCCCGGATCGTCGGCGACTCCGAGTAGAACGGCTGGCCCGGCTCCGGGGCGGTCACCCGGCAGCGCAGCCACCCCGCCCGGGTCCCCGCCACGACGGAGGCGGTGTGCCCGGCCGGGACGAACACGACGACCTCGCCCGGCCTGTTCAGCCCGCCGGTGCTGTCGGTGCCGGTCACGCACGTCACCCAGCGGGCCCCGTCCCACGCCTCCCACACCAGCGGCGGCTGACGCGGGTCGACGCCCACGCCCTCCACCCGGCTGTCGAGGCGGACGGCGACGATGCACCGGGGCACGGCCGTCGGCAGCCCGAACAGCAGGGCGTCACCGGGCTCCGGGCGGGCCTGGAAGCACGGGATGTCCTTGCCCGCCCCGAGCGGTCCCGTCCGGTCCGTCTGCTCGCCCGACACCGGGGCGGTGACCAGCCGGACCAGCGAACTCGGCACGATCGGCAGGTCGTCGGAGGTGGAGAACACCACCGGCTCCTCGGCCTCCCCGCGCGCGGTCGCCACCTCCGTACCGGCCAGGAGGTGCACGGTCTCCGGCTGCGGCGCGGACAGCCAGAAGTCGATCTCGGCCCGCGCCACGGCCGGCGGGAACAGGGTCACGCCCAGCAGGTCGAGGAAGGCCGCGTAGTTCTTGTCCGGCACGCGGTTCAGCCGGTACAGCAACTGGTCGACGAGGTACGCGAACGTCTCGATCAGCGTGACCCCGGGGTCCGACACGTTGTGGTCGGTCCACTCGGGGGAGCGCTGCTGGACGTACCGCTTGGCCTCGTCGACGAGCTGCTGGAAGCGCCGGTCGTCCAGGTTGGGCGAAGGCAGGGCCATCAGAGCACTCCCGCTTCCCGAGCGGCCTGGGACGGGCCCTCGGAAGAGCCCTCCGACGACGGGATCGTGTAGAAGGGAAAGACGAGGTTGCGCAGGTCGTTGGTGGCCCGCACGGTGTAGTGCACGTCGATGTAGAGCGTGCCCTCCTCGATGGCGTCGAACGCGATCACCACGTCCGTCACCTCGATGCGCGGCTCCCACCGCTCCAGCGAGGTGCGGACCTCCTGCGCGATCCGCCCGGCCGTCGCCCCGTCGCCGGGCGCGAAGACGTAGTCGTGGATGCCGCAGCCGAACTCCGGGCGCATCGGCCGCTCGCCCGGCGCGGTGCCGAGGATCAGCCCGATCGCCTCCTCGATCTCCCGGTCCCGCTCGACCAGCGCGATCCCGCCCGTCGGCCCGACCCGCAGCGGGAAGCCCCAGCCGCGCCCGATGAATCCGCCGCCGCTCACATCGGGCCTCCGATCAGGACGTTCAGCGCACCGCTGATGATGGGCGCGCCGCAGCTGGTGTTGTCCCGCATCCGGGCGGCGGGCAGCCCGCCGATCAGCACCTGGCCGGTGAGCGCCCCGGCCGGGTTGGGCATGATCACGTTGCCCGGCCCGAGCGCGGCGTGCGGAGGGACGACGCACACGTGGAGGCTCCCGGTGACGGCCGCGGGCCGGCCGCCGATGAGCACGGTGGCCACGGCCACCGCACCCGGGGGCGGGGTGCCGATGAGACCGCCGTGGGCGGTGCTGTCGCCCGTGCGGGCTGCGGGGGGCATGGCCGGGGTTCTCCTAGCGGTGAAAGGGGGCTTCGGGGCAAGCGGGCTTCGCGGCGGATGGATGGACGGACGGGAGGCGGATCGGTGGGAGGCGCACGGGCGGCGGGCGGGCGGTCAGTTGATCCTGATGAGCTTGGCCTTGAGGACCGCGAGCAGTCCGCCGTCGACCGTGACCCCCGTCCTGCCGTTGACGGTCACCGAGCGCCCCGTGATGTTCACGTCGCCCGTGGCCCCCGCGTCGAGCGTGATGCCCGAAGCGGACAGCGTCACCGAGCTGAGTTCCCGGGTGCCGCCGCGGGCCTTCACCGACAGCGTGATCTCGCCCTTCTTCTCGTCGAGCATCACGTCGAGCCGCTTGTCACCGCTGGCGATGCGCACCCCGGAC
Source organism: Streptomyces sp. NBC_01116 (assembly GCF_041435495.1). Classification (NCBI taxonomy): domain Bacteria; kingdom Bacillati; phylum Actinomycetota; class Actinomycetes; order Kitasatosporales; family Streptomycetaceae; genus Streptomyces; species Streptomyces sp. NBC_01116. Next base: position 6,109,407 of record NZ_CP108644.1, read on the forward strand.
GGGCCGCGCGGGGCGTCGAGCAGCTCCAGCCGGTTGCCCGAACGGGACACCAGGGAACGGCGGTTGACCTTTCCGCTCGTCGGGTCGACCAGCGGGACGTCGTGCGGCGAGGGCTTGTCCACCCCGTTGTAGAGACCGCCGAGCACATACGGGCTGTCCAGCAGCCCCTGCTCGAACCCGACCAGCACCTCGTCGTTGACCTCGGGGCTGAACACCCCGCCGCCGCCCTGGCCGCCCCACTGCACGGTGCGGACCCAGTCGGTGACGTACGTGTCGTCGAGCCACGGGAACTTCAGCCGCACCCAGCCGCGTTGGCCCCTGCCCTCCTCGCGGATGTCGGTGACCACCCCGATCGCCAGGCCCGGCATGCGCGGGCCGCGCGACGGGGCGTTGCCGCCGGAGGCCAGGCCGGAGAGCGAGCGGTCCGGCGAGGCGCTGACGATCACCGTCGTGCGGTAGCCGGTGTCCGGTTCGAGGACGTGGTGCGCGGCGGTCGCCGTGTAGCGGCCGGAGAACGCGGGCCCCACGTTGCCGAGGGCCACCGGCATACCGGCCCGCAGCTGCGGGTTCCCGTACGCGACGGCTTCGATCTCCCCGAAGCCGGCGCTGACCGACGCGGCCAGCGCACCGGCCACGGCGCGGGTCTCCGCCTGGGTGCGGTACGGGGTGTCGGCGATCGTCGTCCGGGAGCCCGAGCCGAACATCTTTGCCGCCGTCGACGGGCTCATCCCCGGGGCGACGGTGTCGCTGCGGACGGACTGCTGCCGGGCCACCAGCCGGGTCTTGGTGTCGACGTTCCAGCCGCGCACCTCGACGCTGTCCGCCCCGTCCGCCCCGGTCAGCACGGCGCGCAGGGCCAGCAGGTTGTTCCCGTACTCCAGGACCATCGGGTCGTTCGCGGCGGAGGTCGAGGGCGAGGGGGCCGAGGAGGCGGGGTCCGGCCTGGTGAACTGGAGCCGGCCCTTGTCGTCCACCCGCACGGTGGCCCCGCTCTCGGCCGCGAGGTGCTGGAGGAACTCCCAGTCCGACACGTTCGGCTGGGTCACCTGCTTGTACGTGACCGGCGCGGCCTCGACCCGCCCGACGGCCAGACCCGCGCCGGCGGCGACCTTGCGGACGATGTCCGCCGTCTTCATGTTCCGGTACGCCATGACCTTCCGGCCGCGCTGGAGCCGGTGCGCCTTGGAGAACGCCCGCACGACGGTGAACGATCCGGTGGTGTCGGTGTCCAGCTCGACCGCCGTGACCTCCCCGGTGAACAGCCGCTCGGGCGCCCGGTCCCGCGCGGTGACGACCGAGATCTTCAGGGGGGTGCCCATGCCGATGCCGGTAGCGGTGAGGAAGGTGTGGTCGGGGTCCCGGTACATCAGGACGGCGGTGTCCGGCAGACCCACGTTCTCGTCGACCACACAGCTCACCAGCTGGGTGGCCCAGGCGGCGGGCAGCGCGGCGGGCGCCTCGACGACGGGGTCGGCGGCGAAGGAACGGCCGGGGGCTTCCTTGCCGCTCATCGGCTCTCCTCCGTCAGGTGGTCCGCACGGCCGGGCACCAGCAGCTCCCGGCCGGGCGTCAACTGCATGGGGTCGTCGATGTCGTTGGCGTGCGCGATGGTCCGCCAGGCGGTGGCGTCGCCGTACTCCCGCCAGGCCAGCAGCGGCAGGCTGTCCCCGGCCACGACCCGGTGCGTGCGCCGTGCCTCCTTCGAACCCGAGGTGGGGTTCTGGCCGGCCGGGCCGATGCTCGCCTCCTCGATCGACAGGGAGCAGGTGGCGCGCAGCGGCTTCCCGTCGACGTCGAACAGGGTGTAGGAGACCGAGAGGTTGGAGAGCACCCCGTCGAACGAGGTCGTCTTGGACGTCCCCCAGTCGAAGCGCACCCAGGGGCTGGCGGGCGTCTTGCGGGCCAGACTCCTGGGGGTGGGGACACACGCGGTCATCAACTGCTCCACCGCCTTCTCCACGGAGTTGTCGTGCGTGGCGGTGGCGTCCAGGAAGACCTCCAGCGACAGGGCCCGCGGCCCGCTGCCGACGAACTCGGGCAGCGCGGACTGCCCGGCCATCCGGGACGGAGTGCGCCGCCACTCGGTGGTCTTGCTCAGCGACAGCTTCGACGGGTTGAACTGCAACGTGAGACGGGCGAGCGCCCCGCCGGGCTTGGCGCCGACGGTCGACGGCGGTTCCATGATGGTCAGCTGGGCGCGAGCGCGGCTCGCGCGGAGAGCGGGTGACATTGCGTTCCTCCTTCCTTCGTCCGGTTCCTGGCGGATGCGTTGGTGCCGTTGGGGTCGGTCAGGAGGGCTCCAGGCCCCCGTGCGCGATCTCCAGCGTCTCGATCGCCGCCTGGGAGTTGGCCGGATCGAAGGAGGGCCCCTGCCAGCGCACCGGCACGATGCCGTGCACCTGCCAGCTGATGATCCGGCTGAGGTCGGGGCGCAGCGCCACGATCTCGCCGTCCTTGGGCTCGACCCGCTGGATCGTCTCGTTCAGCCAGCGCGCGATCTTGAGGGTGTCGGTGGTCACCGGGCGGGTCAGCGTGATGTTCGTCCAGGTGATCCGCCCCGGCAGCTGCCAGGTGAAACCGTTGTTGCCGCCCTCGGCGTACGTCTCCATCTCCACCTCGGCGCCCAGGCCGGAGCAGGTGTGGAACGCGCCCAGGTCGCTGCCGCCGATCGCGAGCTTGAAGAACACGCTCGTCGCGAAGATGTTGTCCGTCATGGGTCTCTCGTCTTCTCTGCTGTCTCGTACGGGTCGTGCGGGGCGCCGAGGGGCGCGCGGGCGGTCGGGCGGTCAGCGGCGGCCGTCGTGCAGCCGTCCGCTGCGCTCCCTTCCCCGGCGCAGATCGGCACGGAGGAGCCGGCTCACCGGGTCGAGGAGACGGCGGGCCAGCTCCTCGATCTCCGTTCCGCTCAGCCGGTTCGCCGGCGCAGCGTCGGAGGCGTCGTCGGAGCCGGTGGCCGCGCCCGTCGCCCCGGCCGCGGGCTTCGCCGGGGCCGCCTGCACGGGAACCCCGGTGATCCCGGCGTTCGCCGCCGCGCGCTGGACAGCCTGCGCCCTGCTCTCCGGACGAGCCGCTCCGGCGGGCCGCGCGGGCGGGCGGGGCGGCACCCGTACGGAGAGACCGGGCGGTCCGCCGGGAGCGGCTCCGCCCACGGGGACCGGACCGGTGACCGGTGGACCTGCACGGTCGGGCACCACCGGCAGCGCCAGCCGCTGTACGGGTACGGCGGCCTCCGGACGCGCCGCCGCGGGGGGATGCGGCCGGACGACGGGAACGGGTCGCGTGCCGGGGGCGGTCGCGGATGCCGAAGGCATGGACGGCGCCGACGGCCCTGACGGCTTACCCGGCCGGGAGGGCAGGGCGTGCGGGAGCGACGCGGAGCGTTGCACGACAGGACCCGGGAGCGGAGCCGGGAGAGGGGCAGAGGAAGGGACAGCAGCAGGGGCCGGGGCGCTGTGCCGTGCGGAACTCTGCTGCGGAGCCTCGTGGTCCGGCGCCTGCCCGGAAGCCCGACGCGGTGACCGCTGCGGCGTGCCGGGCGGCATGGGCGCGGGCGTGCCGGCCCGCCCGGACCATCGTACGAGTCGCTGGAGCACGCCGCCGGCGGACGGGCCGCGCCCGGCGGAAGCGGCCGTGGGCGCCGGGACGCGCCCCGGCTCCTCGCCGCCGCGCCGGCCGGTGGGACCGGTGCCGCGGGCCGCGGCGCCCGGGGCCGGGTCGGTGGAGGTGCTGCCGCCGCCGTGTGCGGGGTTCGCGGTCGCCGAGCGCTGGACCACGGGCCCGGCAGCCGTACCGGAGGACGCGGGCTGCCGGGGGCCGGTGCCCGGTCCGCCACTGGTGCGTACGCCGGCGGGGTGGCCCGGTGAGGGAGTGCCGGTGCCCGGCCGGTCCAGGTCGCGCCGCCAGGTGGCCGCCACGACCGGGCGCGCGGCGCTGCCGCCCGCCGTTGTCGTGGGCGGTGCCGAAAACCCCTCGGCGGAACCGGTGTTCACCGTCAGTGCGCGACCGGAGAGCAGAGTCCGTGACCGCTGGCCCCTGGGCGACGGGGACTGCGACGGTGACAGCGTCGTACTGCCGGAGCCCCGATCCGTACGGTCCCGGGCGATCGGCCGGATGCGTACGGGCGGCGGGGGAGCGGCGGAGGCCGGACCGGTGCGGGCACGGGCGGGCGCCGCAGCGCGCTGGACGGCGGCGGCTCCGGGCGACGACGCGGCGGGCGTTGAAGGCGTTGAAGGCGCTGATGGTGCTGAGGGCGCGGCGGGCACCGAGGGGGTGACCGTGGCCGATCGCACCGGCATCGCGGAGGGCGGGGCCGACGGTGCCGGAGCGTGGGCCGCGCCAGCGGGCCCGGGGCCCTGGGCCCGGCCCGGATCCGGCCGCGCGGCGGCGGAGGCGCGGTCGCCGAGCAGTGGCGCGTCGCCGCCGAGCCGGGCGGTGGGCGGCAGCGAGGGCAGCGGTGTGCCGATCCCGCCCCGCGCGCGGGCCCGTGCGCCGCCGGAGGCGCCGGCCCGCGGGGCCGAGCCCACCGCGGGGGAAGGGCCCGATGCCGTCGGGGGATCGGACGGTCGGGCGCGCTCGGAGGACCGGGGTGATGGAGATGGCTGGGTCCGGTCGTCCGGCGTCGACCGCTGCTGCCGTGCGGCCGCCGGCGCAGGCCCGGGCCGGGGCCCGGACCCGGGCGCCTTCGTCGAGCCGGTCAAGCCCGTCGAACGGGCCGCGGACGGCGTGGCCGGAAGGTTCGGCGCGCTCGGCGGGTCAGCTGCCTGGCGCTGGAGCACCGGCATCCCCGCCGCGGGGTGGGCCGTCGCGGGCGCGGACGGAACGACGCCGGCCGGTCCGTCGGTGCTGGCCGGCCTGGCTCCGGCGGGCATCTCGCGCAGCGGCTTGCCCAGGGCGGGACGGACCACATCGGCGGCGGGCCGGTCGGCGGGACGGCCGGGAGACGGGGTGCCGTACTCCGGAACCGTACGGTCCGGACCGCTCCGCCGCTCGGACTCGGCCCGCTGGACGGAGGCGGCGGCAGCCGGCGCGGACCGTGCGGCCGATGACGGAGCACCGGAGGACGGGGAAGAAGCGGAAGGGGCGGTGGCGGTGGCGGGGGCGGGGGTGGGGGTGGCGGGCATGAGCCCGGCGATCTGCCGCAGCGGCATCGCCGGACGGCGGGCGACGATCAGCGGCGGGGCGATCCGCTGCGGACGTACGGCGGCGGTGGAGGACGCGCGCGCACCGGAGGACATGGACGACCGGGACGGAGCAGCGGAGCCGGCCGGGACTGCTGATCCCGACGCACCCGACGCACCCGACGCGCGCGACGCACCCGATCCGCCGGACGTATCCCGGCCACCGGACGTGCCCGGTGCACCGGATGTGCTCGGTCCACCGGACGCACCAGATCCGCCGGACGGCCCCGGTCCGCCCGAAGGCGACCGGTTCGCGGCGGACGAGGCCGCGCCACGCGCCGCGCCCGACCGCTGGACCGGCGGCGATCCAGGGCCCGGCCTCCCCGTTCCCGTACCGCCGTTCGTCCCGCTGCCCCTGCCCCTGCCCGTCGCCCGGTTCACCGAGGCGGACGGCAGGTCCGTCGCGGGACCGGCGGGTTCGTCGGCGTCCGGAGGCCGGACCGCGCGCAGCAGCAGCGGGCCGCCGGGAGAGGCGGACCGTGCGCCGCCCGGGCGGGCGACGCCGTGGATGAGGCCGACCGGGGCGGACGGCAGGACGGCGTGGCCGAGTTCGCCGCCGAGCGTCGGGTTCTGCCAGGAGGCGAGACGCGAGCGGAACCGCAGCCCGTCGCTCACGCCGATCGAGGACCGGGCGACGGTCACCGACGGCGGGGCCACGCGCCGCCAACCGCCGTCCCAGCCACCGCCGTCCCCGCCGGAAGCCGCCGAGGAACCGGAACCGGAGTCGGAGCCGGAACCGACTCCGGGGCCGGAACCGACGCCGGAGCCTGAACCGCCACCGGAGTCCGAGCCGGTACCGGCAGCGGAAGCAGGGCCGGCGTCCGGGGCGGGAGCGGGTACGGCCGACACGTCGGCGTGCCCGCCGCCCTCGCGCGAGGGTACGCCGGAGCGCTGCCGGTCCGCCCGGCGCAGCAAGTCCCCGAGCCCCACACGATCACCCGCCTTCGTTGACGCGGGTGTTGATCCGCGCTATCTCCCGCACCCACTGCTGACGCTCGCCGTGGGTGAGGTCGAGAATGTCCTCACGCTGCCAATGGAAGTGGTAGGCGACGTACGCGATCTCCTCCCGCAGCCGGGGAAGCGCGTACGTCACGATTCCCCCAGGCGCCCACCCGAGAGGTCCACCTCGAACGACCCGTGGCACAGCGGGCAGGTCACCGCGGCATGTGTGTGGCCCTCGCTGTTGATCCGGCGGTAGAAGTCCTGGAGGAACGCCACGTCGGTCGCGTACATCCGCTCGACGATCCCGGCGTGGACATCGGTGACCGTGCCGAGCCGGGTGATCACCTGGCTCAGCAGCACCACGGACAGATACGCCGGGTTCTCCTTCACCCGCAGGTCGATCTGCGGGCGCAGCTCGTCCCGGGCGGTCGCGAGCCGCATGGTGCCGCCGCGGTGCACGTGGCCCTCGTCGTCGACGTACCCGCGCGGCAGCTCGAAGGCGAACTCCGTCTGCAGAGTGTCCCGTTCCCGTTCCCGGGGGCGGGCGGGCGCGGGCGCGGAGGTCTCCTCGCGTGCGGCGGGCGCCGCGGCGAGGTTGTCCAGGACCTCTTCAAGGCCGCTGCCCGGCGTAACGGTCCGGCGCCTCATTCGACCACGATCTCCTCGAAGGTGATGGTCACCGTCTCGGTCGCCGCGCTGGACTCGCCGGCCTTGAGGGAGGGGCCCTCCCACTTGGAGGCCCAGCCCTGCATCAGCTGGATGCGGCGGACGGTCTCACCGGTCGAGTCCTTGATCTCGATCGTGAGGTTCTGCCGCGCGGTGTCGACGGCCCCGTTGTTGAGGGTCTCCTTGATCCAGGTGGTGAACTCGCTGCTCTGGTCGAGCCCGCGGGTGATCGTCACCTCGCCCGCCTGCCGGGCGCCCGGCTGCTTGCGGATGATCTGCTTGCCCTCGGCGGTCACCTGACGGACCTCGACGACTTCTTCCTCGACGGTCAGGCCGCTGATCTCCTGGATGGACTCCACGAGATAACCGCCGAGCTGTACGCCGAAGACGTGGGTGGAAAGAGCGTCGCCCTCTGCCATGACTCTGTGTCACCTGTTCTTTTCGAAAGGGAAGTTAAGGGGGGTGCCGAGAACCGCGAGGGTCACTCGTCGACGAGGCTGGTGCTGTCGGAGAACTGCGAGAGGCGGAAGATCACGAACTCCGCGGGCTTCACCGGGGCCACCCCGATCTCGCAGACGACCTGACCGAGGTCGATCGACTCCTGCGGGTTGTTGCTCCGGTCGCACCGGACGTAGAACGCCTCCTCGGCCGTGCGGCCGAACAACGCGCCCCGGCGCCACTCCTCGGTGAGGAAGGCGGTGACGTTGCGCCGGATGCTCGACCAGAGGCGGTCGTCGTTCGGCTCGAACACCACCCACTGCGTGCCCAGGAGGATCGACTCCTCCAGGTAGTTGAAGAGGCGGCGCACGTTGAGGTAGCGCCAGGCCGGGTCGGACGAGAGGGTGCGCGCGCCCCAGATGCGGATGCCGCGGCCGGGGAAGGCGCGTACGCAGTTCACGCCGATCGGGTTGAGGAGGTCCTGCTCGCCCTTGCTGAGGCGGATCTCCAGGTCGACCGCGCCCCGGATGACCTCGTTGGCGGGGGCCTTGTGGACGCCGCGCTCGTTGTCGCTGCGCGCCCAGACGCCGGCCACGTGACCGCTCGGCGGGACCAGGGAGTTGCGGCCGCTCGCCGGGTCGAAGACCTTGACCCACGGGTAGTAGAGAGCCGCGTAGCGCGAGTCGTAACCGGCGTCCTCGTTGCGCCAGGTGCGCACCCGCTGGGCGTTCATGCCCGGCGGGGTGTCGAGGACGGCGACCCGGTCGCCCATCTGCTCGCAGTGCGAGATGACCGCCAGCTGTACGGTCTTGACGCCCTCGGCGTCGATGTCGCCGCGCTGGAAGGCGCTCATCAGGTCCGGGACGGCGACCATCGTGATCTCGTCGATCGCTTCGAGGCCGGAGAACCCGGTACGCGCGGAGGCGTCACCCACGTACTCCGAGGCGTCGAGCCGCGCCACACCGGATCCCGGGGCGCCCGCGGCGGCGGGGGCGAGGGCGACGGTCTGCTTCTCGGGGCGGCTCTGGGCCGTGCCGGGCTGCTCGGTGACCTGGACGAACTTGGAGTCGCGGGCCTGGGTGACCAGATAGCCCTTGACGTTCTTGCGGGTCGAGACGTCGTACGTCTCCACGGCCTTGCCGGCCTGGCGCACCAGCAGCCGGAAGCGGTCCTCCGGGGGGTTCTCGCCCTCGGCGTCGGTGATCTCCACGGAGAGGTCGGCGCCCGTGCCGGGCTTGGCCGAGACGAGGAACCCGCCGAGCGCGACGGGAGCGGGGGCCTGGGCGACCGCGCCCTGGGCCGTGCCCTCCGCGGGGCCGCCGATGCGCACGACGTAGGCCGCGCCGCCGCCGTTGGCGAAGAAGCCGTAGACGGCGTGCGCCAGATAGGTGTCGGCGGTGAAGGCGCCGAACGTCTGCACGTACTGGTCCCAGTTGGTCACCAGCGTCGGCTGGTGGAAGGGGCCCGTCCCCGCGAAGCCGACGAAGGCTGCGACCGCGGTGCCGACACCCTCGATGGGCCGCGCTCCGGACTGCACCTCCTCCACGTAAACACCGGGGGTGAGGTACGACGGCATGCTCGCTCCTTCTGGACGGTCACTCGATCACTGGCCAGTCTCGACCGTCCGGCCGGGCGGGGAGTAGGCCCCAGAGTCCTGGACCCGGGGCAATGAGGCTGCCTTTCCGGGCCCTCCTACGCCGGGTAACGCTGCCCTTGGCGGGCCGGGCCGAACGCTCGCCGTATTCGCGGAGCCGCCCCGCATTCCCCGGGCGACATGAAGAGAACGGGAACAGCGCGCAACGGAACCGACCGATCCCGCCGCCCCCGACGGGCGATTGGAGGAAAGGGAGGGCGCCGCGCCAGGGACCTGATGTGTTTGGTATCTCTTTTTTCCCGGTAAACCCCGGAAGGCCGACCGCCGTCCGGGGTCTCCGGGGAAACGCTCCGAGGTGACGCGATTCGGCCAGAATGCGCCGAGAAGGTGGGTGGATTCGGTCGCTTATGGAAGGGAGAAGCGGGCGCGGGGAGGATCCGAACGGGCATCCGTCGATCGCCAGCGGACCGTCAGTACCGTTTCTGAGCAGGGGCGTTCGTGCCCGCGGCCAGCGGATGCGGATATTCTTCCGGTGCTGTCGCCGCCGCGGGCGACCGAACTGGTCGAGACCTCTGGTGTATCCGGGAGGACGAATCCGCCATCGCCCGGCACGCCGGGTTTCCTCTCGGCCGGGTTTCTGCTGTTGTCTCGTCGACAGGCGGAAGCAGAACGCTCGGCGTCGCTGTTTCTATCGTGCGAGATCGCTCAGTTCGCCGCTGACATTCAGAACCTGATGGCACCCGGAAGCCTGCGTACCGGTGGCCGGAGTGCCGGGCTTGGCACAGGTGACGGAAGCGGTGACGGTGGCGTTCTCCGGAACCTGAATGGGGGTGACCCAGTGATAGTCCTGGTTGCGGAAGGTTTCCAGCGCGATCGTCGTGATCTTGTTCTCTCCGAAGGAGATCGTCACGATGCCCTCGTCCCCCTGGAAGTTCGCCACGACGATGTCGGTGACGCCGAACACCTTCCCGGCCGGAACCTTGTAGGCGCCCTCCTTGGAGCTTCCCGCCGGGGTCTTCACGTCGATGGTCCTGGAGTGCTGCGCGCCGCCACCGCCACCGCCCGCCCCGGTGTTCCCGCCTCCGCCGGAGCCACCCGGTCCGGAGCCGCCCGGCCCGGAACCGCCCGTACCGGGGCCCGTTCCGTCCGGACCGGCCCCCTCTCCCTGACCTCCTGCCGGGTTCTCCGCGCCGCCGGGCGGCGTCGACCCCTGCTCCTTGCCCCGCTCGTTCTCCTTCTGCGCGGCCTTCGTCCCCGCCTGCTCGGCCGTGCTCTTCACCGCGGGCCGCACCAGGGCGAACCATGCGAGCAGCAGGGCCAGCAGCGCCGCCAGCACGATCAGCAGCCACTTGGGAAGCACCGGTATCTGGGCGAACTCCCCGGGCACCGGCTCGGGTCCACCGGGCTGCTCGTCCTCGGCCTCCCCCTCGGCGCCCTCGGTCGCCCGGACCTCGAACGGCCAGGTGACGGGTTCGCCGAACCAGATCAGCTTCAGGGCCCGGACCTTCAGCCGGACCTCCGCGGACTCCCCGGGCTCCAGCCGCTTCCTGTCCGGCGTGAAGGCCAGCCGCAGATCCTCCCCCGCCTGCTTGCCCGCGAGGACCACATCGACCGGGGTGTTCCCCCTGTTCTGCACCGCGGCGCCGAAGCGGGCGCCCAGCCAGCCCCGGCGCCGGCGCGGCTCCAGCTCCGTGCGGAGCTCGTGGAAGGGCTCCACGGTCACCGTGCCCTCGGGGACCACCACCGACTCGGGCCGCTCCGCGGGCAGCACCCGTACGGCCAGGGGGGTCTCGCCCGCCCGGACCTCGTGGGAGCGCGGCGGGGCGAACGTCAGGGTCACCGTCTCGGAGGTGCCCGGGTACAGCGACACACGCGCCGGCTCGACGGTGCTCCAGGCAGCGCAGTCGCCGACCACTTCGAGGGTGTAGGCCTCGACGATGTCGCCGTCGTTGCGCACGGTCAGGGCGGTCGTCGCGGTACCGCCAGGCGACACCGTCACCGTGGGGCTTTCGAGTTCGGCAGATGTGGTCACTCTGCGACGGTAGGCCGCGCGCACCCCCCGGCAGCAGAGACGCGAGGGCAACGAGCGGGCAGGGGTGGTGCCCCGCGGGCCCCCCGGCACGGTGTCCCCGCGCCCTCTCCGCGGGCCCGCGCACCCTGCGCCGACCGGCGGGGGCGATACGAGCAGCAGCAGGCATATCGGGCTGAAGTACCTGAGGAAGACGGGCACGGAACGATGACGACGATCACGGACACGACGAACAGCACGGCGAGCGGCACGGCGACGCGCGGGCACTACCGCAGGCCCGACGCCTCGCACCGCCGTACGGCCGGCTCCGGGGGAGCGCCCGGGGGCAGGGTCTCCGTGGCGGTGTACGCGGAGGACCTGATCCTGCAGACCGGCATGATCCACCAACTGCGCGTGCGGCCCGAGATAGAACTGCTGCCGGAGGCCGAGGCGGACCGGGCCCAGGTCTCCCTGGTCGTGGTGGACATGGTGGACGATCCCACCGTCCAGCTCCTGCACCGCCTCCAGCGCAACACCTCCACCCGCACCGGGCTGGTCGTCGGGTTCTTCGAGTCGGGCGCCCTCCAGACGATGATCGAGTGCGGGGTCGCCGCCGTCCTCCGGCGCGGTGAGGCCGACCAGGACCGGCTCGTCCACCTGGTACGGGCGATGGCCAACGGCGAGGGCGTCCTGCCGGGCGATCTGCTCGGCAAGCTCCTCGACCACGTCAGCTCCCTCCAGCGGACGGTGCTCGACCCCCGGGGGCTCACGCTCTCCACCCTCACCGCGCGCGAGGCGGAGATGATCCGGCTGGTCTCGGAGGGCTGCGACACCGCGGAGATCGCGCAGAAGACCTCGTACTCCGAACGCACCGTCAAGAACGTGCTGCACGAGGTCGCGACCCGGCTCGAACTGCGCAACCGGGCCCACGCGGTGGGCTACGCGATGCGACACGGGCTGATCTGACGGCCGGGGCCGGTAGCCCCGCGCCCTGGCCCGTCGCCCCGCGCCCTGGCCCGTCGCCACACGCCCGGGCCCGTCGCCGCGCGTCCGGGCCCGGACGCGGGGCCCCGGGCCGCCCGCCTCCGCCTCCGCCGCCGCCCCGGCCCCGGCCTCCGGGCCGCACCGACCCGCGGGGGCGGTCCGCCCGGCCCCCGTCAGCGCTCCGGCGGCCGGGTGCCGTCGGGGCCCGCGAACACCAGCTGCGTCAGCGGCGAGGGCAGCCGGTCGGCCTCCACCGTGACGCGGTACAGCCCGGCCTCGGGGAGTTCCACGTCCGCCGTCAGCGCGTCGCCGTCCTCCGCGTACGGACGGACCTGGCGGCGGACGGGCCCGTCGACCGCGGCCACCGTGCAGTCGATCCCGGACGGGTCGTCGGTCCCGGTGATCCGGAGCGACCAGGCTGCCCCCGGCGTCACGTAGTCCGGGACCGTCAGGCCGACGCCCTCGTCGGCCATGTCCGGGCCGAGGTCGTCCTCCTCCAGGAGGAAGTCGACGACCGCGTGCCGGGCCGCCCGGCCGCTCGCCAGCGCACCGTGCTGGAGCGCGATCGGGACCGCCCCGCCCTTCACGGACGCCGAATCCCGGTGGACCGTGCCGTCCCCCCGGGCGCCGAAGCGGAGAGCCACCCCGTTCTCGTCACGCCTCAACTCACCGTCCCGATGGGTGCGGAAGCAGTACTCGGACGCCAGGACCTCGCCGTTCTCCAGCCGCAGGGACTGCACCGTGTCCTGGTGCACCCCGGCGACCGGCCGGTGGCGGGGCAGTTCGTGCCCGGCCAGCCGGTCGAGGAACTCCCCGGACGTCTTGGCGAGTTCCTCGTCGCCGCCGAGCGCCCCGACGTCCGACGGAGCGAGCCGGCGCGCCCCGGCGCCCTCCTCCAGGCAGACGAACCGGGGCAGCAGGTCATGGACGCCCGGCATCGTGGCGGCCAGGGCGGCGAGCCTGCGGTGCGGCAGCGGCAGCGGCGCGCCCTGCGCGGCGTTGAGGATGTTCGCCGCGACCACGGAGCCCCTGAACGGCGTCCCCAGCGTCATGACACCCCGGGTGTCGGCCGCCAGGTCGTCGTCGAAGCCCAGGGTGAGCGCCGCATGGGTGACGAGCCCGCCCATGGAGTGGGCGACGAAGACGAGCCGCCCCTCGCGCTCGTCGAGCGCCCGGCGGCGGGCCGCGGTGTGGGCCCGGTGCCCGCGCCACCGCTCCAGGTGCTTGCGCGCCTCCGCCGCGAGGAGCCGGGCGTTGACCTCGACCGGCAGCCGCCAGTCGTAGGGGAACGGCAGCACCGCGTCGGGATGGGCGACGGTCTCCTCGACCGCCCGGGTCAGCTTGTGGTACGGCTCGATGCCCCGTACGAACGGGATCCACACCGGGGTCCGCAGGAGCCTGCGCGGCTGGACCCGCCCGTGCTCCCCGGCCCGTTCCTCCGGCGTGAGATGCAGCGGGGCGAGACCGTCCCGGGTCAGCCAGGCCTTGGCGAGCCACTGGGGATGCGCCAGCCCCCAGAGCACTTTTTTGGTGACGGTGTCGTACAGCTCGCTCCCCATGATGCCGGGGACGATCACGACCGCGTCGTGCGTGACGGCCGGAGTCACCTCCGGATGAAGACGGGGGGTGCTGCCGGGGCTGCTGCCCGGATTCGTCTGCGGCGGCTTCGTCATGCCTGGAAGACTAGAGAGATGCGTAACACGGTGGGGGAGTTAGGGCGGAATCAGGCCGCCGAGCAGAGCGAGGCGGAGCGGACCCTGCTCACGCTGGCCGTACGCGACTACGGCGACGGCGACGAGAGCTTCACCGCGGGCATCGACGAACAACTGGACGTCGTCGCCGAGTGGTGGTCCTCGCCGGGCGCCTCCGCCGGGTTCCACCAGATCCCCGCCCCGACCGTGACGGGGCGCGCGCACGTCGAGGACTTCCTCCGGAAGCACCGGGTACGGGAGATGAAGGGCGAGGCGCTGGTCCTGTTCATCACCGGCCACGGGGTGGCGGGCTCCCGGACACACTTCCTGAAGCTGCCCGACTCCGAGAAGGGGCGCCACCTCAACACCTCCGTCCGCACCACGGACCTCATCACCGCGGCACTCGACTCCCACGCCAAGAACGTCCTGGTCATCGTCAACACCTGTTACGCCGGAAAGATCAGCGGCGAGATCGACGAACTGGTCGAGGACATCCGCGCCGAACGGCGCAACACCTGCCAGCTCGACGTCCTCGTCACCTGCGGTCACGACCGGCCCGTCCAGGTCAGGCGGTTCTCCACCCTGCTGCGCGACGCGTTCGAACGGCTCCGCACCACCGCGGGCATCACCACGCCCCACCTCCGCGTCGTCGACCTCATGTCGGAGTTCGAACGGGGACTGGACCCGGCGGACCGCAAGAAGCACCGGCTCCACCGGGTGGTCGACGGCAGCGGCGTCCTCACCCCCACCCCCTGCATCCCCAACCCCGGATACCGCCGGGTGCGCGAAACGGCCGGCGCGGACGGACGGCACGCGGGACCGGCCGGCGACTACTGGCTCGACCGGGCCACGGGGCGCACCCAGGACGAGGACCCCGGCTGGTACTTCCGGGGCCGCGAGGACCTCAACCGCAGCATCGCGGCCTTCCTCAGCCCGGCCCGCACCCGCGGGGTCCTCCTCGTCACCGGCAGCGCGGGCAGCGGCAAGTCCGCCGTGCTCGCCCGCGCCGTCGTCCTGAGCGACCCCGCGTTCCGCGACGACCCCCTCTGCAAGACGGCGCTCGACCTGTCCGCGCCCGACACCGTCCCCGCGGCCGACTCCATCACCGGGGCGGTCCTGGCCCGGCACCGGGGCGCGGCGCAGCTGGCCCACGACATCCTCGAAGCCCTGGGGGAGACGCCCCGCCGGGTCAGGTCGACCGAGGACCCGGTCGTCGCGGCGGCCCAGCAGATCCTGGCCGTGCTCCGGGGCCGTGAGGAAGCGGTCACCCTCGTCATCGACGGTCTCGACGAGGCGGACGAACGGCAGCGCATCATCGAGGACGTGCTGGCGCCGCTCAACGAGTTCTGCGCGCCGCGGCTGGACCAGGTCCCCGTACCGCGGCTCGACGGCGAGCCGTTCGCCGCCCCGGAACCCGGCCTGCGGCTGCTGATCGGCGTGCGCTCCAGCCGCCCCCTCAGCGAACCGTCCGTGGAACCGCCCGAGGAGGAGCAGGGACACAACGAAGCGCTGAAGGCCGTCTTCCCGACGGCCGAGGAGCAGCGTACGGACGATGAGGCCAGCGAGAAGGACATCGCCGAGTATCTGCACGCCCTCATCTGCGAGGGCGGTGGGCACCGCGCGTCGGCCGAGGACGCGGCCCGGCTGGTCGCACCCGTCGTCTGGCCCTCCTTCATCGACGCGCGCATAGCCGGGGAACAGCTCCGCTCCGCCGAGGACCCCGCCGCCGTCGCCCGGCAGCCGGAGTGGCAGAGGATGCTGAACAACGGCACGGAAGGGCTCCTCAAGCGCGACCTCGTGCTGGTCGAGGGCGACGGGCTGCCCTCCGAGGTGGCGCTCGCCCTCCTGCGCGCCGCCGCCTTCGCCGGGGGAGCGGGCATCCCCTGGTCCACCATCTGGCCGCAGATGGCCCGGGTGCTGCTCGGCCGGCCCCTGCCGGACTGGGACGAGATGATCGCGAAGCTGCTCAAGAGCCGGCTCAACGGCTATCTGGCCCACGACCACGAGGACGACCGGCGGGTCTACCGGCCCGCCCACGAAACGCTGGCCGAGGCCCTGCGCGACGTCGACACGGACTGGCTCGGCCGGGGCGGGGCGGCATGAGCGGGCCCGCCGGCGACGACCGGCACGCGGAGATCCACCGCCAACTGGCCGCCGCGCTCGCCGAACTCGTCCCCGACGACCCCAGCATCCCGCCCCACCCCTATCTGCGGCGGCACCTTGCCCAGCACGCCGCCCAGGGCCGCGTCCTGGACGACACGCACGTGCCGCCCGCCCTGCTGCCCTGGGAGTCGAGTTCCGGGCTCGGCCGCCTGCTGGCGGGGGAGGGGGACCGGCCGGCCCATCAGCAGTGGCTCCAGGCCTGGGCCACGCTGGAGCCCTACTCCCGTGATCTCAGCCCGCTGTCCCGGCTGTCCAGCCTGCACCTGGCGCACCACGCGGCGATGTCACGGGACACGCCGTCGCCGCGGCCGGGCACCCGGCAGACGCCGTTCGACCGCTCGCCCGTCACGCCGCTGTGGAGCGACTGCGCGAGCCCGGACAACGTGTGGGCGCTCAACGACGCCGACGTCGTCTCCCTGACGTCGGCCGTCCCCCGCCCGCGGGCACCCCACCAGGCCCTGCTGGTCACCGGGGACGACCACGGCGTCGTGCGCGTCCTGAGGCGCGACGGCTCCGCGTCCGCACCGCCGATCACCCTGCACGAAGGGGCCGTCGCCCACCTGTTGACCCTGCCCGAGGGGATCGTCGCCACCGGCAGCACCGACGGCGCCGTGGCGATCCTCGACGCCTTCCGCGGCCGGGCGATCGGTCCGGTCGCGCGACGCACCGGGGCCTGGGTCACCTCGCTCACGCTCCACCGGCCGCAGACCGGGGCCCCGGTGCTCCTCGCCGCCTGGAGCGACGGCCACCTCGCCGCGTTCAACACGGCGACCCTGCACCGGGCCGACGTCCCGCTGCCCCCGCCGGCCCCCGCGGCGGCCCTCCTGGGCGGCACGACACGGCCGGACGGCGGACCGCTGCTCATCGCCCGGCACGACACCGTCGCCGACTTCGACGGCGTCGCCACCCGGGTCCGCTCCCGTCATCCCGCACCCGTCCGCACCCTGGTCGCACTGGCGGAGCCCGGGAGTTACGCGGTGGGCGACGCCGACGGCAACCTCTCCGTGCACAGCGCCGGGTCCGACCCCCGTACGCACTCCGTCCGGGCCACGACGGGCGGCGCGGTCACCTCCCTCGCCGTCGTCACCGTCGAGGGCCGCGAAACCCTCGCCTCCGGTGGCGCCGACGGCACCGTCCGCCTCTGGCGGCCCGGGAGCCTGGAACCCGTCGGTGATTCCCTGCAGGCGCACGCCGAGGCGGTCACCGCCCTCACCGCCCTGCCCGAGCGCTCCGGAACCCGCCTGATCACCGCCGGATCCGACCGCACGATCCGCAACTGGCCGCTGGCCGGGGCCACGTTCCTCCACGGGCGGGCCAGGTGGAACCGCGTCACCGCCAGCGCCCTGTCCCCCGGACCCGCACATCTCCTCGCCGCGACCGAGGGCACCACCACGCTCGTCCGGAACATCGGCACCGGCGAGAAGCGGCCCGTCATCCTCGACGAGCCCGTCACCGCCCTCGCCTGGGCCCGTCCGCACCACCGCCTGATGCTGGCCGCCGCCCTCAGCGACAACAGCATCGCGCTCCACACCCTCGGCCCCGGCGACGACCGCACGCCGCCGCCGCGGCTGCGCGGACACTACTCACCCGCCCTCACCCTCCTCGCGCTGCCCGGCGGCGACGGTCCCGCCCTGCTGGCCAGCGGCAGCGCGGACGGAACCGTACGACTGTGGGACCTCGACGACCACCGCGGCGTGGCCGTCTTCGACGACCACCGGTTCAGCGTCCGCTGCCTGGCCTCCACCCGTACCGACGACGGCGTCCTCCTCGCGTCCGGCGGCAGCGACGGAAACCTCCGCGTCTGGGACGTCGCCGCGCTCGCCCAGCGGGGTCCGACGATCCGGTGCGGCCAGAACATCGTCAACGACGTGGCCTTCGCCCGCCCGCGTGGCGGGGCCGGACTCCGGATGGTCACCGCCGGGCAGAACGGCACGCTCAGGCTCTGGGACCCCGACTCGGCCTCCGGCCACCTCGCCGAATTCGCCCCCGGGGACGGGGAGCTGAACGCCGTGACCGCCTTCCGGGGCCTCGGCGGGCGGGTGGTCCTCGCCGCCGCCGGGGCCACCGGCATCCACCTGTGGGACCCGGCCGCCGACCGGCTGCTCCTGCAGATCGTCACGGGCCACGCCGTCAGCGCCCTCCGCACGGCTCCGCAGCCGGAAGGGGACCCGTCCACCGTGCTCCTCGCGACCGGGGAGGCGGGAACCATGATCTTCCGTGTCCACCACGACCAGCTCCGGCCCGACCGTCCGTGACGCCCGTGTGCGCCGTCCGCACGCCGACGTGCTCCGCCGATGCGCCCGCCGACGGGCCACGACGGGCCGACAAGCGCGGGGTGTGTACGCCACAATGATCAGCCGCGCGCCGGGACCACACGGGCACGCCTTCACAGCTATCGCCAACGAGGACTCATGACCGCTGTCTTAGACCCAGACGCCGTTCCTCCGGTCGAGCTCGCGCTCCCTCCGGACCGGGGCGTCTGGCGGCTCGGGAAGTCGACCGATCCGCTGAAGTTCAACCGGATCGAACCCGAGACCATCGAGGGATCGTCGGCGGGCCGCTTCAGCCTCTTCACCTACGGCATGCTCTACTGCGCGTCCGAACCGGCCGGCTGCTACGCGGAGGCCCTGGCGCATTTCCGGGTCCAGCCGAAGATGCGCGAACTCCTCGCCGACGAGCCCGTGGCGGCCGGCCGGATGAAGCTCGGCCATCTCGCGTCCAGCTGGCGCGACACGCACATCCTCGTCCGGCTGAAGCTGGCGCCCGACGCCCAGTTCCTGGACGTCGACGCGGACGCCACCCGTGAGGTGCTCCGCAGGGAGCTGCGGCACGAGTTCGAGGCGTGGGGCATCGAAGGCCCGCTGAGCGAGGAGCACATCCACGGACGGGACCGCCGGGTCGCGCGGCAGATCGCCGCCTGGACCGTGGCCCAGCGCAACGCCGAGGGGCACCGGCTGGCCCAGGGCATCGCCTACCGGTCGGGATACGGCGGACGCCGCTGCTGGGCCGTCCTCAGCGGCACCGAGTACGTCGAGGCCGAACGCCGTCCGATCCTCGCCGAATCCGTCGAACTGAAGGAAGTGGCCCGGGAGTACGGCCTCACCGTCCGGTGATCCGCGCCGCGGTGGGGCCGACTGGCGGTGCGGGGTGTCCCCCGATCCGGTGTTCCGCCCGGGGGCACTCCTTCGCACGAGTGCTCCAACATCAGGAAGGTTTTCCGGAAACTCGCAGCTCAGAGAAGTGCACAGCAAAAGGGGGAGGGATTTAGCACTCTTTCCAGGTGGGAAAACTATGGAGTAAGTGACAGGTAAACGGGTACCCTTTCCTCAATATCAGAGGGGGGAAGCCGTGTTGACCCAGACTGTCGGCCACTTAGGCCTGCCGATCGCCGCGCCCGACCGCGGGGCGATCCCTACGTCCCACCACCCCGGTCACCTCCTCCGGCCCGAAGATGCGCCCGAAGCGGCCACGGGTACCCCGCGCATATCGCGGACCCCGTCGCCCCTGCCCGACGAACGGCAGCGCCACGCGGCCCCTTCCCGTCATCGCGCTTCCAGCGCACGCATCCTCGGCTGACGCCTCACAGCGAGCGAGAGGAAACGAGGAGACCATGCAGACCATGCGAGAGACCGCCGCCGAGGCCCGCGCACACCGGGACACGACGGAGAGGACCATCGCGGACATCGCGCGCTTCCTGCAGGACAACTTCAGCCAGCGCGTCACCGCGCACGTCGCCGGCATCGAGGACGCCAAGCAGGTCGGCAAGTGGTGCAAGGCGCTCAACGCCCCGCGCTACGACGCCGAAGTGCGCCTGCGTACCGCCTACCAGATCTTCAAGCTCATCGAGGAGGGCGAGAACCCGCACACCGCCCGTGCCTGGATGATCGGGATGAACCCCCAGCTCGAGGACGAGTCGCCGCTGCAGGCCATCGCCGACGGGCACTTCAAGGACGTGATGGCCGCGGCCCGTTCCTACCTCCAGGGCGATCTCTGACAGCCCCGCCCACCCGAGCAGCGACACCGCCGCCGGCCTGACGGACCTCCGTCGGCCGGCGGCGTCCGTCGTACGGCCCGTCCGTCGTACGGCCCGTCCACCGGCCGGCCGGGACCTCCCACCGGCGCGGTGCCCCGGACACCGGTGCGCCCGCCGCAAAGGGCAGCGATCCCTTCCCCCGTCCCGGGTACTCGCGGCCTGTCCTTCGCCCCCGCGCGGGGGTGAAGCTGGCCGGTGGAGAGTCATCGACAGACTGTGAGGTGGGCCGTGACCGGCACTGCTGGCCCGGCAAAGCATTCCCGGCTGGGCCGACTGACCGGTGCGGTGGTGCTGTTGGCACCGCTGCTGCTGGTCGGCTCGGCCGCCGCCCCGCACGGGGCCGCCGAGGCCGTCGCCGCCGTGGCGGACGCGGAACCGCTCCAGGCGGGGCGCGTCGCCTTCGCCGGCACCGAGCACCGCAGTCTGGGGCGGGCCAACGACGAGGACACCACCGACCCGCTGTTCGGCGACGGCCCCGCCCACTACGACCAGGACCCCTCCGCCCGGGGGGACGTCCTGGTCTTCACCAGCCTGCGGGACAGCGCCCGCCCCCAGGTGTACGTCCGCGACACCGACGGATCGGTACGCCGGCTCACCACCGACAAGGACGCGGCCCACCCCGAACTCTCCCCGGACGGCCGGACCGTGGTCTTCGACTCGGCGGAGCCCGGACCCGGCGGCACCGTCCAGCGCGACCTGTGGTCGATCGGCGTCGACGGCTCGGACCTGCGCCGGCTCAGCGACACCCCGGACAACGAGGAGTCCCCGACCTGGTCCCCGGACGGCACGCGGATCGCGTACGCCTGCGACGGCGACACCCTGCGGGGATGGCAGATATTCGAGCAGGCCGTCGCCGGCGGCCCGCGCACCCGGATCAGCGACGGACCGGCGGGCGACGCCACCGAGCCGTCCTGGAACCCGGTGGACGACGACGCCCGCCGGGGCCTCGTCGCGTACACCCTCACCACGGACCCCGACCCGAACGTCGACGACGGCACCGAACTGCGGGCCACCCAGGGCCTCGGCACCGACCGCCCGCTGCTGGCCGGCGCGCACGCCGAGTGGGGCACCCGCTCGGCCTCCTGGCTGCCCGACGGCGACGACATCGTCTTCCTCAGCCCGTACCACACCTGCGGCTGCGACGACTTCGACCACGTCTACCGGGTCACCGCGTTCCAGGACGAGGCGCCGGACCAACTGGTCAACGAGAACCGCGAAGTGGGGCCGCCCACCTGGTTCGGTCCGGCCGGGACCGTCGTCGTCCCCCGGATCACCCCGGACCCCGAGACCGTCGAGAAGCCGGACGAGCTGCTGGCCGCCGCGCAGATCGTGACGCTCCAGGACGTCCGGCAGGACGGCTCCGACCCCCGCGACCTGGGCTTCACCATCCTGAAGGAGGACCCGGAGGCCCGCACGAACACCGACCACGCCAAGAACCCCCTGTTCCGGCCGCGTCCCGGGTACGACCCGTGGCACGAGCGGCAGAACTACACGCCCGACGGGCGTCGCATCGTCGTCACCCGCTTCGAGGACGGCGACGCCGGGCGGATCGAGCGGATCTGGATGACCGACGCCGACGGCCGGAACGCGGCGCCGCTGCCGCTCGACGGCCGCGAACCCGGCGACTGGGACACCGACCCCACCTTCTCGCCCGACGGGACCAGGCTCGCCTTCACCCGGACCTCGCCCGGCGGCGTCGGGGACGCGGCGGGCCCGAGCCGCATCCTCATCGCCGACGTGGCCACCGGCGCGATCCTCGACGAGATCCAGCCCCCCGAGGGCCAGGCGACGGGCGACGACGCCCAGCCGACCTGGTCCTCCGACGGCGTCAACCTCGCCTTCACCCGCAGCCGGGTCATCAACGGCAACGGCGCCAACAAGCACATCTGGGTGGTGCCGCTGGCCGACCTCGGCCGGCAGCGGGACCTGAGCGCCACCATCTGCCCCGGCGACTGCGAGGTCATCGACGACAGCCCCGCGTTCTCGCCGGACGGCCTGAAGGTGGCCTTCAACCGCAAGGACGGCGGCGGCCGGGTCAACCACCGGGCCGGAGTGCTCATCAAGCCCCTGCGCGGCGGCGGCTGCCGGGTCGTGCTGCCCTCCGTCCAGAAGGACAACCCCGACGGCTGCGACCTGCCCATCCCCGACACGTCCGTGACCGGCCCCCACCAGCCGCGCGACGTGGCCTGGTCCCCGGACGGCGGGAAGCTCCTGTTCACCTCGCGCCGGGAGTTCCCGGCGAACTCCATGGAGCAGCTCTCCGTACTCGACATCGCCTCGGGTGACGTGGCCCCCCTCGACAACACGCACGAGGGACGGCAGAAGGAGCCCTCCTACCAGCAGTCGGTCGACCTGACGCTGACGGCACCGCCCACCGGCGACCCGGTGGAGGTCGGCTCGTCCACCGAGGTGCCGATCACCGTCACCAACCGCGGCCCCTCGCCCTCGCCCGGCACCCTCCTCACCGTCGACGCCCCGCCCGGCGTACGGCTGGAGGAGCTGACCACCGACGCCGGGACCTGCGCCGCCGGAACGCCCCAGTGCGACCTCGGCATCGTCCCGCCCGGGACCGACGTGACGATCACGGCCCGGCTGACCGGCGTGACCACCGGCGACCAGCGGATCGACTGGTCCGTCACCGGAGCCGTCCTCGACCCCAACCCCACGGACAACGCCACCGGAACGATCGTCCCGGTCGAGGACGTACCGCCGCCGACCCCGACCCCCACGCCGACCCCCACCCCCACGACGCCGTCCCCGACCCCGACGACGCCCGCACCCACCCCGCCGCCGGCGACCACGCCGCCCCCGCCGCCGGCCCCCGCCCCGCCGCCGCCCGCGCCCGAGGCCGGACCCGGCGTCACCGTGCGGGCCCAGCCCAGCCCCGGCTACGTCGGCGGCAAGGTCGTGGTGACGTACACCGTGCGCAACGGCAGGAACGCGCTGGCCACCGGACTCCGGCTGAAGCTCGGACTGCCCGGCGGCATCCCCGCCGGACCGCTCCCCGCGGGCTGCGCCGGCGGCGCCTGCACGCTCCCCGACCTCGCACCCGGCGCGTCCACGGTCATCAGCGTCGTCCTGTCGCCCGACAAGGCCCTCCGTACGACGATCACCGCACAGCTCACCACCACGGGCACCGACGCCGGCCTCCGCGACAACGTCTCCCGGATCCCGCTGCGCATCCTCCAGCCCCGCATCATCGCGGTGCCCGCCATCGGCAAGCCCGGCTTCGTCACCTCCGTACGGGGCAAGGACTTCCCGCCCGGCGCGCCCGTCACCCTCAGCTGGAAGCCCGGGATCACCGCGGCGGCGGCCCCGACCCGGCCGCCGGCCGACGGCACGTTCATCGCCCAGCTCCTCATCCTGGCCAAGGACCGGACCGGGCCGCGCACGATCACCGCGAAGGGCCCCGGCTTCAGCCCGGTGACGACCGACTTCCTCGTGGTGCTCGGCACCATCACCCCGCCGGACGAGGTGATCCGCCGATGATCCACGAAGTCGACGAGGGGCTGCGGCTGCTGCTGGTCGAGGCCGGTCTGGAGGACAGCGGCGTCGACCTGGTCTTCGACGCCCCGACGAAGGACTGGTCCGCGCGCCGCAACGCCCCGACCATCAGCGTCTTCCTGCACGGCATCCGCGAGGACGCGGGCAGGCGGCGCACCGGCACGGCCGGGACGCACGACGAGGAGGGCGTGGTCACCGGCTGGCGCACCCCGCCGCGCTGGTTCGAGCTGACCTATCTGGTCACCGCCTGGACCAACCGTCCGCAGGACGAACACCGCCTGCTCTCCGAGGTGTTGAGAGCCCTCGTCCGCTCCGACGTGCTGCCCGCCCGGATGCACACCGGAAGCCTCGCCGAACTCGGCCTGACCGTGGAGCTGGAGGCGGCGGGACCGGGAGCCGGCGGACCGTCCGCCTCGGACGTCTGGTCCGCGCTCGGCGGCGAGCTGAAGGCCGCCATCGACCTGCGGGTCGTCGCCCCGCTGGCCGGGGAACGCACCCCCGCGGGCCCGCCCGTCACCGAAGGACTCGTGATGAAGGCAGCACCCCACCTGGACGGCGACGACGGCGGCCCCGGCCGGCGCCTGCGCTACGACGGAGCGACCGACCCGGGCGGGCAGGGCTTCGCCGCCCCCCGGGAACGGCAGTTGCCGCCCGGCCGGCGCAAGCGGGGGAACGCCGCACGATGACCCTGGCACCACAGCAGCTCCACGCTCACGAGTCCCCGACCGGCGTCGGGGAACTCTGGGAGCGGCTCGGCCGCGTCGAGCTGCGGGTCCGGGAGGCCGTCGCGGCACGCCGGGCCGTCGACCCGGACCCCGAGGACCCCTACCGGGGGCAGTACCTCACCCCCGAGGGCGCGGCACGGATCCTGGAGAGCCGCGACGCGTTCGCTCCCGTACCGGTGTACGAGGACGGGGCCGTGCCGGACGCCCCGGCCGGGAGCCGGCTCGGCCGGCTGGCGGAGCGCTTCGCTCTCGCGCCACTGGACGTCGAACTCCTGCTGGTCGCCCTGGCCCCGGACATCGACACCCGGTTCGAGCGGCTCTACGGCTACCTCAACGACGACCTCACCCGCCGCCGGCCCACCATCGGCCTGGCCCTGGAGCTCTGCGGCCTGCCCGCGGCCGGCTCCGGCCGCTTCCGCTTCTCGCCGTCCGCCCCGCTCGTCGCGGGCGGACTGCTGGAGCTCGCGGACGGCGAGCGCCCGCTGCTCTCCCGCACCCTGCGCGTACCGGACCGGGTCACGGCGCATCTCCTCGGCGACGACGGGACCGACGGCCGGCTGCGCGGCCTCGTCCAGGTGGCCGCGCCCCCCGGGGACCCGGACGAGCTCCCCGAGGTCTCCCGGATCGCGGCGGCCCTCGGCACGGGCAGCGGCCTGGTGCACCTGCTCGACCGGGGCGGCGACCCGCGCGGCCTCGCGGTCGAGGCGCTGGCCGCCGCCGGCCGGCGCCCCCTGGTCGTCGACATCGCGGCGCTCGCCGCCGCCTCCGAACCGGCCCCGCTCGTACGGGCCCTGGCGACCGAGGCCCGCCTCGGCCACTCCGGGGTGATCCTCGGTCCGCTCGAAACGCTCGCCCCCGAACGCCCCGAGGGGGCCCGGGTGCTCGGCTCCCTGTGCGCGGCGCTCGGCTCCACGCCCCTGATCGCGTACGGGAAGAAGAACTGGGACCCGTTGTGGACGGCGGAGAGCCCGGTGCCCGTCACCGTCCCGCCCCCCGGCCCCGAAGGCGCCGGGCGCCAGTGGCGGCGCGCGCTCGCCGAAGCGGGCCGGACGGTCGGCCTGCCCGCCGCCCACGCCCGCGCCGACGACGCCCTCATCGAGTCCGCCGCCGCCTACCGGCTCGACTCCGGCCAACTGCGCAGGGCGGCGACCGTCGCGTCGCGGCTGGCCGTCCTCGGGCAGCGGCCGGTGACCCCGGAGGACCTGCGGACGGCGGTCCGCGCCCAGAACGGCGCGGGCCTGGAACGGCTCGCCCGCCGCATCGAGCCCGCGGTCGGCTGGGACGACCTGGTGCTGCCCCCGGCGACCCGCACCCAGCTCGGCGAACTGGCCCTGCGCGCCCGCCACCGCGAGACGGTGCTCGGGCAGTGGCGGATGCGGCCGGGCGGCGGCCGGGGGAGGGGCGTCATCGCCCTGTTCGCCGGGGAGTCCGGCACCGGCAAGACCATGTCCGCCGAGGTGATCGCCGCCGAACTGGGCATGGAGCTCTACGTCGTGGACCTGTCCACGGTGGTGGACAAGTACATCGGGGAGACCGAGAAGAACCTGGAGCGGATCTTCGTCGAGGCGTCCGACGTCAACGGCATCCTCCTGTTCGACGAGGCCGACGCGATCTTCGGCAAGCGGTCCCAGGTCAAGGACGCGCACGACAAGCACGCCAACATGGAGTCGGCCTACCTCCTCCAGCGCATGGAGTCCTTCGACGGCATCGCCGTGCTCACCACCAATCTGCGGGCCAACCTCGACGAGGCGTTCACCCGCCGCCTCGACGTGATCGCCGAGTTCCCGATGCCCGACGCCCGGCAGCGCCTGGCCCTGTGGGACCGCTGTCTGGGCCCGGCGATCCCGCGCGACGCGGCGCTCGACCTGGAGTTCTGCGCGGACCGCTTCGAGCTGGCCGGCGGGTCGATCCGGG
Organism: Streptomyces sp. NBC_01116; assembly: GCF_041435495.1. Taxonomy (NCBI): domain Bacteria; kingdom Bacillati; phylum Actinomycetota; class Actinomycetes; order Kitasatosporales; family Streptomycetaceae; genus Streptomyces; species Streptomyces sp. NBC_01116. Next base: position 6,135,246 of record NZ_CP108644.1, read on the forward strand.
CCTGCGCGGTGACCGCCGCCTACCTCGCGGCCGAGTCGGAGGCCCCGCTGACCATGGACCAGCTCGTCACGTCGGTGCTCCAGGAGTACCGCAAGCTCGGACGGCTGGTGCTGGAGAGCGAGTTCGGACCGTGGCTGGCGAAGGAGCGGGCGCGCGGCGGGCGGTAGCGGAGGCCGGGCCGGTTCGCTCGGGGCGGCAGGCGGGCCCGTCCGGTGTGACCTCGACGGCTGACCCCGTCGCGGGCGCTGCGTGGACTTTCGGACAATCCCGGCCGGTCTTCTGCCCTTGCCTGCCGGGGCCGCCCTTCTCTCCTATGCTCTACATGTCTGTAGAGATGGATGGGCGCGCTCCGTGGGGAGCGCGCGACGAGAAGGGGACGAACGTGGCTTCGATCGATCTGGGCAACGTGCTGGACAAGGCGTGGGCGGACAAGAGCGTGCCCGAGGTGCTGGCGGCGCCGGTGTCGGCGCTCAAGGGGGTCTCGGACCGGCAGGGCGCCCTCCTCGAGGAGGCGTTCGGCGTCAAGACCGTGGCCGACCTCGCGGACCTGAAGTACGTCGGCTGGGCGCAGGCCCTGGCGGCACTGGACGCGGCGAAGTAGGGCCCCGGCGGGCGAGCCGGTGCCGCGGACGGACGGGGCCCGCCCGTGGCACCGCGCTCGTACGGGAATCGGAGGCCCAGGGCGACGGGGAGGGGGCCCTGACGCCCGTGCAGCGCCTCCATCGCGACAACGAGGGGGTGCGCGGCCACGACCCCGGTCGCGGTCGTCCGGACCCTCACCGTGGAGCGCGCGGACAGGTGTCCCTCGACCGGGTCGGCGAGGAGCTCGCTCGCTTCGCCCTCGGCACGCGTCCCGCCGCTGCCCTGGTGTCCTGCACCTGAAGTCATGGCGTCGAGTTGCTGTGGTTCCAGGATGTCGCTTTCGGGACGCCCTTCCGTCGAGTTTGTGTTGACCGCTGACGAGCGTGAACAGCTGGTGCGCTGGTCGCGGCAGCCGTAGTCAGCGGCGGCCCCAGAAGTGGATGACGTGTTGATGGGGCAGACCGCAGGTCATTGCGGGTCAACCCTTCCCCTCAGGGGAGTTGCCCCCACGCTTCCCGGTTGAGGGGTCGGGTAGGTCTTGTGATGACGGCTGCGCCAGGACGCGGCCCGCGCTACCCTCGCGATGGGTGTGACGACGGTCACTGGAGCGACGTCGTGGCGTACGGGGACGGGGCAGAGGCGATGAAATCGGTAGCACGAGCCATGCGGGATACGTCCGGCGTGGATGAGTTGGCCCGTGGCGTGGTGCAGCGCATCGCACCACACGAGATTTCTCGATTTCCTTCTGTAGCCAGGACGTTCCACGCGGCCTCAGGGCGTCAAGTGCGCCGGGCGGCGCGGCGGAACGAGCCGCTCGGCATTGGCGCTGATGGTGTGACGACCATGCTGAGCCTGGCGGTGCTGTACATCGTCGCCAAGCTGGCCGACTCCGTGCTCGAAGAGGCTGCCACTTCCTTGGCCGGCCGCATGCGTGCGTGGGCAGGGCGAGTTTTCCGGCGCGGTAGCCCGTCCCTGGAGGGGGAAGCGGAGTGGATGCCGGGACCTGAACAGCTGGCGACCATCCGGGTGGTCGCGGGCAGTGAGGCTCGTAGGCTGGGACTGACGGCCGAACAGGCCGAGTTGGTCGCCGCTGGAATCGTCGCAGAGCTGGCGACACGCACGGCTGCCACCGGTACGAACCCAGCCCGCGCGGCCGACGACGACGGCGGTGATGAGCGCGGCTGACCTTCCTGGCACGTCGCGGAACCGTTTGCCTGCGTCGTTGGTCTCCGGGACGACACTCCGCTTCGTTCTGCTCGCGGCCATCCCCTCGGCGTTCATGATGTCCCTGGCCGACAATGTTGCGGATGTCTTCCAGCCCGTCAGCGACGCCGCCGTGGCGGCGGACGAGAGGTGCCAGACCGAGCAGTACCGCCAGATCGGGAAGGTGAACTGGGCAAACGTCGACCAGCCGACCGCACTACCCGAGTGCGGCAGCCCGCCACACAACTTCGCGGGATGGTCGCTGGTTGCTCTGGTGATGTTCTGGGTGGCGATGGGCCTGGCCGTGTGGTGGCTGCCGGCCTGGCGCATCCGGCGCCGCCGATATGAGGAGATCGGCCGCGTCGTACCGTCGAGAATCGCGTCGGACGGGGCGCTCCCGGGCGGTGGGGACCTGCTGGCGTTACTGGCCCGGCTCCAGCTCGGCACCGACGTCGCGGTCCCCGTGACGTACCTGCTCGACCCGCTTGACCCGCGCTGCTCGGCCCTTGCCTTCGGACGGCCGGGGCGTCGGTTCATTGTGCTCTCCGGCGGCCTGGAGACTCTGTCGCGGGGTGACCCGGTGGCCTTTCGCGTGGTACTGCTGCACGAGCTGGCGCATATTCACAACCGCGACCTCGACAGGGGATTCCTCACCATTGTGATGTGGCGCTTCTTCATGCCGCTGCTGGTGTTCAACATCCTGACGAACCCCCTTCTTGTGCCTGGGTTCCAGGGGGCCACCCCGGACAGTGCTCTCGTCGCCTATGCGTTCGCCGGCTCGGCCTTACAGATCGTCCTCGCCGTGACGGCTCCGCTGCTGCGCAACTCGGTTCTGCGCAGCCGTGAGTTGTTCGCGGACGCACAGGTGTACCGGTGGGGTGTGGACGTGGCGCACACGGACGCGATGCTCGCGACGTACTTCCCGAGCATCCGGAGGCGGTGGCCCGAGGTGCTGCGCGTGCATCCGTCGCCCCAGCGCCGTCGTGCCGTATTGCACGACAGCCGTCTGCTGGGGACTACGAGTGTGTGGGACTGGGGCGCGGTGGGGTTGGGCGCGGTGATCCTCCACTGGAGCGTGCTGGGGTCGTGGCCGGGCGGCTCGCTCATTGTCCAGGGAGTGGGGATCGCGGCAGCTGGGGTCTTCATCACGGTCGCCGTATGGGCGGCGACGTGGCAGGACACTGTACGAGAGGGGGCTCCCCAGTGGCAGGTCCCGGGTCGTCGTGCGGTCGGCGTCGGCCTGGGGCTGGGCCTGGCGGTGGGTAGCAGTCTGTTTCCGACCACCGTCGCCGCGCTTTTCCATGTGGGCGACTCGGTGTGGGGACAGTTCTTTGCGTGGCTTCCCTTGATGCTGCTGTTCGCGTGGGCGGTGCGACGCTGGCTGGGCGCGGTGGTGGCTGCGTGGGCGGACGCGGTGGGCGCGCGGGAGGGGTGGGCGGCGAAGAGGGTGTTGTGGACGGTCCTGGGGGTGGCGTCCGTCCTGGTATCCGTTGGGTTGGCCTATCTCAGCCTGGGGCGCTGGGTTGCGACGTACATGCCGATGCTTGGCGGTGAAGCTGGAGCATTCAGCGGCTTCGCAACCCTTGTCGCACTGCCTGTGCTGTTCGCGTTCTTTCCCGCTCTGGCTCTCCCGATGCTGCTCGCGGGGGCTGTGCTGCCGCTCGCCGGGTCGGGTTCGGCGAGTCTCGGACAGGCTCTCCGCAAGGGACTGTGGTGCGGGCTAGTGGCCGCCGTGCCGGCTGTCTGCCTCACCGTGTACGGCGCCAGGGCGGGCATGGTCATCGCCGTCGTCATGCTGGTGCAGGTCGGCTGCGCGGTAAATGTGGCCCGCACTACGGATCGCCGAGGCCACCCGCTCCCCGTGGCCGCCGCCATAGTCGCGGCCTTCGTCGCCGGTGTCGTAGGCAACCTGAGCTGCCTGGCGGTCGGGGCCCGGTACAGCGTTGCCCTCGGCGTCACCCTCGGCGTCATCGTCGGCAGTGTGTCAGCCGCAGTCGCGCTGGGAATTCGGCGCCGCCGGGCCCAGAGGGCCGGTGCTGGGCGCCCGCGCATACACAAACCGTCGGCGGCCCACGGTCCGAGCCCGAGCCAGGGACCATGGAAGTTGACTTGGGGGCGCCGTAAGGGGCTGTGGTACGGCGTGGGGGCAGCCTTGACAGCTGTACTGCTCGTGCCGTTCGGCTCGTTGCACGTCGTATGGGGTGTCGTCGTGCTGGCACAGGCCGTCTGCGCGACGCGCGTCGCCCTTACCGTGGGCCGGGAGCCGCGTCCCGTGGCAGCGGCTGCTTACGCTGCACTCGCCGCCGGACTCATCGGATATCTGGGCTTCTTTGCGATCTTGGCCGCAGTGACGCTGCCCAGCTTGGCGAGCACGAGGTCGGACTACAGCTGGGGCGCGATTGCTATGGGCCTCACCTTCGTGCTTGGCGTTGCTGTCGGGTTCGGCGTCGCCGCCGGCGGCGTGTCGGCGTCCGTTGCGCTGGGCGTTCATCGCCGCCGAGCTCAGCGATCCAGTGTCCAGTAAATGCTGCGCATCCGGTCGGCAGCGCTGCGGTGACTGGCGGGATCTGGTGGTTCCAGTCCCGGTAGTTCCTGCCGGCCCGTGCGGAAGCAGCCGTCGACGGGCCTGGGAGCCGGTGTTTCGCAATCCATGTCCACCCGCGGTCTCGACCAGTGCCTGGAGCGCGTGCGGCGGTTGCGAGACCCTGACCGCCACGTCAGACGGCGCACGAAGTTGGCATCGCCGCTCCACCAGCGCGAGCAGATGTTCACTGACAGCCGTGCGAAGACGCGCTCCGGTGTACAGACGCCCTTTCCAGGGACTTTCCGCCGCGTAGGCAGGGAAGGCCCTGCCAGCGCTGAAAGAGGCGAACGCGCTGGTCAGGGCCGTCCGCCTAGCACTCGATGATGTTCACCGCGAGCCCGCCGCGCGCCGTCTCCTTGTACTTGACGCTCATGTCGGCCCCGGTCTCCTTCATGGTCTTGATGACCTTGTCGAGGGAGACCTTGTGGCTGCCGTCGCCCCGCAGCGCCATCCGCGCCGCGGTGACCGCCTTCACCGCCGCCATGCCGTTGCGCTCGATGCACGGGATCTGGACGAGCCCGCCGACCGGGTCGCAGGTCAGGCCCAGGTTGTGCTCCATGCCGATCTCGGCGGCGTTCTCCACCTGCTCGGGGGAGCCGCCGAGGACCTCGGCCAGGGCGCCGGCCGCCATCGAGCAGGCGGAGCCGACCTCGCCCTGGCAGCCGACCTCGGCGCCGGAGATCGAGGCGTTCTCCTTGAACAGCATGCCGATCGCACCGGCCGCGAGGAGGAAGCGCACCACACTGTCCTCCTTCTCCGTCTCGGTGCAGCCGCCGGCCGCGAAGTTCATGTAGTAGTGCAGGACGGCGGGGATGATGCCCGCCGCGCCGTTGGTGGGGGCGGTGACCACACGGCCGCCGGCCGCGTTCTCCTCGTTGACCGCCATCGCGTACAGAGTGATCCACTCCATCGCGTGGGCCTGCGGGTCGCCCTCGGCGCGCAGCTGGCGGGCCGAGTTCGCGGCGCGGCGGCGGACCTTGAGGCCGCCGGGGAGGATGCCCTCGCGGGACATGCCGCGCGAGACACAGGCCTGCATGACGCGCCAGATGTCCAGCAGCCCGGAGCGGATCTCCGCCTCGGTGCGCCAGGCCAGTTCGTTCTCCAGCATCATCGAGGAGATCGAGAGACCGGTCTCGCGGGAGAGGCGCAGCAGTTCGTCGCCGGTGCGGAAGGGGTGTTTGAGGACCGTGTCGTCCGGGACGATCGGGTTCTCCCCGGCCACCGCGTCCTCGTCGACGACGAAGCCGCCGCCGACCGAGTAGTACGTCTTCTCCAGGACCGGCGCGCCCTCGGCGTCGTACGCGAGGATCGTCATGCCGTTGGCGTGGTAGGGGAGCGCCTTGCGGCGGTGCAGGACCAGGTCCGCGTCGAAGTCGAACGGGATCTCGTGCATGCCCAGCAGGTTGATCCTGCCGCTGCCGCGGATCTCCTCGACCCGGCCGTCGGCGGACTCCACGTCCACGGTCTGGGGCGACTCGCCCTCCAGGCCGAGCAGGACCGCCTTGGGCGTGCCGTGCCCGTGGCCGGTCGCGCCGAGGGAGCCGTACAGCTCGGCCCGTATCGAGGCGGTGTGCGCGAGCAGGCCCTCGTTCTTGAGGCGGCGCGCGAACATCCGGGCGGCGCGCATCGGGCCCACCGTGTGGGAGCTGGACGGGCCGATGCCGACCGAGAAGAGGTCGAAGACCGAGATGGCCACGGGAGAACTCCTTGAGGTTGGAAGACGCCGTTGTCTGCCTGGGTGGTGCGGGAACGGGCCGGGTGGTGCGGAACGGGCCGGGGTGGGGCCCGCGGGTCAGCAGGTCAAGCGGGTCGAGCAGATGAGACGGGCTGGCGGGTCAAGCGGGTCAAGCAGGGCAAAACGTGGCGCGGGGGACACGGGTCGGGGCACCGCGCTCACTCTCTTCAGTGTGCGCGGTGCCCCGTCCGAACGTGCGGAACCGCAGGCCAGGTGTTACTTCAGGCCGGGGTACAGCGGGAACTTCTCGGCCAGCGCGATCACGCGGGCCTTGAGGTCGTCCGCGTCGTAGGACGGCTTGAGGGCGGCGGCGATGATCTCCGCGACCTCCGTGAAGTCCTCGGCGCCGAAGCCGCGGGTGGCCAGCGCCGGGGTGCCGATCCGCAGGCCCGAGGTGACCATCGGGGGACGCGGGTCGTTCGGGATGGCGTTCCGGTTGACCGTGATGCCCAGCTCGTGGAGCCGGTCCTCGGCCTGCTGGCCGTCCAGCTCCGAGTTGCGCAGGTCGACCAGGACCAGGTGGACGTCGGTGCCGCCGGAGAGGACGGATACGCCCACCTCGGTGACGTCCGGCTGGACCAGGCGCTCGGCCAGGATCCGCGCGCCGTCCAGGGTGCGCTGCTGGCGCTCCTTGAACTCCTCGCCCGCAGCGATCTTGAACGAGACCGCCTTGGCCGCGATCACGTGCTCCAGCGGGCCGCCCTGCTGACCCGGGAAGACCGCGGAGTTGATCTTCTTGGCGAGCTCCTGCGTGGAGAGGATCACGCCGCCGCGCGGACCGCCGAGGGTCTTGTGCGTGGTGGTGGTGACGACATGGGCGTGCGGCACCGGGTTCGGGTGCAGACCGGCCGCGACCAGGCCCGCGAAGTGCGCCATGTCGACCATCAGGTACGCGCCGACCTCGTCCGCGATGCGGCGGAAGGCGGCGAAGTCCAGCTGGCGCGGGTAGGCGGACCAGCCGGCCACGATCAGCTTCGGCTGGGACTCCTTGGCGAGGCGCTCGACCTCCTCCATGTCCACGACGCCGCTCTCGTCGACGTGGTACGGGACCACGTTGTAGAGCTTCCCGGAGAAGTTGATCTTCATGCCGTGGGTCAGGTGACCGCCGTGGGCCAGGTTCAGGCCCATGATCGTGTCGCCCGGCTTCAGCAGCGCGAACATCGCGGCGGCGTTCGCCTGGGCACCGGAGTGCGGCTGCACGTTCGCGGCCTCGGCGCCGAACAGGGCCTTGATCCGGTCGATCGCGATCTGCTCGACGACGTCGACGTGCTCGCAGCCGCCGTAGTAGCGGCGGCCCGGGTAGCCCTCGGCGTACTTGTTGGTGAGGACGGAGCCCTGCGCCTCCATGACGGCGACCGGAGCGAAGTTCTCCGAGGCGATCATTTCGAGGGTGGACTGCTGACGGTGGAGCTCGGCGTCGACAGCGGCGGCGACGTCCGGGTCCAGCTCGTGGAGGGAGGAGTTCAGAAGCGACATCAGGGGGTCCCTTAAGGTCTCAGTTGCCGGAGAACGCGGTGTACTCGTCGGCGGAGAGCAGGTCGGCCGGCTCCTCCGCGACGCGCACCTTGAACAGCCAGCCGCCCTCGAAGGGAGCGGAGTTCACCAGCGAGGGGTCGTCCACGACGTCCTGGTTGGCCGCCGTCACCTCACCGGTCACCGGCGAGTACAGATCGCTGACGGACTTGGTCGACTCCAGCTCGCCGCAGGTCTCGCCCGCGGTCACCGTGTCACCGACCTCCGGGAGCTGGGCGTAGACGACGTCACCGAGCGCGTTGGCCGCGTACTCCGTGATGCCGATGGTGGCCACGCCGTCCTCGAGGGCCGACAGCCACTCGTGCTCCTTGCTGTACCGCAGCTGCTGGGGGTTGCTCATAACCTGAATTCTCCTGTACGCGGGGGAGTGCTGGTGAACGGTGGTCTTACGGTGTGAGACGGGGGAACGTCACTTCCGTGACGTCCGCGCGCGCGTTGCTCCGGTGGCGCCCGCGCGCGGTCGAGAAGGTCCGGTTACCGCCGGTCCTTCCGGAATGTCACTTCTGGCGCTTGTAGAACGGCAGTGCGACGACCTCGTACGGCTCGTGCGTGCCGCGGATGTCCACGCCCACGCCCTCGGTGCCGGGCACGGCGAAGGCCGCGTCCACGTAGGCCATGGCGATCGGCTTGCCCAGCGTCGGGGACGGGGCGCCGGAGGTGACCTCGCCGATCACCTTGCCGTCGGCGACGACGGGGAAACCGGCGCGCGGGACCCGGCGGCCCTCGGCGATCAGGCCCACCAGCTTGCGCGGCGGGGCGGACTCGGCGCGCTCGGCGGCGGCGGTCAGGGCCTCGCGCCCGACGAAGTCGCCCTCCTTCTCGAACTTCACGACCCGGCCCAGGCCCGCGTCGAACGGGGTGAGCGCGGTCGTCAGCTCGTGCCCGTACAGCGGCATGCCCGCCTCCAGGCGCAGCGTGTCCCGGCAGGAGAGCCCGCAGGGGATCAGGCCGTGCGGCGCTCCGGCCTCGGTCAGCGCCCGCCAGAGCTGCTCGGCGTGCTCGGGCGCGACGAAGAGCTCGAAGCCGTCCTCGCCGGTGTAGCCGGTACGGGCGATGAGCGCCGGGACCCCGGCGACCGTGCCCGGCAGGCCCGCGTAGTACTTCAGCCCGTCCAGGTCGGCGTCGGTGACGGCCTTCATGATGGCGGGCGACTCCGGGCCCTGGACCGCGAGCAGCGCGTACGCGTCCCGGTCGTCGCGCACCTCGGCGTCGAAGCCCCCGGCCCGGGCGGTCAGCGCGTCCAGCACGACCTGCGCGTTGCCCGCGTTGGCGACGACCATGTACTCGTTGGCCCCGCTCTCGCCGAGCCGGTAGACGATCAGGTCGTCCACGATCCCGCCGTCCTCCTGGACGATCATCGTGTAGCGGGCCCGGCCGCTGCCGACGGTGGCGATGTTGCCCACCAGCGCGTAGCTCAGGAAGGCGGCGGCCTCGGGCCCGGTGACGGTGATCTCGCCCATGTGCGACAGGTCGAAGAGACCGGCCCGGGTGCGTACGGCGTTGTGCTCGTCGCGCTCACTGGCGTACCGCAGGGGCATGTCCCAGCCCGCGAAGTCGGTCATGGTGGCGCCGAGCGAGCGGTGCAGGGCGTCGAGGGCGGTGAGACGGGGGGCAGTGCTCATGGATACGGCTCCAGGGCATGACGACGTCAGGACGAATCCTCCCCATCTGTCATCGGAACCTGAGAGGTTCGCCGATAGCCCCTGACGGGGTATGCCCCTGGAGGGCGCCCCGGATCAGGGGGCTCGGCTTGCACCTTGGGTGGAGCCGCGGAACGGCTCGCTTTTCAGATCTGCCTCATCCACGCGGTACGGGGCCTGAGAGATTCAAGGGAGGATCTTGCTCCTTCGGCGCCCGGCTCACACTGTGGCCGGAACTCTCCCGCGCGGATTCGAACGGCCGGTATGCAGTTGGCGGGGTCATCATCGCATGCATTGGGGGAGAGTGGGGGGTCCGCTCCCCACGCAGGTGAATACGGCTACAACAGGCCCTGTGACGGTTGTGCCTCATTGCCTTTTCTTTACACTTCAGAGGCAGGCGTGGGGGACACGACGGCAGGGGGATGGGCGATGACGTTGCAGCGGTCGGCACCGACCGCGGGGGTCGCCAACGGCGCGATGCCCGCACAGCCCGGCGCTCCCGTGCGGGAGCTGCTGACGGAGGGCGCGCCGGTGGTACGCGACCTGCGCGGGCGCACCAGCCATGCCCCGTACGGCCTCGACCTCACCGCAGGTGACGTCGTCGTGGTCTCCGGACTCCCCGGCAGCGGGAAGTCGACCCTCATCCGCCGGGCGGTGCAGGGCCGCGCCATCGACTCCCAGAACACCCGGGACGGCTGGGCCGCCGCCCTGCCCGGTTTACTGCCCTACGCCCTCTACCGCCCCCTGGTCCGCGCCGCGCACTACCTCGGCCTCTGGAACGCCCTGCGCTCCGGTGAGTCCGTCGTCGTGCACGACTGCGGCACCCAGACGTGGGTACGCCGCTGGCTGGCCCGGCACGCCGTGAGCCGGGGCCGCACCCTCCACCTGATCCTGCTCGACGTGACGCCCGAGGTGGCGCGGCAGGGGCAGCGCGAGCGTGGGCGCGGGGTCTCCGGCTACGCCTTCGCCCGCCACCGGCACGCGGTCGCCCGGCTGCTCCGCGACACCGAGCAGGGGCTGCTGCCCGCCGGCTGCACCTCCGCGGTGCTGCTTGACCGCGAGGCCGCGGGAGCGCTCGACCGGATCTCCTTCACGGCCGCCGGGACCTCCGCCGCCCGCTGACGGTTAAGGTGCTGGCCTGAGCAGAGGGCCGCCACGGCGCGGCCGAAGCGGTGGAGAGAGGGCCCAGAGGCAGTGGACATTCCGGCACCCGCACCGGCGCACCCCCAGCAGGGGTGGCCCGCCAACGAGCTCGAAGAGGTGCTGACGGCCTCGCTCGGCGTCCCCGACGCGGGCGGCCGCCTCGTCGAGGTGCTCGGCCGCAGCTCCGTCTGGGTGCCGCTGCCCAACGGCGGCACCCCCGCGAGCGCGGACCTCGACCTGCCGATGATGGAGATCGACGGCGCGGCCTTCGTCCCCGTCTTCAGCTCCGAGGCCCAGTTCCTCAGCTGCGTCGGCAGCCACATGTCCTTCACCGTCGCCCCCGCCCGCGACTTCGCCCGGGGCCTGCCCCCGCAGGTCGGCATCGCCGTGAACCCGGGCGGCGCGGTCGGCATACCGCTTCCGCCGCCCGCCGTCGCCGAGCTGTGCCGGGCCGGCCGCACCGCCCTGGACGGGCCCGCCACCGGCGGCCGGGTCCGGCTGTTCGAGCCGGACTGGCAGCACGACCCGGTCGACTTCCTCACCACCGTGTCCGAGGAGTTCGAGGCCACCGGAGTGGTGAGCACCGCCCGCCGGGCGCTGGCCAGCATCGAGGGCGGCGACCCGGTCCTCTTCGTCGGCGTCGAGTTCGCCACCTGGGACGGCGCGGGACAGAGCGCGCCCATGGACGCCATCGGCCGCGCGCTCGGCCGGGTCCAGACGCCCTGGCCGGTCAATCTGGTCCTGCTGGACGTGGCGGACGACCTGGTCGGCGACTGGATGCGGGAGAAGGTGCGCCCGTTCTACCGCCGCGTGGGCCACTGACCCACCGGCACGACGCCCACTGACGACCGGGGAAGGCAGCCGGGCGACGGTGCCGCCGGACCGTGGCGTCAAGTCGGTGTCAGAAGTGGCGCATAAGCTGGTTTGATGGCGTGGTCGCTCCCGTGCGCCCGGGAGCGACCACGCGAACGCGACGGACCGACACGCGACGGATCGACGAGGGGCGGAACCCAGGGTGAGTGCGTCAGGCACTGCGGCGGCCGGGAAGGTCGAGCACATGCTGCGCCAGGTGACCCCCGGGCGTTACGACGCCTACGAGGCGCTGCTCGCCGCGGTCGCCGAGGGCCGGATCTGGATGCTGCTCTGGCACGGCACGGCCGGCTCACCGGACGCCCAGTACGGCAACATGGAGATCGACGGCCTGGGCTACGCCCCCTGCGTCACCTCAGCCCAGGAGCTGTCCGCCAGCGGCTGGAACCGCGCCCACGAGCTGGTCACCGGACGCGACATCGCCCGCTCCCTGTTCCCCGACCGCTGGGGTATCTGGCTCAATCCGCACGCCCCCGGGGGCGGCGTCGGCATCCCCTGGCTCGACCTGCGGCGCATCGCCACCGGCCTGGACCGGCTGCCCGCCGGACCGCTCCGGCTCTCCGACCCCACCATCGAACTCCCGCAGTTCTACGCCCTGCTCACCCAGAACGCCCACCGCACCCCCGCGATCCGCTCCCTGCGCCGCGCCTGGGTGCACCCCGCGGTCGGCGTCCCGTATCTCGCGATCGGCCTCGACCTCTACGACACCGGACGCGCCTCCGTCGAATCGGTGCGCGAGATGATGCGGCAGTCGGTCGGGGCGGTCCCCGAGGGGCTGCCCGTCTCCACGGTCGCCCTGTCCGACGAGTACGACCCGGTCGGCATGTGGCTGCGCGCGAACGCCCGTCCGTTCTACGACCGCGAGGCGCACGCCCCCGCGGGCCCGCCCCCGGCCGCCGCCCCCGGCTACGGCTACCCGCCCCTTCCCCGCTGACTTCGAAGGGTCCGCTGACCCCGGAGAGGCCCGCCGATCCCGGAAGGGCCCGCCGGGCGGCCCCGGTCGGCCCGCTCAGGGCTCCTTGACGGCGTTCAGGCGCGTGACCTCCGCGGCGTAACCGGCGGTGCGCGGCGCGGACGTGCCGGAGGCGTACAGCGCGGTGCCGACCGCCGGGCAAGCCAGCGGAGGCGGACCGGGGCGGCGCGGTCGGGACCGGCTCGCCGCTCGTGGTCACCCTCCGTCGAACACCCTTCGATGTCCGGCTTGTTAACTTCCCCCGTGAGGATGTCCCGGAACTGGACGGTTTGTTAACTGTCCGGGTCTCGACTAGGTCTCACCGCTATCCGGACTGTTCTCTTGCGGCAGGCACCGTCTGTAGTGTGCGGCCATCAAAGCTCACCACATGGCGAACCAGGGGTGGACCCATGCGCATATTCAAGTCCCGGGCTGTCCGGGCGATCACGACAGCGGTCGCTGTCGGCCTGATCGCCACGGGCTGTTCCAGCGAGCGGGACGAGGGCAACTCCAAGGGGGGCGACAAGGACACGTTCGTCTTCGCCGGAGCCGGTGACCCCGGTTCCCTCGACCCCGCCCTCGCGAGTGACGGCGAGACGTTCCGTGTCACCCGTCAGGCCTTCGAGGCGCTCCTGGAGCACGAGCCCGGTGGCAGCAAGCTCGTCGGCGGCCTCGCGGAGAAGTGGTCGAGCGACCCGGCCGGCAAGGTCTGGACGTTCAACCTGCGCCAGGGCGTGAAGTTCCACGACGGCGAGGCGTTCAACGCCGCCGCGGTCTGCGCGAACTACGACCACTGGTTCAACTGGAAGGGCACGTACCAGTCCAGCGCGGTCTCCTACTACTGGCAGACCATCATGGGCGGGTTCGCGAAGAACGAGGACGCCGAGGCGCCCAAGCCCAACTACAAGTCCTGCACGGCCAAGGACGACAACACGGCCGTGATCGAGGTGAACGAGCCCTCGGCGAACCTGCCGGGCGGGTTCTCCCTCCAGGCGCTGGCGATCCACTCGCCGAAGGCCATCAAGGAGTACGAGAAGCAGGACGCGAGCGCCAAGGGCGACGCGATCACGTACCCCAAGTACAGCCAGGAGGCCGGCACGGTCGCCGGCACCGGCCCGTACAAGATCACGAAGTGGAACAAGGGGAACAAGGAAGTCTCCCTGACCCGCTTCGACGGCTACTGGGGCGACAAGGCCAAGGTGAAGAACCTGGTCTTCCGCACCATCTCCACCGAGGAGACCCGCCGCCAGGCGCTCCAGGCGGGTGACATCGACGGCTACGACCTGGTCGCGCCGGCCGATGTGACGACGCTGGAGAAGGAGGGTTACGAGGTCCCGACCCGTGACGTCTTCAACATCTTCTACATCGGGATGAGCCAGTCGGCGAACCCCGCGCTGAAGAAGCCCGAGGTCCGTCAGGCGATCACGCACGCCATCGACCGCGAGAACCTGGTCAACACCCAGCTGCCCGAGGGCGGCAAGGTCGCGACCCAGTTCATGCCCGACACGGTCGCCGGCTACTCGGACAAGGTGAAGACGTACCCGTTCGACACCGCCAAGGCGAAGGACCTCCTCAAGCAGGCCGGTGCGGAGAAGCTGAGCATCGACTTCTGCTACCCGACCGAGGTCACCCGCCCGTACATGCCTGCCCCGCAGGACATGTTCGAGCTGATGAAGGCCGACCTGGAGAAGGCCGGCATCACCGTCAAGCCGAAGGCCATGAAGTGGGCCCCGGACTACCTGGACGCCACCGAGGCGGGCTCCTGCGCCCTGCACATGCTCGGCTGGACCGGTGACTTCAACGACGGCTACAACTTCATCGGCACCTGGTTCGCCGGACCGGACAAGCAGTGGGGCTTCAAGGACCAGAAGGTCTTCGACGCCGTGAACGCCGCTTCCGAGGTCACCGACCCGGCGGCCCGCACCGAGGCCTACAAGAAGGCCAACGAGGTCATCGCGGAGTACGTCCCGGGCGTGCCGATCTCCTCGTCGCCGCCGGCCATCGCGTTCGCCAAGAACGTCAACCCGCCGAAGGTCTCCCCGCTCACGCAGGAGGACTTCGCCGAGGTCTCCTTCAAGTAATCGCACACCAGCGGGTCCGCCCGGCCACAGCAACCAGGTGGCCGGGCGGACCCGCATCGACGCACGTGAGAAAGGGGCATGCGGGGTGCTGCGACTCGTCGTAAGAAGACTTCTCCAGCTCATTCCCACCCTGCTCGGCCTGTCGGTCCTGCTGTTCCTCTGGCTGAACCGACTGCCCGGCGGACCCGCCACAGCGATCCTGGGCGAGCGGGCCACCGAAGCCGAAGTAGCGAGAATCAACCGGGCACTCGGGCTCGACGAGCCGGTCCACGTCCAGTACTGGCGCTTCCTCAAGCGCATCTTCGAGCTCGACCTCGGAACCTCCACCCAGACCGGCCAGCCGGTGTGGGACGAATTCACCCGCGCCTTCCCCGCCACGGTGGAGCTGAGCCTCGCGGCGATCCTGATCGCCGTCGTCGTCGGCATCCCGATGGGCTACCTCGCGGCCAAGCACCGCGGTGGCTGGCTGGACGTCGCCTCCGTCTCCGGATCGCTGCTCGGCATCTGCATCCCGGTCTTCTTCCTGGCCGTGCTGCTGCGCGGGATCTTCTCCGTACAGCTCCAGTGGTTCCCGAGCCAGGGCCGCCTCGACTCCGGCCTCAACGCCACCGACGTCACCGGATTCGCCGTCCTGGACGGCCTGTTGACCGGTGAGTTCGACGCGAGCTGGAACGCGATCATGCACTTGATCCTGCCCGCCGTCGCGCTCGCCTCGATCCCGCTCGCCGTCATCGTCCGGATGACCCGCGCCAGCGTGCTGGAAGTGCTCGGCGAGGACTACATCCGCACCGCCGAGTCCAAGGGCCTCGACAAGAGGACCGTGCGCGGGCGCCATGTCCTGCGCAACGCCCTGCTGCCCGTGATCACCGCGGTCGGCCTGCTGACCGGCAGCCTGCTCTCCGGTGCGGTGCTCACCGAGTCCGTCTTCGACTTCGGCGGGCTGGGCTCCTTCATCCGTACGGCGATCGACGGCCGCGACTATCCGGTCCTCGTCGGGTTCATTCTCTTCATCGCGATGGTGTACGTGCTGATCAACCTGCTGGTCGACCTCGCGTACAGCATCATCGACCCGAGAGTGCGGGTGCACTGACGTGACGATCCTGACCAACAAAGCGGACAAGGTCGACCGCCTCGCCGAGCTGACCCAGAGCTCGGAGACGGTCACCGGAACCAGTCTGTGGCGCGAGGCGTTCCGCCGGATGCGCTCCAGCAAGATGGCGATCATCGGCGCGGTCATCATCGGCGCGTTCGTCATCGTCGCCATCGTCGGACCGATGGTGGCCCCGCACGGCGCCACCGCGCAGAACTGGCGCAGTGAGGTCTTCCCCAACCAGGGCAAGTTCGTCGGCATGCGCGGCGAGAACTGGTTCGGCCTGGACCACCTGGGCCGCGACATGTTCTCCCGCTGGCTCGTCGGCGCCCGGCAGACGCTGCTCGTCGGTGTCGTCTCCATGCTCATCGGGCTGATCGTCGGCGCGCTGGTCGGTGTGCTCTCCGGAGCCGCCGCGACCCTCGGCGGCAAGGTCGGCCGGCGCGTCGACACCGTGATCATGCGCTTCACCGACATCATGCTGTCGCTTCCCTCGCTGCTGCTCGCGGTCTCCATCGCCGCGGTCCTCGGCCAGTCGCTGACCACCGTGATGATCGCCGTGGGTGTCGTCCAGATCCCCATCTTCGCCCGCCTGCTGCGCGGTTCGATGCTGGTCCAGGGCGGCGCGGACTACGTGCTCGCCGCGAAGGCGGTCGGCATCCGGCGCAAGCGGATCGTGCTCACGCAGATCCTGCCGAACTCGCTGAGCCCGGTGATCGTCCAGGCCACGCTGAGCCTGGCCACCGCGATCATCGAGGCCGCGGCCCTGTCCTACCTGGGCCTCGGCAACCCCGACCCGGCCGTGCCCGAATGGGGCGTGATGCTCTCCCAGGCGCAGCGCTTCTTCGACAACGAGCCGATGATGGCCGCCTACCCGGCCATCGGGATCATCATCACCGCCCTCGGCTTCACCCTGCTCGGCGAGGCCATGCGCGAAGCCCTCGACCCGAAGTTGCGAGGCTGAAGTCCCATGTCACTGCTCTCCGTTGAGGAACTCAGCGTCACCTTCACCGCCCGCGGCCGCAAGGACGCCACGGCCGTGGACGGTGTCTCCTTCGAGGTCGACCAGGGCCAGGTCGTGGGCCTGGTCGGCGAGTCGGGCTGCGGCAAGTCCGTCACCTCGCTCGCCCTGATGGGCCTGCTGCCCCGCAAGGGCGTGCGCGTCGGCGGCCGTGCCGAGTTCGACGGTCGGAACCTGCTGACCATGAACGAGCGCACGCTGCGCGACCTGCGCGGCAGCCAGCTCGCGATGATCTTCCAGGACCCGCTCTCCTCGCTGAACCCGGTCGTCCCCATCGGGATCCAGGTCACCGAGATCCTCCAGCGCCACCGCGGGCTGAAGGGCGAGAAGGCCCGCAAGGAAGCCGCTTCCCTGCTCGACCGGGTCGGCATCCCCGACCCGGACCGGCGGCTCAAGGAGTATCCGCACCAGCTCTCCGGCGGTATGCGCCAGCGGGCGCTGATCGCCATGGCGGTCGCCTGCGCCCCCCGGCTCCTGATCGCCGACGAGCCGACGACCGCCCTGGACGTGACCATCCAGGCGCAGATCCTGGAACTCCTGAAGGAACTGGTCGACCAGGAGGGCACCGCCCTGCTGATGATCACGCACGACCTCGGTGTCGTCGCCGGCCTCTGCGACGAGGTCAACGTCCTGTACGCGGGACGGGCGGTGGAATCGGCGGGCCGCCGCGAGCTGTTCGCCCACCCCACCCACCCGTACGCGCACGGGCTGCTCGGCTCCATCCCGCGGCTGGACGCGCCGCGCGGCGAGCCGTTGCACCCGATCCGCGGGTCCATCAACGACAAGATCGCCTGGGCCGACGGCTGCGCGTTCGCACCGCGGTGCGACCACTACACGATGGAGTGCCTCACCGGTACTCCCGAACTGACCGAACCACGCACGGCCGGACACCAGGTGCGCTGCGTCAACCCGGTCCTGCCCAAGGCGGAGGTCCCGGCATGAGCCTTCTCGAACTGGACGGCGTCAAAGTCCACTTCCCGGTCAAGAAGGGCCTCTTCTTCGACCGTACGGTGGGCCACGTCTACGCGGTCGACGGCGTCTCGCTGAGCGTCGAGGCCGGCCAGACGTACGGGCTCGTCGGTGAGTCGGGCTGCGGCAAGACGACGCTCGGCCGCGCGGTCCTGCGGCTGAACGACATCACCGAGGGCGGGGTCGTCTTCGACGGCACCGACCTGGCGAAGCTGCCCTCCGAGGAGATGCGGGCCTTCCGCCGCCGCCTCCAGATGGTCTTCCAGGACCCGCTGGGCAGCCTCAACCCCCGGCAGAACATCGAGTCCATCCTCGCCGAGGGCATGGCCGCCCACGGCATCGGGAAGAACGCGGCGGAGCGCCGGAAGAAGATCGAGGACATCCTCGCCAAGGTCGGCCTGCCGTCCAACGCGATGTCCCGCTACCCGCACGAGTTCTCCGGCGGCCAGCGCCAGCGCATCGGCATCGCCCGCGCGCTGGTGCTGGAGCCGGACGTGATCATCTGCGACGAGCCGGTGTCCGCGCTGGACGTCTCGGTCCAGGCGCAGGTGATCAACCTGCTGGAGGAGCTCCAGGAGTCCCTCGGCCTGACCTACCTGGTCATCGCGCACGACCTCGCCGTGGTCCGGCACATCTCGGACGTCATCGGGGTGATGTACCTCGGCGGGCTCGTCGAGGAGGCCCCGAGCGACGCGCTGTACGCGGGGCCCCGGCACCCGTACACCAAGGCGCTGATGTCGGCGGTCCCGGTGCCCGACCCCGAGGTCGAGGACCGCCGCGAGCGGATCCTGCTCCACGGCGACCTGCCCTCGCCGGCGAACCCGCCGACCGGCTGCCGGTTCCACACCCGCTGCCCGTGGGTGCAGGAGACCAAGTGCGCCACGGAACGCCCGCCGCTGCTGGACACCGGCGACGGGCACAAGGTGGCCTGCCACTTCACGGCCCAGATCGAGGCCGGGACGGTGAAGCAGACCCTGGCCACGGGCATCGAGGCGGTCACCGCCACGGAGACGGTGGCGGCCGAAGCGGTGGAGACCGCGGAGAGCGGGACCGCCACCGAGGCTCCCGCGAAGGAGCCCGCGACCGTACCGGCCCAGGCCGACGCGGGGAAGGCGGCGGACGCCACGGAGAAGGCGGCGGACGCCACGCAACAGACGGAGGACAGCCCGAAGGCTTGAGGGAGCGTCCGACACCGGCACAATTGCCCGGTGCTCACCGAACTGTTCACGCCCTCCGTCCAGCACGCGCTCGATCTCGTCGGGATCTTCGTCTTCGCGATCTCGGGCGCCCTGCTCGCCGTCCGCAAGAACTTCGATGTCTTCGGCATCGCGGTTCTCGCGGAGGTGACAGCGCTGGGCGGAGGGCTGTTCCGTGATGTGATGATCGGCGCGATCCCGCCCGCCGCCTTCACCGACCTCGGCTACTTCACCACCCCGCTGGTCGCCGCCGTCCTGGTCTTCTTCCTCCACCCGCACGTGGAGCGCATCCAGGTCGGCGTCAACGTCTTCGACGCGGCGGGGCTCGGCCTGTTCTGTGTGACCGGCACGGTCAAGGCGTACGAGTACGGCCTCGGGCTCACCGCTTCGGCGGCGCTGGGCCTGGCCACCGCGGTCGGCGGCGGTGTGCTGCGCGACGTGCTGGCCAACGAGGTGCCCTCCCTGCTGCGCTGGGACCGCGACCTGTACGCGGTGCCCGCGATCGTCGGCGCGACCATGGTCGTCCTCTGCATCCGCTTCGACACCCTCAACGCCCTGACCAGCGGGCTGGCGGTGATCGCCGCGTTCGCGCTGCGGCTGCTGGCGCTGCGCTTCCACTGGCGCGCGCCCCGCGCGTACAACCGCTCCTCCGCACGCGCCGAGGAGGGTTCGGCGGCCACGTAGCGTGCGGCTCTCAAAAAAGCTACCGCTCAGTAGCGGGACCCATGTACCGTGCATGCCATGGCACAGGCAGCGACTGAGGCGGCGCAGACCGCACGGGCAACCATCGGCGACAGCGAGTTCGACCGGGACACCGCGGTCACCCTGCGCGAGGAAGGCGTCTACGACGCCGAACTCTCCGCGGGCTGGACCATCATCCAAGCCGTCAACGGCGGCTATCTGCTGGCACTGCTCGGCCGGGCGCTGGGCGACGCCCTGCCGCACCCCGACCCGTTCTCGGTCTCGGCGCACTACCTCACCGCCTCCGTGCCCGGACCCGCCGTCGTGCGCACCCAGATCGTCCGCACCGGCCGCACCCTCTCCACGGGCCAGGCCTCGCTCTTCCAGTACGCCGAGGACGGCAGCGAGATCGAGCGCATCCGGGTCCTGGCCACCTACGGCGACCTGGACACGCTCCCCGACGACGTCCGCACGACGGCCCTGCCGCCCGCCATGCCGGACCGGGACCACTGCCTGGGCCCGAGCGACGGTGCGCCCAGAATTCCCGGCAGCTCCGCCATCACCGACCGCCTGGACATCAAGCTCGACCCGGCCACCGTCGGCTGGGCCGTCGGAGCCCCGTCCGGCAAGGGCGAGATGCGCGGCTGGTTCGGCCTGGCCGACGGCCGCGACCCCGACCCGCTGTCGCTGCTGCTCACCGTGGACGCCCTGCCGCCGACCTCGTTCGAGCTGGGCCTGGCCGGCTGGACCCCCACCGTCGAGCTGACCACCCACATCCGCTGCCGCCCCGCGCCGGGCCCGCTGCGCGTCTCCATCACCACCCGCAACCTCGCGGGCGGCTTCCTGGAGGAGGACGCGGAGGTCTGGGACAGCGCCGACCGCCTCGTCGCCCAGTCCCGCCAGCTGGCCAAGGCCCCGCGCACCGCCTGAGGCCCCGTCACTCCCAGACCGCGGACTCCGGATCGACGCCGTGGGCCGCGGCGTTCGCGGCGATCACCTCGCACAGCCAGCCGCCGAGTCCCGGCGCGATCGCGTCGTAGTGCGCGACGTAGCCGGGGTCGGTGACATACGTCCGGCCGATGCAGACCTGCATGGCGTAGGTGCAGTCGAAGTACGTCGAGATCTGCGCGCGGTGCCGCTCCGCGAGGGCGTCCGCGACCCCCGACCCGGGAGCGACGCCCGTGCGGTAGGCGGTGGCGAGGTCGGCCGACAGGGCCTCGGCGACCGCCGCCACGTCCTTCCAGTCCTCGCGGCTCATGCGCGCCGCCCGCTCCGCGTACTGCGCCCACTGGGCGGTGTCGCCCCAGCGCTCCTCGGCCTCCTCGGTGCGGGCGGGCTCCCAGTCGGCCCCGAAGATCTCCACCTGCTCCTCGGGCGTCAGCCGGATGCCCGGCTTCGACTCCAGCAGCATGCGGTCCACCGCGCCCACCATCCGCTCCAGCCGGGAGATCCGCTCCGCGAGCTGCCCCCGCTGCCGGTGCAGATGCTCGCGCGCGTCGACCTCCGGGTCGTCCAGGAGCCGCCCGATCGCGGCGAGCGGGATGCCGATCTCCCGGTAGACGAGGACCCGGTGCAGCCGGGCGACGTCGTCGTCCCCGTACACCCGGTATCCGGCCCTCGTGCGCCCGCCCGGCCGCACCAGGCCGATGGTGTCCCAGTGGTGCAGCGTCTTCACGCTGACCCCGACGAGCCCGGCCGTCCGCCCCACGGTCAGGCCGTCGGCGGGCGGTTCCCCGGGGTGTCGGTCCTCGCTCCTCATCGGACCAGTCTCCCGGAACCGGTGACGCGGGCCCCCGGGCCGGGTCATGCGCGGGTCGGCACGCCCGCGTTCCCGAGGACCTCGCGCGCGGGCAGCGCGACGCTCGCCGCGGCGGTCAGCCCGGAGGCCGCGAGGTGGGCGTCGGCGAAGCGCAGCCCGGCCGCGTATCCGGCGAAGTCCGGCAGTCCGACCGGCTCCTGCCCCAGCCGGAGGGCGGTGCGGTCGCCGAACACGTACGGGGACAGGTTCCGCATGCCCGCCACGTCGATCCCGGCCGCCACCTTCGCGCACGCGTCGTCCAGCTCCGCGCCGGACAGCGAGGTCGCCCAGGGGCCCATGGCGTCCTCGCCCGCCAGCTCCCGCACGAAGGCCTCTGCCAGCCCTTCGGCCACGACCTGCTCGCCGACCGTGACCGCCATCGGGTCCCAGTCCACGTTGGCGTAGCGGACGTTGTGGTGCAGCTCGTGGGCGGCGGCGTGCCCGATCTTGGCGAGGCTGGTCGCGGTGGGCCACATCATCAGCAGGATCGCGCCCGGGATGCCGCCGAGGCCGAAGTAGCCCTGGTTGAGGCGCATCATCGGGTCGTCCGGGTCGCCGAGCACCAGGACCACGTGCACGGTGCCGGCGGTCCGGGCGCCGGGCGCGGCCGCGCCCAGCCGTTCCCGCGCGGCGGCGAGGGAGCCCTCGATCCGCTCCCACACCCGGGCCTCCCGCATCCGCTCCAGGGCCTCCGGCAGGCGCGGGTCGTCCCGGTCGAGCGGGAACCCGCTGCCCGCGCGGTGCGTCTCGACCAGGTCGCCGACCCCCACCCGGGACATCACCTCCTGCAACGGGGCGAGCATCTCGCGCAGGGCGTCGGGTCGCCGGGCCACGGGGCGGCGCAGGAGGTCGAGGTGGGCGGCGGCGGTGTCATGGACGACGATCTTCATACCCGGGGACCGTAGAGCCTCCTGTTACGGGAGGGTCAAGGGCCGGCAAGGGCGGTCGGGGGCGGCCGGCGGCGGTCCCGGGCGGTCGGGAAAGGGTGCGGTCACCCCTCGTCCAGCCAGTGCTCGCGGCCGATCGAGACCAGCCGCAGCCGGCGCCGGGCCACCCGCACGACCTCCCGCTCACCCGCCGGACCCGCCTCCAGCAGGGCCGAGGCGGTGATCACCATGTGGTCCACATAGAGGCCGCCCAGCATCAGCAGGTCCTCCGTGCTCCACCCGGAGGACCCCGGCTCCTCGCGCAGCGCGAGCGCCACCTCCTGCGCGAATCTCCGCAGTTGGGCGGCGATGGCCACGCGCACCGGTCCCACACCGCCGTGCTGCTCACGGGCGATGAACCGGAAGTGGGCGGGCTGCGCGCCGACATGACGCGCTATCACCTCCACGCTGCGGTCCAGCCGTTCCTCGCTGTCGCCCGTCTCCGCGAGCACCGCGCCGATCAGCCCGTGCAGGCTGCCCAGGGTCTCCTCGACCAGGGCGACGCCGAGCGCGGCGGTGTCCTCGAAGTGCCGGTAGAAGGCCGTCGGGGTGACTCCGGCGGCCCGGGTCACCTCCCGCAGGCCCAGGCTGCTCAGGCTCTGGTGCTCCAGCAGCGCGAGCGCCGCGTCCAGGAGGGCCTGGCGCGTCCTCAGCTTCTGGGTCTGGCGGACTCCGGCGGGGGTGTGACTCATGCCATTCAGTAAACAACCGTTCTCCGAGTCGGGGAAGGGGTCCGGGGTTTAGACTTCCAAGTCAGTGAACACTCGTACTCCCAACGGTTTCCCCGTGGCCGCCCGGCGGCTCCCGAAGGGCTTCCCCACGGCCGCCGGACGGTGTGCGCCGTCGCACAGAGAGGTTCCGCCGTGCTCGTCCTCGTCGTCGCGCTGCTTCTGCTGGGCATCGTCCTCGGGACGGTCGCCCACATCCCGCTGCCGCTGACCCTGGCCGCCGCGACCGTGATCGGCTGCTGGCTGCTGATCTTCGCCGTACGCGAGCGCGCGTCGCGCCGCGACCACTGACCGCCCGCCGCCGCGACCGCACCCGCACCCGCCGAGCCGCCGTTTCCCGGACCGATCCGAAGGAGCTCGCACCATGACCCTCACCGACCTCGCCCGCCGCGCGACCGCTTCCGATTCCGGCGCCGGTGCCGACGCCGCATCGGGTTCCGCAGGCACCGCACGGGACCTCGACCCCGTCCCCGTCGCGGGTACGGACGCGGCGGCCTCCCGGTCCACGGGCCGGGAGGCGGACGGGCCGGCCGTCGCCTCGTTCGTCCTCGGCCTCGTCGGGCTGCTGGTCTTCAACCTCCTGCTCGGGCCCACCGCGATCGTGATGGCCCTGCTGGCCCTGGCCCGCCGCACCCGCCGCCGGGGACGCGCCCTGCTCGGCCTCGCCCTGGGCGTCGCCGACCTCGTCGTGCTCGCCGTCCTCGTCACCGGCAACGGCACGATCGCCTGGAACTTCGGCGGCTGACGGGGCCGCCGCGCAGCCGCCACCCGGCCTCATGAGCCGTTCGCGCGGAGGTGTGCGGGGACGGGTGCGGGGGTGTGCGGGGGTGGGCGCGGGGGCCGGGCCGTGACGCGCCCGGCATGCGTCCCGCGCCGGGCTCGTAGAATCGGCCCCACCATGGCTTACCTCGACCACGCCGCGACCACCCCGATGCTTCCCGAAGCGATCGGGGCGATGACCGCCCAGCTCTCCGCCACCGGCAACGCGTCCTCACTGCACGCCGCCGGACGCCGGGCCCGCCGTACCGTCGAGGAGTCCAGAGAAGCCCTCGCCGACGCCCTCGGCGCACGCCCCAGCGAGGTGGTCCTCACCTCCGGTGGCACGGAGGCCGACAACCTCGCCGTGAAGGGCCTCTACTGGTCCCGACGCGACGCCGACCCCCGCCGCACCCGGGTCCTCGCCGGTCCCGTGGAGCACCACGCGGTCCTGGACGCCGTCGACTGGCTCGCGGAGCACGAGGGCGCGACCGTCGACTACCTCCCGGTGGACCGCCACGGCCGGGTCCACCCCGAGGACCTGCGCGAGGCGATCCTCCGCGACCCCGACGACGTCGCGATGATCACCGTGATGTGGGCCAACAACGAGATCGGCACCATCATGCCGGTCCGCGAACTGGCCGCGGTGGCGGCGGAGTTCTCCATCCCCATGCACGCCGACGCGGTCCAGGCCTTCGGTCAGCTGGAGGTCGACTTCGCCCGCTCCGGACTGGCCGCGATGACGGTCAGCGGGCACAAGATCGGCGGCCCCTTCGGCATCGGCGCGCTGCTGCTGGGCCGCGACCACACCCCCGTACCCGTCCTGCACGGCGGCGGCCAGGAGCGGCACGTGCGCTCCGGCACCCTGGACGTGCCCGCCGTCGCCTCCTTCGCGGTCGCCGGACGGCTGGCGGCCGAGCGGCGCGAGCAGTTCGCCCGGCGCGTGGGCTCCCTGCGCGACGACCTCGTGGCCGCCGTGCGCCGGGCCGTGCCGGACGCCGTGCTCGGCGGCGACCCGGATCCGGCCGGACGCCTCCCGGCCAACGCCCACTTCAGCTTCCCGGGCTGCGAGGGCGACTCCCTCCTGCTGCTGCTGGACGCCCAGGGCATCGAGTGCTCCACCGGCTCCGCCTGCACCGCCGGGATCGCCCAGCCCAGCCACGTCCTGCTCGCCACCGGCACCGATCCGGACCTGGCCCGGGGCACCCTGCGCTTCTCGCTCGGCCACACCTCGACCGAGGACGACGTGAAGGCGCTGGCCGAGGCGATCGGCCCGGCGGTGGAGCGCGCGAGGACCGCCGGGCTCAGCTGAGCCCGGCCGGGGAGGAGGGAGGGGCCGTCACGCCTTCGCCGACGGCGTGGGGGAGGGGCCGGGGGGCGCCGTCGCGGCCCGGCGTACCAGCTCCATGTAGCGGTCCCAGTCCCAGTGCGGGCCCGGGTCCGTGTGGTCGGTGCCCGGCACCTCCACGTGCCCGATGACGTGCTCCCGGTCGACGGGTATGCCGTGCCGCGCGCAGATCGACGCCGTGAGCCGCGCCGAGGACTCGTACATCGCCTTCGTAAGGTCCTTCGGCCGGTCCACGAACCCCTCGTGCTCGATGCCGACGCCGCGTTCGTTGTACGCGCGGTTGCCCGCCTGGTACGCCACGTCCAGCTCGCGGATCATCTGCACCACCCGCCCGTCCTGACCCACGATGTAGTGCGTCGCGGCCTGGTGGGCGGGGTCCTGGAACACCTTCACCGCGCTGGCGAAACTGCCCTGCGTGACATGGATGATCACCCGGTCGACGGTGAAGTCGTCCGGCCGGTCCGCGCGCCGCCAGTTCGCCTCCGACGCGGCCACCCAGGTCGCGCCCGCGTAGTCCAGCTCGCCCGGCTTCCGGGGCTTCTCGACCCCGGGCACCTGCCACCACAGGCGCTTGACCTTGTCGCGCGCGAGCACGGCGGCGGTGCCGGCGGCCGCCACCGCCCCGCCGCCGATCAGCAGAGCGCGCCGGCTGACGCCGTCCGCGGACTTCTTCCGCGCATTCGCGGGCTTCCTCCGCGAAGACGAGCCCGAAGACTTTCCCGAAGGCTTTCGCGCACCCCGGGTGCTCCCGTTGTTCCCCATGTGAGCGTCAACGCATATCCGCGAGCGTTCGGTTCCCGGCGACCCGTACCCTGGAGGAGCTATGACTCAGACTTCCCAGCGCCCCCTGCGTGTCCTCGCCGCGATGTCGGGCGGCGTGGACTCCGCCGTCGCCGCGGCCCGTGCCGCCGAGGCGGGCCACGACGTGACCGGTGTCCACCTCGCCCTGTCCGCGAATCCCCAGTCCTTCCGGACCGGGGCGCGCGGCTGTTGCACCATCGAGGACTCCCGGGACGCCCGCCGCGCGGCCGACGTCATCGGTATCCCGTTCTACGTCTGGGACCTGGCGGAGCGCTTCCGCGAGGACGTCGTCGAGGACTTCGTCGCGGAGTACGAGGCCGGGCGCACGCCCAACCCCTGCCTGCGCTGCAACGAGAAGATCAAGTTCGCCGCGCTGCTCGACAAGGCCCTCGCCCTCGGCTTCGACGCCGTGTGCACCGGCCACTACGCCACCGTCGTGCTCACCGAGGACGGCAGCCGCGAGCTGCACCGCGCCTCCGACATGGCCAAGGACCAGAGCTATGTGCTCGGCGTCCTGGACGAGAAGCAGCTCGCCCACGCCATGTTCCCGCTCGGCGACACCCTCACCACCAAGGACGAGATCCGCGCCGAGGCCGAGCGCCGGGGCCTGGCCGTCGCCAAGAAGCCCGACAGCCACGACATCTGCTTCATCGCCGACGGCGACACCCAGGGCTTCCTGGCGGACCGCCTCGGCGGCCCGGCCGAGGGCGACATCCTCGACGAGTCCGGCACGAAGCTGGGCACCCACGAGGGCGCGTTCGGCTTCACCATCGGCCAGCGCAAGGGCCTGAAGATCGGCCACCCGGCCCCCGACGGCAAGCCGCGCTACGTGCTCGACATCTCCCCGGTGAACAACACCGTCACCGTCGGCCCCGTCGAGGCCCTCGACGTGACCTCGCTGACCGCGATCAAGCCCCGCTGGTGCGGAACGCCGCCCTCCGGCCCGGGAACGTACACCGCCCAGCTCCGCGCCCACGGCGGCGAGACCGAGGTCACGGCCGAGCTGGTCGACGGCTCCGAGCTGAACGTCACCTTCACCGAGCCGGTCCGGGGCGTGGCCCCCGGCCAGGCGGTCGTCCTGTACGACGGCACGCGCGTGGTCGGCTCGGCCACCATCGCCACGACGTCCCGCCGCGAGCGGGTGGCGACGGGCGGCTGAGCCGGGGGCCCTCCGACCGGACCGGGCGGAGGGCAGCCCCGCGGCGGCAGGCCGGCGCGGGGGAGGGTCTACGACGCCTGCCGGTACGCGTACACGTCCCTGGCGAAGAAGTCCGCCAGCACCGGGGCGATCACCTGGGGCGCCACCTCACGCATCTGGCCCGTGAGCGTGCGGTGCCGGCCGCGCGGCAGGGCGTCGGCCAGCGTCCGGGTCGCCGCGCGCGCCGGGGCGCTGCTGAAGCCGCCGCAGATCACCAGCGTCCGGGCGGCGACGGCCGCGAACCGCTCGACCGGGACCGCCCCGTCGCCCAGCAGGGCGTCGTCGTACGCCAGGGTGTGCGCCATCGCCTCCAGCTCCGCCCACAGCGTGGTGCGCCGCATCCGGGCGGCCGTCTCCTCCGCGACGCCCGTCATGGACAGGAACAGCTCCACCGCGCCGCCCCGGTCCCCGGCCGCCAGCAGCCGGTGCAGCCGGGCCGTGCAGCGGGCCTTGAACAGCAGACCCGACGCGCCGGGCGTGTAGGGCGGCTCGTACACGGCGAGCAGCTCCACCGGCAGCCCGGCGGCGACCGCCTCCAGGGCCAGCGCCCCGCCCGACGACATCCCGAAGACCGACGCGCCCGCCCCGGCGGCCCCGACGACGGCGGCCAGGTCCTCGGCCTCCCGCGCCACGGACCAGGGCCCGGCGTCACCGCTGGCGCCCCGGCCCCGGCGGTCGTAGGTGAGCACCGTGAAGCGCGGCGCGAGCAGGGCGGCCAGCGGCGCGTCGGCGGCCGAGGCGCTCAGTGCCCCGCCGACCAGCACCAGCGGCGGGCCGTCGCCCTGGCGTCGGTAGGCGATCGGCGTGCCGTCGGCGGAGAGAATCCTGTCCATGGGAGTGCAGACCGGGGCGGTCAGGAAAACTCATCGTTCCGGCGGAGAAAACTTTCCGGAGCCCGTGGCGCGGGTCAGTCGGCCACGGTTTCCGCCGCGTAGAAGCAGAAGTGGTCCTTGATCGCGGCGACTTCGGGCTTCGGGTCCGGGTAGGCCCAGACGAGATCGGCGGCCCCGGGGCGGGACCAGTAGGAGGCGTCCCCCTTGAACGGGCAGTGGGTGGAGGTGTCCGACGGGGCGAGCAGGTCGGTGCGGACGTCCTCGGGCGGCAGGTAGTAGCGGACCGGACAGCCGGTCTCGCGGAGCACGAGCGGGCGGCGGCTCTCGGCCAGCACCTGTCCGTCGTGTACCGCCCGGACGTGCTCGGTGCCCTGCTCGACGGTGATGCGATGTCCTCGGGTGGCAGTCATGCCTGTTTCAGCGGTGTACGGGGCCGTGTTCTTCCCCGTACGCCCAACCTTCCCCACAACGGGTGTCCGAGGTGTCCGAGGAGGTGTCCGAGGCGGGTCGTACGGTTGGCGCATGAACATCTGCGTCTTCCTCTCCGCCGCCGACCTCGACGACCGCTACACCGTGCCCGCCCGGGAGTTCGCCGAGCTGCTCGGCAGAGGCGGGCACACCCTCGTCTGGGGCGGATCGGAGAGCGGGCTGATGAAGGTCGTCGCGGACGGCGTGCAGGCGGCGGGCGGGCGGCTCGTGGGCGTCTCGGTCGACTTCCTCGCCGCGAAGGCCCGCACGAACGCCGACGAGATGGTGATCGCCCGCGACCTCGCGGAGCGCAAGGCGCTCCTCCTGGAGAAGGCCGACGCCGTCGTGATCATGGTCGGCGGGACCGGGACGCTCGACGAGGCCACCGAGATCCTGGAGCTGAAGAAGCACGGCAAGCACACCAAGCCGGTCGTCCTGCTGAACACGGCGGGCTTCTACGACGGGCTGCGCCAGCAGTTCCAGCGCATGGAGGACGAGGGCTTCCTGCCCCTCCCCCTGACCGACCTGGTCTTCTTCGCCAAGGACGGCGTCGGCGCGCTCGCCTACCTGGAGGAGTCCGCCGGCCACCAGTGAGGAGCACCGGTCAGGAGCGCCGGTCAGAGCACCCGTGACGAGTCCGCCGGTCACCGGCGGGGAGGGGCGGTCCTAGGATCGCCCCATGTCTACCCACCTCATCACCGGCGCCGGTTCCGGCATCGGGGCCGCTGTCGCCCGCCGTCTCCAGGAGCGCGGCGACGACGTCGTCCTGCTCGCCCGCGACGCCGGCCGCGCCAAGGAGTTCGCCGACCGCTACCCGGGCGCGCGCACGCTCGTCGGCGACCTCGGCAACCCCGACCGGCTGTCCTGGGCGTTCGGCCAGCAGTCCATGCCCGAGCGGATCGACACCCTGCTGCACATCGCGGGCGTCGTCGAGCTCGGCGAAGTCGGCGAGCTCACTCCCAAGGCCTGGCACTTCCAGCTCAACGCCAACCTGATCGCGCCTGCCGAGATCACCCGCCTCCTGCTCCCGCAGCTCCGCGTCTCCCAGGGACAGGTCCTGTTCGTGAACTCCGGGGCAGGGCTCGCCGCCCACGCCGGCTGGAGCGCGTACGCCGCGAGCAAGCACGGCCTCAAGGCGCTCGCCGACTCGCTGCGCCACGAGGAGCACGGCAACGGGGTGCGCGTCACCACCGTCTACCCGGGCCGCACCGCCAGCCCCATGCAGGCCAAGGTGCACCAGCAGGAGGGCAAGGAGTACGACGCGTCCCGCTGGATCGACCCCGAGTCGGTGGCCACCACGATCCTGATGGCGATCGACCTGCCGCGCGACGCCGAGGTCAACGACCTCACCGTCCGCCCCGGCCGCTGACGGTCCCGGGGAGCAGGGCCCCCGCACCGGACCGTAGGCTTCCCGCGTGAGCGAGAAGAGCAAGTTCAGCGGGTGTCCGGCGACCGGCATCGGGTCGATGCCCGGGGGAGACGCGAGGGAGGCGGCGAAGACCGTCACCGGCTCCTTCGCCGACGGCCAGGGCATGCCGTACCTGGCGGAACTGCCCGCGCGCGGGCCGGGCGCCGACATGATCGGCCGGACGATCGGCATGCTCGTCGAGATGTACGGGCACGTCGAGCCGAGCGGCTGGCGGATCGGCGACCGGCCCGGCCGTGACACCCGCCGCGCCCGCTCCTGGCTGGGCGAGGACCTGGACGCACTGGAGGAGTTCACCCAGGGGTACGAGGGCCTGCTCAAGGTCCAGGCCGTGGGCCCCTGGACGCTGGCCGCGGCACTGGAACTGCGCGGCGGCGAGGCCATGCTGGCCGACCCCGGCGCCTGCCGCGACCTGGCCGGATCCCTGGCCGAAGGGCTCCGCGCCCACCTCGCGGAGGTCCGCCGCCGGATGCCCGGGGCCGAGGTCGTCCTGCAACTGGACGAACCCTCCCTGACCGCCGTCCTGCTGGGCCGGGTCCGCTCCGCCAGCGGCTACCGCACCTACCGCGCCGTCGACCGCCAGATCGTCGAGGCGACCCTGCGCGACGTCCTCGCCGCGGCGGGCGAGGACGGCACGACGCTCGTCCACTCCTGCGCCCCCGAGGTGCCGTTCGCGCTGCTGCGCCGGGCCGGGGCCGACGGGATCTCGTTCGACTTCTCGCTGCTCACCGAGCGTGAGGAGGAGGCGATCGGGGAAGCCGTCGAGGGCGGCACCCACCTCTTCCTCGGCGTGGTGCCCTCCACGGACGCGGCTTCGGAGGGATTGTCGGACCCGGGCGGTAGCGTCATGGGAGTCAGGACGCTGTGGAGCAGGCTGGGGCTGAATCCGGGGACTCTCGCCGAGTCCGTCGCGATCACCCCGTCGTGCGGTCTCGCGGGCGCGTCGCCCGCTCACGCCCGCACCGCGCTCGCCCACAGCGCCCGGGCGGCGAGGTCGCTCGCGGACAACCCTGAGTGACGGGGACGACGGGTACACAGGAGGACGGGACGATGGCGGGCGAAGAGCGGGTGGAGCAGGAGAGCTCGGTTCCGGCGGACGTGCGGGAGAAGCACGCGCTGCTGGCCGAGCAGATCGAGGAGCACCGCTTCCGCTACTACGTGAAGGACCAGCCGGTCGTCAGCGACGGCGAGTTCGACCGGCAGCTGCGCGCCCTGGAGGCACTGGAGGAGGAGCACCCGTCGCTGCGCACCCCGGACTCCCCGACCCAGAAGGTCGCCGGGCCCTACCGCACGGAGTTCACCTCCGTGGTCCACCGCGAACGCATGCTCTCCCTCGACAACGCCTTCGACGACGAGGAGCTGGCCGCCTGGGCCGACCGGGTCGCCAAGGACGTCGGCACCCCCGACCACCACTTCCTGTGCGAGCTCAAGATCGACGGCCTCGCCGTCAACCTCACCTACGAGCACGGCCGCCTGACCCGGGCGGCCACCCGCGGCGACGGCCGCACCGGCGAGGACATCACCCCCAACGTCCGGACGATCGCCGAGATCCCGCACCGCCTGAAGGGCGAGAACATCCCCGCGCTCGTCGAGATCCGCGGCGAGGTCTTCTTCCCCATGGAAGGCTTCGAGGAGCTGAACGCCCGGCTGGTCGCCGCCGACGACAAGCCCTTCGCCAACCCGCGCAACGCGGCCGCCGGATCGCTGCGCCAGAAGGACCCCAAGGTCACCGCCACCCGCCCGCTGCACATGGTGGTGCACGGCATCGGCGCCCACGAGGGCCTGAGCATCGACCGCCTCTCCGCGGCCTACGAGCTGCTCCACGCCTGGGGTCTGCCCACCGCCCAGCACAACAAGGTCGTCGACTCCCTCGCCGGCGTACGGGAGTTCATCGCGTACTTCGGCGAGCACCGGCACTCCGTGGAGCACGAGATCGACGGCGTCGTCGTCAAGCTCGACGAGATCCCGCTCCAGGGCCGCCTGGGTTCCACCTCGCGCGCCCCGCGCTGGGCCATCGCCTGGAAGTACGCCCCCGAAGAGGTCAACACCAAGCTGGTCAACATCCGCGTCGGCGTCGGCCGCACCGGCCGCGTCACCCCGTACGCCCAGGTCGATCCGGTCGAAGTGGCCGGTTCCGAGGTCGAGTTCGCCACCCTCCACAACCAGAACGTGGTCAAGGCCAAGGGTGTCCTCATCGGGGACACCGTGGTCCTGCGCAAGGCGGGCGACGTCATCCCGGAGATCCTCGGACCCGTCGTCGACAAGCGCGACGGCACCGAGAAGCCCTTCGAGATGCCGACCCACTGCCCCGAGTGCGGCACGGAACTGCGCCCGATGAAGGAGGCCGACATCGACCTCCGCTGCCCCAACGCCCGCACCTGCCCCGCCCAGTTGCGCGAGCGCGTCTTCTACCTCGCCGGACGCAAGAGCCTCGACATCGACCACTTCGGCTATGTGGCCGCCGCCGCCCTGACCCGCCCGCTGGAGCCCGCCGAGCCCGTCCTCAAGGACGAGAGCGATCTGTTCTCCCTCACCATCGAGCAGTTGCTGCCGATCCGGGCGTACGTCCTGGACCAGGACAGCGGGCTGCCCAAGCGCGACCCGAAGACCGGTGAGGAGAAGATCGCGACGGTCTTCGCCAACCAGCAGGGCGAGCCGAAGAAGAACGCGGTGGCCATGCTGGAAGGCATCGCCGCCGCCAAGGAGGCCCCGCTCGCCCGGATCCTCACCGGGCTCTCCATCCGGCACGTCGGTCCGGTCGCCGCCCAGGAGCTGGCCCGTCAGTTCCGCTCCATCGACCGGATCGACGAGGCGAGCGAGGAGGAGCTGGCCGCCGCCGACGGCGTCGGGCCGACCATCGCCGCCTCGGTCAAGCAGTGGTTCGCCGAGGACTGGCACCGCGAGATCGTGCGCAAGTGGCGCGAGGCCGGGGTGCGCATGGCGGACGAGGGCTCCGACGAGGACGAGGGCCCCCGCCCCCTCGAAGGGCTCACCGTCGTCGTCACCGGCACGCTCGCCGGCCACACCCGCGACGGCGCCAAGGAGGCGCTCCAGGCGCTGGGCGCGAAGGTCACCGGATCGGTGTCGAAGAAGACCGCTTTCGTGGTCGTCGGCGACAACCCCGGCTCCAAGTACGACAAAGCGATGCAGCTGAAGGTCCCCGTGCTGGACGAGGACGGATTCGCGATCCTGCTCGAACAGGGACCCGAACGTGCGAAGGAGGCGGCCCTGCCCGCCCCGGAGGCCGCGCCCGGCACCGGCCCGGACGACAGCGGGGAGTAACCGCCCGCCGGACCCGGGTTCGCCCACCGTTCGCCGGATCGAGACGCCTTCGAGACGCTGCCCCCGGCGTGGCGCGGCCCGTACGGGGAAGGAATCGGGGCAGAGGGGTGAAGAAGGGGCCGCCGTTCCCCGAATGGCCCTGCCGCGCCACCCGTTCGGGTCAATAGCAGATGGTGACGGGTGGTCGGTTCGCATTCGGGCAAGAGCTGTAGAGCGCTGCCCCTGGAAGCCTTTCGCGGCCTACTGTTGAGAGGTGCGCCCGCCGTGCACGGCTGCTCGACGGGCCGTGGTGCCACGGGAGCGGGCGCCACCGAGGGACATCGGCACCGCCGGCTGTGAGAGGGACGGAATGAAACCGACCGAGAGCGCCGCCCCGGTGTCGCGGCTGCAAGGTTTCGTCGGCCTCACGCCCCCCGTGGGCGCCGCCGTCGTGGGGATCGCCGCGGTGCTGCTGGCGGTCGGGTCCTACCGGACCGTCCAGCAGGGGCACGCGCTCTTCCCGGACGGCGCGGTGGGCTGGTCCCTCGCCGTGCTCACCGGGATCATCGTCGGCCATCTGGTGGCGCTCGGCCGAGACCGGTGGTGGGGCGGCACCGGCTCCGGGGCCGCCCTCACCCTCGCCGTGCTGCTGCTGTTCGGCTGGCTCCCGGCCGTGCTGGTCAGCCTCGCCGTCGTGGTGCTCGTCGGCACCGCCCGCCGGCACCGCTGGTGGCAGGGGCTCCTGCACGGCGGGGTGGACATGCTGGGCATCGGCGCCGCGGCCCTCGTGCTGGCCGCCTTCGGCGAGGTCCCCACCGTCGAGAAGCCCTGGCAGCCACTCGACTGGGGCATCGCGGCCGTCCCGGAACTGCTCCTGACGGCATCGACGTATCTGCTCGTCACCCGGGTCCTGCTGTGGTACGCCCAGGCCCCGCACAACGGCGGGCTGCCCACCATCGCCCGCACCGCGATGCTGCGGCAGGGACTCGTCGCCGTCGCGCTCCTCGGTCTCGCCCCGCTGATCTGCGCCGTCGCGATGTCCATGCCCGTCCTGCTGCCGCTCTTCGCGGTGCCGCTGATCGCCCTCGACTCCACGCTCTGGATCGCCCGCGCCCGCGCCGAGGAGCAGCTGCGCGACCCGCTGACCGGGCTGCCCAACCGTCAGTGGCTGCTGGAGCGGACCTGGTCGGCGCTGGAGGACGCGGAGTCCATCGGCACCCGTTCCGCCCTCGTCCTCATCGACCTGGACCGCTTCCGCGCGGTCAACGACACCCTGGGCCACCTGGCCGGCGACCGGCTCCTGCTGCAGATAGCGGAGCGCCTGCGGCTCGCCCTGCCGCGCGGTGCGGAGGCCGCCCGGCTCGGCGGCGACGAGTTCGCCGTCCTGCTGCCGCACACCGACTCGACCACCAGCGCCCAGCAGGTCGCCCGCCACCTGGTCGCCGAGCTGTCCTCCCCGCTCGACCTCGACGGACTGACCCTCGTCCTGGAGGCCAGCGCCGGGGTCGCCGTCTACCCCGACCACGCCCTGGACGCCGAAGGCCTGCTGCGGCGGGCGGACGTCGCGATGTACCAGGCCAAGCGGGACCGCACGGGCGTGGAGGTCTACGAGTCCAAGCGGGACAGCAACACCCCCGACCGGCTCGGGCTCCTCGGCGACCTGCGCCGGGCGCTCGACGCGAGCGAGGTCGAACTGCACTACCAGCCCAAGGTCCGCTTCGACGGGCAGGTCGCAGGACTGGAGGCGCTGGTGCGCTGGGTGCACCCGGAGCGCGGGCGGGTCCCCCCGGACGAGTTCATCGCGATCGCCGAGTCCTCCGGACTGATGCCGCACCTCACGGAGTACGTCCTGGAGACGGCGCTCGCCCAGGTCGCCCGCTGGCGGGCGCAGGGCCTCTTCGTGCCCGTCGCGGTCAACGTCTCCCCGCGCGACGTCCACACCCCCGGCTTCGCGGGGGGCGTGGCGGCCCGGCTGGCCCGTCACGGTGTGCCCGCGGGAGCGCTCCAACTGGAGATCACCGAGCATGTGCTGCTGGAGGACCCGCAGCGCGCCGCCGACACCCTGGCCGGGCTCACCGCGCACGGCGTGAAGATGTCCCTCGACGACTTCGGCACCGGCTACTCCTCCCTGGTCCACCTGCGCAGACTGCCGGTCAGCGAGCTGAAGATCGACCGGTCCTTCGTGGCCCGGCTGGCGGTCGACCACGAGGACGCGGAGATCGTCCGCTGCACGATCGACCTGGCCCACTCGCTCGGCCTGGTCGTCGTCGCCGAGGGCGTCGAGGACGACGAGACGTGGGAGCGGTTGCGGGACCTCAGGTGCGACGCGGTGCAGGGCTGGCTGGTGGCGGCCGCGATGCCGCCGCAGGAGACGACGGCCTGGCTGCGGGCGCGCGGCGAGCACGGCTGGCGCAGGCCCGCCGAGCTGAAGGCCCAGGCGGCGGCCGCCGCCACCGGATCGGCCACCGGCTCGATGAACGCGTCGCTGAACGGCGCGGTGAACGGCGCGGTGAACGGGACGGCGGAGACCGAGAGCTCCTGAGAGCCGCCCCTTCCGACACCCTCCACCGAGCCCCGGGCCCCCGCCCGGGGCTCGGCCCTTTCCGGCCCCCCGCCGCCCGGAAAGGCCCGGCCCGGCGGCTCCCGCCGCCCGGAAGGGCATGCCCCGATCGGGGTGGGGAACCCGGCATCGGGGGACCCCATAGGATTGGGTCACAAAACCACACACCAACCCCTGAGGATCGCTGCATGCCTGGCATCACGCGCGAGGAGGTCGCCCACCTCGCCCGGCTGGCGCGTCTGGAGCTGAAGGGCGAAGAGCTCGATCACTTCGCCGGTCAGCTCGACGACATCATCGGCGCGGTCGCCCGCGTCTCCGAGGTCGCCGACCAAGACGTACCGCCGACCTCCCACCCGCTGCCGCTGACCAACGTCATGCGCGCGGACGAGGTCCGTCCGTCGCTCACCCCCGCGCAGGCGCTCTCCGGCGCCCCGGCCCAGGAGCAGCAGCGTTTCAAGGTGCCGCAGATCCTGGGGGAGGACTAACCGCCATGACGGACATCAGCACCATCATCAAGCTCACCGCGGCCGAGATCGCCGGGAAGATCGCCTCCGGCGAGCTGACCGCCGTCGAGGTCACCGAGGCCCACCTGGCCCGGATCGACGCGGTCGACGAGAAGGTCCACGCCTTCCTGCACATCGACCGCGAGGGCGCCCTCGCCCAGGCCCGTGCCGTGGACGCGAAGCGGGAGGCGGGCGAGAAGCTCGGCCCGCTGGCCGGCGTCCCGCTCGCGCTGAAGGACATCTTCACCACCAAGGACATGCCGACCACCGTCGGTTCCAAGATCCTTGAGGGCTGGGTCCCGCCGTACGACGCGACGCTCACGCAGAAGCTGCGCGCCGCCGACGTCGTCATCCTCGGCAAGACCAACATGGACGAGTTCGCCATGGGGTCCTCCACCGAGAACAGCGCCTACGGCCCCACCGGCAACCCCTGGGACCTCACCCGCATCCCCGGCGGCTCCGGCGGCGGCTCCTCCGCCGCCCTCGCCTCCTACGAGGCCCCGCTCGCCATCGGCACGGACACCGGCGGCTCGATCCGCCAGCCCGCCGCCGTCACCGGCACGGTCGGCGTCAAGCCCACCTACGGCGGCGTCTCCCGCTACGGCATGGTCGCCTTCTCGTCCTCCCTCGACCAGGGCGGGCCCTGCGCCCGTACGGTCCTGGACGCGGCGCTGCTCCACGAGGCCATCGCCGGGCACGACCCGCTGGACTCGACGTCCATCGACGCGCCGGTCCCGCCGGTCGTCGAGGCCGCCCGCAACGGCTCCGTCCAGGGCATGCGCGTCGGCGTCGTCAAGCAGTTCCGCGGCGAGGGCTACCAGGCCGGTGTCCTCCAGCGGTTCGACGAGTCGGTCGAGCTGCTGAAGTCGCTGGGCGCGGACGTCGTCGAGCTGGACTGCCCGTCCTTCGACCTGGCGCTCTCCGCGTACTACCTGATCGCGCCGTCCGAGTGCTCCTCCAACCTGGCCCGCTTCGACGCCATGCGCTACGGCCTGCGGGTCGGCGACGACGGCACGAAGTCGGCCGAGGAGGTCACCGCGCTCACCCGTGAGGCGGGCTTCGGCGACGAGGTCAAGCGCCGCATCATCCTGGGGACGTACGCGCTCAGCTCCGGCTACTACGACGCGTACTACGGCTCGGCCCAGAAGGTCCGCACCCTCATCACCCAGGACTTCGAGAAGGCCTTCGAGCGGGTCGACGTGATCGTCTCCCCGACGACCCCGACCACCGCCTTCCCGATCGGCGAGCGCGCCGACGACCCGATGGCGATGTACCTCGCGGACCTGTGCACCATCCCCACCAACCTGGCCGGCAACTCCGCCATGTCGCTGCCCTGCGGCCTGGCCCCGGAGGACGGTCTGCCGGTCGGACTGCAGATCATCGCCCCCGCCATGAAGGACGACCGGCTCTACAAGGTCGGAGCTGCCGTCGAGGCCGCCTTCGTGGAAAGGTGGGGGCACCCGCTGCTTGAGGAGGCTCCGTCGCTGTGAGTGCCATGGCAAAGAAGGCCAGTAACTTCAAGAAGTCCAAGACCGGGCTGTACGTCGCGCTCGGCAGTACCGCGTTCGGCGCGATCAGCGTCGCCAAGCAGGCGAAGCTCGCCCGCAACGACAACGACGTGCTGCGTCTCGTCGACGCGGCCGTCTCCGCGGCTGCCATCGTCACCGGACTCGCGATCCTCTATCGCGAACTGAAGCGTCTCGGCGACGACGACGTTCTGCTGGGCTGAGAGGGATAAGTTTCACCGTGACTGTCACTGACCTGGTGTCGTACGAGGACGCGCTCGCGTCCTACGACCCCGTCATGGGCCTCGAAGTCCATGTCGAGCTCGGCACCAAGACGAAGATGTTCTGCGGCTGCTCCACGGAGCTGAAGCAGGACGCCAACTCCCAGACCTGCCCGGTCTGCCTCGGACTGCCCGGCGCGCTGCCGGTCGTCAACGAGATCGGCGTGGAGTCGGCCATCAAGATCGGTCTCGCGCTCAACTGCGAGATCGCCGAGTGGTGCCGCTTCGCCCGGAAAAACTACTTCTATCCGGACATGCCGAAGAACTTCCAGACCTCGCAGTACGACGAGCCGATCGCCTTCGACGGCTATCTGGACGTCCAGCTGGAGGACGGCGAGATCTTCCGGGTGCAGATCGAGCGCGCCCACATGGAGGAGGACACCGGCAAGTCGACGCACGTCGGCGGCGCCACCGGCCGTATCCACGGCGCGTCCCACTCCCTGCTCGACTACAACCGGGCCGGCATCCCGCTCATCGAGATCGTCACCAAGCCGATCGAGGGAGCCGGCGCCCGCGCCCCCGAGGTCGCCAAGGCGTACGTCGCCGAGCTCCGCGAGCTGATCAAGGCCCTCGGGGTCTCCGACGCCCGCATGGAGATGGGCCAGATGCGCTGCGACGTCAACCTGTCGCTGCGCCCGCACGGCCGTGAGGCGTTCGGCACCCGCTCCGAGACGAAGAACGTGAACTCGCTGCGTTCCGTCGAGCGGGCCGCGCGCTTCGAGATCCAGCGGCACGCCGCCGTGCTGTCCTCGGGCGGCACCATCGTGCAGGAGACCCGGCACTTCCACGAGGAGGACGGCTCCACCACGGCCGGCCGCATCAAGGACAACGCCGAGGACTACCGCTACTTCCCCGAGCCGGACCTGGTCCCCGTCGCGCCCGCGCGCGACCGGGTCGAGGAGCTCCGCCAGGGCCTCCCCGAGCTTCCCCGGCTCCGCCGGGCGCGGCTCAAGGAGGAGTGGGGCGTCAACGAGCACGACATGCAGTCCATCCTCAACGCGGGCGCGGTCGACCTGATCGTCGCGACGACCGAGGAGGGCGCACCCTCGGACCAGGCCCGCAAGTGGTGGATGGGCGAGCTGGCCCGCAACGCCAACGAGACCGGCCGCGGTCTCGACGAGCTGCCGATCACCCCGGCGCAGGTCGCCCGGGTGGCCGCGCTCGTCGCCGCGGGCGACCTCAACGACAAGCTGGCCCGGCAGGTCATCGAGGGCGTCCTCGCGGGCGAGGGCGACCCGGACACCGTCGTCGAGAAGCGCGGCCTGAAGGTCGTCTCCGACGAGGGCGCGCTGTCCACGGCCGTGGACGAGGCCATCGCGGGCAACGCGGCCATCGCGGACAAGATCCGCGGCGGCAAGGTCGCGGCGGCGGGCGCGCTCGTCGGCGCGGTCATGAAGGCCACCCGCGGCCAGGCGGACGCGGCCCGGGTGCGCGAGCTGATCCTGGAGAAGCTCGGCGTCGAGGGCTGAGCCCCCCCCGTCATCACCCGGAAGGGGCGGTGCACCCGCACAACGCGGGCGCACCGCCCCTTCCCCCGTGAACCGCTCCCGTGCCCCGTGAACGCTTCCCGTGCCCCGGGAACCTCTCCCACTCTCCGTGACCCCTCCCGCTCTGTGAGTCCGCCCTGAACACCGTCCTCGCCGAGACCGTCTCCCCCGCCCTCCTCGTGGGCGTCCTCGCCTTCGCCGTCGTGCGCCCCCGCGGCCTGCCGGAGGCGACCGTCGCCGTGCCCGCCGCCGTCCTCGTGGTGGCCCTCGGAGCGGTGTCCTGGCCCGAGGCCCGCGAGCAGGTCGGGGAGCTGCTGCCGGTCGTGGGGTTCCTCGCCGCGATCCTGGTGCTGGCCCGGCTCTGCGCCGACGAGGGGCTGTTCCGGGCCGCCGGGGACGTGGTGGCGCGTGCCTGCCGGGGGCAGACCCGGCCCCTGCTCGGCGGCGTCTTCGTCATCGCCTCCCTCGTCACCGCCGTCCTGAGCCTGGACGCCACCGTCGTCCTGCTCACCCCGGTCGTCCTCGCCACCGCCGCCCGGGTCGGAGCCCGGCCGCGCCCGTACGTCTACGCCTGCGCGCACCTGGCCAACTCCGCGTCCCTCCTGCTCCCCGTCTCCAACCTCACCAACCTGCTGGCGTTCACCGCGAGCGGCCTCTCCTTCACCCGGTTCGCCGCACTGATGGCGCTGCCGTGGCTCGCCGCCATCGCCGTCGAGTACGCCGTGTTCCGCCGCGCCTTCCGGGCCGACCTGGCCGCCGGGGCGCACGCGCCGGATCCCGACGCCGGGCGCACGCCCGTCCCCGTCTTCACGCTCGTCGTGCTGGCGCTGACGCTGGCCGGCTTCGTCGTCACCTCGTTCGCGGGGGCCGAGCCGCTGTGGGCCGCGGTGGCCGGGGCCCTGGTGCTCGGCGTCCGCGCCCTCGCCAAGCGGGAGACCACCCCCCTCGCGGTCGTCCGCTCGGCCAACCCGCTGTTCTGCCTCTTCGTCCTCGCCCTCGGGGTCGTCGTCAAGGCCGTCGTCGACAACGGCCTCGGCGACGGGACAGCCGCCCTGCTGCCCGACGGCGAGACCCTGCCCGCGCTGCTCGGCGTCGCCGTGGTCGCGGCGCTGCTCGCCAATCTGATCAACAACCTGCCCGCGATCCTCGCCCTGCTGCCGATCGTCGCGGCGGCCGGTCCCGGACCGCTGCTCGCCGCCCTGATCGGGGTGAACCTCGGGCCGAACCTCACGTACGTCGGGTCGCTGGCCACGCTTCTGTGGCGGCGCATCCTGCTCGCCCACGGGGACGCTCCGGAGCTGGGCCACTTCACCCGGCTGGGACTCGCGACCGTACCCGCGACGATCCTGGCCTCCACGCTCGCGCTCTGGGCATCGCTGCACCTCATCGGCGTGTGAGAGCCGGTTGGACTTCCGGTCCGACCTCTTGGACGTTCACCACCGGTCCGTACGCAGTCCTTCCCGACGCCACCTGCGCTGACTAGCTTCCCGGCTGTAACCACCGGAACCGGGAGGCTCTTTTGACCACGGACATGTCACGGCGACGGCTCTTCGCGCTGGGCGGCGGCGCACTCGGCGCCGCTGCGGCCGGATCGTTCCTGCCGCCGTCGCTCCAGGCCGCCATCGCCGCGCAGCCCGCCCACGCGGGGTCCGGCGGGGGAGGCCTCGGCTCGATCAGGCATGTGGTGATCCTGATGCAGGAGAACCGCTCCTTCGACCACTACTTCGGCACCCTGCGCGGCGTACGCGGCTTCGGTGACCGCAACGCCATCGAACTGCCCACCGGCGGAACGGTGTTCGAGCAGCCCGCCGCGGCCGGCTCCACCGTGCTGCCCTTCCCGGTGCGCGGAGCGGCCGAGGAACAGAAGAAGGACCTCCAGTACATCGGCGCCCTCGACCACTCCTGGAGCGGCGGCGCGAAGGCCTGGGGCGGCGGCTGGATGAACGGCTGGATCAGCGCCAAGACCGCGGCGACGATGGCGTACTACGACCGCCGCGACATCCCGCTCCACTACGAGCTGGCCGACACCTTCACCGTCTGCGACGCCTACCACTCCTCGATCCACACCTCCACCAGCCCCAACCGCAACCACCTGTGGAGCGGGAAGACCGGCTTCGAGGCGAACGGGAAGCGGGCCGTCGGCAACGACGCGTACAACGAGGGCACCCACCCCGGCTACGACTGGTCCACCTACGCCGAGCGGCTGGAGAAGGCCGGGCGCAGCTGGCGGACGTACACCGAGTGGGAGAACTTCACCGACAACCAGATCGAGTTCTACGCCACCTTCAAGGCGATCGCCCGCAAGGCGCTCGCCAGGACCGGCGGCCACACCTACATGGAAGCCTTCTACGCGAAGGTCCGGGGCGCGTCCGAGACCGAGCGCACCCGGCTCCTCGGGCTGCTGGAGGAGGGCGTCGCCACCCTCGACCGGCGCGAGCGCAGCCTGTTCGAGCGGGGGCTGCGCCGGGTGGAGACCGGCACACTGGCGGACGAGTTCGCCAAGGACGTGGCGGCCGGGACGCTCCCGGCGGTCTCCTACCTGGTCCCCTCGGCGATCGACTCCGAGCACCCGAGCACCTCGTCGCCGGTGCACAGCGCCACCATCGTCTACAAGATCCTCGACGCGCTCGGCAAGCACCCCGACGTGTGGCGGCACACCGCCGTGCTGATCAACTACGACGAGAACGACGGCTTCTTCGACCACGTCCCGCCGCCCGTCGCGCCCCCCGAGGTGACCGAGGAGCATTGGGAGGGCCGGCCCACCGGCCTCGGTATCCGGGTGCCGCTGCTGGTCGTCTCGCCGTGGACCGTCGGCGGGTACGTCTGCTCCGAGGTCTTCGACCACACCTCCGTCATCCGCTTCCTGGAGCGCTGGACCGGCGTGAAGGAACCCAACATCGGCGACTGGCGGCGGCGCGTCACCGGCGATCTGACCTCCGCCTTCGACTTCACCCGGGCCCGGCGGCAGCCCGCCGTCGAACGGCCCGGTGCGATACCGCCGATCGGCGGGCGCTGGCAGCCGAAGCCGCCCGCCGTCCAGCACCTCCCGGCCCAGGAGCCCGGCGCACGCCCGGCGCGCCCGCTGCCGTACCGGCCGGACGCCCGGGCGAGGCGGTCGGGCGACACCCTGCGCGTGGAGCTCGCCAACACCGGCCGGTCCTCGGCGCACTTCACGCTGTACCCGTACGCCGGTGAGTTCCCGGCGCCGCAGCACAAGGACGTCCCCGACACCGCGCACTGGACCGTCCCGCTGACCGGGGAGGCGTACCGCTTCACCGTCACCGGGCCGAACGGCTTCCGGCGCGAGTTCGCCGGACCGGCCGACGGGGGAGCGGAGGTCGCCTCCCGCATCGACCACCGCGACCGCGACCTGCACCTCACCCTGCGCAACACCGGCCGCCGGACCCTGACCTTCCTGGTGCGGCCGCTCGGCTACGTCGACGAGGACGACGTACGGGACTGGACCCGCCGCGTCACGGTCAAGCCGGGCCGCAGCCGGACGCTCGTGCACTCGGCGGCCGACGCCCACGGCTGGTACGACCTCGCCGTCACCGTCGACGGGGAGGACGGCTTCCGGCGGCGGCTCATGGGGCACATCGAGAACGGCCGTGCCAGCGTCTCCGGCTGACCCGGCCCGAGGGCCGCAGGGCTTGATCCGTTCCGTGTAGGGAACAGATCAA
Organism: Streptomyces sp. NBC_01116; assembly: GCF_041435495.1. Taxonomy (NCBI): domain Bacteria; kingdom Bacillati; phylum Actinomycetota; class Actinomycetes; order Kitasatosporales; family Streptomycetaceae; genus Streptomyces; species Streptomyces sp. NBC_01116. The sequence goes on from NZ_CP108644.1 coordinate 6,178,085, forward strand.
GCCCTGTGACCATGGCCACGAAACGGACAAAGGATCACGTTCTGCTGACAGAGTGACGGTCTCAGGTCATGAGACGTTTACGGGCAGATCACGCCATCTGTGGGTAAATGTTCACGAACCCGCAGGGAGCTCATCCGTTGGCTGCCATCGCCCGCTGGTGCATCAGGCACCGTCTCGTCGCCGTTCTCCTCTGGCTCGCCGCCCTCGGCGGGACCGCCGCCGCGGCGGGCTTCGCGGGTTCCGCGTACTCCAACGACTACGAGGTCCCCGGCACCGAATCCGGCCGGGCCACCGAACTCCTCTCCCGCGGCTTCACCGACCTCGGCGGTGACACCGACACCGTCGTCTGGCACACCACCGGCTCCACGGTCCGGGCCGCCGACGTCGAACAGACCATGACCCGGACGCTCCACGCGATCGAGGAGCTGCCGGGAGTCGGCGCGGTCACCGGCCCCTACGGAGGCACCGGCCCCGGCCAGATCAGCGAGGACGGCCACACGGCGTACGCCACGGTCACCTTCGACCACCCCGCCGACGAGATCCCCGCCTCCCAGGCCCAGGCCCTCGTCGACACCGCGAAGGGGGCCGAGGCCGACGGGCTCCGGGTCGAACTGGGCGGCACCGCCGTCGCCCTCACCGAAGCGCCCTCCGTCCACCTCGCCGAGGGCGTCGGCGTCGTCGTCGCGGCCGTCGTGCTCTTCCTCGCCTTCGGCTCGCTCGCCGCCAGCCTGCTGCCCATCGCCACCGCCCTGGTCTCCGTGGGCACCGCCTACGCGGGCATCGTGCTCCTCGGCCATGTGATGACCGTGGCGGACTTCGCCCCGATGCTCGGCATGCTCATCGGGCTCGGGGTGGGCATCGACTACGCCCTGTTCATCGTCACCCGGCACCGCAGAGGGCTCCGGCGCGGCATGTCCGTCGACGAAGCCGCGCAGAACGCCGTCACGACCACCGGCCGCGCCGTCGTCTTCGCCGGGGCCACCGTCTGCATCGCCCTGCTCGGCATGCTGATCCTGCGGCTCGGCTTCCTCAACGGCGTCGCCATCGCCGCCTCGCTCACCGTCGTCCTCACCGTGCTGGCCTCGGTCACCCTGCTGCCCGCCCTGCTCTCCCTCATCGGGATGCGGGCGCTCAGCCGCCGCGAGAGGCGGCAGCTCGCCGAGCACGGGCCGCGGCCCGAACTGCCCACCGGCTTCGCCGCCCGCTGGTCCGCGTTCGTGGAGCGGCACCCCAAGCTGCTCGGGGGCATCGCGGCCGTCGTCATGCTGGTGCTCGCGCTGCCCGCCCTCGGCCTCCACCTGGGCACCTCCGACCAGGGCAACAACCCGGCCACCGCCACCACCCGGCAGGCGTACGACCTGATCGCCGACGGCTTCGGGCCCGGCGTCAACGGCCCGCTCACCATCGCCGCCCAGCTCGACGGCGCGGACGACCGGCTCGCGCTGGACTCCCTGCCCGAGGAGCTGCGCACCACCGAGGGCGTCGCGTCCGTCGGCCCGGTCACGTACAACAGCTCCGGCGACACCGCCTTCCTCACCGTCGTCCCCGACTCGTCCCCCCAGTCGCAGGAGACCAGCGAGCTGGTCGACCGGATCCGGGACGACGTGCTGCCGCCGGTGCGGGACGACACCTCGCTGGAGGCCCACGTCGGCGGGGTGACGGCGAGCTACGACGACTTCGCCGAGATCATCGTCGGGAAGCTGCCGCTCTTCGTCGGGGTCGTCATCTCCCTCGGCTGCCTGCTCCTCCTCCTGGCCTTCCGCTCCATCGGCATCCCGCTCAAGGCCGCCGTGATGAACGTGGCCGCCGTCGCCTCCTCCTTCGGCGTCGTCGTGGCCGTCTTCCAGTGGGGCTGGGGGAGCGAGCTGCTCGGCCTCGGCAGCGCCGGGCCCATCGAACCCTTCCTGCCCGTGATCATGGTCTCGGTCCTCTTCGGCCTCTCCATGGACTACCAGGTCTTCCTGGTCGGCCGGATGTACGAGGAGTGGCTGGAGACCGGCGACAACCGGCGGGCCGTACGGGTCGGCCTCGCCGAGACCGGCCGGGTCATCAACTCCGCCGCCGTGATCATGATCTCCGTCTTCCTCGCCTTCGTGCTCAGCGGCGACCGCGTCATCGCGATGTTCGGCATCGCGCTGGCCACCGCCGTCGCCCTGGACGCCTTCGTCCTGCGCACCCTGCTGGTGCCCGCCCTGATGCACATGCTCGGCGGGGCGAACTGGTGGCTGCCGGGCTGGCTGGAGAAACGGCTGCCCCGGATCAGCATCGAGCCGCCCGACTGCGTGCCGCTCGGTTCCCGGATCCCGGAGGCACGCGGTACGGGTGCCGCGGAGGGCGCCGGACCGGTGACGGACCGGCCGGCCGGGAAGGAGCGCGATGTTCGCCGCATCCCTGGGTGACGACCGGGCGGAGCTGTGCCCGCTGGAGGTCTGGCAGGCGGAGGAGTTCCTCACCCACATGGACCGGGCCCGGGAGCTGGTCGACTCCTGGATCCCGCTCGCCTCGTTCGTCACCGACCCGGACTCGGCGCGCGCCCTGCTGCGGCGGTACGCGGAGAAGCAGGCGGCGGACACCGGGCGGCTGTACGGCATCCGGCTGGACGGCGTCCTCGTCGGCGGCGTCCTCTTCCGGATCTTCGACACGGAGTCCGGCACCTGCGAGATCGGCGTGTGGCTGGAGCCCGCCGCCCAGGGCCGCGGGCTGATCACCCGCGCCGCGGAGCGCCTGATCGACTGGGCGGTGCGCGAGCGCGGCATGCACCGGGTGGAGTGGATCGCCTCCGCCGGGAACACCCGGTCGATCGCGGTCGCGAGGCGGCTCGGCATGACCCGGGACGGGGTGATGCGGCAGAACTACCTCCACCGGGGCGTACGCCACGACTCCGAGGTCTGGTCGGTCCTCGCCCCGGAATGGCGGGCCCGTACCGGGCGCTGAGCCCCGGCCCGGGCCCCGCGCGGCCCGCGGCGTTAAGGGGGCTCTCATCCGGGCCCCCTAGCGTGCGGCGCATGAACACCACCCCCTCCAAGCCGACGAGCCCGACCACGACCACCCCGCCCGCCGGGACGACCGACCCCGCCGCGGGCACCGCCGACGCGGTCACGGAGGAGGCGACCGCGAAGGACTCCCTGGTGAAGGACCCGGCGAAGGACCCCGCGGCCAGGGACACCACCGGCACGTCCTCCCACGCGGCGGACTCCGGAACGGCCCCCGGCGACCTCGCCGGCCAGGCCGAGGACGATGACGACGTCCTGGAGCCCGACCCCTTCGAAGAGGCCCGCCACGGCGTCGGCGCGGGTGCGGCGGCCGTCGTCTCCGCCGCCCTCGGCATCGTCGCCCTGACCGGCGCGTGGACCGGCCGGGTCGCCGCCGAACGCGAGACGCTCATCGGCCAGATCCAGACCTCCGGCGGCGGCAGCCCGGCCCAGCAGATCTCCGAGATCTACGGGGACGCCTGGCACACCACCGCCCTGGTCAACGGCGTCTTCGCCGTCCTGGCCCTGCTCGTCGGCGTCTTCGTCCTGGTCCGCCCCGCCTTCGGCACCCCCTCCGAGCGTCCGCGGCCCACCTGGGTCCGCGCGGTCGCCCTGGCCGGGGTCGCCCTCGGCGCCATCGGCGTGCTGATCTCCGCGGGCATGTACTTCGACCTCTTCATGGCCCTGCCCACCGCGGGCGCCCCGGCCGGCGGCTGACCCCGGCCCGACGCCTCGTACGGCGCGGGGCAGGGGTGTGTCCGGCGGCCCGGCCGCGATCCGCCGGACCCTCCCTAAGGCCCCCGCCCACCCCTCGGGCACCCGGGGTCCGGCCCTAAGGCCCCCACCGCCCCGAACATGCGGAACTCGCCCGATGCGGCGCCCCCTCCTGGCCGACGACAGTGGACACACAGCGGACACAGGGCCCCGGCCGACCGGCCGGGCACCCCTCCGGTCCGCTGCCACGACCAGGAACCAGGGGCACACCATGTACGACTACGAGCTCTACCGCTCCACCTCCGCCGAGCTGATCCGCCGGGCCGACGCCGAGCGCGAGATCGGCCGGGCCCGCCTTGTCCGCCGGGCCGCCCGCCGCTCCGGCCGCGGTGATCCCGGAGGGAAGGTGGTGGAGGGCGACCGCACCCGCTTCGCCCCGGCCGCCTGACGGTGCCCGGGACCGGGAGCACCGCCGCACCGGTCACCGGTCCCGCCGACGCCCCCTCCGGACCGGGCGCGGCGGGAGCGGACCGCGCCGGGAGCATGATCACCGTCCGCGAAACGGGTCCCGCCGACTCGTCCGCGTATGCGATGCTCGGCGACGTGGAGACCAGGTCAGTCAGCCCCGTGTTCGTCGGACGCGCCGAGGAGTTCGCCGCGCTCGCCGAGGCGCTCGCGCGGGCCGCGGCCGGCGAACCGCAGGCGCTCCTGATCGGCGGCGAGGCCGGCGTCGGCAAGACCCGTCTGGTCGAGCAGTTCGTCATGGCGGCCGAACGGCGCGACGCCGTCGTCGCCGTCGGGTCCTGCGTCGAGATCGGGGCCGACGGGCTGCCGTTCGCCCCCTTCCCCACCGCTCTGCGCGCCCTGCGCCGGTCCCTGCCCGAGGAGATGGCCGCCGCCTGCGCCGGCCAGGAGGGCGAGCTGGCCCGGCTCCTGCCCGAACTGGGCGAGGTCCACCGGGACGCGACCGACGAGCACAGCATCGCCCGCCTCTTCGAACTCACCGTACGACTGCTGGAGCGGATCTCCGCCGACCGCGTGGTCGTCCTCGTCCTGGAGGACCTGCACTGGGCGGACGCCTCCACCCGGCACCTGCTCGCCTATCTCTTCCGCACCCTGGGCAGCGGCCGCCTCATGGTCGTCGGCACCTACCGCGCCGACGACATCCACCGCCGTCACCCCCTGCGCCCCCTCCTCGCCGAGCTGGACCGGCTGCGCACCGTCACCCGCGTCGAACTGGCCCGGTTCAGCCACGACGAGGTCGGCCGCCAGCTCGCCGGCATCCTCGCCGAGACCCCCGACGCCGCGCTCGTCGACGAGATCTTCGACCGCTCCGACGGCAACGCCTTCTTCGTCGAGGAGCTGGCCCGCTCGCTGGAGTGCTGCGGCGACAGCTCCGGCCTGACCGAGTCGCTCCGCGACCTCCTGCTCGTCCGCGTGGAGGCGCTCCCCGAGCACGCCCAGCGGATCGCCAGACTGGTCGCCGAAGGCGGCTCCTTCGTCGAACACGAACTGCTGGCCACCGTCGCCGGACTGGGCGAGGTCGACCTCGACGAGGCCCTGCGCGCGGCCGTCGGCGCCAACCTGCTGCAACCCGCGGCCGACAACGACGGCTACCGCTTCCGGCACTCCCTGGTCCGCGAGGCCGTCAGCGACGACCTGCTCCCCGGAGAGCGCACCCGCGTGAACCGCCGGTACGCCGAAGCGCTGGAGGCCGACCCCTCCCTCGTCCGGGACGACGAACGGGCCACCCGCCTCGCCAGCTACTGGTACGCCGCCCACGACGCGGCCAAGGCCCTGCCCGCCGTGCTCCGGGCCGCCGTCGAGGCCCGCCGCCGCTACGCCTACTCCGAGCAGCTGAGGCTGCTGGAACGGGCGATGGAGCTCTGGGACGACGTCCCCGACGCGGTGCTCGCCACGCTGCGCCCGTTCGACTACGCGGAGGTCTACCCGGCCTCCGGCTGCGACCCGGAGAACACCCCGCTGCGCTACCTGGACGTGATGGCCGAGGCCACCGTCGCCGCCCACTTCGGCGGCGACCGCAAGCGCGCCCTGGCCATCTCCAAGAAGGCGATGCGGGTCCTGGCGTCCGAGGCCGACCCGCTGCGCGAGGCCTGGTTCTGGGTGCAGCGCGCCCGCCTGGTGCAAGGGCTCGACAAGGGGGACGGCTGGGAGGAGCTGGCCACCGCGCAGGAGCTGGTGCGCGGACTGCCGCCGTCCCCCGTGCTGGCCGACGTCCTGACCAACGTGGCCAGTTGGCGGGCGCTCCACCAGCCGGGTCCGCAGGCGCTCGCCGACAGCGACCGCGCGGTGGAGTACGCCCGGCTCGTCGGCGACGAGTACATCGAGCTGCACGCCCGCCTCACCCGGGGCTGGCTCACCGCGGACGCGGGCGGCGTCGAGGACGGCCTCGCCGAGATGTACGCGGTCCGGGACCGTGCCGAGAAGCTGCACCTGATGAACCTGCTGGGCCGGGTCAGCGTCAACCTGCCCTCCTCGCTCGAAGCGATGGGCCGGTCGCTGGAGGCCGTCGCCGCCGCCGACCACGGCATCGAGATCTGCCACAGCCACGGCCTCGCCGACTCCGGGGCCTGGGTGTACGCCAACCAGGCGCAGTCCCTGTTCTCCCTCGGGCACTGGGGCCAGAGCGAGGCCGCCGCAGCGTCCGCCGCCCGCCTGGCGCTGGCCCCGAAGGCGAAGGGGCTCGCCGCCCTCCGCCGCACCGAACTGGCCGTCGCGCGCGGGGACCTGGCCGAGGGCGAGGAGCTGCTCGCCCTGGCCCGGACCCACTTCGGCCAGCGCGATCCGCAGCCCCAGCACCTGATCGCCCCGGTCCGGCACACCATGCTGCTGGCCGCAGCGCAGGGCCGGCTCGCCGAGGCCCGCGCCGCGTTCGAGGAACTGGCCCGCCCCGGCTTCCCGCCCGGCACCCAGCGCTACGCCCTGCCGCTGCTCCAGACCGCCGCCATGATCGAGGCGGACGCCCGCGGGCTGCCCGCCGCCGAACCGGGCCGCCCGGAGCTGCTCGCCCTGATCCGCCGGTGTGCGAAGAGACTCCCGACGCTCGTCCCCGTATGGGCGGCCCACGGCGTCCTCATCGACGCGGAGCTGGCCCGCGCGGAGGGCACGGACACCCCCGGCCACTGGGCGCGCGCCGCCGAGGCCTTCGGCCCGCTGGACCGCCCGTACGAACTGGCCCAGATCCACCGCCGCTGGGCGGAGTCCCTGCTCATCGCCCCCGGCGACCGGTCCACCGCCACGGCCCTGCTGCACCGCGCCCGGGAGGTCGCGAACCGCCTCGGCGCGCGCCCGCTCGCCGAGGCCGTCGAACAGCTGGCGGCCCGGGCCCGGATCACCCTGGACGGCTCCGGCGCGGCACCCGGCCCCGACGCCGGGATCCACCCGGCCGTCCTGGCCGCCGTACCCGCCCAGGGGAGCCTTGACCGGCCGGCGGCCGACGAACAGGACCCCGCCATCGCCGCCGTGGCGTCCTTCGGGCTGACCCCGCGCGAGCAGGACGTGCACCGGCTGGTCGCGGCCGGGCACACCAACCGCAGGATCGCCGAGGAGCTGTTCATCTCGCCGAAGACCGCGAGCGTGCACGTCTCCAACATCCTGGCCAAGCTCGGTGTCTCCAGCCGCGGCGAGGCGGCCGCCCTCGCCCACCGCCTCCGGCTCTACCCGGCCGCGTAGGGCGTGCCAGACGCCGCCGAGCAGGCGGGACTTTCGAAACACGCCCCACGCGCGGCTACGACCCGCGTTTCCTGTCCGCGCGCCCCTCGGGCCCGCTCACCGGCTTCCCGGGTCCCGGCCTGTCCAGGACGGCGTCCCGCTCGGGCGCGGCCGGGACACGGACGGTCACCTTCCCGGAGGTCAGGTCTATCGGCCCCCGGTTCGGATCGCCGATGCCGAGATCCACCCGGCTCAGCTCCAGCCGCTTCTGCTCGTCCGAGGTGTGCTTGCGCCCCGGGGCGAACAGCTCCTCGAAGAAATTGAACACGGGCCGTGCTCCCTCCGACATGCCGCACGGGCGGTCGGCTACTCCACCTCCACCTGGAGGACCCTGTCGTCCCCGGGCTTCCGCGTGCCCCGTCCGTCCGTGTTGCTGGTGACCAGCCACAGGCGGTCGCTCCCCGCACTCACCACCGTACGCAGGCGGCCGTGCTTCTCGTCCAGGAACGACTGCGGGTCCGCAGAAGGTTCCTGCGCCTTCCCGCCGGACAGGGGAATGCGCCAGAGCCGCTCGCCGCGCAGCCCGGCCATCCAGATCGAGCCCTCCGCGTACGCGATCCCGCTGGGGGAGGCCTCCGAGGTCTTCCACTGCGCGACCGGGTCGATGAACCCGTCCTCGCCCTCCTTGCCCTCCACCTCGGGCCAGCCGTAGTTCCCGCCGGGCTCGATCAGATTCAGCTCGTCCCAGGTGTTCTGGCCGAACTCGGCGGCCCACAGCCGCTTCTCCTCGTCCCAGGCGAGCCCCTGCACATTGCGGTGCCCGTACGAATACACCACCGAGTCCGCCTCCGGATTGCCGTGCACCGGCTCGCCGTCGGGGGTCATCCGCAGGATCTTGCCCGCCAGCGACTCCTTGTCCTGGGCCAGCCCGGTGTCCCCGGTCTCGCCGGTGCCCGCGTACAGCATCCTGTCCGGGCCGAAGGCGATCCGGCCGCCGTTGTGGATGCTGCCCTTGGGGATGCCGCGCAGGATGGTGTCCGGCGCCCCCAGCTGCTGCCCCGCCGGGCGCTTCTCGTCGTAACTCATGCGGACGATCCGGTTGTCGGACGTGGTGGTGAAGTAGGCGTACACCAACTGGTCCGCGCCGAACGTGGCGGACACGGCGAGCCCGAGCAGCCCGCCCTCGCCGGACGGGGACACCCCGGGCACCGAGCCCAGCAGCGTCTGCTTCCCGCTCTCGCCGTCGATCCGGTGGACCGTTCCCTCGTCGCGCGAGGACACCAGCAGGTCGCCGCCCGGCAGCGCGGCCAGGCCCCAGGGCGACTTCAGGTCCTCGGTCAGCGTCGAGACGACCTTCGCCGAGCCCTTCGCGGGCGGCGGATCGGCCGACCGGCTCGGGGAGGCCGGGGCAGCGGAGTCCCCCGAGGCGCTCGGGGAACCGGCGGGCCGCCCGGACGAACCTCCGTCCCCGTCGCCGGAACACGCGGCGGTCAGCAGCAGGGCGGCCGACGCCAGCACGGCCACCGCCCCCCTGCGCATCGCCGGGGGCTGCACAGGTCCGAACAGAGCACCTCGCACGGAACCGATCCTTTCGACGGTTGCCTGACTACCTGTTCCTACACCGCGACCGGCCCAGGAGTTCCCGATGCGCCCATTCTCCCGCCGCACGACCGGCCGCGCCCAGCCGTACGACGATCGCTTCCGCACCGGCGCGCGCTTCCGCGCCTGCTCCTGCTCCCGCTTCCGCTTCCGCACCGCGGCGCTCAGTCCCAGGACTCGCGGGCGGCGGGCAGACCGTCGATCTCCGCCAGGTCCCGGTCGTCCAGGACCACCCGCGCCGCCCCCGCGTTCTCCACCGCCCACCGCTCCCGCTTCGCCCCCGGCACCGGCACCACATGCGGGCCCTGGCGCAGCACCCACGCCAGCGCCACCTGGGCCACGGTCGCCCCGCGCCGCTCCGCGATCCGCCGCAGACCGGCCACCACCGGCTGGTTCGCCGCCATCACCTCCGCCGTGAACCGCGGATGCCTGGCCCGCAGATCCTCCGGCTCGAAACCCTGGCCCGGCTTCAGCGTCCCGGTCAGATAGCCGCTGCCCAGCGGCATCGCGGCCAGCAGCCCGACCCCGCGCGCCACGCACCACGGCAGCAGCTCCGCCAGCGCCTCGCGCGACCACACCGACAGCTCCGCCTCGACGGCGCTCACCGGGAAGACCTGCTGGATCCGCTCCAACTGCCGGATCGTTCCCTCGTGCGGGCCCTCGCCCGACCTGCGCGGGGCCCGCGCGCCCACCGCGCACAGCCCGAGCGAGCGCACCTTGCCCGCGGTGACCAGCTCCGCCATCGCACCCCAGGTCTCCTCCACCGGCACCTCCGGGTCGGCCCGGTGCAGTTGGTACAGGTCGATCACATCGGTCTGGAGCCGCCGCAGCGAGGCGTCGCAGGCCCGCCGCACGTACCCGGGACGGCCGTTGGCGACGATGTGCTGATCGCCCACCAGCAGCCCGCACTTGGTCGAGACGAACGCCTCCCGGCGGCGGCCCTTCAGCGCCCGTCCCACCAGCAGCTCGTTGGTGAACGGGCCGTACATGTCCGCGGTGTCGAGCAGCCGGACGCCCGCGTCCAGCGCCGCGTGCACCGTCCGCACCGAACGGTCGCCGAGCTGCTGCGACGCGCTGTAACCCCAGCTCATCGGCATACAGCCGAGACCGACCGCACCCACGGCAAGCCCCGCCGCCCCGATAGTCCTGCTCTCCAACTCCCCGAACCCTTTCCTGGACGAGCCGTTGCGCCTTCCCCTCCGCCGCGGTCCGCCGGCGGCTCTTCCGGAGACGGCGCGGGAGCGCGGTCCCGGACCCGGACGGCCACGCCCGTCCGATCCACGACGCAGGTCCCCGTCGGGGGAGTTCGATGAGTGATTGACGGAAGCGTTTGGGCGATGTGACGATACGCCGATGCCCGGCCTACACGCACGGATGGCTGCCCGGGGTGGTGACTTCACCGCTGCCGTGGTCGCTCGCTGCGCGGCGGAGGTCCCGTTCTACGGGGAGCTGCCGCGCAGGACGCTGGACGGCGAGGTGACGCGCTCCATCACCGCTGTGCACGATCTGCTGCTGCGGGCCCTGCGCCAGGACGGCGTGATGGGCCCGGGCGACCTGACCCGGCTGATCGAGTGGTCGGGGCGCCGGGCCGAGGAGCGCGTGCCCCTGGAGGCGGTGATCGCCGCCTATCTCGTCGGCGCCGAAGTGTGGTGGCAGGTGCTGTCCGAGACGGCGGAACCCGAGGAGCTGACCGGCGCCGGAGCCAAGCTGCTGGCCTGCCTGCACGCGGCGATGCCCGCCGTCGTGCTCGCCCACCGCAACGCCCAGGAGGACATCCGCAGCGAGGACAAGCGGGTACGGCGGGCGCTGCTGACCGCGTTGCTCGCCGGCCGGCCGTACGAGGAACTGGCGGAGGCGGCAGGGGTATCGGTGGCCGGCGGGCACGAGGTGGTCGCCCTGTCCTTCGAGCCGAATCCGCCGCCCCGGCTGGTGCAGTCGTCGCTGGAGGCCCACGCGGGCGTCCCGGTGCTGATGGACCACGTCGCCGGGATCGCCCTGCTGCCGGGCGGTTACGACCTGTCCGGCCTGCGGGACGCGCTCGGGAAGGACACCGGGCACCGGGTGTTCGCCGCCGCGGCCCCGGCCGCCGCCCCGGCCGCCGTTCCCGCGGCGGCCCAAGAGGCGGGGCGGGTGCTCGAACTCGTCCGGCGGCTGGGCCGCAGGCCCGGGCTGTACCGACTCGACGACGTGCTCCTGGAGTACCAGCTCGCACGCCCGGGTGACGCACTGCTGCGGCTGGCGGCCAAGCTCGACCCGCTGGACGAGCACCCGTACCTGCTGGACACCTTGAGGGTGTTCGTCGACCACGGGCACAACCGCAGCCGGAGCGCCGCGGAGCTGTGCGTCCACCGCAACACGCTGGACTACAGGCTGCACCGGGTGACCACGCTGACCGGGCTGGACCCGGCCGTCCCCGCCGAGGCGCGGCTGTTGCAGGCGGCGCTCGTCGCCAGGGACCTCGCCTGAGGGGCGCCCCGACCGCGGGGCCCAGGGACCTCGCCTGAGGGGCGCCCCGACCGCGGGGCCGGACGGCGGACCCGGCCGCGGCCCTCGCGGCGGCCGGGCACGGCACTACAGCCAGGCCCGCAGCTCCTCCTGCCGCGGGGCGAGGACCGTGGACGTGCCGGGATGGTCGAAGACCCTGACCGGGCGGCGGGCGTCCCAGGCGGTCCATCCGGGGTCGCCCGAGGCGGCGAAGTCGACCCAGGCGCGGTGCATGGCGTCGGCCAGGGGCTGAGGGGCGTCGGGACCGGAGAGCGCCTCACCGTGACGGAGGTTGTCGAAGACGAATCCGATCTCCAGCGCGTGGCAGGCGCCCAGCCCCAGAACCGGCGAGCGCCAGGCGAACTCGTAGAAATACGTCCGGGCGGGCCGGGAGCCGCCGGACCGGGAGGCCGTGATCCGGGAGCCGGCGGCCCGGGGGTCCGCAGCCGGGGAGTCCGCAACCCGGGAATCGGCGAGCCGGGAGTCGGCGAGCCGGTTGAGCGGCCCCCGCAGCAGCAGGTCGGTGGCCATCTCGCCGAGGATCACCCCCGGCTTCGCGTCCGGCCGGCCCGCCCGGTACAGCCGTGCCACCCGACCGGGAATCCTGAACTTCCACAGGGCCAGCCGCAGCGTGAGCCCGTTGACGCGGTCCACCGCTCCGCCCGGCACGAACCACAACCGGTACTCCTCCCGGTTGCAGCCCAGCAGCAGGTCGACCGAGGGCGGCGGAGGATCGGCCGGCACCACGTCGTCGTCGACCACGATGTGGAAGCCCGGTCCGCCGCCGACCGGGTCGGCCCTGCCGACCAGCTCGTCCTGGACGTCCAGCAGCCGCTCGCGGTCCACCCCGGCGAACTCCTCGGCGGTGGCGGGCACCCGCAGCGCCTTCGCCATCGCCCGCACGGTCCTGGCGCCCTCGCCGCGCGTCACGGTGTGCGGCGGGCCGCTCTGCAGGACCGCCCGGTGGAACAGACCGGCCGCGCGCGGGCTGGTCAGCAGCGCGGCGATGCTGATGGCTCCGGCGGACTCACCGCAGACCGTGACGCACCCGGGGTCTCCGCCGAATCCCGCGATGTTGTCCCGCACCCAGGTCAGCGCGGCGATCTGGTCCAGCAGACCCCGGTTGTCGGGTGCGTCGGGGAAGACGCCGAACCCCTCCACGCCGAGCCGGTAGTTGACCGAGACCAGGACCACACCGTCGCGGGCGAAGGCCCGGCCGTCGTACAGGGGCATGGCGGCGGAGCCGTTGCGCAGGGAACCTCCGTGGATCCACACCAGCACTGGCAGCGGTCCGTCGCCGTCCCGGGGAGCCCAGACGTTCAGGTTGAGGCACTCCTCCCCGGGGATGTCCACATCGGGAATCAGCTGGTCCAGGGGCGGCCGGTAGGGGCGTTGCGGAGCGGTCGGCCCGAACTCCAGCGCGTCGCGTATCCCCTCCCAGGGCTCGACGGGCGCCGGGGCGCGGAACCGATGGACCCCGAAGGGCGCGGCGGCGTAGGGGATCCCCAGGTAGGTGGCGATTCCCCCGTCGGCGCGGCCCCGCACCTTTCCCTGGAGAGTCGTCGCGATGATGTCCATATCGGTCCTTTCACGAGAAGTGCCGCTTCCCCGGCCGGGGGGCGCCCGGGGAAGCGGCGGAGAGGGGATCGGGGCGGGTTACGGAGTGGCGGCCGGGACGCTCAGGGCCCGGCCGTTCCGGCGGACGTCGGACCAGGTGGCGGAGTCGGTGCAGATGCCGCAGCCGGGGCCGAAGAACTGGGCACGGGCCGCCCGGTCGCCCATGAGGTGGGCCCGGAACCACGCGGTGGTCGGTGCCGCGAACGGGCCGGGATCGCCGACGACCGTGAAGTGGTCCGCCCCGCGCACCTCGCCGTAGAGGGCCGGAATGTGGTCGGCGGCGTTGTAGAAGGCCTTGACCAGGGCGGGGAAGACGATGCTGTCATTCTGACCGGCCAGCAGCAACGCCGGTACGCGCACCGCGTTGATGTTCGCCAGCGGGCCGGGCTGGATCGGCAGGACGGCGTCGATGCGGGGGTCCGAGCCGACGACGATGGCGGCCGCGCCGCCCTGGGAGTGACCCGACGCGCCGATGTGCTCCAGGTCGACACGGTCGAAGAAGACGCTGCCCCGGTCGGCGTTCCTGCCGGTGAGCATGGCGATGCTCGCCCGCATCGAGATCCCGAGGTTGGACATGGGGGTGTTGGCGGCGGCGACGACGAAGCCCTGACTGGCCCAGTGGAGCATCAGGTCCCGGTAGACGAGGGGGACGCCGCCGGTGCCGTTGCCCCACACGATCACCGGGTGGCGGCGGTCGCTGTCGGCGATGTCGCGCGGGTAGTACAGCGTGGTGACCGCCCCGACCTCCACCGCCGTGGCGTACGGGCCGGGAGCCCCGAAGTCACCGGCGGCAGAGGCGGTGGGCGTCCTGACGGGCGCGGCGGCCACGGTCGTGTCCGTGGCGGCCGCGGCGGTGCCCGCGCCCGCCGACGCGGTCAGGACCAGGGCGAGTGCGGCCAGCGGGGCGAGCAGATTCCTTCTCCACAACACGGCGACTCCTGACGTCAGGGTGAACCGGATGACGCGGCCGGATCACATCGGTGTCCGACGGCACATCCTGGGGGAGCGGCGGCCGGTCGTCTCTGCGCAGTCGCGGCAATCACCGACGGCGGAGTTTGTGCAACCTGCCAGGGCGGCTCACCGGAGCCCGCCGGCCTCCGCGGCGAGTTCGCGCTTGAGGATCTTGCCGGTGGACGTCAGCGGCAGGCTGTCGCGGAACTCCACGCTGCGCGGGTACTTGTAGGCGGCCACGCGTTCGCGGCACCAGGCGATCAGCTCGTCCTCGCGCAGGTCCGTGCCGGGCACGGGGATGACGAACGCCTTGACGTCCTCCCCGTGCGTGGCGTGGGGCACGCCCACCACCGCGGCCATGCTCACGGCCGGATGCGTGATGAGGACCTCCTCGATCTCGCGCGGGTAGACGTTGAAGCCGCCGCGGATGATCAGGTCCTCGACCCGGTCCACGACGTACCCGGTGCTGGCCGCACCGGACCGCAAGGACCTGATGGAGACGCTCACCGCCTGGCTGGACTCGGACACCGGATCCACCACCGAGATCGCCGAGATCCTCTACTGCCACCGCAACACCGTCCGCAACCGCCTCGACCGGGTCTCCCGCCTCACCGGACGTTCCCTGCTCCGGCCGGCGGACGTCGCCGCCCTGTACGCCGGGGTGCGGGCCCTCGAACTGCGCCCCCGCTGACCGCCGCTCGCGCGAGGGCCGGGCGGCCCTGGAGCGCTCGCACATCTGTCGCATAGCCTCCTGACCATGACTGCGACGACTGCTGATGTGTGGCTGCCCTTCCCCGCCGAGGAGATCGAGGGGCTGCCCGAGGGCCTCGACTACCTCTTCTGGGACGGCGAACCGGACTACCCGGGGGACCCGGCCGACTGCGCCTACTACGTCGTGCCCTACATGAAGGGCCCCGAGGTCGCGATGCGCCCGCTCGGCTCGATGAGCGCCGTCCAGGTGGTGCAGACGCTCTCGGCGGGCATCGACCACGTGGAGCCGGGCCTCGGCCTGCTCCACGCCGGCGTACGCCTCTGCAACGCCAAGGGGGTGCACGAGACGTCCACCGCCGAGCTGACGCTCGCCCTGATCCTCGCCTCCCTGCGCGGGCTCCCCGGATTCGTCCACGGGCAGGACAAGGAGGAGTGGCGCTCCGGCTTCTACCCGTCGCTCGCCGACAAGTCCGTCCTCATCGTGGGCTACGGATCCATCGGCTCGGCCATCGAGGACCGGCTCGCCCCCTTCGAGTGCGCGCGGGTGGCGCGCGTCGCGCGCTCCGCGCGGACCACCGCACGCGGCCCCGTACACACGCTCGACGATCTGCCCGCTCTGCTGCCCGAGGCCGACGTCGTGATCCTCTCCACTCCGCTGAACCCGTCCACGCAGGGGCTGGTGGGCACCGACTTCCTCGCCGCGATGCCCGACGGAGCCCTCCTCGTCAACGTCGCCCGCGGTGGAGTCGTCGACACCAAGGCCCTGTTGTCCGAACTCGAATCCGGACGACTGCGCGCCGCACTCGATGTCACCGACCCGGAACCCCTGCCCGCGGGCCACCCTCTCTGGCATGCTCCGAATGTCTTGATCACGCCCCATGTGGGCGGCAGCACCTCGGCGTTCGAACCGCGCGCCAAGCGGCTGCTGGCCGCACAGCTCACCCGGTTCGCCGCCGGAGAGCCGGTGCGCAACGTCGTGACCACCACCGGCTGAGCCCGCCGAAGCAGCCACGCTACGGGGCGGTCCGGATGCACGCAGTGCCGCTCACCTCGCCTTTCGTCACGGAGCGTAGAGGAACTATGGCCCTGAGTGACGGATCTGGTGTATCGTCCGACCCGGGGGGCTGCGCCGTGGAAGGGACGGCGCGGGGGGAGCATCGGAACGCGAGGGGGCGACGGGCGATGTGCTGGCCATGGAGAGACGATCCGACGCTGACGAGCGGACGGCTGCGGCCGCCCGCGCCGACGGAGCACAGCGCCCGCCGATGGCCGGATCCCTGCCCCGGACCTGCCTCACCGAAGCGGCCGGGGCCGGGCCGGAGCGAGCGGTGCCGGAGAGGCCCCGCGAGGAACCAGGAGCCGGTGAGCACGTTCCCGGCGGGCCCGGGGCGGGGAGCCCTCCGGTGAGCGCGCTGGGTGCCCTGCTCGCCCCGCGGTCCGCCGCCGGCTCCACGGGGCTGCGGTCACGGATCCTGCTCGGCGTCGTCTGCGCGGGATATTCGGTGGGCGCCGCCGTCGGCTGGGGGTCGCCGCAGGTCGCGCTCGTCATGGGGGACTTCGGCCTCGCCGCGGCAGCCCTGATCGCCGCGGTCTCCTGCTTCCTCTACGCACGGACGGTCGCGATCCGGCTCCGGCCCGCCTGGCTGCTGTTCTCGCTCTCCTCCGCCATGGCGGCCTGCGGAAACGCCGTCTGGGGCTGGTACGAGGTGGTCCTCGGCGTCCCCGTGCCCACGCCCTCCCTCGCCGACCTCTTCTTCCTCTGCTTCGCGCCGCCCGCCATCGTCGGACTGCTCGTGCTCGCCAAACGGCCCGTCACCCGGGCCGGCTGGGTGTGCCTGGCCCTGGACGCCTGGCTGATCGGCGGCTCCCTGCTGACGCTCGCCTGGAGCCTCGCCCTCGCGCACACCACGCACCTGGCGGGCTTCCAGGACGCCAGCGTCGCGCCCGCGGCCCTCTCGCTGGCCTATCCGCTGCTCGACATCGTGCTCGTCTCGATGGTGCTCGCCCTGCACTTCCGCCGGGCCGGGGTGAACCGCTCCGCGGTGAACACCGCCATCGCCGCCCTCGCGCTCACCGTGCTCAGCGACGCGGTCTTCACCTCGCCGCTGCTGCGCTCCACCTACAACTCGGGCCAGCTCCTGGACGCCGGCTGGTTCGCCGGGTCGCTGCTCCTCGCCTACGCGCCCTGGGGAGCGCGGAGCGGGGCCGGGCCGGCCGGCCGGCCCGGCCCCCCGCGCGCGATCGCCAGCCGCCCGATCGCCGGCTCGCTGGCCGCCCTGACCCCGTATCTCGCCGCCGCCGTCTGCACCCTGGGCATCCTGTACAACGTGGTCGACGGCCGCCGGGTGGACCGGGTCGTCATCTTCACCGGCTGCACCGTCGTCCTGGCACTGGTCGTCCGGCAGGGCATCATGCTCCTCGACAACATCTCCCTCACCCAGGAACTGGCCCAGAAGGAGAGCCACTTCCGCTCCCTCGTGCAGGGCTCCAGCGACGTCATCATGATCGCCGCGCCCAACGGCACCCTGCGCTACGTCAGCCCCGCCGCCGCCGGGGTCTACGGGCGCGAGGCGGAGGGCCTCGTCGGCTCCGAGCTGTCCTCGATCATCCACCCCGACGATCTCGGCCGGTTCGTCCACGAGGTGCGGCGCTTCCTGGCCGCACCGCCGCACGAGGAGCCCACCACCCGCATCGAATGCCGCTTCCGCTCGGGCGCGGGCGACTGGCTCAACGTCGAGTCCACCGTCAACCGCCACCAGGGCGGCCTCCTCCTCAACAGCCGGGACGTCACCGAACGGGTCAGGCTCCAGGCCCAGTTGCAGCACAACGCCGAGCACGACCCGCTCACCGACCTGCCCAACCGGGCCCTGTTCACCGCCCGGGTCCGCCAGGCGCTCGGCGGCCGCCGCTCGGGCGACCCCGGCACCGCCGTCCTCTTCATCGACCTCGACGGCTTCAAGGCGGTCAACGACACCATCGGCCACCAGGCGGGCGACGAACTGCTCGTCCAGGCCGGCCGCCGCCTCCAGGACTCCGTCCGGGCCGGCGACACCGCGGCCCGGCTCGGCGGCGACGAGTTCGCCGCGCTCATCCTGGGCGACGGCACCCGCGACCAGGGCGCCCGGGAGTACCAGGTCCACGAGATCGCCGACCGGCTGCGCCTCACCCTCTCCCAGCCCTACCGGATCGGCCCCAGCGAGGTCCGCGTGGCCGCCTCCATCGGCGTCGCCTTCGCCGAGCCCGCCATCAGCCCCACCGACCTCATGCGCAACGCGGACCTCGCGATGTACCGCGCCAAGGCCGGCGGCAAGGACCGGGTCGAGCTGTACGCCCCCCAGATGCAGGCCGACGTCGTACGCCGCTCCGAGCTGGCCACCCGGCTGCGCACCGCCCTGCGCGAGGGCGAGTTCGCCCTGCTCCACCAGCCCGTCGTCCACCTCGCCAGCGGTTCCGTCGCCGCCGTCGCCGCCCAGGCCCGCTGGCGTTCCGCCCAGGGCATCCTGTTCACGCCCGCCGAGTTCCTCCGGGTCTCCGGCGACGACGAGCGCACCGCCGAGCTCGGCCGCTGGCTCCTGGAGGAGGCGGTGGCCCAGGCCGCCGACCGGGCCAGGGCCGGGCACCCCGTCGCCGTCTCCGTCCGGCTCTCCGCCGCCCGGCTGCTCGACGCGGCCTCGCCCTCCGACTCCGTCGAAGCGCTGCTGACCCGCCACGGCCTGCCCTCGGGGGCCCTGATGATCGAGGTCGCCGACAGCGACCCGCGCGTCTCCTTCGACGCCCTGGAGCAGCGCCTCGTGGCCCTGCGCCGCCTCGGCGTACGGATCGCGCTCGACGGCTTCGGCAGCGGTTTCGCGGCGATCAACGCGCTGCGCCGGCTCCCCATCGACGTCCTGAAGCTCGACCGGAACCTGGTGGAGGGCGTGGTCGAATCGGCCAGGCTGCACAAGATCACCAGTGGTCTCCTGCGGATCGCCTGCGACCTCGGCCTCCAGTCCGTCGCCGACGGGGTCGACGTCCCCGAGCAGGTCCTCGCCCTGCGCTCCATGGGGTGCACCCACGGCCAGGGGATGGCCTTCTCCGGCCCGCTCGACGAGTACCGGCTGCGACGGGCCCTGGTCCGCGGGGAGTTCCCCGTACCGGGCATCCCGAGCCCCCGGCCGGTGCTGGCGGGCGGCTCCGTCCCCCTGCTCACTGGATCACATGCTGAGACGCCCGTCCCACCCACTTGACACTTCATGCGTGCCGGAGAGAGGGTCAATGCCATGCGCACCCGAATTCTCGTACTTGGAAAGCGCGTCGGCTGAAGCAGAGTCACTCCATGAAACTCTGCGACCGCACCCGGCGCGCTCCCCTCGCTTGCCTCACGGCACGAGGGGTTTTTTGTTGCACTGACACAGCTCAAACCGCTGCAAAACACCCGCGAAAACCCTCAGCTTCGAGAAGAGAATGCCGATGACCGAGCAGGCCACCGGGGCCCACCACCCGCAGCCGCGCGCCCGTAACAGCGGACAGCCGTCCGCCACCGTTGAGCACGTCACGGGCGCGCAGTCCCTCATCCGCTCTCTCGAGGAAGTCGGCGCCGACACGGTATTCGGCCTCCCCGGAGGCTGCATCCTCCCCGCCTACGACCCGCTGATGGACTCCACCCGGGTCCGCCACATCCTGGTCCGCCACGAGCAGGGCGCCGGTCACGCCGCCACCGGGTACGCGCAGGCCACGGGCAAGGTCGGTGTCTGCATGGTCACCTCGGGACCCGGCGCCACCAACCTGGTCACCCCGATCGCCGACGCGCACATGGACTCCGTGCCCCTCGTCGCGATCACCGGCCAGGTCGCCTCCAAGGCCATCGGCACCGACGCCTTCCAGGAAGCCGACATCTGCGGCATCACGATGCCGATCACGAAGCACAACTTCCTGGTCACCAAGGCCGAGGACATCGCGCACACCATCGCCGAGGCCTTCCACATCGCCTCCACCGGCCGCCCCGGCCCGGTCCTCGTCGACATCGCCAAGGACGCCCTCCAGGCGCGGACCACCTTCAGCTGGCCGCCCACCCAGGACCTGCCCGGCTACCGCCCGGTGACCAAGCCGCACGCCAAGCAGATCCGCGAGGCCGCCAAGCTGATCACCCAGGCCAAGCGCCCCGTGCTGTACGTCGGCGGCGGCGTCCTGAAGGCCGGGGCCACCGCCGAGCTGAAGGTCCTCGCCGAGCTGACCGGAGCGCCCGTCACCACCACCCTGATGGCGCTCGGCGCCTTCCCCGACAGCCACCCGCTGCACGTGGGAATGCCGGGCATGCACGGTGCGGTCACCGCCGTCACCGCGCTCCAGAAGGCCGACCTGATCGTCGCCCTCGGAGCCCGCTTCGACGACCGCGTCACCGGCAAGCTGGACAGCTTCGCGCCGTACGCCAAGATCGTCCACGCCGACATCGACCCGGCCGAGATCGGCAAGAACCGCACCGCCGACGTGCCCATCGTGGGCGACGCCCGCGAGGTCCTGGCCGACCTGGTCCAGGCCGTCCAGGCCGAGCACACCGAGGGCCACACCGGCGACTACACCGCCTGGTGGAAGGACCTCAACCGCTGGCGCGAGACCTACCCGCTCGGCTACGACCTGCCCGAGGACGGCAGCCTCTCCCCGCAGCAGGTCATCCAGCGCATCGGCAAGCTCGCCCCCGAGGGCACGATCTTCGCGGCGGGCGTCGGCCAGCACCAGATGTGGGCCGCCCACTTCGTCGACTACGAGCAGCCCGCCACCTGGCTCAACAGCGGCGGCGCCGGAACGATGGGCTACGCGGTCCCGGCCGCGATGGGCGCGAAGACCGGCATGCCCGACCGCACGGTCTGGGCGATCGACGGCGACGGCTGCTTCCAGATGACCAATCAGGAACTGACCACCTGCGCGCTCAACAACATCCCGATCAAGGTCGCCGTCATCAACAACGGCGCGCTCGGGATGGTCCGCCAGTGGCAGACCCTCTTCTACAACCAGCGCTACTCCAACACCGTGCTGCACTCGGGCCCGGACGCGGACGGCAACGCCGCCAAGGGCACCCGCGTCCCGGACTTCGTCAAGCTGTCCGAGGCCATGGGCTGCTACGCCATCCGCTGCGAGGACCCGGCCGACCTGGACAAGGTCATCGAAGAGGCCAACTCCATCAACGACCGCCCCGTCGTGATCGACTTCATCGTCCACGAGGACGCCATGGTCTGGCCGATGGTCGCGGCCGGCACCTCCAACGACGAGGTCCAGGCCGCCCGCGGCGTCCGCCCCGACTTCGGCGACAACGAAGACGACTGAGAGACAGAGAGAGACCGACTCCATGTCCGAAAAGCACACGCTCTCCGTCCTGGTCGAGAACAAGCCAGGTGTCCTCGCCCGGATCACCGCCCTGTTCTCCCGACGCGGCTTCAACATCGACTCGCTCGCGGTCGGTACCACCGAACACCCCGACATCTCCCGCATCACCATCGTCGTGAATGTCGAGGGCCTGCCCCTGGAGCAGGTCACCAAGCAGCTCAACAAGCTGGTCAACGTCCTGAAGATCGTCGAACTCGAGCCCGCCGCTGCGATCCAGCGGGAGCTCGTCCTGGTGAAGGTCCGCGCCGACAGCGAGACCCGCTCCCAGATCGTCGAGATCGTCCAGCTGTTCCGCGCCAAGACCGTCGACGTCTCCCCCGAGGCCGTCACGATCGAGGCGACCGGAGGAGCCGACAAACTGGACGCGATGCTCAAGATGCTGGAGCAGTACGGCATCAAGGAGCTCGTCCAGTCCGGCACCATCGCCATAGGGCGCGGCGCGCGCTCGATCACCGACCGGTCCCTGCGCGCCCTCGACCGTTCCGCCTAGGCGGAACGGCGGGCGGCCTCCGCGCCGCTCGCATGGCGAGACCCGACAACGCATACGACGCACCCCGCCGTACGGTGGGACGCAACACCTGCACACCAAGGAGAAGACCCAGTGGCCGAGCTGTTCTACGACGACGATGCCGACCTGTCCATCATCCAGGGCCGCAAGGTCGCGGTTCTCGGTTACGGCAGCCAGGGCCACGCCCACGCGCTGTCGCTCCGTGACTCCGGCGTCGACGTCCGCGTCGGTCTGCACGAGGGCTCGAAGTCCAAGGCCAAGGCCGAGGAGCAGGGCCTGCGCGTGGTGACCCCGGCCGAGGCCGCCGCCGAGGCCGACGTCATCATGATCCTCGTCCCGGACCCGATCCAGGCCCAGGTCTACGAGGAGTCCGTCAAGGACAACCTCAAGGACGGCGACGCGCTGTTCTTCGGCCACGGCCTGAACATCCGCTTCGGCTTCATCAAGCCGCCGGCCGGCGTCGACGTCTGCATGGTCGCCCCCAAGGGCCCCGGCCACCTGGTCCGCCGCCAGTACGAGGAGGGCCGCGGCGTTCCCTGCATCGTGGCCGTCGAGCAGGACGCCTCGGGCAAGGGCCTGGAGCTCGCCCTCTCGTACGCCAAGGGCATCGGCGGCACCCGCGCCGGCGTCATCAAGACGACCTTCACCGAGGAGACCGAGACCGACCTGTTCGGTGAGCAGGCCGTCCTCTGCGGTGGCACCGCCGCCCTGGTGAAGGCCGGTTTCGAGACGCTGACCGAGGCCGGCTACCAGCCCGAGATCGCGTACTTCGAGTGCCTGCACGAGCTGAAGCTCATCGTCGACCTCATGTACGAGGGCGGCCTGGAGAAGATGCGCTGGTCCATCTCGGAGACCGCCGAGTGGGGCGACTACGTCACCGGCCCGCGCATCATCACGGCCGACACCAAGGCCGAGATGAAGAAGGTCCTCACCGAGATCCAGGACGGCACCTTCGCCAAGGCCTGGATGGCGGAGTACCACAACGGTCTGCCCAAGTACAACGAGTACAAGAAGGCCGACAGCGACCACCTGCTGGAGACCACCGGCCGTGAGCTGCGCAAGCTGATGAGCTGGGTGAACGACGAAGAGGCCTAGGCCTCGGGGGAGCGGGGCGGGTCCTTCACGGACCCGCCCCGCTCCGCGATGACCGGAGAAGCCGCTCCGTACGGGGGTACCGGAGGGGCAGTTCCGTACGGGGGTACACCACGTCCACCCTCGTGCGGGTGATCCTTTCACCGGGGCGCAGTACGAGGCGCGTCGCATGACTACACTTCTCAACAGATACACGCGTCAGGGCCCACAGTGTCGTGCGTCTTCCACGCGGCTAGCCCCTCCACCGCCTGCGGCCGTCGGGACGGCCGTCCGCACTGGACTTGTGAGGACTCACGTGAGCTCGAAACCTGTCGTACTCATCGCTGAAGAGCTGTCGCCCGCAACGGTCGACGCCCTGGGTCCGGATTTCGAGATCCGGCACTGCAACGGCGCCGACCGCGCCGAGCTTCTCCCCGCGATCGTCGACGTCGACGCCATCCTGGTGCGCTCCGCCACCAAGGTCGACGCCGAGGCCATCGCCGCCGCCAAGAAGCTCCGGGTCGTGGCCCGCGCCGGCGTCGGTCTGGACAACGTCGACGTCTCCTCGGCCACCAAGGCCGGCGTGATGGTCGTCAACGCCCCGACCTCCAACATCGTCACCGCCGCCGAGCTGGCCTGCGGTCTGCTCGTCGCCACCGCGCGGAACATCCCGCAGGCCAACACCGCGCTCAAGAACGGTGAGTGGAAGCGCTCCAAGTACACCGGCGTCGAGCTCAGCGAGAAGGTCCTCGGCGTCGTCGGCCTCGGCCGTATCGGCGTCCTGGTGGCCCAGCGCATGTCGGCCTTCGGCATGAAGATCGTCGCCTACGACCCCTACGTCCAGCCGGCCCGCGCCGCGCAGATGGGCGTCAAGCTCCTCAGCCTGGACGAGCTGCTGGAGGTCGCCGACTTCATCACGGTGCACCTGCCCAAGACCCCCGAGACCCTCGGTCTCATCGGTGACGAGGCGCTGCACAAGGTGAAGCCCTCGGTGCGCATCGTCAACGCCGCGCGCGGCGGGATCGTCGACGAGGAGGCCCTGGCCTCCGCGCTCAAGGAGGGCCGCGTCGCCGGCGCCGGCCTCGACGTGTACGCGAAGGAGCCCTGCACGGACTCCCCGCTGTTCCAGTTCGACCAGGTCGTCTGCACCCCGCACCTCGGCGCCTCCACCGACGAGGCGCAGGAGAAGGCGGGCATCGCGGTCGCCAAGTCCGTCCGCCTCGCGCTGGCCGGCGAGCTGGTCCCGGACGCGGTCAACGTCCAGGGCGGCGTCATCGCCGAGGACGTGCGCCCCGGCCTGCCGCTCGCCGAGAAGCTCGGCCGGATCTTCACCGCCCTCGCGGGCGAGGTCGCGGCCCGGCTCGACGTCGAGGTGTACGGCGAGATCACCCAGCACGACGTCAAGGTGCTGGAGCTCTCCGCCCTCAAGGGCGTCTTCGAGGACGTCGTCGACGAGACCGTCTCCTACGTCAACGCCCCGCTGTTCGCACAGGAGCGCGGGGTCGAGGTCCGCCTCACCACCAGCTCCGAGTCGCCCGACCACCGCAACGTGGTCACCGTGCGCGGCACGCTCTCCGACGGCCAGGAGGTCGCGGTCTCCGGCACGCTGGCCGGCCCGAAGAACCTCCAGAAGATCGTCGCCATCGGTGAGCACGACGTCGATCTGGCGCTCGCCGACCACATGGTCGTCCTGCGCTACCAGGACCGCCCCGGTGTGGTCGGCGCGGTCGGCAAGATCCTCGGCGAGGCCGGGCTGAACATCGCGGGCATGCAGGTCTCGCGGGCCGCAGAGGGCGGCGAGGCGCTGGTCGTCCTGACCGTCGACGAGACCGTCCCGCAGCCGGTGCTGACCGAGATCTCCGAGGAGATCGGCGCGTCCTCGGCCCGCTCGGTGAACCTCACCGACTGACGCGGGGGGCACCGCCGCACGACCCCGCTCCGTACCCGGTAGCAGGCCCGCTCGTTCCGTACGAGCGGCCCCGCTGCCGGGTACGTTGCGTTCCGCGTCCCGGTCAACCCCGCCGGGTGGGCCCGGGGTTGGGTCCTGGGGCCCACGACGCGAGCGGCCCCCGCCCCTAGGGTGACCGGTTGTCATGTCACTCATGGGTGCCGGGGGTCGGATCACGTATGTCTGCTGTCGGTGGCATACCCGTAGCGGGAGGCCCGGCTCCGGCCGTCGCCCCGCGGCGTGAACTCCCGCGCCCGCTCGTCCTGGTGCGCGTGGCTCTCCTCGTGCTGTTCGGGGCGACGGTGCTGGGGGCGGTCGGCCTGTCCGGCTCGGCCCTCGCCGCGGACGCCATGGGCGCCGAGGTGCTCGGCATCCTGCTGTACGCCTCCGCGCCCGGGGTGCTCGCGGCGCTGCTGGCCCGGCACGTGAGGACCGGCGGCGCGCGGGTGCGGTGGGGCATCGTCGCCGTCCAGGTCTGGCTGATCCTCGGCGGCCTCGCCAACCTCGGGGACGGGTCGCCGGACGGGCTGACCCAGCTGGTCCTGCCGATCCTGATCATCGTCCTGATCAGCCGCGCGGGGAGCCGGGCGTGGTTCCGGCTGCCGCCCGGTGAACGGGGGCGGCCGCCGAAGTTCTCGCTCCCGCACATGATCACCTGGAAGCGGGACCGGGGACAGACCGCGCTGGAGTACCTGGGCCTGGTCCTGATCGTCGTCGCGTTGATCGCGGCCATGACCGTGGGCGGCCTCGGCGGCCGGATCACCGAGGGCCTCCAGTCCGCGATCTGCTCGCTGACCGGCAGCTCCTGCCCGGTCTCCCCGGGCAGCGGCTCCGTCGAGGCGGGCGAACGCCCGGACGGGGGCACGGACGCGGGAGCCGACGGTGGCACGGACGGCGGAGCCGACGGCGGTACGTCGGGGAGCGCGGACGGCGGCGCGGACGGCGGCGCGAACGGGGGAGCCGACGGCGGCTCGACGACCACGGGCGGTGTCACCGGAGGGTCCGCGGACGGGGCCACCGGCGGCTCCGCGGGCGGCGACGCGACCGGCGGTACGGGAGGCTCAGGCGGCACCGAGGGCCCCGGCGGCACGGGCGGGACCGGCGGCGGCGACAGCTCCGGGTCCACCGCGGCCGGCGGCGGCACGGGAGGTCCCGACGACACCGGCCGCCCCGGCACCGGCGAGGACACCTTCCCCGACGACAACGAGGAGCCCGAGGCCGCCCACGACGTACAGGCGTCCGACGACGGGGAGGGCGAGGGCGGCGGCGAGCAGGCCGAGGAGCAGGAGGACTGCGGGGGCTGGGGCTTCTTCGGCTGTGCCTGGGACCGTACGACGCAGGTCGTCAAGGGCCTCGTGGTCGACGGACTCTGGGGCGACATCACCGGCATCATCGACCTGTTCAAGCCGGAGACCTGGTCGGGCCTCGCCGACTACGGCAAGCAGCTCGGCGACCAGTGGACGCAGGACTCCTCGGGCGCGGGCGACAAGTGGGCGGACGGCGACTACCTGGGCGCGATCTGGGACTGGGGCAAGGCGTCCGTCGGCACGGTGGTCACGGTCGGGGACGACGTGTTCGTCGGGGACGAGGTCCGCGAGCGCTGGAACAACGGCGAGAAGACCCGGGCCGTCACCGATGTGATCTGGAACGTCGGCTCGATCTTCATCCCCGGCTACAACGTCGGGAAGGTCGTCGGCAAGGTCGGCAAGCTCGGTGTGCTCGGCAAGGCCGCCGGAGCCGTGGGCCGCGCCGCCGACGACGCCGGGGCCGCCGCCCGCCGCGCCCGCAAGGCGGCCGAGGCCGGTGACCTCGACGGCGTGCGGAAGGCGGCGAAGGAGGCCGACGACGCGGCGGACACCGCCGAGGACGCGGCGCGCAGGACCGGCTGCGCCATCGCCTCGGGCCCGCCGGGCGTGCGGTACGGCGGGGGCGGGGGCGGGGCCACCGGTGTCCCGGGCCCGGGCACCGGAGTGCTGGCGGGCGGCTCCCCGGGCCGGATCGTCCTCGGGGACGGCGGGTGCGACGAGGCGGCCAAGGCGGCCGCCGCCGAGGCGCGGGCCGCCGAACGGGCCGCCCACCTGGAGCAGAAGAGGCTGGAGGAGCCCGAGCGGGCGCGCAAGGCCGAGGTGGACAAGAAGAAGTACCCGGAGGCGCAGCGCAACGACACCTCCGACCCGCGCAACTACAACCCGCCGTCCTGGGCCGACGACCTCACGGACCGTACGCTCGGGGACGCCGACGCGGGCGACGGCTACTGGGCGAGCCGGGACCGCAACCCCGCACCCAACTGGAAGAACGAGTCCTGGCTGCGCTACCAGGAGCAGGTGACCGGTACCAACCGGGGCCAGGAGTACGTCGTGCCGCACCCCCGCGAGGGCAAGCCGGCGGTGGAGTACGACGGCTGGGACTCCTCCCGGCAGACGTTCCTGGAGGCCAAGAACGGTTACGGCAGCTATCTGTCCAAGTCCGACAGCGGAACGCTCACCCCGTCGGGCAAGGACAAGTTCGTCACCGAGGCCCGCGCCCAGGTGGAGGCGTCCGGCGGCCGGAGCGTGGAGTGGCACTTCTCCGACCCGGAGGTGGCCAAGGCGGCCCGCAGGGCCTTCCGGGACGAAGGGCTGCCGGTCAAGGTGGTCCACAGCCCGACGAAGCCCAACGACAGCACCCGGAAGCCGGGGGCGTTCGACGAGTAGGCCGCGCCGGGACGCAAGCCCCCTGTCGTCCCGGGGCGCCTTGTAGCCTGCACGCGTGGTGATCCCGGCCGCCGTCCGGCCGGGGGACCGCGTGCAGCGGGCCGGCCGACGGAGGAGAGACGAGCATGCGACGTGTAGTGCGGGGCTTCTGGGGTCCCCGGCCGGAGCCGGCCGAGGCGCTGGCCGACCGGTGGCGGCGGACCCTCGACGGGTTCGCCGAGCTGGTCCCGCAGACGGCCGACTCCTGGAGTCAGGTCCACGGGAACGGTCCCGCCACCGCCTTCACCGCCGAGGGGGACGCCCTGCTCGGCGCGCTCCGCACCGCCCAGAGCGCGGCCGACTGGTCGGACCTCACCGGCACCGGGCTGCGGCTCGTCGGCACCGGGGCGCCCGGCTGGGAGGCCGAGGTCAGCGGACTGGCCGGAGGGGCGCCGGAGTTCCTGCTCCAGTCGCTCGCGATCATCCTGCACGCCCCGGACGGGGCCGTGGTCCCCGAGGAGGCGCTCCTGTCGCTCGTCGCCCGGGTGTGGGAACCGGACTTCGGCGACGTGAGCGACGACGACGTGCTGGACGCGCTGGAGGACGACGCCGGGTACTCCGTCGGCGACCCCGTCGTCGGCCGGACAGGCTACCTCTCCCCGGCCCGCGCCGCCCTCGTCCCCGACGGCCTGGAGGTGGTCCGCGAACCCCTGCCCGGCGGCGGGGAGTTGCTGAGCATCGCGGCCCCGGGCGACAGCGCGGGCGTGGTGCGGGTGTACCAGCGGCTGCGTGAGGCGGGGGCGTTGGCTCCGCTGCCCCGCCCGATGGACCGGGCGGTCCTGTGACCTGCCGGGCGGGCGAGGACTTCGACGCGGAGCGCGCGACGGCCGAGGTGGCCGGGCTCCTCACCGCCTCCGTACCGGCGACCGGCCCCACCGCCGCCGAGGGCGACCCGGCCACCGGTGAATGGACGGTCACCGTCGGGGCGGGCTTCCGGATCGTGCCGCTCTGGGAGGGGGACCCCCTCACCGGCGTGTACGCCCCCGAGTGGAACGACGCCGAGGAGGCCGCCGAGGGCCATCTGGCCGCGCTGGCGCGGGCGTTGGACGACCGCTGGGGCCCGCACCGGCCGGTGCGGCTGCACGTGGCGCTGTCGCGGCGGGAGGCCGGGGCGCCGGTGGAGCCCTTGTTCGAGGCGCTGTTCGCCGAGGATCTGTACGGGGACCTGACGGTCTGGGGGCCGGTCGCCCCCGGCGGCCGGTGGGTCGCCCTGACCGTGGGGCACAGCGACGGCGACGCGCCGCTGGTGCTTGCCGCCCTGGTCAGCGACCGTCCGATCACCGAACCGGACGACGGGGACGGCCCGTTGTGAGGACCGGCCGGAAGACGCCGGAGGCGTCCGGGACCGCCGGCGGGGTCCTCCGGCACCGGTGGTCCTGTGATGGAGTGGGGCCATGAAGCTGCTTCCCCTGTTCCTCCGACGACCGATCGAAGCGGTGTACGAGCGTCGGCTCGCCGCCACCCTGGTGGGCCTGCCGCGCCCCCAGCACGTCGGGATCATGGTCGACGGCAACCGCCGCTGGGCCCGGAAGGCCGGGCACACGGACGTCCGGGAGGGCTACCGGGCGGGCGGCGCCAAGGTGACCACGTTCCTGGGCTGGTGCACGGCCGCCGGGATCGAGCACGTGACCCTCTTCATGCTCTCCGACGACAACCTGGGCCGCCCCGCCGAGGAGCTCGGCCCGCTGATCGAGGTCATCGAGGAGACCGTCCGGGACATCACCGCCGAGGGCCGCGACTGGGAGGTCCGGGCGATCGGCTCGCTCGACATGCT
This sequence comes from Streptomyces sp. NBC_01116, assembly GCF_041435495.1. NCBI lineage: Bacteria > Bacillati > Actinomycetota > Actinomycetes > Kitasatosporales > Streptomycetaceae > Streptomyces > Streptomyces sp. NBC_01116. The sequence continues at coordinate 6,207,198 of NZ_CP108644.1, forward strand.
GCCCGGCGCCAGTGCCCGGGTGTTCAAGGAGGCCACCGCCGCCACGACCGGGCGCGGCGGCCTCAAGGTGGACGTGGCGGTCGGCTACGGCGGCCGGCGGGAGATCGTCGACGCGGTGAAGAGCGCCTTCGAGGAGCACATCGCGGCCGGCGGCGACCCGGCCGAGCTGGTCGCCCGGTTCGGGATCGACGACATCTCGCGGCACCTGTACTCGCCCGTCGCCGACCACACCGACTTCATCATCCGCACCTCCGGCGAGCAGCGGCTGTCCGGCTTCCTCCTCTGGCAGTCCGCCTACGCCGAGATGCACTGGGTGGACTGCTACTGGCCGGCCTTCCGGCACGTGGACTTCCTGCGCGCGCTGCGCTCGTACGCGAACCGGGAACGCCGCTTCGGCAAGTGACGGGTCCGCCGGTCGGGCGTCCATCGGGCCGGCACGACGACGCGGACACCCGCGCGGTCTTCCGGGCGGCCGGCCCGTCAGGCGTCCGGGGGGACGCGCAGGGCGAGCAGGGCGGTGTCGTCGCTGGCCCAGCCACCGTGATGTGCGGCCAGGACCTCGGTGAGATGTCTGACCGTGGCCGTGGCGTCCAGCTCATGGGTGGCGGCCAGTGCGCCGACGAGCTCGTCCTCGCCGAACACGCCGTGAGCTTCCTGGCCGGTGTTTCCGGGACGGGGCCGCGCCTCGCACGCCCCGTCGCTGTAGAGCAGCAGAAGGTCCCCGGGAAACAGCTGGTAGTCGACATCGGTGAGGTGGACCTGCTCCAGCACGCCCAGGAGCGTTCCGGCTCGTCCGAGCTGGTGGACCTCGCCGTTCGCCCGGCGGAGGAGAGCCGGCGGATGCCCTGCCAGGGCGATCCGCCCGGACAGGCCGGTGGGAGTGGTGTGGAAGGTGGTGTAGGCGGCCGTGAGGAAGCGGGGGGACCGCTGGGCGAGCATCGCCCTGTTCAGCCGGTCGAGCAGGAGGGCGGGGGTGAGGCTCTGCCCGGCGTCGGCGCGCACGGTGTAGCGGGCCATCGAGGTGACCTTCGCCGCCTCCACACCCTTGCCGCAGACGTCACCCAGGACCGCGCCGTAGGTGTCGCCGGTGGTGTGGAACAGGTCGTAGAAGTCCCCGCCCACCTCGACGCCGCTGTAACCACTGGCCGAGGCGGGCAGATAGGAGGCGGCGGCGTCCAGGCCGGGCACCGGCGCCAGCGCCGGGGGCAGCAGCCCCTGCTGGAGGGAGCGGGCCAGGTCGGAGGAGACCTGTTGGGCTTTCCGCGCGGCCGCCAGGCTCTGGCGCAGATGGATCTCCGCGGAGACCGACCGGGCGAGCGTGGCCAGCGTGCTCAGATCGCCCCGCGACCAGGTACGCGGGGCGTCGTCGATGACGCAGAAGCTCCCCAGCACCTGCCCGTCCGGGCTCATGAGCGGATATCCCGCCCACGCTCCGATGTTCATCGGCCCGACCGAGGGATGCTCGCGCGTGCGCGGGTCGGCGGCGGCGTCGTCCACGATGAAGGGGTCGCCTGCCAGTCCCACCAGGAAGTAGCAGAAGCTCTCCCGGACCGGGTTCTGCCGTTGCGCGATATCCGTCGCCCGCACCCCGACGCACGACTTCCAGAACGAGCGCTCCTCATCGACCAGGGTCACGAACGCCCTCCCCGCGCCGGTCACCCTCGCCGCCAGGGTCGCGAGGTCCTCGAAAGCCTCTTCCGGGCCGGTGTCCAGCAGTTCCGTCGCGGCGACCGCGGCAAGCCGCTCGGGATCCGACAAGGCTGCCGGCAGGCCGTCGTCACGCAGCCCGCCGACGAAGTCCACTCCACCGCCCATGCCGTCCACTCCTTCACCGGTCTACACCTTTTGCGCGTACGAAGACCAGGTCGATTATCCGCACCACTGTGGCCGTATCCAACCGGAGGCCCGTTCCTCGACACCACCGCGTCGCAGACCGCCGAGCGGGTGTCGCTGACCGTCACGGACGCCCCGGCCATCGCCGCGGGCCCCGGCGATGTCGGGGCCCGTCGACCTCGACCACCGTGGTCGGCCGACGTGCGGCGATCCGACCGACTGGCGCAGTTGTTCGAACATGCGATCTAATTGAGGGATGGAGCGCTTCCCTTTCCCCGACGATCTGATCCGCGCACAACGGGAGTGGCACGACGTCCGTCGCGCGCTCGCCGCGCCCCGCCCGCGCCACACCACCGAGCTGCGCCGCCGCCTGCTCCACCTGTCCGTCCGCATCCACTGGCATCCGTTCTGGTCCACCCCGGACGGCTGGACGCCCGCGGCCCGGGTGGAGCTGAGGCGGCAGACCCGGGAGGCCCGGCGGGCGGAAGCGGCGTGAGTCGTCGCGGCGCCGGGGCCCTACGGGTGGTGGACGCCCTTACAGCCGGGCCCGCTTCACCGCCATGTGCAGCAGCAGCCGGTCCTCGCCGTCGTTCAGGTCGAGGCCGGTGATCTGCTGGATCCGGGAGAGCCGGTAGTACAGCGTCTGGCGGTGGATGCCCAGCGCGGCGGCCGTCCGGCCCGCCTGGCCCGCGCAGTCCAGGAACACCTCCGCGGTGTGTGCCAGCTCCCGGTGCAGCGGGGTCAGGAGGGAGGCGACCGCCGGGTCCCCGGGGGCGCCGCCGGTGCCCGGGAGGGCGGTCAGCAGGCGGTACGGGCCGATCGCCGACCACCGGGCGACCGGGCCGAGGCGGGTCTCGGCCCGTGCCGCGCGGGCCGCCGCCGTGGCCTCGCGCCAGGAGACCGTCAGCTCGTCCAGACCCCGGCGCGGCGTGGCGATCCCCCCGGTGGCGGCGGGGCCCGCGCCGGCGCGCAGCCGGTCCGCGGCGCTCAGGGCCGGGTCGAGGCGGTCCGGCGCACGCAGCCGGACGAGCGCGGCCAGCGCCAGGGCCCCGGCGGCCCCCGGCCCGGCGACCGTCGCCAGGGCGGCCGCCGACGCCACCCCGCGTACGGAGGGGGTGTCATCCGCCCACGGGGTCACGCACACCACCGTGTGCAGCCCCTCCGCGTCCGGCCCCAGGGCCTCGCCCAGCGCGGCGACGGCGGTGTCGCGCTGCCCGCCGGGGCCCGCCGTGAGCACCGCTCCGAACTCCCGCGACAGGTCGGCGCCCGCCCGCGCCTCGTCGGAGAGCAGCGCCCCGATCCGGGCGGCGACCTCCATCGCGGCGGTCAGCTGCTCGTCGGTCGGGCCGGGATCGGCGTCGAGGAGCCAGACGTAACCGAGGACGACACCCCGATGGCGTACGGGAAGGCAGATGCGGTCCCGGAACACCCCGGCCTCGGGGGCGGCGGGGATCCGGACGGGACCGGTCGCCCGGGTGATGCCGAACCCCTCGAACCAGGCGCGCACGGCGGGTGTGGAGCGCCGGGTCAGGATCGAGCGGGTGCGGACCGGGTCCATGGCGGAATCGTCGTCGCTGTCGTGGGCTCCGAAGGCGACCAGGCCGAAATCCCGGTTCTCCAGGGTCGCCGGGGCGTCGAGGAGGGCCGAGATCTCGTCGACCAGTTCCTGGTAGTCGCCTGTCACTCCGCCATTCTGCACCCCTTCCCGCTCTTCTTCAGACAGATGTCTGAGATGGCGGCCACGGATGCGTGACAGGTGTCGATGGCACAGGATCGGAGCGGTCCCTAGATTTCACGGTGGTTATCCGTGCCGTACCGGTCCGTTCACGTTCGTGCCGTTACGGCCCCTCGTCCGTACATTCGTGGAGGTGCCCCGTGCTGGGTCCCGTGATTCTCGCCGCATCGCGCAGCGACAAGATGCGCCGGTTCGTCTCGGCCGCGCCCGGCACCAAGCAGGTCGTCGACCGCTTCATCGCCGGGGAGACCGTCGACCAGGTCGTCCCGATCGTGGAGGACGCCGCGGACAAGGGGCTGGAGGTCACGCTCGACGTCGTCGGCGAGGACATCACCACCCCCGCGCAGGCCGAGGCCGCCCGCGACGCGTACCTGGAGCTCGTCGAGCGTCTGAAGGACCTCGGCCTGGGCACCCGCGCCGAGATGTCCGTCAAGCTGTCCATGTTCGGCCAGGCGCTGGAGAACGGCCACGAGCTGGCCCTCGCCAACGTGCGCCCGGTCGTCGAGGCGGCGGCCGCCATCGGCACCACGGTCACCCTGGACGCCGAGGACCACACCACCCTCGACTCGATGTTCGCCATCCACGAGGAACTGCGGAAGGACTACCCGGAGACCGGCTGCGTCATCCAGTCCTACCTGTTCCGCACGGAGGACGACGCCCGCAGGCTCTCCGCCGCGGGCAGCCGCGTGCGCATCGTGAAGGGCGCCTACAAGGAGCCCGCCTCCGTCGCGTACCAGGACAAGGCCGAGATCGACAAGGCGTACGTCCGCATCATCCGGATCCTGATGGAGGGCGAGGGCTACCCGATGATCGGGTCCCACGATCCCCGTCTCATCGCCATCGCCCAGGAGCTGGGCCGCCAGGCAGGGCGCAAACTGGACGAGTACGAGTTCCAGATGCTGTACGGCATCCGCAGCGACGAGCACGTCCGACTCGCGGCCGAGGGCCACCGGATGCGCGTCTACACGGCGTACGGCACCGACTGGTACGGATACTTCATGCGCCGCCTCGCGGAGAAGCCGGCCAACCTGCTGTTCTTCGGCCGCTCGATCCTCACCAAGGGCTGAGCGCCCGGCCCCGACCCGGGGCTGAACCGGCCACGGCCGACACACCCATCCCCGCCGACACCAAGGAGACAAGGCAACCATGGACGCCGTCACCCAGGTCCCCGCGCCGGTCAACGAGCCGGTTCACTCCTACGCCCCGGGCTCCCCGGAGCGCGCCCGCCTGGAGCTGAAGCTCAAGGAGCTCGCCGAGAACCCGATCGACCTGCCGATGACCATCGGCGGCGAGAAGCGGATGGGCGGCGGTGAGCGTGTGAACGTCGTACAGCCGCACAACCACCAGGCCGTCATCGGCACCTTCGCCGGCGCCACCGAGCAGGACGCCCAGGACGCCGTCGACGCGGCCCTCGCCGCCGCTCCGGCCTGGCGCGCGATGGCCTTCGACGACCGCGCGGCGATCATCCTGCGCGCCGCCGAGCTGCTGGCGGGCCCCTGGCGCGAGACGCTGGCCGCCTCCACCATGCTCGGCCAGTCCAAGACCGCCCAGCAGGCCGAGATCGACACCCCCTGCGAGCTCATCGACTTCTGGCGCTTCAACGTGCACTACGCGCGCCAGATCCTCGCCGAGCAGCCCCCGGCGAACTCCCCGGGCGTGTGGAACCGCATGGACCACCGCCCGCTGGAGGGCTTCGTCTACGCGATCACGCCGTTCAACTTCACGGCCATCGCGGGCAACCTCCCCACCGCCCCCGCCCTCATGGGCAACGTCGTGGTGTGGAAGCCGTCCCCGACGCAGACCCACGCCGCCGTGCTGCTGATGCAGCTCCTGGAGGAGGCCGGGCTGCCCAAGGGCGTCATCAACCTGGTCACCGGCGACGGCATCGCCGTCTCCGAGGTGGCGCTGAACCACCGCGACCTGGCCGGCATCCACTTCACCGGCTCGACCCCCACCTTCCAGCACCTCTGGAAGACGGTCGGCAACAACATCGCCAACTACCGCACCTACCCGCGGCTCGTCGGCGAGACCGGCGGCAAGGACTTCGTCGTCGCGCACCCCAGCGCCGACCGCGCCGTCCTGAAGACCGCGCTGACCCGCGGCTCCTTCGAGTTCCAGGGCCAGAAGTGCTCGGCGTCCTCCCGGGCGTACGTCCCGGCCTCCATCTGGAACTCCGGTTTCAAGGAGGAGTTCGCGGCCGAGGTCGACGCGATCACGATGGGTGACGTCACCGACCTGACGAACTTCATCGGAGCCGTCATCGACGAGCGCTCGTTCGCCAAGAACAAGGCCGCGATCGACCGCGCCAAGTCCGACCCGGCGTGCACCGTCGTCGCGGGCGGCACCTACGACGACTCGGTGGGCTACTTCGTCCGCCCGACCGTCATCGAGTGCTCGGACGCCGAGAGCGAGGTCTTCACGACCGAGTACTTCGGCCCGATCCTCGCGGTCCACGTCTACGAGGACGAGAAGTACGACGCCATGCTGGAGCAGATGGAGTCGGTCTCGGACTACGCGCTGACCGGCTCGGTCATCTCGGGCGACCGCGCGGCCGCCGCGTACACGATGGACAAGCTCCGCTACGCCGCGGGCAACTTCTACATCAACGACAAGTCGACCGGCGCCGTCGTCGGCCAGCAGCCCTTCGGCGGCGGCCGTGCCTCCGGCACCTGCGACAAGGCGGGCGCCCCGCAGAACCTCCAGCGCTGGACCCTGACCCGGGCCATCAAGGAGACGCTGGTCCCGCCGACCGACTACACCTACCCCCACCAGGGCTGACGCCCTCCCGGGGCGCCGCAGCACGGCGCCCCGGACCCGAGGTCTCCCGGTGACGTAAGACCTCCCAGAGCACCGCCCCCCGACCGGCCCCCCTGCCGGCCGGGGGGCGGTTTCCATGAGGCGGGGCCCTGGCCGGGCCGGCGGCTCAGACCTCCACGAACACCTGGTCCAGCGACTTGCGCACCAGGTCGGGGACCTCGCAGTCATCGGCGGGATAGCCGACGGGGATCACGGCGAAGGCCTTCTCGTTCTCGGGCCGCTCCAGGACCTCGCCGAGGAAGCGCATCGGGCTCGGCGTGTGGATCAGCGCGGCGAGACCGGACAGGTGCAGGGCGGTGAGGAGCATGCCCACCGCGATCCCGACCGACTCGTCCACGTAGTAGTGCTTGCGCTTCGTGCCGTCCTCGCCCAGCCAGTAGCGCTGCTGGAACACCACGATCAGGGCGGGCGCGTCCGTCATGTGGGCCTTGACCGCGTCGGTGCCCAGCGGGCGCAGCGCGGCGAGCCACTCCTCGCCGAGCCGCCCGTCGTAGCTGACCTTCTCCTCGTGCTCGGCGGCCTCCCGGATCCGCCGGCGTACCCCGGGATCCTTGACCAGCACGAAGGTCCACGGCTGCTGATGGGCGCCGGAGGGCGCGGTGGCCGCGCACCCGACGGCGTCGCGGAGCACCTGCTCGGGGACCGGGTCGGGGGAGAAGGCGCGGACGGTCCTGCGCTCGTCCATGCGCTCCCGCAGCCGGGCGGCGCGGGCGAGGGACTCCTCGGGGGCGATCCGCTCGGGGCGGTAGGGCGCGGGACGGTACGGGTCGCCATGGGTGGGCGACCACTGCCGGTGCGTGGGCGTCGTGTCGGACATGGCCGCAGTGTGCGCGGTGGGGGAGGCCCGGGGGAAGCGGTGCTTCGGACAGGCGCGGGACCGGTCCCGGTCAGTGTCCGCTGACCGGGACCGGCTGTCCGCCCTCCGGCGCCCCCGGGCACGCGGTCTTGTGGGTTGGGTAATGAGCATGTCAAATTCCTTCTCGGTACGTCCCCACACGTCACCCCGGAAGGAGCTCCCCCATGAGACGCAACTCCCGTGCGCGCCTGGGCGTTTCCCTGCTGCTCGTCGCCGGCGCCCTCGGCCTCGGAGCCGCGCCCTCCACCGCCGCCGACGCCCCGGCGCCCGCGCCCTCGGCGATCCCCGCACCGTCCGCGTACGCGCTCGACGCCGCCGTCGGACGGCAGCTCGGCGCCGCCACCGCCGGAACCTACCTCGACGCGAAGACCGGGAAGCTGGTCGTCACCGTCACCACCGACCGGGCCGAGGACCAGGCCCGCGCGGCCGGGGCCACCGTCCGCCGGGTGGCCCGCGGCGCCGCCCAGCTCGACGCCGCGATGGAGACCCTGGAGGCCGAGGCCAAGATCACCGGCACCTCCTGGGGCGTCGACCCGCGCACCAACCGGGTCGCCGTCGAGGCCGACTCCTCGGTCTCCGCACGGGACCTGGCCCGCCTCGAAGCCGTCGCCGAACGGCTCGACGGCGCCGTCGACATCAAGCGCGTCCCGGGCGTCTTCCACCGCGAGGTGCTGGGCGGCGGCGCGATCTACGGCGGCGGCAGCCGCTGTTCGGCGGCCTTCAACGTCACCAAGGGCGGGGCCCGCTACTTCGTGACCGCCGGACACTGCACCAACATCTCCGCCAACTGGTCGGCCGCCTCGGGCGGTCCGGTCGTCGGCGTCCGGGAGGGCACCAGCTTCCCGACCAACGACTACGGCATCGTCCGCTACACGGACGGCTCCTCGCCCGCCGGGACCGTCGACCTCTACAACGGTTCCACCCAGGACGTCTCCTCGGCCGCCAACGCCGTCGTCGGCCAGGCGATCAAGAAGAGCGGATCCACCACGAAGGTGACCTCCGGCACGGTCACCGCCGTCAACGTCACCGTCAACTACGGCGACGGGCCCGTCTACAACATGGTCCGCACCACCGCCTGCTCGGCGGGCGGCGACAGCGGCGGCGCGCACTTCGCCGGATCCGTCGCCCTCGGCATCCACTCCGGCAGCTCCGGCTGCTCGGGCACCGCGGGCTCGGCCATCCACCAGCCGGTCACCGAGGCGCTCTCCGCGTACGGCGTGACCGTGTACTGAGCCGCCACCGCCGGTGTCACCGCACCGGCACCGCTCGACCCCGCCCGCCCGGACCCCGCGCACCCCGGTCCGGGCGGGCCCGCGCGCGGCGGCGATATTCGCTGTCGTGCGGGCCGGGGCTGCTGGCAGGCTTGAGGCCATGGACCGGTCTCCCGCAGTGCGCGTCGCCCACACGTCCGAGCTCACCGCCTCCGAACGGGGCCGGATCCGCGAACTGCTCGACACCGCCTTCGACGGCGACTTCGCCGACGAGGACTGGGAGCACTCCCTCGGCGGCGTCCACGCCCTGGTGCACGACGCCGGCGGCCTCCTGATCGCCCACGGCAGCGTCGTCCAGCGCCGGGTCCTGCACGCGGACCGCTCCTACCGCGCCGGATACGTCGAGGCCGTCGCCGTCCACGCCGGCCACCGCCGCCAGGGCCACGGCCACCGGGTGATGGCCGCGCTGGAACACGTCGTCGACACGGCCCACGACTTCGGGGCCCTGTCCGCCTCCGACGCCGGCGCGGCGCTCTACGCGGCGCGCGGCTGGCAGGTGTGGCCGGGCCGCCTCGCCGCCCTCGGCCCGGCCGGCCCCGTCCCGCTGCCCGAGGAGGAGGGCACCACCTATGTCCGCCCCGCGGCCGGACGCCCCCTGCCCGCGCCCGGCGAGACGCTCCAGTTCGACTGGCGGGACGGCGACCTGCTGTGACGGACGGGGGCGGGTCTCAGTGGGCGATCCGGATGGCAATCCGGCCGGTGTTCTCGCCCTGCGGCATCCTGAGAACCCTGTGTCACCACCTCTGAGCAGGCGCGATCGCTCGCGGACCAGGCGTTGATCCGGGAGCTGCGGGCGGAGCGCGCGAAGGTGACCGTCTCAGATAGTAGGAAGTCCGAGTAACTGTGGAGACAGGACGGCTCCGCTGTCCTAACTTGGTAGGAGCCGAACGAATCGCTCGATCGAGCGACCGGCGGATGCGGGCGCACGCCCCGAAGCAGGCAACCCCTGCGGCGTACGCTCCCCGCCCCTTCCGGCACCTCGAAATCCGATCCCGGCCCGGCCTCGGCGCCGCACCACGGTGTGCGGCCCGCCCCCGGCATCCATGCGATCTCAAGGAGTCGATCCTCATGGCCACCACCACCGCACGTCGCGTCCGTCACGCCGCCCGTCCGTCCGAGTCGGACCGCAAGAACGCCGCCGCCGCTCTCCAGCGCGCCCTGGACCGCCGGGACAACGGCGGCTCGACCGGCCACTGAGCCGCCCGCACACCACCCGCCCCCACCCGGAACACCCCGGAACGCCCCGGACACCCCTGCGTCCTGTCCGAATGGTGGACACCGGATGTCATGGGGTGGGACGCACCGTTAGGCTTCCGGCATGTCTCGCAGCATCGATCTCGCAGTGATCCCCGGTGATGGAATTGGCCAGGAAGTCGTGGCCCAGGGTCTCAAGGTCCTCAACGCCGTCCTCCCGCAGGATGTGAAGCTGGAGACCAAGGAGTACGACCTCGGCGCCCAGCGCTGGCACCGCACCGGCGACACCCTCCCGGACGCGGAGCTGGAAGCCCTCAAGAAACACGACGCCATCCTCCTCGGCGCGATCGGCGACCCGTCCGTGCCGTCCGGCGTCCTGGAGCGGGGGCTGCTGCTGAAGCTGCGTTTCGCGTTCGACCACTTCATCAACCTGCGGCCCTCCAAGCTCTTCCCCAACACCGCGACCCCGCTCGCCGGCCGCCCCGACATCGACTTCGTCGTCGTGCGCGAGGGCACCGAGGGCCCGTACACCGGCAACGGCGGCTCGCTGCGCACCGGCACCCCCGCCGAGGTCGCCACCGAGGTCAGCCTCAACACGGCGTACGGCGTCGAGCGCGTGGTCCGCGACGCCTTCGAGCGCGCGGCGGCCCGCCCGCGCAAGAAGCTGACGCTGGTCCACAAGAACAACGTCCTCGTCTACGCCGGCCACCTGTGGAAGAACACCTTCGACCGGGTCGCCGCCGAGTATCCGCAGGTCAGCACCGACTATCTGCACGTCGACGCCGCGACGATCTTCTTCGTCACCCAGCCGGAGCGCTTCGACGTCATCGTCACCGACAACCTCTTCGGCGACATCCTCACCGACCTCGCCGCGGCCGTCTCCGGCGGCATCGGCCTGGCCGCCTCCGGCAACATCAACCCGACGGGCGCGTTCCCGTCGATGTTCGAGCCGGTCCACGGCTCGGCCCCCGACATCGCGGGGCAGGGCAAGGCCGACCCGACCGCCACGGTTCTCTCCGTCGCCCTCCTGCTGCGCCACCTCGGCTACGAGGCCGAGGCCGCGCGCATCGAGGACGCCGTCTCCGCCGACCTCGCGGAGCGAGGGGGGCACCTCCCAGGCCCTTCAGGCTCTGGGGGAGGTGCCGCCACGCGTACGACCGACGAGATCGGCGACGCCCTCGCGGTACGCGTAGCGGGCTGATCCGACGACTCCATCCGAAGCCGCCGGGTCAGCGAAAGCACCCGGCGGCTTCACCTGTGCGGCCTCCGGGTGCCACCATCAACCCCTGGACCGCACGCACACCGTTTCGTGCACGGCCCCCCGCACGTGATAATCGAACGCGGGGCCGTTGCTCGCGGTAAAGCTCGGACGTCCTAGGACCTGACCGGAAAACGTCGGGCAGAGACGGGCGTGAGCGCGGTCCATCACACACAAGACCGGTGAAGGACACGCACTCATGACGACGCCCACGATCGAGCTCAAGCCCTCCTCGAACCCGCTGTCCGACGCGGAGCGCGAGGCGATCCTGGCCAACCCCGGATTCGGCCGGCACTTCACCGACCACATGGTGACCATCCGCTGGACCGAGGGCCGGGGCTGGCACGACGCCCAGCTGGTCCCCTACGGCCCGCTGTCCCTGGACCCGGCCAACATGACCCTGCACTACGCGCAGGAGATCTTCGAGGGCCTCAAGGCCTACCGCCGGCCCGACGGCACGGTCGCCACCTTCCGCCCCGACGCCAACGCCCGCCGCTTCCAGCGCTCGGCCGCGCGCCTGGCCATGCCCGAGCTGCCCGTCGAGACGTTCATCGAGGCGTGCGACGCGCTGGTGCGGCAGGACAAGGCGTGGGTCCCGGCCCACGGCGGCGAGGAGTCCCTCTACCTGCGCCCCTTCATGATCGCCACCGAGGTCGGCCTCGGCGTGAAGCCGGCCAACGAGTACCTCTTCCTGGTCATCGCCTCGCCCGCCGGCGCCTACTTCCCCGGCGGAGTGAAGCCGGTCTCCATCTGGCTCTCGGAGAACCGCGTCCGCGCCGTCCCCGGCGGCGTGGGCGACGCCAAGACCGGCGGCAACTACGCCGCCTCCCTCCTCGCCCAGGCCGAGGCCGCCGCACACGGCTGCGCCCAGGTCGCCTACCTCGACGCGGTCGAGCACAAGTGGGTCGAGGAGCTCGGCGGCATGAACCTCTACTTCGTGTACGCCCAGGAGGACGGCTCGAAGAAGATCATCACGCCGTCCCTCACGGGTTCGCTGCTCGCCGGCGTCACCCGCGACTCCCTCCTCAAGGTCGCCCGCGACCTCGGTTACGGCTCCGAGGAGGGCCGGATCTCCATCGGCCAGTGGCGCGACGACACCGCGAAGGGCACCCTCGTCGAGGTCTTCGCCTGCGGCACGGCCGCCGTCATCACCCCCGTCGGCCTGGTGAAGTCCGAGGGCGGCGAGTGGACCCAGAGCGCCGGCGAGCCCGGCGAGGTCACCATGAAGCTCCGGGAGCGTCTTCTCGACATCCAGCGCGGTGTCGTCGAGGACACCCACGGCTGGATGCACCCGCTCGGCTAGGGACACCTGCTCCCCGGACCGGTCAGGGCCCGCGTGCTCCGGCATGCGGGCCCTGACCGGCAGCGGTCCCCGATCGCGGTGGATCGACTTGCGCCGCTCTCTCCGGTCGCGGCCTCTGTCCCCGGCCGCCCTCACGGAAGGCGAAGGGCCCGGCATGAAGTCCGCCCTCACCGCCGACGACGTGCGCTCCGTGTTCGGCCTGACGGGCGTAGTCCACTTCCCCCGCTACGACGCACCGCACCACCGGCTCGACGACCGCACCGCTTTCGTCCTGAGCGCCATCGGCCTCCCCGACACCCCATGGTTCATGTCGAGGGCGAGCCTGCGCGCGGACGACTTCATCGACCTCGCCGGCTGGTACGGCGGCCGAGGCCCCGTCCCCGACTCCTGTCGGCACTGGCTCGTGCTCGGGCTCCTCGCCGACACCACGCTCGCGCTCGACCCGGACCGGGGGACCGTTCACGCCCTCGGCGACGGCGTGGACGGACTGGTCCACCACCCGATCCACCGCGACGTGGAATCCCTTGTGTACGCGCTGACCAGGTTCGAGGCGCTCTGCCGGCGACCGAGGAACGACGACGGAGCGATCGAGGAGCGCGTGGACGCCCTGCGCGCCGACATCTCCTCGTTCGACCCGCTCCCGTTCGCCGGCGAGGACTCACCGTGGCACCTCGCCTTCGAAGAGGTCGTCGACGGCATCTGGTAGTGCCGGGGCGGCGGTCGGGCCGTCCATCGCCGGCCCGCCCAGGGCGCAGGGCCGGTACGGGTTCTTCCGTGCCGAAGGATAGAGCGCCGCTCAAACCCCACGGGCCAAGCTTCCGTGCGGGCTTGGCCTGAAGTTAGAGTGGCACTCTAAGCATCTCGACCAGGAGCCACCATGCCCCTCACCCCCGCCCCCTTCCGCATGCCCCCCGAGTGGGCCCCCCACGAGCGCACCTGGATGGCCTGGCCCGGGCCCAACCCCACCTTCGCCTCCGACGACGAGCTGGACGGGGCCCGCCGCGCCTGGGCCGGTGTCGCCCGTGCCGTGCGGCGCTTCGAGCCGGTGACCATGGTCGTCGGGCCCGGCCAGGAGGAGGGTGCGGCGACGCTGCTCGGGCCGGACGTGGAGCTGGTCGTGCGGCCGCTCGACGACGCCTGGATGCGGGACATCGGCCCCACCTTCGTCACCGACGGCCGGACGCTCGCCGCCGTCGACTGGACGTTCAACGGCTGGGGCGCGCAGGGCTGGGCCCGCTGGGGGCACGACCAGCACATCGCCCGGGGCGTCGCCGAGCTGGCCGGGGTGCCCGCCCACAGCTCCCCGCTCGTCAACGAGGGCGGCGCGATCCACGTCGACGGCGAAGGCACCGTCCTGCTCACCGAGACCGTCCAGCTCGGCGAGGAGCGCAACCCCGGCTGGAGCAGGGAGCAGGTCGAGGCGGAGGTCCACGCACGCCTCGGCACCGAGAAGGCCATCTGGCTGCCCCGGGGGCTGACCGGCGACTACGGGACGTACGGCACGCTCGGCCATGTCGACATCGTCGCCGCCTTCGCCCGCCCGGGCGCGGTCGTCGTCCACGTCCAGCCGGACCCCGCCCACCCCGACCACGAGGTCACCCGGGAGACCCTGGCGATCCTGCGGGCCGCCACCGACGCCCGGGGCCGCGCCCTGGAGGTCGTCGAGGTGCCCGCGCCCACCGTCCTGTGCGACGAGGACGGGGAATGGGTCGACTACTCCTACATCAACCACTACCTCTGCAACGACGCCGTGATCCTCTGCGCCTTCGACGACCCGCGCGACGAGGAGGCCGCCGCGATCTTCCGCGGTCTCTTCCCGGACCGTACGGTCACCCTCGTCGACGCCCGTACGATCTTCGCCGGCGGTGGAGGCATCCACTGCATCACCCAGCAGCAGCCGAAGGTCCGAGCGAACCCATGACCCGCGCCCCCCGTCGCACCCACCACGCCGCCCCGCCCCGCGAGGACGTCCTCGCCGCCGCCATGGCCGCCGTCGCCGAGCGCGGGCTCGACGGGCTGACCATGGCCGGACTGGGGCGGGAGGTGGGGATGAGCAGCGGGCACCTCCTCTACTACTTCCGCACCAAGGACGAACTGCTCCTCCAGACCCTGGAGTGGAGCGAGCGGCGCCTCGGGGCCGAGCGCGGCGCCCTGCTCGCCCGGCCGGGAACCGCCCGCGCGCGGCTGGACGCGTACATCGGCCTCTACCTGCCCGCCGGGCACCGGGACCCCCACTGGACGCTCTGGCTGGAGGTCTGGGGCCGCTCCCAGAACGCCGACGACGACGCCCGCGCCCGCCAGGCCGCCATCGAAGGGGTCTGGCACCGTGACCTGGTGGCACTGCTCGCCGAGGGGGTCTCGCGCGGCGAGTTCCGGCCCGTGGACGCCGACCGGTTCGCCGCCCGGCTGCGGGCGATGCTCGACGGGTTCAGCGTCCACGTGACGGTCGGCATCCCGGGGACGGGGCGCGAACAGGTGCTGGCGCAGGCGGCGGAGTTCCTGGACGAGACGCTGACACGGGGCGCTCATTGAGGGAGGCAACGGGTGTCACGACCGCATCCTGAGACACCGCAGTCACGGGGCCGTCGCTGTGCGAGACTGCTTCCGTGTCCTCGTTCGTCATGATTATTGGCAGCAGGCGCGCCGGTCCGCAGTGACCGTCCCGTACCACCCCGTACGGCGCGGCCATCGTGCCCCAGACCCGCGCGCAGACCTCTCGCACCCGCGAGGGGTTTTTTCGTTTTCCGGCCCGCACCCGGGCCGGAGCGAGGCGCGCGAGATGATGGGGGCAAGTGGAGCTGGGGCCTGTTCCGGGTTCCCCGAGCAGGCCCAGACCGTCCGGATCCACTCATCCGACAGGAGTCAGATCAGCATGACCACCAAGGCCAACGCCACCGACGACAGTTTCCATGTCTTCGACACCACACTGCGCGACGGTGCTCAGCGTGAGGGCATCAACCTGACGGTCGCCGACAAGCTGACCATCGCCCGTCATCTGGACACCTTCGGTGTGGGGTACATCGAGGGCGGCTGGCCGGGGGCCAACCCGCGCGACACGGAGTTCTTCGCCCGCGCCCAGCAGGAGATCACGTTCGAGAACGCCCAGCTCGTGGCGTTCGGCGCGACCCGCAGGGCCGGCGGCAGCGCGGCCGAGGACCCCCAGGTGCAGGCCCTCCTGAACTCCGGCGCCCCGGTGATCACGCTGGTGGCCAAGGCGCACGACCGCCACGTGGAGCTGGCCCTGCGCACCACCCTGGAGGAGAACCTGGAGATGGTCCGCGACACCGTCTCCCACCTCCGCGAGCAGGGCCGCCGGGTCTTCGTGGACTGCGAGCACTTCTTCGACGGCTACCGCGCCAACGCCGAGTACGCGAAGTCCGTGGTCCGCACCGCGTACGAGGCGGGCGCCGAGGTCGTCGTCCTCTGCGACACCAACGGCGGCATGCTCCCCGCGCAGGTCCAGGCCGTCGTCTCCACGGTCGCCGCCGACACCGGGGCCCGGCTCGGCATCCACGCCCAGGACGACACCGGCTGCGCCGTCGCCAACACGCTGGCCGCCGTCGACGCCGGCGCCACCCACGTCCAGTGCACGGCCAACGGCTACGGCGAGCGGGTCGGCAACGCCAACCTCTTCCCCGTCGTCGCCGCCCTGGAACTCAAGTACGGCATGAAGGTCCTGCCCGAGGGCGCGCTCGCCGAGATGACCCGCATCTCGCACGCCATCGCCGAGGTCGTCAACCTCACCCCCTCCACCCACCAGCCGTACGTCGGCGTCTCGGCCTTCGCCCACAAGGCCGGGCTGCACGCCTCCGCGATCAAGGTCGACCCCGACCTCTACCAGCACATCGACCCCGAGCTGGTCGGCAACACCATGCGGATGCTCGTCTCCGACATGGCGGGCCGCGCCTCCATCGAGCTGAAGGGCAAGGAGCTCGGCATCGACCTCGGCGACGACCGCGCCTTGGTCGGCCGGGTCGTGGAGCGGGTCAAGGAGCGCGAACTCCGTGGCTACACCTACGAGGCCGCCGACGCCTCCTTCGAACTGCTGCTGCGCGGCGAGGTCGAGGGCCGGGCCCGGCGCTACTTCCGTACGGAGTCCTGGCGGGCGATCGTCGAGGACCGCCCCGACGGCACCCACGCCAACGAGGCCACCGTGAAGCTCTGGGCCAAGGGCGAGCGGATCGTCGCCACCGCCGAGGGCAACGGCCCGGTCAACGCGCTGGACCGGGCGCTGCGCGTCGCCCTGGAGCGGATCTACCCCCAGCTCGCCAAGCTGGAGCTGGTCGACTACAAGGTCCGCATCCTGGAGGGCCGCACGGGCACCGAGTCCACCACCCGCGTGCTCATCACCACGGGCGACGGCACCGGCGACTGGGCGACCGTGGGGGTCGCCGAGAACGTCATCGCCGCCTCCTGGCAGGCGCTGGAGGACGCGTACACCTACGGACTGCTGCGCGCGGGCGTCGAGCCCACGGAGTAGCCGCCGGACGGCCCGCCCGGGACCGCACCGCGCGGGAGCCGCCGCCCGTCACCGGGCGGCGGCTCCCGCGCGTCCACCGACGTCCCCGCCCGCCCGGCCCGAGCCGAGGGAGCACCGACGCGCGTCAGGGGCAGAGGAAGCGCCAACGCGCCTCAAAGGCAGAGGAATTGCTCGGCCCGCTCCGGCATCCGGGCCGGCTGCCCCGCCGCCTGCGCCGCATCGTCCGGTCGGGGGAACGGCAGGACTTCTCGGCCGTGTTCATCACCCACGACCTCTCCCTCCTGATCGAATTCCCGGACCGGATCGCGATCCTGTACGGGGGCTGCTCGCCGTTCGGACGACCGTCCCGAGAGGAGAGCGCTCCCAGATGCCCAGCACACCGCACCTCCCTTCCCGCCCCCGGAAGCGCCGGAGCAGAACCGCGACGGCCGCCCTCGCCACCGCGGCCGTGCTGGCCACCCTGCCGGCCCTGGGCGGCGCCGCGGACGGCCACGGCACCGACCGGGCCCTCGGGCCCAACGCGAGCACCCTGCCCGGTACGCGTCCGACGAACGACGTCCAGCTGTCGGGCACGGCGGACCCGGCGCACACCGCGAGCCTCCGCACCGACACCGCGGTCCGGCCGGTGGAGAACGGCGCCGACGCCCGGATCGAGCTCTCCCTCGCCACCCCCGGCTCCGCGCCCACGAAGGAGCCCGTCACCGTCACGTACGCCACGAAGGGCGGCACCGCCGAGGCCGGGAAGGACTACACCCCGGTCACCGGCAGCCGCACCTTCCCCCCGGGCACCGCCGCCGGCACCACCCACCGGATCACCGTCCGCACGGCGAAGGCGTCGAAGCCCGCCGAGGCGAGGACGATCCCCCTGGAGCTGACCGTCACCGGGGCCGAGGCCCCCGAGGAGAACCCGCAGGTCGTCATCGACGCGCACGGACTCCCGTACCAGAACGCGAAGCTGCCCGTGGAGCAGCGGGTGGCGGATCTGCTGGCGCGCATGTCGCCCGCCGAGAAGGCCGGCCAGATGACCCAGGCCGAGCGCAGCGCGCTCCGCGCCCCCGGCGACATCGCCGCCTACCACCTCGGCTCCCTGCTCTCCGGCGGCGGCTCGGTCCCCACGCCCAACACGGCCGCCGCCTGGGCGAGGATGACCGACGCCTACCAGCTGCGCACCCGGGCCACCCGCTTCCAGATCCCGCTGCTCTACGGCGTGGACGCGGTGCACGGGCACAACAACGTGGTCGGCGCGACGATCATGCCGCACAACATCGGCATCGGCGCGGGCCGCGACCCCGGGAGCGCGGAACGGACCGGCGCGATCACCGCGAAGGAAGTCCGCGCCACCGGCGTCCCGTGGAGCTTCGCCCCCTGCGTCTGCGTCACCCGCGACGAGCGCTGGGGCCGCTCCTACGAGGCGTTCGGCGAGGACCCGGCCCTAGTCGAGGCCATGGAGACGGTCATCCAGGGCATGCAGGGCAGCCCGTCCGGGAAGGACCTGCACCGCAACGACAAGGTGCTCGGCAGCGCCAAGCACTTCGTCGGCGACGGCGGCACCGCGTACGGCTCCTCCACCACCGGCTCGTACACGGTCGACCAGGGCGTCACCGAGGTCACCCGGCAGGAGCTGGAGGCCGTGCACCTCTCCCCGTTCGAGGAGTCGGTGAAGCGGGGCGTCGGCACGGTCATGCCCTCGTACTCCTCGCTGGACGTCCTGGGCGACGGCCGGGGCCCGGTGAAGGCGCACGCCGACGCCGAGATGATCAACGGCGTCCTCAAGGGCCGGATGGGCTTCGAGGGCTTCGTCATCAGCGACTGGCAGGCCATCGACCAGCTTCCCGGCGACTACGCCGACGACGTCGCCACGTCGGTCAACGCCGGACTCGACATGATCATGGTCCCCACCGCATACCAGGACTTCACCCGGACGCTGAAGGACCAGGTCGCGGCGGGCCGCGTCCCCGAGGCCCGGATCGACGACGCCGTCGCCCGCGTCCTCACCCAGAAGTTCCGCCTCGGCCTCTTCGAGAAGCCGTACGCGGACACCGCCCACCTGGAGAAGGTCGGCTCGGCCGGGCACCGGGCCGTGGCCCGTGAGGCGGCGGCGAAATCCCAGGTCCTGCTGAAGAACGAGGGCGCGGTCCTCCCGATCGGGCCGGACCGGAAGGTGTACGTCGCCGGATCCAACGCCGACGACCTCGGCAACCAGGCCGGTGGCTGGACCATCAGCTGGCAGGGGGCGTCCGGGAGGACCACCACCGGCACGACGATCCTGGAGGGCATGCGAAAGGCGGCGCGGACCCCCGCGTCCGTGACGTACTCCCAGGACGCCTCCGCCGCCACGGACGGCCACGACGTCGGGGTGGTCGTCGTCGGCGAGACCCCGTACACCGAAGGCGTCGGCGACGTCGGCAACGGCCACGACCTGGAGCTGACGGCCGCCGACCGGGCAGCGGTCGACACGGTCTGCGCCGCCATGGAGTGCGCCGTCCTCATCGTCTCCGGCCGCCCCCAGCTCATCGGCGACCGGCTCGGGAAGATCGACGCCCTGGTGGCCTCCTGGCTGCCGGGCTCCGAGGGCGACGGCGTCGCGGACGTCCTCTACGGCAGGCGGGCCTTCACCGGACAGCTCCCGGTGACCTGGCCGAAGTCGCAGGCCCAGCTTCCGATCAACGTCGGGGACGCGGCCTACGACCCGCAGTTCCCCTACGGCTGGGGCCTGACCACCCTGAAGGAGCCCCCGGCCGGCGGCGAGCAGGCCCTCGCGGCCCTCGCCACCGCCGCCCGCGCCGCCGAGAAGGCCCAGCTGGGGAGGGCCCCGGAGGGCAGGGCGATCGTGGAACGGGCCCGGCTGATGGTCCAGCGGAAGATCGACGGGACGCTCACCCAGGAGGTCTCGAAGCCGTTCGCGGAGGCGGACCACCTGCTGCTCACCGGTGACCTGACCGGAGCGGTGGCCGAACTGCGCACGGCGTACCGAGCAGCGTAGGAGCGCGGTGCTCCGGGCGGGCGACGGCGTTCGCCGCCCGTCTGGAGTAGCGTTAAGTATGAGGAAAAGGCTCTTTCCCGCGCTGCTGGCGGGCCTGCTGCTCATCTTCGCAGCGGCGGCTCTCGCCCTGACCTCCCCCGCGTCGGCCGCGCCCGCCGCGACCATCCAGGACGCCGCCCAGGCCCTGCGCGACGATCCGGTCTACGTCGACCCGGGCGCCCGCGACCAGCTCTCCGTCGCTGACGAGAAGGCACTGGAGAACAAGATCACGGACGCCGGCAAACCGGTGTTCGTGGCCGTCCTCCCCGATACCCCGGCCTTTCCCGAGGAAGACCTCCTCCAGACCCTGCGCAGCGACACCGGCATCACCGGCGTCTACGCGATACGCCTCGGCGACGGCTTCGACGCGGGCGCGGACCCGCAGGTCATGCCCACCCGAGCGGTCGAGAACCTCACCGCCTCCGTCGAGAACCCCACCACCGCCGGAAACACGGACACCCAGCTCAACGCCTTCGTCGACCGCGCCGTCGAACAGGCCCGGGGCTCCGCCCCCGCCTCCTGGTCCGATGGAGGGGGCGCCGCGGACGGGACCGGAGCGCCGGTCGGCGGCCTGATCACGCTCGGCGCGCTGGTCGCGGCGGGCGGCGCGGGCGCGTACGCGGTCTCCCGCCGCAACAAGCGCCGCAAGGAGGAAGAGGAGCGCGCCGCGCTCGACAAGCTCCGGGTCGTCGTCGACGAGGACATCACCGCGTACGGCGAGACCCTGGAACGCCTGGACTTCCACCCCGCCGAACCGGGCGCGGACGACACCATGCGCGCCGACTACGAACGGGCCCTGGACTCCTACGAGAACGCCAAGTCGAAGATGGACCGGGCCGGACACCCCTCGGACGTCCGCGGAGTCACCCAGTCCCTGGAGGACGGCCGCTACTCCCTCGCGGTCCTGGAGGCCCGCCGCACCGGCGCGCAGATCCCGGCCCGCCGCCCGCCGTGCTTCTTCGACCCGCGCCACGGCCCCTCGGTCGCCGACGTGCTCTGGACCCCGCCCGGCGGCGCGGCCCGCGAGGTCCCGGTCTGCGGCGCGGACGAGGCGCGGCTCACCCGGGGCGAGGACCCCATGAGCCGCACGGTCGACGTCGGCGACGGCAACCGCCGCCCGTACTGGGAAGCGGGCCCGGCGTACGGCCCGTGGGCCGGCGGCTACTTCGGCGGCGGCCTGCTCCCCGGCCTCCTGGTCGGCACCATGCTCGGCTCGATGCTCGCGACCCCGGCGTACGCCTCCGAGTACGGCGGCGGTGACTTCGGCGGCGGTGAGGGCGGCGACTGGGGCGGCGGCGACTTCTCCGGCTCCGACTTCGACGCCTCGGGCTTCGGCGGGGGCGGCTTCGGCGACGGCGGAGGCTTCGGGGGCGGCGGCTTCGACGGCGGCGGGTTCTGAGTCCCGCCGCCGTCCTCCAGCGCCCCGGGTTCCGGCGGATCCCCTCAGCCGGGCCCCGGGTTCCGGCTGAGGCGATCCCGGTCCGCGGACGGCCCCGGGGCGGGCCGACGTGCAAGGGCCGAAGCTCGGAGTCGATCCTCTCCCGGCGCCGCCAGCAGGGCATTTCGCACCCGATTCCCGATGGGGCCGACGGGCCGACTCAGTTGTCGTCCTCCTCGTCCTCCTCCATGCTCGCGTACCCGGAGTGGAACAGCGCTGAGAAGCTGGGGTACTCCGTGGTGTCGCCGTACTTCGGTGTGAACTCGTAGGCGGCCCACTCGCCGTCCGGCCCGACGTCGGTCGGATCGAGCAGCCAGAAGTCCTCTCCCCGGGCGATCTCGATGGACCGGCGGAACAACTCCACGACTCCCTCGTTGCCGGGTATCGAGGCGTAGATCTCGGTCACGCGTCCGCCGGCCTCGCTGTCCCGCATCCACACGACGCGGTCGCACGGATGGACGCTGTCCACCCAGCCGTCGAGGCACTTCCACCCGTCGCTCGCCAGGAAAAATCCCCGCAGGCCGGGCGGGAACCGCACTCCGATCCGCTCCTCGGACGCCGCCAGAGCTTCCTCCCGGGCAGGGGCTTCGCCCAGCCACGGCTCAACCCGCTCGTCCTGGTCCAGAGCCTCCAGCTGATCCTCGTCCAGCAGGTCGACCAACTCCTGCTCGTCGGCACGGACCTTCACGTACAGCTCGCCGTACCGCTCCAGAAAGACACGCCATTCCTCCGGCGTGGTCGGGGCGCCGGCAACTTCATTCTCTTCAGGCCCAGTTGTCTCAGTCACGCCGATCATGGTGCCAGGAGGCTCTGACAATGCCGATGGCCGACGAGAGGTCAGGCGTTGCTCACACCGCCCGCGGTGGCGTGGGCCCACTGTTGCGTGATGCGGCGGTACAGGGCACCGAGCGCGGCGGCCTGGACGATGGCACCGCGGGGAACGCCTGTCAGCCCCACGGGACCGGCGGCGAGGAACACCGAGGTCGGTGCGGTGGCCAGGACGGCCCACGACCCGGCGGAGCCGGCGTCTCCGGAGGAGGAAGCCGGGACGGCATCCACGGTCACCCACAGACACACCGCGAGCCCGACATGATCCAAACGAAAGGCCCTAGGCCGCGTACCAGGCGGCCACCCCGCCGAGGATGATGATCACGCACATCGCCGCATTGCTGCGCCGGTAGTCCACGAGGATCGCGGTGAACTCGCGGAGCGTCGCGTTGGGCCAGAAGTACGCGGCCGTGGGCGAGCCCACCACCTGCCCCCGGATCCGGACCCGCCGGGCGGTGAGGGCGGCGCGGAAGGCGTGGTAGTTGTTCGTGACGACGACGCACCGGTAGTCGGGCTTGGCCTCCTCCATGATCGCCTTGCTGAACCGCAGGTTCTCCTCGGTGTTCGTCGACCGGTCCTCCCGCTCGACGAGATGCGCCGGAAAGCCCTCGGCCACCAGGAGGTCGGCCATGGCGTGGGACTCCGGAAGGTCCTCGTCGGGCCCCTGTCCGCCCGAGGTGATGAGCACGGGGGACCCGCCGCGCCGGGAGAGCCATGCGTGCACCTCCCGCCCGCGCTTCAGCCGGCTCGCGAGCAGCGGCGGCACGGTGGAGCCGCCGACGAGCCCCGAGCCCAGCACCACCACGAAGTCGGCCCTGCGGCGCACCCGCAGCCGCCCGTAGAGGAACGCGTAACAGACGAAGCACAGGAACAGGAACGAGAAGTAGAGCGCCAGCCCGCCGGCCGCCGTCGCCGCGCCGATCAGCACCGGTGTCCGCAGCGCGGCGGCGGTGGCGAGCAGGGCGACCACGGCGAGGATGGCCAGGGCCGCCAGCAGGGAGAGCAGATTCGTCGGGCTCCTGCCCTCCTTGCGCAGCATGCGTACGCCGTTGAGGAACAGGAAGCACGTCAGTACGAGCACCGCCACCGCCCCCAGGCCCAGCAGCGACCACACCACGACCGCCGCGGAGGCGGAGCCGGAGTCGACCAGCCGGTACAGCAGACCCGCCAGCGCACAGAGCGCGGCGAGCCCCAGGACGACGGCGTTACTGAACTTGCGGCGCTCGCGCAGCACGCTCACACAGAAGACGAGGAAGAGGAGCGCCGCCGGGGCGTAGACCACCATGCGCACAGACTATGCAGCGCTCCGGGAGCCGTTGACGGCGAGGTGGGGGGCGGGGCCGGAGGGGCCGGTGCGACCGGTGGCCGGACGCTGTGCCAGGCTCCGGCCCATGAGACGGAGCTTCAAGCCGCACGGCGGCCTGGGCGGCCTGGCGCCCGGCGAGTTGCGCCGCGCTGACGCCGCCTCCGCCGCTCGTTGACGGTGAACCGTGACGGTGATCCTCGATCGGGGCGTGCCCTTTGCGGGGTCCGAGCCGTTGAACCCGGCATGAAGAAGCGAAGCGTACTCGCCGCCGTCACCCTCGCCACCGGAGCGGTCATCGCCGCGATCAGCCCGCACCCGGGAGGCGGGGACACCGCACACGCCGCCGAGCCGCCCATCAGCCTGGGCGCGCTGGACAACGTCGGCGAGCTCGGCACGCTGGTCGACGGCGCGGCGGGGGCCACCACCTCCACCGCCGGCACGGTCACCAGCACCGTGGAAGGCGCCCAGCTCAGCTGAACCGGCTGGGAACGGGGGCGGGGGCGGCCGAAGGGGCGCCCCCGCCCCCGTTCCCGTTCCCGGCATTCCGCCGACGGGCCCGGCCGCCCGTGCGGCCCCGGTCAGGCCAGAAAGTCGACCTGTGGGCAGGAGCCCGCTCCGGCGGCGGCCCGGTGGACGGGCCAGGCCAGGGCGAGGTCCTGCCAGGGCAGTCCCACGGGGGCGTAGACGGTGATCTGGTCGCCGCTCTCGCGACCGGGCCGCTCACCGTGGAGCACCTGCCCGAAGGAGGCGTGCGCGGCGTCCGCGTCCAGCCCGCTGTTGCCGAGGGCCCCCATGGCGACCGCGAGTTCGAGGTCGTCGACCACGGTGAGGGCGCGTCGCAGCGCGTCGGCGGCGAGTTCGACCTTGCCGGGTTCATCGGCGCCGAGCGTGGTGACGTGCATGCCGGGTCGCAGATCGGAGGCGTCGAGCAGCGGGCTGCGTGACCAGGTCGCCAGGACGACGATGTCCCCACGTGCAGCGGCGCGCCGAGGTTCGGTGACCGTCTCGACCGGGATGCCCAGAAGGCGTTCGTGTTCCGCGGCGAACGCGGCCGCCCGTGCGGGATCGGTGTCGCACACGGTCAGCCCGGTCAGTTCACGCAACCGGGCGAGTCCCCGCAGCACCATCCGGGCCTGGGCGCCCGCACCGACGACGCTCACCGATCCCGCGTGGTCGGCGGCGAGTGCGTGCGTCGCCAGAGCCGCGGCCAGCCCGGTGCGCCAGGCCGTGACCGTCGCCGAGTCGAGCACCGCCAGCAGCTCTCCGTCCGCCAGGTCGTGCAGGCAGACGAGCCCGCGCAGAGCGGGCGCCGCGTCGGGGAACTTCGCGTTGACCTTCACCGTGTAGGCCGGAATCCCTTCGATCACTCCGGGCAGCAGCGCTGTCGCCGTGCCCGGACCGGGAAGATCCGTCCGCACCCGCAACGGCCGAACGTCCGGACCGGCCGCGAGGAAGCCCGCGCGCAGTCCGGTCATCACGGTGTCGGGGTCGAGCAGTTCGGTGATGCGGGAACGCGTCAGTAGCAAGGTCACCCGGCCACCTTCGCCGGTCGGTCGCGGACCTGGCAACTTCGAGGAAATCGCCCGATCCCGGCACCCCGCCGGGCGGTGGTGCGCCCCCGACGTACTGGACGTACCTCAGGTGCCCGACGTATCCGGCGTATCGATCCCGTACGACCTCACGAGGCGGGCCAACTGCCGCCCCGCCGCCAGGAGGGGCTCCTCGCTCCGGTTGACCTGGGCGGTGACCTCGGCGCCCTCCATGGCGCTGATGGCGGTGGTGGCCAGCTCGCGGGCGGCCTCCGCCGGGAATCCGCAGCCCAGCAACTTGTCGCGGACGAGGCGCTCCCAGCTGTTCAGCGCTTCGGCGCAGACCTGCTGGAGCTCCGAGTCGGTCCCGAGCGTCTCCAGGGCCGCCGCCGTCACCGGGCAGCCGTCGACCCAGCCCGATTCCTTGAGCCCGGCGGCCAGCTGGCGGGTGCAGGAGACCATCGCCTCCGCCGGGTCGGACTCGCTGCTCAGGGCCTCCTCCAGCAGGGCGGCGAACTCCAGTGCGCTGTACCGGATCGCGGCGACCGCGACGGCTTCCTTGCCGCCCGGGAAGAAGTGGTAGATCGATCCCAGCGTGGCCTGCGACTCCGCGGCGATCTGCTTGATGCCGGTGCCGACGTAGCCCTGCCGCTGGATGAGGCGCGCGGTCGCCACGACGATCCGGTCCCGGGTGCTGGTCTGCATGCCGTCACTGTAGCGGGTGCTGGGTAGAGCGTTCGTTCCAGAGCTGTGCTAGCTTTTCCGCGTGCTCTAAATAGAGCGATCGTTTTAGTCGGGCGGGTCATGGCGGGCCGGGGCGGGTCGAGGCAGGTTCTGACGCCGCGTCCCGACCGCCCCTGTTGGAGGCAGGCAATGAACAGCGCACCGAACGCACCGAACGCGGTCACCGTCATCGGGCTGGGCCCCATGGGCCGGGCGATGGCCGCGGCCTTACTCGACCGCGGGTACGCGGTCACCGTCTGGAACCGCACCGCCTCCCGCGCGGACGACCTGGTGGCCCGAGGAGCGGTACTCGCGCGGAGCCCTGCCGACGCCGTCGCGGCGAACGAGGCGGTCATCATCAGCCTCACGGATTACGCGGCGGTCAACGCCGTACTGGAGCCCGCGACGCAGGTCCTGGACGGCCGGGTCCTGCTCAACCTCACCTCCGCCACACCGGAGGAGGCCCGCGCCGGAGCGCGCTGGGCGGCCGGGCGCGGAGCCGTCCAGATCACCGGCGGCGTCAACGCGTCGCCCCCGGGGATCGGGCAGCCCGAGTCGCAGGCCTTCTACAGCGGGCCGCGCGAGGCGTTCGACCGGCACCGGCCGGTGCTCGAAGCGCTGACGGGCCGGGTCGACCACCAGGGCGAGGACCCGGGGCTCGCCGCGCTCCACTACCAGATCGGCATGGTCGTGTTCTGGACCTCGCTGCTGAGTTTCTGGCAGGCGATCGCCCTCGCCCGCGCGAACGGTCTGACAGCGGCCGACATCCTGCCGAGCACCGCCGAAACGACGAACTCGCTCTCGGAGACGTTCGCCTTCTACGCCGAGCGCATCGACGCCGGAATGCACCTGGGAGACGTCGACCGCCTGGCCATGGGGCTGGCGAGCGCCGAGCACGTCCTGCACACCCATGCCGACGCGGGCGTCGACACGGTCATTCCGGCCGCCGTCGTCGACCTGTTCCGGCGGGGCGTGGAGGCGGGGCGCGGCGCGGACAGCTGTTCGGCCCTGGTCGAACTGATAACGAAGCCCGGGACGTGACCCTTCGTCGGCCTGACCACAGGACCGACCCGACCCACCTGACTCGGCCGACCCGACCGACCCGACCCGACCGACGCGGGCACGGACGGTCGGGTCCGGCACCCTGGTTCCTTCCTACGGTGAACGAGCAAGGGAAGGAGCCGGCCGTTGCTGGAACGACTGAACGACGCGATGGAGCACATCGAGGCACGCCTCGGTGAGCGCATCGAGGCGGCGGAGCTGGCCCGCATCGCGATGACGTCGGAGTACCACTTCCGCCGGATGTTCTCCGCGCTCGCGGGGCTCCCGCTGGCGGAGTACATCCGTCGCCGCCGCATGACGGTCGCGGGAGCCGAGGTGCTCGGCGACCCCGACCGGACCCTGCTGGACGTTGCGGTGCGGTACGGCTACGACACGGGGGAGGGCTTCGCCCGCGCCTTTCGGGCCGTGCACGGCATCGGCCCCGGCGAGGCCCGGCGTACCGGCGCGGTTCTGCGGTCGCAGCAACGGCTGACCTTCCGACTCGTCGTCGAAGGGAGTGCGGCCATGCGGTACAAGCTGGTGGAGAAGGAGGCGTTCCGGGTGGTGGGCAGGAGGGCCCGCGTCCCGCTCGTCCACGAGGGGCCGAATCCGGCCATCGCGGAGTTCATCCGGGGGATTGGGCGGGAGGAGCTGGACCGCATCGCGGCCCTCTCGGACCAGGAGCCGGCGGGCATCGTCGGGGTGAGCGACCAGCTCGACCCGAGCCGCGCGGAGGGCACCGAACTCGACTACTACCACGGGGTGGTGAGTGGCGCGGAGCCTCCTGAGGACCTGGACGCCCTGGACGTACAGGCAGGGGCCTGGGCGGTCTTCGAGAACGAGGGGCAGTTCCCGGGGGCCCTCCAGTACCTCTGGCGGGACGTGTTCACCCAGTGGTTCCCGTCGAACCCGTACGCCTCCCGGCCCGGCCCGGAGATCCTGCGGGTGCGGCTGACGGAGGAGGGGAAGCGGGCGGAGGCGGAGCTGTGGATCCCGGTGGAGCGGACCGCCGGGGCCTGAGCTGGCCGCACGAAATATGCGGCACGGCAGAGGTTTACGGCCATGGGGCATATGCGATGCCTTAATGGTCCAGACCTATTGTGCGGGCGCGCCCGGCTCGCTAGCTTTCTCTCGGCGGCGCGCGCTGATCGGTTCGGCTCTGACCATTCACTGATGCACTGTCATGTGCGTCGACTGAAAAGGGAGTTACCGGCATGCACAGACGTATAGCCGCTCTCGCGGTGACCGTGGCGACCGCAGGCGCGATGCTGCTCGGCACCGCGTCGACCGCCTCCGCGACGGGCCCCGGCTTCTTCCTCCGCAGCCATCACGGCAGCCTGGCGGAGTGCCAGGCGGTCGGGAACGCCGGCGCCGACAACGCTCTCTGGAGCCGCGTCTTCATCTGCAACCCGTTCGCGGGCAAGCCGGGCGTGTACGAGCTGTGGGTGCGTTACTGATCCGTCCGCCCGGACGGAAACCGCTCCGCCCCCGGCCGAGTTGACGGCCGGGGGCGGGGCGGGCCGACTGCTTCAGAGGGCGGTGCTGCTGCCGTGGACGAAGGCGCTCCAGGCGGCGGGCTCGACGGTGAGGACGGGGCCGTCGGTCACCTTGGAGTCGCGGACGTGGACGGCGGTGGGGTGGGCGGCGACTTCGACGCAGGCTCCGCCCTGGTCGCTGCTGTAGCTCGACTTCAACCAGTGGAGGGCGGTGCGGTGAGCCGTCAGGTGTGCTGCGCTGGTCATGTCTCTCCAAGCAGTGCGGCAAGCAGTGCGTCCAGAAGCCGGGCGCTCTCCTCGGCGGTCAGCGCCTGCGACCGCAGCATCCCATATTTCTGCATGAGAGCGCTGACGTGGGCCGGATCGTCGTACAGCTCGGACCGCATGTGCATCTCGGCGTAGGCGAGCTGATCGTGGTCCTGTGTCTCCAGGAGAACGAGCGGTCCGGCAAGACCGGCGTGCTTGGGAGTCTTTCGCGGCATGATCTGAATGCTGACGAACGGGAGATCCATGCAGCGCCGCAGGTGGAGAAGCTGCTCCCGCATGACCTCGGGATCGCCCAGCTCGGAGTGCAGGATGCTCTCCTCCAGGATGAAATGGAGGATGGGGCGAGGCTTGCGCTCCAGCAACTTCTGTCGTTCGAGTCGGGTGGCCACTCGGTTCTCGATCTCGTCCACTTCGAGAGGTGGGTAGTGGCAGGAGAAGATGAGCCGCGCGTACCTCTCCGTCTGGAGCAGCCCTGGTACGAGCTGAGTCTCGTACCAGGACAGGCTGACCGCGTCCTGCTCGTACTCCACGAAGTCCTGCGCAAAGGCCTTGTAGCGCTCCTCCCTCGGCACCTTCTTCACTGCGACTTCTAACGCCCCCTTGGTGCCGAGTAGTTCGTCCAGTTCGATGGCGAAGTCCAGCTTCAGGGCTCGTCGCCCCTGCTCGATGGAGGCGATGGTGTCCTCGCCGACCCCGAACCGCTCGGCAAGAACCGGTTGCGTCAGCCCTGCTCGCTGGCGGAAGTGGCCGAGCTGCGCCCCGATCACGTGCCACGAGCTGACCCGCCTGTTCCGCTTTCCTGGCTGCATAAGCCGACTCTCCCTCTCGTACCGCGATCGATCTGTCGGAAGCCGTACAAATGCGTTGTACGCCCCTCCGCTCTGCTGAAGCCTAGTAACTCCGTGTGAGCGTGGAAGTATGAACGAGACAACTCAACTCCCCTACTTCCGCGCCGCCTTCTACTGCCGTGAGCGCAGGTCGATCCCGGTCGTACGCAAGTTCGCCCGTAAGGCAATGGTCGAGTGGAAGTGCGAGGAGCGCACGGACGATGTGCTGCTCTGCGTGACCGAGCTGGCGACCAACGCCCTGCGTCACGGCGTCCCCCCGGGGCGCGGCTTCAAGGTCCACATCTACCTGGAGCGGATCGAGAACGCGCTCCGCGTCGAGCTGCACGACAGTGGTGACGGCGAGGTGCGCCCGGCGGACGGTCTGCCGGGGGCCGACGACGAGGGCGGGCGCGGGCTGCTGCTGGTCGCGGCGCTGGCGGACAAGTGGGGAGTGGAGGAGCGGAACCCCGGCAAGACCGTGTGGTGCGAGTTCGCCCTTACGTGACTGTTGCTTGCTGTTTCGGCAAGGATGTTTGTCGTTTCGGCCTGGTCGCGCGCACCATCTCCATCAACCGGAGGTGGTCCGCATGACGAGCAGGAGCGACGACATGAAGCAGCAGCGGTACGACGTGGTGATCGTGGGCGGCGGGGCCGCCGGTCTGAGCGGGGCGCTGACCCTGGCGCGGGCCCGGCGCTCGGTCCTGGTGATCGACGCGGGCGAGCCCCGTAACGCGCCCGCGTCCCACGTGCACAACTACCTGGGACGCGAGTCGACCCCGCCCGGTGAGCTGCTGGCGATCGGCCGGGGCGAGGCCGCCGGGTACGGGGCGGAGATCGCCGAGGGCCGGGTGGCCTCGGCGGAGACGCTGCCGGGGGAGCGGGGCTTCCGGGTGGTGACGGAGGACGGCCGGAGCGTCGAGGCGCGCAGGCTGCTGGTGACGACGGGGCTCGTCGACGAGCTGCCGTCCGTGCCCGGCCTGGCGGAGCGCTGGGGGCGTGAGGTGCTGCACTGCCCGTACTGCCACGGCCGCGAGGTGGCGGACCGCCCGATCGGCGTACTCGCCACCGGGGCCCTCGCCGTGCACCAGGCGCTGATGTGGCGGCAGTGGAGCGAGGACGTCACCCTCTTCCGCCACACGGGCCCGGAGCCCACGGACGAGGAGTACGAGCAGCTGGCCGCCCGGGGTGTGGCCGTGGTGGACGGCGAGGTGACGGGCCTGGAGGTCGAGGACGACCGGCTCACCGGCGTACGGCTGGACGGCGGCCGGGTGATCCCGCGCGAGGCACTGGTGGTCCAGGCGCGCTTCGTCGCGCGTTCCGCCGTGCTGGAATCGCTGGGGCTCGCCCCGGTGGCGCAGGAGATGGGCGGCGAGGTGATCGGTACGTACATCCCCACCGACCCGACCGGCGCGACCGAGGTCCCCGGAGTCTGGGCGGCGGGCAACGTCACCCGCCTCACCGAACAGGTGATCGGCGCCGCCGCGGCCGGCCTCATGGCTGCGGCGGCGATCAACGGCGACCTGATCACCGAGGACACCCGCGACGCGGTGGAGGCGCGGCGGCGCGGCTGAGCGGTGCGCCGCCACGCGACGTCACGGGATCAGGGCCCCGAGGAGGTCGCGGGCCCATCCGAAGAACGTATGCACCAGCACCGCCAGCAGCACCAGGATGCCGAGGATCACGGCGGTGACCCAGGAGCAGCTGCCCCCGGGTCCCGCCGAAGGCTCGTCCCGCCCGCCCAGCTCCGCATCGAACAGATCCATGGCCCGTCCCCGTCCCACCCCGTCGGCATCACCCGGGACCGGGTGATCGGAGCCCCCCGGCTCCGTGGGGTGCAGCCTCGCACGGTCGGGCGGCCCACGGGGTGGGTTGCCGTACTCGGGTCGGGGGGCGAACGTACTCAGCCGGCTCGGCCCACCCCGGGTGCGGGCGACTGCCCGTGCCGGTCCGCGTCCCCCGCCCGTCCGGCGTAACGCAGGCAGGTCAATGACGGGGCTCCCGGGTGACGGGCGGGGCCGGGCGGATGTGTGAGTTCCGGTTGAGGGGATACGCGGAGGGTCCCGGCACCACGAGGGTGGCCGGGCCTCGGCACCATCAAGGGAGTTTTCCGTGGGCATCATCGCCTGGATCCTCATCGGCCTGTTCGCGGGGCTCATCGCCAAGGCGCTGACGCCGGGCAAGGACCCCGGGGGCTGCCTCGTCACGATCGTCATCGGCATCGTGGGCGGGCTGCTCGGCGGCTGGCTCGGCAAGGTGATCTTCGGCGTCGACTCGATCGACGGATTCTTCAGCCTGTCGACGTGGATCGCCGCCGTCGTCGGCTCGGTGATCGTCCTGCTCGTCTACCGGCTGGTCGCGGGACAGCGATCGCGCTGACCCGGCTCGAAAACCCCGGGGGCGCCGTTCCTCGGCGAGTCAATTCATCCAGGTTTGCCTACATTGGCAGAGGGCAAGTAGGGCAGCCGTAGGGGGAGCCACCGCCGACACGTCCGCGGAAGACGAACAAGAGGACAAGAGGAAACGACGACATGACCGACACCTCGCGCAAGCCGACCACCTCCGACTCCGGCGCCCCGGTGGAGAGCGACGAGCATTCGCTCACCGTCGGCCCGGGCGGGCCGATCCTGCTCCAGGACTCCTACCTGATCGAGCAGATGGCCCAGTTCAACCGCGAACGCATCCCCGAACGCCAGCCGCACGCCAAGGGAAGCGGCGCCTTCGGCAAGTTCGAGGTGACCGCGGATGTCTCCCCGTACACGAAGGCCGCACTGTTCCAGCCCGGCACCACGACCGACCTGGTCATCAGGTTCTCCACCGTCGCCGGGGAGCGGGGCAGCCCGGACACCTGGCGGGACCCGCGCGGCTTCGCGGTGAAGTTCTACACCAGCGAGGGCAACTACGACATGGTGGGCAACAACACCCCCGTGTTCTTCGTGAAGGACCCGATGAAGTTCCAGCACTTCATCCGGTCGCAGAAGCGCCGCGCGGACAACAACCTCCGCGACCACGACATGCAGTGGGACTTCTGGACCCTCTCGCCCGAGTCGGCCCACCAGGTCACCTGGCTGATGGGCGACCGGGGCATCCCGCGGACCTGGCGCCACATGAACGGCTACACCTCGCACACGTACATGTGGATCAACGCCGAGGGCAAGCGGTTCTGGGTGAAGTACCACTTCAAGACCGACCAGGGCATCGAGACGTTCACGCAGCACGAGGCCGACCAGATGGCCGCCGCGGACACGGACTACCACACGCGTGATCTCTTCGAGCACATCCGCGACGGGGAGTTCCCGAGCTGGACGCTGAAGGTCCAGATCATGCCGTACGAGGACGCGAAGGACTACCGGTTCAACCCCTTCGACCTGACCAAGGTGTGGCCGCACGGCGACTACCCGCTGATCGAGGTCGGCAGGATGACGCTGGACCGCAACCCCACGGACAACCACGCCGAGATCGAGCAGGCGGCCTTTCAGCCGAACAACCTGGTCCCCGGCATCGGCCCGAGCCCGGACCGCATGCTGCTGGCCCGGCTGTTCAGCTACGCGGACTCGCACCGCTACCGCATCGGCGGCAACTACCAGCAGCTCCCCGTCAACGCCCCCGTCGTCCCGGTGCACACGTACTCCAAGGACGGGGCGATGGCGTACCGGAAGACCACCGACCCCGTCTACGCCCCGAACTCCAAGGGCGGCCCGGCGGCCGACACGGAGCGCTACGGCACCCCGCCGAGCTGGTACGCCGACGGCGATATCACCCGGGCCGCCTACGTCGACCATGCCGAGGACGACGACTGGGGCCAGGCGGGCACGATGGTCCGCGAGGTCCTGGACGACGCGGCGCGGGACCGGCTGGTGGACAACATCGTCGGCCACCTGCTGAACGGCGTGACCGAACCGGTGCTGAAGCGGGCGTTCCAGTACTGGACGAACGTGGACGCCACCCTGGGCAAGCGCGTCGAGCAGGGCGTCCGCGCGAAGGCGGGCGAGAAGGACCCGAAGGCGGGCGAGCAGGGCAACCCGGCGCGCTCGTCGATGCAGCACAAGGCCTGAGGCGGGCCCGGCCGTACGGCAAGGTCCTCGCCCCGCCGGACCGGCGGGGCGAGGACCTCGCCGTTTCCTCCCCGGGCCGAAGGTCGGGGCCCTCATGGGGAAGCCGCAGCGGCCCGCCACCGTGCTCCCGCCTCTCCGTACGGATCACTCAGTGCTGGATCAGGCCGCCGACCGGTACCGGGGAGACGTGCCCGGAGGGCGGCAGGGCGCGCGCCAGGTCGAGCCCGACGTCCACCAGCGACGACCGGCGCAGGCCGGCGACCTCGGCAAGCGGGGTCCACACCGACTCGGCGGTGTCGCCGTTCGGCTCGGGCCGCAGTCGGCCACCGGTGACGCGTACGCGGTAGAAGACGCCGACGTTCTGATGCTCGGGCGCACCGGGCCGACGCCGCTCGCTCGCGGGGATCACCCGCGAGTCCACGCCGAGCAGACGCTCGACCACGGCCTCCAGGCCGGTCTCCTCGGCGACTTCCCGGATCACCGCGTCGTACGGGTCCTCCGACTGCTCGACCCCGCCGCCCGGGAGGGTCCAGGTCCTCTCGCCGCCCCGACCCACGGCAAGCGCGAGCAGCACCCGCCCGTCCTCGATGCACACCGCGTACGCGGCCAGTCGCCGACTCATGCCGGGAGGCTAGCCCCCGTGCCCGGGGCGGGCATCCGGGACCCCCTTCACCGCTCATGATCATCACGGTGCAGAATGACCCGTATGTCGATAAGGAACACGCCTCAGGCGGCCACGCTCGACGATGCTCCGTCGATCGGCCGCACCTTGGCCCGCGCCTTCGCCGACGACCCGATGATGGGGTGGTTCTTCCCCGGCGGAGCCTCGCGCGAGCCCGACCTGGTCCGCTACTTCACCACGATCTTCACCCGGCAGTACGGCCGCCACGGAGTGTGCGAGCGCACCGCGTCGGCGGCCGCGTTCTGGGTGGCGCCGGAGGGGCAGGAGAAGGCGGTTCCCGATGCGGAGACGGTCGCGGAGCTGGAGGAGATCCTCGGGGACCGGGCGCCGCTGTTCCGGGAGGCGGTCGCGGCGGCCGCCGCGCAGGGCCCCAAGGAGCCGCACTGGTACCTCGCGGTCGTCGGCGCGGACCCGGCCGCCCGGGGAGAGGGGCACGGGGCGGCGCTGCTGCGTTCCGGGCTGGCCAAGGCCGACGCGGCGGGCCTGCCGGTCTACCTGGAGTCCTCCAAGCCGGACAACCTGCCCTTCTACGAGCACTTCGGCTTCACGGTGCTGGCGGAAGCTCAGCTTCCGGGGGGCGGGCCGGCGCTGTGGGTGATGCGGCGCGAGCCGGTTCCGGCGGGGCGGTAGGGGGCGACGGCGGGTGGGCCCGGGGGTTCGCCCGGAGGGCCCGCCCGCCGCGCCGAGCCCCCATCGGCCACGATCGGCGCTTCGGCCTGTTCAGAGTCGCACGGCGGGGAGTGGCTCCACGGCGAACGGACGGGGTCCGGAGGAGTGGCCGGAGCGGGCGCGCACCAGCGGCAGCGCCTGACGGAGACCCGCGCCGAGGTGGTGCAGCGAGTCGACACCACGCGACTCCCAGACGGCGAACTCCCCGTCCACGTCGCGGGATGCGGTGTTCCACAACAGGGCGTCGCCGTTCTCGCTCCACGCGAAGACCTCCAGGTCGGCCGGCAGCGACCAGTGGCCGTCCGGCTCGATCATCCAGTCGAACCCCTCGGTCTCGCCCGCTCGGTAGCTCGCGCGAAAACGCGCCGTGAGCCGCTCACCCCGACCGTGCAGGCCGTCGGCGTACCCCGGCAGGACCGGGGGGTAGAACAGCCACATCCCGAAGGTGCGCCCCCACCCCGCGTGGCGCACGAACGCCCGGTAGGAATCCGGGAACCCCCCGCCGTCCGCGAAGCGGAATCGGTCGAGGACCTCGAAGTCGATGTGCTCCACCGTCGGTGCGCCCGGAAGACGCAGCCCGGCCACGGGATCGCTGATCATGCCGTGGATGCTAGCGACCCGGACCGACAGAGCGACCGGGGTTGCGGAATGCCCTCGGCCAACACGGGGGCACTGCTGGGTTCCGCCGTCCGGCCCTCTGCCCCTGCCGTGGTCGCAACAGCACTGCTCAGTCTTCGCCGACGGGGCCCACCGCCCACGTCTGAGGCGCCCACACCCCCGACCGCTTCAGCGACGCCGGGCAGTGGCGGAAGATCTCGTCGATCTCGACGACCAGGGCGAGCTTCGGGCGCTGGCCCTTCAGCGTCATCGCGTCGAAGAACGGGGCGTCCGTGACGATGCGGGCGCGGCCGTTGATGCGCAGGACGTCCATCGCGCCCGGTATCAGGTAGAGCAGGCCCACGCGCGGGTTCGCCAGGATGTTGTGGAAGCTGTCCGCGCGGCGGTTTCCCGGGCGGTCGGGGAGGGCGATGGTGCCCGGGTCCAGGACGTGGGTGAAGCCGGGGGCGTCGCCGCGCGGGGTGGCGTCGCAGTTGCCGGCCGCGTCCGACGTGGCCATGGTGCACAGCGGCGAGCGGGCCAGCAGGTCCAGGTCGTCCTCGGTGAGCCGGTCGTGGACCTTGTCGATGACGATCGGGTGCGGCGTTCCCAGGAGCTCGCGCAGTTCGTCCGCCGAGCCCAGGGGCACGGCCCCGGCCAGTGGGCCGGTGGCGGGGGCGACGGGGGCGGCGGCGTACGACAAGGAAGTGCTCCGGAGCTCGTGGGGTGCGGCAGCGCACGGTCGAACAGGCGCTGTTAGGGTGACCTTACTTTGGGCCCCCTTGCGTTCCCCGTCCGGGGTGGACCGGCCGACGAGGGCGTCACCCGTGCCCGGGGGAGCCCCGGCGCCGACGAACCAGCGTGAGGAACGAACAGTGCACCACCGCATTCCGGCCGCCCCGGTGGCCGGGTCGTGAGCGGCCCGGCTCTCCTGGAGAAGGAGAAGCAGCCGGCCGCCGGCAAGGAAGCGCGGCGCAAGCGCAGCCGCCCCGTGCTCGCCCTCGGTCTCCTCGCCGCCCTCGCCGTGCTGTTCCTCACCGTGGTCGCCAGCCTCGCCATCGGCTCCGGCGACGTGCCCTTCCGGGACGTCGTCGACGGAGTCCTCGACCCGGACGTCTCCGTCAAGGGGCAGCTCATCGTCCAGGAGGTCCGCATCCCGCGCACCGTCGCCGGGCTGCTCGCCGGTGCGGCGCTCGGCCTCGCGGGCGCGGTGATGCAGGGCGTCGCCCGTAACCCCCTCGCCGACCCCCAGCTCCTCGGCATCAACGCGGGCGCGTCCGTGGCCGTCGTCTGCTCGATCACCCTGCTCGGGTTCACGGTCGCCACCCAGTTCATCTGGTTCGGCTTCCTCGGCGCGCTGCTCGCCGCCCTCCTCGTGTACGGGGTCGGCTCGCTCGGGCGGGAAGGCGCCACCCCGGTGAAACTGGCGCTCGCCGGGGCCGCGACCAGTGCCGTGCTCACCTCGGTGACCAGCGCGATCCTCCTCCAGGACCGGGGCAGCTACGACCAGTTCCGGTTCTGGCAGCTCGGCGCGCTGACCGCCCGGTCCGCCGAGGTGCTGTGGCAGGTATCGCCGTTCATCGCGGCCGGCGTCGTCCTCGCACTGGCCCTCGGACCGCAGCTCAACGCCCTCTCCCTCGGCGACGACCTGGCCCGCGGCCTCGGCCAGCGCGTCGGGACCATTCGGATGGTGTCCGCCCTCGCCGTGGTGATCCTGTGCGGCGCGGCCACCGTCGTCGCCGGGCCCATCGGCTTCGTCGGGCTCGCCGTACCGCACGCCGCCCGCCTCATCACCGGACCCGACTACCGCTGGGTCCTCCCGTACAGCATGGTGCTCGCCCCGGTCATGCTCCTCGTCGCCGACATCGTCGGCCGGGTCGTCGCCCGGCCCGGAGAGGTCCAGGTCGGCGTGATCACGGCCGCGATCGGCTGCATCCCCTTCATCTGGCTGGTCCGCCGCAGGAAGCTGGTGGAACTGTGAGCCGGAAGACCGTCCTCGCCGAGGACGCCGCCCGCGCGGACAGGGAGCGGCTCGCCGACGCCGTACGCCAGGTGTCCGCCGTACGCGGGCGGAGCCTGCGGCGCTCCGTCCTCGTCGGCGCCTCCCTGCTGGCCGCCGTGATCGTCGTGTTCGGCCTCTCGCTCGGCTTCGGCGACATGGTGATGCCGATCGGGAAGGTCGTCGCCACCCTGTTCGGCGGCGGGGACGGCGGATCGCGGTTCGTCGTCCTGGAACTGCGGCTGCCCCGCGCCCTCCTCGCGATCCTCGTCGGCGCGGGCTTCGGCCTCTCCGGAGCCGTCTTCCAGACCGTCCTGCGCAACCCGCTCGCCAGCCCCGACCTCATCGGCATCAGCGCCGGGGCCAGCGCGGTCGCCGTCACCGCCGCCCTGCTCTTCCAGGTCAGCGGGCTCGCCCTCTCCGCGAGCGCCCTCACCGGTTCGCTGGTCGCCGGGGCGGCCATCTACCTGCTCGCCTGGCGGCAGGGCATCGCCGGCCAGCGCCTCGTCCTCGTCGGGATCGGCGTCGGCATGGGGCTCTCCAGCATCGTCTGGTACGTGATGGCCCGCTCCGAGGTCACCGACGCGCAGGAGGCGTTCCGCTGGCTCGCGGGCAGCCTCAACGGCCGTTCCTGGGG
Source organism: Streptomyces sp. NBC_01116 (assembly GCF_041435495.1). Classification (NCBI taxonomy): domain Bacteria; kingdom Bacillati; phylum Actinomycetota; class Actinomycetes; order Kitasatosporales; family Streptomycetaceae; genus Streptomyces; species Streptomyces sp. NBC_01116. The sequence continues at coordinate 6,245,058 of NZ_CP108644.1, forward strand.
CCAGGTGTGGCCGCTGCTCATCGCCCTCGGCGTCCTCGTCCCGCTCACCGTCCTCGCCGCCCACGTGCTGCGCCCGCTCCAGCTCGGGGACGACGCCGCCGCAGGGCTCGGCGCGAAGGTCGAGGGCGGCCGGCTCGCGCTGCTGGGCTGCGCGACCGCGCTCGCCGGGGTCGCGACCGCCGCCGCCGGACCCGTCGGGTTCGTGGCGTTCGTCGCCGCCCCGATCGCCCGCCGCCTGGTCCCGGGCCGGGGTGCGGCCCTGCCGCAGGCGGCCCTGACCGGGGCGCTGCTGGTCCTGGTCGCCGACTTCGCGGCGCAGCACGCGCTGCCCTCCGTCCAGCTGCCGGTGGGCGTGGTCACCAGCATCATCGGCGCCCCGTATCTGCTCCTGCTCCTGGCCCGCGCCAACCGCGTGGGCGGCGGGGGCTGACATGGCGAAGCGGGCCGGGACGGAACAGACAGTTCAGAAGGACAAGGACGACGAAAGGCATGGCCCCCTCGTGGCCGAGCACACCTTGGAAGCCCGGGACGTCCGGCTCGGCTACGGCGAACGCGAGATCGTCCCCGGCCTGAGCGTGGCGGTGCCGCCCGGGAAGATCACCGTCATCGTCGGCCCCAACGCCTGCGGGAAGTCGACGCTGCTGCGGGCGATGGCCCGGCTGCTGGCCCCGACCGCCGGGGCGGTGCTCCTGGACGGCCGGTCCATCCAGGAGACGCCGACCAAGGAGGTCGCCGCCGTGCTCGGGATCCTGCCGCAGAGCCCCACGGCCCCGGAGGGCATCACGGTCTCCGACCTGGTCGGACGCGGCCGCTATCCGCACCAGGGCTGGTTCCGTCGCTGGAGCGCCGAGGACGACGAGGCGGTCGCGGCGGCCCTGCTGTCGACGGACGTCCTCGAACTCGCCGACCGGTCGGTGGACGAGCTGTCGGGCGGTCAGCGCCAGCGGGTGTGGATCGCGATGGCGCTGGCCCAGCGCACGGACATCCTGCTGCTGGACGAGCCGACGACCTTCCTGGACGCCAGCCACCAGCTGGACGTCCTGGACCTGCTCACCGACCTCAACCGCGAGCAGGGCGTCACCATGGTGGCCGTGCTGCACGACCTCAACCTGGCGTGCCGGTACGCGGACCACATGATCGCCATGAAGGCGGGGCGGATCGTCGCGGAGGGCCGGCCGGTCGACATCGTCACGGAGGAGCTGGTCGGCGAGGTCTTCGGCATGCGCTGCTCGGTGATCGAGGACCCGGCGTCGGCCACCCCGATGGTCGTACCGCTGGGCCGCCACCACGTGAAGGACCCGGCCGCCTGAGGCCGTACGGAACCGCATCGCCCACCCGATGGCACCGTTGTCATTAGGTGAGGCTAACCTAAAGGCTATGAACGCTTCCGCTCCCCGCGCCCGGCGCTCCCGCCGCACCCCCCTCCTCGCGGCCGGCGCTGTCGCCGCCCTGCTCGTCGGCCTTTCGGCCTGCGGTTCGTCGGACGGTTCCGACAGCTCCGCCTCCTCCTCCGCCTCCGGAGGGGCCTCCGCGGGCGCCTTCCCCGCGAAGGTGGCGACGAAGTTCGGTGAGGTCACCGTCGACAAGCAGCCCCAGCGCATCGTCGCGCTCGGCTGGGGCGACGCCGAGACCGTCCTCGCGCTCGGCGGCCAGCCCGTCGGGGCCAGCGACTGGCTGCCGTTCGGCGGCGAGGGCGTCGGCCCGTGGGCCAAGGGCATGTACGACAAAAAGCCCGAGCTAATCGGCACGATGGAGCCGGAGTTCGAGAAGATCGCCTCGCTCCAGCCCGACCTGATCCTGGACACCAAGTCCAGCGGCGACCAGACCCGCTACGACACCCTGAAGAAGATCGCCCCGACCGTGGGCGTGCCCAAGGGCGGCGACCAGTACAAGCTCTCGTGGGAGCAGCAGACCACGATGATCGCCGCCGCCATGGGCGTACCGGAGAAGGGCGAGAAGCTGATCGCGGAGACCGAGAAGAAGTTCGAGGCCGCCGCGCAGGCCCACCCCGAGTTCAAGGGCAGGACCATCACCCTCGGCTCGCGCACCTCGGAGGGCTTCGGCGTCTACGTCGGCGGCACCGGGCGCGTCGACTTCGTCGAGCGGCTCGGCTTCGAGAACAACCCGGAGGCCGAGGCCAAGGCCGGCGAGAGCTTCTCCGTCCCGGTCTCCAAGGAGAACCTGGACCTGCTCGACGCCGACCTCACGGTCATGGCGCCGATCGGCATCCCGGCCACCGACATCAGCGGCGACCCGCTGTACAAGGCGGTCCCGTCGGTCAAGGCGGGCAACGACCTCGTCTTCGACGACAAGGACATCTCCCAGGCCTTCGCCACGGACTCGGTCCTGTCCGTCTCGTACGCACTGGAGAAGGTCGTCCCGCTCTTCGCGGAGAAGGTCGCGAAGTAGTCCTGAACGTACCGCGCGCCCCGTCCCCGGGAGTACCGGGTGCGGGGCGCCGCGCGTGCGTACGGAGGGGGTCAGGCTGCCGGGGCGGCCTTGATCGCGGAGATGTCGAAGGTCAGCTTCACCTTGTCGCTGACCATCACGCCGCCGGTCTCCAGCGCCGCGTTCCAGGTCAGGCCCCAGTCGGAGCGCAGGATGTCGGCGCTGCCCTCGAAGCCGACGCGCTCGTTGCCGTAGACGTCGGTGGCGGAGCCGTTGAACTCCAGGTCGATGGCGAGCGGGCGCGTGACGTCCTTGATGGTCAGGTCGCCGGTGATCCGGTACGCCTCGCCGCCCAGCTGCTCGGCCTTCGTCGAGCGGAACGTCATCAGGGGGAACTTCTCGGCGTCGAAGAAGTCGCCGCTGACCAGGTGGCCGTCGCGGTCGGCGATGCCGGTGTCGACGCTGCCGATCTTCACGTCGATGGAGGCGGAGGAGTTCGCCGGGTCCGTGCCGTCCACCACCAGGGTGCCCTCGTGCTCGCCGAAGGAGCCGCGCACGTTCGTGACCATCGCGTGGCGCACGGTGAAGCCGATGCTGCTGTGCGCGGGGTCAAGGGTGTACGTGCCGGTCAGGGCGGCCAGCGCCGGGTCCACCGCGGGGGCCTCGGTGACGGTGGGGGCGGCGGTCGACTTGCGGGTGAACAGAGCCATGGCTCCTCCTCGGGGATGCGTTACGGGGACGGATCGAGCGGCGCCGAAGGTGTTGTTCAACCTTCAACGAGTTCGACTGTAACCGCATCTAGTTCAAAGTTCAACATCTACTCCGGGTGTGGGGGCAGGAGCAGGTCCTCGTGGCGGTGGTGGTGGAGCAGGGCGGCCGCGCGGGCGGGGTCGCCGGAGTCGATGAGGGCGCGGGCCAGGGTGTCCTGGATGATCTCCCGTTCCACGCGTACGCCGCCGATGCGTTCGGCCTTCTCGCCGAGGGCGGCCGGCGTGCGGGCCGCGGTTGACCCGCACGGCGAGGCGTCTCTTCGGCATCCCGGTGCGTGCCGCCCTCTGGCGGACGCGCGTAGAGCTCGGGCACTATCTCCCTGCCCGGCGTGCGCGGCTCCGCGCCCGTACGCCCCCTGATTTGTCATGAGCAGGAGGAATCCCCCCATGGTGACCCGTCCACTACTCCGCTCCGCCCTCACCGCCCTGGCCCTCGTCCTCGGCGCCCTCTTCGCGCCCGGCGTCGGCGCTCTCGGCAGCGGCGCCACCGAGGCGCACGCCGTGACCAAGCTGACCCACGCGCAGGCGACCTCCCGGTTCAGCTCGTCCGGGGTCACCTGGTCGTCCTCCGGTGGCTGCTCCAACCGGGACAACCCCACCTGCACGTCGTTCGACCAGCTCAACCTGGCCAGCGCCCAGGGCGCGCAGACCCTCAAGAGCGCCACCGGCTGCGCGCTCAACATCACCGGAGGCACGGAGACCGGCCACGCCGGCGGCACGTACTCCCACTGGAACGGCTACAAGCTCGACTTCGCCAAGAGCACCTGCCTGAACAACTACGTCACCGGCACCTTCACCTACATCGGCACGCGGGGCGACGGCGCGCGCCAGTACCAGTCCGGGTCCGGCAACATCTACGCGGACGAGGGCAACCACTGGGACGTGACGTACTACAACTGCGGCGGCTGCTGACAGCGGCGACGGCCGAGGGGGCCGCCCCGCACCGGGGGCGGCCCCCACCGCCTCCCGCCCCTTCACCGCCCTACGGGATCACGGGATCGGGTCGGCGTCCGGGCCCTCCTGTTCCAGCAGGTCCCGGGCGAAGTCCTCCCACTGCGCGTACCGGTCCGGGTGCGCGGACCGCTGGACCGCCTGGCACACGTCGCCGGGTTGCATCGACTCCCAGCCGTCGATCTGGAGCAGCCCCGGGTTGGCGCTGGGCGAGGGCAGCCCGTAGAAGGACTTGGACGCGGTCGGCACGTGGGTGATCTGCGCCGGCGTGCCCCAGCCCATGCTGGGGCGCTGCTGGAAGACGCCGAGCGAGTCGTGGTCGACCGGCGACGTGTAGTTGACGAACTTCGACTCCTGCATGGCCGTCATCAGGGCGATGACCTGGGCCTCCTCGGAGAGTTCCGCCCCCTTCCCGACGCCGATGACCGTCCGGGCGTGGGCCAGCTGCTCCGGGCCGAGATCGACCGGGGCGGCGAAGAACACCCGCAGCTCGCTGTCCGGGGCCGTCCTGAGCAGCTGCGCGGTGGCGGTGTCCACCCGGCCGGTCGGGGGCAGGCCGTAGCTCTGCTGGAAGGCGCGCAGGCCGTGCGCGCCGGGGGCCTGTGGGGCGGGTGACGGCGGCGGGGCGGGGTCCGCGTGCGCCGGAGCCGCTGCGGTGAGCAGGAATCCGGCGGCGACCGCCGCGAGCACGCGGCGGGGGAGTCGGTTCGTTCGCATACGGAACCGTCCCGGGGCGCCGGGGCGAAGTCAAGAACGCCGCACGACGTGTCAGCCGACGAGGTATCGGATGGCCCGAAGGCGCCGGCCGGACCTGCCCGTGCCCCCGCCCGGAGCACGGGCGGGGGCACACGCGCCTACCGTCCGGGCGTCACGACCCCACGCTCACCGTGAAGCGGCGCGGGTTCCCGTCGTGCGCCGCGCCCGAGACGTCCGGCTCACCGTCCGGGCGGACGTCGTCGTACGGGAACGCGTAACCGATCGGGCTGTTCGCGTGGACCACCCGGGACCAGTGGTTGGTGACCGGCCCCCGGTAGTAGTCCGCCGTCGACGTGCCGTTCGGCTGGCTCGGATGGCTCAGCATGATCGAGCGGTTGAAGCCCGCCGCCAGCCGGGCCAGGATCGCCTTCTTGTCGTCGGAGTCGCCCGGGTTGTTGGTGAACGGGCCGTGGTTGCAGGTGAAGACGTCCTTCGTCTGCGGCTTGACGAAGGTGTGGCCGCCCTCGAAGGTCAGCGTGTCCCCGCTGACCCGGCCCGCCAGGGTGCCCCGGCCGCCCTGGAGGTCGATGCGCAGGTCCTCGGAGCGGTACTTCTCCCAGACCTCGTCGATCTGGGCGGTGAACAGGTCCCGGAACGGCATCTCGGCGGGCCGGTCGAAGTACGGGGCCATGATGTTCTGCGGCGAGACGACCCGCAGGACGCCGCCGTCCCCGCTCCGGGTGATCAGCTTGTCCCACGGCTGCCCGTCGGCGGCGGCCTGGGCGGTGAGGTCGTCCGCGATCCGCTGCACCGCGCCGTCCGGGAGCGGGGCCACGGTGTGCGTCGCGTCGCCCTCCAGCGTGATGCCGATGGGGAGGGCCGTCACCAGGTCGACGTAGCTGATGTTGGAGTACAGCTGCTGCGTGTTGAAGGTGAACTCGCAGAACGACCAGACGCGCCCGTAGTTGGGGTCCGTGGGCGTCGCGAAGGCGGGCTCCACCAGCGAGGGGCCCGGGTTGAGGTAGAAGTCCAGCTTGTCGTCGCGGACGAAGTAGACCCGTGCCCCGTACATCTGCGGCAGGGTCAGCACGACCGGACCCGCGCCCGCGCCCTTGAGCGGGATCGCGCAGTCCACGGGCAGCGGGGTCTGCGGGGCGCCGGGGGAGCCGGGGCGGTAGACACCGCCGTCCGGCTTGAGCAGCACCCAGCGGTCGGTGCCCAGCTCGTGGCCGGTCACATACGCGTGCACCGTACCCGGCAACGACTTGTTCTCCAGGGCCAGTTCGCAGGTGGCCGGGGCCGCCGAGGCGCGGGGACTCAGAGCGGTGCCCCAGGCGGGGTACGTGAGCGCCGCGGCCGAGGCGGCGGCGCCGGTCAGGAACATTCGGCGTGAGATCACGAGGGGACTCCCGAGGTGGTGGGGGGCCGCAGGCGGGAGGTCGGGGGGTGGCGCGGGGAGGGACAGGACCGTGGGGGTGCCTGCGGTGCGCACCACTCTCGCGAGGCCCGCAACAAGCGTCAAGAGGTGTGACTGAGAGCGCTCTCAAAAATGCTGAGTCTTCACAACTCGACGCCTCGAAGCGGTACTTGACGGAACCGAGCGGGTGCGAGCCGTGACCGCCCGGAGGTGCCGACCGCCAAGAGGTGAACGAGGACCCGGCCGGCCCCGCACTCTCCTGACTTGGACTAACGCACCGGGGTTGTTGGACGGAGTCGGCCGCCGGGGCCGAAGTTCGTTGACGGTGTCCGGACACGGCGACTACTCAGGGGCCATGTCGCCAAGATTCCCTCGCCCCGGCCTGGTCGCCGCGGCCTCAGCAGCCGTTCTGGCGCTCAACGGGGCCGCCCTCCCCGCCGCAGCCGCCGATCCGTCCCCCGCCCCGGCCGGGGCGGCGGAGTCCGCCGGATCCGCCGTCATCACGTCCGACCGGCTCGCCGTGGCCGTCGCCGACGACTTCCCGCGCGTCCTGTCCTACACCGACCGGGCGAGCGGCGAGCAACTGCTCGGCTCCACCCGGCCGGTCACCGCCGTCACCCTCAACGGGACCGCCCGTCCGGTGAAGCTCAAGGGCAAGCCGAAGGTCACCCGCTCCGCCGCCCGCTACACCCTCGCCTTCGAGGGCCTTCCGGGCGTCGAGATCGACGCCTCGCTCACCGTCTCCGGGCGCGCCACCACGTTCAGGGTGACCGCCGTCCGCGACACCGGGGCCTTCCGGGTCGGGACCATCGACATCCCCGGGCACGACCTGGTCTCGGTCGGCTCAGCCGAGACCGGGGCCGCCACCGCCTTCACGAAGCTCGACCCGGACTCCACCCGCACCGCCGACGTCTTCGGCAAGGTCACCGGCGGGACGAAGCCCGACTCCGCGCCCGTCGGCGCCAGTTACGCGATCCTCAACAATGGCTCGCTCGCCGCCGCGATCGAGTCCAACTCCTCGTACGACAAGCCCGCCGGGGCCACCGGCGGCGACGACGCCCGCTTCTGGCACCAGGCGCGCACCGAGGACGGCGGCGTCCGGGTCGGCGTCTGGTCCGGCCAGTGGACCTACCGGGGCGAGGGCGCGCCGAAGCCCGAGCGCGGCGAGAACCTGCCGTGGGCCAAGGTCGTCGTCACCCCCGACGCCAACGGAGACAAGGCCGTCGACTGGCAGGACGGGGCCGTCGCCTTCCGCACCATCGGCGTCACCGCGCCGGGCAGCGAGGACACCGCGAACCGGGTCGTCACCCACATCCCGTTCAACTTCGCCAGCCAGGCCACCCACCCGTTCCTGCGCACCCTGGACGACGTCAAGCGGATCTCGAAGGCCACCGACGGCCTCGGCCAGCTCGCCGTCCTCAAGGGGTACGGCTCCGAGGGCCACGACTCCGCCCACCCGGACTACGGCGGCAACTACAACAAGCGGGCCGGCGGGCTGAAGGACCTCAACACCCTGCTCGAGGAGGGCGAGAAGTGGGGCGCCGACTTCGGCGTCCACGTGAACGCCACCGAGTCCTACCCGGAGGCCAACGCCTTCTCCGAGCAGCTCGTCGACAAGACCAGGCCCGGCTGGAACTGGCTCAACCAGAGCTACTACATCGACCAGCGCCGCGACATCAACAGCGGCGACCTGGAGAAGCGCTTCCGGCAACTGCGCGACGAGACCGACGAGAACCTCGACTTCCTCTACATCGACGTCTACTACAGCCACGGCTGGATCGCCGACAAGACGATCCAGGCCGTGCAGAAGCAGGGCTGGACCGTCGGCACCGAGTGGGCCGACAAGTTCGAGCGCGCCTCGCTCTGGTCGCACTGGGCCAACGACCTCAACTACGGCGGGGCCACCAACAAGGGCCTGAACTCGCAGATCATCCGGTTCATCCGCAACGGCGAGAAGGACATCTGGAACAACCACCCGGTCCTCGGCCAGAGCGCCCTGGAGGACTTCGAGGGCTGGACCGGCGAGACCGACTGGAACGCCTTCACCGCCAACATCTGGCAGAAGAACCTGCCCGCGAAATACCTCCAGCAGCAGCGGATCACCCGCTGGGACGGCAACGACATCACCTTCACCGGCGGGGTGCGCGGCACCGTCGAGGACGGGAAGCGGACCTTCTACGACCAGGGCCGCAAGGTGCTCAGCGGCACCGACTACCTGCTGCCGTGGGACGGCGGCAAGAAGCTCTACCACTACAGCGCGACCGGCGGCTCCAGCACCTGGGAGGTGCCGGGCAAGGGCGCGTACACCCTCTACCGGCTGACCGACAACGGCCGGGAGAAGGTCACCACCGTCCGCCCCGCCGACGGGAAGGTCACGCTGACCGCCGCCGCCGGACAGGCCTACGTCCTCTACCCCGACCGGGCGCCGAAGGAGCGGGAGGCCGCCTGGGGGAAGGGGACCGGGCTGAAGGACCCCGGCTTCAACGGCCGTGACCTGAAGGGCTGGACGAAGACGGGCGCCGCCGTCCGCGACACCGACGAGCAGGGCCGCAACAGCGCCGAACTCTCCGGCTCGGGGGCGGCCGCGCTCTCCCAGACCGTCACCGGGCTCACGCCCGGCAAGCGCTACACCGCCTCCGCCCTGATCGAGGTCGAGCCCGGCGAGAGCCGGCGCACCACCCTCGGCGCCGGAGGGAGGTCCGTCACCGTCGAGCGCTCCACGGCGAAGGACTACGTCGCCGCGTCCGACTGGCACGGCACCTCCTTCCAGCGCGCCAAGGTCACCTTCACCGCACCCGCGAACGGCCGCACCACCCTGCGCATCGAGGCGGCGGCGGGCTCCACGGCGAAGGTCCGCGCCGACGACGTACGGATCGTCCGGAACGCCCCCGCGACCCGCGCCGGCACGGTGGCGTACGAGGACTTCGAGGCCGTCGACCAGGGCTGGGGCCCCTTCCTCAAGGGCAACGCGGGCGGCTCCACCGACCCCCGCACCAGCATCGCGCAGCTCAACGCCCCGTACACCCAGGCCGGCTGGAACGGGAAGCGGGTCGACGACGTGCTCGGCGGGAAGGAGTCCCTGAAGTCCCACGAGGAGAACACCGGACTGGTCTACCGCACCGCGCCCTGGACCGTCCCGATGAAGGACGGCCACCGGTACGAGGTCGCGTTCGCCTACCAGTCCAGCCACGCCGGGGCCTACAGCTGGGTCGAGGGATACGACCGGGTCGCCGGCGGCAGGGCCGTGTCGACCGAGACCCGCGCCACCCCGATCGGGGAGCAGCGCACCACCGGGCAGTTCAGCCGGACGATCACCGCGGGCTGCGGCGACACCTGGACCGGGCTGCGCAAGCTGCCCGGGGCACCCGAGGGCGCGGACTTCGTGCTCGACGGCTTCAGCGTGACCGACCTCGGGCCGGCCCCCGCCGGGCAGGAGGCCGTCTGCGGCACGCTCGGCGTGAGCGCCGACGCCGAGACCCTGGAGCCGGGGGCCCCGAACACGGTCAGGGCGACCTTCGGCAACGACGAGGCGAGCGCCGCCACGGGCGTGAAGCTCGCGCTGACCGTGCCCGAGGGCTGGAAGGCCGAGCCCGTCGGCGCGGTCGCCTTCGACTCGGTCGCTCCCGGCGCGAAGGCCACCGGCAGCTGGCGGGTCACCCCGCCGGTCGACGCCCCCTACGACACGTACGCGCTGGACGCGAAGGCCACGTACACCGTCGGGGGAGCGGCCAGGACGCTCGCCGCGGGAACCTCCGTCCGTACGCTCCCGCCGCCGCCCACCGCGGACAGCTGGGCCAGTGATCTCGGCTGGACCGCCTCGGACAACGGCTGGGGCCCCGTCGAGCGCGACCGGTCCAACGGGGATGCCGGGGCCGGTGACGGCGGCCCCCTGAAGATCGGCGGCGTCGCCTACGCCAAGGGCCTGGGCACGCACGCCCCGGCGAGGATCCGCTACTACCTGGGCGGGAAGTGCGCCTCCTTCACCGCCGAGGTGGGTGTGGACGACGCCCAGGCCACCCGGGGCAGTGTGCGGTTCTCGGTGACCGCCGACGGTACGGAGAAGGTGGCGTCACCCGTGCTGGGGGCGGCCGACCCGGCCTGGAAGCTCACCGCCGACGTCACCGGCGCGAAGTACGTCGAGCTGCTCGTCCAGGACGGCGGCGACGGCAACGGCAACGACCACGCCGATTGGGGCGATGCCCGCTTCCACTGCGGAAGCTGACCCGGGAGACCGACGCGGGCAGGGGTGGCTCCGGGCGACCGGGGCCGCCCCTGCGGCGTGCGGCGCGGGCCCTGCGGCATACTTCGGGGAGGCCGGAGCCGTCGGGTGGGCGTCACGTTCCGTTCCTCCGCCTGTGGCCCAGCGCACATCCTGGTCTTTGTAGAGTTCATACAGCGCGATGCGGCGTTTCGCTGGTGGATCGCCTACACGGTGCCGCGGTTCTGTTCACTCCCACCACGAAACCGGGCAGGAGACTGTACGGAGTCGACGGCACGATTTCTGGGTCGGTGTTCGTAGGGTCGGTACATGACCGTTGTGGACGAAACCCAGGGTGAGCCGAGCGACGCCCGAGGCCGGGTGGCCGAACTGCTGGCCCTGCGCGAGCAGGCGCGGCGCGGACCGAGTGAGCGGGCGACCGAGGCGCAGCACGCCAAGGGGAAGCTGACCGCGCGGGAGCGGATCGAGCTGCTGCTGGACCCGGGTTCGTTCAAGGAGGTCGAGCAGCTGCGCCGGCACCGGGCGACCGGCTTCGGCCTGGAGGCGAAGAAGCCGTACACCGACGGTGTCATCACCGGCTGGGGCACGGTCGAGGGCCGCACGGTCTTCGTCTACGCGCACGACTTCCGGATCTTCGGCGGGGCGCTGGGCGAGGCGCACGCCACGAAGATCCACAAGATCATGGACATGGCCATCTCGGCGGGGGCCCCGCTGGTCTCCCTGAACGACGGCGCCGGCGCCCGCATCCAGGAGGGCGTCTCCGCGCTCGCGGGCTACGGCGGCATCTTCCAGCGCAACACCCGGGCGTCCGGTGTCATCCCGCAGATCAGCGTGATGCTCGGCCCGTGCGCGGGCGGCGCGGCCTACAGCCCCGCTCTGACCGACTTCGTGTTCATGGTCCGCGAGACCTCGCAGATGTTCATCACCGGACCGGACGTCGTGAAGGCGGTCACCGGCGAGGAGATCACCCAGAACGGCCTCGGCGGCGCGGACGTGCACGCCGAGACCTCCGGCGTCGCGCACTTCGCGTACGACGACGAGGAGACCTGCATCGCCGAGGTCCGCTACCTCATCGGGATGCTGCCCTCCAACAACCGCGAGAACCCGCCCACGACGCAGAGCGACGACCCCGCCGACCGGCGCGGCGACGTCCTGCTGGACCTCGTCCCGGCCGACGGCAACCGCCCGTACGACATGCACAAGGTGATCGAGGAGCTCGTCGACGACGGCGACTATCTGGAGATCCACGAGCGCTGGGCCCGCAACATCATCTGCGCGATGGCCCGCCTGGACGGCCAGGTCGTCGGCATCGTCGCCAACCAGCCGCAGGCGCTGGCGGGCGTGCTGGACATCGAGGCCTCCGAGAAGGCCGCGCGCTTCGTGCAGATGTGCGACGCCTTCAACATCCCGATCATCACTCTTCTGGACGTCCCCGGCTTCCTGCCGGGCGTGGACCAGGAGCACGGTGGAATCATCCGCCACGGAGCGAAGCTGCTCTACGCCTACTGCAACGCCACCGTGCCGCGGATCTCGCTGATCCTGCGGAAGGCCTACGGAGGCGCGTACATCGTCATGGACTCCCAGTCCATCGGGGCCGACCTCACCTACGCCTGGCCCACCAACGAGATCGCGGTGATGGGCGCCGAGGGCGCGGCCAACGTCATCTTCCGCCGGCAGATCGCCGACGCCGAGGACCCCGAAGCCATGCGCACCCGCATGGTCAAGGAGTACAAGGCCGAGCTGATGCACCCCTACTACGCGGCCGAGCGCGGTCTCGTCGACGACGTCATCGACCCCGCCGAGACCCGCGAGGTGCTCATCGCCTCGCTCGCCATGCTCCGCAACAAGCACGCCGACCTGCCGTCCCGCAAGCACGGCAACCCCCCGCAGTAGTCGTCCTCCGCGGCGGCGCGACGCGCCGCACGGTCCACGAAACCCTGCCGAGAAGACGGAGACACCCCACCATGAGCCTGACGTCCGCCGAGTCCGTCCTGCGCGTCGAGAAGGGTCACGCCGACCCCGAGGAGCTGGCGGCCATCACCGCCGTCCTGATGGCCCGCGCCGCCTCCCAGCCGCCCGCCCCCGCCCACCGCGGCCGTGACACCGCCGGCTGGCGCCGCCTGGAGCGCACGCCCGGCTTCCGCGCACCGCACAGCTGGCAGGGCTGACCCCCTCGCAGGCCGTACGGAGAAGGGCCCCGCACTCCTCGGAGTGCGGGGCCCTTCCGTGTACGACAGGACCTAGGCCCTGTCGTCGAACTGCCGCCTGTCCCGCGGCGCCATGCACGTGCTCTCGCCGCACCGGGCACAGGCCCGAGTACGTCCAGTACGAGGACCCGCACCCGGCGCACCGGGAGCACGCACCCGACCCCGCAGGGCCGCCCTCCGGGCGACGACGGCAGTTCGACGACAGGACCTAGCGCAGCCGTGCCATCAGGGCGTGCTCGACGAGCGTGATGAGCGCGCTCTTGGCGTCCGCGCGGTGCCGGGCGTCCGTCGTCAGGATCGGGGTGTCCGGCCCGATCTGGAGCGCCTCGCGTACTTCGTCGGGGGTGTAGGGCTGGTGTCCGTCGAAGCCGTTGAGGGCGATGACGAAGGGGAGCCCGCTGTTCTCGAAGTAGTCGACGGCGGGGAAGCAGTCGGCGAGGCGGCGGGTATCGACGAGGACGACGGCGCCGATGGCGCCGCGGACCAGGTCGTCCCACATGAACCAGAAGCGGTCCTGGCCGGGCGTACCGAAGAGGTACAGGATCAGGTCCTGGTCGAGCGTGATGCGGCCGAAGTCCATGGCCACCGTCGTGGTGGTCTTGTCCCCGGTGTGGGTCAGATCGTCGATGCCCGCCGAGGCCGACGTCATCACGGCTTCGGTGCGCAGCGGGTTGATCTCCGAAACGGCACCGACAAACGTGGTCTTACCCACGCCGAAGCCCCCTGCCACCACGATCTTCGCCGAGGTAGTGGAGCGGGCCGCTCCGCCGCTAGAGCTTGCGAAGTCCACTGAGCACCCTTTCGAGCAGTGTCACATCTGGCTGGCCGCCGGCGGCCTCGTCGCCGCCGGGCTGATGGATAGCGACGAGTCCGGCCTCGGCCAGGTCGGCGACGAGGATCCGGGCAACGCCGAGGGGGATCGAGAGAAGGGCCGAGATCTCGGCGACCGACTTGATCTCGATGCAGAGCCGGCAGATCCGCTGGTGCTCGGGCAACTGCCCTTGCAGCCGCGACAGATCTGCCGTGGTGCTGACCAGCGCCTCGATGGCGAGCTGGTAACGCGGCCGGGTCCGCCCACCGGTCATGGCGTAGGGACGGACCAGCGGATTGTGCGCGGCGGGCTTGGCGGGCTCGGAAGCGCGCTGCTGCTGCACCGGTTGAATGCGCGGCTGCCGGGGCGCGTCGTAGCGCTGGGGCTGCTGCGGTTGCTGCGGCCACCCGGCCCCCGGCTGCTGCGGGGGCCACTCGGACTCCTGCGCACCGTGAGCGCCCTGCTGCTGTCGGTGCTGCGGCTGCTGATATGGCTGGTACTGGCCTGGGCCCTGCCCGCCAGGTGCCGCAGGGAAGCCGAAACGGTTGTCACCGTGCTCACCCGGAACCCTCTGGTCACCGTTGTAGGGGTGCCCACCTGTGGGTGCTGCCACGTCTCCTCCTCCGACTGCCGGTCACCGATCCCAGTGGGGCCGCGCCACCGCACTTTATGGCGCGGTGGCGAGAAACGCACTGTCTGTCTACTAGTTAAGAAGACTTCCCTGAAGTTCGGCGCGGAGGTCCGGAGTCAGGACACTGCCCGCGCGGTCCACCAGAAGGGCCATTTCGTACCCGACCAGACCGATATCGGCATCCGGGTGGGCCAGAACGGCGAGTGAGGATCCGTCGGAGATGGACATGATGAAGAGGAATCCACGCTCCATCTCCACAACGGTCTGATTCACGGCGCCGCCCTCGAAGATCCGCGAGGCACCCGCGGTCAGCGACGTCAGACCGGAGGCGACGGCCGCCAACTGGTCGGCGCGGTCGCGCGGGAAACCCTCGGACATCGCCAGCAGGAGTCCGTCGGCGGAGACCACCACCGTGTGCGACACCCCGGGGGTGTTGTCCACGAAATTGGTGATCAACCAGTTGAGATTCTGCGCCGCCTGGCTCATCGGGCTCACACTAACGCTCCTGGTTGTAGGTGGTACTGGTGTCCGAACCCTCGCTGCGTCCCCGCTGGACACCCCGCCGCAGGTTGCTCAACCTGCCGCGGACGTCCTCGGGCGCGCGGGAGACCTGTGGGCCGCCCTGCTGGGTCTGCTCCGCCGTGCCCTCGACCAAGTTGGCCTTGGGCACCCGCCGGGGGAGGCCGGAGGGGGTGATTCCGCCCGCCTTCGGCTCACGGAGCTTCTCGGCCCGCTCCCAGCGCTCGTCGTTCGTCGAGCGCCAGTCGTCGGAGCCGTCCCCGTCCGTCTGCGGGTCCAGCCGCTCTTCCTGCTGCGGCGGGGGCCCCGGAGTCGGATCGGGCTGGTCGTTGCCACGGCCGCCGGGACCGGGCTGCCAGTGCTGCTGACCGCCTCGGCGCGGCAGACCGGCTTCGGTCAGCTCGTGGCCGACGTTCGGGGTGGGCCCCGGACGGTCGAAGCCTACGCGCTCCGAAGGCTCCGCGGGCGTGCTCGGAACAGATTCCGATTCGGCGGGCGCAATCGGCTCATAAGCGTGGGGGAAACCACTCTGAACAGGCCAGTCATCCTGGTGGGACTGGTCCGGCGAAGCCGCGTACGGGTCGGCGTACTGCCCCTGCCGGGCATGCTGATCGGCATATGCCGATTCCGGATAGCCGTCTCCCCGGTGCTGCTGCGCCTGCTGGTCCCGCTGCTGCGCGTAACCGTCCTCGGCACCGTACTGCTGCTGCTCGTACGTTCCCTGGTACGGCTGCTGCTGCGGCTGCTGCTGCCCGTACTGGTCCTGGCCGTAGCCCGCGTCGGCGTAACCCTGCTGCTGCTGACCGCCGTACGGGTCGCCCGCGTACGACTCCGGTGCGTAGCCCCGGTGTTCCCGGTCGTCGTCCCCGAACGGGCCGCCCGGGCCCGTCTGGGCCTCCAGGGCCGCCCTGCGCTCCTCGCGCATCAGCGAACGCCCGACCGGGTCCAGCTGCGACGGGTCCACCGGGGCCTCGTAGCGCGTGTCGTCGAAGCCGAGCTCCGCGGCCGTGCGCATCGGGACCTGCTGCGGCGCCTGCTCGAAGCCCTGCTGCTGCTCGGGGATGATCGAGGAGACGGTGAAGTCGTCCTGGCCGGAGCCCGGTTCACCACCGCCACCGTGGGTGATGGCGTCCGGGAGCATGACCAGCGAGGTGGTCCCGGCCTGCTCGCCCGAGGGACGCAGCTGGACCCGGATCCCGTGCCGGTCGGCCAGCCGGCCGACCACGAACAGGCCCATGCGCTGCGACACCGCGGCGTCCACGGTCGGCGGATTGGCCAGCTTGTGGTTGATGTCGGCGAAGTCCTCGGCGGTGAGGCCGATGCCCTTGTCGTGGATCTCGACCATGACGCGGCCGTCGGGCAGCCGGGTCGCGGTGACCTTGACCTTGGTCTGCGGCGAGGAGAACGTGGTGGCGTTCTCCAGCAGCTCGGCCAGGAGGTGCACGAGGTCGGTGACGGCCTGGCCGTGGATCTCGCTCTCCGGCACACCGGTCAGCTGGATGCGCTCGTAGGACTCCACCTCGGAGGAGGCGGCCCGCAGGACGTCCACCAGCGGCACCGGCTGGTTCCAGCGGCGGCCGGGCTCCTCGCCCGCGAGGACGAGGAGGTTCTCGCCGTTGCGGCGCATACGGGTGGCCAGGTGGTCCAGCTTGAAGAGGCTCTCCAGCTGGTCCGGGTCGGCCTCGTTGTTCTCCAGGTCGGTGATGAGGGTCAGCTGGCCCTCGATGAGCGACTGGTTGCGGCGCGAGAGGTTCGTGAAGATCGCGTTGACGTTGCCCCGCAGCATGGCCTGCTCGGCTGCGAGCCGGACGGCCTCGCGGTGCACCTGGTCGAAGGCGCGGGCGACCTCGCCGATCTCGTCCTGCGTGGTGATCGGGATCGGCTGCACCCGGGTGTCGACCCGGCCCGGGTCGGTGCGCGAGAGCTGGTCGACGAGGGAGGGCAGCCGCTGCTCGGCGATACCGAAGGCGGCGGTACGCAGCCGGCGCATGGAGCGGCTCATCTGGCGGGCCATGAGACCCGCCAGCACGAAGGCGGCCAGCAGCGCGATGACGACGATGAGTCCGTTGACGATGGCGTCGGTCTTGGCGTCGGAGGAGATGTTCGCGGCCTCGTCCACCGCCTTGGTGACCAGCTCGTCCTCGACGGTCGCGTACCCCTCGAACTTCGCGGTCGCCGCCGCCATCCAGGTCTCGGGCGTGACGCCCTTGGCCGCCAGCGCCTCGGGGTCCTGGCCCTTGCCGATCTCCCGGGCCATGCCGTCGAAGACCGAGCCGTCGATGCTCGGCGGGGCCACGAAGGGCGTGCCCGCGGCCTCGGCCCGCTCCTTCGCCGCCTTGAGCTGCTTGGCGCCCTCGGCGGCCTTGCCGGCCATGACCTGCTTGAGGCGGTCGACATCGGCCTGGGTGCCGCCGGAGTTGAACTCGCCCAGCGCGATCTGCTCCAGGTAGTTGTACGAACCGAAGGCCTTGACCTGCTCGTCGTACGTGCCCGGCTTCTTGCTCGGGCGCACCAGGAGGTGCATGCCGATCGAGCGCTGAAGCGATTCTGCAGCCTTGGACAGCTCGATCGCGTAGACGGTACGGCCGTAGCTGGTGATGTTGCCGGTGCCGAGGCCGAGCTCGTTGGAGAACTCCATCAGCGAGTGCTGGACCTGGGTGTAGCCCTCTTCGGTCTTCACCGGGTCCAGGGCCCTCGCGTAGGCGGCCTTGCGCAGCTCGGGGAGTTTGGGCTCCTCGGCCTTGAAGAGCTTCAGGCGGCGCTCCAGGCCCGGCTTCGCCGGCATCCCCTCCACCGCGGCGTCGAACTTCCGCGCCGCGTCGTCCGTGGTGGCCCGGGTCTGCTCGACCACATCGGCGTCACGGTCGCCCGAGAGCAGCGGCTCGGCGGTGAGGTCCCGCTCGTTCAGCAGCGCCTGCCCGTAGTCGGAGGCGGCGCGCACGACGACCGCGATCTTCTCGGCCTCCTGGGCCTGGCTCCAGGTGTCGACGGAGCCCTTCACCTGGAAGCCGCCCATGACGAGGCCGACCAGCACCGGGATCAGGAGGATCGCGTTCAGCCGGGTGGCCACCCGCCAGTTGCGCGGGGCCATCCGGCTGGTGCTGCCACCGCCGGTCGGCTCCGTGCCGGGCAGATCCGCAGGGGACGCCACAGCGCGCGACGGCGGGGTGAAGTTGCCCCGCTCGGGCTGCGCCGCGGAGCCCTCGTTGCTTCGCCTCACTCGACCAACAACCTCTCGGCGTCGGCACCTACGCTGTGCCGGATTATTCGTTCAGGGCCGTACTACTGGGGAGTTCGTCGAATTGCAGCACGGGGACGGGCCCCGTTCCAAACAGTCGGAATCGGCGGTTCCGAGTGGCCCAGACCTCAGATAAAACGGGCATAAAGAGCGAGCCCCGTCAAAAGGCGGGGCTCATGTGAGCGCAGTGGCACCGAATGGATGCGTCGGGTGGCGGCGTGGAGTCAATTCTCTCTCGAAACGTTATGAACGCGGGGGCGGATCGTGTCAAACGACACAGGCCGCCCCCGCGTGACTACTGCAACTTCCGTATGGCGATATCGACTTGCGCCTGGTGGAAGAACTACTTCAGACGTGCCATCAGCGCGTGCTCGACGAGCGTGATCAGGCCGCTCTTGGCGTCCGCGCGGTGCCGGGCGTCCGTCGTGATGATGGGTGCGTCGGGCCCGATCTGGAGCGCTTCGCGTACTTCGTCGGGGGTGTAGGGCTGGTGTCCGTCGAAGCCGTTGAGGGCGATGACGAAGGGGAGCCCGCTGTTCTCGAAGTAGTCGACGGCGGGGAAGCAGTCGGCGAGGCGGCGGGTGTCGACGAGGACGACGGCGCCGATGGCGCCGCGGACCAGGTCGTCCCACATGAACCAGAAGCGGTCCTGGCCGGGCGTACCGAAGAGGTACAGGATCAGGTCCTGGTCGAGCGTGATGCGGCCGAAGTCCATGGCCACCGTCGTGGTGGTCTTGTCCCCGGTGTGGGTCAGATCGTCGATGCCCGCGGACGCGGACGTCATCACGGCTTCGGTGCGCAGCGGGTTGATCTCCGAAACGGCACCGACAAACGTGGTCTTACCCACGCCGAAGCCGCCCGCCACCACGATCTTCGCCGAGGTGGTGGCACGGCCCGTACCGCCGCTAGAGCTTGCGAAGTCCACTGAGCACCCTTTCGAGCAGTGTCACATCCGGCGTGCCGCCGGCCTCTCCGTTGCCCGGCTGGTGGATGGCCACCATGCCGGCTTCCGCCAGGTCCGCCACCAGGATCCGGGCGACGCCGAGCGGCATCGACAGCAGCGCCGACACCTCCGCCACCGACTTGACCTCACGGCAGAGGTGGCAGATCCGCTGGTGCTCGGGGAGCAGGGTCCCCAGATGCGCGGGGTCTGCCGTCGTGCTGACCAGTGCCTCTATCGCGAGCTGGTAGCGCGGCCGGGTCCGGCCGCCGGTCATGGCATAAGGACGAACCAGCGGCTGGTCGCCTTCCCCGTCGTACGACGCGTGGTGCAGTGCGCCGTACGGATCGGGTGAGGCGGGTGGCGGGGTCATGAATCCTCCGGGCGTGACAGCAGGTTCTCGGCTTGCCGTCTGCAAGGGGCCGGTGAGGGGACTAAGGCGGCCTGACGGGTGAGGGTTGTGGGCATTACCTGGGGGGATCGTGTCGTGAATCCGCTGGACGGCCGCCTAGTGGAGCAGACTGCCTTGGAGTTCGGCGCGGAGGTCGGGCGTGAGGACCGTGCCCGCACGATCGACCAGGAGGGCCATCTCGTACCCGACCAGACCGATGTCGGCGTCCGGGTGGGCCAGAACGGCCAGTGACGAACCGTCGGAGATGGACATGAGGAAGAGGAATCCCCGCTCCATCTCCACAACCGTCTGACTGACGGCGCCGCCCTCGAAGATCCGGGACGCACCCGCGGTCAGCGAGGTGAGGCCGGACGCGACGGCGGCGAGCTGGTCGGCGCGGTCGCGCGGGAATCCTTCGGACATCGCCAGCAGCAGGCCGTCCGCGGAGACCACCACCGTGTGGGACACCCCTGGGGTGTTGTCCACGAAGTTGGTGATCAGCCAGTTCAGATTCTGCGCGGCCTGACTCATGGGGCTCAACTAACGCTCCTGCTGGTGAGTGGGGCCGAGATGGATACTGCCGGTCTGCGGGCCGTTGTTGGCCTGCCGACCCTGCTGGATGCCCCGGCGGAGATTGGTCAGACGACCGCGCACGTCATCGGGCGCGCGCGAAACCTGTGGTCCGGACTGGTGATTCTGCTGCTGTGCGGTCCCCGGAACCAAATTGGCGCGGGGAACACGGCGGGGCAGCCCGGAAGTGGTGACCCCGCCGGCGGCGGGCTTCTTGACCCGTTCGGCCTGACGTACGAGTTCGTCGTTGGGCGAGGCCCGCCACGAGCTGGTGACCGAGGGGTCGGCCGCACCACGCTGCGGCATGGGCGGGACCGGCACACCGGAGGACTCCGGAGCGGCCGGGGCCTGCGGTTCGGCGGGCTGCTGCTGGCCGCCCTGGCCCGGACCGTGGAACCAGTTCGTCTCCAGGGTGTCGTACAGCGGCGTACGCCCGTCCCCCGGACCGGCCGGCGGCAGGGCCTCCGGCTGCTGGGGCTGCTGCGGCAGCGCCGGACGGTACGGAGCCTCGCCCGCCGGGGAGGCGGACGGACGCGGCGCACCGAAGTCGGAACCCTCCGGGCCGCGCTGGCGCGGCGCGGGCAGGTGCTCGCCCTGGTCCGGCCGGCCCTGCCCCTGCTGGGGCTGGTACGGGGCACCGAAGTCGGGCCGCGCGAACTGCGCGGTGCTCGCCGGGTCCTGGCCCTGCGGAGCACCCTGCGGGTACGAACCGTCCAGGGGAGTCCCCGGCGCCGGGAAGTCGGGCCGGGCGAACTCGGAGGTCGCTCCGGGGCCCTGGCGGTCGTCCGACGGCCGCCGGCTCAGCGGGGCGTCGAACGACTGGTCCCGGCCGAGGTCCGCCGGACGGGCGAACTGCCCGGTCGCGTCGTGCTCCTCGTGACCGCGCGGCGTGTCCGCGCCCCAGCTGGTGGTCGCCGGCCGCTGCGGCTGCGGGTTGCCCCCGGGCAGCTCGGCACGCGGTCCACCGGGCGGCGGCAGCTGACGGCCGGGGCCGCCGGGCTGCTGGAAGCCGCCCTGCTCCTGCCGGCCCTGGGGCTGCTGCGCTCCGGGGCCCTGGTTCTGCTGCTGGTTCGACTGGTTCTGCCAGCCGGACGGGTTCTGCTGGTTCGGCGGTGCGAACTGACCCGGGCGCCCGCTCTGCCCGGGGGAGGGCGGAGCGCTGTGCCCGAACAGGTTGGTCGCGTCACCGCGGCCCGGGGCCTCGCCCTGCGGACCGCCCTGGGCGCCGCGGGCGCCGAGCCGGGCGCTGTTGCCGAAGGCGCCGGAGAGGCCGCCGCCCTGGCGCTGGGGCGCCGGGCCCTGACCCGGGAACTCCTGGCCGGGGCCGCCGTCGTTCGGCTGCCCGCCGCCCTGGGGACCCTGCGGACGGCCCGCTCCGCTGTCCCGGGCCGGCAGCGCCGCCCGGGGACCGGAGCCCGCGCCGACCTGGCCGCGCTGACCGCCCGGTCCACCGCCGAGGCTCTTGGCGCCCGGACCGCCCGGTCCGCCGCCCAGGCCCGCGCGCTGGCCGGCGCCCGCGCCGTTCCCGTTGCCCGCGAGGAGACCGCCCGGGGCGCCGGGCTGCTGCCCGGGGCCCTGCTTGGACGGGGGCTGCTTGCCGCCGTGCGCGACGTCGACGGGCAGCATGACCAGCGCGGTCGTACCGCCGGAGTCGGAGGGGCGCAGCTGGATCCGGATGCCGTGACGCAGCGACAGCCGGCCGACCACGAACAGGCCCATGCGGCGGGAGACGGAGACGTCCACGGTGGGCGGCTGCGCGAGCCGCTCGTTGATCGCGGCGAGGTCCTCGGGGGAGAGGCCGATGCCGGTGTCGTGGATCTCGACGAGCACGCGCCCGTCGGGCAGCGCGTGACCGGTGACCTTGACCTTCGTCTGCGGCGAGGAGAACGACGTCGCGTTCTCCAGCAGCTCGGCGAGCAGGTGCACGAGGTCGTTGACGACCCGGCCCGCGACCTCGGTGGCGGGCACCGCGGTCAGCTCGATGCGCTCGTACTGCTCCACCTCGGAGGCGGCGGCGCGGAGCACGTCGACCAGCGGGACCGGCCGGGTCCACCGGCGTCCCGGCTCCTCGCCCGCGAGGACGAGGAGGTTCTCGCCGTTACGGCGCATACGGGTCGCGAGGTGGTCGAGCTTGAAGAGCGAGGACAGCTGGTCCGGGTCGGCCTCGCGGGACTCCAGCTCGGAGATGAGCGAGAGCTGGCGCTGGATGAGGCCCTGGGAACGGCGCGAGAGGTTGGTGAACATCGCGTTGACGTTGCCCCGGAGGAGGGCCTGCTCGGCGGCGAGGCGGACGGCCTCGCGGTGCACGTCGTCGAAGGCCGCGGCCACCTGGCCGATCTCGTCCCGGGAGTGCACGCCGACCGACTCGACCGAGGTGTCGACGTCCTGCGGGTCGGTCTCGGAGAGCTGCTTGACGAGCTCGGGCAGCCGGTCCTGGGCGACCCGGGTGGCGGTGTCCTGCAGACGCCGCAGCGAACGGATCATGGAGCGGGCCACCACGAAGGCGCCGACGAGCGAGACGCCGAGCACGATGAAGATGACGGCACCGTTGATGATCGCGTCGCGCTGGGAGGCCTGGCGCAGCTCCCGGGCCTTGGCCTCCATGTCGCTGAGGAGGGTGGCCTCGATCGTCTCCATGGCCTTGATCTTGATGGTGCTCTGGTCGTACCAGTCCAGGTACGACCGGACCTGGTTGCCCTCGATGTCGTTCGTGGTGGTGAGGATGCGCTTGGCGTACATGTTCCCGGCGTTGATCTCCGGGTTCCCGTTGTCCAGGGACGTCATGAGCTCTTCGGCGCTCTCGCCGGTCGTCCCGTAGATCGTCTTGAACGAGCGCAGGGCCCGGTCTTCCTTGTGGAGCGCGTTCTCGCCGAACTGACGGTCGTTCGGGTTGAGGTGCGGCTCCTTGACCGAACCGCCCGGCAGCGCCGCGGCGATGACCGCTCGCTGGACCGAGGCGTACTCCTTGGCGGAGGAGAACGCCGCCAGGGCCCGGGTCCGCTTGATCATGTCCGGGTTGCTGGTCGCCTGCGCCATGTCCTGCGAGAGGCTCAGCAGCGAGGTGATCAGCTGGTTGTACTGGTCGATGGTGTTGAGGCTCGGCGCGCCCTCTTCGTACGCCGTCTTGCGGATCGCACGGATGTTGCCGAGCTGGGAGGCGATCTGCGAGATGCTCGCGTGGATGCTGTCGAGCGCCTCGTCGCCCTCGGAGCCACCGATCGAGTCGGTCTCGTCGAGGAAGGCGTCCTTGGCCCGGTCGGTCTTGTCCCGGGGCCCGGTGACCTTGTAGTCGGTGGGCTTGGACTTGTTCGACAGCGGACCGGCCGACTGGTCGCGCTCCACCTGCAGCGCCTGGGCGAGGGAGGTCGCCTGCTTGGTCATCCTCGTCAGCAGCTGCATGTGCTCCAGCTGCTGCATGTCGGTCATGGACTCGTTGATCCTCAGGCCGCCCAGGCTGGTCGCGACGACCACGGGGAGGGCGAGGAGGGAGACCAGGCGCGTGCTGATGCTCCAGTTACGGAGCGCCACACGCGAACCCGTGTCGACCGGGCCGCGCGGTTGTGCGGGCGTGTTCGGCTCCGCGCCGCCGCTCGTCGTGGAACCCGAGCCCTGCGCACGGTCGCCGTTGTCGCCGGCACCGGCCGGCCCGGGGTTCTGGGCGTGCTGGGGCGAGGAACCGCGGTCGGTCCCGCCGCGCGGCTCCTGTTCCGCCGGAGCGCTGCCATCCCTCTTGAAACGTCCCTGCACTAGCGTCGCAACCTCTGGACCAGGCGTCCCGCCCGCGTGTGCGGACAGAGACGGTGTCGGCGTCGTGGGGCACTGGACGCGCCCCATGGTGGTCGTATGAGTGACCGGCGTACTTCCCCCTCCCGCCGCCACTCGGCGCTGCGTTGCGCCCCTGCGCGCCGGCCTGAAACCCGCGGCGGTGCGTGGAATTCCAGCACAGTGCAGGATCTCCAACAAGGCCCAAGTACCGGGCTGTGACCTGGGTGACACGTTGTGATGGGCGAGTAACAAGCAGTGGAGCGCGATCGTGATGAAAACGGTCGATTACGGAGGAAGCGCCTAGGGGTGGGGGGTGTCCCAGACGCGACGATCAGGAGCGGAATGGTGGATTCAGGGATGCAATGTCCGCTTTCTGGACCACGGTCAACTGTCCGTAATGGGTCAATTGTCGAATAGTTCGTGAGCAAACTCACACGATGATCGTTGCCTCATCGCGGCTCCGGCGGGGAATCGGATGTTTAGCCTGACGCTTTACAGGGATGGCGAATCCGACAAGCCGGCGTCGCGACGAGCGACGCCCTCACCGACAGGGTCCTGACGGCAGATGAAGACGACGACGATGTTCCGCAACATTGCCAACCCCCGGCGCACCACGCTGGCGCACCTCAAGGACGCCGAAGCGCTGCAGACGCCCCCCCAGCCGGAGCACGCCGCCGACCTGCCGACCGTGACGGCCAACCCGCGCCGCACCATCCTCATGGAAGCCCCGGTCGCGGCCGCCCGGTAGCGGCCCCGCCAGGCGCGCGGCTGTCCCCCTCATCGGCGTTAGCCTGGAGCATCAGTCTTCAGCCAGCCAGCAAGTGAGGGGCGACAGCATCCCGTGCGCATCGCCAGGTTCTCCATCGACGGCAATGTCGCCTTCGGCGCCGTCGAGGGACAGGGCACCGTGGAATCCGGTGACCTCGTCCTCGACATCATCAAGGGCATTCCGTACGCCGACTTCGAGCTCTCGGGCACCAAGGTCCCGCTGAACAAGGTCCGGCTGCTGCCGCCCGTGCTCCCCAACAAGGTCGTGGCCATCGGCCGCAACTACGCGGAGCACGCCGCCGAACTCGGCCACGAGGTCCCCGACGCGCCGATCACCTTCTTCAAGCCCACCACCTCGGTGATCGGCTCCGGCGACGCGATCGAGTACCCCTCCTTCTCCCAGGAGCTGCACCACGAGGCCGAGCTGGCCGTGGTCATCGGCCGCATGTGCCGCGAGGTCCCGCGCGAGCGCGTGAAGGACGTCATCCTCGGCTACACCTGCGCCAACGACGTCACCGCCCGCGATGTGCAGCAGCGCGAGAAGCAGTGGGCGCGCGCCAAGGGCTTCGACACCTCCTGCCCGCTGGGCCCCTGGGTGGAGACCGACGTGGACCCCCACGACCTCACCATCCAGGCGACGGTCAACGGCGAGCAGCGACAGCTCGGCCGCACCAGCGACATGGTCCGGTCCATCGAGGACCTGGTCGTCCACATCACGGAGGCCATGACGCTCCTCCCGGGCGACGTGATCCTCACGGGCACCCCCGCGGGGGTCGGCCCCCTGCACGTCGGCGACGAGGTCGCCGTCACCATCGAAGGCATCGGCACTCTCACCAACAAGGTGATCAAGCGTGGCTAACACACCAGTCCGTGTACGTTTCTGTCCCTCCCCGACCGGCAACCCCCACGTGGGCCTGGTCCGCACGGCCCTGTTCAACTGGGCTTTCGCCCGGCACCACCAGGGCACCCTGGTCTTCCGGATCGAGGACACCGACGCGGCGCGCGACTCGGAGGAGTCCTACCAGCAGCTGCTCGACTCGATGCGCTGGCTGGGCCTGGACTGGGACGAGGGCCCCGAGACCGGCGGCCCGCACGCCCCCTACCGCCAGTCGCAGCGGATGGACCTGTACAAGGACGTCGCCGAGAAGCTGCTCGCCGCCGGACACGCCTATCCCTGCTACTGCACCACCGAGGAGCTGGACACCCGCCGCGACGCCGCCCGCGCCGCCGGGAAGCCGTCCGGCTACGACGGCCACTGCCGCGACCTCACCGCCGAACAGAGGAGCGCGTACGAGGCCGAGGGCCGCACCTCGATCGTCCGCTTCCGGATGCCCGACGAGGCCATCACCTTCACCGACCTGGTCCGCGGCGACATCACCGTCCAGCCGGAGAACGTCCCGGACTACGGCATCGTCCGCGCCAACGGGGCCCCGCTCTACACGCTGGTCAACCCGGTCGACGACGCCCTGATGGAGATCACCCACGTCCTGCGCGGCGAGGACCTGCTCTCCTCCACCCCGCGCCAGATCGCCCTGTACCGGGCGCTCATCGAGCTGGGCATCGCCAAGGACACCCCGGCCTTCGGTCACCTGCCGTACGTCATGGGCGAGGGCAACAAGAAGCTCTCCAAGCGCGACCCGCAGGCCTCGCTCAACCTCTACCGCGAGCGCGGGTTCCTCCCCGAGGGCCTGCTGAACTACCTCTCGCTGCTCGGCTGGTCGATCGCCGAGGACCGCGACATCTTCTCGATGGACGAGCTGGTCGCCGCGTTCGACATCAAGGACGTCAACGCCAACCCGGCCCGCTTCGACCTCAAGAAGTGCGAGCACATCAACGCCGAGCACATCCGCAAGCTGGACGTGAAGGACTTCACCGAGGCCTGCGGCCCCTGGCTGAAGGCCCCGTTCGCGCCCTGGGCCCCGGAGGCGTTCGACGCGGAGAAGTGGACGCGGATCGCCCCGTACGCCCAGACCCGGGTCACGGTGCTCTCCGACATCACCGACAACGTCGACTTCCTCTTCCTCGACGAGCCGGTGGAGGACGAGGCGTCCTGGACCAAGGCGATGAAGGGCGACCCGGCCGCGCTCCTGACCACGGCCCGCGCCAACCTGGAAGCGGCCGACTGGAGCGACCCGGAGTCCCTGAAGAACGCCGTCCTCACCGCCGGCGAGGCCCACGGCCTCAAGCTCGGCAAGGCGCAGGCCCCGGTCCGCGTCGCCGTCACCGGCCGCACCGTCGGCCTGCCGCTCTTCGAGTCCCTGGAGATCCTGGGACGCGACAGGAGCCTGGCCCGGGTGGACGCGGCCCTGGCGAAGCTGACCGCGTAGGCGACACCACACCTCCGAGGAGGGCCGCGGCCGGCCGGCCGCGGCCCTCCTCGGTTTTCTGCCTCCGCGGACCATGTCGGACGGCTACCGTGAGGTCCATGCCGATCCGAGCCGTGCTGTGGGACATCGACGACACGATCTTCGACTACTCGAGCGCCGACCGCACCGGAATGCGGCAGCACCTGGAGCGCGAGGGCCTGCCCGAGGCGTACGCCTCGGTGGACGTGGCCCTCGACGCCTGGCGGGCGCTGAGCGTCCGGCACTGGGCGCGCATGACCGCCGGGGAGACGGACTTCCGCGGGCAGCGGCGGGACCGGGTGCGGGAGTTCCTGTCACGGGATCTGGAGGACGCCGACGCCGAGGCGTGGTTCGGGCGTCACGCCGCTCACTACGAGGCCGCCTGGGCGCTCTTCCCGGACGTCCTGCCCGTACTGGACCTGCTGGCCCGCGACTACCGGCACGGGATCCTGTCCAACGCCAACACCCGGCACCAGCACCACAAGCTCACCGCGCTCGGCGTCCGCGACCGGTTCGAGTCGCTGGTCTGCGCGGTGGAGCTGGGGATCTCCAAGCCGGAGGCCGGCGCCTTCCACGCGGCCTGCGAGGCGCTCGCGCTGGAGCCGCACGAGGTGGTGTATGTGGGCAACGAGCCCGACATCGACGCCGGCGGGGCCGTGGCCGCCGGGCTGAAGGGCATCTGGCTCGACCGGCTGGGCACGGGCGGGAGGCCGGATCTCGTGACGATCACCGGGCTCGACCAGCTGCCCGGTCTGCTGGCGGGCGATACCCGTTTTGGAGCGCCGGACACCTTCGGGTAATGTTCTTTCTGCGCCGCCCGAGCGGGCCGAAAGATCCGGCCGGGAAGCGCAGACAGAGATGAAGCCCCCACCAGGGGTTGCATTTCAGTGGGCTATGGTGTAATTGGCAACACTACGGTTTCTGGTACCGTCATTCTAGGTTCGAGTCCTGGTAGCCCAGCGCAAGACCAGCAGTACGAGCAAGATCAGCAGGACAAGCCCCCGTTGTGTAGCGGCCTAGCACGCTGCCCTCTCACGGCAGTAGCGCCGGTTCGAATCCGGTCGGGGGTACAGATCCTTCCCGCGAGAACATCATGGGTCGCACCCATCGCTCTCGATGCAGGATCGCTAGGGCCCCCGTTGTGTAGCGGCCTAGCACGCTGCCCTCTCACGGCAGTAGCGCCGGTTCGAATCCGGTCGGGGGTACTTGTCACACCATGGGCTATGGTGTAATTGGCAACACTACGGTTTCTGGTACCGTCATTCTAGGTTCGAGTCCTGGTAGCCCAGCGCAAGTCAGCAGTAAACAAGCCCCCGTTGTGTAGCGGCCTAGCACGCTGCCCTCTCACGGCAGTAGCGCCGGTTCGAATCCGGTCGGGGGTACAACAGAGCAGTACGGGAAGGCCCTTCACCTCGGTGGAGGGCCTTCGCGCTTGTCCGGAGCGAGGAGGCTCCGCCCCAAGTCGTCTGCCCGGCACCGTGGTTGCGCCCTGCGAGGGCAAGGGCCCGGACAGGAAAAAGGGCCGCCACGACGCTGGGGCGGCCTTCCGGGAGTTCGGTCAGGAGGAGGTGGCGTGCGGCCTCAGCCCGTGCGGCGCAGGGCTTCGCTGAGCCGTGCCGCCGAGTCGATGACCGCCTGGGCGTGCATTCGGCCCGGGTGGCGGGTCAGCCGCTCGATCGGCCCGGAGACCGAGACCGCCGCGACCACGCGGTTCGAGGGGCCGCGCACCGGAGCGGAGACCGAGGCGACGCCCGGCTCCCGCTCGCCGATCGACTGGGCCCAGCCCCGCCGCCGTACGCCGGAGAGCGCCGTCGCCGTGAACCTCGCGCCCTGGAGGCCCCGGTGCAGGCGCTCCGGCTCCTCCCAGGCCATCAGGATCTGGGCGGAGGAGCCCGCCTTCATCGTGAGGGTCGAGCCGACCGGCACCGTGTCCCGGAGCCCGGACAGCCGTTCCGCCGCCGCCACGCAGATGCGCATGTCGCCCTGCCGTCGGTAGAGCTGAGCGCTCTCGCCGGTGATGTCGCGCAGGTGGGTGAGCACCGGTCCGGCCGTGGCCAGCAGGCGGTCCTCGCCCGCCGCGGCTGCCAGTTCCGACAGCCGGGGGCCGAGAATGAACCGGCCCTGCATATCCCTCGCCACCATCCGGTGGTGTTCCAGTGCCACGGCCAGTCGATGGGCCGTGGGCCGTGCGAGCCCGGTCGCCGCGACCAGCCCGGCGAGGGTGGCCGGACCGGACTCCAGGGCGCTCAATACCAGAGCTGCCTTGTCGAGAACGCCGACGCCGCTAGAGTTGTCCATACGACGATACTCCCGTCTCACTCTGTGAAACGCAAGTTCAATTTCCGGCGGAAGTTGCGAACCTGTGGGGGCGGCCGCACAACGGCTCGCGGCCACCGCCCCGCACGGGGGTCCGGACGGGGGCACACCGAATCTCTAGTTGGGCCGGCGACGACGCCGGCCGGAGGGAAAGCGATGGGTAGGACACTCGCGGAGAAGGTCTGGGACGACCATGTCGTCCGACGCGCGGAGGGCGAGCCCGACCTCCTCTTCATCGATCTGCACCTGCTGCACGAGGTGACCAGCCCGCAGGCCTTCGACGGGCTGCGCCAGGCCGGACGTCCGGTACGGCGCCTCGACCTCACCATCGCCACCGAGGACCACAACACCCCGACCCTCGACATCGACAAGCCGATCGCCGACCCGGTCTCGCGCGCCCAGCTGGAGACCCTGCGCAAGAACTGCGCGGACTTCGGCGTGCGGCTGCACCCGCTGGGCGACGTCGAGCAGGGCGTCGTGCACGTGGTGGGCCCGCAGCTGGGGCTGACCCAGCCCGGCACCACCGTGGTCTGCGGCGACTCCCACACCTCCACGCACGGCGCGTTCGGCGCGCTGGCGTTCGGCATCGGCACCAGCCAGGTGGAGCACGTCCTCGCCACCCAGACGCTGCCGCTGGCCCGCCCGAAGACCATGGCCATCACGGTCGAGGGCGAACTGCCCGACGAGGTCACCGCGAAGGACCTGATCCTGGCGATCATCGCCCGGATCGGCACCGGCGGCGGCCAGGGCTACATCCTCGAATACCGCGGCTCCGCCATCGAGAAGCTCTCGATGGAGGCCCGGATGACCATCTGCAACATGTCGATCGAGGCCGGTGCCCGCGCCGGCATGATCGCCCCGGACGCCACCACCTTCGACTACCTCAAGGGCCGCGACCACGCCCCCGAGGGCGAGGACTGGGACGCCGCCGTCGCGTACTGGAAGACCCTGCGCTCCGACGACGACGCGGTGTTCGACGCCGAGGTCGTCATCGACGCCACCGAACTGGCCCCGTTCGTCACCTGGGGCACCAACCCCGGCCAGGGCGCACCCCTGTCGGCCACCGTCCCCGACCCCGCTTCGTACGAGGACGCCTCGGAGCGCTTCGCCGCCGAGAAGGCCCTGGAGTACATGGGGTTGACCGCCGGGCAGCCGCTGCGCGACATCAACGTCGACACCGTCTTCGTAGGTTCGTGCACCAACGGCCGCATCGAGGACCTGCGCAACGCGGCCTCGATCCTGGACGGCCGCAAAGTCGCCGACGGAGTACGGATGCTGGTCGTCCCCGGCTCGGTCCGGGTCGCGCTCCAGGCCGTCTCCGAGGGCCTGGACAAGGTCTTCACCGAGGCCGGCGCCGAATGGCGGCACGCGGGTTGCTCGATGTGCCTCGGCATGAACCCCGACCAGCTGGCCCCCGGCGAGCGCTCCGCCTCCACCTCGAACCGCAACTTCGAGGGCCGGCAGGGCAAGGGCGGCCGCACCCACCTGGTCTCGCCCCAGGTCGCCGCCGCCACCGCCGTGCTGGGCCATCTGGCCTCGCCCGCCGACCTGTCCGACACCCGTACCCCCGCCGGAGTCCGATAGCTATGGAAGCCTTCACCACGCACACCGGCCGGGCCGTTCCGCTGCGCCGCAGCAACGTCGACACCGACCAGATCATCCCCGCGCACTGGCTGAAGAAGGTCACCCGCGACGGCTTCGAGGACGGGCTCTTCGAAGCCTGGCGCAAGGACGAGAACTTCGTCCTCAACCGCCCCGAGCGCCAGGGCGCCTCGGTCCTGGTCGCCGGTCCCGACTTCGGTACGGGCTCCTCCCGCGAACACGCGGTCTGGGCCCTGCAGAACTACGGCTTCAAGGCCGTCGTCTCCTCCCGCTTCGCCGACATCTTCCGCGGCAACTCGCTGAAGAACGGGCTGCTCACCGTGGTCCTGGAGCAGCAGGTCGTCGACGCCCTCCTGGAGCTGACGGAGGCCGACCCGACCGCCGAGGTGACCGTCGACCTGGAGGCGCGCCAGGTCCGTGCCGAGGGCATCACCGCCGACTTCGAGCTCGACGAGAACGCCCGCTGGCGGCTGCTCAACGGCCTCGACGACATCAGCCTCACCCTTCAGAACGAAGCGGACATCGCCGCGTACGAGGCGGCCAGGCCCGCCTTCAAGCCGCGTACCATTGCCGCCTGAGCAGCGCTTTTCCAGGACTGCGCCCCCTGCCTCCCGGCAGGGGGCGCAGTCGCTTGTTGAGACCCCGTCGGGCGACAACTCGCCCCAGATGGCACAATCGGTGCATGGAACGCGACAGCCAACTCAAGCTCTATGGCCAAGTCGCCGACCGATTGAAGGAAGCGCACGCGAAGGTGCGTGCACTGCAAGTCCCGGAGAGCGTACGGATGGCGCTGACCCGGAAGCTGCTGGTCGTCACGGCCGCGGCGAAGCACGATCTCCCGGACGCGGCAAGGCGTCTGGACCGGATGATGAAGGACCTCGATGAGGGCCGATTCCCCGAAGGTGACTGACACGTGGAACTGCGCATCGGTCGACTTCGTTGCGGCACTAGGGTGATTAGCCCGTTTCGTGTTTGATTTGCGGTATATATCTGCCTAACGTGCGAAAAAGCTTGAACACTTTCGTTCTGGCAATGTCTCCGAAGGGGAAGACGTGAACAAGGCGCAGCTCGTAGAAGCGATTGCCGACAAGGTCGGCGGCCGTCAGCAGGCCGCAGACGCTGTCGACGCGGTACTCGACGCGATCGTCCGTGCCGTTGTGGCCGGGGACCGTGTCTCGGTCACCGGCTTCGGCTCGTTCGAGAAGGTCGACCGCCCCGCCCGGTACGCCCGCAACCCGCAGACGGGTGAGCGCGTCCGGGTCAAGAAGACCTCGGTGCCCCGCTTCCGCGCGGGCCAGGGTTTCAAGGACCTGGTGAGCGGCTCGAAGAAGCTCCCCAAGAACGACGTGGCCGTCAAGAAGGCCCCCAAGGGCAGCCTCTCGGGCGGCTCCTCCGCCGCCCGTACGACGGTGAAGGCCGCCGCCGCCAAGAAGTCGGCCGCCAAGAAGGCCACCGCGAAGAAGACCACCGCCAAGAAGGCGACTCCGGCGAAGAAGACCACCGCCGCAGCCAAGAAGGTCACCGCGAAGAAGACCACCGCGACGGCCAAGAAGGCCTCCGCGGCCGCCAAGAAGGCGACTCCGGCGAAGAAGGCCGCGACGACCGCCAAGAAGGCCTCGCCCAGCAAGACCGCGCCCGCCAAGAAGACCACGGCGAAGAAGGCGCCCGCGAAGAAGACCACGGCGCGCACGACCACGGCCAAGAAGGCCACCGCACGCAAGAAGTGAGACCGGGCACCCGCTCGCTCCTCACAACGCGCCGGGCCGGGCTCCCCTCCGGGGGAGCCCGGCCCGCGGGCTGTCCGGACCCCGTTCGGCCCAGCGGTCCCGCTCCGGTCGGGGGCGGGGTCAGAACGTCTGCAGGGTCACCAGCGTGATCCGCAGGGCCGCTCCCTCGCCCTCGCCCTCGATCCGCACCCGTTGCCCCGGACGCAGCAGCAGCAGGCCGCCCGCGTCGAAGGCCGGGGCGTCGAAGTCCACCGGGGTGCCGTCGTCCAGCAGCACGCTGCCGCTGCGGGTCTCGGGGTCGTACGTGTACGAGGTCGCCTGCATGGGCGGCAGCCTATCGGTCGTGGGACGGGGCGGGCGCGGCCGCGATCCGCGCCGTGTGCGACCCCACCCCCAGGGCCAGGGCGACCCGCAGATCCTCGCCCGTATCCACGTCACGGCGCACCGAGTCGACGCCGGACAGCGCTATTTCCACCGCACCCGACGCCAGGTGCCGGGCCCCGGACGGACCGCCGAAAGCCGGACGGAATTCCGTACCGCTCGCGGCGGTCAGAAATGTCGTTCCGATTCCGGCCGCGTCCCGCAGAAAAGCGCTGGGAAAAGCGGAGGCAAAATCGAGCACCCGCGCCAATTCGTCGGTGCGCAGTGCCGGCAGATCCGCGTTGAGCGCGGCCACCGCGGCGGCGGGCCGCAGGGCCCGTACGGAGCGTGCGCCGTGCGCGAGCGCGGCGTTGAGACCGGCCCCCGGAACGTCCGGCACGATCCGCGCCCCGAGCGCGGAAAGAGCCGCCGCGGCCACGGCGTCGTCCGTGACGACCACCACATCCCGCACCCCGGAGCAGGCCAGCGCCGCGGCCACCGTGTCCTGGGCGAACGCCAGGGCCAGCCGGGGCCGCGCATCCTCGCCCGCCGCCCGCCCCAGGCGGCTCTTGGCCCGGGCGAGCGGCTTCAGCGGAACGACCAGGGACCAGGGCCCGGCCGGATCGGTGTTCGTGGCGATCTCCCCCTCCGTACGCGTCAGGACTTATTCTCGCCTGCCGGTACGACAACCTGGAGGTCCGCTACCGAACGTGAGGCGTACGGTGTTCTCGACAGAGCAGGGGCCTGGGGCGAGACTTGACCGTCAGTAGCCAGGCTGCAGGTCGAAATCCTTAAGGAAGGTGTCCGAGTGTCCCGCCGCAGAATCGGCTTCTGGTACCGCCTGGCGGCGGTCATCGCCAAGCCGCCACTGGTGGTTCTGTTCAAGCGCGACTGGCGGGGGATGGAACACATTCCGGCCGACGGCGGATTCATCACCGCCGTCAACCACAACTCCTATCTGGACCCGCTCTCCTACGGCCACTTCCAGTACAACACCGGGCGGGTGCCGAGGCTCCTGGCGAAGGCCGGCCTCTTCCGCACCCCGTTCGTCGGGATGATGCTGCGCGGCACCGGCCAGATCCCCGTCTACCGCGAGACCACCAACGCCCTGGACGCCTTCCGGGCCGCGGTGGACGCCATCGAGCGCGGCGAGTGCGTCGCCTTCTACCCCGAGGGCACCCTCACCCGGGACCCCGACATGTGGCCGATGGCCGGCAAGACCGGGGTCGCCCGGGTCGCCCTGATGACCAGGGCGCCCGTCATCCCCGTCGCCCAGTGGGGCGCCAACCTCGCGATGCCGCCGTACGCCAAGGAGAACAAGTTCCGGCTGTTCCCCCGCAAGACGCTCCAGGTGCAGGCCGGACCGCCCGTCGACCTCAGCCGGTTCCACGGTCTGGAGCCGACCTCCGAGGTGCTCCGCGAGGCCACCGAGGCCATCATGGCGGCGGTCACCCGCGAGCTGGAGGACCTCCGCGGCGAGAAGGCGCCCGCCGAGCTCTACGATCACCGCAAAGCCCGTGCTGAACAACGGCGCAGGGCCCAGGGAAAGGGACCCACGTGACGCACCCCGTAAAAGCGGCCGTCTTCGGAACCGGCTCATGGGGTACGGCCTTCGCCGTGATCCTCGCCGACGCGGGCTGCGAGGTCACCCTCTGGGGCCGCCGCGCCGAGGTCGCCGAGACCATCAACACCACGCACACCAACCCGGACTACCTCCCGGGCATCGCGCTCCCCGACACCGTCCGCGCCACCACCGACGCCGCCGAGGCCCTGCGCGGGGCGGAGTTCGCGTTCCTCGTCGTGCCCTCCCAGACGCTGCGCGCCAACCTCGCCGACTGGGCCCCGCACCTGGAGCCGGACACCGTCCTGGTCTCCCTGATGAAGGGCGTCGAGCTGGGCACCGCGGAGCTGATGAGCGAGGTCATCGCGGACGTCACCAAGGTCTCCGCCGACCGCATCGCCGTCGTCTCGGGACCCAACCTGGCCAAGGAGATCGCCGAGCGACGCCCCGCCGCGGCCGTGGTCGCCTGCGCCGACGAGTCCGTCGCCCAGCGCCTCCAGGCCGCCTGCCACACCTCGTACTTCCGGCCGTACACCAACACCGACGTGGTCGGCTGCGAGCTCGGCGGCGCCGTGAAGAACGTCATCGGCCTCGCCGTCGGCATCGCGGACGGCATGGGCCTCGGCGACAACACCAAGGGCTCCCTCATCACCCGGGGCCTCGCCGAGACCACCCGACTGGGCCTGGCCATGGGCGCGGACCCGTTGACGTTCTCCGGACTCGCGGGCCTGGGCGACCTGGTGGCCACCTGCTCCTCGCCGCTCTCGCGCAACCACACCTTCGGCACCAACCTCGGCCGCGGTATGACGCTCCAGGAGACCATCGCCGTCACCAAGCAGACCGCCGAGGGCGTCAAGTCCTGCGAATCGGTCCTCGACCTGGCCCGCAGGCACGGCGTCGACATGCCCATCACCGAGACCGTCGTCTCCATCGTCCACGAGGGCAAGTCCCCGGTCGTCGCCGTCAAGGAGCTGATGTCGCGGAGCGCCAAGGCCGAGCGACGCTGACGTCGCCCTTACCAGCAGGTACGCTCATCGCGATATGAGCAGCGAGAACCTCCCCCAGAGCCCTGAGCGCGCCGAGAGCCCTGAGCCGCAGCGCCGCAAGCCCCGCGTGGCTGTCGTGTTCGGCGGCCGCAGCTCCGAACACGGCATCTCGGTCGTCACGGCCGGCGCCGTCATGAGGGCCATCGACCGGACGAAGTACGACGTCCTGCCGATCGGCATCACGACGGACGGCCGCTGGGCGCTCACCGCCGACGAGCCCGAACGCATGGCCATCACCGACCGCAAGGTCCCCGACGTGGACCTGCTCACCGAGTCCGCCGAGGGCAGCGTCGTGCTCTCCGTGGACCCCGGCAGCCGTGAGGTCCTCTACAGCGAACCCGGCTCCGTGCCCAAGGCACTGGGCGAGGTCGACGTCGTCTTCCCCGTGCTGCACGGTCCGTACGGGGAGGACGGCACCCTCCAGGGCCTCCTCGAACTCTCCGGTGTGCCCTACGTCGGCGCGGGCGTCCTCGCCTCCGCCGTCGGCCAGGACAAGGAGTACATGAAGCGCGTCTTCCTTTCCTTCGGCCTGCCCGTCGGCCCGTACGAGGTCGTCCGCCCCCGCGAGTGGGACAACGACCCCGCCGCCGCCCGCAAGCGGATCGTGGACTTCGCCGGCGAGCACGGCTGGCCGCTGTTCATCAAGCCCGCCCGCGGCGGCTCCTCGATGGGCATCACCAAGGTCGACTCCGTCGAAGGCCTCGACGAGGCGATCGAGGAGGCCCGCCGCCACGACCCGAAGTTCCTCGTCGAGTCGCTGCTGCGCGGCCGCGAGATCGAGTGCGGGGTGCTGGAGTTCGAGGACGGCCCGCGCGCCAGCGTGCCCGCCGAGATCCCGCCGGTCACCGCACACGACTTCTACGACTTCGAGGCCAAGTACATCGACTCGGCCGCCGGGCTCGTGCCCGCTCCGCTCACCGAGGAGCAGACCGCCGAGGTGCGGCGCCTCGCCGTCGCGGCCTTCGACGCCGTCTCCTGCGAGGGCCTGGTGCGCGCCGACTTCTTCCTCACCGAGGACGGCTCCTTCGTCATCAACGAGATCAACACCCTGCCGGGCTTCACCCCGATCTCCATGTACCCGCGCATGTGGCAGGAGAGCGGCGTCAGCTACCCGGAGCTGGTCGACCGGCTGATCCAGGCCGCGTTGAGCCGCTCCACCGGACTGCGCTGACGGAGCCGACGGCCCTCAGAACTTGCTCGGTACCGTCTTCGAGACCGGGCCGGCGAACGAGGCCAGCGGCGTGATGTCGTGGGCGTACGTCGAGTCCAGCGTGACCTCGACGTACGCCTTGCGGTACGTGGTCGTGAACCGCGGACCGGAGCCCTCGGGCTCCTCCAGCATCCACTGCACGCCGTCCGCCTCGACGCCCTGCGACTGGGGGTCGTCCATCTTGGCGGGCCGGGGGACCCCGCAGCGCAGTACGATCGCCCCGTCCCCCCAGCCGGCGGTCAGCTCCGAATCCGGGGAGGGGTCGCTGCGTTCCAGTTCGAGGACGGTCTCCGGCAGTTCCTCGTGCAGGGCCTCGCAGTACGCTGCGGCCTCCGAGGACGGCGTGGGAACCGTGATCGAGGGCTCCGCGTCGCTGAGGGAACAGCCCGCCGCGGCCAGGACGAGCACGGCAGCGGACGGACCGAGGAACATCGAGCGGGGGGAACGGCGGGCGGATGACGTCACCGGCCCAGCCTAGACGGGGGTCAGAGGTGGACGACCGGGCAGGTCAGGGTTCGTGTGATGCCGTCCACCTGCTGCACCTTGGCGACCACCATGCGGCCGAGTTCATCGACCGTGTCTGCTTGGGCCCGCACGATCACGTCGTACGGACCGGTGACGTCCTCTGCCTGGATGACTCCCGGGATCTTGGAAATGGTGTCGGCGACGATCGACGCCTTGCCCACTTCGGTCTGGATGAGGATGTACGCCTGTACCACGGAACCTCCAGGGCGGCCACGAGGATCATGTGGGGGAAAGGGACGCCACGTTATCGCGTTGCCGCGGGCCACGGGGAGACCTACGGGCCGGATGACGTCCACAGCGTGGCGTACAGGGCGCAGAAGTTGACGTATCTCTTGACGGTACCGACAGCACAGACGGCTCGCGACCGGGGGCCCGGACGGGTGTCCGGGGCGATAAAGGAGAGGTGAGACTCGGTGAAGGGAACCGTGGGCGAGTTGGGGGAGTTCGGGCTCATCAGAGAGCTCACGTCCCGGCTCACCACCACTCCGGCGGTACGGCTGGGGCCCGGCGACGACGCCGCGGTCGTGGCCGCCCCCGACCGCAGGGTCGTGGCCAGTACGGACATCCTGCTGGAAGGCCGGCACTTCCGGCGCGACTGGTCGACGGCGTACGACGTCGGCCGCAAGGCCGCCGCCCAGAACCTCGCCGACATCGCGGCCATGGGCGCCGTGCCCACCGCGCTGCTCCTCGGCCTCGTCGTCCCCGCCGACCTCCCCGTCACCTGGGCCGCCGAGCTGATGGACGGGCTGCGCGACGAGTGCCAGGTGGCGGGCGCTGCCGTGGTCGGCGGCGATGTGGTCGGCGGCGACACGATCACCGTCGCGATCACCGCCCTCGGCGACCTGCGCAACCACGAACCGGTCACCCGGGCCGGCGCCCGCCCCGGCGACGTCGTCGCGGTCACCGGCTGGCTCGGCTGGTCCGCCGCCGGATACGCCGTGCTCTCCCGCGGCTTCCGCTCGCCCCGCGCCTTCGTCGAGGCCCACCGCCGGCCCGAACCGCCGTACCACGCGGGCCCCGCGGCCGCCGGGCTCGGCGCCACCGCGATGACCGACGTCAGCGACGGCCTCGTCGCGGACCTCGGGCACATCGCGGAGTCCAGCAAGGTCCGCATCGACCTGCGCTCCGGCCTCATCGACATCCCCTCGCAGATGTCCGACATCGGCCAGGCCGTCGGCGTCGACCCGCTCCAGTGGGTGCTGACCGGGGGAGAGGACCACGCGATCGTGGCGACCTTCCCGCCGGACGTGAAGCTGCCCGCCCGCTGGAAGGTGATCGGCGAGGTCCTCAACCCCTCCGCCCTGCCCCAGGTCACCGTCGACGGAGCGCCCTGGACCAGCAAGGGCGGCTGGGACCACTTCGGCTCCATCGAGGACACCCACTGAGCGGGACAGCCCTCGGCCACGGGCGGCCGGTCCGTCGGCGCTGCCGCTAGATTGCTGCGTATGCCCATACGTACCGCTGTACCGCCCCGCGTGCTCACCGTCGCCGGATCCGACTCCGGCGGCGGTGCGGGAATCCAGGCCGATCTGAAGACGATGCTCGCGCTCGGCGTGCACGGCATGAGCGTGCTCACCGCCGTCACCGCGCAGAACTCCCTCGGCGTCCAGGGCACGTGGGAGCTTCCGGTGGACGCCGTACGCGCCCAGTACCGCAGCGTCGTCGACGACATCGGCGTCCAGGCCGTGAAGACCGGCATGCTCGCCTCCGCCGCCCTCGTGGAGACCGTCGCCGAACTCCTCGCCGGAACCGACGCCCCGGTCGTCGTCGACCCGGTCGGCGTCTCCAAGCACGGCGACGCGCTGCTCGCCGCCGAGGCACTCGACTCCGTACGCACGAAGCTGCTGCCCGTCGCCACCGTCGCCACCCCGAACCTCGACGAAGTGGCCCAGCTCACCGGGGTCACGGTCACCGACGAGAGCGGGATGCGCCGGGCCGCCGAGGAGATCCTCGCCTTCGGACCCCGCTGGGTCGTCATCAAGGGCGGCCACCTGCCCGGTGAGGCGGTGGACCTGCTCACCGACGGGAGCACGGAACACTGGCTGCGCGCCCCCCGGCACGACAACCGCCACACCCACGGCACCGGCTGCACCCTGGCCTCCGCCATCGCCTCCGGGCTCGCGCTCGGGAAGGACGTGCCCACGGCGGTACGGGACGCGAAGGCGTACGTCACCGGCGCGATCGAGGCCGGCTTCCCGCTCGGCGGCGGCATCGGCCCCGTCGACCACGGCTGGGAGACCCGCCCGGCCGGCACCGACCAGGCCGCCTGACCGGCGCCCGGGCACAGCAAAAAGCCGGTCCACCGAGGTGGACCGGCTTTTTGGGCAACCGGCAGGCTGCGCTACGACGGGGACGTCAGCGCGCGACCTTGCCGGCCTTGATGCACGAGGTGCAGACGTTGAGCCGCTTCGGCGTCCGACCGACCACGGCACGCACGCGCTGGATGTTGGGATTCCAGCGACGGGACGTACGGCGGTGCGAGTGCGAAATGCTGTTGCCGAAGCTCGGCCCCTTGCCGCAAACGTCGCAGTTGGCAGCCACGGGTCACTCCAAAGACTTCAGATGCACTTACAGTGAAATCCGGCGCGCCGGAATCATTTGACTGAAGTGGCGGTACCGGAGGAATGGCCCGACTCTCATCGGGCAACCGGAGCAGCATACAACGCCTGCTTCGGAGATACGAAACTACCACGGGTCGGCCCCCCGCCCCGCCCGCCCCCTGTCCGGACCGGAACCCCGGCAGGCGGGCTAACCTGCGGTGCAGTCCGTCGCCACGGCCGATCGAGGAGGACCATCGGTGCCGCAGCTCCCCGACGATCTGAACGCCGTCGCGGTGCGCACGTGGTGCTCACTGGCCCTGGAGGCCCTGGGCCGGGAGCGCGCGGAGATCGACGCGATCAACGTCTATCCCATCGCCGACGGGGACACCGGCACCAACCTCTATCTGACCGTCGAGTCCGCCGCCGCGGCCGTCGAAGCGGTGTTCGCCGCGCACGAGACCGGAGCCACCGCGCCCGCCACCGCCGACGCCGTACGCGCCATGGCGCACGGCGCCCTGATCGGCGCCCGCGGGAACTCCGGCACGATCCTGGCCCAGCTGCTGCGCGGCATGGCCGGGGTGCTGGCCGAGGGCGGTGACGCGGCTCACCTGAGCCTCGCCCTCGCCCGGGCCGCCGACGCCGCCCGCCGGGCAGTCGCCCACCCCGTCGAGGGCACCGTGCTCACCGTCGCCGCTGCCGCCGCCGAGGCCGCAGCGGGAGAGGCCGCCGTGGGCGGGGCCGCAGCGGGCGAGAACACAGACCTGCGCGCCGTCGTGCACGCCGCGTACGCCGGAGCACTCGCGGCCCTCGCGAGGACGCCCGAGCAGCTCGCCGTCCTCGGCCGGGCGGGCGTGGTCGACGCCGGGGGCCGGGGACTGGTCGCGGTCCTGGGCGCGCTGGTGGAGACCGTGACCGGGCAGGCTCCGGTACGGGGGCCCCGCACCGGGCCCGGGAGGACGCCCGCGCCCGTGGACGGCGGCTCCGTGGTGGGCCTCCCGGTGGGCGGCACCCCGGTGGAGTCGGGCGCTCCCGCGGGGGAGGGGCCGGCGGACTGCCCCGAGGACGGGGCCGCCGGGCCCGCGTTCGAGGTGATCTACCTCCTGGAGGCCCGCGACGAGCAGGTGGCCCGGCTGCGCACCCGGCTCGACGCGCTCGGCGACTCCCTGGTCGTGGTGGGCGGCGACGGCCTCTGGCACGTCCACGTCCACGTCGACGACGCCGGGGCGGCCGTGGAGGCGGGCGTCGAGGCGGGGCGGCCCTACCGGATCCGGATCACCCACTTCGCCACCGAGAGCGGCCACGACCTCCGCGTCCAGGCCGAACCCGCCCAGCGCGCCGTCGTCGTCGTGGTCCCCGGCGACGGACTGGCCGGGCTCTGCACCGAGGCCGGCGCCACCACCGTGATCGCCCGCCCCGGCGAACCGCCCGCCAGCGGCGAACTGGTCGACGCCATCCGCCGCGCCCACGCCCGCGAGGTGGTGCTGCTGCCCAACGACGCCGCCCTGCGCCACACCGCCGCCGCGGCCGCCGAACAGGCCAGGACCGAGGGGGTCCGGGTCGCCCTCGTCCCCACCCGGGCCGCCGTCCAGGGCATCGCCGCCCTCGCCGTCCACGAGCCCGACCGGGGCTTCGACGAGGACGTGGTCGCCATGACCGCCGCCGCCGGCGCCACCCGCTACGCCGAACTGGCCGTCGCCGAGCGCCAGTCGTGGACCATGGCCGGGATCTGCCAGGCCGGGGACATCCTCGGACTGATCGACGGCGACGTGGCCGTGATCGGCGCCGACGTCCCCGCCACCGCCCGCACCGTCCTCGACCGGATGCTGGCGGCGGGCGGCGAACTGGTCACCCTCGTCCTCGGCGAGGACGTCCCCGACTCGCTGGCCGAAGCGCTGGAGGACCACGTGCGCGAGGGCTACCTCGCCGTGGACACCGTGGTCTACCGGGGCGGGCATCAGCGCGCACCGCTGCTCATCGGCGTCGAGTAGCCGCCCCGCCGCCGCGCCCGGCGGACAGCTGTCAGTGCCGTGGTGTGCAATGGATCGCGTGTCCTCGTTCGATGAACCTCTGAAGAAGCTGCTCGGCGGAGCCACCGCGAAGGTGATGGCCGAACACCTCGACCTGCACACGGTCGGTGATCTGCTGCACCACTACCCGCGGCGGTACGAGGAGCGCGGCAAGCTGACCGCGCTGGCAGACCTCCCGCTGGACGAGCACGTCACGGTCGTCGCCCAGGTCGCCGACGCCCGGATCCTGATGTTCAACAACGGCCGGGGCAAACGCCTGGAGGTCACCCTGACCGACGGCAGCGGCCGCCTCCAGCTGGTCTTCTTCGGCCACGGCGTCCACAAGCCGCACAAGGAGCTGCTCCCGGGCCGCCAGGCGATGTTCGCGGGCAAGGTCTCCGTCTTCAACCGCAAGATGCAGCTGGCCCACCCCACGTACCAACTGCTCGACGCCTCCGACGCCGACGAGGCGACCGAGGCCGTGGACGCCTTCGCCGGGCGGCTGCTGCCGATCTACCCCGCCTGCAAGCAGCTCGACTCCTGGCGGATCGCCAAGGCCGTGGACGCCGTGCTGCCGAGCGCTCAGGACGCGGTCGACCCGCTGCCCGCCTCCCTGCGCGAGGGCCGGGGCTTCACCCCGCTGCCCGAGGCCCTGCTCAAGGTGCACCGGCCGCAGACCAGGGCGGACGTCGAGGACGCCAGGGCCCGCCTCAAATGGGACGAGGCGTTCGTCCTCCAGGTCGCCCTGGCCCGCCGCCGGTACGCCGACACCCAGCTGCCCGCCGTCGCCCGCCGCCCCACTCCGGACGGCCTGCTGGACGCCTTCGACGCCAAGCTGCCCTTCACCCTCACCGAGGGCCAGGAGAAGGTCAGCAAGGAGATCTTCGACGACCTGGCCACCGAGCATCCGATGCACCGCCTCCTCCAGGGAGAGGTGGGCAGCGGAAAGACGATGGTGGCGCTGCGCGCCATGCTCACCGTGGTCGACGCGGGCGGCCAGGCCGCGATGCTCGCCCCCACCGAGGTCCTCGCCCAGCAGCACCACCGCTCGATCACCGAGATGATGGGCGAGCTGGCCGAGGGCGGCATGCTCGGCGGCTCGGACCGGGGGACCAAGGTCGTCCTGCTCACCGGCTCCATGGGCATGGCCGCCCGCCGTCAGGCCCTGCTCGACCT
This sequence comes from Streptomyces sp. NBC_01116, assembly GCF_041435495.1. NCBI lineage: Bacteria > Bacillati > Actinomycetota > Actinomycetes > Kitasatosporales > Streptomycetaceae > Streptomyces > Streptomyces sp. NBC_01116. Next base: position 6,287,753 of record NZ_CP108644.1, read on the forward strand.
GGTCACCGGCGAGGCCGGGATCGTCATCGGCACCCACGCCCTCATCGAGGACAAGGTGCAGTTCCACGACCTGGGCCTGGTCGTGGTCGACGAGCAGCACCGCTTCGGCGTGGAACAGCGCGACGCCCTGCGCTCGAAGGGCAAGCAGCCGCCCCACCTCCTCGTCATGACCGCCACCCCCATCCCCCGTACGGTCGCGATGACGGTCTTCGGCGACCTGGAGACCTCCGTCCTGGACCAGCTCCCGGCCGGCCGCTCCCCGATCGCCAGCCACGTCGTCCCCGCCAAGGACAAGCCGCACTTCCTCAGCCGCGCCTGGGAACGCGTCCGCGAGGAGGTCGAGAACGGCCACCAGGCGTACGTGGTCTGCCCCCGCATCGGCGACGACGCGGAGGAGGAGAAGAAGGGCAGGGCCAAGAAGAAGGCCGCCGAGGAGGATCCGGACAAGCGCCCGCCGCTCGCCGTCCTGGAGATCGCCGATGAGCTGCGCAAGGGCGCGCTGGCCGGGCTGACCGTCGAAGTGCTGCACGGCCGCATGCACCCCGACGAGAAGGACGACGTGATGCGCCGCTTCGCCGCCGGGGACGTCGACGTCCTGGTCGCCACCACCGTCATCGAGGTCGGGGTCAACGTCCCCAACGCCACCGCCATGGTGATCATGGACGCCGACCGCTTCGGCGTCTCCCAGCTCCACCAGCTCCGCGGCCGCGTCGGCCGTGGCTCCGCCCCCGGGCTCTGCCTGCTGGTCAGCGAGGCCCACGAGGCGAGCCCCGCCCGCGCCCGGCTCTCCGCCGTCGCCGCCACCCTCGACGGCTTCGAGCTCTCCCGCATCGACCTGGAGCAGCGCCGCGAGGGCGATGTGCTGGGCCAGGCCCAGTCCGGAGTGCGCTCATCGCTGCGGATGCTCACCGTCATCGACGACGAGGAGGTGATCGCCGCGGCCCGGGAGGAGGCCGTCGCGGTCGTCGCCGCCGACCCGGAGCTGGAGCACCTGCCGGAGCTGCGCACGGTGCTGGCCGCCCTCCTGGACAAGGACCGCGAGGAGTATCTCGACAAGGGGTGAGGGCGTGGGGGCGTCCTGCCGGTCGGGCCGGTGCGTGCCGCACGCCATATCGTGGACGTACGGCACGCGCCCGGCGCGCGTGCCGACCGCCGACGGCCCCGTGCGCCGTACGCCCCCGACCCCGAGGACCCCACACCCATGACCCGCGTGATCGCCGGCTCGGCCGGCGGACGCCGCCTGGCCGTCCCGCCCGGCACCGGCACCCGCCCCACCTCCGACCGTGCGCGCGAGGGCCTCTTCTCGACCTGGGAAGCGCTGCTCGGCACCCTGGAGGGGGTCAGGGTCGCCGATCTGTACGCCGGATCCGGCGCCGTCGGCCTCGAAGCGCTCTCCCGCGGCGGGGTCCACGCCCTGCTCGTCGAGGCCGACCCGAAGGCCGTCCGCACCGTCCGCGACAACGTCCGCACCCTCGGTCTCCCCGGCGCCGAGGTCCGCACCGGCAAAGCCGAGCAGATCGTGACAGGACCGGCGCCCGCCGACCCGTACGACATCGTCTTCCTGGACCCGCCGTACGCCGTCACCGATGACGATCTCCGCGAGATCCTGCTCACACTCCGTGCTCAGGGGTGGCTCAGCGACGATGTGCTCGTCACCGTGGAACGCAGCACCCGGGGCGGAGAATTCGGCTGGCCCGCCGGATTCGAGCCACTGCGGTCCCGTCGTTACGGCGAGGGAACGCTTTGGTACGGTCGCGCCGCCACCACGTGCGAAGACGCACGATGACCGGACCGGAGAGCGAGGGAATCACAGTGCGCCGCGCCGTCTGTCCGGGGTCGTTCGACCCCATCACCAACGGACATCTCGACATCATTGGCCGAGCCTCGAAGCTGTACGACGTGGTGCATGTGGCGGTGATGATCAACCAGTCCAAGAAGGGGCTGTTCGCCGTCGACGAGCGGATCGAGCTGATCCGCGAGGTCACCGCCGACTTCGGCAACGTCGAGGTGGAGTCCTTCCACGGCCTGCTGGTCGACTTCTGCAAGCAGCGGGAGATCCCGGCGATCGTGAAGGGCCTGCGGGCCGTCAGCGACTTCGACTACGAGCTGCAGATGGCCCAGATGAACAACGGCCTCTCCGGCGTCGAGACGCTCTTCGTGCCGACCAATCCGACGTACAGCTTCCTGTCGTCCTCGCTGGTCAAGGAGGTGGCGACCTGGGGCGGCGACGTCTCCCACCTGCTGCCGCCGACCGTGCACGAGGCGCTCGTGAAGCGGCTGGGCGAACGCTGAGCCGCTGACGGCCCGTCACCAGGTGTCGGGCGGTGGCCGACTGGCCTTACAGTCGTCCCGTCCGTCTCCAACGGAGCAGCAGCTTCAACAGAGCAGCAGAGAGTGGCGAGCACACGGTGGACGTGCAGAAGAAGCTCGACGAGATCGTCGACGCGGTCGGGAGCGCCCGATCCATGCCCATGTCGGCCTCGTGCGTGGTCAACCGCGCCGAGCTGCTCGCCATGCTCGAAGAAGTGCGCCAGGCCCTGCCCGGCTCCCTCGCCCAGGCGCAGGAGCTGATCGGCGGCCAGGAGCAGCTCGCCGTGCAGGCCCGGCAGGAGGCCGAGCGGATCATCGAGTCGGCCCACGCCCAGCGCGCCTCGCTGATCTCCGAGACCGAGATCGCCCGCCAGTCGCAGAGCGAGTCCGACCGGATCCTGTCCGAGGCCCGCCGCGAGGCCGAGGAGGTCCGGGCCGAGGCCGACGACTACGTCGACAGCAAGCTCGCCAACTTCGAGGTCGTCCTCACCAAGACCATCGGTTCCGTGGACCGGGGCCGCGAGAAGCTCCTCGGCCGCGGCCAGGGCCTGGACGAGCAGGGCTACCAGGACCCCGACTTCGCCGAGGCCCCCGAGCGCAGCGCCGACCCGGAGACCCTGCGGCAGCGGGCCGACGCCTACGTCGACGCCAAGTTCGGCGCCTTCGAGGCCGTCCTCGCGAAGACCCTGGAGGCGGTCGGCCGGGGCCGCCAGAAGCTGCACGGCCGGGTCGCCAGCGACGACCTCGGCGCGCACATGGCCGCCCAGGACGCCGCGGGCGGGCAGGGGCACACCAGCGACGCCGACTACCTGGCCGGCCTCGCCGAGCTCGCGCCACCGCCGCGGCAGGCGCCCCAGCGGCCCCCGTACCCCGCGCCGCCGCAGGGCGAGCCGAGCTACGCGCAGCCGGCGTACGGCTACCAGGAGCCGCCGCCGCAGCAGGGCGTCCAGGACGCGTACGGCTACCAGCAGCAGCCCGACCCGTACGCGGCGTACCAGCAGCAGGGCGGCTACGACCCGAACGGGTACCCGCCCCAGCCGGGGACCCAGCCCGACTACGGCTGGCCCCAGCAGGCCCAGTCCCAGTCCCAGCCCCAGCAGGCCCAGCCGCAGACGGCCGACCAGCAGGGCGGTGGCGCGCTGGACGAGACCAGCCTCTTCGACACCAGCATGATCGACCTGGAACAGCTGCGCCGGTACGAACAGGGCCGCTGACCCCGGTCGGGGTTGCCCCGATTGGGTGCTGAGCGGTCCGTCCAGTATCCTGAATCCTCGGTCGCACATAGGTCCGCGATCTCGGCTGCCCGTTTCGTCTCCGGAACGGAGCCGGTTCGACCCCGGACCGCAGACGACCCTCCCTTCGCAGCACGACACCCATGATTCGAAAGCAGGAAAAGCCCTGAACGGCCACCTCGACCACCGCAACCCTCTCGTGTTCGATACGCACGAGCTGGGCCGGCGTCCCGGTGCCCTGAAGCGGCTGACCCGCTCGGTGGAGGCACCCGGTTCACCGGTCCTGGGGATCGACGGCGTCATCGGCGTGCCGGAAGGCGCCCCGGTGGAGCTGGACCTCCGCCTCGAATCGGTCATGGAAGGGGTGCTTGTCACAGGCACCGCCCGTGCAACCGCCGAGGGGGAGTGCGTAAGGTGTCTGGAGCCGCTGACCGTAGAGGTCGACGCGGACTTCCAGGAAATGTTCTCGTACCCTGACGCCGATGACCGGGGCCGCAGCAGTGCGGCGGAACCGGCCGACGACGCCGAGGACGACGAGGACAGGTTCTTCCTCGAGGACGGCTTGTTCGACCTCGAGTCAATGCTGCGTGACGCGGTAGTGCTCGCACTGCCCATGCAGCCGGTGTGCAAGGAGACCTGCGCCGGTCTGTGTTCCGAATGCGGAATCAGGCTGGACGAGAATCCGGACCACCACCACGACGCCGTCGACATTCGTTGGGCGGCACTGCAAGGACTCGCCGATACCGTTCAGGACGGCGAGAAGGACAACATGGGCGGCGCCGAACCTGGCGTCGACGAGAAGCAGGAGAAGTAGCCGTGGCTGTTCCGAAGCGGAAGATGTCGCGCAGCAACACGCGCCACCGCCGGTCGCAGTGGAAGGCTGCGGTCCCCACCCTGGTTTCGTGCGAGCGTTGCCAGGAGCCCAAGCTCCAGCACATTGCGTGCCCGAGCTGCGGCACCTACAACAAGCGCCAGGTCCTCGAGGTCTGAGCGGCTGGTGAGAGGCCCGATGTCTGAGTTGTCCAGCGCCAAGAAGCAGGCAGACAACGTCAACACAGCCTCGTCCCACACGCTTCTGGAAGGGCGGCTCGGGTATCACCTCGAGTCCGCCCTTCTGGTGCGTGCGCTGACCCACCGTTCGTACGCATACGAGAACGGCGGTCTGCCCACCAACGAGCGGCTCGAATTCCTCGGGGACTCGGTGCTCGGCCTGGTGGTCACGGACACGCTGTACCGCACCCACCCCGACCTGCCCGAAGGCCAGCTGGCCAAGTTGCGGGCCGCGGTGGTCAACTCGCGTGCGCTTGCGGAAGTGGGCCGCGGCCTCGAACTCGGCTCCTTCATCCGGCTCGGCCGCGGTGAAGAGGGCACGGGGGGCCGGGACAAGGCTTCCATCCTCGCCGACACACTGGAAGCAGTGATCGGCGCGGTCTATCTCGACCAGGGCCTCAGCGCGGCCTCGGAGCTGGTCCACCGGCTCTTCGACCCGCTGATCGACAGGTCCTCGAACCTCGGCGCCGGCCTGGACTGGAAGACCAGCCTCCAGGAGCTCACCGCGAGCGAGAGCCTCGGAGTCCCCGAGTACCTCGTCACGGAGACCGGTCCGGATCACGAGAAGACCTTCACTGCTGCCGCTCGCGTCGGTGGTGTCTCGTACGGCACCGGCACCGGCCGTAGCAAGAAGGAAGCGGAGCAGCAGGCGGCCGAGTCCGCCTGGCGCGAGATCAGCGCCGCCGCGGAGGCACGGCAGGCCGCGGAGAAGTCCGCGGCCGACGGAGGGGCCGCCGACACCCCTGCCGATCCGTCGCCGAACACGGACGCCGCTCCGGCCTGAAGCGAAACGGGAACCCCTCGGTGCCACGCGCGCCGGGGGGTTTTCCCTGTCCCCGGGGGCGGCTTCCGCGGAAGAGCCGCTCCCGTACTACCGTCGTCGTGTCTGGAGTGGTGCACCGTGCCCGAGCTGCCCGAGGTGGAAGTCGTCCGGCGGGGCCTGGAACGCTGGGTCAGCGGCCGTACCGTCAGCGAGGTCGAGGTCCTGCACCCGCGGTCGGTCCGCCGGCACCTCGCGGGCGGCGTCGACTTCGCCGCGCGGCTGCGCGGAGTCCGTTTCGGGGCGGCGATGCGCCGCGGCAAGTACCTCTGGGTGCCCATCGACGAGGCCTCCGCCTCGCTGCTGGGACACCTCGGCATGAGCGGACAACTGCTGGTGCGGCCGGCGGACGCGCCCGACGAGAAGCACCTGCGGATCCGGATGCGGTTCGACGACGCGCTCGGCACCGAGCTGCGCTTCGTCGACCAGCGGACCTTCGGCGGGCTCTCGCTCCACGACAACACCCCCGACGGCCTGCCGGACACCATCGCGCACATCGCCCGGGACCCCCTCGACCCGCTCTTCGACGACGCCGCGTTCCACACCGCGCTGCGGCTGCGCCGTACGACGGTCAAGCGCGCCCTGCTCGACCAGTCGCTGATCAGCGGCGTCGGCAACATCTACGCGGACGAGGCGCTCTGGCGCGCCAGGCTGCACTACGACCGGCCGACCGCGACCCTGACCCGCCCCAGGTCCGCCGAGCTGCTCGGCCACGCCCGCGACGTCATGAACGCGGCACTCGCCCAGGGCGGCACCAGCTTCGACAGCCTGTACGTCAACGTGAACGGCGAGTCCGGCTACTTCGACCGGTCGCTCGACGCGTACGGCCGGGAGGGCGAGCCCTGCCACCGGTGCGGCACCCCGATGCGCCGCCGCGCCTGGATGAACCGCTCCAGCTACTACTGCCCGCGCTGTCAGCGCCCGCCGCGCGCCTCGTCGTAACGCGTACGGGAGGCCAGCACGTCGTCCATCCGCCCCTCGACGAACCGGATCAGCCCGAGGAGCCTCTCCGTGACCTCGCGGCCGAACGGCGTGAGCTCGTAGTCCACCCGGGGCGGGTTGACCGGCTGGGCCTCCCGCAGGACGAGCCCGTCCCGCTCCAGCGCGTGCAGGGTCTGGGCGAGCATCTTCTCGCTGACCCCGTCGACCCGGCGGCGCAGCTCGTTGAACCGGAGGCTTCCCTCGTACAGGGCGCCGAGCGTCAGGCTGCCCCAGCGCCCGGTGGCGTGCTCCAGCGTGGAGCGCGAGGGGCACTCCCGGGAGAAGACGTCGAACGCGAGACGGTCCGTATCACTGGCCATGGCAAAAGCTTACTCCCGCACCGCGCTCACCCCGAGGGAGCGCGGTGCGGGAGCAAGTGGACCGTGGAGGTGGGTCAGAAGCCGAAGTTCTGGACCCACCAGGGACCGCCGGAGCCCTCGTGGACACCGATGCCGATGGTCTTGTAATCGCAGTTGAGAATGTTCGCCCGGTGGCCTTCGCTGTTCATCCAGCCCTCCATCACGGCCTGGGCGTCGGCCTGGCCGCGGGCGATGTTCTCCGCGCCGAGCCCCTGCACACCGGCCTGCGCGGCCCGGTCCCAGGGCGTGTCGCCGTCCGGGTCCGTGTGGTCGAAGAAGCCGCGGGCCGCCATGTCCTCGCTGAAGTTCTGGGCTAGCGAGGTGAGCGGGGCGCTGGTGCTCAGCGGGGAGCAGCCGACCTTCGCGCGCTCCTGGTTCACCAGCGCCAGCACCTCGCTGCGCGCGGAGGCGTCGGTGGGGGAGGGGCTCGGCTTCTTGCTGGGCGGCGGGGCGGCGGAGGTCTTCGGCGGGGCCGGGGCCCTGCTCGCCGGGGCGCTCTTCTCCGGGGCCTTCGGGGCGGCGGGCGCCTTCGCCCTCTCGGACGGGGTGGCCGCCGGCTTCTTCGACGTGGCGGGTGCGGCCGACTTCGACGGCGTCTTCGAGGGCGAGGCCGAAGGCGTCCTGGAGGGTGTCTTCGACGGAGCCGTGCTCGGCGCCTCGGGGCGCTCGGAGCCCCGGCCGGTCGGGGACGAGGACCGGTCGGCCGGCGCGGTGGAGCTGCCGCCCTGCGTCAGCAGGTCCGGGGCGCCGCCGCTGCGCACCTGGTCGGCGGCGGTGGTGTTGCCGGAGGTGTAGGTGTCGCCGCCGGGAAGCAGTCCCGAGGCGACGGCGACCGCGCCGACGGCCACGGCCGCCGAGACGCCGAGGAGCCCGGTGCGGATCGGCACGGCGGACTTCCTGCGGCGCGTGCCCCGGCCTCGGGAAGCGGTCCCGGCCGCGGGTTCTTCAGCGGCGGGGCCTGCGGCGGATCGTCGGTGGCGTCCCATGCGCTGTGCCTTCCTGGTGCTCCGGACGCCCTGGCGACGTCGCTCGACTGCCTCGTTGATCGAATTCGGTGGCACGCTGAGTGAATACCGCCGCTTGATCGACTTTTCGGTCGACCAGCCTGACACCCATCCGATACTCACCCGATCGAGTGAGGCTGTTCCGACGGGACTGTAGCCCATGGCCGAAAGGGGGCGACGTGCTTCACGGGCAATTGGCCGGTTAGCGTTCGGGCATGAACGAAGAAGCGCGCCTCGTGGTCTGGGTACGCGGCCGAGTACAGCAAGTAGGGTTCCGCTGGTTCACCAGGGCAAATGCTCTGGAGATCGGTGGTCTCACCGGGTTCGCCCTCAATCTCGACGACGGAAGGGTGCAGATCGTGGCCGAAGGGCCGCGTGAGAATTGCCACCGCCTGCTCGACTGGCTGCGGTCCGACGACACACCCGGGCGCGTGGACGGAGTGACTGAGATCTGGGACATCCCGCGCGGTGGATACGACGGATTCGCCATTCGCTGATCGGGTCCCGCGCCGGACCGCCCGATCCGCTCGGTGAACGCCCCGTACCGAACGGTCACCGGAACGCCCGCTCGGCCTCCGCACCCGAAATGACCTGCGGCGGGACCCGGTGGAGGCCGATGGTTGCCAGATGCGGGATGTCGTGCAAGGCTGCGGCATCGACGAAGATCCGCGCACCCCTCGGGGTCCCGCAGGAGAGCCGCGCCGCATGATCGTCCGGCGGCGTGCCCCCGGGACGCCCGGGTACACAGGGTGTGATCGTGTTGACCGTCAAACTTTTTGGTGAGACGCTGAAAACCCCGCGCACCTTAGCTGTTCGGTAGAGCTGATTAGCAGCAGAACCGCAGTGGTGACAGAGCCCTGCCGAGCACCGCGGGTGCGATCCCTCGACGACCCACACCGCATCGGTCGGTCACTCATTGTGGAGGACCATCCATCATGGCAAAGGCGCTTCTCGGTTACGTCGGCGGTTCCGACCCGCGACTCCTCGCCGAGATGCGACGGCTCCAGCAGCGCGTCCAGGACCTGGAATCCGAGCTCAACCGGATCCAGGACGAGAACGACGCGCTCAACGCCGCCGCCCAGCACCAGGAGTCGCTGCTCGACAGCATCGACATCGACGTACCCCAGGGCGAGCCTGCGCTGACCTGACCACCCTGGCCCTCTCGGGCCGGTCGGGCCGGGCACGCTCAGTAGCCTCGGAACATCTCTGATTCGTCTCGCGTCACGGATCGCCGTCCCCGAACACCGGGGTCCTCGCATCGCCGAGGACATCGCTGTCCGGTCGTTCTGCGATGCACAGCGCGGGACTACAGCTGGATTCACCGATACACCAGCAAGATTCACAGGGACGCTTCGGCGTCCCTTTTTCTTTGCCCGACCCCCACCCCGGGCGTACCGGCCTTCGCCTACCGTCTGATGTGCCCTGCACCTTCATCAGCGAAACCGAGAGTGAAAGGTAGAGTCCGGCGGCGTGCACCTCAAGGCCCTGACCCTGCGTGGTTTCAAATCGTTCGCGTCCGCCACCACCCTGCGGTTCGAACCGGGGATCACCTGCGTCGTCGGTCCCAATGGATCCGGCAAATCCAATGTGGTGGACGCGCTCTCCTGGGTCATGGGGGAACAGGGCGCCAAATCCCTGCGCGGCGGCAAGATGGAAGACGTGATCTTCGCCGGGACGACCGGGCGGCCCCCGCTGGGCCGCGCCGAAGTGTCGCTGACCATCGACAATTCCGACGGCGCATTGCCTATCGAGTACGCCGAAGTGACGATCACTCGGATCATGTTCCGCAATGGCGGCAGCGAATACCAGATCAATGGCGACACCTGCCGGCTGCTCGACATCCAGGAACTCCTCTCCGACTCCGGCATCGGCCGGGAGATGCACGTCATCGTCGGGCAGGGCCAGTTGGACTCCGTGCTGCACGCCGACCCGATGGGCCGCAGGGCCTTCATCGAGGAGGCCGCCGGCGTCCTGAAGCACCGCAAGCGGAAAGAGAAGGCGCTGCGGAAGCTGGACGCGATGGGCGCCAACCTGGCCCGGGTCCAGGACCTCACCGACGAACTGCGCCGCCAGCTCAAGCCGCTCGGCCGGCAGGCCGCCGTCGCCCGCCGGGCCGCCGTCATCCAGGCCGACCTGCGCGACGCCCGGCTCAGGCTCCTCGCGGACGACCTGGTGACCCTGCGGGACGCGCTGCGCGACGAGATCGCCGACGAGGCGGAGCTGAAGAAGCGCAAGGACACGGCCGAGGCCGAGCTGAGGACGGCGCTCGCCCGCGAGGCCGAGCTGGAGGGCGAGGTGCGCCGCCTCGCGCCCCGGCTCCAGCGCGCCCAGCAGACCTGGTACGAGCTGTCGCAGCTGGCCGAGCGGGTCCGCGGCACGATCTCGCTGGCCGACGCGCGGGTCCGCAGCGCCTCCGAGGCGCCCGCCGAGGAGCGCGGGGGCCGCGACCCCGAGGACCTGGAGCGCGAGGCCGCCCGGATCCGCGAGCAGGAGGCGGAGCTGACGGCGGCCCTGGAGGCGGCCGAGCACGCGCTGGAGGACACGGTCGCCCACCGCGCCGACCTGGAACGCGAGCTGGCCGCCGAGGAACGCCGGCTCAAGGACGCGGCCCGCGCCATCGCGGACCGGCGCGAGGGGCTCGCCCGGCTGAACGGCCAGGTCAACGCGGCCCGGAGCCGGGCCGGTTCGGCACAGGCCGAGATCGACCGGCTGGCCGCATCGCGCGACGAGGCGCAGGAGCGCGCGGTGAGCGCCCAGGAGGAGTACGAGCAGCTCAAGGCCGAGGTCGAGGGGCTGGACGGCGCCGACGAGGAGCTGTCCGCCCGCCACGAGGAGGCCAAGCAGGCCCTCGCCGAGGCCCGGGCCGCCCACAGCACGGCGCGCGAAGAGGCGACCGCCGCCGAGCGCAGGCGGGCGGCGGTCGCGGCCCGGCACGAGGCGCTGTCCCTGGGGCTGCGCCGCAAGGACGGCACGGGCGCGCTGCTCGGGGCCCGGGACCGGCCGGCCGGACTTCTCGGCCCGGCCGCCGAACTGCTGACCGTCGAGCCCGGCTACGAGATCGCGGTCGCCGCCGCCCTCGGTGCGGCGGCGGACGCCGTGGCCGTCACGGACCCGGCCACGGCCGCCGACGCGATCCGGCTGCTGCGCGAACGGGACGCGGGGCGCGCGGCGATGCTGCTGGGCGCGGACAGCGTGCCGAGCGCGGAAAGCGTGGAAGGCGCCCGAAGCGCGGTCCTCGCGGACAGCGCCGCCGCGCCCCGGCACCTGCCGGAGCAGACCTCCGTACGGGATACGGCGGAGAGCCCCGCCCCCGCCGTGCTGCCCGCACAGGGGGGCGCGGGCGTCGAGTCGGCGGCGCGGAGCGGCACGGACGCCGCGGCACATCCGGCGGACCGTGCCGGGACGGCCACCGCCCTCGCCGCGCCCGCCGTCGCCGATCTGGTGCGCGGGCCCGCCGCGCTGCTCGGGGCCGTACGCAGCCTGGTTCAGAACATGGTGGTCGTCGGGACGCTGGAGGACGCCGAGGACCTGGTGGCCGCGCACCCCGGGGTCACCGCGGTGACCGCTGAGGGCGACGTGCTCTCCGCCCACTTCGCACACGGCGGGTCGGCCGGGGCGCCCAGCCTCCTGGAGGTGCAGGCCTCCGTCGACGAGGCCGCCGCCGAGCTGGCCGGCCTCGCCGTGCGGTGCGAGGAGCTGGCCGAGGCGCAGCGCCTGGCGGGGGAGCGGCGCACGGAGCGGACCGCGCTCGTCGAGGAGCTGGGGGAGCGCCGCCGGGCGGCCGAGCGGGAGAAGTCCGGCGTCGCCCAGCAGCTCGGGCGGCTCGCCGGGCAGGCCCGGGGCGCGGCCGGTGAGGCCGAGCGCATGACCGCGTCCGCCGCCCGCGCCCAGGAGGCCCTGGAGCGGGCGACGGAGGAGGCCGAGGAGCTGGCCGAACGGCTGCTGGTCGCCGAGGAGACCCCGGCGGAGGAGGAGCCCGACACGTCCCGGCGGGACCGGCTCGCCGCCGACGGGGCCAACGCCCGCCAGACCGAGATGGAGGCCCGGCTCCAGGCCCGTACGCACGAGGAGCGGGTCAAGGCGCTGGCCGGCCGCGCCGACTCGCTGGACCGGGCCGCCCGCGTCGAACGGGAGGCGCGCACCCGTGCCGAGCAGCGCCGGGCCCGGCTGCGGTACGAGGCCGAGGTCGCCTCCGCCGTGGCTTCGGGCGCCCGTCAGCTGCTGGCGCACGTGGAGGTGTCCCTCGTACGGGCCGACCAGGAGCGGACGGCGGCCGAGGCGGCGAAGGGCGAGCGGGAGCGCGAGCTGGCCGTCGAGCGGGACCGGGGCCGGGGGCTGAAGGGCGAGCTGGACAAGCTCACCGACTCGGTCCACCGGGGCGAGGTGCTGGGCGCGGAGAAGCGGCTGCGGATCGAACAGCTGGAGACGAAGGCCCTGGAGGAGCTGGGCGTGGAGCCCGCGGGGCTGGTCTCCGAGTACGGGCCGGACCAGCTCGTGCCGCCGTCGCCCGCCGCCGAGGGCGAGGAACTGCCGGAGGACTCCGAGCATCCCCGTAACCGGCCGAAGGCGTATCTGCGGGCCGAGCAGGAGAAGCGGCTGCGGTCGGCCGAACGGGCGTACCAGCAACTCGGGAAGGTGAATCCGCTCGCCCTGGAGGAGTTCTCGGCGCTGGAGGAACGGCACAAGTTCCTCTCCGAGCAGCTTGAAGACCTGAAGAAGACCCGGGCCGATCTGCTCCAGGTGATCAAGGAGGTCGACGAGCGGGTCGAGCAGGTCTTCACGGAGGCCTACCGGGACACCGCCCGCGAGTTCGAGGGGGTCTTCTCGCGGCTCTTCCCCGGCGGCGAGGGGCGGCTCGTCCTGACCGACCCGGACAACATGCTCGCCACCGGGGTGGACGTCGAGGCGCGTCCGCCGGGCAAGAAGGTGAAGCGGCTCTCCCTGCTGTCGGGCGGCGAACGGTCCCTGACGGCGGTGGCGCTGCTGGTCGCGATCTTCAAGGCCCGGCCCAGCCCGTTCTACGTCATGGACGAGGTCGAGGCCGCGCTCGACGACACCAACCTGCAGCGGCTGATCCGGATCATGGCGGAGCTCCAGGAGAGCTCCCAGCTGATCGTGATCACCCATCAGAAGCGGACGATGGAGGTCGCCGACGCGCTGTACGGCGTGTCCATGCAGGGCGACGGGGTCTCGAAAGTCATCAGCCAGCGGCTGCGCTGACTTTTTACCGAATCATCAGAAGTTCAAGGCACCTTTTGTGCACTCCTGGGTACACGGGGACAGACCCGCTGTTTGACTTCGCCTCTTGAACGCATAGCCTCTGCAAGGTTGATTTCGCCTTCAAGTGGTGGCGGGCCGAATGTTGTGCCCCACTGGGAAGGCTCATCCCCCACGTCTGACTTGCGGCCAGGCATCAGGAGTTCACGTGACCAGCACTGCGAACGGACCCGAGTCCGGGGCCCGGGCGGCCCATCCGGACCACCTCGGCCATGTCATCTTCATCACCGCGGCCGCGGCGATGGGCGGCTTCCTCTTCGGCTACGACAGCTCCGTCATCAACGGGGCCGTCGAGGCGATCCGCGACCGGTACGACATCGGCTCCGGCACGCTCGCCCAGGTCATCGCCATCGCGCTGATCGGCTGTGCGATCGGTGCCGCCACCGCCGGCCGGATCGCGGACCGGATCGGCCGCATCCGCTGCATGCAGATCGCCTCGGTGCTCTTCACGGCCAGCGCGATCGGCTCCGCGCTGCCGTTCGCGCTCTGGGACCTGGCGATGTGGCGCATCATCGGCGGCTTCGCCATCGGCATGGCCTCCGTGATCGGCCCGGCCTACATCGCCGAGGTCTCCCCGCCCGCCTACCGCGGCCGGCTCGGCTCCTTCCAGCAGGCCGCGATCGTCATCGGCATCGCCATCTCCCAGCTGGTCAACTACGCCCTCCTCCAGATCGCCGACGGCGACCAGCGCGGCAAGATCCTCGGCCTGGAGGCCTGGCAGTGGATGCTCGGCGTGATGGTCGTCCCGGCCATCCTGTACGGGCTGCTCTCCTTCGCCATCCCCGAGTCCCCGCGCTTCCTCATCTCGGTCGGCAAGAAGGCCGAAGCCCGCAAGATCCTCGAAGAGGTCGAGGGCGAGAACATCGACCTCGACGCCCGGGTGGCCGAGATCGAGACCGCCATGCACCGCGAGCACAAGTCCTCCTTCAAGGACCTGCTCGGCAACCGCTTCTTCTTCCTGCCCATCGTCTGGGTCGGCATCGGCCTGTCGATGTTCCAGCAGCTCGTCGGCATCAACGTCGCGTTCTACTACTCGGCGACGCTGTGGCAGTCCGTCGGCATCGACCCGACCGACTCGTTCTTCTACTCGTTCACCACCTCGATCATCAACATCATCGGCACGGTGATCGCGATGGTGCTGGTGGACCGGGTGGGCCGCAGGCCGCTCGCCCTCGTCGGCTCGGTCGGCATGGCCGTCGCGCTCGCCGTCGAGGCGTGGGCGTTCTCCGCGGACCTGGTGGACGGCAAGCTGCCGACCACGCAGGGCACGGTCGCGCTGATCGCCGCCCACGTCTTCGTGCTCTTCTTCGCCCTGTCGTGGGGTGTCGTCGTCTGGGTGTTCCTGGGCGAGATGTTCCCGAACCGGCTCCGCGCGGCCGCCCTCGGCGTCGCCGTGTTCGCCCAGTGGATCGCCAACTGGGCGATCACCGCCAGCTTCCCGAGCCTCTCCGACTGGAACCTCTCGGGGACGTACATCATCTACGCCTGCTTCGCCGTGCTCTCGATCCCCTTCGTGCTCAAGTTCGTGAAGGAGACCAAGGGCAAGGCGTTGGAAGAGATGGGCTAAATCCCCCGCTGCCCCTCTCTTCGAACCGCGCGGCCCCGGCTCACCGAGCCGGGGCCGTCGGCTTTCCGGCGAGTGTCAGGCGGTCGCCTCGCAGAACAGCCGCAGGCTGCGCCACCCCTCCTCCACCGGCATCCCGCCGCACAGCGGGTGCAGCACCAGGCTCTCCGCCTCCAGGGCCTTCAGCCCGTCCGGCGTGACGATCCGGTAGACGCCCTCCTCGCGCAGCTCCGCCACCGTCACCGCCGCCGAGCGCACCGCCGAGCGGATGTCCTCGGACTGCCAGGAGGCGTACGTGCGCGCCTCGTGCAGCAGGTGCTCGCCGTACAGCGCCCACGTCCGCTCCGGGTCCTCGGAGACGTGCAGCAGCGGTGTGCGCTCCGCGGGCATCATGCAGAAGCCCTCCGTCCCGTGGGCCGCGCGCCGCTCGTGGTAGTACGCCTCCAGCTCCGGCAGATGCGCGCTCGGGAACAGCGGCAGCCCCAGCCGGGCCGCCCGCCGCGCCGCCGCCCGTGAGCTGCCGCCGACCAGCAGCATCGGGTGCGGGCGCGTGTACGGGCGCGGGGTGACGCGTACCGTACGGCCCCGGTACGGGAACGGCTCCCCGGTCCACGCCGCCAGCAGCGTCTCCAGCAGCTCGTCCTGGAGCCTGCCGCGCCGCCCCCACTCGACCCCGGCCCGCTCGTACTCCTCGGGGCGGTAGCCGATCCCCGCGACCGTCACCAGCCGGCCCGCGCTCAGCAGGTCCAGCACCGCGATGTCCTCCGCGAGGCGCAGCGGATCGTGCAGCGGGCCGATGACCGCCGAGACCGTCACCGCGATCCGGCGCGTGGCGCCGAAGACGGCCCCGGCGAAGGTGAACGGAGAGGGCAGCCAGGAGTTCGCCACCCCGTGGTGCTCCTCGGTCTGCACCGTGTCGACGCCGTGCTCGTCCGCGTACGCCGCCATCTCCAGGGCGGCGCGGTAGCGGGCCGAGAGCGATACGGGGTCGGCTTCGGGGTCGACGAGATTGAACCGGACCACTGTGAAGGCCATCGGAGGCGTCCCTTCGCCGAGGCGGCAGGCATGCGGGCAGGCGGGCATGCGAGCGGGTGGACGGGCAAGCGGGCGGACATCGGACGGGCGGCGGCACCGTAGCTGACGCGGCGTCAGAAGTGTAGGGGTCGGTGTTCGAATTACCGCCAAAAGGTGCATATGGCCCCGGTGGATCGCCGGAGGGCCAGCAGGGGCCGCGCCCGCGGCACGGCCGTGGCCGATACTGGACGGGTTATGGAACTCGTCGAAATCGTCATCCTCGCTGTAGTCATCGCCCTGGTCGCTGTCGGCCTGGTCGGCGGGCTCGTGGTCGGCAGCCGCAAGAAGAAGCTGCCTCCCCCGCCGCCGAGCACGCCGACCATCACTCCTCCCGCCGAACCTCAGGTCGGCGAGGAGGCCGAGACGCCGCGCGACGAAGCGCGGCGCACCATCGACGAAGTCGGCCTCCCGGACGCCACCGCGCCCGCGGAGGAGGCCCCGGTCGCCGAGGCCCCCGCGCCGCCCGCGCTGGAGGTCCCCGAGCCCACCGCCGGCCGGCTCGTCCGACTGCGGGCCCGGCTCGCCCGCTCGCAGAACTCGCTGGGCAAGGGGCTCCTCACCCTGCTCTCCCGCGACAACCTCGACGAGGACACCTGGGAGGAGATCGAGGACACCCTCCTCACCGCCGACGTCGGCGTCGCCCCCACCCAGGAACTGGTCGAGCGGCTCCGCGAGCGCGTCCGGGTGCTCGGCACCCGCACCCCGGAGGATCTGCGCACCCTGCTCCGCGAAGAGCTGATCACGCTGCTCGGCCCCGACTTCGACCGCGAGGTCAGGACCGAGGGCGGCGTCGAGACCCCCGGCGTCGTCATGGTCGTCGGCGTCAACGGCACCGGCAAGACCACCACCACCGGCAAGCTGGCCCGGGTCCTCGTCGCCGACGGCCGCAGCGTGGTCCTCGGCGCGGCCGACACCTTCCGCGCCGCCGCCGCCGACCAGCTCCAGACCTGGGGCGAGCGGGTCGGCGCGCGCACGGTGCGCGGGCCCGAGGGCGGCGACCCGGCGTCGATCGCCTACGACGCGGTCAAGGAGGGCATCGCCGAGGGCGCGGACGTCGTGCTCATCGACACCGCGGGCCGGCTGCACACCAAGACCGGCCTCATGGACGAGCTGGGCAAGGTCAAGCGCGTCGTGGAGAAGCACGGCCCGCTGGACGAGATCCTGCTCGTCCTCGACGCCACCACCGGACAGAACGGCCTCGTCCAGGCCCGGGTGTTCGCGGAGGTCGTGGACATCACCGGCATCGTCCTCACCAAGCTCGACGGCACCGCCAAGGGCGGCATCGTCATCGCGGTCCAGCGCGAGCTGGGCGTACCGGTGAAGCTGATCGGCCTCGGCGAGGGCGCGGACGACCTCGCCCCGTTCGAGCCGGGCGCCTTCGTGGACGCCCTGATCGGCGACTGACCCACCGCGCAGCCGGTACGGCGGACGGGCGGCGGCTCCTGCGAGGAGCCTGCCGCCCGTCCGCTGTTTCCGTGCCCCGGGGCGTTTCTGTGCCCCGGCGCGTTCCCGTGCCCCGGGGCTACGAGCGGTGGCAGACGTACGCCAGTGTCCCCAGCAGCAGCCGTGCCTGCGGGGGAGCGGCCGCCGTGTCCAGCAGCGGGGGCCGCAGCCAGCGGACCGGGCCGAGGCCGCCGAGGTCGGAGGGCGGGGCGGTGATGTGGGTTCCGGGACCGAGGGCGCGCAGATCGAGGCCCGCGTCGTCCCAGCCCATCCGGTAGAGCAGCTCGGGCAGCTCGGCGGCGGCCCCGGGGGCGACGAAGAACTGCGCCCGCCCGGTCGGCGTGACGGCGACGGGCCCCGACGGCAGCCCCATCCGCTCCATCCGCACCAGGGCGCGCCGTCCCGCCTGCTCCGCGACCTCCAGGACGTCGAAGGCGCGCCCCACGGGCAGCAGCATCGCCGCTCCCGGCGTCTCTGCCCAGGCGTCCGACGCGTGGTCCAGGCCGGCGCCCGCCGGCACCTCCCGGGCGAAGTCCAGCGGATGGGCCCCCGGGGCCGGGCAGGCCGGCTCGCCGCACGAGCAGGAACCGGCCTCGGCCCGCGCCCCGGGGGCCACCGCCCAGCCCCACAGCCCGGTGTACTCGGCCACCGACGTGCCCTCGGTGCCGCGGTGGCGTCGCCGCGCGCCGGATCGCATCTCCCGGATGCCGCCGATCGTGAAGCCCATGCCCCCTCCAACGGGTCCGGCTCGCCGGTGGTTACGACCCGCGTCGCCCGGGTAACCCTCCGTCGCTGAAACTCGATCGAGTGGCGTGCGCGGTGGTGCGAAAGGGAGTGCGCCACGGAGTGCGCGCCCCCGAGTGCTTCCATCCGCTCGCCCTCGGTCCTGGTCGTTCAAGTCAATCGCGCTCAGGGGCAGTCGGGTTCATTCGAAGGGGTGGCGAATGGTGGCGTTTCCGCAATCTCCCTCGCGGTAGGGGTGATCGTAGGATTACCGTCGGTACACGAACCCTGGAAGTATGTGCACCCACGGGTATGCCGCAGGCAACCCGATTTCCTGTTCGATGATGTTCGGTGATGGCCGTCAGCTTGATGGGGGCCCCAACTCCCGTACGGACAGCACCGATGCACGGCATTCTGATAATGGTTCGCGCGATGAGGTTTCGGCGGGATGGGGGGCGTTCCAGTGAGTGGCAGCGGCGCAGGCGACACGGATGCGGGGAAGCGGCCCAACGGGCAGTTGGGGTCGTGGTTCGTGCGCAGTGGCTGGTCCAAGGGGGAGCTGGCACGTCAGGTGAACCGGCGGGCCCGGCAGATGGGCGCCCTCCACATCAGCACCGACACCTCCCGGGTGCGGCGCTGGCTCGACGGGGAGCAGCCGCGTGAGCCGATCCCGCGCATCCTCTCCGAGCTGTTCTCGGAGCGCTTCGGCGCCGTCGTCGCCATCGAGCAGCTCGGTCTGCGCACCGCCCACCAGTCACCCTCGGTGGCCGGAGTCGACCTGCCCTGGGCCGGCCCCCAGACCGTCGCCCTGCTCAGCGAGTTCTCCCGCAGCGACCTGATGCTCGCCCGGCGCGGCTTCCTCGGCAGCTCGCTGGCGCTGGCCGCGGGGCCCGCCCTCATCGAGCCGATGCAGCGCTGGCTGGTGCCCGTGCCCGCCCAGAGCCCCGGCGAGCCGGAGCCCCAGTCCGCCGCCCACCGCCCCTCCCGGCTCTCCCGGCCCGAGCTGGACCTGCTGGAGTCGACCACCGCGATGTTCCGGCAGTGGGACGCCCAGTGCGGCGGCGGACTGCGCCGCAAGGCCGTCGTCGGGCAGCTGCACGAGGTCACCGACCTGCTCCAGGAGCCCCAGCCGGGGCCCACCGCCCAGCGCCTCTTCCGCTGCGCCGCCGAACTGGCCGAGCTGGCGGGCTGGATGAGCTACGACGTCGGCCTCCAGCCCACCGCCCAGAAGTACTTCGTGCTCGCCCTGCACGCCGCCAAGGAGGCCGGGGACAAGCCGCTCGGCAGCTACATCCTGTCCAGCATGAGCCGCCAGATGATTCACCTGGGCCGCCCCGACGACGCCCTGGAGCTGATCCACCTCGCGCAGTACGGCAGCCGCGACTGCGCCACCTCCCGTACGCAGGCGATGCTGTATGCGATGGAGGCCCGCGCCTACGCCAACATGGGCCAGCCCAGCAAGTGCAAGCGGGCCGTCCGGATGGCCGAGGACACCTTCCTGGACGCCGGTCTCGACGGCGAGCCCGAGCCCGACTGGATCCGCTTCTTCTCCGAGGCCGAGCTGAACGGGGAGAACGCCCACTCCTACCGTGACCTGGCCTATGTCGCCGGCCGCAGCCCCACGTACGCCTCGCTCGCCGAGCCCGTCATGGACAAGGCCGTCGAGCTGTTCGGCGAGGACGACGAGCACCAGCGCTCCTACGCGCTCAACCTCATCGGCATGGCCACCGTCCATCTCCTCCAGCGCGAGCCCGAGCAGTCCACCGTGCTCGCCGCCCGCGCCCTGAAGATCGCCAAGAAGGTCCGCTCCGAGCGGGTCAACACCCGCCTGCGCAAGACCGTCGACACCGCTGCCAGGGACTTCGGCGACGTCGCCGACGTCGCCCGGCTCACCGAGCTGCTCCACGAGCAGCTGCCGGAGACCGCCGAAGCGGTCTGACCGGCCCCCCCCCGGCCCCGGCCGCGGCGCCCCCTCCGCACAGCCCGACCCGGCTCCCCCATCGCCCGGTCACCCGGAGGGCCGCCGTGGCCGGTTTCGTGTTCTCCCGGCTCCTGGGCGTTTCAACCGCACCGTATGCGGCGTGCGCTGCATGCTGGGGCCTCGCGTTCGGACCAGGACGGGCTCGCGGGGTCCGGTACGCGCGAAAGACGCTGGGCAGCACATCGGAGGAGCCACCCCGGATTCATGTCGCCGTAACACGCGCTCCCTCTTCGTCACGCTCGCGAAACACCGTGCGGCATCCCCGGAAACGGCGCTCGGCCAACCTCGTGGCTCATAACCGGCCCGCACCCGACCCATCGGCCGGCCCGCACCTTCCCAGTGGTCCCGCAGCATTCCCCCGCACGCCGCGGCCGCACCGACGACGAGGAGACGCCGATGCCCCCAGGCATCACGACGCTTGCCGCAGACGCCCCCGGGCTGTCTGCCGCCAACACCGGGTTCATGCTCATCTGCTCGGCCCTGGTGATGCTCATGACCCCCGGTCTGGCCTTCTTCTACGGAGGCATGGTCCGCGTCAAGAGCACCCTCAACATGCTGATGATGAGCTTCATCAGCCTCGGGATCGTCACGGTCCTGTGGGTGCTCTACGGATTCAGCCTCGCCTTCGGCACCGACGTCGGCTCGGTCATCGGCTGGAGCTCCGACTACGTCGGCCTCAGCGGCATCGGCGTCACCGAACTCTGGGACGGCTACACCATCCCGGTCTACGTCTTCGCCGTCTTCCAGCTGATGTTCGCCGTCCTCACCCCGGCCCTGATCAGCGGCGCCCTCGCCGACCGGGTGAAGTTCACCGCCTGGGCGGTGTTCATCGTCCTGTGGGTCACCGTCGTCTACTTCCCCGTCGCCCACTGGGTCTGGGGCGCCGGCGGCTGGCTCTTCGAGATGGGCGTCATCGACTTCGCCGGCGGTACGGCCGTCCACATCAACGCCGGTGCCGCCGCCTTCGGCGTCATCCTGGTCATCGGCAAGCGCGTCGGCTTCAAGAAGGACCCGATGCGGCCCCACAGCCTGCCGCTCGTCATGCTCGGCGCGGCCCTCCTGTGGTTCGGCTGGTTCGGCTTCAACGCCGGATCCTGGCTCGGCAACGACGACGGCGTCGGCGCGGTCATGTTCCTGAACACCCAGGTCGCCACCGCCGCGGCCGTGCTCGGCTGGCTCGTCTACGAGAAGCTGCGCCACGGCTCCTTCACCACCCTCGGCGCCGCCTCCGGCGCGGTCGCCGGACTCGTCGCCATCACCCCGGCGGGCGGCTCCGTCTCCCCGCTCGGCGCGATCGCCATCGGCGCCATCGCCGGTGTCCTGTGCGCCATGGCGGTCGGCCTGAAGTACCGGTTCGGCTACGACGACTCCCTGGACGTCGTCGGCGTCCACCTCGTCGGCGGCATCATCGGCTCCCTCCTGGTCGGCTTCTTCGCCACCGGCGGCGTCCAGTCCGACGCCAAGGGCCTCTTCTACGGCGGCGGCCTCGAACAGCTCGGCAAGCAGACCATCGGCGTCGTCGCCGTCCTCGCGTACTCTCTGGTCGTCTCCGCCCTCATCGCCCTCCTGCTCGACCGGACCATCGGGATGCGGGTCTCCGAGGACGACGAGATCTCCGGCATCGACCAGGTCGAGCACGCCGAGACGGCGTACGACTTCAGCGGCGCCGGCGGCGGCACGGTCTCCCGCACCACCGCCCCCGCGACGGACCCGACGGCAGCACCGAAGGCAAAGAAGGTGGACGCATGAAGCTCATCACCGCGGTCGTGAAGCCCCACCGGCTGGACGAGATCAAGGAGGCCCTCCAGGCCTTCGGCGTCCAGGGGCTGACCGTCACGGAAGCCAGCGGTTACGGGCGGCAGCGCGGCCACACCGAGGTCTACCGGGGCGCCGAGTACACCGTCGACCTGGTCCCCAAGATCCGCATCGAGGTCCTCGTCGAGGACGAGGACTCCGAACAGCTCATCGAGGTCGTCGTCAAGGCCGCCCGTACCGGCAAGATCGGTGACGGGAAGGTCTGGAGCGTCCCGGTCGAGACCGCCGTCCGCGTCCGGACCGGCGAGCGCGGCCCGGACGCCCTCTGACCTACGGCCCGCAAACGGAAGGCAGCTGGGTGACGAGTACCGAAGTGACCACCGAAACCGAAGGCTCGGGACCCAGCGGCTACGCGGCGGCCCGGCTGCGCCTCCTCCAGCAGGAGGCGCGGTCCGGGCCGCCGCGCCGTGCGGCCCTCGCCCGCCTCACCGACGACTGGCTCACCGGCCTGTTCACCGCAGCCGCGACCCGCGCCGGGGTAAGGGGCGCGGCCCTCGTCGCCGTCGGCGGCTACGGCCGCGGCGAGCTCTCCCCGCGCAGCGACCTCGACCTGCTCCTCCTGCACGACGGCAGCGCCGACGCGGCGGCCCTCGCCGCCCTCGCCGACGGCATCTGGTACCCGGTCTGGGACCTGGGCCTGGCCCTCGACCACTCCGTACGCACCCCCGGCGAGGCCAGGAGGACCGCGGGCGAGGACCTCAAGGTCCAGCTCGGCCTGCTGGACGCCCGCCCCGTCGCCGGCGACCTCGGCCTCGTCGCCTCCCTGCGCACCGGGATCCTTGCCGACTGGCGCAACCAGGCCCCCAGACGCCTCCCCGCCCTCCACGAGCTCTGCCGGGAACGTGCCGAGCGGACGGGCGAGCTCCAGTTCCTCCTGGAACCCGACCTGAAGGAGGCCCGCGGCGGCCTCCGCGACGCCATCGCCCTGCGCGCGGTGGCCGCGTCCTGGGTCGCCGACGCCCCCCGCGAAGGCCTTGTCGAGGCCCGCCGCACCCTCCTGGACGCCCGCGACGCCCTCCACCTCACCACCGGGCGCGCCACCGACCGCCTCGCCCTCCAGGAACAGGACCAGGTCGCCCGGGCACTCGGCCTCCTCGACGCCGACACCCTGCTCCGCAAGGTCTACGAGGCCGCCCGCACCGTCTCGTACGCCACCGACGTCACCTGGCGCGAGGTCGACCGGGTCCTGCGCGCCCGCTCCGCCCGACCCAGGCTCCGCGCGCTGCTCAGCGGCGGTCTCGGCTCCAAGGCCGTCACCGAACGCACCCCGCTCGCCGACGGCGTGGTGGACGCGGACGGCGAAGTGGTCCTCGCCCGCGCCGCCCGCCCCGAACGCGACCCGGTCCTCACCCTGCGCGCCGCCGCGGCCGCCGCCGAGGCCGGGCTCCCGCTCTCCCGCCACCTCGTCCGCCACCTGGCGGCCACCGCCCAGCCGCTGCCGGTCCCCTGGCCCCCCGAGGCCCGCGAGGAACTCGTCACCCTGCTCGGCGCGGGAGAGGCCACCGTCGGCGTCTGGGAGGCGCTCGAAGCGGAAGGGATCGTCACCCGGCTGCTGCCCGACTGGGAACGCGTCCACTGCCGCCCCCAGCGCAACGCCGTCCACACCTGGACCGTCGACCGCCACCTCGTGGAGACCGCCGTCCGCGCCGCCTCCCTCACCCGCCGCGTCCACCGCCCCGACCTCCTCCTGGTCGCGGCCCTCCTGCACGACATCGGCAAGGGCTGGCCCGGCGACCACTCCGTGGCCGGCGAGGTCATCGCCCGGGACATGGCCACCCGGATCGGCTTCGACAAGCACGACGTGGGCGTCATCGCCACCCTCGTACGCCACCATCTGCTGCTCGTCGAGACCGCAACCCGGCGCGACCTCGACGACCCCGCCACCGTGCGGTCGGTGGCCGAAGCCGTCTCCAGCGCCTCCACCCTGGAACTGCTGCACGCCCTCACCGAGGCCGACGCGCTGGCCACCGGCCCCGCCGCCTGGAGCTCCTGGCGCGCCTCCCTCGTGACCGACCTCGTCCGACGCGTCGCCGCCGTCCTCGCCGGTCAGGCACCCGAGGAGCCCGAGGAGGCCGCGCCCAGCGCCGAGCACGAACGCCTCACCATCGAGGCCCTGCGCACCGGCGAACCCGTCCTCGCCCTGCACGCCCGGCCCGAGGAACCCGCCGGGGACGGCGCGGTGGAACCCGTCGGCGTCGAACTCCTCATCGCCCTGCCCGACCGCCCCGGCGTCCTGCCCGCCGCCGCCGGAGTCCTCGCCCTGCACCGCCTCACCGTGCGCGCCGCCGACCTGCGCGCGGTGGAGCTGCCCAACGAGGTGGGGGAGCGGGCGGACCTGCTGCTGCTCAGCTGGCGGGTCGCCGCCGAGTACGGGTCCCTCCCGCAGGTCGCCCGCCTCCGCGCCGACCTCGTACGCGCCCTCGACGGATCCCTGGACATCCGGGCCCGCCTCGCCGAGCGCGAAGCCGCCTACCCGCGTCGGCGCGGCGTGAAGGCCCCGCCGCCCCGCGTGACCGTGGCCGCCGCCGGCTCCCGCCGCGCCACCGTCATCGAGGTCCGCGCCCAGGACGCCCCGGGCCTGCTGCACCGGATCGGCCGGGCCCTGGAACAGAGCGCGGTACGGGTGCGCAGCGCCCACGTCTCCACCCTCGGCGCCAACGCCGTGGACGCCTTCTACGTCACCGGGACCGACGGCGAACCGCTGTCCCCGGACCGGGCCGCCGAGATCGCCCGGGAGGTCGAGAAGGCGCTCGGCTGACCGCGTACGACCGGCCCTCGTCCGGCAGGTTCCGGGCGAGGGCTTGGCGTTCCCCGGGGGACGGATACCCTGGAGGGCGACTGACCTGCCCCGCCCCCGACCCTGAGGACCGACGAGCGCCGTGTTCGATACTCTCTCCGACCGCCTTAGCGCGACTTTCAAGAACCTCAGGGGCAAGGGCCGCTTGTCCGAGGCGGACATCGACGCCACGGCACGCGAGATCCGTATCGCCCTGCTGGAAGCCGATGTCGCCCTGCCCGTGGTCCGGGCCTTCATCGCCAACGTGAAGGAGCGGGCGCGCGGCGTCGAGGTCTCCCAGGCGCTGAACCCCGCCCAGCAGGTCGTCAAGATCGTCAACGAGGAGCTCGTCTCCATCCTCGGCGGCGAGACCCGGCGGCTTCGGTTCGCCAAGACCGCGCCCACCGTGATCATGCTCGCCGGCCTCCAGGGGGCCGGTAAGACGACGCTGGCCGGAAAGCTCGGCCTCTGGCTCAAGAGCCAGGGCCACTCCCCGCTGCTCGTCGCCTGCGACCTCCAGCGCCCCAACGCCGTCAACCAGCTCAGCGTCGTCGCCGAGCGCGCCGGCGTCGCGGTGTACGCCCCCGAGCCGGGCAACGGCGTCGGCGACCCGGTCCAGGTCGCCAAGGACTCCATCGAGTTCGCCAAGGCCAAGGTCCACGACATCGTCATCGTCGACACCGCCGGACGCCTCGGCATCGACCAGGAGCTGATGCAACAGGCCGCGGACATCCGCGACGCCGTCAGCCCCGACGAGATCCTCTTCGTCGTCGACGCGATGATCGGCCAGGACGCGGTCAACACCGCCGAGGCCTTCCGCGACGGCGTCGGCTTCGACGGCGTCGTGCTCTCCAAGCTCGACGGCGACGCCCGCGGTGGCGCCGCCCTGTCGATCGCCCACGTCACGGGCAAGCAGGTCATGTTCGCGTCGAACGGCGAGAAGCTGGAGGACTTCGACGCGTTCCACCCGGACCGGATGGCCTCCCGCATCCTCGACATGGGTGACCTGCTCACCCTGATCGAGCAGGCGGAGAAGACGTTCAGCCAGGAAGAGGCCGCCAAAATGGCCTCGAAGCTCCAGTCGAGCAAGGGTGGCAAGGACTTCACCCTCGACGACTTCCTGGCCCAGATGGAGCAGGTCCGCAAGATGGGCTCGATCTCCAAGCTGCTCGGGATGCTGCCCGGCATGGGGCAGATCAAGGACCAGATCAACAACATCGACGAGCGCGACATCGACCGCACCGCCGCGATCATCAAGTCGATGACCCCGAAGGAGCGCGCCGAGCCGACGCTCATCAACGGTTCGCGCCGCGCCCGTATCGCCAAGGGCTCGGGCGTCGAGGTCTCCGCGGTCAAGAGCCTGGTGGAGCGCTTCTTCGAGGCCCGCAAGATGATGTCGAAGATGGCCCAGGGCGGCGGCATGCCCGGGATGCCGGGCATGCCCGGCATGGGTGGCGGCCCCGGCCGTCAGAAGAAGCAGGTCAAGCAGGCCAAGGGCAAGCGTAAGAGCGGCAACCCCATGAAGCGCAAGGCCGAGGAGGCCGCCGCCGAGCGCCGCGAGCAGGCGGCCCAGGGCGGCGCGTTCGGTCTGCCCGCCCAGGAGGACAAGAACTTCGAGCTGCCGGACGAGTTCAAGAAGTTCATGTAGCGCGGGCCGAGCACCACGCGTAAGGGGCGCCCTTTCTCAAGGGCGCCCCTCACGCGTGTCGTGCTGTCCGTCGGCCCGGGTCACGGAGACCGGACAGCGGCTCAGGTCGCGCAGGCCGGACAGCGGCTCAGGTCACGCAGACCAGATAGCGGAAGACGTTCGGCATCCACACCGTGCCGTCCTGCCGCCGGTGCGGATGCAGGGCCTCCGCGACCTCCTTCTCCACCTGGGAGCGGTCCGTGGCCCGTACGGCGGCGTCGAACAGCCCGGTGGACAGCAGGCCGCGCACCGCGCTGTTCACGTCCGCGTAGCCGAACGGGCAGGACACCCGCCCCGAACCGTCCGGCTTCAGCCCGGCCCGCGCCGCCACGTCCTCCAGATCGTCCCGGAGCGTCGGCCGCCATCCGTCCGGGTCGGTACGCGGCGGACGCGCCGACTCCGCGAGCCGCGCGGCCACCCGCAGCACCGCGGCCGTCGCGCAGCGCTCCGGTGGCCCCCATCCGGTCAGCACCACCGAGGCGCCCCGGACCGCCAGCGGCACGGCCGACCGCAGCGCCGGGACCAGCCCCTCGGAGTCCCCGGCCGCACAGCCGATCGGCTCGAAGACCGTGATCAGGTCGTACGGGGCGCCGTCCGCGCCGGCGGGTGCGGGCCGCCAGTCCTCCAGCAGCCGGGCCCGACGGCGGGCCGGATGCGGGGAGTGCGCGGGTGCGTCGTCCCAGTCGGCGTCGGGCAGCAGCCGCGCCCGGGCCAGCGCCAGGCGCTCCCGGTCGGAGTCCACACCCGTGACGTGCGCCCCCCGGGCCGCCGCGACGAGCATCGCGAGGCCCGAGCCGCAGCCCAGGGACAGCATCCGGGTGGCGGCCCCGACCTCCATCCGGTCGTACACCGCTTCGTACAGCGGCGCGAGCATGCGTTCCTGGATCTCTGCCCAGTCGCGTGCGCGGGTACCGGCGTCCGCCGGTGCGGAGGCGTCCGCGGCCGGCTGGTTCCGGACGAGCGTTGGTGTCATGGAAAGTGCCCCAATCCGCCAAGAGGTCGGTCGTGCCCGAGTGGACGTCCCCCGTGTGCGTGTGTTCCGCACCCCCGTAGCCAGAGAACTGCGCATCCGCCGTTCCGTCCAGGGGGTTGTGGAGCAGTGCTTGCGTGCCCCGTTCGTGCGCCCCGTGCCACGTCTGCTCTCCGACCAGTCTTACCCGACACCTCGCGCCGGGCACGTCGAACGGCGGGGCGGGTAGCCTTTCGGGCGGATTCGTCAGGAGCGCCGGCCGCCCGCGCACCTCACATCCGAAGCTCCGGGCGTACCGCACGCTGTGCACCACCTTGGTGTGAGCTGTGCGTCTTCTCCGCAGTTCTGCGCACCCGCCCGCGTCCGGACGCATCAAGGGCAACTGACTGGTACGTGCAAATTATTTGGGATGCCCCGGAATAGGAACACCGGGGCCCTCGGGCTCGTTGTCACGACGTGAGCACGACACCACCTGTACTTGCCGCAGAGCTGGCACAGGCGTGGGCCGACATTCAGCGGTACCACCCCGAGCTGCCCGATCTTGCCGCGCCCGAGTCCCTGATCGGAGAGTCCTCGTCCGCCTGTGGCGCCGAGCTCTCCTTCGAGCGACTGCTCCATGAGGCAGTCCACGGCATCGCCGCCGCGAGAGGAGTCCGAGACACCTCCCGCGCCGGCCGTTACCACAACCGACGCTTCCTCGCGATCGCCGAGGAGCTGGGCCTCGATCATGCCGAGGAGCCCCACCCCAGCAGCGGATTCTCGCTGGTCACGCTGAATCCGGAAGCCAAGCGCCGGTACCGTCCGACCACCGAACGGCTGCAGCGCGCCCTCAAGGCGCACACCGTCGCCACCGCCGCCGACACCAAGCGCTCCTTCCGCGGACCTGCCGCCCGGCACGGTTCCTCCGGAGGCGGTGTGCGGGTCAAGGCCGTCTGCGACTGCGGACGCAACGTCCGCGTCGTCCCGTCGGTCCTGGCGCAGGCGCCGATCGTCTGCGGCGGCTGCGGCAAGCCGTTCCGGATTCCGGAAGCGGCGGTCGCGGTGGGGTGAGCCGATGTGGTGTGGCACAATGGCTAGCTGTACTCGACAGTCGCACAGGACCCCTCTCTCCTCCGGCTGACGCGTCCATCGGGCACTCCGAGTACCGCAACCCCACGTGGCATCTAGTTGTGCCCAACCACGTCTGAGACCAGGAGACACCACTTCCGTGGCAGTCAAGATCAAGCTGAAGCGTCTGGGCAAGATCCGTTCGCCTCACTACCGCATCGTCGTCGCCGACTCCCGTACCCGCCGTGATGGCCGGGCCATCGAGGAGATCGGCCTGTACCACCCGGTGCAGAACCCCTCGCGCATCGAGGTCAACGCAGAGCGCGCGCAGTACTGGCTGTCCGTCGGCGCCCAGCCGACCGAGCCGGTTCTCGCGATCCTGAAGCTCACCGGTGACTGGCAGGCCCACAAGGGCCTCCCGGCCCCCGCGCCGCTGCTGCAGCCGGAGCCCAAGGCTGACAAGCGCGCGCTGTTCGAGGCGCTGTCCTCGGACGGTGACGAGGCCAAGGGTGAGGCCATCACCCCCAAGGCCAAGAAGGCCGACAAGAAGGCGGACGAGGCGGCTGACGCCCCCGCGTCCACCGAGTCGACCGAGGCCTGAGCATGCTCGAGGAGGCTCTCGAGCACCTCGTGAAGGGCATCGTCGACAACCCCGACGACGTGCAGGTTGCCGAGCGCACCCTGCGTCGTGGGCGCGTGCTGGAGGTCCGGGTCCACCCCGACGACCTCGGCAAGGTGATCGGCCGTAACGGCCGCACCGCTCGCGCTCTGCGCACGGTCGTGGGTGCCATCGGCGGCCGTGGGATCCGCGTCGACCTCGTCGATGTGGACCAGGTTCGCTGATACAGCGAGTTGAACACCGGCCAGGGCCGGGGAGGGCCTTCGGGCCGTCCCCGGCCTTTGTCGTCGGCCACCCGGACGTTTCCGACAGGTCGACGTCCCCACCCCACCAATCGGAGAACAGCGTGCAGTTGGTAGTCGCGCGGATCGGCCGCGCCCACGGCATCAAGGGCGAGGTCACCGTCGAGGTACGAACGGACGAGCCGGAGCTGCGGCTCGGACCCGGCGCCGTCCTGGCCACCGAACCGGCGGCGACGGGTCCGCTGACGATCGAGACGGGCCGGGTCCACAGCGGCAGGCTCCTGCTGCGCTTCGAAGGGGTGCGCGACCGCACCGGAGCCGAGGCGCTGCGCAACACCCTGCTGATCGCCGAGGTGGACCCGGAGGAGCTGCCCGAGGACGAGGACGAGTTCTACGACCACCAGCTGATCGACCTCGACGTGGTGCTCGCCGACGGCACCGAAATCGGCCGGATCACCGAGATCTCCCACCTTCCCTCGCAGGACCTGTTCATCGTGGAGCGCCCCGACGGCAGCGAGGTGATGATCCCCTTCGTGGAGGAGATCGTCACCGAGATCGACCTGGAGGAGCAGCGCGCGGTCATCACCCCGCCGCCCGGCCTGATCGACGAGAGCGAGGCCGTGGTCGCCTCCTCGCGCGACGAAGAGGAAGAGGCTCCCGGGGACGCGGACGAGGCCCCGAAGGGCGACGCCTGATGCGGCTCGACGTCGTCACGATCTTCCCGGAGTACCTGGAGCCGCTGAACGTCTCCCTCGTCGGCAAGGCCCGCGCCCGCGGCGTGCTGGACGTCCACGTCCACGACCTGCGGGAGTGGACGTACGACCGGCACAACACGGTCGACGACACCCCCTACGGCGGCGGCCCCGGCATGGTCATGAAGACCGAGCCCTGGGGCGAGGCGCTCGACGAGGCCCTGGCCGACGGCTACGAGGCCGGAGCACACTCCCCGGTGCTCGTCGTGCCCACGCCCAGCGGCCGGCCGTTCACCCAGGAACTGGCCGTCGAACTCTCCGCCGAGCCCTGGCTCGTCTTCACGCCCGCCCGGTACGAGGGCATCGACCGCCGGGTGATCGACGAGTACGCCACCCGGCTGCGGGTCGTCGAGGTCTCCATCGGGGACTACGTGCTGGCCGGCGGGGAAGCGGCTGTCCTGGTGATCACGGAGGCCGTGGCCCGGCTGCTGCCCGGCGTCCTCGGCAACGCCGAGTCCCACCGGGACGACTCCTTCGCACCCGGAGCGATGGCCAACCTCCTGGAGGGCCCCGTCTTCACCAAGCCGCCCGAGTGGCGCGGCCGCTCCATCCCGGACGTCCTGCTCAGCGGCCACCACGGCAGGATCGCCCGTTGGCGGCGGGACCAGGCCTTCGCCCGCACGGCACTCAACCGGCCCGACCTCATCGAGCGGTGCGAGGCGAGCGCCTTCGACAAGAAGGACCGCGAGATCCTCTCCATCCTCGGCTTCGCACCGGAGCCCGGCGGCCGATTTTGGCGCAGGCCCACCGCCGTGGAAGAATAGGCCGCTGCTGTACGTCCGGTGTGCGCCCCTGCCACAGGGGGAAAGACGCCCGCCCGACGCGATCAGCACTCCGAACTCTTCAACGACATCCCGTCGATGACCTGTGGCATCGGCGAAGAAAGCAGAAACCATGGCTTCCCTGCTCGATGGCGTCAACGCCGCCACCCTCCGTTCGGACGTCCCGGCGTTCCGCCCCGGTGACACCGTCAACGTCCACGTGCGCGTGATCGAGGGCAACCGCTCCCGTATCCAGCAGTTCAAGGGCGTTGTCATCCGCCGCCAGGGCTCGGGCGTCAGCGAGACCTTCACGGTCCGCAAGGTCTCCTTCAGCGTCGGCGTCGAGCGCACCTTCCCGGTGCACAGCCCGATCTTCGAGAAGATCGAGCTCGTCACCCGCGGTGACGTCCGTCGCGCCAAGCTGTACTTCCTCCGTGAGCTGCGCGGCAAGGCCGCGAAGATCAAGGAGAAGCGCGACAACTGAGCTGTCGCCAGGTCGTCCCCCTGGGGGTGACCCGTCCACAGGGTGGCCGGATAAGCTTCGCCCGCGATGGACACGCAAGCACAGCACTCGGAGCGCGACCGCTCCCCGGAACCCGACGCGGGGTCCGGGGAGAGGTCGCGCTTTTCGCGTACGAGGACCCGGGTCGCTGCCGTCCTGCCCTGGCGGCGGGTCCTCGTCGGGGCAGTCCTGGCCACCGTCGTCCTGCTGCTGTTCAGCTCCTACGTGGTCCAGCCCTTCCTGATCCCCAGCCGCTCGATGGAGCCCACGCTGAAGGTCGGTGACCGGGTTCTCGTCAACAAACTGGCCTACCGTTCCGGCGCCGAGCCCCGGCGCGGCGACGTGGTGGTCTTCGACGGCACCGGCTCGTTCGTGCGGGAGGACCTCGACGCGAACCCGCTGACCGGGCTGGTGCGCGGGGCGGCGTCCTCCCTGGGGTTCGCGGAGCCCGCCGACACCGACTTCGTGAAGCGGGTGGTGGGCGTGGGCGGCGACCGCGTCGTCTGCTGCGACGCGCGGGGACGGCTCGCGGTCAACGACGTGACGGTGGACGAGCCGTATCTGTACCCCGGTGACACCGCCTCCCGGGTGCCCTTCGACATCGTGGTGCCCGCGGGCACCCTGTGGATGATGGGCGACCACCGCAGCCGCTCCAGCGACTCCCGGGACCACCTCGGCTCGCCCGGGGGCGGGATGGTCCCCGTCGAGCGGGTGACCGGACGGGTGGACTGGCTGGGCTGGCCGCCCGCCCGGACGGGTTCGCTGGCGGGGACCGGCGCCTTCGACGGCGTACGGGCGCCCGGCGCGGCGCATGGGTAACCGCGGGCGTCCGCGCGGCGCACCCGATTCCGACGCGTCCTCGCCCACCGGGCCGCGCTCGCTGCCCACCCGGGCGGAA
Organism: Streptomyces sp. NBC_01116; assembly: GCF_041435495.1. Taxonomy (NCBI): domain Bacteria; kingdom Bacillati; phylum Actinomycetota; class Actinomycetes; order Kitasatosporales; family Streptomycetaceae; genus Streptomyces; species Streptomyces sp. NBC_01116. Next base: position 6,319,640 of record NZ_CP108644.1, read on the forward strand.
CGCCGCCGGCTCGCCAGGAAGGTCCGGCGCCGGCGTCGCGGGTCCGCGGTGAGGGAGGTACCGGTCCTCGTGGTCGTGGCGCTGCTGATCGCGCTCGTCCTGAAGACGTTCCTGGTGCAGGCGTTCGTGATCCCCTCCGGGTCGATGGAACAGACCATCCGGATCGGCGACCGCGTCCTCGTGGACAAGCTGACCCCGTGGTTCGGGTCGAAGCCGCAGCGCGGCGACGTCGTGGTGTTCAAGGACCCCGGCGGCTGGCTCCAGCAGGAGAGCCCCGGGGAGAAGGGGGACCCGCCGATCGGCGTCAAGCAGGTCACCGACCTGCTGACCTTCATCGGACTGCTGCCGTCCGACGACGAGCAGGACCTGATCAAGCGCGTCGTCGCGGTCGGCGGCGACACCGTGAAGTGCTGCGGCGAGGACGGCCGGGTCACCGTCAACGGCGTACCGCTGGCCGAGACGTACCTCCACCCCGACGACCGGCCCTCGACCATCTCGTTCGAGGTGAGGGTTCCCGAGGGCCGGCTGTTCATGATGGGGGACCACCGGTCCGACTCCGCCGACTCGCGCTTCCACCTCGACGAACCGGACCGGGGCACGGTCTCCGAGGAGGAGGTGGTGGGGCGGGCCGTCGTGATCGCCTGGCCGTTCGGCCACTGGAGCACCCTGGAACAACGCGACGCGTTCAGCGCGGTCCCGGACGCGCGCGCATCGGAGGCGGCGGCTTCGGCCCCGTCGAATAGTGTGGCACCTCCGGATCCCTATGGAATGGTCCGGCTCCCGACCCCTGCGGAACTCCCGCTCGTTATGGGAGTGGTGGGCCTGCACCGGATCGGGCGCGGGCAGTGGCACGTATTGAGGAGTGGATGTGGGGGATTTGGCGGTCGGCGCACGATCCGGACACGACGAACCCGAGGACCGGCCGGAGCGCGACGAGTCTCCCGCGGGCGGGGCGGCGGTCCCGCCGGAGGGTGAGGGCGACACCCCGGGCGGCGACGGCGACGGCGGCAGGCCGGCCAGGAGGCAACGTTCCTTCTGGCTCGAGCTGCCGCTGCTGGTCGGTATCGCGCTGGTTCTGGCGCTGCTGATCAAGACGTTCCTGGTCCAGGCGTTCTCGATCCCCTCGGACTCCATGCAGAACACTCTGCAGCGGGGCGACCGGGTGCTGGTCGACAAGCTGACCCCGTGGTTCGGCTCGGAGCCTGAGCGCGGCGAGGTCGTGGTCTTCCACGACCCGGGCGGCTGGCTGGAGGACACCGTGACCCCGGAGCCCAACGCGGTGCAGAAGTTCCTGAGCTTCATCGGTCTGATGCCCTCCTCCGAGGAGAAGGACCTGATCAAGCGGGTCATCGCGGTCGGCGGCGACACCGTGGAGTGCAAGGAGAACGGCCCGGTCACGGTCAACGGGAAGAGCCTGGACGAGAAGTCGTTCATCTTCCCCGGGAACACCCCGTGCAACGACAAGCCCTTCGGCCCGATCAAGGTCCCCGACGGCCGGATCTTCGTCATGGGCGACCACCGGCAGAACTCCCTGGACTCGCGCTACCACCAGGAGCTCCCGGGACAGGGCACGGTCTCCACGGACGAGGTCGTCGGCCGTGCCGTCGTCGTCGCCTGGCCGCTGGGCCGCTGGTCGACCCTCCCGGTCCCGGACACCTTCGACCAGCCCGGTCTGAACGCGGCCGCCGCGATGGCGCCGGCGGCACTGGGCGTAGCCGGAGCGGTGCCCCTCGTGTTGTGGCGCCGCCGGAGGCTGACCGCCGGGCGTACCGCCGGGTAGGGTGCCGACTCGGATCAGCGATTGTCGATCTCCGACGGGGGAGCGCTGGGATGAGCGGTACAGGACGCGAGGAAGACGGCCGCGGCCGGTTCGGCGCCATGGTGTCGGGCCTGGCCGTGGCCGTCGGCTGTGTGCTCTTCCTCGGCGGTTTCGTCTGGGCGGCGGTGGTCTACCAGCCCTACACGGTTCCCACCGACTCGATGGCCCCCACGGTGCGGCCCGGTGACCGGGTGCTCGCCGAGCGGATAGACGGCGCCGACGTCCGGCGCGGTGACGTGGTGGTCTTCACCGACCAGCTGTGGGGCGCCACACCGATGGTGAAGCGCGTCGTCGGGGTCGGCGGCGACAAGGTGGCCTGCTGCGACCGGGAGGGACGGCTCACCGTCGACGGAACCCCCGTCGACGAGCCCTACCTCGGCCGGGGACCGGGCACGAAGGCGCCGGCCTCGCCCCAGGACTTCTCCGCCACCGTGCCCGACGGCCGGATATTCCTGCTCGGCGACGAACGGGCCACCTCCCTGGACTCCCGGGTCCACCTCCAGGACGCCGACGGGGGCTCCGTGCCGCTGAGCGCCGTGCAGGCCCGGGTGGACGCGGTGGCCTGGCCGATGGACGGCATGATCGACCGGCCCTCCTCGTTCGCCGCGCTGCCCGGCGGGGTGTCCGCCGCCGGGCCGCTGTCGCTCCAGCTCGGCGCGATCCTGGTGGGAGTCGCACTGATCCTCGGCGGCGCGGTGTACGGGCCCGTGGCGGCGCGGCTCGCCCGCCGGAGGACGCCCGCCGGAGGGGGCCGGTGACCTCCGGGGCCCGCAGGGTCGCCCGGGTGGTCCTCCTGGACCCCGACGACCGCGTCCTGCTGCTGCACGGCCATGAGCCGGACGACCCGGCCGACACCTGGTGGTTCACCCCGGGCGGCGGCCTGGAGGGCGAGGAGACCCGGGAGCAGGCGGCACGCCGCGAGCTCGCCGAGGAGACCGGGATCACCGACATCGAGCTCGGCCCGCTGCTCTGGACCCGGATCTGCTCCTTCCCGTTCGACGGTCGGCGCTGGGACCAGGACGAGTGGTACTACCTGGCCCGTACGACGCAGACCGCGACGGCCCCGCAGGGCCTCACCGACCTGGAACTGCGCAGTGTCGCCGGTCTGAGGTGGTGGACTTCCGCCGAACTGCTCGCGACGCGTGAGACGGTGTACCCGACCAGACTCGCCGAGCTGCTCCGCAGGCTTCTCGACGAGGGTCCCCCGCGCGATCCGCTGGTTCTGGCCCCCGAAATCGTCTAATCGTCCAGGGGCGCCGGAGGCTGACGCACAATGGGGGCACGCACGGCTGAAGGGGAAACATGCCATGAGCGCCGAGGACCTCGAGAAGTACGAGACCGAGATGGAGCTGAAGCTCTACCGGGAGTACCGCGATGTCGTCGGTCTGTTCAAATATGTGATCGAGACCGAACGGCGCTTCTACCTCACCAACGACTACGAGATGCAGGTGCACTCCGTCCAGGGTGAGGTCTTCTTCGAGGTGTCCATGGCGGACGCCTGGGTCTGGGACATGTACCGGCCCGCGAGGTTCGTCAAGCAGGTCCGCGTGCTGACCTTCAAGGACGTCAACATCGAAGAGCTCAACAAGAGCGATCTGGAACTTCCGGGAGGCTGACCCCGCGCCGCCCGGTGCCGGGCCCCGATACGCGCGTCGCAGGAACGACCCGGTCACCCGTGTGGGTGGCCGGGTTTTCCACATCCGCGGAGTTGTCCACCAAGATCCACATCCTGGGGCGGGCCGGGGCACAGTCGGTGCCGGAGGTGGTGCCGATATGAACGCACGGGGGGCACTCGGGCGGTACGGCGAGGACCTGGCGGCGCGACTGCTGGCCGAAGCCGGGATGACGGTGGTCGAGCGCAACTGGCGCTGTCGCGCCGGAGAGATCGACATCGTGGCCAGGGACGGCGACGCCCTGGTCTTCTGCGAGGTGAAGACGCGCAGGTCGCCGGGGTTCGAGCACCCCATGGCGGCGGTCGGCCCGGCCAAGGCGGACCGGCTGCGACGGCTCGCCGAGATCTGGCTCGACCGGCACGGCGGGCCACCGCCCGGAGGGGTCCGCATTGACCTGATCGGGGTGATCGTGCCCCGGCGCGGAGCCCCGGTCACGGAGCACGCCCGGGGGGTGTCCTGATGGGCTTCGCGCGAGCGTGTTCCGTGGCGCTGGTCGGCGTCGAGGGCGTGGTGGTGGAGGTCCAGGCGGACCTGGAGCCGGGCGTGGCGGCCTTCACCCTGGTCGGACTGCCGGACAAGAGCCTGATCGAGAGCCGGGACCGGGTGCGGGCCGCCGTGGTCAACTCCGGTGCCGAGTGGCCGCAGAAGAAGCTCACGGTCGGGCTCTCCCCGGCCTCCGTGCCGAAGAGCGGTTCGGGGTTCGACCTCGCCGTGGCGTGTGCGGTCCTCGGCGCGGCGGAGCGGATCGACCCGGCCACGATCGCCGACATGGTGATGATCGGCGAGCTGGGTCTGGACGGCCGGGTGCGTCCGGTACGGGGCGTGCTGCCCGCGGTCCTCGCGGCGGCCGAAGCGGGGTACGAACAGGTGGTCGTCCCCGAACAGACGGCCGGGGAGGCGGCCCTGGTGCCGGGGGTGTCGGTCCTCGGCGTCCGGAGTCTGCGCCAGCTCATCGCCGTCCTGTGCGACGAGCCGGTGCCCGAGGAACCGGTCGAGGGCCAGGGACGCCCGGACGCCATGCTGGCCGGGCTGATGATCCCCGGCACGGGCCTCGGTACGGGGCTCGCCCCGGCCGCCGGGCGGGGCGACGGGCACCGGCCGGACCTGGCGGACGTCGCCGGGCAGCCGCGCCCGCGCCAGGCCCTGGAGGTGGCCGCTGCCGGGGGACACCACCTGCTGTTCTCGGGCCCGCCGGGCGCCGGCAAGACCATGCTGGCCGAGCGGCTGTCGTCGATCCTGCCGCCGTTGACCCGGCAGGAATCCCTCGAAGTGACGGCGGTCCACTCCGTGGCGGGCATCCTCCCCCCGGGTGAACCGCTCGTCGCCCGGGCGCCCTACTGCGCCCCGCACCACTCGGCGACCATGCAGTCCCTGGTCGGCGGCGGCAACGGGATGCCGAGGCCCGGGGCGGTCTCCCTGGCCCACCGCGGGGTGCTCTTCCTGGACGAGGCCCCCGAGTTCTCGGGCAAGGCCCTCGACGCGCTGCGGCAGCCGCTGGAGTCGGGCCATGTGGTGGTCGCGCGGGCCGCCGGGGTGGTGCGGCTGCCGGCCCGCTTCCTGATGGTGCTGGCCGCCAATCCGTGCCCCTGCGGCCGGCACACCCTCACCGGGGCGGGCTGCGAGTGCCCGCCCTCGGTCGTCCGCCGCTATCAGGCGCGCCTGTCCGGGCCTCTCCTCGACCGGGTGGACCTGCGGGTCGAGGTGGAGCCGGTCGACCGTGCGGGCCTCCTGGGGCAGGGCGGCCGCGGTGAGTCGACGGCGACCGTCGCCGCACGGGTGCGGGAGGCCAGGGCGCGAGCGGCCGAGCGGCTGGCCGGCACCCCGTGGACCACGAACAGCGAGGTGCCGGGCCACGAACTGCGGACCCGGCTGCTCGTGGCCCCGGGAGCGCTGGCGGCCGCGGAGCGGGACCTGGAGCGGGGGAACCTCACGGCCAGAGGACTGGACCGGGTGCTGCGGGTGGCGTGGACCGTGGCGGACCTACGGGGCGCCGACCGCCCGGACGCCTCCGACGTGGCGGTCGCCCTGGAGCTGCGGACGGGCATCCAGCGCGGGGTGCCGATGGGGACGGGGCAGCGGTGACCGGGCTGACGGGGGAGCGGCGGCAGGGAGCGGGCCGCGTCCCCGGCCGCGACGAAGGCCGGGACCGCGACGTCGATCACGGCGAGGACCGGGACCGCGACGTCGATCACGGCGAGGACCGGGACCGCGACGTCGATCACGGCGACGGCTGGGACCGCGACGTCGGCCAGGAGGCGGGCCCGGACCCGAGCCGGGACAGGTCCGCGGAGCGGCTGGCCAGGGCCGCGCTGACCCGGGTGCTGGAGCCGGGGGACGAGCGCGCCGGGCGCTGGCTCCGGCGGACCGGTGCCGTAGAACTGCTGCGGCGGCTCACCGTCGAGGACGGATCCGCCGAGAAGCTGCCCGGGATGACCGCCGCACGGCTCGGGGGCTACCGGCTGCGTGCCGCCGCCGTGGAGCCGGCGCGGGACCTGGCCGCGGTCGCCGGGGCGGGCGGGCGCTTCGTCTGTCCGGGGGACCGGGAGTGGCCGAGTCAGCTGGACGACCTGGGCGACGCGCGGCCGGTCGGGCTCTGGGTGCGGGGGCGGCCCGATCTGCGGCTCTGGTCCCTGCGCTCGGTCGCGGTGGTCGGCGCGCGGGCCTGCACACCGTACGGGGCGCACATGGCGGCTGCCCTCGGCTCCGGGCTCGCCGAGCGGGGCTGGGTGGTGGTGTCGGGCGCGGCGTTCGGGGTGGACGGGGCCGCCCACCGCGGCGCGTTGGCGGCGGGCGGCGCGACGACGGCGGTGCTGGCCTGCGGTGTCGACGTCCCCTACCCGCGCGGGCACGCCGAGTTGCTCGGGCGGATGGCACAACAAGGGCTCATCGTGGCCGAGTTGCCCCCGTCCTCCCATCCCACCCGCAGCCGATTCATCCTGCGCAACCGCGTCATCGCCGCCCTGACCAGGGGGACGGTCGTGGTCGAGGCCGAATACCGCAGCGGTTCGCTGGTCACCGCCCGCCAGGCGCAACGGCTCGGCCGCTTCGCGATGGGAGTCCCCGGCCCCGCCACCAGCGGCCTGTCGGCAGGGGTCCACGAGCTGTTGCGCGGCGAGGGCGTGCTCGTCACCGACGCGGACGAAGTCGTCGAGCTGGTCGGGGACATCGGCGACCTCCCGCCGGTCCGCCGCGGTCCGGTGCTGCCCCGGGACCACCTGGACGCGGTCGCCGCGCGGGTCCTCGACGCGCTTCCTTACCACGGCGTCGCCCACCCCCGTGACCTCGCCCGCACCGCGGGGACGTCCGCCGATGAGACGCTCGGTCGACTGTACGAACTGCACTCACTGGGGTTCGTCGAACGGGAAGGCGACAGCTGGCGGTTGACGCATTCGTCGGCACGCAACGACGACGCGCGGCGAGGCGGTACTTGACCTGGAGCATTCGGGTGAAAAGGTAAGGCCGATGACCTCGCACGATCGATCGGTGACCTGTTCGGGGCCCGCGCCCACGGCGTCGGCCCCGGCTCCCGGCGGGCGTGTACGGCGTGAGCGGCGGCACGCGATCAGGCGGCAGGGATCTCCCGTCCTGCGCGGACCGCGACGTCATAGTCACGCTACGCTCACAAGGATTCCGCCCCAGACACACGTCCCCCAGCACTTCACGGCAGAACGGCTCAAGGCACCACATGCCCCAGCACACCTCCGGGTCTGACCGCGCGGCAGTACCACCGGTTGCGCGTGGCACTGTGCGCCCTCCCGCCCCCTCCTCCCTCGACGAGTTGTGGCGTTCCTACAAGACCACGGGCGACGAGCGGCTGCGGGAGCAGCTGATCCTGCACTACTCGCCGCTCGTGAAGTACGTCGCGGGCCGGGTGAGCGTGGGGCTGCCGTCCAACGTCGAGCAGGCCGACTTCGTCTCCTCCGGCGTCTTCGGACTGATCGACGCCATCGAGAAGTTCGACATCGAACGGGCCATCAAGTTCGAGACGTACGCGATCACCAGGATCCGCGGTGCGATGATCGACGAACTCCGGGCCCTGGACTGGATCCCGCGGTCCGTCCGGCAGAAGGCGCGGAACGTGGAGCGCGCGTACGCCACGCTGGAGGCGCAGTTCCGGCGTACACCGTCGGAGGCCGAGGTCGCCTCGGAGATGGGCATCGCGCTGGAGGAACTGCACGCGGTTTTCAGCCAGTTGTCGCTGGCGAACGTGGTCGCTCTGGAGGAGTTGCTGCACGTCGGCGGCGAGGGCGGCGACCGGCTGAGCCTGATGGACACCCTGGAGGACACCGCCGCCGACAATCCGGTGGAGGTCGCCGAGGACCGGGAGCTGAGAAGACTGCTCGCGCGGGCCATCAACACCCTGCCCGACCGCGAGAAGACCGTCGTGACCCTCTACTACTACGAGGGGCTCACCCTCGCGGAGATCGGCAACGTCCTCGGGGTGACCGAGAGCCGGGTCAGTCAGATCCACACCAAGTCCGTGCTCCAGCTCCGGGCGAAGCTGGCCGACGCGGGCCGCTGACGTCCCCTTTGCCGCACTCCCGGCCGTCCGATCGGCGGCCGTGCCCTTCCCCCGTACGCCTGCCGCCGTAGAGTGGAGGCGTGCCCAGGATTCGAGCGGCCTCCGTGGCCGAGCACCGGACCATGCAGCGCGGCGCCCTCCTGGACGCCGCGCGCTCCCTGCTGTCCGAGGGCGGTACGGAGGCGCTGACCTTCCCCGCGCTCGCCGAGCGCACGGGCCTTGCCCGGTCCTCCGTGTACGAGTACTTCCGCTCCCGTGCCGCCGTCGTCGAGGAGCTGTGCGCCGTCGACTTCCCCGTCTGGGCGGCCGAGGTCGAGAACGCCATGCAGGGCGCCGAGACGCCCGAGGCGAAGATCGAGGCGTATGTGCGCCGACAGCTCGACCTCGTCGGGGACCGCCGCCACCGCGCGGTCGTCGCGATCTCCGCGAGCGAGCTGGACGCGGGCGCCCGGGAGAAGATCAGGGCCGCGCACGGCGGGCTGATCGCCATGATCGTCGAAGCGCTCGGCGACCTCGGCCACACAGAGCCGAGGCTGGCCGCCATGCTCATGCAGGGTTCGGTCGACGCCGCCGTGCGCCGGATCGAACTCGGCGTCGCGGAGGAGCCGGGCGTCATCGCGGACACCGTCGTCGCGATGGTCCTGCGCGGTGTGAGCGGCTGACCCGGACGGCGTCCGGCTCCGGCACCCCGAACACCGGCAGCAGCCGCGAGGGGCCTCTCCGCAGCAGTGAGGGCGGCAGCAGGGAGAGCGGGTCCAGATAGGCGTCCCCGCGTCGCAGCCCCCAGTGCAGACAGCCCCCCGCGCAGTGGAACGGCCCTTCCTCCAGCACCCCCACCGGCTGCCCGGCCCGGGCGCTCGCGTCCTCCTCGACCAGCACCCGCACCGGTTCGTAGGTGGTGCGCAGCGGCGGCGAGCCGCTGCCGGCCACCTCGACGGCGACCACCCCGCGCCCCGCCACCCGCCCCGCGAACGACACCCGGCCGTCGGCCGCCGCCAGTACCCGGGCGCCCGGCCGCGCCGCGAGGTCCACGCCGCGATGTCCGGGCCCGTACGGACCGGCGGGCGGCTCCCATCCCCGTAACACCGGGGGCCTCCCCGTCAGCGGCCAGCTCCGGGCACCGCCGTCCGTGCTGCCGTCTGTGGCGGCACCCGCTCCCGGCGAGGACGCCACAGCGGCGGCGGGCACAGCCGGTCCGCCCGGGGCCGGGCGCGCGGCCGGGAGCAGCACGTACAGCAGGAGAACCAGGAGCAGCAGGAACGGGGTGCGGCGGGCGGGGGAGCGGCGTCGGCCGGGCTGATGGCGCATGCCGCCACGATGGCCCGGAGTCCGGGATTCCGGGGATCGCGGACCGTTTCTGTGGACCACCCGCTGGTTGTGGATAACGCGGCCACCCGGCCGGGGACCTCATCGCCACCGGCCGGGGTGCCGCCGTCACCCGGTCGTGGACATCGCCGTCACCAGGCACCCGACCGGTCCCGTACACTTCTTACGGCGATCCGGGTCACCGGGTCGACTTCGCACGCCCCGCCACCTCCCTCTTCTCGGAGGTGGCCGCGCTCCTCGGTCCCTCGTGGCACGGCGCGTCGGGGCGTCAGGCGCGAGCGCAAACCTGCGGTCGCGATAACCGAGCACCTCAAGGAGTACGGCCATGGCCGTCGTCACGATGCGGGAGCTGCTGGAAAGCGGCGTCCACTTCGGTCACCAGACCCGTCGCTGGAACCCGAAGATGAAGCGCTTCATCTTCACCGAGCGCAACGGCATCTACATCATCGACCTGCTCCAGTCGCTGTCGTACATCGACCGCGCCTACGAGTTCGTCAAGGAGACCGTCGCCCACGGCGGCTCCATCATGTTCGTGGGTACGAAGAAGCAGGCCCAGGAGGCCATCGCCGAGCAGGCGACGCGCGTCGGCATGCCGTACGTCAACCAGCGTTGGCTCGGTGGCATGCTCACCAACTTCTCCACCGTCTACAAGCGCCTTCAGCGTCTGAAGGAGCTTGAGCTCATCGACTTCGAGGACGTGGCCGCCTCCGGCCTCACCAAGAAGGAGCTCCTGGTCCTCTCGCGCGAGAAGGCCAAGCTGGAGAAGACCCTCGGTGGTATCCGCGAGATGCAGAAGGTGCCCAGCGCCGTCTGGATCGTCGACACCAAGAAGGAGCACATCGCCGTCGGTGAGGCGCGCAAGCTCCACATCCCGGTCGTCGCGATCCTCGACACCAACTGCGACCCCGACGAGGTCGACTACAAGATTCCGGGCAACGACGACGCGATCCGCTCCGTCACCCTGCTCACCCGCGTGATCGCCGACGCCGTCGCCGAGGGCCTCATCGCCCGCTCCGGTGCCGCCACCGGTGACTCGAAGCCGGGCGAGAAGGCCGCCGGCGAGCCCCTCGCCGAGTGGGAGCGCGACCTGCTCGAGGACGACAAGAAGGACGAGACCGCGGCTGCCGCCGAGGTCCAGTCCTCCGCCGAGACCGAGAAGGTCGCCGACGCCGAGAAGCCGGCCGAGGCCGTCGCCGAGGCCGAGGCCGCTGTCGAGGCTCCGGCCGCCGACGCGGACGCCGAGCAGGCCTGACACCCGTCACGGCTGCTGACGGCGGGGGCCGACGCCACAAGCGTCGCCCCCGCCGTTCACCCGTAGATCTTTCAGACTTCGAGAGAGACATACAGACTCATGGCGAACTACACCGCCGCTGACGTCAAGAAGCTCCGCGAGCTCACCGGCGCCGGCATGATGGACTGCAAGAAGGCGCTCGACGAGGCCGACGGCAACGTCGACAAGGCCGTCGAGGCGCTCCGTATCAAGGGTCAGAAGGGCGTCGCCAAGCGCGAGGGCCGCTCTGCCGAGAACGGTGCCGTCGTCTCCCTCATCTCCGAGGACCAGACGTCCGGCGTCCTCCTCGAGCTGAAGTGCGAGACGGACTTCGTCGCCAAGGGCGAGAAGTTCCAGGCCGTCGCCAACACCCTCGCCGCTCACGTCGCCGCGACCTCCCCGGCCGGCATCGAGGCGCTCCTCGCCTCCGAGATCGAGGCCGGCAAGACCGTCCAGGCGTTCGTCGACGAGGCCAACGCCAACCTCGGCGAGAAGATCGTGCTGGACCGCTTCGCGCAGTTCACCGGCGCCTACGTCGGTGTGTACATGCACCGCACCATGCCCGACCTGCCCCCGCAGATCGGTGTTCTGGTCGAGCTGGACAAGGCCGACGCCGAGCTGGCCAAGGGCATCGCGCAGCACATCGCCGCGTTCGCCCCGAAGTACCTGTCCCGCGAGGACGTCCCGGCCGAGGTCGTCGAGGCCGAGCGCCGCGTCGCCGAGGAGACCACGCGCGCCGAGGGCAAGCCCGAGGCCGCGCTCCCGAAGATCGTCGAGGGTCGGGTCAACGGCTTCTTCAAGGAGGCCACCCTCCTGGGCCAGCCGTACGCGCTGGACGCCAAGAAGTCGGTCCAGAAGGTCCTGGACGAGGCCGGTGTCACCCTGAAGCGCTTCTCGCGCATCAAGGTCGGCATCTGAGTCCGTCCGGGCGAACAGCGCCGGACCCGATAGGGTCTGGTGCAGTCGACGGCCGCACCCACGCCGGACGACCGCAGATCTGACGAGGAGGCCATTGCCGCTGTAGGGACACCAGACCCACCGGCAATGGCCTTCTTCGTATGTGCACGAGGAGAATTTCCATGGACAAGGGCGCGGACGCCATTCAGGCCGACGACCAGCGCGACGACGACAAGGGTTCCGGGCGCTTCATGCTGAAGCTCTCCGGTGAGGCATTCGCCGGCGGCGGCGGTCTCGGCGTCGACCCCGACGTCGTGCACACCATCGCCCGCGAGATCGCCGCCGTCGTACGCGACGGAGCCCAGATCGCGGTCGTCATCGGAGGAGGCAACTTCTTCCGCGGCGCCGAGCTCCAGCAGCGCGGCATGGACCGGGCCCGGTCCGACTACATGGGCATGCTCGGCACCGTCATGAACTGCCTGGCGCTCCAGGACTTCCTGGAGAAGGAGGGCATCGACTCGCGCGTCCAGACCGCCATCACCATGGGCCAGGTCGCCGAGCCGTACATCCCGCTCCGCGCCGTGCGGCACCTGGAGAAGGGGCGCGTGGTGATCTTCGGCGCCGGTATGGGCATGCCGTACTTCTCCACCGACACCACCGCCGCGCAGCGCGCCCTGGAGATCGACGCCGAGGCGCTGCTCATGGGGAAGAACGGCGTGGACGGGGTCTACGACTCCGACCCGAAGACCAACCCCGACGCGGTGAAGTTCGACGCGCTGGAGTACGGCGAGGTGATCGCCCGCAATCTGAAGATCGCGGACGCCACCGCCATCACGCTCTGCCGTGACAACCAGCTCCCGATCCTCGTCTTCGAGCTGACGACCGAGGGCAATATCGCTCGCGCGGTCAAGGGTGAGAAGATCGGCACGCTCGTGAGCGACGAGAGCACCCGGGCCTGACGGCCCCCCAGGATGGACAACGGCCTGCCGGTCGGACACCGTGCAGGTGAGGACGCGACGCAGGACCCGCAGGGCCAGGCGATGACGACGCCGGGCCCACCCAAGACACGCAGGAGCACGTGGTGATCGAAGAAATCCTCCTCGAGGCCGAGGAGAAGATGGAGAAGGCCGTTGTCGTCGCGAAAGAGGACTTCGCCGCGATCCGTACCGGCCGCGCGCACCCGGCGATGTTCAACAAGATCGTCGCCGACTACTACGGCGCGCTGACCCCGATCAACCAGCTGGCCTCGTTCTCGGTTCCCGAGGCGCGGATGGCCGTCGTGACGCCGTTCGACAAGACCGCGCTGCGCAACATCGAGCAGGCGATCCGCGACTCCGACCTCGGCGTCAACCCGAGCAACGACGGCAATATCATCCGGGTGACGTTCCCCGAGCTCACCCAGGACCGCCGCAAGGAGTACATCAAGGTCGCCAAGACCAAGGCCGAGGACTCCAAGATCTCGATCCGCTCCATCCGCCGCAAGGCCAAGGAGACCCTCGACAAGCTCGTCAAGGACAAGGAGTCCGGCGAGGACGAGGTGCGTCGCGCGGAGAAGGAGCTCGACGACACCACCGCGAAGTACGTCGCGCAGGTCGACGAGCTGCTCAAGCACAAGGAAGCCGAGCTGCTCGAAGTCTGATGAACGACTCTTCCTGGGGTGCCCCGCAAGGAGCCGGTTACTGGGGCACGCCCGAGATGAGGGCGGCCCCGGCGGGTCCGGCCCACGATGTGCATGGCGCCCAGCAGACTCGGCCCATGCCCAACGTGCCGGACGTTCCCGACGCAGGTAGAGACGCACAGAGCCGCGAGGACCGGGACAGGGATGCCGCTCACGTCAGCGGCCCCCTGTTCCGTGACGAGAAGCCGCAGGAGCCCATGTCCACCCCGCTGCCGCCCCCGCCGCAGAAGAAGCACGCGGGGCGTGATCTGCGCGCCGCCATAGGGGTGGCCGTGGGTCTCGGCGCCGTCATCGGCGTCTCGCTGTTCATCGTGAAGGCCGCTTTCATCGGCGTGATAGTGGCCGCGGTCGTCGTCGGCCTCTGGGAGCTGACCTCGCGCCTCCAGGAGCGCAAGGGCATCGAGGCGCCCCTGGTGCCGCTGGCCGTCGGCGGAGCGGCGATGGTCGTCGCGGGTTACGCGCGCGGGCCCGAGGGCGCCTGGATCGCGATGGCGCTGACCGCCCTCGCGGTGCTCGTCTGGCGGATGACCGAGCCGCCGGACGGCTATCTCAAGGACGTCACCGCCGGGGTCTTCGCGGCGTTCTACGTACCGTTCCTGGCCACCTTCGTCGCCCTGATGCTGACGGCGGACGACGGATCGTGGCGGGTCCTGACCTTCCTGATCCTCACGGTGGTCAGCGACACCGGGGCGTACGCGGTCGGCTGGCGCTTCGGCACGCACAAGCTCGCCCCGCGCATCAGCCCCGGCAAGACCCGCGAGGGCCTGTTCGGAGCGGTCGCCTTCGCGATGGTCGCTGGCGCCCTGTGCATGGAGTTCCTGATCGACGGCGGCGCCTGGTGGCAGGGCCTGCTGCTCGGCCTCGCGGTCGCGGCCAGCGCCACCCTCGGGGATCTGGGCGAGTCCATGATCAAGCGGGACCTCGGGATCAAGGACATGGGCACCCTGCTCCCCGGCCACGGCGGCATCATGGACCGGCTGGACTCGCTCCTGCCGACCGCGCCGGTCGTCTGGCTGCTGCTGGTGCTGTTCGTCGGCTCCGGCTGACCGCTTCGGCATCCCCGCACCCTGTCCCACCTGCACGTTTCACGAGTGAGGGTCCGTCGTCCACAGGGCGGCGGGCCCTCACCCGTCTGTCTGCGACACTGGATGAACCATGCCTAAGCCCGGAGAACTCACTTTCGTCGCGCCCCGCGGATCCAAGAAGCCGCCGCGGCACATCGCCGACCTCACGCCCGCCGAGCGCAAGGAAGCGGTCGCCGCGACCGGTGAGAAGCCGTTCCGCGCCCAGCAGCTCTCGCAGCACTACTTCGCGCGGTACGCGCACGACCCGGCCGAGTGGACGAACATCCCGGCCGGATCGCGGGACAAGCTCGCCGAGGCGCTGTTCCCCGACCTGATGTCCGTGATGCGGCACATCAGCTGCGACGACGACACCACGCGCAAGACCCTGTGGAAGCTGCACGACGGGACGCTCGTCGAGTCCGTCCTGATGCGCTACCCCGACCGCGTCACGATGTGCATCTCCTCGCAGGCCGGCTGCGGAATGAACTGCCCGTTCTGCGCCACCGGGCAGGCCGGCCTCGACCGCAATCTGTCGACCGCCGAGATCGTGCACCAGATCGTCGACGGCATGCGCGCCCTGCGCGACGGCGAGGTGCCCGGCGGACCCGCGCGGCTGTCCAACATCGTCTTCATGGGCATGGGCGAGCCGCTCGCCAACTACAACCGGGTGGTCGGCGCGATCCGCCGTCTCACCGACCCGGAGCCGGACGGTCTCGGCCTCTCGCAGCGCGGGATCACCGTCTCCACCGTGGGCCTCGTCCCGGCCATGCTGCGCTTCGCCGACGAGGGCTTCAAGTGCCGCCTCGCCGTCTCGCTGCACGCCCCGGACGACGAGCTGCGCGACACCCTGGTCCCCGTCAACACCCGGTGGAACGTCCGCGAGGTGCTGGACGCCGCCTGGGAGTACGCCGAGAAGTCCGGCCGCCGGATCTCCATCGAGTACGCCCTGATCCGGGACATCAACGACCAGGCCTGGCGCGGCGACCGGCTCGGCCGGCTGCTCAAGGGCAAGCGGGTGCACGTCAACCTGATCCCGCTGAACCCCACGCCCGGCTCCAAGTGGACCGCTTCGCGGCCCGAGGACGAGAAGGCGTTCGTCGAGGCCATCGCGGCCCACGGCGTGCCCGTCACCGTCCGCGACACCCGCGGTCAGGAGATCGACGGGGCCTGCGGGCAGCTGGCGGCCTCCGAGCGCTAGGTCCTTTCGGGCCAGGGCCCAGGTCGGACGGGCGGCCGGAAACCGCCGGTGTAGCCTGGGCCCGAAATCAACTTCATATTCCGACAGGGGAGCGCCACAGCGCTGAGAGTGCGGCACCAAGGACAGGTTGGCCGCAGACCCTCTGAACCTCGCCCGGGTCATTCCGGGTAGGAAGTTCGGACCTTACTCAAGCTGTTGCGCCCTGCCCGCTTCCGGTTCGCCGGACAGCGGGCGGGGCCGCGTCTCTTCCTGGTCACCTCCAGGAGGAATCACATGAACACCACCACGAAGTACGCGGCGGCAGCGCTCGCCGCCGCGCTCGGCGTCACCGTGCTCGCGGGCTGCGGCGACGACGGTTCCGCCGGCTCCGGGGAGTCCAAGGGCCCCGGCTCCAGGACCGTGACCCTGGTCAGCCACGACTCCTTCAACGTCTCGGACAAGGTGCTGAAGGCGTTCACGAAGGAGACCGGCTACAAGGTCGAGATCCTCAAGAGCGGCGACGCCGGGGCCGCGCTCAACCAGGAGATCCTGACCAAGGGCTCCCCGCGCGGCGACGTCTTCTTCGGCGTCGACAACACCCTGCTCTCCCGCGCCCTCGACAACGGCCTGTTCACCGCGTACGAGGCCAAGGGCCTGGACACGGTCGCGGCGGACACGCAGACGGACGAGAAACACCGTGTCACGCCCGTCGACACCGGCGACATCTGCGTCAACTACGACAAGAAGTACTTCGCCGAGAAGAAGCTCGCGCCGCCGAAGACCTTCCAGGACCTGCTCAAGCCCGCGTACAAGAACCTCCTCGTCACCGAGAACGCCGCGAGCTCCTCGCCCGGTCTCGGCTTCCTGCTCGGCACCATCGCCGCGGAGGGAGAGGACGGCTACGAGGCGTACTGGAAGAAGCTGAAGGCCAACGGCGTCAAGGTCGTCGACGGCTGGGAGCAGGCGTACAACGAGGAGTTCTCCGGGTCCGCGGGCGGCAAGAAGACAGGCGCCGACCGGCCGCTCGTCGTCAGCTACGCCTCCAGTCCGCCCGTCGAGGTGCTCTACGCCGACCCGCAGCCGAAGGAGGCCCCCACCGGGGTCGCCACCGGAACGTGCTTCCGGCAGACCGAGTACGCCGGGCTGCTGACCGGGGCGAAGAACGAGGCGGGCGGCAAGGCGCTGCTGGACTTCATGATCAGCAAGACGTTCCAGGAGGACATGCCGCTGAACATGTTCGTGAACCCGGTCGTGAAGGGCGCGGCCCTGCCCGAGCTGTTCACGAAGTTCGGCGAGAGGATCGACACGCCTCCCACCGTCGCGCCCGAGAAGATCACCGCCAACCGTGAGCAGTGGATCCAGTCGTGGCAGTCGCTGGTCCTGAAGTAGACCCCGGGGCGAAGACCGCCGAGGCCGCCCGGACCCGACGCGGGGCCGGGCGGCGCGGGGCAGCGCTGCGGCTCGGCCTGATGGCCGTGCCGGTGGTGTTCTTCGCGGTGTTCTTCGCCTATCCCGTGACCGCCATCGTCGGTCGCGGGCTCAAGGCGGGGGGCGACTGGCAGTTCGGGCGGATCGGCGAGGTGCTGGCCCGCCCGGACATCCTCGACGTGCTCTGGTTCACCACCTGGCAGGCCCTCGCCTCGACCGCCCTCACCCTGCTGATCGCCCTGCCCGGGGCGTATGTCTTCGCCCGGTTCGACTTTCCCGGCAAGCAGGTTCTGAGGGCGGTCGTCACCGTGCCCTTCGTGCTGCCCACCGTCGTCGTCGGCACCGCGTTCCTGGCGCTGCTCGGGCGCGGCGGGCTCCTCGACGAGCTGTGGGGCGTCCGCCTCGACACCACCGTGTGGGCGATCCTGCTGGCCCACGTCTTCTTCAACTACGCGGTGGTCGTGCGGACGGTGGGCGGGCTCTGGTCCCAGCTGGACCCGCGGCAGGAGGAGGCCGCGCGGGTGCTGGGGGCCGGGCGGTTCGCCGCCTTCCGCCGGGTGACGCTGCCCGCGCTCGCCCCGGCCGTCGCCGCCGCCGCGCTGATGGTCTTCCTCTTCACCTTCACCTCCTTCGGCGTCGTGCAGATCCTCGGCGGACCCGCGTACGCCACCCTGGAGGTGGAGGTCTACCGGCAGACCGCGCAGCTGCTGGACCTGCCGACGGCGGCCGTGCTGACCCTGGTGCAGTTCGCCGCGGTCGGTGCGATCCTCGCCGTGCACGCCGTGACCGTACGCCGCCGGGAGCGGGCGCTGAAGCTCGTCGACCCGGCGCAGACCTCCCGCCGGCCGCGCGGAGCCGGACAGTGGGCGCTGCTCGGCGGCGTACTGCTCACGGCACTGTTGCTGATCCTGCTGCCGCTCGGTGTGCTGGTGGAACGGTCCTTCGACGGGCCCGGGGGTTACGGCTTCGGCTACTACGAGGCCCTCCAGTCGGCCGGGTCCGGCGGCTCCTCCACCTTCCTGGTCCCGCCGCTGGAGGCCGTCGGCAACTCCCTGCGGTACGCGCTCGTCGCGACGCTCATCGCCCTCGTCGTCGGCGGGCTCGCGGCGGCGGCCCTGACCCGGCGGGCCGGGCCGCTGGTCCGCGGCTTCGACGCGCTGCTGATGCTGCCGCTCGGGGTCTCCGCCGTCACCGTCGGCTTCGGCTTCCTGATCACCCTGGACGAGCCGCCGCTCGACCTGCGTACCTCCTGGATCCTGGTCCCGCTGGCGCAGGCGCTGGTCGGCGTCCCCTTCGTCGTACGCACCATGCTGCCGGTGCTGCGCGCGGTCGACGACCGGCTGCGGGAGGCCGCCGCCGTGCTGGGGGCCTCCCCGTTGCGGGCCTGGCGGGAGGTCGATCTGCCGCTGGTGCGGCGGGCGGTGCTGGTCGCTGCGGGCTTCGCCTTCGCCGTCTCCCTCGGGGAGTTCGGCGCGACGGTCTTCATCGCACGACCCGACAACCCGACCCTGCCGGTCGCCGTCGCCCGGCTGCTGGGCCGGTCCGGGGAGCTCAACTACGGGCAGGCGATGGCCCTCAGCACGATTCTCATGCTGGTGTGCGCGGTGTCGCTGCTGCTCCTCGAACGTATCCGCACCGACCGATCCGGGGAGTTCTGAACGACATGCTGAGCTTGCGGGAAGCCACCGTGCGGTTCGGGAGGCGGACGGCGCTGGACGCGGTCGACCTGGAGGTCGCCGACCACCGGATCGTCTGCCTGCTCGGCCCCAGCGGCAGCGGGAAGTCCACCCTGCTCCGGGCCGTCGCCGGACTCCAGCCCATGGACGGCGGCCGGGTCCTGCTGGCCGGGCAGGACCAGGGCGGTGTCCCGGTGCACCGGCGCGGCCTCGGCCTGATGTTCCAGGACCACCAGCTCTTCCCGCACCGGGACGTCGGCGCCAACGTCGCCTTCGGGCTCCGGATGCACGGCGTCGGGCGGGCCGAGGCCGAGCACCGGGTCCGGGAGCTGCTGGAGCTGGTCGGCCTGCCCGGGGCCGAACGCCGCGCGGTCGCCGCACTGTCCGGCGGTGAGCAGCAGCGCGTCGCCCTGGCCCGCGCCCTGGCCCCGCGCCCGAAGCTCCTGATGCTGGACGAGCCGCTCGGCCAGCTCGACCGCAGCCTCCGCGAACGGCTCGTCGTCGAACTGCGCACCCTGTTCCAGGAGTTGGGCACCACCGTGCTGGCCGTCACGCACGACCAGGGCGAGGCGTTCGCGCTCGCCGACCGGGTCGTCGTGATGCGGGACGGCCGGATCGCGCAGGAGGGCGGTCCGCTGGACGTCTGGCAGCGCCCCGCCTCGGCGTTCGTCGCCCGCTTCCTCGGCTTCGACAACGTCACCGGGGCGACCGTGACCGGCCGGGCCGCCGCCACCGCCTGGGGCAAGGTCCCGGTGCCCGAGGGCTCCCCGCAGGGCGAGGTGGATCTGCTGGTCCGGCCCGCCGGCGTCCTGATCGGCGCCCCCGAGGACGGCCTGCGCTGCACGGTCGGCGTCCGCACCTTCCGGGGGAACCACGTGACCGTACGCCTGACGCCCGAGAACGCGCCGGTGCTGGAGGCCGAGTGCGCCCTGCGGGACACCCCGGACGAGGGCGCGGTCGTGGGCGTCCGCTTCGACGCGGCGGAGACGGTGGTGCTGGCGGCCGGGGCGGACGGTCCCGGGGCGGACGCCTCCTGAGGGCTCAGGGAGCCTGGGCCCCCGCCACCACCAGCCCCAGTTCGTACGCCAGGATGACCGCCTGGGCCCGGTCCCGCAGGTCCATCTTCGCGAACAGCCGGTTGATGTGGGTCTTCACCGTGTGGTCGGTGATGGTCAGCCGGGCGGCGATGTCCGCGTTGGACAGGCCCCGGGCGATCAGGACGAGCACCTCCGCCTCGCGCGCGGTCAGCCCGTCGATCGAGCGCGGCGGGGGAGCGCTGACCCGCTGCCGGGTGAACTCCGCGATGAGCCGCCCGGTGATCTCGGGAGCCAGCAGGGCGTGGCCGTCCGCCACCACCCGTACCGCGTGCAGCAGTTCGGGGAAGGTGGCGTCCTTGAGCAGGAAGCCGCTGGCCCCGGCGGTGAGCGCGTCGTACACGTACTCGTCCAGGCCGAACGTCGTCAGCATCAGCGCCCTGGTCGTCCCGCCCGACGCGGCGACGATGACGCGCGCCGCGTCGATGCCGCTGAGCCTGGGCATGCGGATGTCCAACAGCGCCACATCGGGACGCAGTTCGGCCGCCCTGAGCACGGCCTGCTCGCCGTCCTCCGCCTCCCCGACCACCTCGATGTCGTCCTGCGTGTTCAGCAGGCCGGCGAACGCCGTCCGCACGACGGCCTGGTCGTCGGCCACCAGCACCCGGATCACCACGGAAGTTCCGCCTCCACGAGAAAGCCGCCGGCCGGGCCCCGGCCGGTGGTGAGTCCGCCGCCCAGCAGCGCGGCCCGCTCGGCCATGCCCACCAGGCCGTGCCCCGGCCGTCCGGAGCCGCCGGAGGGATCGGGGCCCGGCCCGTCGTCCGTCGCGCGGACCGTCAACAGGCCCGGCCGGTAGCGGAGTTCCACGATCGTGTGCGCACCCGGCGCATGGCGTCGGGCGTTCGTCAGCGCCTCCTGGACGATCCGGTACGCCGACAGCTCCCAGGACGCGGGCAGCGGGGCCCGCTCGCCGGTGACCCGCAGCTCGGCCGCACCGCCCGCCGCCCGGTGCTGGTCGAGGAGGTCGTCGAGACCGGCCAGCGAGGGCTGCGGGGCGGTGAGCGGCGCCGCTTCGGGGCCGTCGCCCGTCCGCAGCACTCCGAGCAGCCGCCGCAGCTCCGCCATGGAGGACCGCGCCGTGCCCGCGATCTCCTGGAAGGCGTCCCGCGCCGAGGGCGGGAGGCCCGGCGTCGTGTACGTGGCGCTCTCGGCCCGCACCGCGATCACCGACACCGAGTGCGCGATCATGTCATGCAACTCCCTGGCGATCGCGGCCCGTTCCGCCTCGGCCGCCTGCCGCCGCTCCATCGCCAGCAGCCGGGACTGCGCGGCGGCCCGGGTGTGCCGGGTCTCCTCCCGCGCCCGCACCGCGTCACCCGTGCTCACCGCACCCAGGATCATCACCGTCAGCACCAGCGTCTCGGCGTACAGCCCCAGACTGAACCGGTCGGTGCCCTGGAGCGCGGGCAGCCCCGGGGAGCCGTCCCGCGCCCACCGGTCGATGTGCACCAGATTGACGGCGAGCGCGGCCAGCGAACCGACCGGCACGAGCACCGCCGGGTGCTGCACCCGGTGCCGCCCGAGCGTGTAGCAGCCGATCAGGGACCCGGCGATGGTCGCGTACGCCATGTTGCCGTCGGTCGCGAAGCTGAGGAGGGCCGCGCCCACGGTCAGGAAGCCCACGGCGGGCCGCGTCGCCCGCAGGGTCAGCGAGGCCGTGCAGACCAGCACCCCGAAGGCCGTGATCGCCGAGCCCGGTACGACGGCCAGCTCCACGACCGCGAAGAGCGTCAGCGCTCCTCCGGTCAGCCAGGCGTACGCGGGCTCCGCCGTCCAGTGCCGCAGCCGTCGCCGGACGGACCGGTCCACGGGCCGGGCGTCGGCGGCGATGGCCGTGGCGTCGGCCGTGGCGTCGGTGGCGGTGGCCGGGCGGTCCGGCGGGACGGTGCGCGTCATACGGAGATTCTTCGCCAACCGTGGGGCCGGCGCATCGGAGCAGGGGTGGAGTTCGCGATGCCGTCTCATGCCACGGGTTGACCCCAGGGACCGGACGGTGGTGTGACGTTCCGCGAACGACCCGTTCCTAGCCTCGGACGCATGGCCACTTTCGCGCTCTCCACCCCTTCCGACCTGCACCGGGACCGTTCCGCGCTGCCCGGCGACGCGGCCTGGTGGACGTTCTGCGCGGCCACCGCCCTGGCGCTCGGGACCTTCTCCTCGCTCGGCCCGCACCGGGTCTGGGGAGCCGCCGCGGCCCTCGGCTACACGGCCGCCGCGGTGCTCGCGGCGCGCGGGCGGAGCCCCCGTACGGCCGGCGCGGTCGCCGTCACCGGCGCGGTGCTGCTGCCCCTGCTGGTGCTTCTCGCCGTGGACCGGGCGCAGTTGGAGGTCGACGTCGTCGCCCGTTCGGCGGGGCTCCTGCTCTCCGAGGGCACGCCCTATCGCGAACGGCCCACCGTGCCCGAGGACTTCAACCCGTATCTCCCCGGCATGGCGGTCTTCGGGATACCGGAGGCGGTGGCCGGGCCCGGGGTGTTCACCGACCCCCGGCTGTGGATGGGCGCCGCCTTCCTCGGCGCGTTCGCCCTCGCCCTCCCGGCGGCGGCCCGCGTGGAGGCGCCCCGGTGGCTCGCCGCCTGCCCCCTGGTGGCGCTGCCGCTCGCGGTCGGCGGGGTCGATCTGCCGGTGGCCGGGCTGATGTGCCTGGGGCTGGCTCGTGCGGGGCAGGGGCGGGCGGGCGCGGCCGGACTGGCGCTCGGTCTGGCCGCCGCCCTCAAGTGGACCGCGTGGCCGGCGGTACCGGTGGCCCTCGCGCTGCTCGCCACGGCCCCCGGGGGCGACGGCCGCCTGCGGAGTCGCGCCGCCCTGCGCTGCGGGCTCGTCGCCCTGTTCACCGCCGCCGTGCTCGTCCTGCCCGCAGCCCTGCGCGACCCGGGAGCCTTCCGGGCCCATGTCGTCGACTTCCCCCTCGGGCTCACCGGAGCCGTCTCGTCCGCCGCCAGCCCGCTCCCCGGCCATCTGCTCGCCACCCACGTCCCCGGCGGCCGGACCCTGGCGCTCCTGCTGCTCGGGGTGAGCGCCCTGCTCCTCGCCGTCTCCCTGCTCGTCCGGCCCCCGGCGACGGCGTCCGCCGCCGCCGCGCGGCTCGCGCTCGGACTGCTCCTGGCCATCGCGTTCATGCCCGCGAGCCGGTTCGGCTATCTGGTGCACCCGGTGGTCCTCGCGGCCTGGGCCCTCGCCCGGCAGCCGCCCGCCCACTCCCACCGCGTACGTGAGCGGGTGCGCGAACGCGTCGTCGACCCCGTGCGCGCACTCGCACGCGTACGCGTACGGAAGCAGGGCTCCCGATGACGCGCCGCCGCACCCTCGTGGTGACCAACGACTTCCCGCCGCGCCAGGGCGGCATCGAGACCTTCGCCCACGCCATGACCAGCCGGTTCCCCACGGACTCCGTCGTCGTCTACACCTCCGCCGAACCCGGGGCGGCCGCCCATGACGCCGCCCTGCCCCACCCCGTGGTCCGCGATCCGGCCCGCACCCTGCTCCCGGTCCCGCGCGTCGCCGCCCGCGCGGTGGAGATCGCCCGCCACCACGGCTGCGACAGCGTCTGGTTCGGGGCCGCCGCACCGCTCGGGCTGCTGGCGGACCGGCTGCGCCGGGAGAGCGGGGTGCGGCGGGCCGTGGCCACGACGCACGGGCACGAGGTGTGGTGGGCCCGCACGCCCGGAGCCCGGACCCTGCTCCGGCGGATCGGTGACCGCACCGACACCGTGACCTACCTGGGCGAGGCGACCCGCGCCCCCATCGCCGCCGCACTGGGCCCGGCCGCCGCCCGCCGCATGGTGCGCCTGGCCCCGGGGGTGGACGCGGAGGCGTTCCGCGTACGGGAGGGGGCGCGCGAGGCCGTACGGGAGGAGGCCTGCGATGTCGAGCGGTCCGGGGCGCGGGGCGGCCTGCGCCCTCCGGCGGGCGGCGTCCGTGAGCGGTACGGCCTGGGCGGGCGGCCCGTGATCCTCTGCGCGGCGCGGCTCGTCCCCCGCAAGGGCCAGGACACCCTGATCCGCGCCCTGCCCGCCGTGCGGCGCGCGGTACCCGACGCCGTGCTCCTGCTGACCGGCGACGGACCCCACGCCCGGACCCTGCGCCGGCTCGCCGCGGACACCGGGGTCGCGGACGCGGTGGTCCTGGCCGGCGGGCAGCCGCACACGGCGATGCCGGAGCACTACGCGGCCTGCGACGTCTTCGCCATGCCGTGCCGCACCCGCAGACGGGGCCTGGAGGTGGAGGGGCTGGGCATCGTCTTCCTGGAGGCGGCCGCCGCCGGGCTGCCGGTCCTCGTCGGCGACTCGGGCGGCGCGCCGGACACCGTACGGGACGGGGAGACGGGACACGTGGTCGACGGGCGGGACGTCGCCGCCGTCGCGGACCGGCTGGTGGAGCTGCTGCGGGACCGGGCGGGGTCGCGGGCGATGGGGGAGAAGGGCCGGGCGTGGGTCCGCGAGGCCTGGGGGTGGGAGAGGACGTACGACACCCTCGCGGGACTGCTGGCCCCCTGACCGGCGTGGCAGGCGGGCCGCGGGCCGGGCAAGCTGGAGGCGGACACCCCCGCGCCCGGCGCTCCGGCGGCGCGGACGGCCGGATCGGACAAGGACCGTGATCATGACCGGTGGCACCCGCGAGGGCATCGACCTCACCCGCGTCCTGCACGCCCCTCAGCGGCGCGTCTTCGCCGCCTGGACCTCACCGGAGGACTTCGCCGCCTGGTACGGAGGTGAGGCGGAGGTGCCCCTGGACCGGGTGGCGATGGACGTGCGGCCCGGCGGGGCGTGGAGCCTGGTCATCGTGATGCCGGGCGTGGAGATGCCCTTCGGCGGGGTCTACCGCGAGGTGAGCGAGCCCGACGGGCTCGTCCTCACCCTGAAGGACGCCTCCGCGCCGGAGGACGCCGAGGGCGAGGTCCTCACCGTCACCTTCAGCGATCTCGGCGACGGGACCACCGAGCTGGCCTTCCAGCAGCGCGGCGGCCACCTCACCCCCGAGCAGTACGCGGCGGCGGAGGACGGCTGGGAGGCCTTCTTCGACGCCCTGGCCGCCCGCCTCGCCACGCACCCCTGAGCCCCCGGGAGGGATCCCGTCCCCGTACCTCCGAGAAGGAACTCCCGGCGGTTCAGTTCGTCAGCGGAAGGGCCGCCAACTGCGCGATCGCCCAGGTCAGCGGCGCGAACAGGGCGAGCAGCGCGCCCGCGCGCAGCGCTGTCGCCCGGCGCAGCACGGCGGCCGGAGCGCCCATGCTGAGCAGCGCCTCGACCGTGTGGGCGCGGGCGTGCTTGGCCTCCAGCGCCGAGGTCAGCAGGGTCGCCGTCGTGCAGCCGAGGACCAGCACCGCGCCGAGCGCGGTGAGCGGTCCGTACGGGCGCTCGTCGCCCCCGTACAGCGCCGAGGCGGCGATCGCGGCGGACAGCACCGCGCAGACCACCCCGAGCGGGCGGCCGATCCGGCGTGCCTCGTCCATCAGCACCCGCCCCGCCAGCAGCCGTACGGCCCCGGGGCGCACGGCCTGCAACGCCCGCCCGCACAGGTGGGTCAGGCTCGGGCCCGCCATCGCCAGGCCGACCGCGGTGAGCGTCCACCCGATCAGGACCGCCACCGGGGTGGAGTCGTACCGTCCGGGCAGCGGGAACGCGTTCCCGGTCGCCCCCCGGGAGGCGACCGCCTCGACCGCGAGTCCGGCGGCGATCAACGCGACGCCCCAGGGGAGTCCGGCCGGAGCCGGCGCGGGCGCGGGCAGTTCCTCGGAGCCGAAGGCGTCCCGGGCCGGGTCGGGGCGCGTCCGCAGCGCCAGCGCGCTCGCCGTCGACGCTGCCACCGGCACGAGCGCCAGCAGCATCAGCGCGGCGGCCAGTGGCAGCGGACTGCCCGCGCCGAGGAACTCCGCGGCGCCCCCGTCGAACGGCATCCCGGTGAGATCGCCGCGCAGATGCAGGAAGAAGAGCAGCGCCACCATGGAGCCGAGCGTGGTGGAGACGGCCGTGGAGACCGCGGCCAGCGCGGACAGCCGGACCGGGCCGAGCCCCACGGAGGAGAGGCCCGGCCGGGGCCGGGTGCTCGGATCGGCACGGGCCACCGCCACGGCGAACTGCACGGTGGCGGCCAGCGGGACGAAGCACCACAGCAGCCGCAGCACCGAACCGGCGGAGGCGGGGTGCGCGGCGGCGTACCCGAGGGCGCACAGGAGGAGGAACCCGACGCCGGCCGAGGCGGCGGCCACCAGCAGCCGCCGGACCAGGACGAGGGGATGGGACCCGCGGGCTAGACGGAGAGCGAGCACGCCGCGCGGCCCTCCGCTTCCGGTTTCGCGGGCAGGGTGGCGGTGGCGACGCAGCGGCCGTCCAGCAGCGGGACGGTCCGGTCGGCGAGGGCCGCGACCTCGGCGTCGTGCGTGGCCAGCACGACGGTGATGCCGTGCGAGCGGGCCGCCGTGGTCAGGGTGCGCAGCACCTGGGTGCGGTCCGCGCGGTGCAGGGTCGCGGTGGGCTCGTCGGCGAAGATCACGGTCGGTGCGCCGCAGAGGGCGCGGGCCACGGAGATCCGCTGGCGCTGCGCCTGGAGGAGCGCGTGCGGCCGCTTCTTGGCGAAGGCGGCGATGTCCAGGCGCTCCAGCCACTCCCCGGCCGCCTTCCTGGCGGCCCGGTGCGGGACGCCGCGCAGCAGCAGGGGCAGCGCGGCGTTCTCCCAGACGGTCAGCTCCGGGACCAGCTCCGGATCGGAGGCGATCCAGCCGAAGCGCTCGCGGCGCAGCTGTTCGCGGACCCGGGGGGCCATGGTGTGGACGGGGACGCTGTTGAACCAGACCTCCCCCTCCTGGGGCACAAGCCGGCCCGAGAGGCAGTGCAGCAGCGTCGTCTTCCCGCTGCCGCGCGGGCCGGTCACGGCGAGGATCTCGGCGTCCCGGACGCCGATGGAGACACCGCCGAGACCGGGCGATCCGTTGTGGGAGTGGTGCAGGGAACGCGCCCAGATCACGTCGTTGTCCGGCGGGGCCACCATGGCGTACACCTCGGTTCAGGTCAGATTTCCCGTTCCCCCGTACGGGGGAACGAAGACGCGGCCGATCGGTCACTCGGCACCGTAGATAGTCGGACCGGTGCGGGCGCACAGCACGCGGCCCGGATACGTCCCTTCTCACTCGAAGGGGCGTATCCGGGCCGGTGAACCGTATGAAATGACCGCCGGTGGGCGATCAGCCGGGGATCCTGGTGCCGGTCAGAGCTTCGTCCAGGCCTCCGTGAGCACGGCCCGCAGGATGCCCTCGATCTCGTCGAACGTCGACTGGTCGGAGATCAGCGGCGGGGCGAGCTGGATGACCGGGTCGCCGCGGTCGTCGGCCCGGCAGTACAGGCCGTTCTCGTACAGCGCCTTGGAGAGGAAGCCGTAGAGGACGCGCTCGGTCTCCTCGTCGGTGAAGGTCTCCTTGGTGGCCTTGTCCTTCACCAGCTCGATGCCGTAGAAGTACCCGTTGCCCCGGACGTCGCCGACGATCGGCAGGTCGTGCAGCTTCTGCAGCGTCGTCAGGAACGCGTTCTCGTTGTCCAGGACGTGCTGGGTGAGGTTCTCGCGCTCGAAGATGTCGAGGTTGGCGAGGCCCACCGCGGCCGAGACCGGGTGGCCGCCGAAGGTGTAGCCGTGCAGGAAGGTGTTGCCGCCCTCGTAGAACGGCTCCGCGATCCGGTCCGAGACGATGCAGGCGCCGATCGGGGAGTAGCCCGAGGTCATGCCCTTCGCGCAGGTGATCATGTCCGGCACGTAGCCGAACTTGTCGCAGGCGAAGATGGTGCCGAGCCGGCCGAAGGCGCAGATGACCTCGTCGGAGACGAGCAGCACGTCGTACTTGTCGCAGATCTCGCGGACCCGCTGGAAGTAGCCGGGCGGCGGCGGGAAACAGCCGCCCGCGTTCTGCACGGGCTCCAGGAAGACGGCCGCGACGGTCTCGGGGCCCTCGAAGAGGATCTCCTGCTCGATCTGGTCGGCGGCCCAGCGGCCGAAGGCGACCGGGTCGTCGCCGAAGAGCGGGGCGCGGTAGATGTTGGTGTTCGGCACCTTGTGCGCGCCGGGGACCAGCGGCTCGAAGGGGGCCTTCAGGGCCGGCAGGCCGGTGATGGACAGCGCGCCCTGCGGGGTGCCGTGGTAGGCGACGGCACGCGAGATGACCTTGTACTTGGTCGGCTGGCCCTTGAGCTTGAAGTACTGCTTGGCCAGCTTCCAGGCGGTCTCGACGGCCTCGCCGCCACCGGTGGTGAAGAAGACCTTGTTGAGGTCGCCCGGGGCGTAGTCGGCGAGACGCTCGGCCAGCTCGACGGCCTTCGGGTGGGCGTAGGACCACACCGGGAAGAAGGCGAGCTCCTGGCCCTGCTTGTACGCCGTCTCGGCGAGCTCGTGACGACCGTGACCTGCGTTGACCACGAACAGGCCGGAGAGACCGTCCAGGTAGCGCTTGCCCTTGTCGTCGAAGATGTACGTTCCCTCGCCACGCACGATGGTGGGAACGGGCGCGTTCTCGTAGTCCGACATGCGGGTGAAGTGCATCCACAGGTGGTCGTACGCGGTTCGGCTGAGGTCCTTGCTCACGGCTATCGGGTTCCCCACATGTAGGTCTGCTTCTTGAGCTTGAGGTAAACAAAGCTCTCGGTGGAGCGCACTCCGGGAAGGGTCCGGATGCGTTTGTTGATCATCTCCAGCAGGTGGTCGTCGTCCTCGCAGACGATCTCCACCATCAGGTCGAAGGAGCCCGCGGTCATGACCACGTACTCGCACTCGGCCATGGCCGACAGGGCTTCGGCCACCGGATCGAGGTCGCCCTCGACATTGATGCCGA
Source organism: Streptomyces sp. NBC_01116 (assembly GCF_041435495.1). Classification (NCBI taxonomy): domain Bacteria; kingdom Bacillati; phylum Actinomycetota; class Actinomycetes; order Kitasatosporales; family Streptomycetaceae; genus Streptomyces; species Streptomyces sp. NBC_01116. The sequence goes on from NZ_CP108644.1 coordinate 6,348,079, forward strand.
CCATCGCCTGGCGCCGGAATCCCACGGTGAGCGGGTCCGTGACGGCGACGATCTGCATCACGCCCTGGTCGAGCAGCTTCTGGACGCGCTGGCGCACAGCCGCTTCGGAGAGGCCGACGGCCTTGCCGATCGCGGCGTACGGACGCCGTCCGTCCTCCTGGAGCTGCTCGATGATTGCGAGGGAGACGGCATCGACCGCCGACGGTGATCCGTTCCCTGTCCTGGAGTCTGCGCTGCGACTGGCCACGTACCCACCATGCACCGCTCCTCGTCTGTCTCGCAACCCCAGATCGATGAAATTCGTTGTCTGGGTGCCTGGATCTGACTGAATCCGAAGTTATGGGCGGGTGGGTATGTCGAAAGCGTCACCGGAACGATTAGGGTGGACATCTCACCCATCGGACAGCCGACAGGAGGGGTGGTTGTGACCACCGAGGTGCGCCGTCTGCGCAACTACATCAACGGAGAGTTCCGGGACGCCGCGGACGGGCGGACCATCGATGTGGTCAGCCCGGTGACGGAAGAGGTCTACGCAACCTCGCCGCTCTCCGGTCAGGCCGACGTCGATGCCGCCATGGAGGCCGCAGCGGCGGCCTTTCCCGCTTGGCGCGACACCACGCCCGCCGAACGCCAGAAGGCCCTGCTGAGGATCGCGGACGCGTTCGAGGAGCGGGCCGAGGACCTGATCGCCGCCGAGTCGGAGAACACCGGCAAGCCGATCGGCCTGACCCGCAGCGAAGAGATCCCGCCGATGGTGGACCAGATCCGCTTCTTCGCCGGGGCCGCGCGACTCCTCGAAGGCCGCTCGGCCGGCGAGTACATGGAGGGTCTGACCTCCATCGTCCGCCGCGAGCCGGTCGGCGTCTGCGCCCAGGTCGCGCCGTGGAACTACCCGATGATGATGGCCGTCTGGAAGTTCGCCCCGGCGCTCGCCGCGGGCAACACGGTCGTCATCAAGCCGTCCGACACCACCCCGGCGTCGACCGTGCTGATGGCCGAGATCATCGGGCAGATCCTGCCCAAGGGCGTCTTCAACGTCCTGTGCGGCGACCGGGACACCGGCCGCGCCATGGTCGAGCACCCGACCCCGGCGATGGCCTCCATCACCGGTTCCGTACGGGCGGGCATGCAGGTCGCCGAGTCCGCGGCCAAGGACGTCAAGCGCGTCCACCTGGAGCTCGGCGGCAAGGCGCCCGTCGTGGTCTTCGACGACGCCGACATCGCCAGGACCGTCGCGGGCGTCTCCGAGGCGGGCTTCTTCAACGCGGGCCAGGACTGTACGGCCGCCACCCGCGTCCTGGTCCACGAGTCGATCCACGACGAGTTCGTCACCGCGCTCGCCAAGGCCGCCGCCGACACGAAGACCGGGCAGCCGGACGACGAAGACGTGGCGTACGGCCCGCTCAACAACGCCAACCAGCTGAAGCAGGTCAGCGGCTTCATCGAGCGGCTGCCCGCCCACGCCAAGGTCGAGGCGGGCGGCCACCGGGTCGGCGACAAGGGCTACTTCTACGCCCCGACCGTCGTCTCCGGCCTGAAGCAGGACGACGAGATCATCCAGAACGAGGTCTTCGGACCCGTCATCACGGTCCAGTCCTTCACCGACGAGAAGCAGGCCGTCGCGTACGCCAACGGCGTCGACTACGCGCTCGCCTCCTCGGTCTGGACGACGAACCACTCCCGCGCCATGCGCATGTCCAAGAACCTCGACTTCGGCTGCGTGTGGATCAACACCCACATCCCGCTGGCCGCCGAGATGCCGCACGGCGGGTTCAAGAAGTCCGGCTACGGCAAGGACCTCTCCGCGTACGGCTTCGAGGACTACACCCGCATCAAGCACGTCATGACGTCCATCGAGGACTGATCCACGGATCGTCGTCGTGCCGTACGGCCCCGGGCTCCCGCCCGGGGCCGTTCCCGTGCCCGGGTCCGCTGGACAAGGTGTGCGGGGCGGGCCCGCCCCGCTGGACGCTTGGTCCATTGTCCGCGCGAGCGCCGACCGGCATTCTGCGCTGGTGCGAGCGATCCGGAAGAACCCCATGTCCCGCCGTTCCCTGCTGCGCGCCCTCGGGGCGGGAGCGGCCGGCGCCACCCTGGCCGGCTGCGGGGTGCCCGCGGCCTACGTCGAGCCCGGGGACCGGGCCGGACGCGACAGCTCCGCCACCGACCACTCCCTGCACTTCGCCAACTGGCCGCTCTACATCGACACCGACGACGACAACGAGTCGAAGCGGCCCACCCTGGAAGCCTTCTCGAAACGGACCGGGATCTCCGTCACGTACACCGAGGAGATCAACGACAACGACGAGTTCTTCGGGAAGATCAGTCCCGCGCTGATGAACCACCAGCAGACCGGCCGGGACCTCATCGTCATCAGCGACTGGATGGCCGCCCGCTTCGTCCGGCTCGGCTGGGTCCAGGAGATGGACCGCGCGAAACAGCCCAACGTCGCCAAGTACCTCGACCCCCAACTGCGCACCCCCGCCTTCGACGAGGGGCGCCGCCACAGCGTCCCCTGGCAGTCCGGGATCACCGGCATCGCCTACAACCGCAAGAAACTGGGCCGCGAGATCCGGTCCACGGGCGACCTGTGGGCCGACGACCTCCGGGGCCGGGTCACCCTGCTCTCCGGGCTCGACGAGTCGTTCGCACTGCTGATGCAGGGCAACGGCGTCGACATCACCCGATGGACGGCCGACGACTTCCACGAGATCTGCGAGCAGACACAGAAGCGGGTCCGCTCGAAGCACATCCGCCGCTTCACCGGCAACGACTACATCAAGGACCTCGCCACCGGCGACGTGCTCGCCTGCCAGGCGTACTCCGGAGACGTCATCCAACTCCAGGCCGACAACCCCGACATCGAGTTCGTCGTCCCCGAGGAGGGCGCCGAACTGTGGGCGGAGTCCCTGATGATCCCCAACCTCGCCCGCCACAAGCGCAACGCCGAGCGGCTGATCGACCACTACTACGACCCCGAGGTCGCCGCCGAACTCGCCGCCTGGGTCAACTACGTCTGCCCCGTGCCCGCCGCCCGGGACGTCCTGGCCTCCTCGAAGGACGAGGAGACGGCCGCGCTCGCCGAGGATCCGCTGATCTTCCCCGACGACGCGATGCGGAAGAGGCTCGCCATCGCCCGCGACATCACCTCCGAGGAACGGATGGACTTCGCCAAGAAGTGGAACTCCATCGTCGGCTTGTGAAGCCCTGGCAGGGGTGTCGTGAAGGGGCGGTAAACACGGGCGTACGCTGCGGACATGAGCGAGCGACACGCCCTCAAGCGGCGTATACGCGGGTGGTTGGTGTTCTTCATCGTCTGTCTGGTGCTGAGCGGGCTCACGGCTTTCCCTCTCGTCACCGAACTCCGCTGGGCCGAGGAGCTGCTGGGTGCCTCGGCCTCCCCGGTCCCCGAACACCTCCCGGGCCTGATGGAGTGGATCACCCGGGTCCGCGAAGGGCTCGACACCGTCGACCGCGAGCAGCCCTTCATGCTGTACGGCACCGACTGGCTGGCCTTCGCCCACCTGGTCATCGCCGTCGCCTTCTACGGCCCCTACCGCGACCCGGTCCGCAACATCTGGGTCATCGAGTTCGGCATGATCGCCTGCGCCGGGATCATCCCGCTCGCCCTGATCTGCGGGCCGATCCGCGACATCCCGTTCTGGTGGAGCCTGATCGACATGTCCTTCGGGGTCCTCGGCGTCATCCCGCTGCTGATCGTGCGCCGCATGATCAAGCGCCTGGAGGCACTGGAGCAGGCGGCCGGCGCGGCCCCGGCGCCCGTCCCGGCGAGCGCCTGAGCCGGCAACGGTCCGGGGTCAGGGCTTCCTGGCCACCACGCCGAACTGGGCGACCTCCGGCTCCCGCGGGTTCGTACGCCAGCGGGAGCAGGAGACGATCCCCGGCTCCAGGATCTCCAGACCGTCCAGGAAACCGGCGAACTCCTCCCTGCCGCGCGCGGTGATGGGCGGTGTGGCGTTCTCGTTCCAGAAGCGCATCGCCGCCTCGTTGCCCTCGCCGCCCAGCTCCAGCGTCGGGTGGGTCAGCACCAGGTGGCTGCCCGACGGCACGGCCGCCATCAGCGTCCGCACGATGGACCGCGCCTCGTCCGTGTCCAGCACGAAGTTCAGGATGCCGAGCATCATCACCGCGACCGGCCGCCCCAGGTCCAGGGTGGGCTCGGCGGCCTGCAGGATCTGCTCCGGGCGGTGCGCGTCCGCGTCGACGTACTCCGTCGCGCCCTCCAGCGAACTGGTCAGCAGGGCGCGGGCGTGGGCCAGCACGATCGGATCGTTGTCCACGTACACGATGCGCGCGTGCGGCGCGGTGTGCTGGGCGATCTCGTGGGTGTTGTTCCCGGTCGGCAGCCCGGTGCCGATGTCGAGGAACTGGTCGACGCCCACGTCGCCGGCCAGATGACGCACCGCCCGGCCCAGGAACGCCCGGTCCTCGCGCGCCACTTCACCGATGCTGGGGTACATCCCGGTGACCCGGTCGCCCACCGCCCGGTCCACCGGGTAGTTGTCCTTGCCGCCCAGCCAGTAGTTCCACACACGGGCGTTGTGCGCGACGTCGGAACGTATCCGGGCGGTGGCCGCCTGCGGTCGGGGGTCCATCACAGCTGCTCCTCGATGCCCAAGGGCCCGGCGCCCCGGTGCGGCGGCGGGCGGTGCGGGGCTCCCCATCATGCCGGACCGATCAAGAACCGCCGCGACCGGGCGAGTTGGCCAGCAGCCGGTGAAGCGTGTCGATCCGGTTGGTGGTGATCGAGTCGACGCCCCGCTCGATCAGCCGGCGCATCGTGCGCTTCGTGTCGGCCGTCCACGCGGAGACGAGCAGCCCGTCCCGGTGCGCCCGGTCCGTCAGCTCCCGGCTCACCAGGCCGAAGCGGTAGTTCAGCCAGCGCGGCCTCACCGCGGCCAGCAGCTCCGGACGCGGCGGGGCCAGCGTGGTCCAGGTCAGCGCGATCTCGGCCGACGGATCGGCGGCGCGCACCCGCAGCATCGCGTCCGCGCTCGCGCAGTAGTACGCCCGGTCGCCCGCCCCGCACTCGCGGACCGTACCCACGATCTTCTTCACCGAGGCGTCCGTGGAGCCCGGCAGGTCCACCATCACCCGGTGCGCCCCGGCGGCGAGCAGCGCCTCGCGGAGCGTGGGCACCCCGCCGCCCGTCAGCTCCTCCAGCTCCGCGTGGTCCAGCCGGTCCAGCCGCCGGTCGTGGCCCCACAGCCGCTCCAGCGTCGCGTCGTGCAGCAGGACGGGCACCCCGTCGCGGGTCACCCGCACATCGATCTCGACCGCGTCCGCCCCCCGTTCGAGGGCGGAGCGGATCGAGGGCAGGGTGTTCTCGCGCGCGAGGTACGGATCGCCGCGATGCCCCACGGCGGTGACGCTGGTGACGGTGTTGGCCATGGGGCCATTGTCGACGACCGGGTCAGCGGCCGGGGGCCCGGAGCCAGTTCGTCGTGTACGTGTCGATCTCCTCGGCCAGCTTCCGCTTGCCCGCCGGGTCGAGGAACGAGGCCTCCACGGCGTTCTTCGCCAGCTCCGCGATGCCGCGCTCGTCGAGCTCCAGCAGCCGGGCGGCCACCGCGTACTCGTTGTTGAGGTCGGTGCCGAACATCGGCGGGTCGTCGCTGTTGACGGTCACCAGCACACCCGCCGCCACCATCTCCCGGATCGGATGCAGCTCGATGTCCGTGACCGCGCGGGTGGCGATGTTCGACGTCGGGCAGACCTCCAGCGCGATGCGGTGCTCGGCGAGGTGCTCCAGCAGCCGGGGGTCCTGGACGGAGCTGGTGCCGTGGCCGATGCGCTCGGCGCGCAGCGCGGTCAGCGCGTCCCAGACCGTCTGCGGTCCCGTGGTCTCCCCGGCGTGCGGCACCGAGTGCAGACCCGCGGCGATGGCCCGGTCGAAGTAGGGCTTGAACTGGGGGCGGTCCACCCCGATCTCCGGTCCGCCGAGGCCGAAGGAGACGAGCCCCTCGGGCCGGTGCTCCACCGCGAGCCGGACGGTCTCCTCGGCCGACTGGAGACCGGCCTCGCCCGGAATGTCGAAGCACCAGCGCAGGACGACGCCCAGCTCGGCCTCCGCGGCCCTGCGCGCGTCCTCGATGGCCTCCATGAACCCGACCTCGGGGATGCCCCGCCTGGTCGAGCTGAACGGGGTCACGGTCAGCTCCGCGTACCGGATGTTCTGCCGGGCCATGTCCCGCGCCACCTCGAAGGTGAGCAGCCGGACGTCCTCGGGGGTGCGGACCAGGTCCACCACCGAGAGGTAGACCTCGATGAAGTGCGCGAAGTCGGTGAACGTGAAGTAGTCGGCCAGCGCCTCCGGGTCCGTGGGGACCTCGGAGTCGGGGTGGCGGGCGGCCAGCTCCGCGACGATCCGGGGCGAGGCCGACCCGACATGGTGGACATGGAGCTCGGCCTTGGGCAGCCCGGCGATGAAGGGATGCGGATCGGTCATCGGAAATCTCCCGTTCGGCGTGACGACGGCCGGGCGTACCGGCCCCACCGATCATCGCAGGCGGGGTCCTGGGCGGTGAGCCCTGGCCGTAGCATGACGGGACCACGATGGGGGAGGCCCATGTCAGACAACACAGAGCAGCCCGGGGGCGGGGCCGCGCCGCGCGATCCGTGGGCACCGCCGGACGGCAGGGTGGAACTGGGCAAGGCGGGAGCGCACACACCGCCGCCCGCCCCGGTCCACGACCAGCCGACCGTGACGTCGATGCCGAGCGCCGGTCCGGCCGCGGGGGGCGGCACCGGGCCCATACCTCACGCCGGAGGCTTCGGGCCCGCGCCCTCGGACGTACCGCCGCCGCCGATCGGCCCGAACGGCCCCGGCCACGCGGCCCCGCCGCCCGTCGCGCACTACGGCTACCCCGCCCCGCCCCCGCAGCCGTACGGCGGCTACCCGGGCTACGGCGCCTACGGAGCAGGTCCGTCCGGCTGGGCCCCCGCGCCCAACAACGGCCTCGGCACGGCCGCGATGGTCATCGGCATCATCTCGGTGGCCGGCTTCTGCCTCTACGGCCTCAACATCATCCTCGGCATCCTCGCGCTGATCTTCGGCATCATCGGCCTCGGCCGTGCCAAGCGCGGCGAGGCCACCAACCGGGGCATGGCGCTGGCCGGGGTCATCCTCGGCTCGGTCGGCATCGTTGTGGGCGCCGTGATCCTCGGCCTGATCATCTGGGCCGGGACGAGCTCCGACAGTGACAGTGACAGCGACAGCGACTACGACGGCACCTACGACGACCCGTTCGCCACGTCGCTGGTCGTCGAGGACCACCGCTAGGGCGTTGTTCGAAAGCAGCGCCGTCCGCCCGGAGGGCGGGCTCGGCGGCGTCCGGTGCGTGCGGTCGCCAGGCGGAGGGTCGCCCCGATACCGGAGGTATCGGGGCGACCCGACAACGCGGCGAGGGATGGGGCCTCCCCTGCTCGAGCGAAGCCGAGAGCTCGGGGAAGTGCCGGGCGTCGCCGAGCAGGCGGGACCTTCGAAACACGCCCCAGCCCCACCGGCGCGGGGGCCGCACGTTGTGGGCCGGGCGGGGATCACTCCCCGCCCGGCCGGCCGCCGGTGGCCGCACCCGCCCCGCCGCGCCCTGTACGGGAGCCGCCTCGGACCCCTGCGCACGGGAGCCGCCTCAGCCGCCCCCGTACCACCGGACCAGTCTCAGGCCGCCTCCGTACCACCCACGGACCAGCCTCAGGCCGCCGCGCCCGCCCGCAGCCTCTCCCGTGCCTCCATCAGCGCGAAGCCCAGCAGATTCAGCCCCCGCCACTCCTGCGGCCGCTCCACCCGCTCGTCGTCCGCCGCGAGCCCGATGCCCCAGATCCGGTCCAGCGGGGACGCCTCCACCAGCACCCGGTCCCCGGTGCCCAGGAGGAAGGCGGCCAGCTCCGGGTCCTGCCCGAACTTGTGCGTGCTGCCCGCCACCACCAGGGCGAACCGCTCCCGTGTCCACACGTCCTCGTCGAAGCCGCGCACCAGGCGCCCCGCCTTCTTCGCCGCCGCCGGGCTCGTCGCCGACACCGCCGCCCGCTCCGCCTCGACATCGCCGAAGAGCCGCGCCTTGCCGGCCATCATCCAGTGCTCGGCACTCGCGTAGGTCACTCCGTCCACCGTGAACGGCGAAGGCCACCACTGGCTCAGGCAGCTCGCGCCGATCCGCCCGTCCGGCCGCGGCCGGTGCCCCCAGAACGGCAGATACTTCACCCGCTTGCCCTGCGCCACGTCCGCCAGAAGCCCATCGATCGGTCCCATGGCATGTGAGTGTGGCATCCGCCACTGACACTCCGTACGGGGATTTCCGCACCGACACGACACATGGTCGACAGATTCCGTCGCGTAACCAAAAGGCAACAACGGAATCACTTGTTGGGCTCGAACCCCTCTGTCAGGATCGGCACTCAATTCACGAAGAAGCTACGCCGACCCCGCCCAGCGGGTACAGCGGCGGAGGAGAGCGTCATGAGCAACGGCTTCCAGGTTCAGGACCGCTTCGCGGAAGGTGCCCAGTACATCGGCGGCAAGCTGCTCCCCGGCACCTCCGGGAACCACCACGACGTGGTGAACCCCGCGACCGGCGAGAGCGTGCTCCGCTACGAGCTGGCGGGCCCCGACGACGTGGACGCGGCCGTCGCCGCCGCCCGCGCCGCCTTCCCCGGCTGGTCCGGCGCCACCCCCGGCGAACGCTCCGAGGCGATGCACCGCTTCGCCGCCGTCCTCGCCGAGCAGGCGGAGGACTTCGCGTACGCCGAGTCCCTCCAGTGCGGCAAGCCGATCAAGCTCTCCACCGAGTTCGACGTCCCCGGCACCGTCGACAACGCCGCCTTCTTCGCGGGCGCGGCACGCCACCTGGAGGGCAAGGCCGCCGCCGAGTACGACGGCGACCACACCTCCTACGTACGCCGCGAGGCGATCGGCGTCGTCGGCTCCATCGCCCCCTGGAACTACCCCCTCCAGATGGCCGCCTGGAAGGTCCTCCCGGCCGTCGCCGCGGGCAACACCATCGTCCTCAAGCCCGCCGAGCTGACCCCGCTCACCTCGCTGATGTTCGCCCAGGCCGCCACCGAGGCCGGTATCCCCGACGGGGTCGTCAACATCGTCACCGGCGCGGGCAGGGACGCCGGCGAGCACCTCGTCGGCCACCCCGACGTCGTGATGACCTCCTTCACCGGCTCCACCGCCGTCGGCAAGAGGGTCGCGGAGATCGCCACCGCCACCGTCAAGCGCCTCCACCTGGAGCTCGGCGGCAAGGCCCCCTTCGTGGTCTTCGACGACGCCGACCTGGAGGCCGCCGTGCACGGCGCGGTCGCCGGCTCCCTCATCAACACCGGCCAGGACTGCACCGCCGCCACCCGCGCCTACGTCCAGCGCCCGCTCTACGACGCCTTCGTCCGGGACGTCGCCGCGCTCATGGAGACCGTCCGGCTCGGCGACCCCTTCGACGCGTCGACCGACCTCGGCCCCCTGATCAGCCACGCCCAGCGCGACCGCGTCGCCGCCTTCGTCGAGCGGGCCCGCGGCTACGCCCGGGTCGTCACCGGCGGCGAGGCCCCCGGCGGCGACCTCGCCGACGGCGCGTACTACCGGCCGACCCTCGTCGCGGACGCCGCCCAGGACAGCGAGATCGTCCAGTCGGAGATCTTCGGCCCCGTCCTCGTGGTGCTGCCCTTCGACACCGACGACGAGGGCGTCGCACTCGCCAACGACACCCCGTACGGACTGGCCGCCTCCGCCTGGACCCGCGACCTGTACCGCGCGAACCGCGCCACCCGCGAGATCCAGGCGGGCTGTGTGTGGGTGAACGACCACATTCCGATCCTGTCCGAGATGCCGCACGGCGGATACAAGGCCAGCGGTTTCGGCAAGGACATGTCGGCGTACTCCTTCGAGGAGTACACGCAGGTCAAGCACGTCATGTACGACAACACCGCGGTCGCCCGCAAGGACTGGCACCGCACGATCTTCGGGGACCGATAGCAGCTGCCGCGCGACCGGGGCCCACGGGCCCGAGCGGCCTCCCACCCGAAAGGGCAACGCGTATGGAGAGTTACGAGCCCGAGCGCCTCTCATCCGCCCAACTGGCGGCCATGAGGCGATCCCTGACCAGCGGACGGGGCGCCCTCACCCGCCGCTCCCTGCTGCGCGCCTCCGGCATGGGCGCGCTCGCCCTGGGCGGCATGGCCACCCTCGGCGCGTGCGGCATCCCGCCCGCGGGGCGCGCCGACGCCGGGACGGCCTCCGACGACCACTCGGCCAAGGAGAAGGAAGTCACCTTCTCCAACTGGACCGAGTACATGGACGTCAGCGAGGACGAGAAGGGCCGCCCCACCCTGGAGGCCTTCACCAAGCGCACCGGGATCAGGGTCAGGTACACCGAGGACATCAACGACAACGTCGAGTTCTTCGGGAAGATCAAACCGCAGCTCGCGGCCGGCCAGAACACCGGGCGCGACCTCATATGCGTCACCGACTGGCTCGCCGCCCGCATCATCCGGCTCGGCTGGGCGCAGAAGCTCGACCCCTCGAACCTCCCGCACGCCTTCGCGAACGTCTCCGCCCAGTTCCGCACCCCCGACTGGGACCCGGGCCGCGCCTACTCCTATCCCTGGACCGGTATCCCGACCGTCATCGCGTACAACGTGAAGGCGACCGGCGGCCGCAAGGTGGACTCCGTCACCCAGCTGCTCGACGACCCGAAGCTCAAGGGCCGCGTCTCCTTCCTCTCCGAGATGCGCGACACCATCGGCATGACCCTCCTCGACCAGGGCAAGGACCCGGGGAAGTTCACCGACGCCGAGTTCGACGGCGCGATCGGCCGACTCCAGAAGGCCGTCGACAAGAAGCAGATCCGCCGCTTCACCGGCAACGACTACACCGCCGACCTCAGCAAGGGCGACATCGCCGCCTGCGTCGGCTGGGCCGGGGACATCATCCAGCTCCAGGCCGACAACCCGGACATCGAGTTCGCGATCCCGGCCGCCGGATACATCACCTCCAGCGACAACCTCCTGGTCCCCGCGCAGGCCCGGCACAAGACCAACGCCGAGAAGCTCATCGACTACTACTACGAGCCGCCGGTCGCCGCCCAGCTCGCCGCGTACATCAACTACGTCTGCCCGGTCGACGGCGTACGCGAGGAACTCGCGAAGATCGACGAGTCGATGGCCTCCAACACGCTGATCCTCCCCGACAAGGAGATGGCGGCGAAGTCCCGCTCCTTCCGCTCCCTGAGCACGAAGGAAGAGACGGCGTACGAGGAGAAGTTCGCCAAGCTCATCGGCGCCTGACCCGGCCCGGAAACCGGCCCCGTCACAGGCCGGGCCCCCGCCAGGTCACCCTCTCCCTTCCCTGAACTCCCCCCGAACACACTGGGACTGCGACCCATGACACAGCAGCAGCAGACCGCGGGCGGCGATGTCCGCCTCGCCGGGATCAGCAAGACCTACGGCTCCTTCACCGCCGTGCAGCCGCTCGACCTGACCGTGCCCCAGGGCTCCTTCTTCGCCCTGCTCGGCGCGTCCGGCTGCGGCAAGACCACCACCCTGCGGATGATCGCGGGCCTGGAGGAGGCCACCACCGGCACGGTCTTCCTCGGGGACAAGGACATCACCGACCTGCCCCCGTACAAGCGGCCCGTCAACACCGTCTTCCAGAGCTACGCGCTCTTCCCGCACCTGGACATCACCGAGAACGTCGCCTTCGGGCTGCGCCGGCGCGGCGTCAAGTCGGTGAAGAAGCAGGTCGACGACATGCTGGAGCTGGTCCAGCTCGGCGACTTCGCCCGCCGCAAACCGCACCAGCTCTCCGGCGGCCAACAGCAGCGCGTCGCCGTCGCCCGCGCGCTCATCAACCACCCGCAGGTCCTGCTGCTCGACGAACCCCTCGGCGCCCTCGACCTCAAGCTCCGCCGTCAGATGCAGCTGGAGCTCAAGCGGATCCAGACCGAGGTCGGCATCACCTTCGTGCACGTCACCCACGACCAGGAGGAGGCCATGACCATGGCCGACACCGTCGCGGTGATGAACGGGGGCCGCGTCGAGCAACTCGGCGCCCCCGCCGACCTCTACGAGAACCCGCGCACCACCTTCGTCGCCAACTTCCTCGGCACGTCCAACCTCATCGAGGGCGAGGTCGTCTCCACGGGCGGCGATCTGGTGGTGGCCGCGGGCGGCGGCAAGCTCACCCTGCCCCGCGAGCGATGTTCCGCGCCCACGACGAGCGGCGGCCGGCTCCTCCTCGGCATCCGGCCCGAGAAGATCTCCCTGGTCCACGCGGACGACGCGGACTCCATAGCCGCCGGCCGCAACCGCGTCACCGGCCGCATCGTCGACTCCAGCTTCATCGGCGTCTCCACCCAGTACGTCGTCGAGAGCCCGGCGGGCAAGGCGCTCCAGGTGTACGAGCAGAACGTCGACCGGCGCACGGGACTCCTCCCCGGCGCCGAGGTGGTGCTGCACTGGAACCCCGCCCACACCTTCGGACTCGACGCCGACCAGGACATCGACGCCGGCGTGGAGAGCGTGGAGGACGCGGCGTGAGCCTCACCGAGGCGCCGCCCGCGCCCCCCTCGCAGCCGGAGGAGCCCAAGGAGCTCAAGCTCCGCAAGCCCTCCACCCGCAAACGCCTCGTCCCCTACTGGCTGCTGCTCCCCGGCATCCTCTGGCTGGTCGTCTTCTTCGCCCTGCCCCTCGTCTACCAGGCCTCCACCTCCGTACAGACCGGCTCGCTGGAGCAGGGCTTCGAGGTCACCTGGCACTTCCAGACGTACGTGGAGGCGCTGCGCGAGTACTACCCGCAGTTCATCCGGTCCCTGCTGTACGCGGGCACCGCCACGATCCTGTGCCTGCTGCTGGGCTACCCGCTCGCCTATCTCATCGCCTTCAAGGCGGGCCGCTGGCGCAACCTCGTGCTCGTCCTGGTCATCGCCCCGTTCTTCACCAGCTTCCTCATCCGTACGCTGGCCTGGAAGACGATCCTCGCCGACGGCGGCGCGGTCGTGGACGTGCTCAACACCCTGCACGTCCTGGACGTCACCAGCTGGCTCGGCTGGACCGAGTCCAACCGGGTCCTCGCCACTCCGATGGCCGTCGTCTGCGGCCTCACGTACAACTTCCTGCCGTTCATGATCCTGCCGCTCTACACCTCGCTGGAGCGGATCGACGGCCGGCTGCACGAGGCGGCGGGCGACCTCTACGCCACGCCCGCCACCACCTTCCGCAAGGTGACGTTCCCGCTCTCCATGCCCGGCGTCGTCTCCGGCACCCTGCTCACCTTCATCCCGGCCAGCGGCGACTACGTCAACGCGGAACTGCTGGGCTCCACCGACACCAAGATGGTCGGCAGCGTCATCCAGAGCCAGTTCCTGCGGGTCCTGGACTATCCGACGGCCGCCGCGCTCTCGTTCATCCTCATGGCGATCGTGCTGCTGGCGGTCACCCTCTACATCCGCCGCTCCGGGACGGAGGACCTGGTCTGATGCCCGTACTGCGCTGGATACGCCGGAACCTGGTCGTCATCGCTGGTCTGCTGACCCTCGCGTACATGATCCTTCCGAACATCGTCGTGATGGTGTTCTCGTTCAACAAGCCCAACGGGCGCTTCAACTACGCCTGGCAGCGGTTCTCGCTGGACGCCTGGAAGGACCCGTGCGGCGTCGCCGACCTGTGCGGCTCGCTCTCCCTCTCGCTCCAGATCGCCTTCTGGGCGACGCTCGGGGCGACCGCGCTCGGCACGATGATCGCGTTCGCGCTGGTCCGCTACCGCTTCCGGGCGCGCGGCGCGATCAACTCGCTGATCTTCCTGCCGATGGCGATGCCCGAGGTCGTCATGGCCGCCTCCCTGCTCACGCTGTTCCTGAACATGGGCGCCCAGCTCGGCTTCTGGACCGTGCTCATCGCCCACATCATGTTCTGCCTCAGCTTCGTGGTCACGGCCGTCAAGGCGCGTGTGATGTCGATGGACCCGCGACTGGAGGAAGCCGCCCGCGACCTGTACGCGGGACCCGTGCAGACCTTCCTGCGGGTGACCCTCCCCATCGCGGCCCCGGGAATCGCGGCGGGAGCGCTGCTCGCCTTCGCGCTCTCGTTCGACGATTTCATCATCACGAATTTCAACGCGGGCTCCACCGTCACCTTCCCCATGTTCGTCTGGGGATCGGCACAGCGCGGCACGCCCGTGCAGATCAACGTCATCGGCACCGCGATGTTCGTCCTTGCGGTACTGATGGTTCTTGTCGGTCAGCTCATCGCGAGCCGCCGCAAGAGCAACGCTCGAAACTGAAATTCCTGAAGGAGTTGGAAACCATGGCCCCAGCTGCCATGCGTACTGCTGCACAATCCCTTTCCGGCGCCAAGCCGGTCTCCTACTGGCTCGACGACCCGGCCAGGCCCGAGGCGCTGCCCGCCCTCACCGGCGACGAGCACACCGACCTGCTGGTCATCGGCGGCGGCTACAGCGGTCTGTGGACCGCGCTCATCGCCAAGGAGCGCGACCCGGACCGGGACGTCGTCCTCATCGAGGGGCACGAGGTGGGCTGGGCCGCCTCGGGCCGCAACGGAGGCTTCTGCGCCGCCTCCCTCACCCACGGCCTGGCCAACGGCGTGGAGCGCTGGCCGGACGAGATCGCGAAGCTGGAGGAGTTGGGGGAGCGGAACCTCGACGCCATCGAGGCCGCGGTCGCCCGCTATGGCATCGACTGCGAGTTCGAGCGGACCGGCGAGATCGACGTCGCCACCGAACCCCACCAGCTCCATGAGCTGCGGGAATGGCACGAGGAGATCGTCGGCCTCGGCATCACGGGCGTGGACTTCCTGGACCGTGACGCCCTGCGCGCGGAGGTCGACTCGCCCACCTTCCTCGGCGGGCTCTGGGACCGGCGGGGCGTCGCGATGCTGCACCCGGCGAAGCTCGCCTGGGGCCTGAAGCGGGCCTGCCTGGAGCTGGGCGTACGGATCCACGAGCACACCCGGGGCCTGGACCTGGTCCGCTCCGGATCGGGGATGGCGGTCCGTACGCCGTACGGCCGGGTCTTCGCACGCCGTGTCGCCCTCGGCACCAACATCTTCCCGTCGCTCGTCAAGCGGATCCGCCCGTACACCGTGCCCGTCTACGACTACGCGCTGATGACCGAACCGCTCACCCCGGAACAGCTCGACTCCATCGGCTGGAAGGGGCGCCAGGGGCTCGGCGACAGCGCCAATCAGTTCCATTACTTCCGGCTTTCCGCGGACAACCGGATCCTGTGGGGCGGATACGACGCGATCTATCCGTACGGGGGCCGGCTCAGCGCCGATCTCGACCAGCGGCCGGAGACGTTCCTGAAACTCGCGGAGCAGTTCTTCACCTGTTTTCCGCAGCTTTCCGGACTGCTTTTCTCGCACGCCTGGGGCGGCGCGATCGACACCTGTTCCCGCTTCACGGCGTTCTTCGGAACGGCCCATCAGGGGCGGGTCGCGTACGCCGCCGGATACACCGGTCTCGGTGTCGGTTCGACCCGTTTCGGCGCCGATGTGATGCTCGACCTCCTCTCCGGCGAGGAGACGGCGCGGACCCGCCTGGACATGGTCCGTTCCAAGCCGATGCCGTTCCCGCCGGAGCCCTTCGCGTGGGCCGGGATCGAACTCACCAAGCGGTCCCTGGCCCGTGCCGACAGCAACGGCGGGCACCGGAACCTGTGGCTGAGGGCCATGGACAAGCTGGGCCTCGGCTTCGACAGCTGAGCCGCCTGCGTCCCAGGTCAGGGGCTGTGACCCAGTTCACTACCAACTGGTAGCCCCAACCCGCGTCATAGTCGGCGCCGAACGCTCTCTCGCACGTGTACGCACCGGCGGAACCCCGCCGGTGCTCACGTCAACGGGAGGCTGGTCATGACTGGCTCGGAAACGAAGGCCGCGGTCGAGTGGCTCACATCGGTGGCACCGGACCCGGCCGCCTGTCGGTGGGAGTGGGAGCGCAGTCCGCAGGGGATCGCGCTCCTTCCGGCCGGCAGGCGCTGGGACGTTCTGATCCTTCCGGGCGAGCTGGGCTACCCGACGCTCGACGTCCTCGGCCGCCTGATCAACCGTCCGGGCCCCGTTCTCGCCGACTCGGGGGAGTCGCGCATGGGCTTCTTCGTCCCGCCGGGCACCGTCTCCCGCTGGATCGGCACCGGGATCAGGGGCTGCGGCCTGGGCACCTGGATCGTCGTCCCCTACCCGGGGCGGGCCACCGGGGGAGTGCGCTGGCTGGTCCCGCCGGACGGCTCGGGGACCCTCACCGACGCCGGACTCCTCGAACGCGCGATGCACGAGGCGGCGGGAGCGGCCGCCCTGGACGCCCGCGGGGAGCGCCCGGAGGGCTGAGTCGACCGCCAGAGGTCTTGACAACCTGATTGGTCTGGACCATGTTGTGCGCACGCCAACCCGAATTCCCCCCTGCGCGGAGGCTGTTGTGGAACGCACCGGACCAACTGTCGGATTCTCCAGACTTCTGGCCGTCTGCTCGGCCGGCCTGCTCGCCGCCGGAGCCCTGGTCGCCATGGCCCCGGCGGCGGGCGCCGCCGATGTGGACCTGGCACGCAACGGCGGCTTCGAGGCCGGCCTGGACGGCTGGAACTGCGCGAACTCCAGCGGCGCGGCCGTCTCCACGCCCGCCCGCAGCGGCACCTCCGCGCTCAAGGCGACCCCGGCCGGCAGCGACCACGCGAAGTGTTCCCAGAGCATCACGGTCAAGCCCAACTCCTCGTACACGCTCAGCGCCTGGGTGCAGGGCAGCTACGTCTACCTCGGCGCGTCCGGCACCGGCACCACCGACGTCTCCACCTGGACCCAGTCCCCCGGTGCGTGGAAGCAGCTCACCACCACCTTCAAGACCGGCCCCTCCACCACCTCGGTGAGCGTCTACACCCACGGCTGGTACGGCACCCCGGCCTACTACGCCGACGACCTCACCCTCGTAGGACCCGGCGGCGAACCCGTCGTGATCCCGGCCGTCCCCGCCGGCCTGAAGACCACCGCGATCACCTCCTCCTCCGTCGCCCTCTCCTGGAACGCCGTCTCCGGCGCGAGCGGCTACAACGTCTACCGAGGTGGTACGAAGGTCGCCACGGCCACCGGTCCCTCCGCCACCGTGACGGGCCTGACCGCCTCCACCGCGTACAGCTTCCAGGTCAGCGCCACCAACGCGGCCGGCGAGTCCGCGCAGTCGGCCGCCGTCACCGCGACCACCACGGCGGGCGGCGGAGGCGGCGGCGGCACCAAGCTCCCGCCCCGCGCCCTCGTCGGCTACCTGCACTCCAGCTTCGCCAACGGCTCCGGCTACACCCGGATGGCGGACGTGCCCGCCTCCTGGGACGTCATCAACCTCGCCTTCGGCGAGCCCACCTCCGTCACCTCCGGCGACATCCGCTTCGCGCTCTGCCCGGTCGCCGAGTGCCCGAACGTCGAGTCCGAGGCGGAGTTCAAGGCCGCGATCAAGGCCAAGCAGGCCGCGGGCAAGAAGGTGCTGATCTCGATCGGCGGCCAGAACGGACAGGTGCAGCTCAACTCCACCGCCGCCCGGGACGCCTTCGTCACCTCCGTCTCGAAGATCATCGACACCTACGGCCTGGACGGCCTGGACATCGACTTCGAGGGCCACTCCCTCTCCCTCAACACCGGCGACACCGACTTCCGCAGCCCCACCTCGCCGGTGATCGTCAACCTGATCTCCGCGGTGAAGTCCCTCAAGGCGAAGTACGGCCCGGACTTCGTCCTCACGATGGCGCCCGAGACCTTCTTCGTGCAGCTCGGCTACCAGTTCTACGGCTCCGGCCCCTGGGGCGGCCAGGACCCGCGCGCCGGCGCCTACCTGCCGGTCATCCACGCCCTGCGCGACGATCTGACCCTGCTGCACGTCCAGGACTACAACTCGGGCCCGATCATGGGCCTGGACAACCAGTACCACACCATGGGCGGCGCGGACTTCCACATCGCGATGACCGACATGCTGCTCGCGGGCTTCCCGGTGGCGGGCAACACCAGCCGGGTCTTCCCGGGCCTGCGCCCCGACCAGGTCGCCATCGGTCTCCCGGCCTCCACCCAGGCGGGCAACGGCCACACCTCACCGGCCGAGGTCAACAAGGCGCTCAACTGCCTGACCAAGAAGACCGACTGCGGCTCCTACCAGACCCACGGGACCTGGTCCGACCTGCGCGGCCTGATGACCTGGTCGATCAACTGGGACCGCTTCAACAACTGGGAGTTCTCGAAGAACTTCGACGCCTACTTCGGCAGCTGACCCACCACAGGGGCGCGAGCACGCAAGGCCCCAGGCACCAACTGGCCAGCACGTCCAGCGGCCAGTGGTAGCCGTGCAGCACCAGACCGATGCCCGTCGCCGTGGTCAACAGGATCGCGGCGACGGGCATCATCCACGCCCGGGGCCAGGAAGCCCCCCGGAGCCACGACGGGCGGGGCAGGGCCAGCAGCACCAGGGCCGACGCCCCGTACGCCACGGCGGCCGTGGCCGTATGGCCGGACGGGAAGTAGTTGACCGCCTCGGTCAGCGGGCCCTGCCGGGCGGTGGCCACCTTCAGCGGGATCACCAGCGCGGGCACCGCCGCCATGGTGAGGGCCGCGTACACGGCGAGCCGCAGGGCACGACGCCACAGGGCGTACCCGATCGCGCAGGTCAGCACCGGAAGAGCCACCGGCATCCCGCCGAGGTCGGAGAAGACCTGGGTCAGCCCGGCCGGGCCGTGGCCGAACAGCTCCCCGCCCACGCGCTCGTCGAGCCGCAGGAGCGGACCCTCGACGGCGACCTGCCAGGTGATCAGCGAGAAGAGTGCCGCGAGCAGGCCGAGGAAGCGGAGAACGAGAGGGGCCGGCCACCCGGGAACAGGGGGGGTTGTTCCGGGATGGCCGGCGAGATCGGTTCGCCGCGCGCCCCGGGGGGTGTGGGGCGGGCGGCCGTCCGATCGGTGAGGAGTCCCGGAGCCGGAGGCTCCGGTGTGCGCGAACGCACGCCCGGGACGGCGCTGGGGAAGCCCCGGCCCGGCGTCGGCCGCGGTTTCCCGCGACCGAGGTGTTTCTCTCATCTGCAGAAACCGTACGGCAGTGGAGGGGTGGCCGACAGTCGCCACCACCTCCCGCCATCGCCCCCGCACACGTTCTTCACAGGCCCTCACCCGGATGGCGGACGGAAGCGGCCGAAGGCCGCCGCCGCCCGTTCCCGGGTTCGAAGGATCAGAGCGTGCCGAATGCCTGCTCGATCACGTCGAGGCCCTCGTTCAGCAGGTCCTCGCCGATCACCAGCGGCGGCAGGAAGCGCAGGACGTTGCCGTACGTACCGCAGGTCAGGACCATGACGCCCTCGGCGTGACAGGCCTTCGCGAGCGCGCCGGCCGCCTCCGGGGCCGGGTCCTTCGTGCCGGACTTCACCAGCTCGATCGCGATCATCGCGCCGCGGCCCCGGATGTCACCGATGATGTCGCCGTTCGGCAGCTTCGCCCGCATCTCGGCGAGGCGGCCCTTCATGACCTCCTCGATCCGCTTGGCCTTCCCGTTCAGGTCCAGCTCGCGCATCGTCTCGATGGCCCCGAGCGCACCGGCGCAGGCCACCGGGTTGCCGCCGTACGTACCGCCCAGGCCACCCGCGTGCGCGGCGTCCATGATCTCGGCGCGGCCCGTCACGGCGGACAGCGGCAGACCGCCGGCGATGCCCTTGGCCGTGGTGATCAGGTCCGGGACGATGCCCTCGTCCTCGCAGGCGAACCACTGGCCGGTACGGCAGAAGCCGGACTGGATCTCGTCCGCGACGAACACGATGCCGTTGTCCTTCGCGAACCGCGCGATCGCCGGGAGGAAGCCCTTGGCCGGCTCGATGAAGCCGCCCTCGCCGAGCACCGGCTCGATGATGATCGCGGCGACGTTGTCCGCGCCGATCTGCTTGGTGATCTCGTCGATGGCCTGCGCGGACGCCTCGGCGCCGGCGTTCTCGGGCCCGGTCGGCCAGCGGTAGCCGTAGGCGACCGGGACGCGGTAGACCTCGGGCGCGAACGGGCCGAAGCCCTGCTTGTACGGCATGTTCTTCGCGGTCATGCCCATGGTGAGGTTGGTGCGGCCGTGGTAGCCGTGGTCGAAGACGACGACGGCGGTGCGCTTGGTGTGGGCACGGGCGATCTTCACCGCGTTCTCGACGGCCTCGGCGCCCGAGTTGAACAGGGCGGACTTCTTCGCGTGGTCGCCCGGCGTCAGCTCGGCGAGCTGCTCGCAGACCTCGACGTACCCCTCGTACGGCGTGACCATGAAACAGGTGTGGGTGAAGTCCGCGAGCTGCGCGGTGGCGCGCCGCACGACGGCCTCGGCGGACGCGCCCACGGAGGTCACGGCGATCCCGGACCCGAAGTCGATCAGACGGTTGCCGTCCACGTCCTCGATGATCCCGCCGCCGGCGCGGGCGGTGAACACCGGCAGGGTGGAGCCCACACCTGCGGCGACGGCGGCGAGACGGCGGGCCTGCAGCTCCACCGACTTCGGGCCGGGGATGGCAGTGACGACGCGGCGCTCCTGCGGGATTGCGGTCATGAGGGGCTCCTGGGGGTGTTTCGGACGCTCTTCTCCTCGCAGGCTAGGGGCGGGGGAGGGGTGCGGGCATGCTCCGATCGGGAGTGGTGGCGGCGTGTCCTTGTCCTTGGCGGACAGGTGGCGGACGGATGGCCGACGGACGGCGGGGCGGGGCGGTCGCGTCCGCATCGCCTTCCAGGACGGTCACTATCCGGGCGCGTTGCTGAACTCACCGTGTGCGCCCACTAGATTGACCGGGGCAGCGGACGGACCGGCAGGTCAAGGGGGCAGTGGTTCATGGACGACGACGGCACGCGGGGCGTACGGGGATCGAGCGCGGGCAGGGTCCCCGGACCGGCCCTCCCGCCACCGCCCACGACCCCGCCGCGGGTGCCCCCGCCCGCCGCCGGCCCCCGTCCGGCGGCCCCGCCCGTCGAGCAGCGCCCGGCCCGGCCCGGATCGGCCCCGCCGGTCGAGCAGCCGCTCCCCGGGGCCCCGGTCGACGCCTGGCTGCGCACGCCCCGCCCGCCGCAGGAACCGGGCGTCTGGCGCTACGGATACACCCCTCCGCCGCCCGAGGAGCCCGAGGGCGTCTCGAACCGGTCGCTGCTGGTCGGCGCGTTGATCTCGCTGCTCTCCGCGCTGCTGCTGTGGTCGCTGTGGCGCAACGGCTACCTGCCCTACCGTCTCGTCCCGCTGAAGCTGTTCACTCCGGGGGAGTGGTGGAACCCGGGCACGTCCGGCGGCCCCCGCACCATCGAGGGCAGCGACGCCCTCACGGTGTACGAGGCGATCCTCTTCGGCCTGCTGGCCTACGGCTGCGGCCGGATCGGCAACTTCGCCGAGCTGTTCCGCCGCCATGTCGCCGACCGGGGGCAGCCCTTCCTCGCGCTCGCGGCAGCCGCCGCGGCGGGCCTGGCCCAAGTGCTGGTCTGGAAGGAGACGCTTCCGGTCGTCCGCCCGGTCCTGGTCCTGGTCGCCTCCGTCGCGGGCGGCGAGATCTACCAGAGCCAGACCGTCGTCAACGTCGTCTACGCCGTGATCGCCGCCGCCGTGCTCTACCCCTTCGCCCGGCTCGGCCGCTGGCGCGAACTGATCGCCGCACGCCGGGGGACCGCCGAGCGGGCGGCGGACGGCCACGCGGCGGCGCCCGCGGCCGAGACCTCCGCCGACCAGTGGCCCGAGCTGCGCGCCGCGGGCTGGACCGACGCGGCGGACACCCTCACCGCCGAGGTCCGCACCGGCCGGATGAACGACGTGGACGTGGCCCGGCTCCGGCAGGCGTGGGCGCTCGCCACCCGGCGGCCCGACCGGCTCGCCCCCCTCGCGGAGGCCGTCCTGCGGACCGGCGGAGCCGCGGCCCTGCACCCCTCCGGACACCGCGACCTACCCCGGCGCGGAGCCCGTCATGACGTCCTCACCGGCCAGGTCAGGATCGGCCGGTGCGCGGACGACCCGCACAACCCCTACGTCCGCCGGGGCACGGGCCTCGCCCTGGAACCCGCGCTGCTCGGCACCTCCCTGCTCGCGGTCGGGCCGCCCGGCGCCGGGAAGTCCGCCCGGCTGATCCGGCCGGTCGTCGAGGCCCTCGCCCTGCGCGCACTGGCCGGACAGGCCGCTGTCCTCGCCGTCGGAGGGGCGGGCGCCCTGCTCGGACCGGACGACGCCTTCGACGTCGTTGTCCGGGTCGGCCACCCCGGCTCCGCCCACGACCTCGACCTGTACGGCGGCACCACCGACCCCGACGAGGCGGCGGCCGTCCTCGCCGAAGGGCTCGTCGGCGATGTCGGCAGCCTCGACAGCCGCCGGGCCGCCACGGTCCTCGCCCAGCTGCTCGGCCCCTACCGCGCCGCCCACGGCCACTTCCCCTCCGTCCCGGAACTGCGCGAACTCCTCGACGGCACACCGGCCGCGCTCGCCGGCCTGCGCGCCTCCCTCGAATCCGCAGGCCACCACGCGATGCTCCGCGAGCTGGACGCGCGGTCCCGGCAGGCGGGCGGACCCGGCGACCCCGCACCGGCCCTCGCCGACCGGGTCGCCCTGCTGGACCGGCCCGCGTTCACCGGGTTCTTCGCCACCGGCCCGGACGCCCAACCGTTCTCGCTGCGGGCACTCGGCCAGCATCCGCTGCGGGTCCGCGTCGACCTGCCGGAGCGCGGCCACGCGGAGGCGTCCCGGCTCCTCACGCGGCTCCTCCTGGCCCAGTTCACCGCGATCACCGCGGCCCGTACCGACACCACGCTCTTCGCCTGCCTCGTCCTGGACGACGCCACCCACGCCGTGACCGCCGAGACCGTGCGGGGCATCCGCAGGCTGCGCTCGGTCAACGCGGGCGCCGTCCTCGCCCTCCGTACCGTCGACGACGTCCCCGAGACCCTGCACACTCCGCTGCTCGGGGCGGTCGGCTGCACGGCCGCCTTCTCCGGGATCACCACCTGGGACGGCAAACGCTTCGCCGAGGCCTGGGGCAAGGAATGGGTCGAGACCCGCGAGGTCGCCCAGCACACCGTCTTCGCGGACCAGCCGTTCACCCGCGCCCTGCACGCCCTGCGCAAGCTCGTCACCGGCAAGGCCGTGACCACGGACGCGGTGACCGTCCGGCAGGTCGAGCGCGAGCGCTGGTCGGCCTCGGAGCTGGCCTACGCGGTGCCCGCCGGCCACGCGGTCATCCGGTTGGCCACGGTCCAGGGCGAACACGCACCCCCTCTCCTCGTCCACCTCGACGGCTGACGCGCCTGCCGGGAGGCGCTGACGCAGCAGCGGGGAGGGCCTGAGGCGGCTACCGGGAAGTAGCGCGAAAGGCGGCTGAGAGAGCGGTTACCGGCACTCTGCCGCCCTGGCAGAATCGGAGACAGCCGTTCATACGCGACGGCGAAATTCGGCGTCACCGATCCGGCCGGCGATCCGGCCGTCCGTACGGCGGCGCCGCGACCCCGTCCCCGACCTTGAGGGTTCCCGGCCCATGCCCCCAACGCTCGCCTCGCTCGTCCAGCACTCGGCGCTCAAGCTCACCGTGCGGGCGGGCGCGGACCGGCTCGGCACCCCCGTGCGCTGGGCCCACGCCAGCGAGCTGGCCGACCCCGTCCCGTACATGGACGGCGGCGAACTCCTCCTCGTGACCGCCACCAATCTCGATGCCGAGGACCCCGAGTCCATGCGGCGCTACGTGCGGCGCCTCGCCGGGGCCGGGGTCGCCGGGGTGGGGTTCGCGGTCGGGGTGAACTACGACGACGTCCCGGCCGCCCTCGTGGCGGCCGCCGAGGAGGCCGGGCTGCCGCTCCTCGAAGTCCCCCGCCGCACCCCGTTCATCGCCATCAGCAAGGCCGTCTCCGCCGCCATCGCCGCCGACCAGTACCGCGCGGTCACCGCCGGCTTCGAGGCCCAGCGCGAGCTGACGAAGGCCGCGCTCGCCGGGGACGGGCCCGCCGACCTCCTCGCCCGGCTCGCCGCGCACATCGACGGCTGGGCCGCGCTGTACGACACCTCCGGCGCGGTCCTCGCCGCCGCCCCCGACTGGGCCGCCCGCCGCGCCGCCCGCCTCACCCCCGACGTCGAACGCCTCCGGGACCGCCCCGCCCCCGCCAGCGTCGTCGTCGGCGGCAGCGAGGACCGGGTCGAGCTCCAGTCGCTGGGCCTCGGCCGCCGGGCCCGCGGCGCGCTGGCCGTCGGTACGGGAGCGGCGCTCGGGACCGCCGAGCGCTACGCCGTGCACTCCGCCGTCGCCCTGCTCACCCTGACCACCGCCCGCTCCCGTTCCCTCCAGGGCGCCGAGCAGCGCCTGGGCGCCGCCGTCCTGCGCATGCTGCTCGCCGGGCAGCCCGACCACGCGCGGGCCGTCGCGGGAGACCTCTACGGCGGGCTGCTCGACGCCCCGTTCCGGCTGCTCATCGCCGAGGCCGCCGTCCCCGCCGGGTCCGAGCTGCTCACCGAGACGATGGAGGCCGCCGCAGCCCGGACCGGCGAGGCGCTGCTCCTGGTCCCCGAGGCGGAGCGCGTCGTCGTGCTGGCCGCGGACGGCGGTGCCGCCGTCGCCGCCTGTGCCGCCTACGCCGAGGCCCAGGACGACCGCGCCCCGCGCGAGGGCGGCGCCGAGGACAGCGACGTCGTGGTCGGCCTCTCCGCCCCTTCCGGGCCGATCGCCGTCTCCGCCGCGTACAAGCAGGCCGAACAGGCCCTCTCCGTCGCCCGCCGCCGCGGCAGGGCGCTCGTCGAGCACGAGGAGCTGGCCGCGGGCTCGGTGCTGCCGCTCCTCGCCGACGACGCGGTACGGGCCTTCGCCGACGGCATGCTCCGCGCGCTGTACGAGCACGACGCCAAGGGCCGCGGCGACCTCGTGGCCTCCCTGCGCGCCTGGCTCTCCCGCCACGGCCAGTGGGACGCCGCCGCCGCCGACCTGGGCGTGCACCGGCACACCCTGCGCTACCGGATGCGCCGCGTGGAGGAGATCCTGGGCCGCTCGCTGGACGACCCGGACGTCCGCATGGAGCTGTGGCTCGCCCTCAAGACGACCGAGGCGGCGACGCCCGCCGAGGAGTAGCTCCGGGCCCACGCGAGAGCCCTGGCCAAATCGGAGCAGCGGACACCCGCCCCACTCCACCCCGGACAAACGCGATCGCGCCCCTCGCGCCCTACCGTGGGACCACAGAGGGGAGCCTCCCGGGCGCCCACGATCTTCGTCGCGACTTCGGTCACGACCTCCTCACGACCTCCGAAGGGCCGGAACCTCCATGACTTCGCCCCACGCCTTCTGGGTGGCCGGCCGCCAGGCCACCGGTGCCGACAGCTTCGACGTCACCAACCCGTACGACGGACGCCTCGTCGGCACCGTCAGCGTGCCGACCGACGCCCAGGTCGAGGAGGCCGTCGCCGCCGCCCACGCGGTGCGCGACGAGTTCGCCGCCACCCCGGCGCACGTCCGGGCCGCGGCCCTCGACCACGTCGTGCGGCGGCTGACGGAGCGCACCGAGGAGATCGCCCAGCTGATCTCGGCGGAGAACGGCAAGCCGATCAAGTGGGCCCGCGGCGAGGTCGGCCGGGCCGTGTCCGTGTTCCGGTTCGCCGCCGAGGAGGCCCGCCGCTTCAACGGCGGCGAGGCCCAGCGGCTCGACACCGACCTCGGCGGCACCGGCCGCCTCGGGCTGACCCGGCGCTTCCCGCGCGGCGCCGTCCTCGGCATCGCGCCCTTCAACTTCCCGCTGAACCTCAGCGCCCACAAGGTCGCCCCGGCCATCGCCGTCGGCGCCCCGATCATCCTCAAGCCCGCCCCGGCCACCCCGATCTCCTCCCTCGTCCTGGGCGAGCTGCTCGCCGAGACCGACCTCCCGGCCGGCTCCTGGTCCGTCCTGACGGTCCCGAACGACAAGATGCCCGCCCTCGTCCAGGACGAGCGGCTGCCGGTCATCTCCTTCACCGGCTCCGGCCCGGTCGGCTACGCGATCATGGAGTCGGTGCCCCGCAAGCACTGCACCCTGGAGCTCGGCGGCAACGGCGCGGCCGTCGTCCTCGGCGACTACGCGTCCGAGGCGGACCTCGACTGGGCCGCCACCCGGATCGCCACCTTCTCCAACTACCAGGGCGGCCAGTCCTGCATCTCCGTGCAGCGCGTCATCGCCGACGCCGCCGTCTACGACCGGCTCGTCCCCAAGATCGTCGCCGCCGTCGAGGCCCTGGTCACCGGTGACCCGGCCGACGCCGCCACCGACGTCGGCCCCCTCGTCAGCGAGGACGCGGCCGAGCGCGTCGAGTCCTGGGTCGACGAGGCCGTCCGGGGCGGCGCCCAGCTGCTCACCGGCGGCAAGCGCGACGGGGCCACCTACGCCCCGACCGTCGTCGCCGGCCTCCCCGACGACGTGAAGCTCTCCTGCGAAGAGGTCTTCGGCCCGGTCATGTCCCTCCAGAAGGTGGACGGCGAGGCCGAGGCGTTCGCCGCCGTCAACTCCTCCAAGTACGGCCTCCAGGCCGGCGTCTTCACCCACGACCTCCAGACCGCCTTCCGCGCCCACCGCGCCCTGGAGGTCGGCGGCGTGATCATCGGCGACGTCCCCTCGTACCGCGCCGACCAGATGCCGTACGGCGGCGCCAAGCAGTCCGGCGTCGGCCGCGAGGGCGTCCGCTACGCCATGGACGACTACACCTACGAGCGCGTCCTGGTCCTCACCGGCCTCGCCCTGTAACACCCCGGACGACCCCCGCCCGCGCCCCCGCCCGGACAGCGGGTGCGGGCGGGGGCGCGCACCGGACGGCCCGAACCCGACTGTGCGGGGGTTCGGGCCGTCCGCGTATCCGCCCGCGGGGGCCGGTGCGGGTGCCGAACCACGGGTGGACGGGTTACATACGGACCAGAGCAGCCCAGTAGCAGCAGCGACGAGCGGCGAGGTGAGGTCCCTCATGTCCGCACCACACAACACCCCCCAGGTCCCCAGGGCGCCCAAGGTCACCGAACGCGAGGCCCGACGGGTCGCCGAGGCCGCCCGGGAGCAGGACTGGCGCAAGCCGAGCTTCGCCAAGGAGCTGTTCCTGGGGCGGTTCCGCCTCGACCTGATCCATCCGCACCCCCTGCCGCCGCCCGACGACATCCGGCGCGGCGAGGAGTTCCTGGCGCGGCTGCGCACCTTCTGCGAGACACAGGTCGACAGCGCGCGGATCGAGCGCGAGGCGAAGATCCCCGACGAGGTGATCAGCGGGCTCAAGGAGCTGGGCGCGCTCGGGATGAAGATCGAGACCACCTACGGCGGGCTCGGCCTCACCCAGGTGTACTACAACAAGGCGCTCGCCCTGGTCGGCTCGGCCAGCCCCGCGATCGCCGCGCTGCTCTCCGCCCATCAGTCGATCGGCGTACCGCAGCCCCTGAAGATCTTCGGCACCCAGGAGCAGAAGGACGTCTACCTGCCCCGGCTGGCCACCACCGACATCTCCGCCTTCCTGCTGACCGAGCCGGACGTCGGCTCCGACCCGGCCCGCCTCGCCACCTCCGCCGTGCCCGACGGGCCGGACTACGTCCTCGACGGCGTGAAGCTCTGGACCACCAACGGCGTCGTCGCCGACCTCCTGGTCGTCATGGCCCGGGTCCCCGTCTCCGAGGGGCATCCCGGCGGCATCACCGCGTTCGTCGTCGAGGCCGACGCCCCCGGCGTCACCGTCGAGCACCGCAACGCCTTCATGGGCCTGCGCGGCCTGGAGAACGGCGTCACCCGCTTCCACCGGGTCCGGGTGTCCGGCGCGTGCCGGATCGGGCCCGAGGGGGCCGGGCTGAAGATCGCCCTGACCACCCTCAACACCGGCCGTCTCTCGCTGCCCGCGATGTGCGTGGGCGTCGGCAAGTGGTCCCTGAAGATCGCCCGCGAATGGTCCGGGGTCCGGGAGCAGTGGGGCAGGCCCGTCGCCGGGCACGAGGCGGTCGGCGCGAAGATCTCGTTCATCGCGGCCACCACCTTCGCCCTGGAGGCCATCGTCGACCTCTCCTCGCAGATGGCCGACGAGGATCGCAACGACATCCGCATCGAGGCGGCCCTCGCCAAGCTGTACGGCTCCGAGATGGGCTGGCTGATCGCCGACGAACTGGTCCAGATCCGTGGCGGCCGCGGCTTCGAGACCGCCGCATCGCTGGCCGCCCGCGGCGAACGCGCCGTACCCGCCGAGCAGATGCTCCGGGACATGCGGATCAACCGGATCTTCGAGGGCTCCACCGAGATCATGCACCTGCTGATCGCCCGCGAGGCGGTCGACGCCCACCTCAAGGTCGCGGGCGACATCATCGACCCCGACAAGCCGCTCTCCGCCAAGGCGAGGGCGGGCGCGAACGCCGCCGGGTTCTACGCCCGCTGGCTGCCCCAGCTGGTCACGGGCGCCGGACAACTCCCGCGTACGTACGCCGAGTTCCACCCCTCCGGCCACCGCGACCTCTCCGGGCACCTCCGGTACGTCGAGCGGTGCTCGCGCAAGCTCGCCCGGTCCACCTTCTACGCCATGTCCCGCTGGCAGGGGCGGATGGAGACCAAGCAGGGCTTCCTCGGCCGGATCGTCGACATAGGTGCGGAGCTCTTCGCGATGAGCGCCGCCTGCGTCCGCGCCGAGCACCTGCGCGGGGCGGGCGGGCACGGCCGCGAGGCCTACCAGCTCGCGGACGCCTTCTGCCGGCAGGCCCGCGTCCGGGTCGAGGAGCTGTTCACCCGCCTGTGGTCCAACACCGACGACCTCGACCGGCGCGTCGTCGACGGCGTCCTGTCGGGGACGTACACCTGGCTGGAGGAGGGCGTCGTCGACCCCAGCGGCGAGGGCCCCTGGATCGCGGACGCCACCCCGGGACCCTCCGCCCGGGAGAACCGGCACCGCCCGGTGCGCTGAGCGCTGTCCCGTACGGGGTGCGTCCACCACGTCCACGCACCGGACGCACCCCGCCGGCCCGCCCGCCGCAGGGCAGGATGAGGCCGTGACCGTCATCGACATCCCCGGCTCCAAGTCCGTCACCGCCCGCGCCCTCTTCCTGGCCGCCGCCGCCGACGGGACCACCACCCTGCTGAGGCCGCTGCGCTCGGACGACACCGAGGGCTTCGCCGAGGGCCTGAAGAGCCTCGGCTACGCGGTCGACCGGGAGGCCGACCGCTGGCACGTCGAGGGCCGCCCCGCCGGGCCCGCCGTGCGCGACGCCGACGTCTACTGCCGCGACGGCGCGACCACCGCCCGCTTCCTGCCCACCCTCGTCGCGGCCGCCGCCTCCGGCACGTACCGCTTCGACGCCTCCGCCCAGATGCGCCGCCGCCCGCTCGCCCCGCTCACCCGCGCCCTCACCGCCCTCGGCGTCGACCTGCGCCACGAGGCGGCCGAGGGGCACCACCCGCTGACCGTCCGGGCCGCCGGGATCGAGGGCGGCGAGATCACCCTGGACGCGGGGGAGTCGTCCCAGTACCTCACCGCGCTGCTGATGCTCGGACCGCTCACCGCGAAGGGGCTGCGGATCGAGGTCACCGACCTGGTCTCCGCGCCGTACGTCGAGATCACCCTCGCGATGATGCGCGGCTTCGGCGTGGAGGTGCTGCGGGAGGGGAACACCTTCACCGTCCCTTCCGGCGGTTACCGGGCCACCGCCTACGCCGTAGAGCCCGACGCCTCCACCGCGAGCTACTTCTTCGCCGCCGGGGCCCTCACCGGCCGCGAGGTCACCGTCCCCGGCCTCGGCATCGGCGCGCTCCAGGGCGACCTGCGCTTCGTCGACGTCCTGCGGGACATGGGCGCCGAGGTGGCGGTGGGCCCGGACGCGACCACCGTCCGCTCCACCGGCCGGCTGCGCGGCCTCACCGTCAACATGCGCGACATCTCCGACACCATGCCGACCCTCGCCGCCATCGCCCCCTTCGCGGACGGACCCGTGCGGATCGAGGACGTCGCCAACACCCGGGTCAAGGAGTGCGACCGGCTGGAGGCGTGCGCCGAGAACCTGCGCGCCATGGGCGTCACCGTCCACACCGGGCCCGACTGGATCGAGATCCACCCCGGGACGCCGAAGCCGACCGGGATCGCCACCCACGGCGACCACCGGATCGTGATGTCCTTCGCGGTCGCCGGACTGCGCACCCCCGGTCTCACGTACGACGACCCCGGCTGCGTACGCAAGACGTTCCCGCGCTTCCACGAGGTGTTCGCGGACTTCGCCGGGAGCCCGCGGGCCTGAAACCGGCAGCCCCCGGGCCTGAAACCGGAGCCCGCGAGCCGGAAACCGGAGGCCCGTGGGCGTGACGCCGGATACCCCCGGGCCCGCCGCCGGGGCCGCGGACCCGGTGAATCCGCGGCCCACCCGGGACGCGCTGTCCCCGCACTCAGCCGGAGCGGCAACAATGGGGGCATGAGCGACAGCCCCGCCCCCCTCGCCGATCCGCATCTCGTCTTCGACGCCGCGGACGGCCGCCGGGATCTCGTGATCCTCGGCTCCACCGGGTCCATCGGCACCCAGGCCATCGACCTGGTCCTGCGCAACCCCGACCGCTTCCGGGTCACGGCGCTCTCGGCCGCCGGCGGCCGGGTCGCCCTGCTGGCCGAGCAGGCCCGCCGGCTGCGGGTCGGCACGGTCGCCGTCGCCGCCGAGGACGCGGTCCCCGCCCTGCGCACGGCGCTGCGGGAGAGCTACGGGCCCGGCGAGCCGCTCCCCGAGATCCTGGCCGGACCCGACGCGGCCACCACCCTCGCCGCGAGCGCCTGCCACACCGTGCTGAACGGCATCACCGGCTCCATCGGGCTCGCCCCGACCCTGGCCGCGCTGAAGGCGGGCCGCACGCTCGCCCTCGCCAACAAGGAGTCGCTGATCGTCGGCGGCCCGCTGGTGAAGGCGCTCGCCGCCCCCGGCCAGATCATCCCGGTCGACTCCGAGCACGCCGCGCTCTTCCAGGCGCTGGCCGCGGGCACCCGCGCCGACGTCCGCAAGCTCGTCGTCACCGCCTCCGGCGGACCCTTCCGGGGCCGTACGCGCGAGGAACTGGCCGACGTCACCCGGGAGCAGGCGCTCGCCCACCCGACCTGGGCGATGGGACCGGTGATCACCATCAACTCCGCGACCCTGGTCAACAAGGGCCTGGAGGTCATCGAGGCGCACCTCCTCTACGACATCCCGTTCGACCGGATCGAGGTCGTGGTCCACCCGCAGTCCTACGTGCACTCCATGGTCGAGTTCAGCGACGGCTCCACGCTCGCCCAGGCCACCCCGCCGGACATGGGCGGCCCCATCGCCATCGGCCTCGGCTGGCCCCAGCGCGTCCCGGACGCCGCCCCCGCCTTCGACTGGACGAAGGCGGCCAGCTGGGAGTTCTTCCCGCTGGACACCGAGGCCTTCCCCTCGGTCGGCCTCGCCCGGCACGTCGGCGGGCTCGGCGGGACCGCGCCGGCCGTCTTCAACGCGGCGAACGAGGAATGCGTGGACGCTTTCCTCGCCGGACAGCTGCCCTTCAACGGAATCATGGATACGGTCACCGCTGTGGTGTCGGAACACGGCACCCCCGCCCCGGGAACCTCGCTCAGCGTCGCGGACGTCCTCGAAGCGGAAACGTGGGCCCGCGCACGGGCCCGGGAACTCTCGGCGAAAGCGACAGCGGAGGCGCGCGCATGAGTCTGACCTCGGTCCTGCTGACGGTCCTGGGGATCGCCGTCTTCGTCGTGGGCCTGCTCTTCTCCATCGCCTGGCACGAGCTGGGCCACCTCTCCACGGCCAAGATGTTCGGCATCCGGGTGCCGCAGTACATGGTCGGATTCGGCCCGACGATCTGGTCGAAGAAGAAGGGCGACACCGAGTACGGCATCAAGGCCATCCCGGCCGGCGGCTACATCCGCATGATCGGGATGTTCCCGCCGGGAGCCGACGGCCGCCTCGAGGCCCGCTCCACCTCACCGTGGCGCGGCATGATCGAGGACGCCCGCTCCGCCGCCTACGAGGAGCTGGAGCCGGGCGACGAGAAGCGGCTCTTCTACACGCGCAAGCCGTGGAAGCGCGTCATCGTGATGTTCGCGGGCCCCTTCATGAACCTCATCCTCGCGGTCGCCATCTTCATGGGCGTCGCGATGACCTTCGGCTTCCAGACGCAGACCACCGAGGTCGCGGGCGTCCAGCAGTGCGTGATCTCGCAGAGCGACAAGCGCGAGACCTGCAAGGACGGCGACCCGGTCTCGCCCGCCAAGGCCGCAGGCCTCCAGGAGGGCGACAAGATCGTCGCCTTCGACGGGAAGAGGGTCGACGACTGGGCGACGCTCTCGGACCGCATCCGCGAGACCATCGGCCCCGCCACCATCGTCGTCGAGCGCGACGGCGGGCAGGTGACCCTCGACGCCGTCCTGCGCGAGAACGCCGTCGCGAAGAAGGACGGCAACGGCCAGGTCGTCCCGGACCAGTTCATCAAGGCGGGCTACCTCGGCTTCGCCGCCCGGACCGAGATCGTGCCGCTCTCCTTCGCCGACTCCACCGTCCGCATGGGCGACATGATCGAGAACGGCGTCGACTCGATCATCGCCCTGCCGTCCAAGATCCCGGCCCTCTGGGACGCCGCCTTCAGCGACGGCCAGCGGGCCGACGACTCGCCGGTCGGCGTGGTGGGCGCGGCCCGGATCGGCGGCGAGGTGATGAACCTCGACATCCCGGCCCAGAACCAGGTCGCGATGATGCTGTTCCTGCTCGCGGGCTTCAACCTCTCGCTCTTCCTGTTCAACATGCTCCCGCTGCTCCCGCTGGACGGCGGCCACATCGCGGGCGCGCTCTGGGAGTCCCTGCGGCGCAATGTGGCCAAGGTCTTCCGGCGTCCCGACCCCGGCCCGTTCGACGTGGCCCGGCTGATGCCGGTCGCCTACGTGGTCGCCGGACTCTTCATCTGCTTCACGCTGCTGGTCCTGGTGGCCGACATCGTGAACCCCGTCAAGATCTCCTGACGGCCGCGCGGAACCCAGGTGTCGGCCGGGCGCACACCCCGTGTCCGGCCGCTCACCAACGGGTGGACTTGTCGACACGGTGCGTCCGTCCCGCCTCCGGTGCCGTAACCTCGAAGGCTGGAGCCCGCCGATCTCGGGACCTTGATCCACACCTTGGGGATGCACAGCGCATGACTGCGATTTCTCTCGGAATGCCGGCCGTTCCGACCAAGCTCGCCGACCGAAGGGTCAGCCGACAGATCCAGGTCGGCACGGTCGCGGTCGGCGGCGACGCGCCCGTATCCGTGCAGTCGATGACGACGACACGCACGTCGGACATCGGCGCCACGCTCCAGCAGATCGCCGAGCTGACGGCGTCCGGCTGCCAGATCGTCCGGGTCGCGTGCCCGACGCAGGACGACGCCGACGCGCTCGCCACGATCGCCCGGAAGTCGCAGATCCCGGTGATCGCCGACATCCACTTCCAGCCGAAGTACGTCTTCGCCGCGATCGACGCCGGCTGCGCCGCGGTCCGGGTGAACCCGGGCAACATCAAGCAGTTCGACGACAAGGTCAAGGAGATCGCGAAGGCGGCCGCCGAGACCCGCACCCCGATCCGGATCGGCGTCAACGCCGGCTCCCTGGACGCGCGGCTCCTGAAGAAGTACGGCAAGGCCACCCCCGAGGCCCTCGTCGAGTCGGCCCTGTGGGAGGCGTCCCTCTTCGAGGAGCACGGCTTCGGCGACATCAAGATCTCGGTCAAGCACAACGACCCGGTCGTGATGGTCAACGCCTACCGCCAGCTCGCCGCCCAGAGCGACTACCCGCTGCACCTCGGCGTCACCGAGGCCGGACCGGCGTTCCAGGGCACCATCAAGTCGGCCGTCGCGTTCGGCGCGCTGCTCTCCGAGGGCATCGGCGACACCATCCGCGTCTCCCTCTCGGCTCCGCCGGCCGAGGAGGTCAAGGTCGGCCTCCAGATCCTGGAGGCGCTCAACCTCAAGCAGCGCCGCCTGGAGATCGTCTCCTGCCCGTCCTGCGGTCGCGCCCAGGTCGACGTCTACAAGCTCGCCGACCAGGTCAGCGCCGGACTGGAGGGCATGGAGGTCCCGCTCCGCGTCGCCGTCATGGGCTGTGTCGTCAACGGCCCCGGCGAGGCCCGCGAGGCCGACCTCGGCGTCGCCTCCGGCAACGGCAAGGGCCAGATCTTCGTGAAGGGCGAGGTCATCAAGACCGTCCCCGAGTCGAAGATCGTCGAGACCCTCATCGAAGAGGCCCTGAAGATCGCCGATCAGATGGAGAAGGACGGCATCGCGTCCGGCGAACCCCAGGTCTCCATCGGCGCCTGACCCGCGCCCTTCCACACCATCACCGCCCCACCGGGCCCCGCGCCCGGTGGGGCGGCGGTGTGTCCGGGGACCGGCTCCCGCCTACACCACCGCCCTGCCCGGAGACCGTCCTGCGGACTCGAGCGGCGTTCGACAGGCTCGTCGGTTAAAGTGCGGAAATCAGCAGACCGCATGGTGAGGCCCCCTCGTGTTGACGCAGACCACCACCCGGGTCCTCGAACCCAGCGACCTCCAGGCAGCGCTCGCCATCCTGGAGAGCGAGCCCGTGGCCAACGCCTTCGTGACGTCCCGCGTGCAGGTCGCGGGACTCGACCCCTGGCGCCTCGGCGGCGAGATGTGGGGCTGGTACGCCGACGGCATGCTCCGCTCCCTGTGCTACTCCGGCGCCAACCTCGTCCCCATCTGCGCAGGCCCCGAGGCCGTCCGCGCCTTCGCCGACCGGGCCCGCAGGGCCGGCCGCCGCTGCTCCTCCATCGTCGGCCCCGCCGAACCCACCACCCAGCTCTGGCGGCTCCTCGAACCGACCTGGGGCCCCGCCCGCGAGGTCCGCGCCAACCAGCCCCTCATGGTCACCGAGAGCCTCTCCGCCGACGTCACGCCCGACCCGCTCGTCCGCCGCATCCGCAAGGACGAGAGCGAGGTCCTGATGCCGGCCTGCGTGGCGATGTTCACCGAGGAGGTCGGCATCTCCCCGCTCGCCGGCGACGGCGGGCTCCTCTACCAGGCCCGCGTCGCCGAACTCATCGGCACCGGCCGCTCCTTCGCCCGCATCGACGACGGCAAGGTCGTCTTCAAGGCGGAGATCGGCGCGGCCACCCCGCAGGCCTGCCAGATCCAGGGCGTCTGGGTCGCCCCCGAGCACCGAGGCAAGGGCCTCTCCGAAACGGGCATGGCCGCCGTCCTGCGCTACGCCCTCGCCGACGTCGCCCCCGTCGTCAGCCTGTACGTGAACGACTACAACACCCCCGCCCGCAAGGCCTACCGCCGGGTCGGCTTCCGCGAGGTCGGCGCGTTCATGAGCGTCCTGTTCTGAACCGTCCGGCGCGCACGCCCCGGGACCGCGCGGTTCTGACCGTCCGTTCCGGCCAGTAGGGTTCGCGCATGGCAGCAGTCCCCGGGGAAGGCCCCGCAGCACCCGACGCCGAGGTCGGCCCCGTCGACCTGGCCGCCCGCGTCGACGAAGCCCTGCGCGTCCAGGCGGCCGCCTTCGGTCTGAGCCAGGACGAGATCGACGTACGCCGCCACATCGTCCTCAGACACCTGGAACACCCCCACGCCCGCGCACTCGGCGCCCTCACCCCCGACGGACGGCTCGTCGGCTTCGTCTACGGGCTGCCCAACGACCGCTCCCAGTGGTGGTCCACCGTCGTCGAGCCCTATCTGCGGGCCACCGGCTCCGACGGCTGGCTCGACGACTCCTTCGTCATCACCGAACTCCACGTCCACCCGGACCACCAGCGGCGCGGTATCGGCCGCACCCTGATCACCGCCATCACCGACTCCGTCGGCCACCCGAGGTCGATCCTCTCGGCGATCGACAAGGACAGCCCGGCCCGCACCCTGTACCACTCCCTCGGCTACCGCGATCTGGCCCGCCAGGTCGTCTTCCCGAGTGCCCCGCAGCCCTACGCGGTCATGGGCGCGCCCCTGCCGCTGCCGCACGCGCGGCCCGGGGCCTGAACGGATTTCCGCCAGCCCGCACCGCCCGGTTAACCTCGGGCTCACCACCCTTGCGAGCAGGAGTTCACCATGGCCCAGGTCCAGCGCATGTCCCGATTGATGGTCAAGACACTGCGCGACGACCCGGCGGACGCCGAGACGCTCAGCCACAAGCTGCTGGTCCGCGCCGGGTACGTCCGCCGCAACGCGGCCGGCATCTGGTCCTGGCTGCCGCTCGGCAAGAAGGTCCTGGACAACATCTCCGGCGTGGTCCGCGAGGAGATGGACGCCATCGGCGCCCAGGAAGTCCTGCTGCCCGCCCTGCTGCCCAAGGAGCCCTACGAGGCGTCCGGCCGCTGGGAGGAGTACGGCGACCTGCTCTTCCGCCTCAAGGACCGCAAGGGCGGCGACTACCTCCTCGGCCCGACCCACGAGGAGGTCTTCACCCAGACCGTCAAGGACCAGTGCACGTCCTACAAGGACCTGCCGGTGATGCTCTACCAGATCCAGACGAAGTACCGCGACGAGGCCCGCCCCCGCTCCGGCGTGCTCCGCGGCCGCGAGTTCCAGATGAAGGACTCGTACAGCTTCGACACCACCGACGAGGGCCTCGCGCACTCCTACGCCCTGCACCGGGCCGCGTACATCAAGATCTTCGAGCGGATCGGCCTCGACCACCGCATCGTCTCCGCCGTCTCCGGCGCGATGGGCGGCTCGGCCTCCGAGGAGTTCCTCGCCCCCGCCGCCGCCGGCGAGGACACCTTCGCGGACTGTCCGAACTGCGACTACGCCGCCAACACCGAGGCCGTGACCTTCGCGCTCGCCCCGGTCGACGGCTCGGCGCACGGCCCGGTCGAGGAGCTGGACACCCCCGACACCCCGACCATCGAGACGCTCGCCGCGCACCTGGGCGTCCCCGCCTCCGCCACCCTGAAGAACCTGCTGGTCAAGGTGGACGGCGAGATCGTGGCCGTCGGCGTCCCCGGCCACCGCGAGGTCGACCTCGGCAAGCTCGGCGAGCACCTGGCCCCCGCCGTCGTCGAGCTGGTCACCGCCGAGGACTTCGTCGGCCGCGACGACCTCGTACGCGGTTACGTCGGCCCCCAGGGCCTGGAGAAGGTCCGCTACCTCGCCGACCCCCGCGTCGCCCCCGGCACCGCCTGGGTCACCGGCGCCAACAAGGAGGGCAAGCACGCTGCGAGCGTCGTCGCGGGCCGTGACTTCGAGGTCGACGAGTACCTCGACGTCGTCGTCGTCGAGGAGGGCGACCCCTGTCCGAAGTGCGGCACCGGCCTCACCCTGGACCGCGCCATCGAGATCGGCCACATCTTCCAGCTCGGCCGCAAGTACGCCGACACCTTCCAGCTCGACGTGCTCGGCCAGCAGGGCAAGCCCGTCCGCGTCACGATGGGCTCGTACGGCATCGGCGTCTCCCGCGCCGTGGCCGCCATCACCGAGCAGACCGCCGACGACAAGGGCCTGTGCTGGCCCCGCGAGATCGCCCCGGCCGACGTCCACGTCGTCGCCGCCGGCAAGGCCCTCCAGACGGAGCTGGCCCTCGACGTCTCGGAGAAGCTCAACGCGGCGGGCCTGCGCGTCCTGGTCGACGACCGCCCCGGCGTCTCGCCCGGCGTGAAGTTCACCGACTCCGAGCTGATCGGCGTCCCCAAGATCCTGGTCGCCGGCCGCCGCTCCGCGGACGGCGTCCTGGAGCTGAAGGACCGCCGCACCGGCGAGCGCGAGGAGCTGACCGTCGACGAGGCGATCGCCCGCCTCACGGCCGACCTGGCCTGATCGCCCCCGCCGATCCCGTACGAGGAAGGCCCCCGCGCGGGATCGCGCGGGGGCCTTCGCCGTACGGGCAGGGCTACAGCCAGCCCGCGAACTCCAGGTTGACCTCGCCCATCTGCCGCCGTCCCTCGGCCAGCGCGCGGGTGCCCGACTCGACCGCCCGGAACAGCGTCCAGCCGTGCAGCCGCGCCTGTTCCACCTCCAGCGACTCCGCCAGCCTCTTGACCCGCCGCCGGGCCGTCACCGGGCCGCCGGGGGAGGCGATCAGATCCTCCGCCCGGTCCCGCACCAGCCGCGCCAGGTCATAGGCGCGCTCGCCCACCAGCGGCTCCGGACCCACCGTCAGCCACGGCGCCCGCTCCCCGGAGAGCACCTTGCTCTGGCGGAAGTTGCCGTGCAGCAGGAGGAGTTCGGGTGATCCCTCGACCAGCTCGGCCCGCGCCGCGAGCGCCGCTTCCACCAGCGGCGCCAGCTCCGGATCGGCCTCGGCGGCCGCCCGCATCCCGGCGCTCTGCCGGTCGGTCCGCGCGGCCACGCTCTCGAAGGCGTGCCCGGCCGGCGGCTCCACCCACAGCCGCCGCAACGTGCCCGCCGCCTCCAGCAGCGCCTTCGCCTCCGGCAGCGAGCGCAGCGACACCTCGTGGTGCAGCCGCTCCAGCAGCAGCGCGCCGGACGCGTCGAGCTCCGGCGCGTCCAGCGGCCGCACCGCGCCCCACCCGTTCCAGTGCTCCAGCGCCGCCCGCTCCGGGCCGGGCCCGGCGACCGGCGGGGCGATCTTCAGCGCGGCCGGGGTCCCGTCGGCACGCCGCACCAGGACCACCAGGGAGCTGCGCCCGCCGGGGGCGGCCACCCGCTCCGCGGTGAGCCCGTCCCCGGCGGTGAGCGCCTGCCCGGTCAGCGCGGGGAGCGCGTCCAGCCAGTCGGCCGCCGCGGCGTCCCCGTACATCTCACCGAGCGCGCGCACCAGGCGCTGCGGCGGTTCGCAACCCATACGTCGTGTGTTCCCTTTCCGGTTCCTCGGATCAGCGCGCGCCGTCCGCGCCGGCGGCCTCCACCGGGCCCGTCGTGGCCGGATCCGCGCCGGCGGCCCGCTCGGCGAGCCCCGGAAAGGCTACGTTGCCGCCCCGCCAGCGGGCCGACCGCACCGCGGCCTCCCGCAGCGCGCCCGCGGCCTCCGCGCGGCGAGGGCCCTCGGTGGCCCGTACGAGATCGGCGTAGGCGCCCGCGATCCGGTCCTCCAGCACCGCGGCCAGCCGTACCGCCGACGGGGAGTCCGCGACGGCGAACGGCAGGGCGTAGGCGGCGTCCGAGGCCACCGGCCTCCCGCCCAGGTCCCGTACGGAGCGCGCCAGCGCGTCCCGTCGGGCCCGGTGCCCGTCGTGCGCCGCGCGGGCCTCGGCGCCCCGCTTCCCGCCGACGCGGCCACCCAGCGCCCCGTAGCCGTACACCGCGGCGTGCTCGGCGGCCAGGGCCGCCTGGAAGGCGGTCAGCTCGGGGGAGTCGGCGTCCTCCTCGGACGGCCGGACGGATCGGGTGCTCATGCGGCGGTCTCCTCGGCCAGTTCGGTCAGCAGATACGCGTGCGCCGCCGCGGCCGCCGCCACCGAGGCCAGCAGCCGGGCCAGCTCCGGTCCGGCGTCCAGCAGCGCTCCGGCGTGCGCGTCGGCCCGGCGGCGTTCGTCGGCGGCCAGCTCCTTCACCGCGGCCTTCGGGTCGGCGGACACCGGGCCGGGCGCGGCCGGAGGGGCGTCGGCCTTCGGGGCGCCCTTCGCGCGCGGGGGCGCCAGTGCCTTCCCGTGCTCCCGCACGGCCGCCCGCAGAGGCGCCAGGCCCGCAGCCGTCACGGGGTGCGCCTCGGCCACCAGGTCGTACCGGGCGAGCAGGAGGGCGCCGTCGCGCGCCGCCCTCTCGCGCAGCTTCCTCTCGGTCTCCGCGGCGACCGCCCGCGCGCCGGAGTGCGCGGGCTCCCCGCCGTCCGTCTCGTCGCCGCCCCCGCAGCCGGTCAGCACCGCACCCAGGGCGAGGGCTCCCGTAGCGGTGAGCGCCCCCCTGCGCGTCGTCCCCGTGCGCCGCACGTTTCTCCTTCGGGCCTGGACCGGTCCTGACAGGATCTGTCCTGATGTGATCACCGCAGGCGAGCGTACCCGCGGCCGAGGGGCAGGCGGACGGCAACACCCCTGGCGACCGGATACCCTTTGACCTGACGCACGACGATCCCCACAACAGCACACGCGGCCGAGGAGTCACCCGGATGAGCACCACCCAGAGCGAGAGGCTGCGCGGGTTGCTGGAACCGCTCGTCAGCGCACAGCAGCTGGACCTCGAGGAGATCGAGGTGTCCCGGGCCGGCCGACGGGGAGTGCTGCGGATCATCGTGGACTCCGAGGAGGGCGTGGAGCTGGACGCCTGCGCGGAGCTGAGCCGCGCGATCTCCGAGAAGCTGGACGAGACCGACGCGATGGGCGAGGGCGAGTACGTCCTCGAAGTCAGCTCCCCGGGCGCGGACCGCCCGCTGACCGAGCACCGCCACTACGTACGCGCCATCGGCCGGCTGGCCAGGTTCCACCTGGCCGGCGACGGCTCCGGTGAGCTGGTCGCCCGCATCCTCGCGGTGGACGAGGACGGGCTCGACCTCGAAGTGCCCGGCGTCAAGGGCCGCAAGCCCACCGCCCGCCGCCTCGCCTTCGACGAGATCGCCAAGGCGCGCGTGGAGATCGAATTCAACCGCAAGGACAAGAAGGAAGAGGAGGCGTAGCCGTGGACATCGATGTGAAGCTTCTGAAGGGCTTGGCGCAGGACAAGGAGATCCCCTTCGACGTGCTCGTCGGGGCGATCGAGTCGGCCCTCCTCATCGCCTACCACCGCACCGACGGCAGCCACCGCCGGGCCCGCGTGGAGCTCGACGCGAACGGCCACGTCACGGTGTGGGCCAAGGAGGACCCGGCCGACCTCGAAGAGGGCCAGGAGCCCAAGGAGTTCGACGACACCCCGTCCGGATTCGGCCGGATCGCCGCGACCACCGCCAAGCAGGTCATCCTGCAGCGGCTGCGCGACGCCGAGGACGACCGCACCTTCGGGGAGTACGCGGGCCACGAGGGCGATGTCGTCACGGGCGTCGTCCAGCAGGGCAAGGACCCCAAGAACGTCCTGGTCGACATCGGCAAGATGGAAGCCATGCTGCCGGTCCAGGAGCAGGTCCCGGGCGAGGAGTACGTGCACGGCCTGCGCCTTCGTACGTACGTCGTGCGGGTCGCCAAGGGCGTCCGCGGCCCGTCGGTGACGCTCTCGCGCACCCACCCGAACCTGGTGAAGAAGCTCTTCGCGCTGGAGGTCCCGGAGATCGCGGACGGCTCGGTGGTCATCGAGGCCATCGCCCGCGAGGCCGGCCACCGCACCAAGATCGCCGTGCGCTCCACCCGGGCCGGCCTGAACCCCAAGGGCGCCTGCATCGGCCCGATGGGCAGCCGTGTGCGCAACGTGATGGCCGAGCTGCACGGCGAGAAGATCGACATCGTGGACTGGTCCGACGACCCGGCCGAGATGGTCGCCAACGCCCTCTCGCCCGCCCGGGTGAGCAAGGTCGAGGTCGTCGACCTCGGCGCCCGCTCCGCCCGTGTCACCGTGCCCGACTACCAGCTGTCGCTGGCGATCGGCAAGGAAGGGCAGAACGCCCGCCTCGCCGCCCGCCTCACCGGCTGGCGCATCGACATCCGACCGGACACCGAGACGGACGAGGAGCGCGAGAACGCCGACCGCGAGCGGGCCGAGCGGGCCCGGGAGCGCTCGGAAAGGCGTTGACCCGGAGGGGCTCCAGGGAATAGATCTGAGCGGTACGCCGCTGAGATCACGACAACATCCGTTCGATTTCTGCCCCAAAGCGGCGAGGTCGGTACGGGGAGGTAGACTTAAACGTGTCTGGCCGGACGCAAGCTCGCGCTTGCCCCGAACGAACCTGTGTGGGATGCCGGGAGCGAGCGGCCAAGAGCGAGCTGCTGCGCATCGTGGTGGACGAGGGCGCCTGCGCCCCTGATCCACGCGGTACGCTGCCCGGCCGGGGTGCTTACGTGCACCCCGTCTCCGTCTGCCTCGACCTGGCGGTCCGCCGCCGGGCGTTCCCCCGGGCCTTCAAGGCCAAGGGGCCGTTCGACACCGCGGCACTGACGCGGTTCGTCGAGCGGGTTGCACCGTAGGAAAATTGAACGGCACGGGTCCCCGTGCGGTCAGGTACCTCGCGAGTTGGAAGTAGGTCGAGATTGCGATGAGCACTCGATGAGTACGCGATGAGTACGCCCATGAAGTAGCGACGGTCCGGCGGTAACCCGGACCTAAAAGGAGCGAAGTGGCTAAGGTCCGGGTATACGAACTCGCCAAGGAGTTCGGCGTCGAGAGCAAGGTCGTCATGGCCAAGCTCCAAGAACTCGGTGAATTCGTCCGTTCGGCGTCCTCGACGATCGAGGCGCCGGTTGTACGTAAGTTGACCGACGCACTGCAGGGGCCCGGCGGCAACGCCGGCAAGTCCGC
The DNA here is from genome assembly GCF_041435495.1 of Streptomyces sp. NBC_01116. NCBI lineage: Bacteria > Bacillati > Actinomycetota > Actinomycetes > Kitasatosporales > Streptomycetaceae > Streptomyces > Streptomyces sp. NBC_01116. The sequence goes on from NZ_CP108644.1 coordinate 6,390,314, forward strand.
TGCCAAGCCCGGTGCGCCCCGCAAGGCGGCGCCCGTGAAGCCCGCAGCGCCCTCCCCGGCCGCTGCGGCACGTCCCGGGGCCCCGAAGCCCGGCGCACCGGCTCCCAAGCCGGCCGCCGAGGCCGAGACCCCCAGCAGCACCCCGGCGGCGCCGTCCGCGCCGTCCGCGGGCCCCCGTCCGGGCCCGAAGCCCGCGCCGAAGGCGGCCCCGGTGACCCCGGTCCCGGCCGCCGAGTTCTCGGCTCCGGCTCCGGCCCAGCCGGCTGCCCCGCAGCAGCCCCAGGCCCCGCGTCCCGCGGGTGCCACCCCGGGTCCCCGTCCCGCCCGTCCGGCTCCGGCCGGCGGTCAGCGCGACGGCGGCCGTGACGGTGGCCAGCGCGACGGCGGCCGTGGTGGCGAGCGTGGCGGCGACCGCCCCGCACGTCCCGCGGGCCAGGGCGCCCCGCGCCCCGGCGGCGCCCGTCCGGCCGGTCCCCGTCCGGGCAACAACCCCTTCACCTCCGGCGGTTCCACCGGCATGGCGCGCCCCGGGGCGCCCCGTCCCGGCGGTGCCCCGCGCCCCGGTGGCGGCTCGGAGCGCCCCGGCGCCCCGCGTCCCCAGGGCAGTGGCCCCGGCGGCGCCCCGCGCCCGCAGGGCGGTCAGGGTCAGGGCGGCGCCCGTCCCACTCCGGGCGGCATGCCCCGCCCGCAGTCCCCGCGTCCCGGCGGCGGTCCCGCCGGTAACCGTCCGAACCCGGGCATGATGCCGCAGCGTCCCGCCGCGGGTCCGCGTCCCGGCGGTGGCCCCGGCGGTGGCCGTGGTCCCGGCGGCGGTGGCGGTCGTCCCGGCGGTGCCGGTGGCGGCGGTCGTCCCGGTGGCGGCGGCGGCTTCGCGGGTCGTCCCGGTGGCGGCGGTGGCGGCGGCTTCGCCGGTCGTCCGGCCGGTCCCGGTGGCGGCGGCGGTGCCGGTCGTCCCGGTGGCGGCGGCGGCTTCGGCGGTCGTCCCGGCTTCGGTGGCCGTCCCGGCGGCCCCGGTGGCCGCGGTGGCACACAGGGTGCGTTCGGCCGTCCCGGCGGTCCGGCGCGTCGTGGCCGCAAGTCGAAGCGGCAGAGGCGCCAGGAGTACGAGGCCATGCAGGCCCCGTCGGTCGGCGGCGTCATGCTGCCTCGCGGCAACGGACAGGCCGTCCGGCTGTCGCGCGGCGCCTCGCTCACCGACTTCGCGGAGAAGATCAACGCCAACCCGGCGTCGCTCGTCGCCGTGATGATGAACCTCGGCGAGATGGTCACCGCCACGCAGTCCGTTTCCGACGAGACGCTCCGGCTTCTCGCCGAGGAGATGAACTACGTCCTGGAGATCGTCAGCCCCGAGGAGGAGGACCGCGAGCTGCTCGAGTCCTTCGACATCGAGTTCGGCGAGGACGAGGGCGGCGAAGAGGCTCTGGTCTCGCGTCCGCCGGTCGTGACCGTCATGGGTCACGTCGACCACGGTAAGACCCGACTGCTGGACGCGATCCGCAAGACGAACGTCGTCGCGGGCGAGGCCGGCGGGATCACGCAGCACATCGGTGCGTACCAGGTCTCCTCCGAGGTCAACGGCGAGGACCGCAAGATCACCTTCATCGACACCCCGGGTCACGAGGCGTTCACCGCCATGCGTGCCCGTGGTGCGAAGTCGACCGACATCGCGATCCTCGTGGTGGCGGCCAACGACGGTGTGATGCCCCAGACGATCGAGGCGCTGAACCACGCCAAGGCGGCCGAGGTGCCGATCGTGGTCGCGGTCAACAAGATCGACGTCGAGGGCGCCGACCCGACCAAGGTGCGCGGTCAGCTCACCGAGTTCGGTCTGGTGGCCGAGGAGTACGGCGGCGACACCATGTTCGTCGACATCTCCGCCAAGCAGGGCCTCAACATCGAGGCGCTCCTGGAGGCCGTCGTCCTCACCGCCGACGCCTCGCTCGACCTGCGGGCCAACCCGGAGCAGGACGCGCAGGGTATTGCGATCGAGTCCCACCTCGACCGCGGTCGCGGTGCCGTCTCGACCGTCCTGGTCCAGCGCGGAACGCTGCGCATCGGCGACACGGTGGTCGTGGGCGACGCCTACGGCCGCGTGCGCGCCATGCTCGACGACAACGGTCAGAACGTCCAGGAAGCGGGTCCCTCGACCCCCGTCCTGGTGCTCGGTCTCACCAACGTCCCGGGCGCCGGCGACAACCTCCTGGTGGTCGACGAGGACCGTACGGCCCGTCAGATCGCCGAGAAGCGTGCCGCCCGTGAGCGCAACGCCAACTTCGCCCGCAAGGGCGTCCGGTTCTCCCTGGAGAACCTGGACGAGGCGCTCAAGGCCGGTCTGGTCCAGGAGCTCAACCTCATCATCAAGGGCGACGCGTCCGGTTCGGTGGAGGCTCTCGAGTCCTCGCTGCTCCAGCTCGACGTCGGCGAAGAGGTCGACATCCGGATCCTGCACCGCGGTGTGGGTGCGGTCACCGAGTCGGACATCAACCTGGCGACCGGCTCCGACGCCATCGTGATCGGCTTCAACGTGCGCGCCGCTGGGCGTGCCGAGCAGATGGCCGAGCGCGAGGGCGTGGACGTCCGGTACTACTCGGTCATCTACCAGGCGATCGAGGAGATCGAAGCGGCCCTCAAGGGTCTGCTCAAGCCGGAGTACGAAGAGGTCGAGCTCGGCACGGCGGAGATCCGCGAGATCTTCCGCTCGTCCAAGCTGGGCAACATCGCCGGTGTGCTGGTCCGCTCCGGCGAGGTCAAGCGCAACACCAAGGCGCGCCTGCTGCGCGATGGCAAGGTCATCGCGGAGAGCCTCAACATCTCCGGTCTGCGCCGCTTCAAGGACGACGTCACCGAGATCCGCGAAGGCTTCGAGGGCGGTATCAACCTCGGAAACTTCAACGACATCAAGATCGACGACGTCATCGCGACGTACGAGATGCGCGAGAAGCCGCGAGGCTGATCACCTCCCGGGTCCGCGAGGATCCGCAGGGATGCGGAAGGGGTCCGGGAGTTCGCTCCCGGCCCCCCTCCACCGAGGTCGGGGCCGGTCGACGGGTCGTATTTCCGTCGATCGGCCCCGGCCGTTCCGGTACGGTTCTGATGTCCCCGGCAAGCTCTGGCGGGGCACGAACCCGAACCGGCGGGACATCCGGACACACATGTATGTGGGGACCCTGTCCTTCGATCTGCTCCTCGGCGACGTACGGTCGTTGAAGGAGAAGCGTTCCGTCGTCCGCCCGATCGTCGCCGAGCTCCAGCGCAAGTACGCGGTGAGCGTGGCCGAGACCGGCGGACAGAATCTCCACCGCAGGGCCGAGATCGGCCTTGCCGTGGTCTCCGGTGACACCGGACACCTCACGGACGTGCTGGACCGCTGCGAACGGCTGGTCGCGGGACGCCCCGAGGTGGAGCTGCTGTCGGTGAGACGGCGGCTGCACAGTGACGAAGACTGACAGTCGAGCGAAATCAGAAGGAAGAGTGACGGACCGGTGACCGACAACGCGCGGGCCCGCAAGCTGGCCGATCGCATCCAGGTCGTGGTCGCGGAGACCCTGGACCGGCGAATCAAGGATCCGCGGCTGGGATTCGTGACGATCACGGACGCCCGGGTCACCGGAGACCTGCGGGAGGCCACGGTCTTCTACACGGTCTACGGCGACGACGAGGAGCGCGCGGCCTCCGCCGCGGCGCTGGAGAGCGCCAAGGGCGTCCTCCGCACCGAGGTCGGCCGGCAGACCGGGGTCAGGTTCACGCCGAGCCTGGCCTTCGTCCCGGACGCCCTCCCGGACAACGCCCGCACCATCGAGGACCTCCTCGACAAGGCGCGGGCCAAGGACGCGGAGGTGCGCCAGGTGTCCACGGGCGCGAGCTATGCCGGCGACGCCGACCCGTACCGCAAGCCCGAGGACGAGGACGACGAGACCGGGACCGGGACCGGGACCGACGGATCCTCCGGGAAGAACGAGGGCCCGGCCTCCGCATGACCGAGCAGACCACCACGCCGGACGGCCTTGTCATCGTCGACAAGCCGTCCGGCTTCACTTCGCACGACGTCGTCGCCAAGATGCGCGGCATCGCCCGCACCCGGCGGGTCGGCCACGCCGGCACGCTGGACCCGATGGCGACCGGCGTCCTCGTGCTCGGCGTCCAGCGGGCCACCAAGCTGCTGGGCCACCTCGCCCTGACCGAGAAGGAGTACCTCGGCACGATCCGGCTCGGCCAGGACACCGTCACCGACGACGCCGAGGGCGAGATCACCTCGTCCACCGACGCCTCCGCGGTGACCCGCGAGTCCATCGACGCCGGGGTGGCCGCGCTGACCGGCCGGATCATGCAGGTCCCGTCCAAGGTCAGCGCCATCAAGATCGACGGCAAGCGGTCCTACGCGCGGGTGCGCGGCGGCGAGGAGTTCGAGATCCCGGCCCGCCCGGTGACCATCTCCTCCTTCCGCGTCTACGACGTCCGCGAGGCCGTCGCCGAGGACGGCACCCCCGTCCTCGACCTGGTCGTCTCGGTCGTCTGCTCCTCGGGGACCTACATCCGGGCCATCGCCCGCGACCTCGGCGCCGGGCTCGGCGTCGGCGGCCACCTCACCGCGCTGCGCCGCACCCGGGTCGGCCCGTACGGACTGGACGCGGCCCGGACGCTCGACCAGCACCAGGAGAAGCTGACCGTGATGCCGGTCGCCGAGGCGGCCGCCTCCGCGTTCTCCCGCTGGGACGTGGACGAGAAGCGCGCCAAGCTGCTCCTCAACGGCGTACGGCTGGACATGCCGGCCCATCCGCCGGGGCCGGTCGCGGTCTTCGGGCCCGACGGCGCGTTCCTCGTGCTCGTCGAGGAGGAGAAGGGCAAGGCCAGGAGCCTCGCCGTCTTCGCCTGAGCCGGAGCCACACCCCGCCCTCCGTGGAGCGGGCACCCATGCCCCACCCGGTGCCCGCTCCACGTTCCCCTCCCCGGCACCATCCCTGCTCCCCGAGGGACACGCTTATTCACCCCATCGGACGGGCGCTCGGAGTGAATACCGGGGGCGTGGGGGGCGCTTTCACCCTTCGTGCGCTCCACGCGATCACGGGCGGCCTACCGTCGCACCATGGGCAGTGGGGACCGGTCGAAGCTGGTAAGAATCTGTGATCGGGCCGGCCGGCCGCGAGGGACGGGATTCGTCGCGGACGACCGCGGCACGGTCGTCACCGCCCACCAGGCCGTGACCTCCCCGGGGCCGCTCCTCCTCCACGGCACCGACGGACGCACCCGCGCCGTCGCCCCCGACGACATCACCGCGTTGCCCGCCCTCGGCCTCGCCCTCCTGCGCACCGGCGGCCCCGACGCACTCGACGCGGAGCCCCTGCCCATCGCCGGACGCGACCGCGCCGAGCCCGGCCGCTACGTGGACATCGCCGCCCACGGACGGCGCGAGGCCCGGGTGCTCGGGACCACCCCCGCCGTCTACACGGCACCGGACGGCATCGGCCACCCGGTCCCCGCCGCCCTGGAGCTGGCCCTCGGCACCGACGGCCGCGACGCCCTGCGCTCCGGGGGCGCGGCCATCGGCGGGCCCGTCACCGACCCGGCCACCGGCGCGGTCGTCGGGGTCCTCTGCACCGCCCTCACGGCCCCGCACGAGGCGGCCGGCCTCGCGCTCCCGATCACCCGGGGCGCGGACGACACGCTGGACGCCCTGCTGCGCCGCAACGCCACCGCCGCCCCCGCCTACGGTCCCGATCTCAACCTCGCCGGCGCCCTCCAGCTCACGGCCACCTCCGTGGGGTCGGCGGACGGCCCGAAGGCCCGCACCGCCCCCGTCGAGCGCTCCGACGTCCACGCCGAGTTCGCCGCCTTCGCCGCCGGTACGGCCCTGGTCCTCGGCCTCGTCGGAGCACCCGGCACCGGCCGTACCACCGAGCTGGCCGCCCTCGCCGCCCGCCGCGCGGACGGTGGCACGCCCGCACCCACCCTCTGGCTGCGCGGCGCGGACCTGCTGGCCGAGGACACCTCGATCGCGGATGCCGCGGGCCGCACGCTCATCCGCGCGGCCCGGATCGTCACCGCCGCCGGCGCCCGCGGCGACATGAGCACGGCCACCCCGGACCGCGTCGCCCGGCTCGCCGCCGACGCCGGACAGCCGCTCCTGGTGGTCCTCGACGGCCCCGAGGAGATGCCGCCGCTGCTGGCCCACCGGCTCGCCGCCTGGACGGCGGGTACGGCCGCCTGGCTGCGCGAGCGGGGCGTCCGGCTCGTCGTGGCCTGCCGTCCCGAGCACTGGGAGACCGCGGGCCTCCTCCACCCGCCGGGCGTCCTGCACCGCCCGGACCGCCCCGCCCGCCGGCTGCCGCCCGCCCTGCGCCTCGGCGACCTCACACCCGAGCAGGCCGAGCGGGCCAAGGAGGCCTACGCCATCCCGTCCGCCGCCCTCGCCCCCGGCCACGACCGGCACCCGCTCACCCTGCGGCTCCTCGCCGAGGTCCGCGCCGCACTGCCGCCCGGGGTGCCGGGCCGCCCCGACACGGAGGACGTCTTCGGCGCCCACCTCGACCTGCTGTGCGTGCGCGTCGCGGTCCGGATCGCGGCCGCCGCCGCCGACGAACAGCCCCGCGGCGCCGCCGTGCGCCGGCTCGCCGCGCGGGTGGCGGGCCAGGTCCACGAGGCGGCCCGCCGCTGCCTGGGCCCGGGCCAGGGCGAGCTGGACCGGGTGGCGTTCGAGCAGGTCTTCCCCTGGCGGACCGGCTGGGCCTCCGCCGTCCTCACCGAGGGCCTCCTCGTCCCCGCCGGGGCGGGCTACCGCTTCGCCCACGAGGAGCTCGGCGACTGGGTGCAGGGCGCCCACCTCGACCTGGACGCGGCCCTGCGGTCCCTGGTGCACCGCTGGCACCGGGGGAGCGGCGGCCCGGACCGGGTGCCGCACCCCCGCACCACCGGCGAGCCCCGCAGCCTGCCCGTGCCCCGGCACCGCATCGGACCGGTGATCCAGGCGATGGTGCTCCTCGGCCGCCGCCAGGGCACCGCCGCGCTCGCGCACCGGATGGCCGACCTGATCGAGGCGCTGGACCGGCTGTGGACCGACGCGGGCCCGCGCGACGAGGACGCCGCCTGGTGGGCGGCCCACCTGCTGAACGGCAGCCTGCTGCGAGTGCCCGACGCCCGCCCGTATCTCGGCGTCCTGCGGGTCCTCGCCGGACGCATCACCCGCCGCTCCGCCGCCCCCGCAGGGCCCGGCGGCGCCGGGGCGTACGGGGAGTTCGGGCCCTGGTTCTGGCGGCGGCTGCGGCTGCCCGAGGAGGACCGGATCGATCTGCTCCGCCGCCTCGTGCCCGCCGACGGGCTGCCCCGCACCGACGGCGACGAACGCTATCTGGACGCGGTCGCCCGCCGCCTCGCCCGCGACGCCCCGGCCGTGCAGCCGCTGCTGTGCCGCTGGTTCACCGACGAACGCCCGCTGCTCGTGGGCCCCGGGGCCCCGGACGTCCCACTGCGCCCCACGGTCGCCGCCGCCGCACAGGCCCTGCTGTACGCCCGCCGCGACCTCGCCCCCGACGGCCTGGCCGACGCGCTGATCGCCACCCCGCACCAGCGCGCCGGGGAGCTGCTGCTCGCCCTCGCCGAGGACGAGCCCACCGCGCTCTGCCGGGCCGTGGAGCGCTGGGCCCGCGACGAGGACCGCCCGGCCCGCCGCTCCGCCGCCGCCCGCTACGCCGGACTCCTCCAGCAGCGGGTCACGGCCGAGGGCGACCTGGCCCTGCTGCGCTCCGCCGCGCTCGTACTGCTGGACCGGCCCGAGGACGCCGCCCTGCACGCCGCCGCCCTCACCCTCCTCGTCCGCGACCCGGTGGCCAGGAGGAGCCATCTCCCGGGGGCGCTGCGCGCGTTCGCCGCCGGAGACCCGCGGCTGCCCGTCGAGCTGCTCGCCGAGGTGTTCCCCGCTCACCAGGAGGCGGTCCTCGCCGCCCTCAGCGCCCGCCTCGCCCGACCCGGGGACGGTGGGGGAGCGGTGCTGCGGGCCCTGGCCGGGCTCGACACGCCCGCGCTCGCGCTGCACGTCGCCGGACTCGTACGGGAGTACATCGACGCCCATCCCGAGGACGGCACGCACGCCGCCGAGTACGTCGACCTCCGCCTGGAGCACGGTCCGGCCGCCCGGGCGCTCCTGCTGCCCCTGGTGACCGGGCTGCTGCGGGACCGCCCCGCACCGCCGCCGGTCCGCGCCGCGCTCGCCCGGGTCCTCGCCGGGGCCGGGAGCGCCGCGTCCCGGCCGCTGCGGTCGGAGCTGCTGGAGGTGCTGCTGGAGTTCGAGCAGGTCACCGGCCGGGACCCGGATGTGCTGGAGGCCCTGCTGCGGGCCGCGGCCGAGGGTGCCGGGCACCGCCCGGAGATCCGTACGCGCGCACTCGTCCACCGCACCGGGATGCTGCTGGTCCGCACCCCCGAGGGCGCCGCCCGTTTCGACCGGGGCCTGGTCCGGCTCGCCCGCGAGGTGCCCGGATTCGCCGCACTCGTCACCCGCTGGCTGGCCGACGCCCCCCAGGAATGGGCGGCGGTCGTGGGCCCGAGCGCCCGGCGCACGGTCGAGGCGTTGGAGACATCACCTCCGCCGATGCCGATGCCGATGCAGGCGGCGGGACGTGAGCATGGCAGTCTTAGACCTGCGTAATCGACATACACACGTACACAGGTTCGGGCGAGGAGCGGTCACAGTGCAGCGCTGGCGTGGCTTGGAGGACATCCCCCAGGACTGGGGACGCAGCGTCGTCACCATCGGCTCCTACGACGGCGTGCACCGCGGACACCAGCTGATCATCGGCCGGGCCGTCGAGCGCGCCCGTGAGCTGGGCGTCCCGTCCGTCGTCGTCACCTTCGACCCGCACCCCAGCGAGGTCGTCCGCCCCGGCAGCCACCCGCCGCTGCTCGCCCCGCACCACCGCCGCGCCGAGCTGATGGACCGGCTGGGCGTGGACGCCCTGCTGATCCTGCCGTTCACCGCCGAGTTCTCCAAGCTGTCGCCCGCCGACTTCATCGCGAAGGTCCTCGTCGACCGGCTGCACGCCAGGACCGTCATCGAGGGCCCCAACTTCCGCTTCGGCCACAAGGCCGCGGGGAACGTCGCGCTCCTGACCGAGCTGGGCGCCGCCTACGACTACACCGTCGAGGTCATCGACCTGTACGTCACCGGCGAGGCGGGCGGCGGACAGCCGTTCTCCTCCACGCTCACCCGGCGGCTGATCGCCGAGGGGGACGTCTCCGGCGCCGCCGAGATCCTCGGCCGCCCGCACCGGGTCGAGGGCATCGTGGTGCGCGGCGCGCAGCGCGGCCGGGAGCTGGGCTTCCCGACGGCCAACCTGGAGACCCTGCCGCACACCGCGATCCCCGCCGACGGCGTCTACGCCGGCTGGCTGGAGGTGGCCGGCGAGTCGATGCCCGCCGCGATCTCGGTCGGCACGAACCCGCAGTTCGACGGCGTCGAGCGGACCGTCGAGGCGTACGCCATCGACCGCGTCGACCTCGACCTGTACGGGCTGCACGTGGCCGTCGACTTCCTCGCGTACATCCGCGGCATGCTGAAGTTCGACTCGATCGACGACCTCCTGGTCGCCATGGCCGCCGATGTGAAGCGCTCCAGCGAGCTGACCGCCGCGTACGACGGCTCCCACTGACGTACCTCCGGGGCTCGCGCTCCGCCCGGCGACGGCGGATGCTGACAGGGTGCGCGACATCCTGCCCGACCTCCGTGCCCGGTGCGCCGACGGCATCCCCTTCGCCCTGGCGACCGTCGTCGCCGTGCACGGCAGCGCGCCCCGCGACCCGGGCGCCGTGCTGGCCGTCGACGCGGCGGGGACGGTGCTCGGCAGCGTCTCCGGAGGCTGTGTCGAGGGCGATGTGTACGAGGTCGCCCGCGAGGTGCTCGCCGGGGCCGCGCCGCGCGTGGTGTCGTACGGGATCAGCGACGACGAGGCGTTCGGCGTAGGCCTGACCTGCGGCGGCACCATCGAGGTCCTGGTGCGCGCCTGTGCGACCGCCGCCGAACGCGAGGAACTCGCGGCCGTGCTGGACCTGATCGCCGCCGGTCTGCCGGTCGCCGAGGCCACGGTCCTGTCCGGCGCGGCGGAGACCGGGGCCCGCCTGGTCGTCCGGCCCGCCGACAGCCCCGGCAGCCGAGGCACTCTCGGTTCCGAAGGGCTGGACGCCGCCGTCACCGACGACGCCCGGGGGCTGCTGGCCCAGGGACACACCGCGATCCAGTGGTACGGGGCGCGGGGCCAGCGCCGGATGCAGGAGGTCGCCGTCTTCGTCCGGACGTACGCCCCGCCGCCCCGGATGCTCGTCTTCGGCGCGATCGACCACGCGGCGGCCACCGCCCGGATCGGCTCGTTCCTCGGCTACCGGGTCACCGTCTGCGACGCCCGACCCGCCTTCGCCACCCGGGAGCGCTTCCCCACGGCGGACGAGGTCGTCCGCGCCTGGCCGCACACCTACCTGGAGTCCACCGCGGTCGACGCCCGCACCGTGATCTGCGTGCTCACCCACGACCCCAGGTTCGATGTGCCCCTGCTCGCCGCGGCCCTGCGCACGCCCGCCGCGTACATCGGGGTGATGGGCAGCCGACGCACCCACCGCGACCGGCTGGCCCGGCTGCGCGCGGCCGGGGTGGACGAGGCGCACCTCGCGCGCCTCGCCTCACCCGTGGGCCTCGACCTCGGAGCCCGTACGCCGGAGGAGACGGCGGTGTCCATCGCGGCCGAGATCATCCAGCACCGCTGGGGCGGCACGGGACGCCCGCTCGGCGAACTGACGGGGGCGATCCACCACGGCGGGCCGGCCGCCCGGGGGTAGTCAGGGCACCGTCGCCCCGCCTCGTTCGGCGCCCTTCTCCGCCCGCGGCGGCAGGACGCCGTCGCCCTCGCGCGGACGGTGGTCCATCGCGCGCCATTCCGGCCGCAGCCCCGTCAGATTCGTGGTCAGGAAATACGCGGCCCCGCAGGCGAGGAGCACCGGAGTCAGTCCGACCGCGGACACCGCCGCCCCGGCGAGCAGCCCACCGAGCGGGATCCCGGACCAGGACAGGGAGTCACCGAGCGCGTTGACCCGGCCCAGCAGCCGGCGCGGCACCCGTTCCACGAGGACGGCCCCCAGCACGGGGTTGATGAACCCGGCCCCGAACCCGCTGACGGCGAAGACGGCCAGGACCGCGCCCAAGGGGGCGTCGGCGGCGAGGACCAGGAATCGCGGCGCCCCGGCCAGCAGGAATCCGCCGAGGACCACCACCCTGCGGCGGAGCCGGTGCGCGGCCATCGCGGCGATGAGACTCCCGCCCACCGCGGCCGCCCCCATCACACTGCCGATCAGGCCGATCGCCGCCGGGCCGTTTCCGGATTCCCCCGCCCAGACGGGCACCAGCAGGGTGGTCATCGCCGCGTCCAGCAGGTTGGTGATCCCGACCATGACGATCACGGCGAGCAGCAGCGGCTCGTGCCGGAGGAAGGTGAGGCCCTCGCCGAACCGGCGCCAGTAGCCCGCCTCCTCTCCGCCGGCCGGTGCCGAGGGGTCCACGACCGGACGCCCCGTACCGCGAGGCAGCGCGACGGCGACGATCACCGAACCGAGGGCGAAGCAGACCGCGTTGACGACCAGGCCCGCCATGGGGCCGAGCAGCGCCACCAGGGCGCCGCCCGCCGCCGGACCGATCGTGGAGGCGAGCCGCTCGATCACGCCGGACAGGCCGGTGGCCCGTACCAGGGGCGTACCGCAGCGCTCGGCGGCCTCCGGGACCATCACCTCCTTGGCCAGGTCGCCGGGGCCGCGTGCCGCGCCGATCACCGCGACCAGGCCCAGCAGGACGGGGAAGGACAGCAGGTCCAGGCTGTGGAGGAGCGGGATCGTCGCCGCGGCGGCCGCGCTCGCCAGGTCGGTGGTCCAGGAGACGGCCCGCGGTCCGATCCGGTCCACCAGGGGGCCGGCGAACGCCTTGACCACCACGTAGGGCGCCATCTCGCAGAAGGCGACCAGACCGGTCAGGGTGGCGCTGCCCGTGGTGACGAGCACGAACCAGGGCAGGGCCACCAGCGAGATCCGCGTGCCGGTCACGGAGACGGCGATGGCCGCCAGCACCCCGGCCAGCGGCCGTAAGGACCGCTTCGCGGATGCTCCGCCGGCGCCGCCGGGGGCGTCCGCCGTCATCGCGCTTCCGCTCCCGGTGCGGGGGCGTCCGGTTCGGGCAGGATGTGGGTGATGACGCCGACCCGCTCGGCGCCCTCGGGGGCGTTCGCCGCTGTCCCGGGGGTGTCCCGCCGGTAGCGCGCGACGACCTCGGCCAGCTCTTCGTAGAGCGCGGCGGTCTCCTCGGGCGTGAGCCTTAGGGCCCAGTCGCTCATGTCGAAGGCGTTCCGCCAGGGGCGGTCCATCGTCCGCAGCCCGTTCAGGGTCTGCTGGGTGCGCAGGGTGTGGAGGGCGGCGACGGACCGCTGGTAGGCGAGTGCGGCCTCGGGCTCCCGCTCGGTCAGCTCCGGATCGCTGAACCAGATCGTCCGGTGCACCGAACGCCACCAGCGCTCGCGTGCGTTGCCCCGCTCCGTGTCCTCCTCGACGAAGCCGGCCGCGCCGAGCTGACGCAGGTGGTAGCTGGCCGTCCCGGAGTTCACCCCCAGCCGCTCCGCGAGGCGGGTGGCTGTGGACGGGCCGTGCTTGCCCAGCAGCCCGACCAGCCGCACGCGTACCGGATGCGCCAGAGCACGCAGCCCCTTGGCGTCCAGGACGACCGATCCCTCTCCGGCGTCCGGGGCGGCCGGGGCGGCCGGCCGGTCCGCTGTGTCATCTGTTGTCATGCGGCACAGCCTAGACCGCAAAGAGTTCTTCGCGAAGACTTGTTCGCGAAGAACTCTTTGCGGTCTGGGTCTCGTGTCGCCCGCTACGGGACCCGCCGTGCGGCACCGGCCTCAGGCGGGACCGCGCCGGTCCTCCTCCCCGCCGCACGCCGCCGCCCAGTGGCACGCCACCCCGGTGTCCCCGCCGCCGCTCAGCACCGGCAGATCCACCGTGCGGCACGCCCGCGCCACTCCCGCCCGCTCCGCCTCGCCCGAGGCCAGGACCTGGCAACGGACGTGGAACCGGCAGCCGCCGGGCACCTTCGAGGGGTCCGGCGGCTCCCCGGCCAGCACGACCGGCTCGCCCTCCGCCTCCGGGAGCACGGACAACAGGGCCCGGGTGTACGGGTGTCGAGGGGCCGTGAGCAGCTGCTCGACCGGGCCCGTCTCGACGATCCGTCCCAGATACATCACCGCCACCCGGTCCGCGATGTTCCAGGCGAGCCCCAGATCGTGCGTGACCACCAGGGCCGAGAGACCCAGCTCGTCCCGCAGGCGCAGCAGCAGCGCCAGGATCTCGCCCCGCACCGACGCGTCCAGCGACGCCACCGGCTCGTCGGCCACGATCAGCTCCGGCTCCAGCACCAGGGCACCGGCGATCACCACGCGCTGACGCTGACCGCCCGACAGCTCGTGCGGGAAGCGCAGGAAGAACCGCTCCGGCGGCCGGAGCCCGGCCCGGGAGAGGGCCTCCGAGACGGCCGCCCGCTCGTCGCCCGCGTACCCGTGGATGCGCAGTCCCTCGGCCACCGCGTCGTACACCGTGTGCCGGGGGTTGAGCGAGCCGCTCGGGTCCTGGAGGACCAGCTGCACGCGCTTGCGGTACGCCTTCAGCGCCCGGCCCGTGTAGTCGAGCGGTGCGCCGCCGAAGGTGACCCGGCCCGAGGTGGGCGCGACCAGGCCGAGCAGGGACCGGGCCAGCGTCGTCTTGCCGCAGCCGGACTCGCCCACCAGCGCGACGATCTCGCCGGGCCGGATGTCGAGGTCGACGCCGTCGACCGCGCGGGCGGTGGCGGCCCCGCGCCGGCCGGGAAAGGCGACCTTCAGCGTCTCGGCGCTGAGCAGGGGAGCGGTGGCGACGGGCGGCGCGGCGCCGGTCGGAGGGGTGGTGCTCATGTCGTGCTCCTCGCGTCGTCGGCGGCGGGCGCGTCCACCAGGACGCAGGCGGCCCGGCGTTCGGCCCCCGCGTCCCGCAGCTCCTGGTCCTCGGTGGCGCAGGAGTCGAGCGCCACCGGGCAGCGCGGATGGAAGGTGCAGCCGCCCGGCAGCGCCGAGGGGTCCGGCGGGTCCCCCGGCAGACCGCGCGGGGCGTGCCGGGAGGAGAGGTCCCCGATCCTCGGGAACGCGGCGGAGAGCGCCTTGCCGTACGGGTGGCGGGCGTCCGTGTACACCTGCCGGGCGGGGCCCTCCTCGACGACCCGGCCCGCGTACATCACCGAGAGCCGGTCACAGGTGTCGGCGAGCACCGCGAGGTCGTGGCTGATCATGATCAGCCCGACGCCCTGGTCCGCGACGAGCGCCTCGATCAGCCGCAGGATCTGCGCCTGGATCATCACATCGAGGGCGGTGGTCGGCTCGTCCGCGACGATCAGCCGCGGATCGCAGGCCAGCGCCATGGCGATCATCACGCGCTGCCGCTGACCGCCCGACAGCTCGTGCGGATAGGCCTGGGCCCGGGCGGCGGGCAGCCCCACCTGCTCCAGCAGCTCACCGGCCCGCCTGCGGGCGGCGGCGGGGGTGGCCCTGCTGTGGAGGAGGATCGGCTCGGCGATCTGGTCCCCGACCCGGTGCACGGCGTTCAGCGAGTGCATCGCGCCCTGGAAGACGATCGACGCGCCCGCCCAGCGGACCGCCCGCAGCCGCCCCCACTTCATGGTCAGGACGTCCTCGCCGTCGAGCAGGATCTCGCCGGTCGGCGTGGCCGTCGCGGGCAGCAGCCGCAGCAGCGCGAGGGCCAGCGTCGACTTGCCGCAGCCGGACTCCCCCGCGATGCCGAGCTTCTGCCCGGCCTCGACCCGCAGATCGACCCCCCGTACGGCGGGGACGGCGTCGGCCCCGCGCCCGTAGGTGACGGTCAGGTTCCGCACCTCCAGGAGCGGCGGATCGCCGACCGGCTTCGACGGGCCGGGGGAGCCGGACGGGTCCGGGTTCGGCGTGGTGGTCGTGGTCGTGGCGGTCAACGGGACACCCCCAGCTTGGGGTTGAGCACGGACTCGATGGCGCGGCCGCACAGCGTGAAGGCGAGGGCGACCACGGCGATGGCGAGTCCGGGCGGAGCGAGGTACCACCAGTTGCCGGAGCTGACCGCGCCGGCCTCGCGGGCGTCCTGGAGCAGACCGCCCCAGGAGACGATCGTGGGATCGCTGAGCCCGAGGAAGGCGAGGGTCGCCTCGGTGAGGATGGCGGTGGAGATCACGAGCGTGGTCTGGGCCAGCACCAGCGGCATCACATTGGGCAGCACATGACGCGACATGATGTGCCGGTGTCCGCCGCCGAGCGCCCGGGAGCGTTCGATGTACGGGCGGGACTCGACCGACAGCGTCTGGGCGCGGACCAGGCGGGCGGTCGTCGGCCAGGTCGTCACGCCGATCGCCAGGATCGTCGTCCACACCGACCGGGACAGGACCGTGGCCAGGGCGATGGCCAGCACCAGGGTCGGCATCACCAGGAACCAGTCGGTGACCCGCATGACGACCGTGGCGTACCAGCCCTTGAAGTGGCCCGCGGTGATCCCGATGAGGGTGCCGATCGCCACGGACAGGAAGGCGGCGAGCAGGCCGACCGTCAGCGAGACCCGGGTGCCCCAGAGCATCAGCGCCAGCAGGCTGCGGCCGAACTGGTCCGTCCCGAGCGGGAATTCACGGCTCGGCGCCTCCATCGGGCCGCCCGGGGCATTGGTCACGCTCTGCGAGTCGGCCCCGACCAGCAGCGGGGCGGTCAGCGCGAGCAGGGCGATCACCGCCAGCACGGCGAGTCCGACGAGACCGGCGCGGTGCGTGCGGTACTGCCGCCAGAAGCGGGCCACCGCCTGCCGCCGCCGGGCCCGGGTCAGGGCGCGCGGGCTCTGCGCCGGGACCGCCTTCCCCGGCTGCCCGGAGGGCTTCCGCGCGTCCGGCCCGCGCGGCTCGGAGGGCTTCTCCATCGACGTCGTCATCGGCCCACCCGGGGATCGAGCAGCGGATAGATCACATCGGCCAGCGTGTTCATCAGGATCACCGCGGCGGCGAACACGAAGAACAGCGCCTGCACCAACGGCAGGTCGGGCACGCTCAGCGCCTGGTAGAAGAGGCCGCCGAGCCCCGGCCAGGAGAACACCGTCTCCACCAGGATCGCCCCGGCGACCGTCGTGCCGAGGTTCACGAAGAGCAGCGTCACGGTCGGCAGCATCGCGTTCGGCACGGCGTGCTTCCGGCGCACGAGGTCGTCGCGCAGCCCCTTGGCGCGGGCGGTCGTCAGATAGTCGCTGCCCATCTCGTCCAGCAGCGAGGAACGCATCACCAGCAGGGTGCGCGCGTACTCCACGGCGACGAGCGTGATGACGGGCAGCACCATGTGGTGGGCGATGTCCAGCACCCGGTCGAAGCCCTCGGTGCTGCCGGACTCCATACCGCCGGTCGGGAAGAGCCCGGGGATCGGGCCGATGCCCACCGACAGGGTGATGATGAGGAGCAGACCGAGCCAGAACGAGGGCACCGAGTACAGCGTCAGCGCGAACGCGGTGTTGGCACGGTCCCCGGCACTTCCGTTGCGCCACGCGGAGCGCGCGCCCAGCCAGATGCCGAGCAGTGTGTAGATCACGAAGGCGGTGCCGGTCAGCAGGAGGGTGGCGGGCAGCGCCTCGGCGATCTTGTCGACGACCGGCGCGCGGAACTGGTACGACGTACCGAAGTCGCCGGTCAGCGCCTTGCCGCAGTACCGGGTGAACTGCTCCCACAGCGGCAGGTCGAGGCCGAACTCTCGGCGCATCGCCGCGATCTGCTCGGTCGACACCTGACGGCCGCCGGTCATCTGCTTGACCGGGTCGCCGGGGATCAGCCGGAAGAGGAAGAAGCTGGTGACGAGGACGGCGAAGAGGGAGACGGCCGCCCCGGCGAGCTTGCCCGCCGCGTAGCGGGCGTAGGCGGCGGTGGAGCGGGAGCGCGGGGAGCGGGCCGACGGCCCGGCCGGAGCCGGGCCGCCGGATTCGGTGCTCTCCACGCCCGCCGCGCCCTTCAGCAGGGCGGGAGTGCTTTCTGAGCTCATGGACTATTCACGGTCTTCCGCGGTGGAGCGGCGACGCATGGCGAACAGGAGTCCGCCACCGGCGAGGACGACGACGGCGATCCCGACCCCGATGAGCACCCCGGTGGAGCTGCCACCGGAGTCGGAGGAACCGGACGAGGAGGCCCCGGCGGCCGGGACCGCCGACCACCAGCTCCAGTAGCCGTCCTGGCCGTAGATGTTGCCCGCGGCCGACGGCATGGTGGTGATGGACGCGATGTGGTCGGTGCGGTAGGCCTCGACGGCATTCGGGTACGCCATGACGTTCATGTACCCGGTGTCGTACAGCCGCGACTCCAGTTGCTTGACCAGATCCGCCCGCTTGGCGGGGTCGTACTCCGCCAGTTGCTTCTTGTAGAGCTCGTCGTACCGCTTGTCGCAGATGAAGTTGTCGGTCGAGGCCGTC
This sequence comes from Streptomyces sp. NBC_01116, assembly GCF_041435495.1. Classification (NCBI taxonomy): domain Bacteria; kingdom Bacillati; phylum Actinomycetota; class Actinomycetes; order Kitasatosporales; family Streptomycetaceae; genus Streptomyces; species Streptomyces sp. NBC_01116. Next base: position 6,407,822 of record NZ_CP108644.1, read on the forward strand.
TCCTTCGCCTTCGTCGGCAGCGCGTCGCAGGTGTGGATCGACAGGACGAAGTCGGGGTCGGGGTTGACGGACCAGCCGTCGAAGGCGAGGTCGTACTCACCGGCGTACCAGGGGTCGGAAACGTTGTCGAGGCAGTCGACCTTCAGCCCGATGCCCTGCTCGCCCCACCACTCCTGGAGGTACTTGCCGATCGCCTTGTCGTTGGGGTCGGTGGCGTGGCAGAGGATACGGAAGTCGAGCGCCCTGCCGTCCTTGCCGACGCGCTTGCCCGCGCCGTTCTTCCTGTACCCGGCCTCGTCCAGCAGGGCCGCGGCCTTCGCCGGGTCGTAGGCCAGCTTCTGATCGGCCGACGGCTTCCAGAAGTACTCGCCGAAGCGCGGCGGGATGTAGCCCTCGCCCTCGACGGCGTGGCCCTGGAAGACCTTGTCGATGATGGTCTTGCGGTCGACCGCCATGAACAGCGCGTGCCGCACCTTCTGGTCCAGCAGCGCCGGGTGCCCGTCGCCGAACTTCTGTCCGTCCTTGGTGCGGGCGCCGGGGTTGACGGCGAGCGCGAAGAAGCGGCGGCCCGGGGCGTCGTTCACCTTGATGTCCGGGGCGCTCTCCAGCGAGGCGGACTGGGCCGGGGTCAGGCTGGGGCTGCCCGCGACGAAGGACACCTCGCCCTTGCGCAGGGCGGCCACGGCCGCGTCCTGGTCCTTGTAGTAGCGGAAGACCAGTTCGTCGAACTTGGGGGAGCCGCGCCAGAAGTCCTTGTTGGCCTTCAGCTTCACATAGCTGTCGACCTTGTAGTCCGTCACGATGAACGGACCGTTCCCCACGATGGGGAACTCCTTGTCGTTGTTGAACTTCGAGAAGTCGCCGACCTTCTCCCAGAGGTGCTTCGGCACGATCGGCACGTCGAGCGCGGCCATCGTGGCCTGCGGCTCCTTCAACGTGATGACCAGCTTGTCCTTGCTGGGCGCGGTCACCTTCTCGAAGTTGCCCACGAAGCTGCCGTTGGAGGTCGAGGCGGCCTCGTCCGTCATCATCTTGTTGAACGTCCAGGCCGCGTCCTCGGCGGTGGCCTGCTGCCCGTCGGACCACTTCGAGTCCGAGCGGATCGTGTACGTCCACGTCAGCTTGTCCGCGGAGGGCTCCCACGCGGTGGCGAGGCCCGGGACCGCCTTGTTGTCCTTGGGGTCGTAGTTGGTGAGGAAGTCATACATCAGCCGCATGACGCTCGTGCTGAGCAGCCGCTGCGCCAGGAACGGGCTGAGCGAGTCGACGCTCTGTGCGACGGCGACCGTGAGCGTCGTCTTCCCGTCGTCCGCGCGCGCCTCGGAGGGGGCGGGCGCGAGCGGGTTTCCGGGTACGACGGATCCGGCGGTGAGCGCCAGGGCGGCCACACCGGAGGCCAGCAGGAGGCGCAGGCGTCGGCGTGGCCGGGTGGAGTGGTGGGGAACTCTAGTGACCATGGACGGGGACCTCGCGTCATCACTCGCTGAATAAGGCGGGTAGATCTCTGGTTCGCCAGTTGGTGAAGCGAAGGTTTATCAGCGGTGGTCGAGGCTCGTCAACGGTCAGTCAAACAGCGTGTGGGCTGCGGGAATAGCGGAAGGGCCCGCACCGCGCGAGCGGTACGGGCCCTTCACCTGCCCTCATTGGTCTCTACCACTTGGGGCCTACTGCTGGGGCGCCGGCGGGGGCTGCGGAGGTGTCTGCTGCCAGTCGGCGGGAGGCACCGGACCCTGCAACTCGGGCTGGGCCGCCGGGTTGGCCTGCCCGCCCTGCTGCTCCGGCTGCGCCTGCTGCGGCGCGCCTGTTCCGGGCGCGCCGGGCCTGGCCTGCGGGGGAGGCGCCTGGAGCCACCCGTTCTGCGGTCCGCCCGGCGCCCCCTGCGGGGCGTAGGGGCCACCCGGCTGACCGGCCGCCTGATATCCCCCGTACGGCGGCTGTCCACCGTAGGGCTGCTGCTGGGCGTAGGGCTGCTGGTGTCCTTGGTGTCCCGGCTGGGGCTGCCCGGGGTGCTGCGGCTGCGGCTGCTGCTGCGGGTAGGGCCGGCCGGGGCCGGGCTGCTGCGGCGCGTACGGCTGCTGGCCCGGGATCTGCTGGCCCGGGATCTGCTGTCCGGGAACCTGCTGCCCCGCCGCGGGCTGGCCGGGGCCGCCCTGCTGTCCGGGCATCTGCTGTCCCGGCATCGGCTGTCCGGGCATCGGCTGTCCCGGAGCCGGGTAGCCCTGCTGGCTGGGCATGGGCGGGGCGAACTGCGGCGGCGGGTTCTGGCCGTCCCCCGTCCAGAGCCCCTGCTGCTGCTGGGCCCGAGCGAAGTCCTCGGCCACCAGCGCCGAGAGGTGGAAGTACGCCTCACGGGTCTTGGGCCGCATCATGTCGAGGTCGACCTCGGCGCCCGCCGCCAGGTGCTCGTCGAACGGGACGACGACGACACCGCGGCAGCGCGTCTCGAAGTGCTGGACGATGTCGTCCACCTTGATCATCTTGCCGGTCTCGCGGACGCCGGAGATGACGGTGAGCGAACGCTGCACCAGGTCGGCGTAGCCGTGCGCCGAGAGCCAGTCCAGCGTCGTCGACGCGCTGGACGCGCCGTCGACCGAGGGCGTCGAGATGATGATCAGCTGGTCGGCGAGGTCGAGCACCCCGCGCATCGCGCTGTAGAGCAGTCCGGTGCCCGAGTCGGTGAGGATGATCGGGTACTGCTTGCCGAGCACCTCGATCGCGCGCCGATAGTCCTCGTCGTTGAACGTCGTGGAGACCGCCGGGTCCACGTCGTTGGCGATGATCTCCAGACCGGAGGGCGCCTGCGAGGTGAACCGCCGGATGTCCATGTACGAGTTGAGGTACGGGATCGCCTGCACCAGGTCGCGGATGGTCGCCCCGGTCTCCCGGCGCACCCGGCGGCCCAGCGTGCCGGCGTCCGGGTTGGCGTCGATGGCGAGGATCTTGTCCTGCCGCTCGGTGGCCAGCGTCGAGCCCAGCGCGGTCGTCGTGGTGGTCTTGCCGACACCGCCCTTGAGGCTGATGACGGCGATCCGGTAGCAGGACAGCACCGGGGTGCGGATCAGCTCCAGCTTGCGCAGCCGCTCGGCCTCCTCCTTCTTGCCGCCCAGCTTGAACCGGGAGGCTGCGGAGGGGTTACGGCTGCTCTTGGCCTTCTGCTTGCCGCGCACCAGGCGGTCGGAGGAGAGCTCGACGGCCGCCGTGTACCCGAGCGGGGCGCCGGGCACCGACCGCTCCCGCTGGTCGTGCGCGACCGGGGTGGGCCAGGCTCCGCCCGCACGAGGGTCGACGGGCGGCTGCGGCTGCTGTTGCTGCGGCGGCCGGGCCTGGGCGGCGTGGGGCTGCTGCCCGTACGGGGCCGGCTGCTGCGGGGCGACGGGGGCGGGGAGATTCGGGGTGCCCTGGACCGGGAAGGGCGCGTGCGGCGGCTGCGGCTGCGGCTGCGGAGCGTGGGGCGTTTGGCCCGGCTGGCCGGGTTGCGGGAAGCCGTAGCCGCCCTGGGGCGGGAAGCCGTAGCCGCCCGCGTCCTGGGGGGCCTGGGGGTGCGCCTGAGGCGGCAGCGGTGCGCCGGCTCCCTGCTGACCGGGGTTACCCGGGTGACCCGGGTAACCGGGGAACGGCTGTTGCTGGTGCGGCTGCTGAGGGGCCTGAGGAGGCTGGATCGCCTGGGGTGCCTGCGGCGGCTGTCCCTGCGGCGGGAAGCCATAGCCGCCGGGCGCCTCGTTCGCCGGGCCGGAACCGGGCCACTGCGCCGCGGGCTGCGGTGCGGAGGGCCCCGGAGCTGCCGGCTGGAAGGCGGGCGGCAGCGGCGGCAGCGCGCCGCCCTGTGCGGGCGGAGACCACGGCACCGGTGCGGCTGCGGCCTGCGGGGCGTCGGCGACGGCGGGCGGCACGTCCTGGGGACCCGCGCCCTGCGGTACGACACCCTGCGCGCCCGCGCCCGTGCCCGTGCCCGCGGCGGTGTCGGGGGCGGGGGCGTCGCCGGGGCGGCCCTGGGCGCCGGCGGTGCTCGCACCGGCCGCGGCGCCGTCCTCGGAACCCGGGGAGCCCGCGTCCGTACGGGCGGCGGCCTCGGAATCCGTATCGGCGAGCGGCGGAAGCGAGGGAAGAGGGGCGGCCGACCCGGGTGACGTAGCGGACGGGGACGCTTCCTCGGAGTCCGTACCGGTGGCGAAGGCGTCGGCCTTCGCGTCGTCCGCCGTCCCGGCACCGGGCAGGCGATCAGAGGCGGACCCGGCCCCCGTCCCGTCGCTGGATCCTGCTGCGGCTTCCGCCTCGCGCTCCGCCATCTCCCGCTTGAGAGCTGCGGGCGAGAACCGCATCGTCGAGCCGCTCTCCACATCGCCGCCGCCGAACGGACCGGCGTCCCCGCTGTCGGCCGCGGGAGCGATCGGGGCATCCGCCGGAGCCCGCGTGGCATCCGGAACCTGGGTGTGCGGAGCCGGATCGTGCGGAGCCGGATCGTGCGGCCCCTGCCCCTGTGCCTGCGGAGTCTGTGCGTGCGGCGTCTCCGGCACGGCGGGGGAGACCGGGGCCGGGGCCTGCGGAGCCGCGGGGACGGCCGGCTCGGCGGGTGCCGGAGGGGCGGGCGCCCAGTTGGGGTCGAAGCCGCCGGGCACCGCCGACAGGTCGGGCGATGACAGAGGCGCACCGACCGGCGGCGGAGGGGGCGCCAGGTGGGAGCCCGCTCCTCCCGACGAGTCCCCCGCCGCGTTCTGCGTGTACCAGGCGGGAGGGGTGTAGTCGATGGTGAACTCACCCGTCATCTCGGCGGGATCCGCGTCGGACGACTCGTCGACGGGCAGGTCCCATCCGCCGCGGATCTCGTCCCGATCGCCGTTCACTTTGCCTCCTGGTGTGGTCGAGCACCCTTGTGCCGTGGTGGGTGGGGGCGACCGTTCCCGATGTGCCGGTCCGCCCGGCTCTCCCCCTTGCGACGCGCATCACCCGCTCGCAGGTTTCTTCTGCCGCGCCCCACCCACCCTAATCGCCATCCGGCGAACTCAGGCAGGGCGTGGGGCACGGCAAACCCCGCCCCACGGACCGCGTGTCACACCCCGGTGAAGGACGTGCGTCGGAAAGGGAACGACGAGACGGTCAATCCATGCCATACGCGTACAGGGCGAAGGGTGGCAGCTCACTTGGGCGACCACCCTTCGCGGGGCGCTCCGCGAAGCGGCGAGACCGGACCCGCCTGACGCCGGATCTGCGTGAGGGAGTTACGTGATGCGTGAGAGAGCTGCCTCAGGGAGCTGCCGGGGTAGCTACGTGAGGTCGAACTCACCGTCGCGGGCGCCCAGGACGAACGCCGTCCACTCCGCCTCCGTGTACCGCAGGACGGTGTCCGGGTCCAGCGAGGAGCGCATGGCGACGGCGCCGCCCGGCAGATGTGCGATCTCGACCCGCTCCTCGGCCTCCTCGGTGCCGGGCGCGCTGAGCCACGTCACATCCGAGATGTCGAGAGCGTAGAGCTCGTCCTTTTCCTGCTGGGTGCCCATGACGGCGTCCCTTCGATCGAACGGATTCGGTGCGTGGTCCATGTTCCCCGGAGGGAGGGGGGTCCGTGTGCCGAACGGTGCAGGAATCAGTCCATCCGGCGAGCTGTGCCCAGCAGTCCGGTCTCGGCGTCCGTCGCGTTCGTCATCACCCAATGGTGTTCCGGCCCCGCCACCCAGAGGGTGACACCGTCCGCCAGCGTGGGCAGCGCCTCGTACTCCGCGCGCGCGAGCCCCAGGATCCGGCCGATCTGCTCGGCCTCGCCGGGCGAGACCCGCTGGATGCCCACCAGCGCGGACGACCGCATCAACCGCGGTGCCACAGGGCTCAGATAGGGGAGCAGCGTCAGCACGGACTGCCACGGCGAGGACACCACCCGGCCGCGCGGCGGGCGCATCCCGCAGTCCCGCACGACGACCACGGGGCTGCCCACGGTCGCTCCCGTCGGCGGAACACGGCCCACGTCGTACAGGGAGACGCACTCCAGCCCAGCGCCCGCCGCCTGGGCGAGCGTCGTCCAGGCCTGGACGCGACCGGTCTCGACCGCGACCCGCGCTCCGGTGCCCGCCGCCCGCAGCGCCAGGACCTGTGCCGTCCACAGCCCGCCGATCAGGGTGACGTCGTACGGCACCGGGCGGTGGAAACCGATCAGCTGCGGCTTGTTGTTCGCGTCGTTGCCGATGATCACGCCGTCGTCGCCGACCGGCAGCGACAACGCCCCCAGGTGATCGGCGGCCACGGTGTGCCCCGCGTGGCGGGGGCCGCGCAGCCCGCGCCGGGGCTCGGTCCGGTTGCTCACTGTGCGCCTCCCAGCGGGAGCGTGGCCAGAACGCCCGGCAACTGCTCGCGGTCCAGTCGTGCCAGCCCGACCTTGGCGTGCCGGGCTGCCTGCTCCAACGTCCTTCTCACACCGATGAGTTCGGTGTCCGAACCGCCGGTCACCCGCACATGTCCGGCCACGCTCGTCGAGCCCTGGCGCACCCCGCGGCGCACCGTCAGGCTGAACGTCGTCGCGTACGCGGGCACCGAGGTCAGCAGCGCGACCAGCTGCGGCAGCGGTGTCGCGCCCCGGCCCAGCTCGGGCCAGCGGTCCACGGCGTACGTGGTGTGCCAGCGGTCGTCGCACCGCCAGACCCGGGACGTCTCCATCGTGCGGCGCTGCGGAGCGGCGTCCGGCCGGCCCGCCCGCCCCGACAGGATGGGATTGGCGCACGCGGAGGTGGCCACGGCGGAGTTCAACTCGTCCTGGTCCAGCACCGCGGCCTGGAAACCGGCGCCCGTGACCCGGCTCGCCACATGGTCCGCGACCCGCACCAGGCAGCGCTGCGCACCCTCCAGCCCGCCGCCGCGCGCCTCGATGGCCTCACGGCACAGCTCGGGATCCAGCTTCACCGCCACCCACGTCATCCGCAGGGCGGGCGCCCCCGTCTGGTCCTGCAACGGGGCGTAACTCAGCCGGGCCACCGACTGCTGCGGCAGATGAGGGGCCGGTGCGCACCGCACCTGCTGAACCAACTGGGCCGACTCCAGCACGATGTCGTCCACCTGGAGCGCGTCGCCCAGCAGTGACAGCGGGAGCGACCGGGCGCCGAACGCGGGCCGCAGCGACTCACCGCTCGCCTCCACCCGCACCACGGCCGTCAGGAACGTGCCGTCGCCGAGCATGCCGACCGTCCGGTGGGACCGGTCCACGTACACCTGCGGGCCGAAGCCGGGCACGTTCTCGGCGACCGGCGCCAGCATCGGTTCCGCGTCCGAGGGCGGCGTGGCCGCGGACCTGCGCCGGGCCCGGAGCCCGAGGGCGCCCGACACCCAGTCCTGGAGCGCGCGGCCCCGACGGCGTACCACCGCGAGGGCGACCAGCAGACAGAGCACCACGAGCGACGGGATCAGCCAGGCCCCACCGAGCGCCGCGCCCACGGCGGCGATCACGAGGCCAGCCTCGACGATCACCAACTGCCGCAGCACGGGACGCACCCGGTCGGTCCGGGAGATCGAACGCAGCGTCGTCGCGGCGGGGGCGTTCGGCCCGGGGGCGCCGGAGGGCTGCGCGGGAGGTGTCGCGGGCGACCCGTTGCTACGTTGCCTCCGGGAAGTCCCGGAGGTTCGACGGCCGGCCCGCCCGGTACGCTCGCGCGTAGCTGCACCCATCGCCGCGTTGCCCCCTCGTGTCCGTATTCACCGCTTTTTACACGGGTGTTGATCGGGTCGTCACCCTACCTGAGCACAGGGAGGGGAACCCCAGCAGGCATAGTAGGGGCGCGGTACGGCAGCGGGGGCCGACGGTGCGTGTGGGACCCCGTTCGATCACTGGGGAGAAGGGTCAGCGGACACATGGCATCACGGCGGGATGAGCTCAACGCCTATACCTTTGCGAAGCGGAGGTTGATCGCACAGTTCCTGCAACCCAACCCCACAGGCTCCGAGGAAGGCGCCCCCAAACCGCTGCGTGCGGTACTGCCCGGGGCCATCGTCGCCGTCGTGGTTCTCGCCGTCTTCGGCGCCTGGGGCATGTTCAAGCCGGTGGCCCCACAGAAGTGGGACGCCGCCAAGGAACACGTCATCATCGCCAGCAAGTCCACCACCCGGTACGTGGTGCTGGAGACCGACGGCAAGAAGCAGTTGCACCCGGTCCTGAACATGGCCTCCGCCAAGCTCCTGCTCGCCCCGGACAAGGGCACCGTCGTCAACGTCAACGAGTCGGTCCTGGACAGCGGCAAGATTCCGCACGGCGCGACGCTCGGCATCCCGTACGCCCCCGACCGGCTCCCCGACTCCAAGGAAGCGGGCGCGGCCAAGCGCTGGGCGGTCTGCGAACGGCCCGGCGAGGGCGGCAGGGCCATCCAGAAGGCGACCTTCATCTTCGCCGAGCGCGAGGAGAAGAAGACCGAGGGCAAGAACGCCCTGGGCGGCGGTGAGCTGATGTACATCGAGGGACCGGACCGGACCCGCTACATCGTGGACGCCTCGGGCAAGGCCTACCCCGTCCAGAAGGACGAACTGCTCCTGCGCACCCTGGTCGACCAGGACGCCAAGCCCCAACGGGTCTCGGCCGCCTGGCTGGCGACGCTCCACACCGGGGCCCCGATCACCTTCCCGACCGTGGACGGCACGCCCGGGGCGCCCGCAGGGGCCCCCGGCACCCTGGACGATCAGTCGAACCGGGTCGGCATGGTCCTGACCGCCACGGCGGGAACCAGGACGCAGAGTTACGTCGTCCTGCCGGGCAGGGTCGCCCCCGTCTCGGACTTCACCGCCAAACTCCTGCTCAGCAGCCGGCAGTTGGTCAACCTGCAGCAGGCGGGCAACGCCAAGCCGGTCAGCGCCGCCGAACTCGAACCGGGCGCCCCCTTCAACCAGAAGAAGGACTGGCCGGTCAGCAAGCCCGAGCCCGTCAACTCCCCGGACGTCAAGAAGGGCAGCCGGAACACCGTGTGCAACGTACTGCGCGGCGTCGACGCGGACAGCGGTGCCACCACGCTGAGCACCTGGGTGGGTACGGGCTTCCCCGCGACGCTCCCCACCGGCTCCAGCAGCGCCTACGTCACGCCGGGATCGGGCGAGTTCTTCCGCCAGTTCAAGGGCTCCACGACCAGCGCCGGCTTCCTGTTCCTGGTCACCGACACCGGCCTGCGCTACGCGATGCAGTCCAACAGCGACAGCGGCCAGGACGACTCCGGCATCGGCGCCTCCGGTTCGAAGAAGGACCGGGAGTCCCAGCAGCAGGAGGCGCAGCAGGCGCAGAACCGGCTCGGCTACAAGGACGTCGACCCCAACCCCGTACCGGCGGTCTGGTCCGCCCTCCTGCCGACCGGCCCCCGGCTCTCCACCGGCGCGGCCAGTCAGCCGCAGGGTTCGTGAACGGGGGCACGGACATGGCGACCCACGACCACCCCCGCCCGGCCCGCCGCCTGCTCATCGCCACGGCGGCCGCGGCCGTCCTGGTCGTCACCCTGCCGGCACTGCCCGCCGCAGCGGACGACTCCACCCAGTGCACGTTCCCCTCGAAGAACTACCCGGGCCGCCCCTGGGCGCTGCAACGCGTCCTGTTGGACGAGGTGTGGAAGCAGTCCACCGGCAAGGGCGTACGCGTCGCGGTCATCGACACCGGCGTCGACGTCAGGAACAAACAGCTCAAGCCCGCCGTGGACACCGGGGCCGGCCGCAACTTCCTGCCGAAGAACCTCAAGGCCGACGACGGGACGAAGATCGAGCGCGGCAAGGAGAACGGCACCACGGACACCGTGGGCCACGGCACGAAGGTCGCCGGCATCATCGCCGCGCGCGAGATGAAGGGCACGGGCTTCAGCGGCCTCGCCCCCGACGCGACGATCATCCCGATCCAGCAGAACGACGCCGAGGGCAACGGTACGACCGACAGCCTCGCCCGAGCGATTCAGTACGCCGTCGACGACGCGGACGCGGACATCATCAACATCTCCCAGGACACCGCCGACGCCGTGAAGCCGTCCGAGCTGCTGCGGCAGGCCGTGGACAACGCCCTCGCCCAGGAGGTCGTGGTCGTGGCCTCGGCAGGCAACGACGGGCTGGGCGGCAACGTCAAGGAGACCTACCCGGCGTCCTTCGAGGGCGTCCTCGCCGTCGCCTCCTCGGACCGGAACAACGAAAGGGCGGCCTTCTCCCAGTCCGGCGACTTCGTCGGCATCGCCGCCCCCGGCGTGGACATGATCTCCACGGTCCCCGGCGGCGGACACTGCGCCGACAACGGAACCAGCTTCTCCGCCCCCTACGTCGCAGGCGTCGCCGCCCTGATCAAGGCGAAGCACCCCGAGTGGACGCAGGAGCAGATCGTCGCGCAGATGCAGCAGACGGCGGAACGCTCGGTGGCGGGCCACGACCGCCTGGTCGGCTGGGGGGTGGTCGACCCGGTACGCGCCCTCACCGAGGACGACAAGCCGATCGACCGCCCGATCGCCGGCGAGGGGATGAGCAAGGGCAAAGCCCCCACACCCGCAGAACTCCACCTGGGCGAAACGGCCGACGAGCGGAACGCCCGCCTGGCGACGTACGTGATGGTCGGCGGCGGCGTCCTGGTGGCGGCCATCGCGGGTACGGCTGTGGCGGTGCGGGACAAGCGGAGACGCGTGCGGCGACTGGCGGGCGAGGCATAACGACGGGAACGGTGAAGAACAGTGAAGACTCGGTCATGAGACAAGTCACGTGACTCTCAAGTCGATTGGCGCTGTCGTACACAGTGACTAGAGTTGTCGGGATGAGATCGGATCGGCTCGCGCGAGTGCGATAGCAACGCGGAACGATCCGAGCAAACGGGGATGCGGAACGGGGAGGACGGCATTGTGACCGATCCAGGTGGCGGTGGCGGTACGGGTGACCTCAGGCGCGGAGTGGGTGCGCTGGAGACGTTCAAGAGTCGTGTCGACGCCCTGCTGGCGGACTTCGAGGGCTCGGCCGCCAGCAAGACGAAGGTCGCCGACCAGAAGGTCTCGCGGGCCTCACTGAGCGGCCCGAACGCACGCTTCGCCGAGGCGGACGGCCTCTACACCCAGTACAACCGGGTCCACTCCTCCCTCGTCTCGCTCTCCAAGTCCCTCGGCGATCAGATCGAGTACCTGAGCCTGGGCGTGCACGCGGCGGCCGTCGGCTTCGACAACGTCGAGGACGACATCAGGCGGCGGTTCTACGAGATCCAGAACCGTATGGATGCGGACCGAGAGAAGCACGCGCGGCCCGAACAGGCCGATGAGAAGAAGCAGTCGGACTCCGGATGGGCAGCGGAATGAGCGACGAGAAGCAGCAGGACCTGACGCCTGCCGAGCAGTCGGAGCAGGACGAGGGGCGGGTCCAGACCCAGATCGTCGTCACGGACATGACGGAGATGGCCGGCCGGGCTCTGGAATCCTTCGGCTTCGGCAACCCTCGCACCGGCGGCCGTACTTCCTTCGAGGGACACCAGCTCAACGCCCTCATCGACATGGTGGAGAACTCCAACCCGGAGCACCTGGAGAGTGCGGGCGAGGCACTCTGGAAGGCCAGGGACGCCATCCGGCGCGCAGGGAAGGAACTGAAGGACCACCTCAAAGGGGTCGACTGGCAGGGGGAGTCCGGCACGGCCTTCCGCGCTTTCGGCACGGGCCTGGTCGCTCACGCCGAGAAGCTGGGCGACTTCGCGGATGCAGCCGGCACCCAGATCACGGTCGCGGGCACCGGCCTGGCGTCGGTCAAGAGCGCCATGCCGCCGCGCGACCGCCGGATGATCCAGACGGACGTGAAGGACATCCTGTTCCCGGCCCGGACGGAGACCAACCCGCAGTACGCGGCTGCGCTTGAGGTGGAGAAGAACCGCCAGGAAGCCATCAACCAGATCAACCGGTTGGCGTCGTACTACTCCGTTTCGGAGGAAGTGCTGGCGGGGCAGGAGCCGCCGCGGTTCGAGGAAAGCCTCGGTATCCGGATGCCGAAACCGCACGGCAATGGCAACCCCTCTCCCGTCCCTGGTGCTTCCTCCGGGAGCGCCGAAGCCCTTGACAGACCCGCAGTGTCGAACGCTTCGCTGCGCTCGACCGCAGGTGACTCTGCTTCAGTAGGCGTGGTCAGTCAGCCACAGGGTGAGGTTCTCGGCTCTGCGCCCCTGCCGGACAGAAGCACGGCTACAGAGATCAACAGTGTCGCGCCTCCACAGGCTCCGACGACGATCACCGCAACGCCTCCGCTACCGTCTCCCACGACCTCGACGGGTCCGACCGGGATGCCGCCGACGACGGTGTCGCCGCCCTTCATGAACACCATGCAAGGAAACCCGTCGCGTACGGCAGGGCCTCCGACGCAACGGATGGCGAACCCCCAGACCGGCCTGGGCGTGGGCAAGGCGCAGCCCACAGGGGGAGGTCCCGTAGCCAAGGGGCCAGGTGGCGGGCCCCCGGTGGGACGCCCCAGCCCCATGGCCGGGGGAGGATCGTCCACGAGCCGTCCGCCGGTTGGCCCGCAGTCGCCGATCACCGGCCGTTCCACGGCGACGGGCGGCCGACCGGTCATCGGCCAAGGCGGTACGTCCACAGTCGGCGGACCTCGCGGGGGAGGCAGGACCGGCATCGTCGGCGGAACCCCCCAGAGCGCGCCTCAGGGCAGAGCCGCTGCTGGCGCTTCCGGCCAGCGGGGAGTGATCGGAGGGCGCGGAGCAGCAGCTGCCACGTCTCGACCCGGCGGTCGCCCCGCCCAGCCTTCGGGCGCGAACGGAGTCGTGGGTGCCCCCCGCAACGCCGCCGGCGGCGGCTCGAATGCCAAGGGCTTCACATCTGGCGGGGCAGGGCTTGTACGCGGTCCTGCCGGTCGGCAGAAATCCCGTCGTGAGGACGATGACAACGGTTCGACCCGTCCCGACTACCTGACGGAAGACGAAGAGACGTGGAATGCCGGGCGGCGCGGGGCCGTCCCGCCGGTGGTCGAGTAGCAGCCCCAGGGAAGGTACGGAAGCCGGGATGACAGCAGGAATGGGCCGAGCTCGGAGGCGTGTGCGTGTGCTCGGCGCGCTGGCTGTGGCCGCTTCGTGGAGTGTGGTGTTCGTCGGTGCGGCGCAGCCTGCCGCAGCCGATACACAGTCGAAGCAGTGGTACCTCAGCGCCATGCAGGCTGAGGAAATGTGGAAGGTCACGACCGGCGAAGGCATCAAAGTCGCTGTCATCGACACCGGTGTGAACTCGTCCACGCCGTCGTTGCGTGGGCAGGTTCTCAAGGGGGTCGACGTAACTGGGGCACCGGGTGACGAGACCGATGATTACCACGGTCACGGTACGACGATGGCTGAGCTGATCGCAGGGACCGGCAAGGGGGGAGGTCTGAAAGGACTTGCCCCGGGAGCCAAGATCATCCCTATCCGTATGAGTGACGCCGATTTGATGAAGAAGCGCTCCACCGTCTTCAGCGACTCCGCGGATGCCATCAGAGCCGCGGCCGACAGTGATGCACAAATCATCAGCATGTCTTTCGGCAGTGAGGGTCGAGAGATTTCGGAGCATAAAGCGGTCGAATATGCTGAAAGTAAGGGAAAGCTGTTCCTTGCTTCCGTCGGGAACGAGGGGGAGCGAGAAAATATCCAAAGTTATCCGGGCTCATACGCCGAGGCAGTGGGTGTGGCTTCAGCAGACCGTAAAGGTAGAGTTTCGTCCTTTTCGAGCCACTCGGATGCGGTAGACATCGCTTCCCCGGGGAGCGACGTTCCCGGGTGGTGCGACAACTCCTTCCAGAGCTACTGCGACGGCGACGGCGGCACCAGCGCAGCCACCGCCATCGCCTCCGCCTCCGCCGCCCTCGTCTGGTCCCTCCACCCTGACTGGACCGCCAACCAGGTGCTCAACGTCCTCTTCGACACGGCCAGTCGTGACTGGAAGAAGGGCGAGACCAGCAAGTACCTCGGTCACGGCCTGATCCGCCCTTCGATGAACGTCCTCAAGGGCAAGGGCGACCCCGGCGACCCGGACGTCAGCCCGCTCACCAAGGAGAGGACGACCGGCGCCGCCGCGTCCTCCGAGCCCGACGCCTCGGCCTCCGCCTCGCCGCAGCCCGCCAAGAACGGCCCGGAAGGCGACAAGCCCGTAGCGGCGGAAGGAACCAAGTCCTCGGGGGACGAAAGCCAGTTGGGCCTGATCCTCGGAGTGGCCGCAGTTGTGGTCGTGCTCGGAGGAGTGGCCTACGCCGTGGTCCGCAGGCGTAAGGCCGCTTGACCCGCACGTTCCGCATGTACCGGCCGGCGACCCATGCCGGCCTTGCAGAACCAACCGAAAGGGAAAGAGAACCATGGCAGATCAGAAGGTCTCAGATGCCGCGCTTCTGAAGCTGGAGGGTGACCTCAGCATCAAGTTCGACTCGGTGAAGGGGCAGCTCCGGCAGCTCCACGCGACGATCGACAACCTCGAAGGCAAGTGGAAGGGCATCGGCGCCAACCACTTCAACCAGAAGCAGACCGAGATCAACAACCGCATGGTCAGCCTGGCCAAGCAGCTTGTCCGCTTCCAGGAGTCCATCAAGGCCGCCCGCACCATCTCGGGCGACAACGAGGACGAGATCCGCCAGGCCCTCGCGGGTGTGGACGTTGTCGCCGGGCACAACACCGCTGCGAAGGAACAGTCTTCCAGCCTGAACAGCTTCTGACCCTCATCGCGTAACTCGAAAGAAGCGGAGGACCACATGGGAAACAACGACGGTACGACGGTCGTCACTTATGCGAGCCTGGATCTCGCGGCCGCTGAGATCAAGAAGCAGGCCAAGCAGCTCGACATGGACCTCAAGGAGATCCAGTCGATGATCGCGAAGGTCTCGGAGGTGTGGGAGGGCGAGGCGAAGCGCGCCTACACCGCCGCTCAGGAAAGGTGGAGGACGGACGCCGACGCCATCCGCGGCAACCTCGATGAGATCGCCAGGAAGGTCAGCGAGGCGTCGCCCATCTACCGCAGCGGTGACAAGCGGGCGGCAGCGAACTTCTAACGGAGTTCGAGCAACGGAGTTCGAGCACGGCTTCACGGCTCCACAGCACCAAGAGCTCCACAGCACTGCACAACACATCAGGGTGGACACGCGCGGGAGGTGTCCACCCTGAGCTGTTTCCCGAGGCGGGCCTGCTCAAGACCGTCGAATCGCAGGCGGAGGCAGAGGGGGCGGGGGCGGGACACTCAGAACCATCTGTGTGTCCCGCCCCCGCCCCCTCTGCCTCCGCGACCCGTCGCTACCCCTCCATCAGCCCCGTCTGCACCAGCGGGTTCCCCCGGCGCCGGGTGACGAAGATGCCCCGGCCCGCAGGCATCGGGCGCGGTCGTACGTTGCCGAGGATGTCGCCCTCGTTCGGATCGCCCGACAGGATCACGCCCTGCGCGCCCAGCTCGATCATGCGCTGGAGGAAGGGCTCGTACAGGGCCCGGCTGGCCCCCGCCGTGTTGCGGGCGATGATGAAGCGGACGCCCACGTCGCGGGCGAACGGCAGCAGCTCCGTGATCGCCGAGAGCGGGTTGCCGCTCGACGTGGAGACCAGGTCGAAGTCGTCGATGACGACGTACACCGTGGGGCCCTGCCACCAGCTCTGGTCGCGCAGCTCCTGCGCCGTGACGTCGGCGGACGGTGTGCGGCGCTTCATCAGATCGTGCAGCGCCGCCATGTGATGTTCCATGTTGTTGGACATCGGGATGTACTCCGCCAGGTGCGACCGCGGGGTCACATCGAGCAGCGAACGCCGGTTGTCGATGACGAAGAGCTTGCAGGAATCGCCGTCGTACCGCTCGGTCAGCTGCTTGATGAGCAGCCGCAGCAGGTTGGACTTCCCGGACTCGCTCTCGCCGAACGCCAGGAAGAACGGGTCCTGCTCGAAGTTCAGGAACACCGGCTCCAGGTTGTTCTCGTCGATGCCGAAGGCGACGCCGCGCTCCGGTACCGCGAAGCCGGCCGGAAGCTCGCCCGCCGGCAGCGCACGCGGCAGCAGACGCACCGTCGGGGCGGGCGCGGCCGTCCAGTGGCGGGCGACCTCCTGGTTCATCGCCGCGGTGGCCTCCGAGAGGTCGCTGTCGGAGTTGATGCTGTCGATGCGCGGCACCGCCGCCATGAAGTGCAGCTTCTCCGGGGTCAGGCCGCGGCCCGGCACCCCGGCGGGCACGTTGGCCGCCACCTTGCGGTCCAGTTCGGAGTCCATCACGTCGCCGAGCCGCAGCTCCAGGCGGTTCATGAGGTGGTCCTTCAGGCTGGCCCGCACCTCCATGGAACGCGACGCCGTGACGATCAGGTGGATGCCGTAACCGAGCCCGCGTGCCGCGATGTCCGTGGCAGCCGCCTCCAGCGCCTCGTAGTCCGCGCGGAAGTTGCCCCACCCGTCGATGACCAGGAACACGTCACCCCACGGCTGGTCCGTCGCGGAGATGTCACCGCGCGCCCGCAGCCTGCGGAACGTGGCGATGGAGTCGATCCCGGCGCTGCGGAAGTACTCCTCGCGCCGGGCCATGATGCCGTACACCTCGGCGACCGTACGGCGTACCCGCTCGGGGTCGAGGCGGGACGCGATGCCGCCGACGTGCGGCAGACCCGCGATCGAGGACATGCCGCCGCCACCGAAGTCGAGGCCGTAGAACTGGACCTCCTCCGGTGTGTGGGTGAGCGCGAAGCCGGCGATCAGCGTCCGCAGCAGCGTCGACTTCCCCGACTGCGGCCCTCCGGTGATCTGCATATGGCCGGCGGCGCCGGAGAAGTCCCGGTAGAGGGTGTCGCGCCGCTGCTCGAACGGCTTGTCGATGACGCCCAGGGGCACGACCAGTCGGCCCGATCCCTCGAAGCCGGGCTGCGTCAGCCCCCGGCCCTGCACCGGGGAGAGCCCGGGCAGCAGCTCGTCCAGCGACGGCGGATTGTCCAGCGGCGGCAGCCACACCTGGTGGGCGGAGGCTCCACGGCCCTCCAGGCGGCGCACGATCACATCGAGCACCGTGTCCGCCAGCGCGTCGTCCTGCGCCGAGCGCTGATCCGGTACGCCTCCGGGCTGCGCGGCCGGCTGGACGTACCGCACCGGAACCGGCGCGGCCGTGAAAGGAACCGGCCTGCGGTCCACCGGCAGCGGCGCACCCGGCGCGGCGGCCCGGTGCGCGCCCGAGCGGTACACCCCGGAGACGTACGCGGCCTTGAACCGGACCATCTCCTCCGTACCGAACTTGAGCAGCCCCGAACCGGGCACGTTGGGCAGGTGGTACGCGTCGGGCACACCGATCGCCGCACGGGACTCGGCCGCCGAGAACGTCCGCAGACCCACCCGGTAGGACAGATACGTCTCCAGACCGCGCAGCCGCCCCTCCTCCAGACGCTGCGAGGCCAGCAGCAGATGCACACCCAGCGAACGGCCGATACGGCCGATCTGGACGAACATCTCGATGAAGTCCGGTTTGGCGGTGAGGAGTTCGCTGAACTCGTCGATGACCAGGACGAGCGAGGGAATGGGCTGCAACGGCGCACCGGCCGCGCGCGCCTTCTCGTAGTCGTGGATGTTGGCGTAGTTGCCCGCGTCGCGCAGCATCTCCTGCCGGCGGTTGAGCTCACCGCTGATGGAGTCACCCATACGGTCGACCAGCGTCAGGTCGTCCGCGAGGTTGGTGATCACGGCCGCGACATGGGGCATCTGCGCCATACCGGCGAAGGTCGCGCCGCCCTTGAAGTCGGCGAGAACGAAGTTCAGCGTCTCCGAGGTGTGGGTGACGGCGAGACCGAGCACCAGCGTACGCAGCAGCTCGGACTTGCCGGAACCGGTGGCGCCGACGCACAGACCGTGCGGGCCCATGCCCTCCTGGGCGGCCTCCTTCAGGTCCAGCATCACGGGCGAACCGTCCTCGCCCACACCGATCGGCACCCGCAGCCGCTCCGCCTGCGAGCGCGGCCGCCAGGTCCGGCTGACCTCGATCGAGGCGGCGTCCCCGAGGTTCAGCAGATCGGTGAACTCCAGGTTCGCCAGCAGGGGTTCGTCGTCGTCCCCGCCCGTCGCCATGTGCAGCGGGGCCAACTGGCGGGCGAGCGCCTCGGCGGCCTCGTAGCTCAGCAGGTCCGGAAGGCCGTCGTAGACGAGCCCCTGGCCCGACTCCAGCTGCAACGACGTCGGCTGCACCACGACGGAGAGGCCTCCGCGGGACCCGGTGACCTCACCCGGCACCACCTCGATGACCGTCACACCCTGGAGGCCCTCCGCCGAGGCGAGCACCGACATGGGCGGCACCGACTCACCGTCCAGGACCACGACGACGTGCGGCTGCTCCAGGAGCGGCTGGCCGCCGGGCTGGAAGCGGGGCCTGCCCTCCAGGCGGCCCGCCAGCAACTCCTCCAGGGCCAGGGCGTTGGTGGTGATGAGGCGCCGGCTCCCCGCACCGTCCACGGGCCCGGAGGTCTGGGCGTGCGGGAGCCACTTCGCCCACTCCCACTGCGGCGCGGCCTCCGCACCGGTGGCGACCGCGATCACCAGGTCCTGCGGGGAGTGCAGAGAGGCCAGCCCGCCGACCATGGCCCGCGCCGCGGAGCGCGCGGAATCCGCGTGGCCGCTGATCGTGAGGTGGTAGAACGCCCGCAGCGAGACGGCCATGGGCAGACCGTCCAGCGTGGAGTGCGTCGCCAGGAACTGCTGCATCGCCCCGGCGGCCAGCGGCTCCAGTTCGTCCACGGGCGCCGTCTCGGGCGCGATGAGCGGTGTGGCCAGCTCCTGGCTGCCCAGCCCGATGCGCACCTGCGCGAAGTCCGCGTCACCGGCACGCCGCTCCCACACGCGGCTGCCCTCGGCGACGAGCGCCCACAGCTGCTCGGGGGACGGGTGGAGGTAGAACTGCGCGTCCCGCTGCTTGCGGGCCGTCTTCAGCACCGTGCGCCGGGTCTGCGTCAGGTACTTCAGATAGTCGCGGCGCAGATCCGCCAGCTCTCCCTGAGTGCCCCGCCGGTACCGCACGAGCATCGCGATGGCCATGGCCAACGTCGAGGCAATCATGATCATGCCCATGATCCGCATGATCGGGTTCGGCGTCATGAAGAAGAAGACGACGGAACCACCCATGCCCAGCATCGGCAGGAGCTGCATCAGCGCCCCCTCCTGCTGGCCCCGGGGGAGTTCCGGCGGAGGTTGCAACTGCACCTGCTCGACCGGCACTTCGGTGGGCAGGGCCCGCGGTGGGCGCTTGACGACGATCTGGCTCACAGCTCACCAATTCCCTTGCCGGACGGAAGTGTTCCTATCGGCGCCCCCGTGGCGACGGGCTCCATCCGCGGGAAGGATCCTACTGGCGTGACGGCGGTCCCATGGCGGTAGGGTGTCGCGACGCGTGTACGCATCCGCTAACTGTCGAGAGAAGACGGTCATTCGGGACGTGCGGTGCGATCCGTGGTCCCGGCGGTGTGTTTCCGACGGAAGCGGACGTGGCCCGGCGGAAGCGGGGCAGCGGAGATCCGGTCGGCGGGAGCCGCGGCGACAGCTGTGCGCAACAGCGGCAGAGGCCGGACGGCGGCAGCAGAGCAGGACAGCAGCAACCAGCAAGAGAGCCGGACAACAGCAGGGCAAGACAGCAGCAGAGCACGACAGCAGTCACAGAGCAGGACAGCGGCAACAGGGCGAACGGCCGTGGAAGCGCAGAACAAAGAGCGCAGAACAAGCTAGTCAAGCCAGTAGTAGGGGGAGCACCAGGTGACCATGACGGCCCAAGCGGCAGCCACCGGATCCGGTCGGCAAAGTCACGGGACCCCGTCCGGCAGCGGCACCGGATTCTGCCGGGTCACGGTCGTCGCGCCCGACAGCCGGGTCGACGTGGCCCTGCCCGAGGACATCCCCGTAGCCGATCTGTATCCCGAGATCCTCCGGCTGTCCGGACAGAGCCCCGCACCCGGCGCACCGGTCGGCTACCACCTGGTGCGCCGCGACGGCACCGTCCTGGACAGCGCGCGCACACTCGCCGGCCACCGCATCCTCGACGGCGAGCTGCTGTCGATGCGGCCCTTCTCCGAATCACTGCCCCCCGCCGTCTTCGACGACGTCTCGGACGCCGTGGCCACCGCCGTGGCCAAGGACCGCACGCTCTGGGGTGACGCACTCATGCGCGGCGCCGGCCTCTTCGGCGGCTCCGTCCTGCTGGCCCTGCTCGGCTTCGTGCTGTGGACGGCCGACCCGCTCCACGACATGCACGGCCTGCCGGGCATCCTGGCGGCCGTCGTCGCCCTGCTCCTGCTCGCCTTCGCCTGCGTGCGTGCGCGGGTGTACGACGACCGCGCCTCGTCGATCGCGCTCGGCACCGGCGCCCTGGTGAACGCGGCGGTGGCCGGCTCCGGCCTGCTTCCGCCGAGCGCCGGTCAGGGCATCGGACGGCTCCAGTTCCTGCTCGCCTGTGCGGCGGTCCTGGTCGTGGCGGTCATTCTGATGATCGTCGCGCCCGGCGGGGACGGGCCGTTCGTCGCGTTCGTCTTCGCCAGCGCCGTCGGCCTCCTGGTCACCTTCGTCGCGATCCTGAGCGACATGAAGCCGATCGAGGCCGCCGCCGTCTGCTCCCCGCTCGCCGTGGGGGCCCTCGCCTTCCTGCCGGGTCTCTCCACCCGCTTCGCCCGGCTGCCCATCGGATTCGAGCCGCCCCGCACCACGGTCGGCGACTACGGGACCTCCGAGCCCGCGGCCACGGGCCCGGTGGACGCCGTGCGCCTCGCCGCCCAGGCGCGGCGCGGCCATGAACTGCTCCTCGGCCTGGTCGGCGGCTGCGCCCTGGTGGCCGTGGCGGCCGCGGCGGTGCTGGGGTTCTCGAACAACGTCTGGGGCCAGCTGCTCGCCCTGGCCACCGGGGTCGCCATGCTGATGCGCGCCCATCTGTTCCGCTACACGGCCCAGGTCGGCTGCGCGCTCGCCGCGGGCCTCGGCTCCCTCGTCCTGCTGGGCCTGGGGCTCTCCCTCAACCCGCCGGCCGCCATGGTGCGCGACGCGCTGCGCGGCGAGGGCGCCGCACTCGACATCCGTACGGTGTGGCTCGCCGCGGCGGTCGCCGGCGTCGCCGTCCTGATCACCGCCATCGGCCTGATCGTGCCACGCAAGGGGGTGACCCCGTTCTGGGGGCGCTTCCTGGAGATCGCGGAGACGGTGGTCCTGCTGACGCTGCTCCCGCTCTGCCTCGCGGTCTTCGACGTCTACCACTCGATCCGCGCCCTCACCAGCTGATCATCGGAAGGCGTCGACAGGCGCCGACCGATCGCCGAAGGACAGCGGCTGATCAGCGGCGAGCACCGGCTGACCAGCGGTGAACACTGATCGGGCACAGGCTGACCAGCGGCGAGGCGTGACCCGAATGGCTGGTACTCTGTCCAGTGGCCGTTTGTGTACGCGTCCTCGGATCATCCTGGGGGCTGCGCTCATCGGACCTTCGCCTCCGAGTCACGGAAGCTCCCCTGAGATCAAGACCAGGGGCACTCGTGGGCGCTTCGAACATCAAGAGGAGTACGCGTGCCGCTCGACGCCGCTACGAAGAAGCAGATCATGTCCGAGTTCGCCCAGAAGGAGGGTGACACCGGATCCCCCGAGGTCCAGGTCGCCATGCTCTCCCGCCGGATCTCGGACCTGACGGAGCACCTCAAGACGCACAAGCACGACCACCACTCCCGTCGTGGTCTGCTGATCCTGGTCGGCCAGCGTCGCCGCCTCCTGCAGTACCTGGCCAAGAAGGACATCCAGCGCTTCCGTGCGCTCGTCGACCGCCTCGGCATCCGCCGCGGCGCGGCCGGCGGCGCCAAGTAAGGACGCTGTGGAAAGGGAGCGGTGCCCGCGTTCGAGGGGACCGCTCCCTTTGCCGTACGTGCACGACCGGTGTCAAGCTCAGTAACCTGGGTGCAGCGACACCCGCACGACCAGCGCGACGAACACGCGCGACGCAAGAACGAGGGAGAGGCGCGACGACGCCGCCGCCGGTCCTCGGTAGTGGCCCCCGGGAACATGCCCGGGAGCTTCGATCGAAGACCGGCCCGCATCCACGGTGCGCCTCTCCCGCACCGTCCCCCGCCACACGGGCGTGAGGACGAAAGACGACGAGTATGGAGAAATCACTAGTGGAGAACGAGACCCACTACGCCGAGGCCGTTATCGACAACGGAACCTTCGGCACCCGCACCATCCGCTTCGAGACGGGCCGCCTGGCCAAGCAGGCCGCCGGCTCCGCCGTCGCGTACCTGGACGACGACACCATGGTGCTGTCGGCCACCACCGCTTCCAAGCGGCCCAAGGACAACCTCGACTTCTTCCCCCTCACGGTGGACGTCGAGGAGCGGCAGTACGCGGCCGGCAAGATCCCCGGCTCCTTCTTCCGCCGTGAGGGCCGGCCCTCCGAGGACGCGATCCTCACCTGCCGCCTGATCGACCGGCCGCTGCGCCCCTCCTTCAAGAAGGGCCTGCGCAACGAGATCCAGATCGTCGAGACGATCATGGCGCTCAACCCCGACCACCTGTACGACGTGGTCGCGATCAACGCCGCCTCCTGCTCCACCATCCTGGCGGGCCTGCCCTTCTCCGGCCCGATCGGCGCCACCCGCGTCGCCCTGATCAAGGGCCAGTGGGTCGCGTTCCCGACGCACACCGAGCTCGAGGACGCCGTCTTCGACATGGTCGTCGCCGGTCGCGTCCTGGAGGACGGCGACGTCGCGATCATGATGGTCGAGGCCGAGGCCACCGAGAAGACCATCCAGCTCGTCAAGGACGGCGCCGAGGCTCCCACCGAGGAGATCGTCGCCGCCGGTCTGGACGCCGCGAAGCCCTTCATCAAGGCGCTCTGCAAGGCCCAGTCCGACCTGGCCTCCAAGGCCGCCAAGCCGGTCGGCGAGTTCCCGGTCTTCCTGGACTACCAGGACGACGTCTTCGAGGCGCTCTCCAAGGCCGTCACCTCCGAGCTGACGCAGGCGCTCACCATCGCCGGCAAGCAGGACCGCGAGGCCGAGCTGGACCGCGTCAAGGAGATCGCCGCCGAGAAGCTCCTCCCGGCCTTCGAGGGCCGCGAGAAGGAGATCTCCGCCGCGTACCGCTCGCTGACCAAGAAGCTGGTCCGCGAGCGCGTCATCAAGGACAAGGTCCGCATCGACGGCCGCGGCGTCACGGACATCCGTACGCTCGCCGCCGAGGTCGAGGCCATCCCGCGCGTGCACGGCTCGGCGCTGTTCGAGCGTGGCGAGACCCAGATCCTGGGCGTCACCACCCTCAACATGCTCCGTATGGAGCAGCAGCTGGACACCCTCTCCCCGGTGACCCGCAAGCGCTACATGCACAACTACAACTTCCCGCCGTACTCCGTCGGCGAGACCGGCCGCGTGGGCTCGCCCAAGCGCCGCGAGATCGGCCACGGAGCGCTCGCCGAGCGCGCCATCATGCCGGTGCTGCCCTCGCGCGAGGAGTTCCCCTACGCGATCCGCCAGGTCTCCGAGGCGCTGGGCTCCAACGGCTCGACGTCCATGGGCTCGGTCTGCGCCTCCACCATGTCGCTGCTGAACGCAGGTGTGCCCCTCAAGGCCGCCGTCGCCGGTATCGCCATGGGCCTGATCTCCCAGGAGATCGACGGCAAGACCCACTACGTCGCCCTCACCGACATCCTCGGTGCGGAGGACGCCTTCGGCGACATGGACTTCAAGGTCGCCGGTACCAAGCAGTTCGTGACCGCGCTCCAGCTCGACACCAAGCTCGACGGCATCCCCGCCTCGGTCCTGGCCGCCGCGCTGAAGCAGGCCCGTGACGCGCGTCTGCACATCCTGGACGTCATGAACGAGGCCATCGACGTCCCGGACGAGATGTCCCCGAACGCCCCGCGGATCATCACCGTCAAGATCCCGGTGGACAAGATCGGTGAGGTCATCGGCCCCAAGGGCAAGATGATCAACCAGATCCAGGAGGACACCGGCGCCGACATCACGATCGAGGACGACGGCACCATCTACATCGGTGCCCAGCAGGGCTCGCAGGCCGAGGCCGCCCGCGCCACGATCAACGCGATCGCCAACCCGACCATGCCGGAGGTCGGCGAGCGCTACCTGGGCACGGTCGTCAAGACCACCACCTTCGGTGCGTTCGTCTCGCTCATGCCGGGCAAGGACGGTCTGCTGCACATCTCGCAGATCCGCAAGCTCGCCGGTGGCAAGCGCGTGGAGAACGTCGAGGACGTGCTCGCGGTCGGCGCCAAGGTCCAGGTGGAGATCGCCGAGATCGACTCCCGCGGCAAGCTCTCCCTCATCCCCGTCATCGAGGGCGAAGAGGACGAGAAGAAGGACGACACCGACAAGTGACGTCCCGTAGTTCCGCGACGACGGCCCGCGCCTCCTCCGAGGCGCGGGCCGTCGCCCGTACCCAAACGCTTCTGAAGGGCAAGGACGGCATCGGCACCGTCCGCCGGACCGTCCTCCCCGGCGGTCTGCGGATCGTCACCGAGACCCTGCCCTCCGTCCGGTCCGCCACCTTCGGCATCTGGGCCAACGTCGGCTCCCGCGACGAGACGCCCACCCTGAACGGCGCGACCCACTACCTCGAACACCTCCTCTTCAAGGGCACGGCCAAGCGCACCGCCCTCGACATCTCCTCCGCGATCGACGCGGTCGGCGGCGAGATGAACGCCTTCACGGCGAAGGAGTACACCTGCTACTACGCGCGGGTCCTGGACACCGACCTGCCGCTGGCCATCGACGTCGTCTGCGACATGCTGACCGGCTCGCTGATCGCCCCCGAGGACGTCGACGCCGAGCGCGGCGTCATCCTCGAAGAGATCGCGATGACCGAGGACGACCCGGGCGACTGCGTGCACGACCTGTTCGCGCACACCATGCTCGGCGACACCCCCCTGGGCCGACCGGTCCTCGGCACCGTCGACACGATCAACGCGCTGAACCGCGGCCAGATCGCCCGCTTCTACAAGAAGCACTACGACCCCACGCACCTCGTCGTCGCCGCCGCCGGCAACGTCGACCACGCCACGGTCGTACGACAGGTCCGCAGGGCCTTCGAGCGCGCCGGGGCGCTCTCCCGCCACGACGCCGTCCCCATGGCGCCCCGCGAGGGCTCCCGCACCCTGCGCACCGCCGGCAAGGTCGAGCTGCTGAACCGCAAGACCGAGCAGGCCCACGTGGTCCTCGGCATGCCGGGCCTCGCCCGCACCGACGAGCGCCGCTGGGCGCTGGGCGTCCTCAACACCGCCCTCGGCGGCGGCATGAGCTCCCGCCTCTTCCAGGAGGTCCGGGAGAAGCGCGGCCTGGCCTACAGCGTGTACTCGTACACCTCGGGCTTCGCCGACTGCGGCCTCTTCGGCGTGTACGCGGGCTGCCGCCCGAACCAGGTCCACGACGTCCTCAAGATCTGCCGCGACGAGCTGGACCGGGTCGCCACGCACGGACTGGACGACGACGAGGTCGCCCGCGCCATCGGGCAGCTCTCCGGCTCCACCGTCCTCGGCCTGGAGGACACCGGCGCGCTGATGAACCGTATCGGCAAGAGCGAGCTGTGCTGGGGCGAGCAGATGTCCGTCGACGACATGCTCGCGCGCATCGCGGAGGTCACCCCCGACGACGTACGGGAGGTGGCGGGCGAACTCCTCACCCAGCGCCCCTCGCTCTCGGTCATCGGCCCGCTCAAGGACAAGCAGGCGGACCGCCTCCACGAAGCGGTCTCCTAATCCCTTAAGGAATCACCATGAGTAAGCTGCGCGTAGCCGTTCTCGGTGCGAAGGGCCGCATCGGCTCCGAGGCCGTAACCGCGATCGAGGCCGCCGACGACCTGGAGCTGGTGGCGGCCCTGGGCCGGGGCGACAAGCTGGAGACCCTCGTCGACACCGGCACCCAGGCCGTCGTCGAGCTCACCACCCCCGCGTCGGTGATGGGCAACCTCGACTTCTGCGTCCGGCACGGCATCCACGCCGTCGTCGGCACCACGGGCTGGACCGACGAACGGCTCGCGCAGCTGACCACCTGGCTGGACGACTCCCCGGGGACGGGCGTCCTGATCGCCCCGAACTTCTCCATCGGCGCCGTCCTGACCATGAAGTTCGCGGAGCAGGCCGCCCGCTACTTCGAGTCCGTCGAGGTCGTCGAACTCCACCACCCGAACAAGGTCGACGCCCCCTCCGGCACCGCCACCCGCACCGCCCAGCTCATCGCGGCGGCCCGCGCCAAGGCGGGCAGCGCGCCCCAGCCGGACGCCACCACCACCGCCCTGGACGGCGCGCGCGGCGCGGACGTCGACGGCGTCCCGGTCCACGCGATCCGGCTCCGCGGGCTGCTGGCCCACCAGGAAGTGCTGCTCGGCGGTGAGGGCGAGACCCTCACCATCCGCCACGACTCCCTCCACCACAGCAGCTTCATGCCGGGCATCCTGCTCGGCGTCCGCCGTGTGGTGACCACTCCCGGCCTCACGTTCGGCCTGGAACACTTCCTCGACCTGAACTGACTGAGCCCACCATGCGCGCAAAGATCACCTACATCGTCACGGCCGCCGTCCTGGTCTTCTACTTCGTCCTGGTCGGCAGCCGCGGCCTGATGCTCATCCGGCACGGCACGCTGGTCACGGTCACGTTCGGGGTCGCCGTGCTGATCCTGCCGGTGATCGGCGTCTGGTTCCTCTGGAAGAACACCCAGTTCGTCCGCCGCGCCAACGCCCTGGCGGCCGAGCTGGACGCGGAGGGCGGCCTGCCGGTCGACGACCTGGCCCGCACGCCGTCCGGCCGGATCGACCGGGACGCCGCCGACGCGGTCTTCACCAAGCGCCGCGAGGAGACCGAGGACGCCCCGGACGACTGGCGCACCTGGTTCAGGCTGGCGGTCGCCTACCAGGACGCGAGGGACACCCCGCGAGCCCGCAAGGCGATGCAGAGGGCGATCGCACTGCACCGGTCCAGGCCGTCCCCCGTGCTCAGCCCGTCCGCGGCTCCCGGCCCGTCCGGAGATTGAGGACGTCCTCCCCGACGTACGCGAGTGAGCCCGGGACCGATCACGGTCCCGGGCTCACTCACGTACAGGTCGCGGCAGGCAGGGGCTCACCCCTGCCGGTACTCGTCCGCCCAGGCCTCCACCGCGTCCGTGGCCCGCTCGAACGCCTCCTCGCGCCCGAGGAAGTCCGCGTTGTGGTCGGTGGTCAGCGGCGGCAGCGTCTCACCGTTCTGCCGGACCACGACGAGCGCCTGGCCCTGGACCGTACGGGGAAGGCCCATCCACTTCACGGGCTGCTGGACCGTACGGACCGCGGACGTGCCGCTCCAGGCCACCGTGGTGGTCCGGAAGAACGCGACGCGCCGCACTCCGTGGCGGCTGACCCACGCGCCGACCCGCAGCAGTCGCAGGGCGGCGGCGATCAGCGCACCGGCCAGAGCCAGACACACGGTGGCGCCCGAAGGCGCTCCGGCCACCCCGATGATCATGGCCGCGAGCAGAACGAACGAGGCCAGCAACAACAGGGTGGCCGCCGCCGCGACCCGCCACGGGCCGGGGCGGTAGGGCCGCCGCCAGCTGTCGTGGTCGTCGAACGGCAGCGCGACGTCCTCCGCGCTCGCGTCGAATGCGCGGTCGGCCGTCAGAAAGGGCAGGGGCACGACTCATCCTCACTCACAAGCACGCTCGATTGCTGTGCCCGGTGAGGCTACCGAGAGTGCCACCGGCCCGACCACCCCAGGGGGTCCGTACGAGTCAGCGGCGTACGGGTCAGCGGCCCTGCGACGCCTCGGACTGCTTGCCGTGCGCCGGGGACTGCGGGGATTCGAGAGCCGGGAGCCCCAGCAGCAGGGAGCCCACGAGGCCGGCGACCACGGTGAGCCCGACCAGGGACCGCCCCAGAAGTTCGGGAACGGTGGCACGGGTCGCGGGCGGGGGAGTGACATTGCTGCGGAATCGGTCGGACTCGGCGACGAACGAGAACGGGACGGCTTCACGCCGGCGGAACATGAGGAAACTCTCCTTGATCTCAGTGACGGGTGCTGCTAATGAGTCAGACGTACGAACGGCCCGATCGGTGCCCCGAATCGCCGTAACGTTTGAAGGACTCCACGAACGGCTGCCCGAGGCCGCCGCGTGCATGCCCCGTCCGCCCGGCCCGTAAAGTGGTCGCCGCCCGAGCGACGCCATTGGAAGGACCCCTGTCGGTGACCGACACCCCCGAACCCGCAAAGCCCCACTTCCGCAGTGACGTCACCGTCGAGCTGGTGAAGAGCGACGCGCGCGACGCGGACGTGCTGTTCGCCGCCCGGGTCTCCACCGCCGGCGAGCAGTCGCTCGAAGAGGTCACCAAGGACCCCGAGCGCTCCAAGGGGCTCATCAACTACCTCATGCGGGACCGGCACGGCAGCCCGTTCGAGCACAACTCGATGACGTTCTTCGTCAGCGCCCCGATCTTCGTCTTCCGCGAGTTCATGCGGCACCGCGTCGGCTGGTCGTACAACGAGGAATCGGGCCGCTACAGGGAGCTGGACCCGGTCTTCTACGTCCCCGGAACCTCCCGCAAGCTGGTCCAGCAGGGCCGTCCCGGCAAGTACGAGTTCGTCGAGGGCACCGAGGAGCAGTACGACCTGACGACCCGCGCCATGGAGGAGTCCTACCGGGCCTCCTACGCGGCGTACCAGGAGATGCTTGCCGCGGGCGTGGCCCGCGAGGTCGCCCGTGCGGTGCTGCCGGTCGGCCTCTTCTCCACGATGTACGCCACCTGCAACGCACGCTCCCTGATGCACTTCCTCGGCCTGCGCACCCAGCACGAGCTGGCGAAGGTTCCGTCCTTCCCGCAGCGCGAGATCGAGATGGTCGGCGAGCAGATGGAAGCCCACTGGGAGCGGCTCATGCCGCTCACTCATGCGGCCTTCAACAAAAATGGACGGGTAGCCCCGTAGGCGGTGTCCGTATTGCGGCGTTTCGAGAAGTTCATCTAGGCTGATCAAACGGACCCGGCACTGCTTGAACCCCCGAGCAGGCAGTGCCGGGCTCCTCTTCCCCGTCCCCCCGAGGGGACCCCGCGCGCTGAGCAGCGAGTAGCGTGTTACCCATGGCTCCGATCTCCACTCCGCAGACCCCCTTCGGGCGGGTCCTCACCGCTATGGTCACGCCCTTCACGGCGGACGGCGCTCTCGACCTCGACGGCGCCCAGCGGCTCGCCGCCCACCTGGTGGACGCAGGCAATGACGGCCTGATCGTCAACGGCACCACCGGTGAGTCCCCGACCACCAGTGACACGGAGAAGGACCAGCTCGTACGGGCGGTGCTCGAAGCGGTCGGCGACCGCGCGCATGTCGTCGCCGGCATCGGCACCAATGACACCCGGCACAGCGTCGAGCTCGCCCGGACGGCCGAGCGAACCGGCGCCCACGGCCTGCTCGCGGTGACGCCCTACTACAACAAGCCGCCGCAGGAGGGCCTGCTCCGGCACTTCACGGCCATCGCCGACTCCACGGGCCTGCCCGTGATGCTGTACGACATCCCCGGCCGCAGCGGGGTGCCGATCGACACCGAGACCCTCGTCCGGCTGGCCGACCACCCGCGGATCGTCGCGAACAAGGACGCCAAGGGCGACCTGGGCCGTGCCAGCTGGGCCATCGCCGAATCGGGACTCGCCTGGTACTCGGGCGACGACATGCTCAACCTGCCCCTCCTCTCGGTCGGCGCGGTCGGCTTCGTCTCCGTGGTCGGCCACATGGTCACCCCCGAGCTGCGGGCCCTGATCGACGCGTATGCGAGCGGCGACGTCCAGAAGGCCACCGAGATCCACCAGAAGCTGCTCCCGGTCTTCACCGGGATGTTCCGCACCCAGGGCGTCATCACCACGAAGGCCGCCCTGACCCTCCAGGGACTCCCGGCCGGACCGCTGCGCCTGCCGCTGGTGGAGCTCAGCGCCCAGGAGACGGCCCAGCTCAAGATCGATCTCGCCGCCGGCGGGGTACAGCTCTAGGCACCGACCTCTTTGAACACGGACTTCACAACTGAATACGCGAGGCGACTCGCATCGAGCACCACCCCAAGACAACAGCAAGTGCACGAATGACATGCGCGCCACGTGCCTCAGCGGTACGTGGCGCGCGTGGTAAGGAGAGTCTTTTGAGTCATCCGCATCCTGAACTCGGTACCCCGCCGAAGCTCCCGAAGGGCGCCCTGCGGGTCACCCCGCTCGGCGGCCTGGGCGAGATCGGCCGGAACATGACGGTCTTCGAGTACGGCGGCCGCCTGCTCATCGTCGACTGCGGCGTCCTCTTCCCCGAGGAGGAGCAGCCGGGCATCGACCTGATCCTTCCGGACTTCACCACGATCCGGGACCGCCTGGACGACATCGAGGGCATCGTCCTCACGCACGGCCACGAGGACCACATCGGTGGTGTCCCGTACCTGCTGCGCCTGAAGCCGGACATCCCCCTCATCGGCTCCAAGCTGACCCTCGCGCTCATCGAGGCGAAGCTCCAGGAGCACCGGATCCGCCCGTACACCCTTGAGGTCACCGAGGGCCAGCGCGAGCGCATCGGCGTCTTCGACTGCGAGTTCATCGCGGTCAACCACTCCATCCCGGACGCTCTCGCCGTCGCCATCCGCACCCCCGCGGGCATGGCCGTGGCCACCGGTGACTTCAAGATGGACCAGCTTCCGCTGGACGGCCGTCTCACCGACCTGCACGCGTTCGCGCGCCTCAGCGAGGAGGGCATCGACCTCCTCCTCTCCGACTCCACGAACGCCGAGGTTCCCGGCTTCGTGCCGCCGGAGCGGGACATCTCCAACGTCCTGCGCACGGTCTTCGCGAACGCCCAGAAGCGCATCATCGTGGCGAGCTTCGCCAGCCATGTGCACCGCATCCAGCAGATCCTGGACGCCGCACACGAATACGGCCGCAGGGTCGCCTTCGTCGGCCGCTCGATGGTCCGCAACATGGGCATCGCCCGCGACCTGGGCTACCTGAAGGTTCCCGCCGGACTGGTCGTCGACGTCAAGACCCTCGACGACCTCCCGGACGACGAGGTCGTGCTGGTCTGCACGGGCTCGCAGGGCGAGCCGATGGCGGCCCTCTCCCGGATGGCCAACCGCGACCACCAGATCCGGATCGTCCCGGGCGACACGGTGATCCTCGCGTCGTCCCTGATCCCGGGCAACGAGAACGCGGTCTACCGCGTGATCAACGGCCTGACCCGCTGGGGCGCCAACGTCGTCCACAAGGGCAACGCCAAGGTCCACGTCTCGGGCCACGCCTCGGCCGGCGAGCTGCTGTACTTCTACAACATCTGCAAGCCGAAGAACCTGATGCCGGTCCACGGCGAATGGCGCCACCTGCGCGCCAACGCCGAGCTGGGCGCCCTCACCGGCGTACCGAAGGACCACATCGTCATCGCCGAGGACGGCGTGGTCGTCGACCTCATCGACGGCAAGGCGAAGATCGTCGGCAAGGTCCAGGCCGGTTACGTCTACGTCGACGGCCTCTCCGTCGGAGACGTCACCGAGACCTCCCTCAAGGACCGACGCATCCTGGGCGACGAGGGCATCATCTCGGTGTTCATCGTGGTCGACAGCTCCTCCGGCAAGATCGTGGGCGGCCCCCACATCCAGGCCCGGGGCTCCGGCATCGACGACAGCGCCTTCGTGGCCGTCACGCCGAAGATCCAGGAAGCCCTGGACAAGTCGGCGCAGGACGGCGTGATGGAGCCCCATCAGCTCCAGCAGATGGTCCGCAGGACGGTCGGCAAGTGGGTGTCCGACACCTACCGCCGGCGTCCGATGATCCTTCCGGTCGTCGTCGAGGTCTGACCCCTCACGACCGCCTGACCTGGAGCGGGGCTCTCGATTTGCATCGAGGAGCCCCGCTCCAGTACGTTTACGTCTCCGCCTGAACGGGAAGCACCGCGCGCACTCGTGCGCTTGGAGAACCCCGAACGGGGCGGGAATTCCGACTCAGAATCTCTGATAAAGTCGGATCCGCCGAAAGGCAAGGCCGCTCCGCAGGCCACCGGAAATCGAATTCGGACCGGAAACGGAACGAAAAAGAGTCTGGTAAAGTCGGACTCGCCGGAAAGGGAAAACGCGAAAGCGAAGGACCTGGAAGGCGGGATGCGAGACCCGCTTCGACCGGGAATCGGACACGAAAGAGTCTGATAGAGTCGGAAACGCAAGACAGCGAGACAGAAGAAGTAAACGAAGGGAAGCGCCCGGAGGGCCCCGGTGATACGGGACCGAAGGAAGCGTCCGTTCCTTGAGAACTCAACAGCGTGCCAAAAGTCAACGCCAGATATGTTGATACCCCGGCCTGCTTCGGCAGGTTGGTGGTTCCTTTGAAAGTCCTGCGGGTCCACTTCGGTGGCCGGCAGGCAATTACACAGCGAGGACGCTGTGAACAACGGGTCTTATTCCGACCGGTTGTTCCGCTCTCGTGATGTGTGCACCCGATTACGGGTAAACATTCACGGAGAGTTTGATCCTGGCTCAGGACGAACGCTGGCGGCGTGCTTAACACATGCAAGTCGAACGATGAAGCCTTTCGGGGTGGATTAGTGGCGAACGGGTGAGTAACACGTGGGCAATCTGCCCTTCACTCTGGGACAAGCCCTGGAAACGGGGTCTAATACCGGATAACACTCTGTCCCGCATGGGACGGGGTTAAAAGCTCCGGCGGTGAAGGATGAGCCCGCGGCCTATCAGCTTGTTGGTGGGGTAATGGCCTACCAAGGCGACGACGGGTAGCCGGCCTGAGAGGGCGACCGGCCACACTGGGACTGAGACACGGCCCAGACTCCTACGGGAGGCAGCAGTGGGGAATATTGCACAATGGGCGAAAGCCTGATGCAGCGACGCCGCGTGAGGGATGACGGCCTTCGGGTTGTAAACCTCTTTCAGCAGGGAAGAAGCGAAAGTGACGGTACCTGCAGAAGAAGCGCCGGCTAACTACGTGCCAGCAGCCGCGGTAATACGTAGGGCGCAAGCGTTGTCCGGAATTATTGGGCGTAAAGAGCTCGTAGGCGGCTTGTCACGTCGGATGTGAAAGCCCGGGGCTTAACCCCGGGTCTGCATTCGATACGGGCTAGCTAGAGTGTGGTAGGGGAGATCGGAATTCCTGGTGTAGCGGTGAAATGCGCAGATATCAGGAGGAACACCGGTGGCGAAGGCGGATCTCTGGGCCATTACTGACGCTGAGGAGCGAAAGCGTGGGGAGCGAACAGGATTAGATACCCTGGTAGTCCACGCCGTAAACGTTGGGAACTAGGTGTTGGCGACATTCCACGTCGTCGGTGCCGCAGCTAACGCATTAAGTTCCCCGCCTGGGGAGTACGGCCGCAAGGCTAAAACTCAAAGGAATTGACGGGGGCCCGCACAAGCAGCGGAGCATGTGGCTTAATTCGACGCAACGCGAAGAACCTTACCAAGGCTTGACATATACCGGAAAGCATCAGAGATGGTGCCCCCCTTGTGGTCGGTATACAGGTGGTGCATGGCTGTCGTCAGCTCGTGTCGTGAGATGTTGGGTTAAGTCCCGCAACGAGCGCAACCCTTGTTCTGTGTTGCCAGCATGCCCTTCGGGGTGATGGGGACTCACAGGAGACTGCCGGGGTCAACTCGGAGGAAGGTGGGGACGACGTCAAGTCATCATGCCCCTTATGTCTTGGGCTGCACACGTGCTACAATGGCCGGTACAATGAGCTGCGATGCCGCGAGGCGGAGCGAATCTCAAAAAGCCGGTCTCAGTTCGGATTGGGGTCTGCAACTCGACCCCATGAAGTCGGAGTTGCTAGTAATCGCAGATCAGCATTGCTGCGGTGAATACGTTCCCGGGCCTTGTACACACCGCCCGTCACGTCACGAAAGTCGGTAACACCCGAAGCCGGTGGCCCAACCCCTTGTGGGAGGGAGCTGTCGAAGGTGGGACTGGCGATTGGGACGAAGTCGTAACAAGGTAGCCGTACCGGAAGGTGCGGCTGGATCACCTCCTTTCTAAGGAGCACTTCTTACCAGGTTCGCTTGGTCAGAGGCCAGTACACCGGCGAATGTTCGGTGCTGGTTGCTCATGGGTGGAACGTTGACTATTCGGCACGATGGTTTGTTGGTCACTAGTACTGCTTCGGCGTGGAACGTGGTGAACAGGGCATCGGGCCGGGCACGTTGTTGGGTATCTGAGGGTACGGGCTCGTTTGAGTCTGTCCTTCGGTTGCCGGCCCCAGTGAACTCGCCCTTAGGGGTGGGGTGATGGGTGGCTGGTCGTTGTTTGAGAACTGCACAGTGGACGCGAGCATCTGTGGCCAAGTTTTTAAGGGCGCACGGTGGATGCCTTGGCACCAGGAACCGATGAAGGACGTGGGAGGCCACGATAGTCCCCGGGGAGCTGTCAACCAAGCTTTGATCCGGGGGTTTCCGAATGGGGAAACCCGGCAGTCGTCATGGGCTGTCACCCGCTGCTGAACACATAGGCAGTGTGGAGGGAACGAGGGGAAGTGAAACATCTCAGTACCCTCAGGAAGAGAAAACAACCGTGATTCCGGGAGTAGTGGCGAGCGAAACTGGATGAGGCCAAACCGTATGCGTGTGATACCCGGCAGGGGTTGCGCATGCGGGGTTGTGGGATCTCTCTTTCACAGTCTGCCGGCTGTGGGACGAGTCAGAAACCGTTGATGTAGGCGAAGGACATGCGAAAGGTCCGGCGTAGAGGGTAAGACCCCCGTAGCTGAAACATCAACGGCTCGTTTGAGAGACACCCAAGTAGCACGGGGCCCGAGAAATCCCGTGTGAATCTGGCGGGACCACCCGCTAAGCCTAAATATTCCCTGGTGACCGATAGCGGATAGTACCGTGAGGGAATGGTGAAAAGTACCGCGGGAGCGGAGTGAAATAGTACCTGAAACCGTGTGCCTACAAGCCGTGGGAGCGTCGCTGTATGTGCTTGCACATGCAGTCGTGACTGCGTGCCTTTTGAAGAATGAGCCTGCGAGTTAGCGGTGTGTAGCGAGGTTAACCCGTGTGGGGAAGCCGTAGCGAAAGCGAGTCCGAACAGGGCGATTGAGTTGCACGCTCTAGACCCGAAGCGGAGTGATCTAGCCATGGGCAGGTTGAAGCGGAGGTAAGACTTCGTGGAGGACCGAACCCACCAGGGTTGAAAACCTGGGGGATGACCTGTGGTTAGGGGTGAAAGGCCAATCAAACTCCGTGATAGCTGGTTCTCCCCGAAATGCATTTAGGTGCAGCGTCGTGTGTTTCTTGCCGGAGGTAGAGCACTGGATAGGCGATGGGCCCTACCGGGTTACTGACCTTAGCCAAACTCCGAATGCCGGTAAGTGAGAGCGCGGCAGTGAGACTGTGGGGGATAAGCTCCATGGTCGAGAGGGAAACAGCCCAGAGCATCGACTAAGGCCCCTAAGCGTACGCTAAGTGGGAAAGGATGTGGAGTCGCAGAGACAACCAGGAGGTTGGCTTAGAAGCAGCCACCCTTGAAAGA
The DNA here is from genome assembly GCF_041435495.1 of Streptomyces sp. NBC_01116. NCBI lineage: Bacteria > Bacillati > Actinomycetota > Actinomycetes > Kitasatosporales > Streptomycetaceae > Streptomyces > Streptomyces sp. NBC_01116. The sequence continues at coordinate 6,443,190 of NZ_CP108644.1, forward strand.
GTGCGTAATAGCTCACTGGTCAAGTGATTCCGCGCCGACAATGTAGCGGGGCTCAAGCGTACCGCCGAAGTCGTGTCATTCGTACATATATCCCCAACGGGAGTACGGATGGGTAGGGGAGCGTCGTGTGCCGGGTGAAGCAGCCGCGGAAGCGAGTTGTGGACGGTTCACGAGTGAGAATGCAGGCATGAGTAGCGATACACACGTGAGAAACGTGTGCGCCGATTGACTAAGGGTTCCTGGGTCAAGCTGATCTGCCCAGGGTAAGTCGGGACCTAAGGCGAGGCCGACAGGCGTAGTCGATGGACAACCGGTTGATATTCCGGTACCCGCTTTGAAACGCCCAGTACTGAATCAGGCGATGCTAAGTCCGTGAAGCCGGCCCGATCTCTTCGGAGTTGAGGGTAGTGGTGGAGCCGATGAACCAGACTTGTAGTAGGTAAGCGATGGGGTGACGCAGGAAGGTAGTCCAGCCCGGGCGGTGGTTGTCCCGGGGTAAGGGTGTAGCCCGTGTGGTAGGCAAATCCGTCACACGTTAAGGGTGAGACCTGATGCCGAGCCGATTGTGGTGAAGTGGATGATCCTATGCTGTCGAGAAAAGCCTCTAGCGAGTTTCATGGCGGCCCGTACCCTAAACCGACTCAGGTGGTCAGGTAGAGAATACCGAGGCGTTCGGGTGAACTATGGTTAAGGAACTCGGCAAAATGCCCCCGTAACTTCGGGAGAAGGGGGGCCATCACTGGTGATAGCACTTGCTGCTTGAGCTGGGGGTGGCCGCAGAGACCAGCGAGAAGCGACTGTTTACTAAAAACACAGGTCCGTGCGAAGCCGTAAGGCGATGTATACGGACTGACGCCTGCCCGGTGCTGGAACGTTAAGGGGACCGGTTAGCTGCCTTTCGGGGTGGCGAAGCTGAGAACTTAAGCGCCAGTAAACGGCGGTGGTAACTATAACCATCCTAAGGTAGCGAAATTCCTTGTCGGGTAAGTTCCGACCTGCACGAATGGCGTAACGACTTCTCGACTGTCTCAACCATAGGCCCGGTGAAATTGCACTACGAGTAAAGATGCTCGTTTCGCGCAGCAGGACGGAAAGACCCCGGGACCTTTACTATAGTTTGATATTGGTGTTCGGTTCGGCTTGTGTAGGATAGGTGGGAGACTTTGAAGCGGCCACGCCAGTGGTTGTGGAGTCGTCGTTGAAATACCACTCTGGTCGTGCTGGATGTCTAACCTGGGTCCGTGATCCGGATCAGGGACAGTGTCTGATGGGTAGTTTAACTGGGGCGGTTGCCTCCTAAAGAGTAACGGAGGCGCCCAAAGGTTCCCTCAGCCTGGTTGGCAATCAGGTGTTGAGTGTAAGTGCACAAGGGAGCTTGACTGTGAGACCGACGGGTCGAGCAGGGACGAAAGTCGGGACTAGTGATCCGGCAGTGGCTTGTGGAAGCGCTGTCGCTCAACGGATAAAAGGTACCCCGGGGATAACAGGCTGATCTTCCCCAAGAGTCCATATCGACGGGATGGTTTGGCACCTCGATGTCGGCTCGTCGCATCCTGGGGCTGGAGTCGGTCCCAAGGGTTGGGCTGTTCGCCCATTAAAGCGGTACGCGAGCTGGGTTTAGAACGTCGTGAGACAGTTCGGTCCCTATCCGCTGTGCGCGTAGGAATATTGAGAAGGGCTGTCCCTAGTACGAGAGGACCGGGACGGACGAACCTCTGGTGTGCCAGTTGTCCTGCCAAGGGCATGGCTGGTTGGCTACGTTCGGAAAGGATAACCGCTGAAAGCATCTAAGCGGGAAGCCTGCTTCGAGATGAGTATTCCCACCCTCTTGAAGGGTTAAGGCTCCCAGTAGACGACTGGGTTGATAGGCCAGATGTGGAAGCCCTGTAAGGGGTGGAGCTGACTGGTACTAATAGGCCGAGGGCTTGTCCTCAGTTGCTCGCGTCCACTGTGTTAGTTCTGAAATAACGAACGGCCGTGTTTTTCCGGTGTTGGTTAATTTCATAGTGTTTCGGTGGTCATTGCGTTAGGGAAACGCCCGGTTACATTCCGAACCCGGAAGCTAAGCCTTTCAGCGCCGATGGTACTGCAGGGGGGACCCTGTGGGAGAGTAGGACGCCGCCGAACAATTTTTCCGGGAAGCCCCGCACCTTTTGGTGCGGGGCTTTTCTGCGTTCCGGGACCGATCCGCGACACCCGAGATCCGTGGGGACCCGGTGAGGCCTGCGGGACCAGCGGGACCCGGGAGACCCCGGCAACCGAGGGCCGCACGAGGGCCGTCCAAGAGCTGCACGAGGGCCGTAGGAGGGCCCGTGAACCCGGGCCGGCCGGGATTATGAGCATCCCTGGATTCCGTGTATGGTTTACCTCGTTGCCACAGCGCAACGAGGCCCCAATAGCTCAGTCGGTAGAGCGTCTCCATGGTAAGGAGAAGGTCTGCGGTTCGATTCCGCATTGGGGCTCAGAGAACGCGAAAGGCCCCCGCCACCGGCGGGGGCCTTTCGCGTTGAAGGTCAGACGCTGTGCGGCTCCGGGACGCGCATGGCCAGGATCGCCATGTCGTCCGAGGCCGGCTCGGCCGCGAAGCGTTCCACGGCCCGCAGAATGCGGGAGGCGACCGCTCCGGCCGTCAGGCCCGTACAGGTCGACAGGACGTCCGCGAGGCCGTCGTCGCCCAGCATGCGGCTTCCCTCGCGGCGTTCGGTGACGCCGTCCGTGACGCACAGCAGGACGTCGCCCGGGTCGAGGACGACCTCCTGCTCGTACAGGTCGAGGTCCTCGATGACGCCGAGCAGGGGCTGCGGCTCCGCGGCGGACTCGACGGAGCCGTCCTGGCGCAGGCGCAGCGGCAGGGGATGGCCGGCGCACACGACCTTCAGCAGGGCGCTGCCGTCCTCCTGGGGCCACAGCTCGCCGTACAGGAGGGTCAGGAAGCGGCTGCGGGCGCCCTCGTCGAGGATCGCCGCGTTGAGGCGCTCCAGGACCGCCGGACCGCCGAAGCCCTCGCGGGCCAGCAGGCGCAGCGCGTGGCGGGCGAGGCCCGTGACGGCGGCGGCCTCGGGCCCCGTACCGCACACGTCGCCGATCGCGAAGCCGTACGCCCCGTCGCTGATCGGGAAGACGTCGTAGAAGTCGCCGCCGACCTCGTTGCCCTCGCCCGCGGCGCGGTAGATGACCTCGATCTCGACGTTCGGCACGTCGGGGAGGCCCGGGGGCAGCAGGCTCCGCTGGAGGGACTGGCTGATCGCCGTGCGCTCCGAGTACAGGCGGGCGTTGTCCAGGGCCAGGGCGGCCCTGCGGGAGAGGTCCTCGGCCAGCTCCAGGATCTCCTGGCGGAAGTGGTCGTCGGAGGGCTTCCCGAGCGTCAGCATGCCGATCACGCGGTTGCGGGCGACCAACGGAAGGACCACCGTCTCGCCGCCGACGGCCTGGGCCGTGGCGAGGATGGTGCGGGTGGCCGTGCTCATGCTCAGCGGAGCGTCGTGCTGGAGGCTGCGGGTCGAGGTGCTCAGCGCGGCACGGTGACCGGCCTCCGAGGGCGCGGCCCAGACCCGGGCGCCCGGGGTCGGTACCGGGTCCGGCGGGGCGATCTTGGAGAGCAGGGCCTTGAGCCCGTCGATGAGGTCCTCGTCCTCGTGGAGCACGTACGAGAGATACGGCTCGGAGGACTGGTCCGCGATCGTGTAGACGGCGCACCAGGTGGCCAGGGTCGGGACCGTCATCTGGGCCATGAGCGCCAGGGTCTGGTCCCGGTCGAGCGTGCCGGCCAGCAGGTCGGAGGCTTCGACGAGGAAGGACAGGGAGCCGCGGCGCAGCCGTTCCAGCTCGCCGAGGCGGGCGGACTCCACGGCCAGCGCGATGCGGTCCGCCGCGAACTGGAGGCGCAGGGCCTCCTCGTTGGTGTAGCGGCCCGCACCTTCCGCCGCGACGCCGAGGGAGCCGGTGAGGCGGCCCTCGACCTTCAGCGGGACCGTGACGACCGAGCGCATCCCGGTGTCGGTGAGCAGGGGCACGGCGCCGGGGACGGCGGTGAGGTCCTCGTGGACGGCCGGCATCCGGGCGGAGCCGTAGCGTCCCGTGCCGGCCTCGACGGGGACCCGGGCGAAGCGCTGGCGGGCCGAGGGGAGGCCCGTCGTGGCGCGGACCTCCAGCTCCGTCTCGTCGTCCGTGGCGAGCAGGAGGAACGCCGCGTCGGCGTCGAGCATGTCGCGGGCCCGCTCGACCGTCCGCTGGAGGAGGCCGTCGAGGTCGTCGGGGGCCGGGGAGCCGATGAACACCTCGAACGGGTCCGCGGTGCGGTGGTCGGAGGAGGCGTCGGAGACCGGGGCGCGGACGGGGGACTGGAGCACGGCGCGCTCGTCGTCGCGGACGAGGAGGCAGACCGTGGAGGGTTCGCCGTCGGTGTCGCGGACCCTCAGGTGCGAGGCGTAGACGGCGATGGTCCGGCCGTCGGCGCCGCGGATTCCGTAGCTGCCCTCCCAGCGGGAGAGCTGGAGGGCGTCGGCGATGCCGGTGTTGGTCCCCGGGGTGTGGGGCCAGGCCACGAAGTCGGTGAACTGCTTGCCGGAGACCTGTTCCGCGGTGTGCCCGAAGACGTACGCGGCGTCGTCGTTCCACGCGCTGATCGCGCCGGTGCTGTCGATCTGGACGACGGCGACCCGGACCCGCTGGTCGGTGACGGGGAGCAGCGCGGTGGGCAGGACCGGGCCCGCGGAGCGGATGCCCACGGGCCGGTCGGGCAGGTCCAGCTGGAACCAGACGTGCTTGCGGGTGGGGGAGTACTCGACGCCCCAGCGGGAGGCCAGGGCGGCGCAGAGCAGCAGACCGCGGCCGTTCTCGCGGTCGGGGCTGCCGAAGTCCAGGCCGTTGCTCTGGAGCGGGACCTCGCGTTCCGGATAGTGGTCGGCGACCTCAACACGTACGCCGTCCCCGCTGCGCAGGCACAGCACGTCGGCCGCCGTCCCGGCGTGCACGACGGCATTGGTCACGAGCTCACTCGTGAGGACGACGGCGTCGTCGACGACATCGTTGTAGCCCCACCCCTGGAGCGTGTCCCGGACGAATGCGCGGGCGGTCGCGACGGAGCGCCCGACCGGTTCGAAGGTGGCGGCCGCGCGCGCGGTGATCACAGCACTCCCCATATGGTGTCTCGTCGCTTCCCCGAGTCCTGTGCCCGTTTATCGCCGCTTCGATTCGCTTGCCAGGCTAGACGTTCGCCGAGGGTGTCGTTTACACGAGGGCCGAGTTCGGGACAGAACGGTCCGGCAGTGGTGCGCGGGCGCACAAGTATGGACTCCCGGTGCAGGGGATGGGGGGCAACCGGGACAGGTCGCCCGCCGACCGGTCCCGGCCTGGTACGTTGCAACGATTTGACGTCCGCCCGGTCGCCCGTTGACGGTGTGCTGTGGCGGTGAGCCAAAGTGGAACTGGGCAAGCTTCCTGATAGGCCCGAGTGAAACGGTCAACCCCTGCGGGAGGGACACGGTGGAGTCTGGCGTGGCGGCGCGGGGTTCGAAGGCGCGTACAAAAGGCGGACAGTCCGTGAAAAAGCAGCGCAATGGCACCGTCGAGGTCGACGCGGCAGCTCTGAACAGACTGCTGGCGGGACTCGTGGCGATGCGCGACGGCAACTTCCGCCGGCGGCTCACCGTCTCCGGCGACGGTGTGATGACGGAGATCTCCGCGGTCTTCAACGAGGTCGCCGACCGGAACCTTCACCTCACCGGTGAGCTGGCCCGTGTACGGCGCGTGGTCGGCCGGGAGGGAAAGCTCACGGAGCGGCTGGAGACGGGCGCCTGCGAGGGTTCCTGGGCCGCCGCGATCGACGCCTCCAACGAGCTCGTCGACGATCTCGCGCGACCGGTCTCCGAAGTGGGCCGGGTGCTGTCGGCGATCGCCGACGGTGATCTGGAGCAGCGGATGGAGCTGCGGTCGCACACGACGGACGAGACGGTCCGGCCGCTGCGCGGCGAGTTCCTGAAGGTCGCCCGTACGGTCAACAACCTGGTCGACCAGCTGTCGGCCTTCACCGAACAGGTGACCCGGGTAGCCGTCGAGGTGGGCACCGAGGGCAAGCTCGGGGGGCAGGCGCAGGTGCGCGGGATGTCCGGGTCCTGGAAGGACCTCACGGACTCCGTGAACACCATGGCGTACCGGCTGACGGCCCAGGTGCGGGACATCGCGCTGGTGACGACGGCGGTCGCCAAGGGGGATCTGTCGCGGAAGGTCACCGTCCATGTGGCCGGCGAGATGCTCCAGCTGAAGAACACCGTCAACACGATGGTCGACCAGCTGTCGTCGTTCTCCTCGGAGGTGACGCGCGTTGCCCGTGAGGTGGGTACGGAGGGCGAGCTGGGCGGTCAGGCGACCGTGCCGGGCGTGGCGGGTGTGTGGAAGGACCTCACCGACTCCGTCAACACGATGGCGGGCAACCTCACCTCCCAGGTGCGCGGGATCGCCGAGGTGACGACGGCGGTCGCCAGCGGTGACCTGACGCAGAAGGTCACGGTGAGCGCGCGCGGCGAGGTCGCGCAGCTCGCCGAGACGATCAACCAGATGACCGAGACGCTGCGCACCTTCGCGGACGAGGTGACGCGGGTGGCGAGCGAGGTCGGTGGCGAGGGGCTGCTCGGCGGCCAGGCGCAGGTGCCGGGAGCCGCGGGGACGTGGAAGGACCTCACCGATTCGGTGAACACGGTCTTCCGGAACCTGACGACCCAGGTGCGTGACATCGCGCAGGTGACGACGGCGGTGGCCAGCGGCGACATGTCGCAGAAGGTCACGGTCGACGTGGCCGGGGAGATGCTGGAGCTGAAGAACACCGTCAACACGATGGTGGACCAGCTTCAGTCCTTCGGTTCCGAAGTGACCCGCGTGGCCCGGGAGGTCGGTGTCGAGGGGCGGCTCGGCGGCCAGGCCGAGGTGCCGGGAGCCGCGGGGACGTGGAAGGACCTCACCGACTCGGTGAACACCGCGTTCCGCAACCTGACCGGTCAGGTCCGGGACATCGCGCAGGTCACCACGGCGGTCGCGAACGGTGACCTGTCGCAGAAGGTCACCGTGAACGTGGCCGGAGAGATGCTGGAACTGAAGAACACCGTCAACACCATGGTGGCGCAGCTGTCCAGCTTCGCCGACCAGGTGACGCGGATGGCCCGGGACGTGGGCACCGAGGGCCGCCTCGGCGGTCAGGCGCGCGTGGACGGTGTGTCGGGTACGTGGAAGGAGCTCACGGACTCCGTCAACTTCATGGCCGGCAACCTCACCTCTCAGGTGAGGCAGATCGCGCAGGTGACGACGGCGGTGGCGCGGGGAGACCTGTCGCAGAAGATCGACGTGGACGCCCGGGGCGAGATCCTGGAGCTCAAGAACACCATCAACACGATGGTCGACCAGCTCTCCGCCTTCGCCGACCAGGTCACCCGGGTCGCCCGCGAGGTGGGCACGGACGGGCGCCTCGGCGGTCAGGCGCAGGTGCCGGGCGTCGCCGGAGTGTGGCGCGATCTCACCGATTCGGTGAACGGCATGGCCGGAAACCTCACCGCTCAGGTCCGTAACATCGCGCAGGTCGCGACGGCGGTGGCGCGCGGTGACCTGTCGCAGAAGATCGACGTGGACGCCCGGGGCGAGATCCTGGAGCTGAAGAACACCCTGAACACGATGGTGGACCAGCTGTCCAACTTCGCGGAGCAGGTGACGCGGGTAGCGCGTGAGGTGGGCACGGAGGGCATCCTCGGCGGTCAGGCCGAGGTCCAGGGCGTGTCCGGTACGTGGAAGGACCTCACCCAGTCCGTCAACGGCATGGCGAACAACCTGACCCTCCAGGTCCGCAACATCGCCGAGGTCACCACCGCGGTCGCCAAGGGCGATCTCTCCAAGAAGATCACCGTCGACGCCAAGGGCGAGATCCTCGAACTGGTCACGACCGTCAACACGATGGTCGACCAGCTCCTGAACTTCGCGGACGAGGTCTCGCGCGTGGCCCGCGAGGTGGGTACCGAGGGCATTCTCGGCGGTCAGGCGCGGGTGCGCGGCGCGACCGGCATCTGGAAGGACCTCAGCGAGAACGTCAACCTGATGGCCAACAACCTGACCAGCCAGGTGCGCAACATCTCCCGGGTCTCCTCGGCGGTCGCCAACGGCGATCTGACGAAGAAGGTCACCGTGGAGGCGCGCGGCGAGGTCGCGGAGCTGGCCGACACGGTCAACACGATGGTGACGACCCTGTCCTCGTTCGCCGACGAGGTCACGCGGGTGGCCCGCGAGGTGGGTACGGAGGGCGAGCTGGGCGGTCAGGCGCGGGTGCCGGGAGTCGCCGGTACGTGGAAGGACCTCACCGAGTCCGTGAACTCGATGGCCTCCAACCTGACCGGCCAGGTGCGGCAGATCGCCACGGTCACCACCGCCATCGCCAAGGGCGACCTGACCAAGAAGATCGACATCGACGCGCGCGGTGAGATCCAGGAGCTGAAGAACACCATCAACACGATGGTCGACCAGCTGTCCTCGTTCGCCGAGCAGGTGACCCGGGTGGCCCGCGAGGTGGGCACCGAGGGGCAGCTGGGCGGTCAGGCGCGGGTGCGGGACGTCGACGGCACCTGGCGCGACCTCACCGAGTCGGTGAACGAGATGGCCGGGAACCTGACCCGTCAGGTCCGCGCCATCGCGGCCGTCGCCACCGCGGTGACCCGCGGCGATCTGAACCTGAAGATCGACGTGGACGCGGCCGGCGAGATCCAGGTCCTCCAGGACAACATCAACACGATGATCGCGAACCTGCGCGACACCACCCTCGCCAACAAGGAGCAGGACTGGCTGAAGGGCAACCTGGCCCGGATCTCCGGTCTGATGCAGGGCCGCCGCGATCTCGACGACGTGGCCTCGCTGATCATGAGCGAGCTGACGCCGGTGGTGTCGGCGCAGCACGGCGCGTTCTTCCTGGCCATGAGCGCGGGCGACTCGGACGAGGTGGGTCCGGACGACGGTGCGGCCAGCGCGTACGAGCTGCGGATGCGGGGGAGTTACGGCTACTCCGCGGGTTCGATGCCGACCTCCTTCCGGCCCGGTGAGACGCTCATCGGGACGGCGGCCGAGGAGAAGCGGACGATCCAGGTGGACAACGTGCCGCCCGGCTATCTGAAGATCTCCTCCGGGCTGGGCGAGGCCCCTCCGGCGCATGTGATCGTGCTGCCGGTGCTCTTCGAGGGCAAGGTCCTCGGCGTGATCGAACTGGCCTCCTTCCAGCCGTTCACGCACATCCAGCGGGACTTCCTCAACCAGCTCGCCGAGATGATCGCGACGAGCGTCAACACGATCAGCGTCAACACCAAGACCGAGAAGCTCCTGGAGCAGTCGCAGGAGCTGACCGAGCAACTGCGCGACCGCTCACAGGAGTTGGAGAACCGGCAGAAGGCCCTCCAGGCGTCCAACGCCGAACTGGAGGAGAAGGCCGAGCTGCTGGCCCAGCAGAACCGCGACATCGAGGTGAAGAACACCGAGATCGAGGAGGCGCGGCAGGTGCTGGAGGAGCGGGCCGAGCAGCTCGCGGTCTCGATGCGCTACAAGTCCGAGTTCCTGGCGAACATGTCGCACGAGCTGCGGACGCCGCTCAACTCGCTGCTGATCCTCGCCAAGTTGCTGGCGGACAACGCCGAGGGCAACCTCTCGCCGAAGCAGGTGGAGTTCGCCGAGACGATTCACGGGGCCGGATCCGACCTGCTCCAGCTGATCAACGACATCCTCGACCTCTCCAAGGTCGAGGCGGGCAAGATGGACGTCAGCCCGACCAGGATCGCGCTGGTCCAGCTGGTCGACTACGTGGAGGCGACCTTCCGTCCGCTCACCGCGGAGAAGGGGCTCGACTTCTCCGTACGGGTGTCGCCGGAGCTCCCCGCGACGCTGCACACCGACGAGCAGCGCCTGCTGCAGGTGCTGCGCAACCTGCTCTCCAACGCGGTGAAGTTCACCGACGGCGGTGCGGTGGAGCTGGTGATCCGGCCGGCCGGCGCCGATGTGCCCAACGCGATCCGGGAGCACCTGCTGGAGGCCGGTTCGCTGCGCGACGCGGACGCCGATCTGATCGCCTTCTCGGTCACCGACACCGGGATCGGGATCGCGTCCAGCAAGATGCTGGTGATCTTCGAGGCGTTCAAGCAGGCGGACGGCACGACGAGCCGGAAGTACGGCGGCACCGGCCTCGGCCTCTCCATCAGCCGGGAGATCGCCCGGCTGCTCGGTGGCGAGATCCACGCGGCGAGCGAGCCGGGGCGCGGTTCCACCTTCACCCTGTACCTGCCGCTGCACCGCGCCGAACTGCCGCCCCAGGGCTACCCCGCCGTGGGTTCCGGTTCCGCCGAGGTGCTGGGCGGCGCGGCCGAGATGGGGCACGCGCAGTCCCCGCAGGGGCCGTCGGCTCCGTTCGGCGACCCGGCCAACTCCGCCGGGATGTTCCGGCGGCGGCGCAAGGCCCTGGGGGACGCGGCTCGCAGGCCCGCGCTGCCGACCGGCCGGACCGCGCCCGAGAGCTCCCCGCGGCAGGAGGAGTGGGTGCAGGCGCAGGGGAGTCAGGGCGAGAGCCGGCTTCAGGGCCAGGCGGCCGGGGAGGAGAAGGCGCCCCGGCGGACGTTCCGCTTCCGCGGTGAGAAGGTCCTCATCGTCGACGACGACATCCGCAACGTCTTCGCGCTGACCAGTGTGCTGGAGCAGCACGGACTGGCGGTGCTGTACGCGGAGAACGGCCGTGAGGGCATCGAAGTCCTGGAGCAGCACGACGATGTGACCGTCGTGCTGATGGACATCATGATGCCCGAGATGGACGGTTACGCGACGACGACCGCGATCCGTCGGATGCCGCAGTTCGCCGGGCTGCCGATCGTCGCGCTCACCGCGAAGGCGATGAAGGGCGACCGGGAGAAGGCCATCGACTGCGGCGCTTCCGACTATGTGACGAAGCCGGTCGACCCTGATCACCTGCTTGCGGTGATGGAGCAGTGGATGCACGGAGAGTGATGGAAAATGGAACGAATGAGTGTCAGTTGTTGACCGACTGTGCTCGAACGGGTGTGAACGCGCTGTATTCGGGGAACCTTCTGGTCTCCCACCGCGTTTGCGGTATGTGCACGGTGACATCGCGGTGACAGGGTGTGGTGACGGGCGGGGTGCGGCTACCATGACCGGCACAAGGACGGACGGCGTAAGGGAGTCGTCCCCTGGGGCGGCACCCGGTGCATTTCCGGGGCGAGGAGGACGGGCCATGGTGCAGAAGGCCAAGATCCTCCTGGTCGATGACCGGCCGGAGAATCTGCTGGCGCTGGAGGCCATCCTCTCTGCGCTCGATCAGACACTGGTCCGGGCATCGTCAGGGGAGGAGGCGCTCAAAGCGCTGCTCACGGACGACTTCGCGGTCATTCTGCTGGACGTCCAGATGCCGGGCATGGATGGTTTCGAGACAGCCGCGCACATCAAGCGGCGGGAGCGGACCCGGGACATCCCGATCATCTTCCTCACCGCGATCAACCACGGTCCGCACCACACCTTCCGCGGCTACGCGGCCGGTGCGGTGGACTACATCTCGAAGCCGTTCGACCCGTGGGTCCTGCGGGCCAAGGTCTCGGTCTTCGTCGAGCTGTACATGAAGAACTGCAAGCTCCGCGAGCAGGCCGCGCTGCTGCGACTCCAGTTGGACGGCGACGGCCACGCGGGCGGCGACAGCGAGAAGGAGCCGGCCGGTCTGCTGGCCGAACTCTCCGCGCGGCTCGCGGCGGTCGAGGAGCAGGCGGAAGCGCTCTCCAAGCAGCTCGACGACGAATCCGCGGACGCCGCCGCCGTGGCCACCGCAGCCCACCTCGAACGCAAGCTGACCGGCCTGCGCCGCGCGCTCGACGCGCTGGAGCCGGGCACCGGCGGGGCCGCGGGCGTACTGCCCGCACAGAGCTGACGATTCCGACCTCTCCGACTCGACGCCGGCCGGACGCCGCCGTGAGGCGACGTCAGTTCCGGGCCCCGCGAAGGCGACACGGTCGGGTGAACCAGTAGGCGAACGTGTTCACGGGCGACGACAGCGGTAACCTCGGCACCATGGCCTCACGTACGTCCGGCAAGGGTTCCCAGGGCACGGCGGGCACCGCGAAGCGCGTCGGCCGTACCGCGGGCCCGGCGAAGAAAGCCGCGCCCGCCAAGAAGACCGCGCCCAAGAAGTCGGCTGCTCCCGCGAAGAGGGCGCCCGCGAAGAAGGCGGCGGCCAGGAAGCCCGCGCCCAGACCCGCACCGTCACCCACCGGAGGCGTCTACCGGCTGGTGCGGGCGGTCTGGCTCGGGGCGGCGCACGGCGTCGGCGCGCTGTTCCGTTCGATAGGGCGTGGCGCCAAGGGACTTGACCCCGCCCACCGCAAGGACGGGCTCGCGCTGCTGCTGCTCGGCCTGGCGCTGATCGTCGCCGCGGGCACCTGGTCCAATCTCCAGGGGCCGGTCGGCGACCTCGTCGAGATGCTGGTGACCGGGGCCTTCGGCCGGCTCGACCTGCTCGTGCCCATACTGCTGGGCGCGATGGCGGTGCGGCTGATCCTGTATCCGGAGCGGCCCGAAGCCAACGGCCGTATCGTCATCGGACTCTCCGCGCTGGTCATCGGAGTCCTCGGCCAGGTCCACATCGCCTGCGGTTCGCCGGGCCGGGACGCGGGCACCGAGGCGATGCAGGACGCGGGCGGGCTGATCGGCTGGGCCACCTCCAAGCCGCTGATCTTCATGATGGGCGAGGTGCTCGCCGTACCGCTGCTGGTGCTGCTGACCGTGTTCGGGCTCCTCGTCGTCACCGCCACCCCGGTCAACGCCATCCCGCGGCGGCTGCGTCAGCTCGGCGTCCGCCTCGGCATCGTGGATCCGGCGCCCGGGACCGGCGAGGGGTACGAGGACGACGACGAGCGCTACGACGAACAGTGGCGCGAGGCGCTGCCCGAGCGGACTCGTCGGCGTGGCGCGCGGCGCACGGACGAGGACCCGGTCCACGACCACGACGAGGCCGAGGCCGAGGCGCTCACCAAGCGCAGGAGGCCCCGCAGGCCCTCCGCGCAGCCCGCGATGAACCGGCCGCTGGACGCGGTGGACGTCGCCGCGGCCGCTGCCGCAGCGCTCGACGGGGCCGTGCTCAACGGCATGCCGCCCTCGCCGGTCGTCGCCGACCTGACCCAGGGCGTCTCCGTGGACCGGGAGCGCACCGGGACGCCCGTGCCCGGGGCCCGGGAGGCCGAGCGGGACGCCGCGGGGAAGGCCGGGGCCGGGCGCCGGTCGGACCGGTCCCCCGGCGCCGATGACGCGGCCGGCGGTGACCGTTCCGGTGACGTCTCCGGCCGGTCCGGCGCCGTTCCCGACCTGACGAAGCCCGCGCCGGAGCGTTCCGAGGGGCTTCCCGCACGCGCCGAGCAGCTCCAGCTGTCCGGCGACATCACGTACTCGCTGCCCTCGCTCGACCTGCTGGAGCGCGGCGGACCGGGCAAGACCCGCAGCGCCGCCAACGACGTGGTCGTCGCCTCGCTGACCAACGTCTTCACCGAGTTCAAGGTCGACGCCGCGGTCACCGGCTTCACCCGGGGCCCGACCGTCACCCGCTACGAGATCGAGCTCGGCCCCGCCGTGAAGGTCGAGAAGATCACGGCGCTGGCCAAGAACATCGCGTACGCCGTGGCCAGCCCGGACGTGCGGATCATCTCGCCGATCCCGGGCAAGTCCGCCGTCGGCATCGAGATCCCCAACTCCGACCGCGAGATGGTCAACCTCGGCGACGTGCTGCGCCTCGCGGACGCGGCCGAGGACGACCACCCGATGCTCGTGGCGCTCGGCAAGAACGTCGAGGGCGGCTATGAGATGGCCAACCTCGCCAAGATGCCGCACGTCCTGGTCGCCGGCGCCACCGGTTCCGGCAAGTCCTCCTGCATCAACTGCCTGATCACCTCGATCATGGTGCGGGCCACCCCGGACGACGTGCGGATGGTTCTGGTCGACCCCAAGCGCGTCGAGCTGACCGCGTACGAGGGCATCCCCCACCTCATCACCCCGATCATCACCAACCCGAAGAAGGCCGCCGAGGCGCTCCAGTGGGTCGTGCGGGAGATGGACCTGCGCTACGACGACCTCGCCAACTTCGGCTACCGGCACATCGACGACTTCAACCACGCGGTGCGCAACGGCAAGTGCAAGGCGCCCGAGGGCAGCGAGCGGGAGCTGTCCCCGTACCCGTATCTGCTGGTGATCGTCGACGAGCTGGCCGACCTGATGATGGTGGCCCCGCGCGACGTCGAGGACTCGATCGTCCGCATCACCCAGCTGGCCCGCGCGGCCGGCATCCACCTGGTGCTCGCCACCCAGCGCCCCTCGGTCGACGTGGTGACCGGCCTGATCAAGGCCAACGTGCCCTCCCGGCTCGCCTTCGCCACCTCCTCGCTCGCCGACAGCCGCGTCATCCTCGACCAGCCCGGCGCCGAGAAGCTCATCGGCAAGGGCGACGGGCTCTTCCTCCCGATGGGCGCCAACAAACCCACCCGCATGCAGGGAGCGTTCGTCACCGAGGACGAGGTCGCCGCCGTCGTCCAGCACTGCAAGGACCAGATGGCCCCGGTCTTCCGGGACGACGTCGTGGTGGGAACGAAACAGAAGAAGGAGATCGACGAGGACATCGGCGACGACCTGGACCTGTTGTGCCAGGCCGCCGAACTGGTCGTCTCCACCCAGTTCGGATCGACCTCGATGCTCCAGCGCAAGCTCCGGGTCGGCTTCGCGAAGGCGGGACGGCTGATGGACCTGATGGAGTCCCGCAACATCGTCGGGCCCAGCGAGGGATCCAAGGCGCGCGACGTCATGGTGAAACCCGACGAGCTCGACGGGGTGTTGGCCGTCATCCGCGGGGAATCCGCTCCGTAAAGGTTTTGTGGGCAACCGTTTCGTACGGCCGTACGTCCAGTTGAAGGGAGGGACGGAACCGTGCTTCTCCCCGAAGCCCGCTCCGTCGTCACCTCACCCGTACTCCCACCCCGTTCGGCCCACTACAGGTTGCCCAGTCCTCGATCGGGGCCGTGCTCCGTCCCCGCTCCGCACCGGAGCCGACGGCGGGCCCGTCCGGCGAACCCGATGGCCTACAAAGTCGTCCCTCCCGGTTGCCCCTCCCTTTCGTACCCCCCCTAGACTGAACATCCAGCAGGTGGCTCACGCTCGAAAGGCGCCCCCGTGTCCATCGGCAACTCCCCCGAAGACGACCGGCCTTCGATCGGTCGTGCCCTTCAGCAGGCTCGTATCGCCGCGGCTCTGACGGTCGAGGAAGTCAGCAGCTCCACCCGGGTGCGCATCCCCATCGTGCACGCGATCGAGCAGGACGACTTCTCCCGCTGCGGCGGCGACGTCTACGCCCGCGGTCACATCCGCACGCTCGCCCGTGCCGTCGGCATCGATCCGGAACCGCTGGTCGAGGAGTACGACGCCGATCACGGCGGCCGTCCCGCCCCGACCCCCGCGGCGCCGCTGTTCGAAGCGGAACGCATCCGCTCGGAACCGCGGCGGCCGAACTGGACCGCGGCCATGGTCGCGGCCATCGTCGCCGTCATCGGGTTCGTCGGCTTCACCCTCTTCAGCGGCGAGGACGAGCCCTCGAACACCGCGCAGATCGCGGAGGGCTCCAAGCCCGACAAGACCGCGGCCAAGCCCACCGCCACCAAGCCCTCCGACCCCAAGCCCGTGCCCTCCGAGAGCGCCATCGCCGCCGCCCCCCGGGACAAGGTGACGGTCAAGCTCAGCGCCGACCGGGGCAAGAGCTGGATCTCGGCCAAGGACCACAACGGACGGCTGCTCTTCGACGGGCTGCTGCTCCAGGGCGAGTCCAAGACCTTCCAGGACAAGGAGCGCATCGACCTCGTCCTCGGCGACGCCGGGGCGATCGAGCTCTTCGTCAACGGCAAGCAGGTCGAGGACCGCTTCGGTCCGGGCCAGGTCGAACGGCTTTCCTACACCAAGGGCGACCCCGAGGCCGGCTGATCCGCCGTCCTCCGCTTCCGTACACGTCCCGACGGGCGTCCGGCACCGCGCCGGGCGCCCGTCGGCGTTCCCCGGCCCGGACGCTGTTACTCCCCGTAGCGGGGAAGGGGCGGCGGTGAGGGCAGGCAACCCTGCACGGCAGGGGGGCCGCCGGAACAAAGTAGTCTTGAGTCCATGCCCGAACGCCGTACCGTCGCCCTTGTCACTCTTGGATGCGCCCGTAACGAGGTGGACTCGGAGGAGCTTGCAGGCCGCTTGGCAGCGGACGGCTGGGACCTCGTCGAGGATGCCTCCGACGCGGATGTCGCAGTCGTCAACACCTGTGGGTTCGTCGAAGCCGCCAAGAAGGACTCCGTCGACGCCCTGCTCGAAGCCAACGATCTGAAGGATCACGGCCGCACCCAGGCCGTCGTCGCCGTCGGCTGCATGGCCGAGCGCTACGGCAAGGACCTCGCCGAGGCCCTGCCGGAGGCGGACGGCGTCCTCGGATTCGACGACTACGCCGACATCTCCGACCGGCTCCAGACCATCCTCAACGGTGGCATCCACGCCTCGCACACCCCGCGCGACCGCCGGAAGCTGCTGCCGATCAGCCCCGCCGAGCGGCAGGACGCCGCCGTGGCGCTGCCCGGCCACGCCCAGGAGACGCCCGCCCCCGCGCCCGAGGACCTTCCCGAGGGGGTCGCACCGGTCTCCGGGCCGCGGGCGCCGCTGCGCCGCAGGCTCGGCACCAGCCCCGTCGCCTCGGTCAAGCTCGCCTCCGGCTGCGACCGCCGCTGCTCCTTCTGCGCCATCCCCTCCTTCCGCGGCTCGTTCATCTCGCGGCGCCCCTCGGACGTGCTCCAGGAGACCCGCTGGCTGGCCGAACAGGGCGTCAAGGAGGTCATGCTCGTCTCCGAGAACAACACCTCGTACGGCAAGGACCTCGGCGACATCCGCCTCCTGGAGACCCTGCTGCCCGAGCTGGCCGACGTGGACGGCATCGAGCGGATCCGGGTCAGCTACCTCCAGCCCGCCGAGATGCGCCCGGGCCTCATCGACGTCCTCACCTCGACGCCTAAGGTCGCGCCGTACTTCGACCTCTCCTTCCAGCACTCCGCCCCCGGCGTGCTGCGCGCGATGCGCCGCTTCGGCGACACCGACCGCTTCCTGGAGCTCCTGGACACCATCCGGAGCAAGGCCCCCGAGGCCGGTGCCCGCTCCAACTTCATCGTCGGCTTCCCCGGCGAGACCGAGGCGGACCTCGCCGAGCTGGAACGCTTCCTCACCGGCGCCCGCCTCGACGCGATCGGCGTCTTCGGATACTCGGACGAGGAGGGCACCGAGGCAGTCGGCTACGAGAACAAGCTCGACGCCGACACCATCGCGGAGCGCCTCGCCCACATCTCGCAGCTGGCCGAGGAGCTGACCTCGCAGCGGGCCGAGGAGCGCGTCGGCGAGACCCTCCAGGTGCTGGTGGAGTCCGTGGAGACGGAGGAGGACGGCGAGGTCGCGATCGGGCGCGCGGCGCACCAGGCTCCCGAAACCGATGGCCACGTGGTCTTCACCACACGCGAGGGACTCGTGCCGGGCCGTATGGTCGAGGCAAAGGCAGTGGGCACCGAGGGCGTCGACCTGGTGGCCGAACACCACGAGCTTGCGGAGGCAGCCAGATGACCGGAGTCCCGGCATCCGCGGCAGGCGGCTCCGGCGCGAAGCCGGTCCGCGGCGGCAAGCTGGGCACTGCGGCCGTCAACCAGGCCAGCCTGTGGAACATCGCCAACATCCTGACCATGGTGCGGCTGCTGCTCGTGCCCGGGTTCGTCCTGCTGCTGTTCCACGACGGCGGATATGACCCGGTCTGGCGCGCGTTCGCCTGGGCGGCCTTCGCCGTCGCGATGATCACCGACCTGTTCGACGGTCATCTGGCGCGGGCGTACAACCTGGTCACCGACTTCGGGAAGATCGCCGACCCGATCGCCGACAAGGCGATCATGGGCGCGGCGCTGGTCTCGCTGTCCATCCTGGGCGATCTGCCGTGGTGGATCACCGGAGTCATCCTCGCCCGTGAGCTGGGCATCACGCTGATGCGGTTCTGGGTCATCCGGCACGCGGTGATCCCGGCCAGCCGAGGCGGCAAGCTGAAGACGCTCGCGCAGGGGACGGCGGCCGGGATGTACGTCCTGGTGCTCACCGGCCCCCTCGCGACCTTGCGTTTCTGGGTGATGATGGTCGCCGTCGTGCTGACGGTCGTCACCGGACTCGATTACGTACGCCAGGCCGTCGTGCTGCGCCGCCGGGGCCTCGCCGCCGAGCGAGCCGCCGCTGCCGAGCGGGCCGCCGCTGCCGAGCGGGCCGCTGCCGCCACGGAGGCGCTCCAGGCCACCGTCGGCACCCCGGCCGACGCCGGCGCGGCAGCCGGACCCGTGGCAGGCGCGACGGACGTACGCGCCGCCGCCGAGGCGCGCGGCGCCGCGGAGGCCGAGCGGTGACAGCCGCTGCCCGGGTGCTCCGGCTTCTCGGAGCACGGGGCGAGACGCTCGCCGTCGCCGAATCCCTGACGGGCGGCCTGGTCGCCGCCGAACTGACCTCCGTACCCGGCGCCTCCCGATCCTTCCTCGGATCGGTGACGGCGTACGCCACCCCTCTGAAGCGGGACGTCCTGGGTGTCGACGGGGGCCTGCTGGCGGAGCGCGGAGCCGTGGACCCCGAGGTCGCGCGGCAGATGGCGGCCGGCGTGCGCCGGGTGCTGGGCGCCGACTGGGGCGTCTCCACCACGGGGGTCGCGGGACCGGAACCACAGGACGGACAGCAGGTCGGCACGGTCTACGTGGCCGTGGCCGGACCCTCCGGCGTCGAGAAAGTGACGGCTCTGCGGTTGAATGGTGGGAGGGCGGATATCCGTAGTGAGAGTGTGCGAGACGCCCTCGAACTGCTCGCAGGCGAACTCGGTGAGAATGCGCGGGCACAGGATACGGAACAGAACGGGGGGAACGGATGTTTGCAGCCCTGAGTGAACACGACATCGCTCCCCGCACGGCCGCGGCACAAGGCGGTACGGTAGGGCGTGAAGGATGCGGCTACGCGGTCCGAGGAGGGAGCCACCGATGATTCTGCTCCGTCGCCTGCTGGGTGACGTGCTGCGTCGGCAGCGCCAGCGCCAAGGCCGTACTCTGCGCGAAGTCTCCTCGTCCGCCCGGGTCTCGCTCGGTTATCTCTCCGAGGTGGAGCGGGGGCAGAAGGAGGCATCCTCCGAGCTGCTCTCCGCGATTTGCGACGCGCTTGACGTACGGATGTCCGAGCTCATGCGTGAAGTGAGCGACGAGCTCTCGCTCGCTGAGCTGGCCGAGTCGGCAGCTGCCAGTGATCCGGTCCCAGTACCGGTTCGTCCCATGCTCAACTCCGTCTCCGTCTCGTCGGTCGCAGGTGTGCCGTCGGGCCGGGTGACCATCAAGGCGCCCGCGGAAGCGGTGGACGTCGTCGCCGCCTGATCCACGCGGCACAGTTGCTCGACCGGAGTCCCGGTCGGCCCCCGTGGGGGCCGACCGGGACTTCTGCGTGTGACGGGCCAGGGCCTCCCGTCTGTCCCGTCCGCGGGGGCAGGTGTGAACCGTCGGTCGGTGGGCAGACGGAGGACAAGGCCCACATGACCGTTTTGCTCAATATGTGCCATCGTGGGTGATGGACTGAGACGGTCAGTGAAGAGGCTGACGGATGGGAGCAGTGGATATGTCTGTGGTCAAGAGCACGTTGTCCGAGAGCGACCTCAAGGTCGTGGGAACGGCGCTGCAGGGCGCTCTGGTCGACCTCGTCGACCTTTCCCTGGTGGCCAAGCAGGTCCATTGGAACGTGGTCGGCCCGCGCTTCCGCTCCGTGCACCTCCAGCTCGACGACGTCGTCGTCACGGCCCGGCAGCACTCCGACACGGTCGCCGAGCGCGCCTCGGCCGTCGGAGTCAATCCGGACGGGCGGTCCGGCACGGTGGCCAAGGAGACCGCCATCGCGTCCGTGCCCGAGGGCTGGATCAAGGACTCCGACGCCGTGCGGATCCTGGTGGACGCGCTGGGCGTGGTCATCGGCCGGATGCGGGAGCGCATCGAGGCGACCGACGAGCCGGATCCGATCACGCAGGACCTGCTGATCGGGCTGACGGCGGAGCTTGAGAAGCACGCGTGGATGTTCCAGGCCGAGAGCGCCTGAACCGGCACCCGGCCGGCGACCGAGAGACATCCCGAGCAGGAGGAGCGAGATCATGAGTGACGGAGCCATGGACAAGCTGAAGGGCAAGGGCAAGGAGGCCGTCGGCAAGCTGACCGGCGACCGCCGCAAGGAGGCCGAGGGCAAGGCCGATCAGGCCAAGGGCGGTGCCAAGGACGCGGCGGGCGGAATCGGCGACCGCGCCAAGGGTGTGAAGGACTCCCTCCGCCGGGACGACGACAAGTAGCCCCGGGGCTTCCTCCGGGTTCGCGTGCCCCCGCCGTTCTCGGCGGGGGCACTTCTGTGCGGGTGACCCCCTCGGCCGGGCGTTCTGGATGCACCACGGCCGCCGCCAGGGGAAACTGCCGGAAAGGACGTCGGCGAGGGAGGCAGCGATGATACGGCGATGGGTGCCGGCGCTGGTCCTCGGCGGACTGTGGTGGTGGGCGGTGCTCCGGCTGGTGCTGCGTCCGGAACAGGCGGGGCTGGTGGAGGGGGCGGTGGCGGCGGGGGGCTGGGGGTTGAGCCTGTTGCCGGTCCATGTCGTGCCGGTCGTGCCGGTCGCGTCGGTCGTGCCGGTGAGCCCGTCGGGGCGGTCAGGGGGGCCGGGAGGGGCGGGGCGGTCAGGGCCTTCGGCGTTGGGTTCGTCGACGCGGTGGTGGTCTACCAGGGCATGGCGACGCCGCCGTTCGGCCGGAGGATCTGACCGGTCATGAAGGCCGAGGCGTCCGAGGCCAGGTGCAGCACGGTATGGGCGACGTCCTCCGGTTCGCCGACCCGGCCCAGCGGGGAGATCCGGGCCATCGTCGCCTCCGCCCGGTGCCGGCCCGGGGCGTCGTGCCGGTCGGTCATGGGCGTACGGATCCAGCCGGGCGCCACGGCGTTCACCCGTATGGCGTGGGGGCCCAGCTCCGTGGCGAGTGTCTTGGTGAGCTGCACCACGGCTGCCTTCGCGACGCTGTAGCAGAGCAGGTTCGCGCTCGCGGAATCCACGGCGCCGGATGCCATCGTGATCAGCGAGCCGGGGGCGGAGCGGGCCGTCATGGAACGGGCCACTTCCTGGCAGGCGTACAGAACCCCCTTGAAATTGACGGCCAGCACCCGGTCCAGGTCCTCGTCCGCCGTCTCCAGCACGCTGCTGGTGTGCATGATCCCGGCCGAGGCGACCAGGACGTCGAGATGCCCGGCCGCGCCGACGCTCGCGCGGACCTGATCGCGATCGGTGACGTCGAGGGGATGGGTCCGGGCGCTGCCGCCCGCGTCGGCGATCAGGTCGTACGTCCGGCGCAGTCCCGTCTCGTCGCGGTCCGCGCAGTGCACCGTCGCCCCGGCCTCCGCGAGCAGCAGGGCGCTCGCCCGCCCGATGCCGCTCGCCGCGCCGGTGACGAACGCGGCGCGGCCGGTGAGGTCGTACGCGGAGAGGGGCATGACGGGACCGTACGACCGGATCTGACGGGGCGTCAACTAGGGGGTGGGTCCTGATTGGCAACCGGGGCACCAGTAGGTGGGCCGGTCGTCCTGGTCGGCGAGACGGATCGGGGATCCGCAGCGCAGACAGGGGCGACGGGCCCGCCCGTAGACGTACAGCCGCTCCTGTACGCGAACGGGTGTCCGGGCCGGGCGGGCCGCTGCCGCGGCCCGCGGGCGCTCGGCCCCGACTCCGGCCCCGGGCCCCGCCTCCGGTCCGGGCGACGGCGGGGTGCGGAGTTCGGAGGTGATCGTCGTGGTGCGGGTGGGGCGGTCGCGGTTGGCGTGCAACAGGCGCTCGGCCAGGGTCACGAGCCGGGGGAGCACGCCGTCGGGGAGGGCGCCCACGGGGAGCCACGGGGTGACGCGGGCCAGGAAGCACAGCTCGCACTTGTAGACGTTGCCGATGCCCGCCAGATTGCGCTGGTCCAGGAGCGCCTCGCCGAGGGGGCGCTCCGGTGCGGCGAGCAGTCGGTCCAGGGCCAGGCCGGGGTCCCAGTCGGGGCCCAGCAGATCAGGGCCCAGATGGCCCACGGCCCGGTCCTCCTCGCTGGTGCGCAGCAGCTCCAGCACCGGGAGCCGGTAGCCGACCGCGGTGTGCTCCGCGTTGGCGAGGACCGCGCGGATCTGGTGCCCCGGGCCGCCCCGCCAGCGTTCGTCCGGGGCGTACACCCGCCAGGCGCCGTCCATCCGGAGGTGGCTGTGCAGGGTCAGGCCGCCCTCGACGCGGGTCAGCAGGTGCTTGCCGCGCGCGGTGACGTCCAGGACGGTACGGCCGGAGAGGTCGGCGGTGGCGAAACGGGGGACGCGCAGGTCCGAGCGGGTCAGCACCTGCCCGGCGAGTGCCTTGTGCAGCCGGGCGGCGGTCTGGAGGACGGTGTCTCCTTCGGGCATGCCTCCATGATGGGCGGGCCGCGGCCTTCGTGCACCGGTCCGGAGCCGCCGCCGGGACGGGCGGTGCCGGCCGGGGCGGGTGGCGTCCGTCGGGATGGCGCGGGTGCTCGCCTGGATGCCGGAGGTCGGATGCCCGGTCCTGGTACCAGTCCAGGTTCCGGTACCCGTCCTGGTCCTGGTCCAGGTCCCGGGCGGGCCTGGCGGCCTCCCGGATCGGAGGACCCTCGGATCAGGCGCGCAGGCGCAGGCCTCTCGGGGTGGCGAGGAACCCGGCCGCCTCCAGCGTCCGGCCCAGCGGCGAGGTGAGGGAGGAGACCCCGTTCGTCCGCTCCACCGTCACCGTGCCCAGGGCGCCGCCGCGCGCCGAGGCGGCCAGCGCTTCGGCTGCCGCCCGCAGGGCCGGGGACTCGGGGTCGGAGGGCCAGGCCAGGAGCGTCTTACCGCCCCGCTCCATGTAGAGCGTCAGCTCGCCGTCGACGAGGACCACCAGCGCCCCCGCCTTGCGGCCCGGCTTGTGTCCGGCGCCGTCCGGGGACTCGGGCCACGGCAGGGCGGCGCCGTACGCGTTGGCCGGGTCGGCCGCGGCGAGCACCAGAGCCTGGGGCGCGGAGTCCGGATCCCGCCGGTCGCGGGCCGTGGAGGCCGCCCGCAGGCGGTCCACCGCCCCGTCCATCGCGAACTGCGCGGCCCCGAGCCCCTCCACCACATAGCCGCGCCGCGCCTGCCCGTTGTCCTCGAAGGCGGCCAGGACGCGGTACGTGGCGGAGAAGCCGCCCTCCACCCCTTCGGCCTGCACCGCGCCGCGGGTCACCACGCCGTGCCGGTCGAGGAGGGTACGGGCCAGGGCGTGGGCGCGGTGGGTCGGTTGCGGTTCGACCGGGGGCAGCAGGGACCAGCGGCCCGATACGGTCGGCGGGCCGGTCCGGGACGCCGGGCGGGCGGCGGCGGTGAGCGAGCCGTAGCGCCCGCGCGGGACGCTGCGCCGGGAGCGGTGGGCCGTGGAGCCCGCCGTCCGCCCCGAACCCAGGAGCGAGCGCAGCGGGGCCAGGGTGTCGTTGGTGAGCCGGCCGGACCAGGCCAGGTCCCACAGGGCGTCGGCCAGCTGCTGGTCCGTGCAGTCCGGGTGGGTGGTGGCCCGGACCTGGTCGGCGACCTGGCGGAAGAAGAGGCCGTATCCGCCGGAGAGCGTGGTGAGCACGGACTCGTGGAGCGCCGACAGCTCCAGCGGGTGCGGGGGAGGCAGGAGGAGCGGCGCGCTGTCGGCGAGGTAGAGGGAGACCCAGCCGTCCTTGCCGGGCAGGGCGCCCGCGCCCGCCCAGACGACCTCGCCCGTGGTCGTCAGCTCGTCGAGCATCGCCGGGGCGTAGCCCATGACCCGGCTCGGCAGGATCAGCTTCTCCAGCGCCGACGCGGGAACGGGCGCGCCCTGGAGCTGCTCGACGGCGCGGGCCAGCCCGTCGATGCCCCGCAGGCCGTTGGAGCCGAAGTGCTGCCACTGGGGGAGGAAGGAGGCGAGGGCCGCGGGCGGCACAGGCTCCAGCTCCTGGCGGAGCGCCGCCAGCGAACGGCGGCGGAGCCGGCGCAGCACCGTGGCGTCGCACCATTCCTGGCCGATGCCCGCCGGGTGGAATTCGCCCTGGACGGTCCGGCCGGAGGCCGACAGCCGTTGCAGCGCCCCGTCGGTGACGGCGGTGCCGAGCCCGAAGCGCTCGGCGGCCCTGGCGGCGGTGAACGGGCCGTGCGTCCGCGCGAAGCGGGCGAGGAGGTCGCCGAGCGGGTCCTTCACCGGCTCGGTGAACGCCTCGGGAACGCCGACCGGAAGCGCGGTTCCCAGGGCGTCGCGCAGCCGGCCCGCGTCCTCGATCGCCGCCCAGTGATCGGCCCCGGCGATCCGGACCTGGATCGCCCGGCGGGCCGACGCCAGCTCCGCCGCCCAAGCGGGCTCGGCGCCGCGCTCGGCCAGCTCGGCGTCGGTGAGGGGGCCCAGGACCCGCAGGAGGTCGGCGACCCCCTCGACGTCCTTGATCCGCCGGTCCTCGGTGAGCCACTGCAGCTCCCGCTCCAGCTCGGTGAGGACCTCGGGGTCGAGCAGTTCGCGCAGCTCCGCCTGGCCCAGCAGCTCGGCGAGGAGGTGGGAGTCCAGGGAGAGGGCGGCGGCGCGCCGCTCGGCGAGCGGTGAGTCGCCCTCGTACAGGAACTGCGCCACGTAGCCGAAGAGGAGCGAGCGGGCGAACGGGGAGGGCTCCTGGGTGGTCACCTCGACCAGCCGGACCCGGCGCGCCTCCAGGTCGCCCATCAGTTCCGTGAGCCCGGGGACGTCGAACACGTCCTGGAGGCATTCGCGGACGGCTTCCAGAACGATCGGGAACGAGCCGAACTCCGAGGCGACCTGGAGCAGCTGGGAAGCCCGCTGGCGCTGCTGCCAGAGCGGGGTGCGCTTGCCGGGGGAGCGCCGGGGCAGCAGCAGGGCGCGCGCGGCGCACTCCCGGAACCGGGCGGCGAACAGGGCCGATCCGCCCACCTGGTCGGTGACGATCTGCTGGACCTCGCCCCGCTCGAAGACCACGTCGGCGGCCGCCACCGGGGGCTGGTCGCTGTCGTACGCCACGGCTCCCGGCGCGGGTCCCTCGGTCCCCGCGTCCGGGGCCTTCGGGGCGTCGAGATCGAGCAGATCCAGGCCCATCATGTCCGCGTCGGGCAGCCGCAGCACGATCCCGTCGTCGGCGTGCATGACCTGGGCGTCCATCCCGTAGCGCTCACCGAGGCGGGCGGAGAGGGCGAGCGCCCAGGGGGCGTGCACCTGGGCGCCGAAGGGGGAGTGCACGACGACCCGCCAGTCGCCCAGCTCGTCCCGGAACCGCTCGACCAGGATCGTCCGGTCGTCCGGGACGTGGCCGCAGGCCCGGCGCTGCTCGTCCAGATAGGCCAGGATGTTGTCCGCCGCCCAGGCGTCGAGACCGGCGGCCAGCAGGCGCAGCCGGGCGTCCTCCTCGGACAGGCCGCCGATCTCACGGAGGAACGCTCCCAGGGCACGCCCGAGCTCCAGGGGGCGGCCCAGCTGGTCGCCCTTCCAGAACGGCAGCCGGCCCGGAACGCCCGGGGCGGGCGAGACGAGGACCCGGTCCCGGGTGATGTCCTCGATCCGCCAGGACGTGGTGCCCAGGGTGAAGACGTCGCCGACGCGGGACTCGTAGACCATCTCCTCGTCCAGCTCGCCGACCCGGCCGCCGCCCTTCTTCGGGTCGGCCCCGGCGAGGAAGACCCCGAAGAGCCCCCGGTCGGGAATGGTGCCGCCCGAGGTGACGGCGAGCCGCTGCGCGCCGGGGCGGCCCGTGACCGTGCCCCCGACGCGGTCCCAGACCACCCGGGGGCGCAGCTCCGCGAAGGCGTCGGAGGGATAGCGACCGGCGAGCATGTCGAGCACCGAGGTGAACGCCGACTCGGGGAGCGAGGCGAACGGTGCGGCCCGGCGGACCAGGGACAGCAGGTCGTCGGCCTGCCAGCTGTCCAAGGCCACCATGGCGACCAGCTGCTGCGCCAGGACGTCCAGCGGATTGGACGGGACGCGGAGCGCCTCGATCGCCCCTGTGCGCATCCGTTCGGTGACGACGGCGGCCTGCACCAGATCGCCGCGGTACTTCGGGAAGACCACCCCGGTGGAGACCGCGCCCACCTGGTGTCCGGCCCGGCCCACCCGCTGGAGGCCGGAGGCGACGGAGGGCGGGGACTCCACCTGGATCACCAGGTCGACCGCGCCCATGTCGATGCCCAGCTCCAGGCTGGAGGTGGCCACCACGGCGGGCAGCCGACCCGCCTTGAGGTCCTCCTCGACCTGGGCCCGCTGCTCCTTGGAGACCGATCCGTGGTGGGCGCGGGCCAGCAGGGCGGGAGCACCCCTGCCCGCGCCGGACTGGGCCATGATCTCGGCGGGAGCGTGCGCCTCCGGGAGCGCGGGGGCCGGGTTGTCGGGGTCGAACGCGGTGCCGGTGGCCCGCTCGTACGCGATCTCGTTCAGCCGGTTGCACAGGCGCTCCGCCAGCCGCCGGGAGTTGGCGAAGACGATGGTGGAGCGGTGCGCCTGCACGAGATCGGCGATGCGCTCCTCGACATGCGGCCAGATCGAGGGCTTGTCCGCCTGGCCGGAGTCGCCGTCCGTGGCGGGCGAGCCGCCCAGCTCGCCCAGATCCTCGACGGGGACCACGACCGAGAGGTCGAACTCCTTGGTGGACCGGGGCTGGACGATCTCCACCTTGCGCTGCGGCGACAGGAAGCGGGCCACCTCGTCGACGGGCCGGACCGTCGCGGACAGGCCGATGCGTCGGGCGGGACGCGGCAGCAGCTCGTCGAGACGCTCCAGCGACAGGGCGAGATGGGCGCCGCGCTTCGTGCCGGCGACCGCGTGCACCTCGTCGAGGATCACCGTCTCGACGCCGGCCAGCGCGTCCCGGGCGGAGGACGTCAGCATCAGGAACAGCGACTCGGGCGTGGTGATCAGGATGTCCGGCGGCCTGGTCACCAGGGAGCGCCGCTCGGCGGGCGGGGTGTCTCCGGAGCGGATGCCGACCCGCACCTCCGGCTCCGGCAGGCCCAGGCGGACCGACTCCTGGCGGATGCCGGTCAGCGGCGAGCGGAGGTTGCGCTCGACGTCGACCGCGAGGGCCTTGAGCGGGGACACGTAGAGCACCCGGCAGCGCTTCTTCGCGTCGGCGGGCGGCGGCTCGGCCGCCAGCTTGTCCAGTGAGGCGAGGAACGCCGCCAGTGTCTTACCGGAGCCGGTCGGCGCGACGACCAGGACATCGCTGCCCTCGCCGATGGCCCGCCAGGCGCCCTCCTGTGCCGCCGTGGGCGCGCTGAAGGCCCCGGCGAACCAACTGCGGGTCGCGGGCGAGAACGCGTCGAGCGCGGCGGATCCGGTCATGCTCCCCATCGTGCACCCCGGCACTGACAACGGGTCGGCGACACCACCCGCGGCAGCCCGCTCAGCCGGTGGCGCACGACCGGGACCTGCGAGAATGGCCCCATGACGGGCGCGGACGGCACGGAGGAGTGGGCGCGGCACTGGCAGTACGCCGAGCTGCCCGACCTCGATCTGCTGCGCGCCCGGTACGTCCGCCACACCTTCCCCCGGCACAGTCACGAGGGCTATGTCTTCGGGGCGGTCACCGGTGGGGTGGAGGACGTGGGGCTGCCGGACGGCACGGTCCACGCGGTCCCCGGAACCGTCGTCATGATCAACCCGGAGGTGCCGCACACCGCCCGCTCCGGGGCGCCCGAGGGCTGGGCGTACGCCACGCTCTACCCGTCGGCCCGGGTCGTCAACGACATCGCGGCCGAGGTGACGTCCCTGCGCGGCACGGTCGGCTTCGCCGAGACCCGGGTGACCGACCCTCACGCCTCCCGCCTGATCACCGAGGTGCACCGGGCCGCGGAGGAGGGCAACGCGCTGGCGGCCGACAGCCTGCTGCGGGTCCTGGTCACCCGACTCCTCGGCCGGCACGGCAGCCCGTTGCCCGGACTGGCCGCGCACGCCGGGAGCGCGCGGAACGCCGTGCACGCCCGCGCCGCGCTGGAGGAGCGCATGGCGGCCCCGCCCACGCTGGAGACGCTCGCCGCAGAGCTGGGCATCGGTCCGTTCGCACTGCTGCGAGCCTTCAAGAAGGAGTACGGGATGCCGCCCCACACGTGGCTGACCGACGCCCGGGTGCGCAGGGCCCGCCGCATGCTCGACGCCGGTGTCGCTCCCGCCGAGGCCGCGACCGCCGTCGGCTTCACGGACCAGCCGCACCTCAATCGTCACTTCACCCGGATAGTGGGTGTGCCCCCCGGTGCCTACCAGCGTGAGCGCGGCATGCCGCGGCCCGGAAGATGAAGAGGCGAGACCGTGCCGGCGAGGACGCGAGAACGTACCGGAGATGGTGCGGAACGCGTGGGCGAACCCGCGAGAACGCGCCGACGGGTGTGCAGAACCCGTCGGCGGGTGTGCAGAACGTACCGCCGGGTGTTCAGAACCTGCCGACTGGTGTGCAAGAACGTACAAGACCTGGCCCCGGCGATCCCCGTAGCGTTCCGGGCGTGGCAGAACAGACAGCACTCCCAGAGAGCACCGGCCCGGCCGGTGCCATGTCCGCCGGGCCGCCCGGCACGGCGGCCGAGGCCCGACCGGACAAGCCGGACGCGGCCGTCGTCCGCGACGCGCTCGGCGTCGGTATCGCCGTAGGACTCTCCGGCTTCGCCTTCGGTGTGACCTCCGCCGGCTCCGGCCTCAGCCTGTTGCAGACCTGCGCCCTGAGTCTTCTCGTCTTCACCGGTGCCTCGCAGTTCGCCCTGGTCGGGGCGCTGGCCGCGGGCGGCAACCCCTACACCGCCGCGGCCGGGGCGTTCTTCCTGGGCGTCCGGAACGCGTTCTACGGTCTGCGCCTCTCCCAACTGCTCGCCCTTCCCCGTGCGGTACGGCCATTCGCCGCCCACTGGGTCATCGACGAGACGACCGCGGTCACCCTGCCGCAGCCCACCCGCCGGGCCGCGCGGATCGGCTTCACGGTCACCGGACTGACCCTGTACGTGCTGTGGAACCTCACCACCCTGGTGGGCGCCCTGGGCGCCGAGGCGCTGGGCGACACCGACACGTGGGGCCTGGACGCGGCGAGTCCCGCGGTGTTCCTCGCGCTGCTCGCGCCGATGCTCAAGAGCACCACCGAACGCGTCACGGCGGGGCTGGCCGTTCTGCTGGCCCTGACGCTGCTGCCCGTTCTGCCGGCGGGCGTGCCCGTCCTGCTGTCGGCGCTCGCGGCGCCCGTCGTCCTCTTCCTCATGGGACGGACGAAACGGGGACAGTACGCCAGGAGCACAGAGGACGCCGGGAACGCGGAGAACGCCGAAGGCACCGCGGACGCCGAGAGCACCGCGGACGGTACGGCGACACAGCGGAAGAAGGGTGAGCGGCGCTCATGAACGTCTGGATTGCCATCGGACTGACCGTGGCGGGCTGCTACCTCGCCAAACTCCTGGGCCTGCTGGTGCCCGCGGGCGTGCTGGAGCGGCCGCTCGTCCAGCGGATGGCCGCCCTGCTGCCCGTGGCGCTGCTGGCGGCTCTGACCGCGCAGCAGACCTTCGGCGACGGCCAGCAGCTCGTCCTCGACGCCCGTGCCGCCGGTCTCGGCGCGGCGGCACTCGCCCTGGTCCTTCGCGCCCCCTTCCTGGTCGTCGTCGGCGCGGGCGTCCTGGTCACGGCGGGCGTGCGCGCTCTGGCCTGAGCGGGGCGGGCGACCGGCTGACCGGCTGACCGGGCGAGAAGGCGCCCGCCCATCACGCCGGGCACGGTCAGCCGAGCGGACGACCGTACGAGCGGAGCGTCCCCAAGGCTCTGAGCGTCACCAGGGGACGCCCTTCCAGTGCGGTTCCCGGCGCCCACTGACGCCAGGTCACGGGCCATCCGCCGTCGTCCTGCTGCTCGGCGGCCAGGTGGTCGAGCGAGCGCTCCAGCTCCTCGTCCGTGAACCAGCGACGGGCCAGGGATCCGGGCGTACGGGCGTAGTCGTGCGGGAAGTGGTGCTCGCCCGGCGCGTAGCCCGTCGCCACCGGGTACTCCGCCCGTCTGGACGGATCGAGCACCGCCAGGCGCTGTTCGCGCACCAGGCGGCCGAGCCGGTCGGCCGCCGCCTCGGCACGGGCTTGGTCGGGGGCGCCGTCCAGGAAGGCGACCGCGGCCTCGACCTCGTAGGGATGGGACTGCTCCAGAGCCTCGACGGCACTCCAGCAGAAGTCCGTCGCCCGGAACAGCCATGCGTGCCACACCTGATTGCCGTGGAGCAGCCCGACGACCGGGCCGGTCGCGAGCAGCTCCGCCGGCGGGTTGTCCACGATCGGGATGAACGGTGCCGCGGGATAGCCGCGCTGCGTGGGGAGCAGCGCGGGCAGAGCGCCTTCCTTGGTCGACACATCGGTCAGATAGCGACAGATCCGTTCCACGCGCTGTCCGTCGCAGCGGCCGATCGAATCAAGGACGCTCAGCGCGTGGGCGGTGTGCAACGGCTGGCTGACCGGACCCCGGAGATCGGGTTCCAGCGCGTGACCGTAGCCGCCGTCCTCGTTCAGATAGGCGGAGAGGGCCGTCTCGACTGCATCGGGATCTCCGTCCAGGAATCCATGGGCGAACCTCCGCTGTTCGAGGACCCGGGCGGTGAGCCAGATGAACTGCTCGGCGCGGGCGAGGGTGTTTGCTCCGGTTCCAGCCATGGACCGACCGTAGAGCGGAAAGGAGCCCGGCAGGTGCCCGGCGGACCGGCTGCACTCTCAGGAGCGGGATACTGGTGGCATGCGGTTGACGATTTTCTGGGAGCGGATGGCCGACCACTTCGGTGCGGCGTACGCGGACTCCTTCGCCCGTGACCATGTGATGGCCGAACTCGGCGGCCGCACGGTGCACCAGGCCCTGGACGCGGGCTGGGACGCCAAGGACGTGTGGCGCGGGGTCTGCACGGCCATGGACGTCCCGGCCGACCGGCGCTGAAGCCCGTGTGCGCTCCGGCGGGTGAGCGCTGAACCCCGTTCCGGGCGGGAGTGGAACCGGGCCGGAACCGGAACGGTCGGCTCAGGGCGGGGAACCGGTGACCGGCGGCATGGGCCAGACTTGTCCCGTGTCATCGACAGACGAGACCGCCCCGCCCCAGCCGTCCGCATCCACGCCCGCCCCGCCGGCCGCACCACCCGCCCCGCCCTCCGGCACCGGAGGGGTCCGCATGCCCGGCTGGCTGCCGCGTGCGATGGTGCTGGCCCTCGCGCTCTACGCCTGCTTCCAGCTCGGCAGCTGGGCGTTCTACCAGCTCATCGGGTTGCTGACGAACGTGCTGATCGCGTTCTTCCTCGCGCTCGCCATCGAGCCCGCGGTCGGCCGGATGGCCGGTCGCGGCATGCGCCGCGGGCTGGCCACGTTCCTCGTCTTCCTCGTCCTGATGATCTTCGGCGTCGGATTCGTGGTGCTGCTGGGGTCGATGCTCGCGGGCCAGATCGTCGACATGGTCGACGAGTTCCCGAAGTACATCGACTCGGTGATCAACTGGGTCAACCAGACCTTCCGCACCGAACTCTCCCGGGTCGAGGTCCAGGACAGCCTGCTGCACTCCGACTGGCTGCAGAAGTACGTCCAGAACAGCGCCACCGGAGTGCTCGACGTCTCCACCACGGTCCTCGGCGGGCTGTTCCGGCTGTTGACGATCTTCCTGTTCTCCTTCTACTTCGCGGCCGACGGTCCCCGGCTCCGCCGCGCCCTGTGCTCCGTCCTGCCGCCGGCCCGGCAGACCGAGGTGCTGCGCGCCTGGGAGATCGCGGTCGACAAGACCGGCGGATACATCTACTCGCGCGGCCTGATGGCGTTGATCTCCGGCGTCGCGCACTACGTCCTGCTGGTGATCCTCGGGGTGCCCTACGCCCCGGCACTCGCCGTCTGGGTCGGGCTCGTCTCGCAGTTCATCCCCACCATCGGCACGTATCTCGCGGGCGCCCTGCCCATGCTGATCGCCTTCACGGTCGACCCCTGGTACGCGTTGTACGTGCTCGGGTTCGTCGTGATCTACCAGCAGTTCGAGAACTACGTGCTCCAGCCCAAGCTGACCGCGAAGACCGTCGACATCCACCCCGCGGTCGCCTTCGGGTCGGTCATCGCCGGCACGGCCCTGCTCGGCGCGGTCGGCGCGCTGGTCGCCATTCCCGCGATCGCCACGCTCCAGGCGTTCCTCGGCGCCTATGTGAAGCGGTACGACGTCACCGACGACCCCCGCGTGCACGGGGGGAGCAGCCGCGCGCCCGGGAGGCGGTTGCCGTCACGGATGCGCCGCCTGGTGAACGGACCCCGGGCCGCCGGACGCGGGGGCGCTGAGGGCGGGCCGGACGGGCCGCCTCAGCGGTAGCCCGTCACATCGGCCGGCAGGCCCGGGTCCTGGACCTCGGCCAGATACCGCCAGGCGTCGGGTCTGCTCCCGTCCACGTCGGTGAAGCCGTACACCTGGGCGAGCTGCCCGCTGGAGAGCGACCTGCCGTTCCAGCGGGCCACCTCGGGATCGCCGGCGAGGGCGGACACGGCGCGGCCGACGTACGCGGGGGACTCGGAGATCGCGAAGTGGGGCGTGTGCGCGACGGCGTCCCGCCAGGTGGTCTCGGTCACCCCGTGGGCCTGGAGCATGGCCTCGGACCGGAGCCAGCCCGGGGTGAGCGCGACAGCCGTCGCGCGGTGCGGTGCGAGCTCGTGGCCGAGGGCGAAGGCCATCCGGTTCACCGCGGCCTTGGCCAGGTCGTAGAAGAACGAGACGCGGTAGTGGGACGCGTTGTACTCGTCCGTCCCGTCGGTCATCTCCACGACCAGGCCACCCGGTGTCTCGATCAGCAGCGGCAGCGCGAAGTGACTGGTGATGGCGTGGGTGTCGACGCCCAGGCGCAGGGTGTGCAGCCCGGTGTCGAGCGACGACTTCCACACCGGCCTGTCCCACTCGATCTCGGCGCCCCAGATGTCGTTCACCAGGATGTGCAGGGAGCCCTGCTCGCTCGCGATGCGGGCCACGAGCGCCCTGACCCGGTCGGGAACCAGATGGTCGACCTGGACGGCGATGCCCCGTCCGCCCGCCGCGTCGACCAGGGCCGCGGTCTCCTCGATCGTTTCGGGCCGGTCCATCTCGGAGCGCTCGGACCCGCTCGTACGGCCGGTCACGTACACGGTCGCCCCGGCGGCGCCGAGCTGCACGGCGATACCCCGCCCGGCCCCGCGGGTGCCTCCGGCGACGAGTGCCACCCGGCCGGACAGATCGGATCCGGGTGCCTGCCCTCCGTGGGGTGCTCCGGGCTCCGTCATCGCTCCCATACCGATCGAATATAGGGCGATACGCTCAGGTGTGCAGGCTCGGTCGTGTGCCGGTGAGGGGGTGCAGGTGTTTGGTCACGGGGTGGCCGCGGGGCCGCGTGGTGCGCTTGACACGGAAATCGAACATCCATTCTGATGGGATTCCGGCCGGGTTTTCCCGGGCCCGGCCGTGGAGTTGTCCACAGGTCGGGAGGACGTCGAGGCCCATTGTCAGTGGCAGGGGTTAGCGTCTGAGACGTGAAGCGATCGACTCAAGCAAATCGGGTGGAACCCATGGCAGGTAACGACCGCGAGAAGGCGCTGGACGCCGCACTCGCACAGATTGAACGGCAATTCGGCAAGGGCGCGGTGATGCGCCTGGGCGAGCGGCCGAACGAGCCCATCGAGGTCATTCCCACGGGATCGACCGCCCTGGACGTCGCCCTCGGCGTCGGCGGTCTGCCGCGCGGCCGTGTGGTGGAGGTGTACGGACCGGAGTCCTCCGGTAAGACGACGCTGACGCTGCACGCGGTGGCGAACGCGCAGAAGCTCGGCGGCTCGGTGGCGTTCATCGACGCCGAGCACGCGCTCGACCCGGAGTACGCGAAGAAGCTCGGCGTCGACATCGACAACCTCATCCTGTCCCAGCCGGACAACGGTGAGCAGGCGCTGGAGATCGTCGACATGCTGGTGCGCTCCGGCGCCCTGGACCTGATCGTCATCGACTCCGTGGCGGCCCTGGTGCCCCGTGCGGAGATCGAGGGCGAGATGGGCGACTCGCACGTGGGGCTCCAGGCGCGTCTGATGAGCCAGGCACTCCGCAAGATCACCAGTGCGCTCAACCAGTCCAAGACCACCGCGATCTTCATCAACCAGCTCCGCGAGAAGATCGGCGTGATGTTCGGTTCCCCGGAGACCACCACCGGTGGCCGGGCGCTGAAGTTCTATGCCTCGGTGCGCCTCGACATCCGCCGGATCGAGACGCTCAAGGACGGCACCGACGCCGTCGGCAACCGCACCCGCGTCAAGGTCGTCAAGAACAAGGTCGCCCCGCCGTTCAAGCAGGCGGAGTTCGACATCCTCTACGGCCAGGGCATCAGCCGCGAGGGCGGTCTGATCGACATGGGCGTGGACCACGGCTTCGTCCGCAAGGCCGGCGCCTGGTACACGTACGAGGGCGATCAGCTCGGCCAGGGCAAGGAGAACGCCCGCAACTTCCTCAAGGACAACCCCGACCTCGCCAACGAGATCGAGAAGAAGATCCTGGAGAAGCTGGGTATCGGTGTCCGCCCGGACGCCGACGCGGGCGAGCCCGCCGCGGACACCGCTGCGACGGCGGCTGGAGCACCGGCGGCCGACGCGGCGGCGAAGCCCGCGACCACCGCGGCTTCCAAGGCCAAGCCGGCCAAGACCGCGGCGGCCAAGAGCTAGGCCGTGACACGTCGTACGGAGTGGCCGGGCAGCCCTGCCGAGCCCGGCGGGGACCCCGAATCCGCCTACGGGCCCGTCGAGCCGGAGGCGGGCGCCGGGACGCGGCCCGGGCGCCGCTCGCGCGGGGGAGCGGGCGCCGGGAGCGGACTGGGCGAAGGGGCGGGCCGCCGTGCCCGCTCCGGCACCAGGAGCGGCGGCTCCCCTTCCTCGTCGAGGGCCGAGAAGGGGGAGCCGCGTGACCCGGTCGAGCAGGCGCGCAACATCTGCCTGCGGCTGCTCACCGGGACGCCGCGAACGCGTAAACAGCTCGCGGACGCCCTGCGCAAGCGGGAGATCCCGGACGAGGCGGCCGAGGAAGTGCTCGCGCGCTTCGAGGACGTCGGGCTGATCGACGACGCGGCGTTCGCCGGGGCGTGGGTGGAGTCCCGGCACCACGGCCGGGGGCTCGCGCGCCGTGCCCTCGTCCGTGAGCTGCGGACGAAGGGCGTGGACTCCGCCGTGATCGACGATGCGGTCGGCCGGCTCGACCCGGATCAGGAGGAGGAGACGGCGCGCGAGCTCGTGGCCCGCAAGCTCCGCTCCACGCGGGGGCTGGACCGGGACAAGCGGCTGCGCCGCCTGGCGGGGATGCTCGCACGCAAGGGGTACGGGGAGGGCATGGCCCTGCGGGTGGTGCGTCAGGCGTTGGAGGAGGAGGGCGAGGACACGGAAGGCCTGGACGAGCCTTTCTGAAGTCGAGGTCCGGAGATATTGGGAAGCCGGAAGCCGGAAGCCGGAAGCCGGAAGCCGGAAGCCGGAAGCCAACGGCCAGCGGCTCACGCCGGCGGTCAGCAGTCCTTGGTCACTGTCCGGCCAGGGACGCGCGACGGATGGTGGCGTCGACGAGGGCCAGGGCGTCCGCGGCCGTGCGGCCGGGATGACGGTTCCAGGGGCCGATCAG
This sequence comes from Streptomyces sp. NBC_01116, assembly GCF_041435495.1. NCBI lineage: Bacteria > Bacillati > Actinomycetota > Actinomycetes > Kitasatosporales > Streptomycetaceae > Streptomyces > Streptomyces sp. NBC_01116. Next base: position 6,478,940 of record NZ_CP108644.1, read on the forward strand.
TCCGGGCCAGCCCTGGGCGCGCAGCTCCGTGATCAGCCAGGCGCCGGCCCGGTCCACGGTGTCGAGGGAGCCGTAGCCGAGGCGGTGCGCGGAGATCAGGGCGCCGCAGACACAGCGTGCGCCACGGGCGTTCCGCAGCCGGTACGGGGTGTTCTGCCAGCCCCACTCGGCCAGGATCTGCCGTGCGTAGCCGAGATGGGTCGAGGGGCGCAGGTCGCCCTGCCCGACCCGGCGCCAGAGGTGGACGCGGTCGGGCAGTACCGCGCCCAGCCGTCCGGGCAGCGGGCGCTCGTGCGGGGGCGCCACGGGCAGGGTCCGCAGGGCGTCGTCGACGAGCCGGTCCACGGGGACGGACAGCAGGCTCCGCCAGTCGGACTGCCCTGCGGTCGGGGGATCCGCAGGCCGTGCGTACGTCGGCTCCGCCGGTCGGGGCGCGGGCTCGGGGACGGTGTGTTCCCAGCCCCTGACGATCTGCTGCCACGCCTGGGTGTCGTGCAGTCGGGAGGCCTGGCCGTCGAGCTGTTCGGGGGTGAGGACAGCAGTCGCCATAAGTGCGTCATCTCCGTACATTTCGGTCCTCTGTGTGAGGCGAATGTCGGTCACGCACGGCGATTGCTCTAGTGGAACGTGGCGTTCGGGTGTGTGGCATCCGAACGGACTGGCATCCGAACGCACCTGGCATCCGAACGCACCTGACGCCCGGCACCAGAGCTCAGGTGCCAGACGTCAGATCGCGTCGGATCCCGGGAGTCGATCGACCCTGGGTGCCGGATTCCGGGTGTCAGGTCCCGGGTGTCAGGCGGAGGTGACCGGGAGTCCGGCGGCGCGCCACGCCTGGAAGCCGCCGATCAGGTCGGTGGCCCGGTGCAGTCCCAACTGCCGCAGGGAGGCGACCGCGAGGCTGGAAGCGTATCCCTCGTTGCAGATGACGACGATCCGGAGGTCGTGGCCGACCGCTTCGGCGGCGCGGTGGCTCCCTCGGGGGTCGAGCCGCCATTCCAGTTCGTTGCGTTCGACGACCAGCGCGCCCGGGATCAGTCCGTCCCGGTCGCGGAGCGCCGCGTACCGGATGTCCACCAGCAGGGCCCCGGCCTCCGCCGCCGCGGCGGCCTCGGGCGGGCCGATCCGGTCGTAGCCGGCCCTGACCCGCTCCAGAAGCTCGTCGATGCCCACGGGGGGCGGGGCGTCCGGCACGGCCCTGTCCCGCTCGGTGCTTCGCTCCTCGCTCACTGCCAGTCCTCCGGGCGCTCGGTCTGCTCCAGACGGAGCACCGCACCGGTGCGGCTGAACCGGCGGATGCGTGGCAGCGGCGGATAGTAGGCGTGGACCGAGACCGCGTGCGCGACGTCGGACTCGTTGAGGACCTCATGGACGTGGTTCTGCCCGAAGGCCCTGCCCTGACCGGTCGCCAACTCCCTCGACCGGTCCATCCCGTCCGTCAGCTCCAGCGCCTTCCAGCCGTCGGTGGGCAGTCGCACGGCCAACGAGTGCTCCTTGAGGGCGCCGACAGCGGTGGTGAACGCGCCGAACGAGTCGGCGTGATCGTGCCAGCCCGTGCCGGTGCCGGGCGGCCAGCCGATCAGCCACGCCTCGCTGCCGCCCGGTCCGTCGAGCCGGATCCAGGTGCGGCCCTCCGGATCGAGGGGGAGCGAGGCGATGAGCGCCTCGTCCCGAGCGGCGCTGCGGACGAAGTCCATCAGTTCCGCGATCGTCGGCGCGGCGGAGGAGGTTGCGGAACCCCCGGTCACGGGGGCGGAAGGGGAAGGAACGGAGGGGAGGGAAGGAAATGCGGCAGTTGCGGAAGGAACTGCGGCAGCCGTGGGCACGGCGGAGCGAGGGGAAGACACGAGGACCGTCCTGAGAGTTCGCGTGGGGTTCCGGCCGTGCGGAAGGAAAGCGGCACGCACCGGCAGAGGAAGGCGATTCAGCAGGACGGGCGACACACGCAGCCCGCGTAACGGACGAGGTCCATATGGACCCTCCGCCACAGGCGCACATCGGTGTCGGTCATGATCTGGAGTACACCACGCGCGCCCGTGACGGTCAATCGATCACGTGCGACGGCCCATCGATCAATGGCGCCCGGCGGTCCCGTCGGCGTGGACCCGGGCCCCGGGCGGCTGCTCCCGCCCGGCATCCCGTTCGTCCTCGGCGTCACCCGGTTCCCCGGGCTCCCGCGCTTCGCGGGGCGCACCGCCCAGGGCGGCCTGGGCCGCGGTGAACAGCTCCGCGGGCCGTACGCCGCCGAAGGCCGCCACCAGGTGCCCGTCCGGCCTGACCAGCAGAACGGTGTGGGCCGACGCCCCCGGGTAGCTCTCGGTGACCAGCAGTTCCGTGGACCCGGGCAGCGCCGCCACGGCGTCCGTGAGGCGGGGCATGACGCCCGCGGTCTGCCAGTGCCGACGGTCCCAGACACCCGTCCCCGGCGCGACCAGGACCACCAGCGGACGGCCCTGCCCGAGCCGCTCCCGCAGACGCGCCGTCGTTCCGTCCGGCGCCGTCACCGTCACGTCGGTGACCGGCGCACCGGGGGGCGTACCGACGACGGTGTGCGCCTCGGTGTGCGGTGGTGAAAGGGGGGAGTGCGAGTACGAAGGGGGCGCACCCAGGGCTCCGCAGCCCAGATGGCCGTCGGCGAGCAGGGTGTCGTGACCGCGTGCGGCACCCGGGACCAGGGTCCGCAGGCCGCCTCCGCCGCGCAGTATCGGCAGCGACTGGTCGGCGGCGCGCAGCCGTGCGGCCACCGCCGCCCGGCGCTCCGCCTGGTAGCTGTCGAGGAGGTGCTCGGCCGGGCCGTGGTGCCAGGCGTGGGCCAGCTTCCAGGCGAGGTTCTCGGCGTCCCGGATCCCCTCGTCCAGTCCCTGCGTGCCCACGGCGCCCAGCAGGTGCGCCGCGTCCCCCGCCAGGAAGGCACGCTGCTTGCGCCAGCGCCGGGCGAGCCGGTGGTGGAGCGTGTGGACGCCGGTGTCCAGCAGTTCGTACGCCGGGGTCTCGCCGCACCAGCCGGCCAGGGTGTCCCGGATACGGGTGATCAGCGCCTCGGGCGTGACCAGTTCGCCACGCGGCGGCAGCAGCCAGTCCAGCCGCCAGACGCCGTCCGGCAGCGGCCGGGCGGAGACCTCGGCGCCCCCGGTCCGCCAGGGCGGCTGCCGGTGCAGGACGGCCTCGTCGGGCCAGGGCAGCTCGGCCCGGAGCGCGGCGACGGCATGCCGCTCCACCGCCGTACGGCCGGGGAACCGGATGTCCAGCAGCTTGCGCACGGTCGAGCGGGCGCCGTCGCAGCCGACCAGATAACTCCCGCGCCACCAGGTCGAGCCCGGCTCCCTCGTGTGCACCGTGATGCCGTCGGGGTCCTGCTCCAGCGTGTCGATCCGGCTCAGCGGCACCCGTTGGACCAGCGGCGCCTTGTCCACCGCCGCCCGCAGCGCACCGCTCAGCGCGTGCTGCGGAACGTGCAGCGGCGCGGGAAGGAGTCCGGTGAGCGGGGCCTGGTCCTCGTCCCTCCGGCCCCCGCTCAGCGGCACGTTCCGGACCAGTTGCTTGCGGCGCATCGAACGCCACCCGGACCAGCGCAGTCCGACCCGGTCCAGCTCCAGGCAGCCGAGGCGGCCCATCAGATCGGCGGTGTCCTCGCGCAGCACGACCGTGCGGGCGGGACGGGGCTCCTCCGCGCCGGGGCCCTCGTCGAGAACGACCGAGGGGACGCCCTGGGCGGCGAGGGCCAGCGACAGCGTCAGGCCGACGGGCCCGGCGCCGACGACGATCACCGGGTCCACGGCTCGTACCCTCCGACCCGTACGGTCATGCGGAACGTGGCATAGGAAGCCGGGTGCGTGATCACAGAACGTATGCAACCCACTGGTGGTGCTTGCGTCAAGTGACCGAGGCAGCGACGCGTGCGCCGCTGCCTCGAATGCTCCTGCTCGCCAGGGCCGGGAAGGGCCCGGGGACGGTCAGTCCTTCGTCACACCGGTCCCACCGGCACCGTCGGCCGTCGGGCCTGCGCCCCCTGCGCCCCCCGCGTCCGGGCCGGAGACGGCCTCCACCGCGGGGATGCCGGCGGCCGGGGCGCCGGGCGCCACCTTGATGCCGGTCTTGGCGCGGCGGCCGCGCTTCTCGATCCACGTCGCCAGCGCCGAGAGCAGCAGGCACATCGCGATGTAGAGCGTGCCGATGACGACGATCGTCGAGACGTACGGGTACTGGCCGTTCACCTGCGTGTTGGAGGCGATCAGACGCGCGGTCTGGAGCAGCTCCGGGTACAGGATGATGAAGCCGAGCGAGGTGTCCTTGAGGGTCACCACGAGCTGGCCGATGATCGTCGGCAGCATCGACCGGACGGCCTGCGGCATCAGGACGCTGACCATGACCTGCGTCTTGCTCATGCCGAGCGCGTACGCCGCCTCGCTCTGGCCCTTGGGCACCGAGTTGATGCCGGCCCGCAGCACCTCGGCCTGGACGCAGCCGTTGTAGACGGACAGACCCGCGGCCAGCGCCCACATCGAGTAGTCGGTGAGGAAGCCGACCCAGATGGCGTAGATGGTGATCAGCAGCGGCAGCGAGCGGAACAGCTCGATGAAGGTGGTCGCCGCCCAGCGGACCGGCTTGTGGTCGGAGAGCCGGCCCACCACCAGGACCACGCCGAGGACCAGCGAGCCGACCGCGGCGAGACCGAACGCCTTGAGCGTGGCGAGCAGGGCGTCGGCGATGTTCTGCCGGATGCCCGAGTAGTTGAAGATGTCCCACATCGCGGGGGCGAGGTGCCCCTTGTCGGCGAGCCGCACGATGCTGACCGCGATCAGCGCCGCGATGGCGAGGCTGCCGACGACCGCGTAGATCCGGTTGCGGACGACGGCCTTGGGACCCGGGGCGTCGTAGAGAACGCTGGCGCTCATCGGGCGACCTCCATGCGACGCTCCAGCAGCCGGAAGAGGCCGCTGATGGTAAACGTGACGATCAGGTAGCCGATGGCCACCCAGATGAAGACGGGCACGATGTCGTAGCCCCGGTCACTCATCAGCTTCTGCCAGCCGAACAGCTCGGCGACGCTGAAGGCGCCCGCGATCGCGGAGTTCTTCGTCAGCGCGATGAAGATGCTGCTCAGCGGCGGGATCACGGTCCGGGTCGCCTGGGGGAGCACCACGATCTGCAGGGTCTGCGCGAACGTCATGCCGATGGAGCGCGCGGCCTCGGCCTGTCCCAGCGGCACGGTGTTGATGCCCGAGCGGACCGCCTCGCACACGAACGAGGAGGTGTAGAAGCCGAGCGCCAGCGAGCCGAGCACGAACGGGCTCATCCCCGGGAAGAGGATCTCGGGCACGACGAAGAAGAAGATCAGGAAGAGCAGCGTCAGCGGGGTGTTGCGCATCAGCGTCACCCAGGCGGTGCCGAAGTACCGCAGCGGCGGCACCGGCGAGACCCGGAATCCGGCGATGAGCACACCGAGGACCAGGGCGATAACCGAGCTGACGGCGGTGATCGACACGGTTCCTATGAAGCCGTCGCGGAACTCTGGGAAATTGTCGAGCAGTACGTTCATGAGGTCTCCGCGTCGGCGGTCAGCGGCATCAGGGCAGGGGAAGGGGCGACCCGTACGCCCGCCGTCCCCGGGGAAACCGGGGCGGCGGTGGCCTACGGGACGCCTGGGTCACTCGCGGGGCGTCGTGACGGATGACGGGGTCGCCGGCTCCCGGACGGCGGGCCGGAGCCCGCGTCCGGAAGCCGACGGCGTCAGTAGCGCTCGATGGCCGGCGGCTCGACGTAGTCCGAGCCGGACAGACCCAGCGTGGCCTCGTAGATCTTCTTGTACGTGCCGTCCTTGACGCGCTCCTCCAGCGACTTGCTGATGGCCTCGCGGAGCACCTTGTCGTCCTTGTTCAGGCCGACGCCGTAGGGCTCGTCGGTGAACGGGTCGCCGACGACGTGGAGCTTGCCGGAGTTGGCGGCGGCGTAGCCCTTGAGGATCGAGTCGTCCGTGGTGACGGCGTCGACCTGCTTGGTCAGCAGCTGCTGCACGCAGTCGGAGTACTTGGCCAGCTCGACGACGCTCGCGCCGTACTCGGGCTTCTTGATCTCCTGGAGCGGCGTGGAGCCGACGATGGAGCAGACCTTCTTGCCCTTCACCGAGTCCTTGCCGGTGATCGACTTGTCGTCCTTGCGCACCAGGAGGTCCGCGCCGGCCTTGTAGTACGGCCCGGCGAAGCCGACCTGCTTCTTGCGCTCGTCGTTGATCGTGTACGTGCCGACGTAGTAGTCGACCTGGCCCTTGGAGATGGCCGTCTCACGGACGCCGGAGTCGACGGTCTTCCACTCGATCTGCTTGTCGGAGAAGCCGAGGTCGGCCGCGATCATCTTGGCGATCTCGATGTCGAAGCCCGAGCGCTCCTTGGTCGCCTGGTCCTCGAAGCCGAGGTACGGCTGGTCGGCCTTGGCGCCGATGATGAGCTTGCCGCGCTCCTTGGCCTTCTTGAAGACCGGGGAGTCCAGGGCGACGTCCTTGGCCGCGGTGTACGTGGGCAGTGCGGGGGCCTCGGAGGAACCGGGCTTCGTGCCGCCCGGCTTGTCACCGGCGGAGCCCTCCTTGCCGCCGCAGGCGGTCGCGGTCAGGGCGAGGACGGCGATCGCCGCGACGGCGGCGGACTGACGGAGCTTCATGTGAACAATCCTTAGGTCGTGGGTCGTTGTCGTCAGTGGTGAAGGATCTTCGACAGGAAGTCCTTGGCCCGGTCGCTGCGCGGGTTGCTGAAGAACTGGTCGGGGGTCGCCTCTTCGACGATCTTCCCGTCGGCCATGAACACGACGCGGTTGGCGGCGGAACGGGCGAAGCCCATCTCGTGGGTGACGACGATCATCGTCATCCCGTCCCGGGCCAGCTGCTGCATGACCTCCAGGACCTCGTTGATCATCTCCGGGTCGAGCGCCGACGTGGGCTCGTCGAAGAGCATGACCTTCGGGTCCATCGCCAAAGCCCGTGCGATCGCGACGCGTTGCTGCTGGCCACCGGAGAGCTGCGCCGGGTACTTGTCGGCCTGTACGCCGACGCCCACCCGGTCGAGCAGGGTCCTGGCCTTCTCCTCCGCGGCCTTCTTGTCGGCCTTGCGGACCTTGACCTGGCCCAGCATGACGTTCTCCAGCACCGTCTTGTGTGCGAAGAGATTGAACGACTGGAAGACCATGCCCACGTCGGCACGCAGCCTGGCCAGCTCCTTGCCCTCCTGGGGCAGGGGCTTGCCGTCGATCGAGATCGCTCCCGAATCGACCGTCTCCAAGCGGTTGATCGTGCGGCACAGCGTGGACTTGCCGGACCCGGAAGGCCCGATGACGACCACGACCTCGCCACGGGCGATGGTCAGGTCGATGTCCTGGAGCACATGCAGCGCGCCGAAGTGCTTGTTGACGTTGCTCAGTACGACCAGGTCGTTCGCCGCGGGCGCGGCATCCTCGGCGTCCTTGGTCACTGAAACTCCGCTCATCGGCTTCTTGCTCCGTCCTCCTCGGTTGAACAAGGACAGTAATGACGCAGTGCTACCAACGTCATTACATCTGAGCGGAAATTGAGCATAACGATCCGGCGGCAACCGGACACTCCGTGTGAACGGGACGCCACGCGCAGCCCCGGGGTCGTACCGGGTGCGTAACGGAAACCCTGCTGTAACCGGCAGGCTCTTGACTGGTGTGCCCTTCATCGGCGTGGATGCCTTGAGCGAGAACACGTGAAACACCGCAGAACGGGAAGACTCGTCGGGTCTCTCGGGGGATCCCACAGGTGAAGCGCGGGTTAATCTCGGGCGCTGCCCCGTGACGCCGTGCGACGGCGACACGAACGGGACGGCCCCGGCGGACACGGAGAGGAGGGCCATGAGACTGCTGCTCGTCGAGGACGACGACCACGTCGCGGCGGCCCTGTCCGCCGTGCTCGCCCGCCACGGGTTCCAGGTCGTGCACGCCCGCAACGGCGAGGAGGCCCTGCGCGCGCTGCTGCCCGCCGAGAAGGAGCCCTTCGGGGTGATCCTCCTCGACCTCGGCCTGCCCGACCAGGACGGCTACGAGGTGTGCGGGAAGATCCGCAAACGCACCGCGACCCCCGTGATCATGGTCACCGCCCGCGCCGACGTGCGCTCACGCATCCACGGACTCAACCTCGGCGCCGACGACTACGTCACCAAGCCGTACGACACCGGCGAGCTGCTCGCCCGTATCCACGCGGTCGCCCGGCGCACCTCCAGCGGCGAGGACACCGCGCCGACCCCCGTCGCGGCCCTGCGGCTCGGGCCGGTCGCCATCGAGCTGCCGACCCGCCGGGTCAGCGTCAACGGAGCCGAAGTCCAGCTCACGCGCAAGGAGTTCGATCTGCTGGCCCTCCTCGCCCAGCGTCCCGGCGTCGTCTTCCGCCGCGAGCAGATCATCAGCGAGGTCTGGCGCACCAGCTGGGAGGGGACCGGGCGCACCCTGGAGGTCCACGTCGCCTCCCTGCGCTCCAAGCTGCGGCTGCCCGCCCTGATCGAGACCGTGCGGGGCGTCGGCTACCGGCTCGTCGCGCCGTCCGCGTAACCGGCGGGTACGTCTCCCGGTGCGCTCCCGCCTGCTCCCGCTGCTCATCGTCCTGATGGCCGCCGTCCTGCTCACCCTCGGCTTTCCGCTCGCGATCAGCGTCGCCGCCGCCGAACAGCAGCGGCTGGTGATCGACCGGATCGACGACACCGCACGGTTCGCCGCCCTGGCCCAGTCCATCACCGACACCTCCCCGGACAGCGAGGAGCGCCGCCGTACCCTCCAGACCGACCTGGAGGTCTACGCCTCGGTGTACGACATCCGTGCCGGCGTCTTCTTCCGGGACGACCGGGCCCTGGCCAAGGCCCCCGGCTACTGGACCCTGCCCGTCGAGGGGGAGGGGCGCACCGCCTTCAACGAGGCGCTGCTGGGCCGCCGCTCGCACGACCCCCCGCAGGTCTGGCCCTGGCGCGACGGCCGCGTGGTCGTCGCCTCGCCCGTCGTGCGCGACGGCGACGTGGTCGCCGTGGTCGTCCTGGACTCGCCCACCGGCGAGATGCGGTCCCGGATCCTGCGGACGTGGCTGTTCATCGGCCTCGGCGAGGCGCTGGCGCTGCTGGTGGCGGTCGGCGCTGCGGTACGGCTCACCGGCTGGGTCCTGCTGCCCGTACGGACCCTGGACGCGGCCACCCGCGACATCGCCGGCGGCCGTATGCGCTCCCGGGTCGCCGCCTCCGCCGGGCCGCCGGAGCTCAGACATCTGGCCCGTTCCTTCAACGAGATGGCGGACAACGTCGAGGACGTGCTGGAGCAGCAGCGCGCCTTCGTCGCCGACGCCTCGCACCAGCTGCGCAATCCGCTCGCCGCCCTGCTGCTGCGCATCGAGCTCCTCGCCCTGGAGCTGCCGGAGGACAGCGAGGAGATCGCGGCCGTGCGCACCGAGGGCAAGCGGCTGGCCCGGGTACTCGACGACCTCCTGGACCTCGCGCTGGCCGAGCACGTCGAGGCGGACCTCCAGCTGATCGACATCGTCCCGCTCACCGCCGAGCGGATCGCGTCCTGGCGCCCGATGGCGGAGCGGGAGGGCGTGAACCTCACCCTGGGCGGGGCCCCGGCGGCCACCGCCTGGGCCGACCCCGTCGCGCTCTCCAGCGCCCTGGACGCGGTGGTCGACAACGCCCTGAAGTTCACCCCCGCCGGAGAGGACGTCACCGTCACCGTCACCGCCGGAGCCCTCGTGACGACCGTCGTGGTCGCCGACCGGGGCCCCGGCCTCACCGAGGCGGAGCTGGAGCGCGTCGGGGACCGCTTCTGGCGCAGCACCCGCCACCAGAACGTCAGCGGGTCGGGCCTGGGCCTCTCCATCTCCCGGGTGCTGCTCGCGGCGGGCGGCGGCTCGATCGCGTACGAGCACCACGAGCCGCACGGCCTGCGGGTGAGCGTCTCGATCCCCCGCGACCTGCCGGGGAGCTGAAGGGGCACAGCCGCGGGGGAGGCGCCGTCGGGCTTCAGGAGCACAGTGCGCCAGGGCCTCACCGAGCGGCAGCGGTCCGGGGCCTCAGGGCCTCACCCGGCGGCGGCGGTCCCGGGGCCGCACGGTCTCACCCGGCGGCGGCGGCCCCGGTCCTCACGGCTTCACCGAGCGGTAGTAGTCCTTGGCCCCGTCGTGCACGTCCAGCGGATCCGTGTAGATCGCCGTCCGCAGGTCCACCAACTGCGCCGCGTGGACCTCGCGGCCGATCCGGTCCCGGCTGTTGATCACCGTCCGGGTGAAGGCCTCGGTCATGGCCGCGTCCGTGCGGTCGGTCGTGACGAGCAGGTTGGCGACGGCGACGGTGGGCACCGCCTGACCCTGCTGGGCCTCCGGATAGACGTCGGCGGGCATCATGGCGGACCGGTAGAAGCGGGTGGGGCCGGTCGCCGCCTGGAGCTCCGCGACCAGGTCGGCCTCCAGCGGCACCAACCGGATGTCGAAGCGCTGCGACAGCTCCTGCACGGCCGCGGTCGGCAGCCCGCCCGACCAGAAGAACGCGTCGAGCCGGCCCTGGGTCAGCCGTACGGGCATCGTGTCGATGCCCACCGGAACCGGTGTCACGTCCTCGGCCGGATCGAGCCCCGCCGCCCCCAGCAGCCGGTCCGCGACCAGCCGTACCCCGGAGCCCTCCTGGCCTACGCCCACCCGCTTGCCCTGCAGGTCGGAGACCGTCCGGACGTCGGAGTCGCGGGGGACGACCAGCTGGACGTAGTCGTCGTACAGCCGGACGCAGCCGCGCAGCCGTTGGGCCCCCGGCCTGCCGTCGCGCAGGTAGGTGGCCACGGCGTCGGCGGTGGCGATGGTGAAGTCCGCATCGCCCGTCGCCACGCGCGCCAGGTTCTGCTGCGACCCCTCGCTGGTCCGCAGCCGTATGGACACCTCCGGCATGTCCTTGGCGAGCACGCCCTCCAGCCGCTCCCCGTACCGCTGGTAGACGCCGCTGGGCACTCCGGTGGAGAACGTGAGCGACCCGCTCGGCTCCCCCTCGCCCCCCTGGGGCTGCAACCACCACGCGAGCAGCCCGAGCACGACCGCGAGGACGGCGCCCGTCTGCAGGATGCGCCGGCGGCCGAATCGGGACAGAGCGTGGAACATGCGCGCGATCCTGCCAGCTCACCCGCCTCCCTGACCAGGCTTCCCCGTGAGGCTCCGCCCACAGCGGACGGGAGCGGGCGGGGCCGGGGAAGGGGACGGGAGGGGGCCGCCCGGCAACCGCCTACCCTTGTCCCATGAGCAGCGGCAACCGGAGCGAAGCAGTGGACGTCCAGAAGAGCTACGAGGTGCGCACCTACGGGTGCCAGATGAACGTCCACGACTCCGAACGGCTGTCGGGTCTCCTGGAGGGCGCCGGATACGTCCGGGCCCCCGAAGGCTCCGACGGCGACGCCGACGTCGTCGTCTTCAACACCTGCGCGGTGCGGGAGAACGCCGACAACAAGCTGTACGGGAACCTCGGCCGCCTCGCGCCCATGAAGACCAAGCGCCCCGGGATGCAGATCGCCGTCGGCGGCTGTCTCGCGCAGAAGGACCGCGACACCATCGTCAAGCGGGCCCCCTGGGTCGACGTCGTCTTCGGCACCCACAACATCGGCAAGCTGCCGGTCCTCCTGGAACGCGCCCGCATCCAGGAGGAGGCGCAGATCGAGATCGCCGAGTCCCTGGAGGCCTTCCCCTCCACGCTCCCCACCCGCCGCGAGTCCGCCTACGCCGCGTGGGTCTCCATCTCGGTCGGCTGCAACAACACCTGCACCTTCTGCATCGTCCCGGCGCTGCGCGGCAAGGAGAAGGACCGCCGCACCGGCGACATCCTGGCCGAGATCGAGGCCCTGGTCGCCGAGGGCGTCTCCGAGATCACCCTCCTCGGCCAGAACGTGAACGCGTACGGCTCCGACATCGGCGACCGCGAGGCCTTCTCCAAGCTGCTGCGCGCCTGCGGCGCCATAGAGGGCCTGGAGCGCGTCCGCTTCACCTCGCCGCACCCCCGCGACTTCACCGACGACGTCATCGCGGCCATGGCCGAGACGCCCAACGTGATGCCGCAGCTGCACATGCCGATGCAGTCCGGATCGGACAGCATCCTGAAGGCGATGCGCCGCTCCTACCGCCAGGAGCGCTTCCTGGGAATCATCGAGAAGGTGCGCGCCGCCATGCCGGACGCCGCCATCTCCACCGACATCATCGTGGGCTTCCCCGGCGAGACCGAGGAGGACTTCGAACAGACGATGCACGCCGTGCGCGAGGCCCGTTTCGCCAACGCGTTCACCTTCCAGTACTCCAAGCGCCCCGGGACGCCCGCCGCCGACATGGACGGCCAGATCCCCAAGGAGGTCGTCCAGGAGCGGTACATGCGCCTGTCCGCCCTCCAGGAGCAGATCTCCTGGGACGAGAACAAGAAGCAGGTGGGCCGCACCCTGGACGTCATGGTCGCGGAGGGCGAGGGCCGCAAGGACGGAGCCACCCGGCGTCTCTCCGGCCGCGCCCCCGACAACCGGCTGGTCCACTTCACGCAGCCCGACAAGCCCGTGCGCCCCGGCGACGTGGTGACCGTCGAGATCACCTACGCCGCCCCGCACCACCTGCTCGCCGAGGGCACGCCGCTCGCCGTACGGTCCACCCGCGCGGGCGACGCCTGGGAGAAGCGCACCACCGAGGCGGCCGCCAAGCCCGCCGGGGTGATGCTCGGTCTCCCCGGCATCGGCGCCCCGGACCCGCTCCCGGCCGCCGCCGCCCCGGCCTGCGGCATCGGCTGACGGCACCCGGTCCGGCCGGCGGCCCCGGGAGGCCCGCACGAGGCTGACCGGCCCGGACCGTCGCGTCCGGCAAGTACGCTGACCGGCATGCTTGTCGCCGCCGCCGTGTGCCCCTGTCCGCCGCTCCTGGTGCCCGAGGTCGCCGCCGGGGCCGCCCCCGAGCTCGACGCCGCGCGTGACGCGTGCCTCGACGCTGTGGGCGTGCTCGCCGCCTCGCGCCCGGATCTGCTCGTCGTCGTGGGGCCGGGCGACGACCGCTCCGCCGGGCCCCACCCGGCGGGTGCGCACGGGTCCTTCCGCGGTGTCGGCGTGGACCTCCACGTGACGCTCGGCGACGCACCGCCGGACACCGCCGCCCCGGACCGGCCGCTGCCGCAGTCCCTCACGGTGGGCGCCTGGCTGCTGGGCCGGGCCCGCTGGGCGGGCGCTCCCGTCGAAGGGCTCGCCGTGGCGCAGAGCGCGGCGGCCGGGGAGTGCGCGTCGGCCGGACACTCCCTCGCCCGGCGAGCCGAGCGGGTCGCGCTCCTGGTGATGGGCGACGGCAGCGCCTGCCGCACCCTCAAGGCTCCCGGCTACCTCGACGAGCGGGCCGCCGCCTTCGACGCCCGCGCCACCGAGGCGCTCGGCTCCGCGGACCTCGACGCCCTCGCGGCGCTGGACGCGGCGCTCGCCCGTGAACTCAAGGCGGCCGGGCGTGCCCCCTGGCAGTTGCTCGGCGGCGCCGCGCGGGACGCCGGGCTCGCCGGCCGGCTGCTGTACGAGGACGCCCCGTACGGCGTGGGCTACACCGTCGCCGCCTGGTCCTGAACGGACCGGCGGCGGGGACGGAGCACCCGGCCCCGTACCCGCCGCCGGTCCGCGGTCACCGGGTCAGGAAGCGGGCGGCGGCGGAGGAGGAGTGTTTCCGGGCGTACCGGGAGTGCCTCCCGGAGCCCCGGGAGCGCCGGGGGCGCCAGGCGTACCGGGAGTGCCGGGCGTACCGGGAGTGCCGGGCGTACCGGGAGTGCCCCCGTCCTTGTGCCCCAGCTTGTCCACGGCCTCCTTGGCCTTGCGCGTACCCGAATCGATCTTGTCGCTGTACTTGCCCTTGGTCTTCTGGTCGACCGTGCGCGCGGCCTTGTCGAGGCCCTGCTCGATCTTGCCCCCGTGCTGCTGCGCGAGGTCGCCGACCTTGTCCCTGGCCGGTCCCAGCTTGGCCTTCAGGTTGTCCAGGAACCCCATTGGGTCACCTTCCGTGCAGTGAGGACTGTTGAGGACTGTGCGCGGGAACGTTCTCCCGCCCCCATTGTCCGTCACCTGTCCGTTCCTGCCGTTTTTACTCGCCTTATTACGCTTCCCCGGCGCTTGCGCGGCGCGTTCTTGACGTCGCTTCCCGCGCCCGGCCGCGTCTCCCTGGATCCCCGGCGTGTTCGGAAGGCCCCGGATATTTGGGAGACTGTCCGGGTGACCCCTCCCGCTTCCGCCCCCCGCGTCATCACCGTCGTAGGCCCCACCGCAGCCGGAAAGTCGGATCTGGGGGTCTTTCTCGCCCAGCGGCTCGGCGGCGAGGTGATCAACGCCGATTCCATGCAGCTCTACCGGGGCATGGACATCGGCACCGCGAAGCTGACGCTCCCCGAGCGCGACGGCGTGCCGCACCGGCTGCTGGACATCTGGGACGTGACCGAGACCGCCAGCGTCGCCGAGTACCAGCGACTGGCCCGCCTGGAGATCGACCGGCTGCTCGCCGAGGGACGCACCCCGATCCTCGTCGGCGGCTCCGGGCTGTACGTGAAGGGCGCCATCGACGCCCTGGAGTTCCCCGGTACGGACCCGGAGGTGCGAGCCCGTCTGGAGGCGGAGCTGGCCGAGCGCGGCCCGGGCGCCCTGCACGAACGCCTCGCCGCCGCCGACCCGGGCGCCGCCCGGTCCATCCTGGCGAGCAACGGCCGCCGCATCGTCCGCGCCCTCGAAGTCATCGAGATCACCGGCAAACCCTTCACCGCCAACCTCCCCGGCGACGAGCCGGTCTACGACGCCGTGCAGATCGGCGTCGACGTGGACCGCCCCGAACTGGACGAGCGCATCGCCCTGCGCGTCGACCGGATGTGGGAGGCGGGCCTCGTGGACGAGGTGCGCGCCCTGGAGGAGGCCGGGCTGCGCGAGGGCCTCACGGCCTCGCGGGCGCTCGGCTACCAGCAGATTCTCGCGGTGCTCGCGGGGGAGTGCACCGAGGACGACGCGCGGGCCGAGACCGTGCGCGCCACCAAGCGCTTCGCCCGCCGTCAGGACTCGTGGTTCCGCCGCGACGCGCGTGTCGTGTGGCTCGGCGGCGGACACCGTGACCGGGAGGAACTGCCGCACCGGGCGCTGACGTTGGTCGAACGGGCGGTCACAGCCTGATCACGTGATGGCATCGGGAAGCTCCGCCCGTCAATTCGACACCCGCGACCGTGCCATCATCGAGCATCGATCACCAGTGGAGTCCGAGTTGGGAGGGCGCGTGGCGATGGAGGCCGGCCCTCGCGACACGGAGCAGCGCGACACCGAGCACGACGTGCCGTCACCGCGGGAGACCGCTGGACGGCTCAGTCCTGACGGGCCCGACGAGCAGGACGTGGCCCCCGAGGTCGAGGTCGAGCTGCGGCCCACCCGCAAGCTGCGGATCTGGCAGCTCGCGCCCATCGTCGTGCTGGCCGCGGTCGGCTCGCTGATGTTCGCCTTCCCTCTCGCCTTCGAGTTCGGCGACGGCGGTGCCATCGTCGCCATGCTGGGGCTCCTGATCAGCTGCTGCGCGGCCGGCTGGGGCATGATGGCCGCCCGCCGCGTCGGGCACACCTGGCCGGGCCTGCCCTCCCGCGGTTCCGGCGACCGCCCCGACTGGCGGGTGATCGCGCTGTACGTGCTGACCGGCGCCGCCCTGGTCGCCCTCGCCGTCTGGCGCGTGGCCCGGCTGCGCTGACGGCCGTGCCGCGCCCGCTCGTGCGGGCTGTCGGCGCCGCCTCGTACAGTTGGCGTGTGAGCACCTCGCAGATCGCCTTCCTCAAGGGTCACGGCACCGAGAACGACTTCGTGATCGTCCCGGACCCGGACAACGCCCTCACGCTGCCCGCCGCCGTCGTCGCCCGGCTCTGCGACCGCCGGGCCGGCATCGGCGGCGACGGCCTGCTGCACGTCGTGCGGTCCGCCGCGCACCCCGAGGCGCGCGGCATGGCGGACACGGCCGAGTGGTTCATGGACTACCGCAACGCGGACGGCTCGATCGCCGAGATGTGCGGCAACGGCGTGCGCGTCTTCGCCCACCACCTCCAGCGCGCCGGCCTCGTCGAGGAGGGCGACCTCACCGTCGCCACCCGAGGCGGCCCCAAGCGCGTGCACCTCGCCAAGAACGGCGACATCACCGTCTCCATGGGACGCGCCCTGCTCCCCGAGGAGAGCGTCACGGTCGGCGTCGGCGACCGCAGCTGGCCCGCCCGCAACGTCAACATGGGCAACCCGCACGCGGTCGCCTTCGTCGACGACCTCGACCACGCCGGCGACCTGCTCACCGCCCCGCCCGTCAGCCCCGCGACCGTCTACCCCGACGGCGTCAACGTCGAGTTCGTCGTCGACCGGGGCCCGCGCCACGTCGGCATGCGCGTCCACGAGCGCGGCTCCGGCGAGACCCGCTCCTGCGGTACAGGCGCCTGCGCGGTCGCCGTCGCCACGGCCCGCCGGGACGGCGCCGACCCCGCCGCGACCGGCCTCCCCGTCACCTACCGGGTGGACCTCCCCGGCGGCACCCTCGTCATCACCGAGTACCCCGACGGCGCGATCGACATGACCGGGCCCGCGGTGATCGTCGCCGAGGGCGTCATCGACCCGGCCTGGCTCGAAACCTCCTAGGAATGGCTCACGCGAAACGATGACCGACCCGAGCTTCGCTCGAATGGGTGATCCGTTTCACGCTGGGCGAGAGCTGGACTGCGCCACGTGGTGGGGTCGATAGCATCAAGCACCGGTCCCGAGGGGCATCCGCTCCTCCCCAGCGCCGGTCGACGTCGCCGGAGGTGCCCATGAGTGCAGAGGCCGCCGATCCGGGCGCTCCCCTTCGCAGGCGGAGCCGCCCCCGGATCGATCTGCGCAGGCTGGGCCGGGTGGCGCTGCGCGGCCCGGTCTCCCGCGACCGGCTGCCCGACGCCATCGGGCATGTCGCCGAGGCGCACCGCGCCCACCACCCGGACGCCGACCTGACCATCCTGCGCCGGGCCTACGTCCTCGCGGAGTCCTCGCACCGCGGCCAGATGCGCAAGAGCGGCGAGCCGTACATCACCCACCCGCTGGCCGTCACCCTGATCCTCGCGGAGCTGGGCGCCGAGACCACCACCCTCACCGCCTCCCTGCTCCACGACACGGTCGAGGACACCGAGGTGACGCTCGATCAGGTCAAGGAGCAGTTCGGGGACGAGGTCTGCTATCTCGTCGACGGCGTGACGAAGCTGGAGAAGGTCGACTACGGCGCCGCCGCCGAACCGGAGACCTTCCGCAAGATGCTCGTCGCCACCGGCAACGACGTCCGGGTCATGTCGATCAAACTCGCGGACCGGCTGCACAACATGCGCACCCTCGGCGTGATGCGCCCCGAGAAGCAGGCCAGGATCGCCAAGGTCACCCGGGACGTCCTCATCCCGCTCGCCGAACGGCTCGGCGTGCAGGCGCTCAAGACCGAGCTGGAGGACCTGGTCTTCGCGATCCTGCACCCCGAGGAGTACGAGCACACCCGCGCCCTGATCGCCGCCGCGGCCGGCCCGGACGCCCCCCTCGACACCATCGCCGACAACGTACGGGGCACCCTGCGCGACGCGGGCATCAGCGCCGAAGTCCTCATCAGGCCACGCCACTTCGTCTCCGTGCACCGGGTCCGCGGGAAACGCGGCGAGCTGCGCGGCACCGACTTCGGCCGGCTGCTCGTCCTCGTCACCGAGGACGCCGACTGCTACGCCGTCCTCGGCGAGCTGCACACCTGCTTCACCCCGGTGATCTCCGAGTTCAAGGACTTCATCGCCGCCCCCAAGTTCAACCTGTACCAGTCGCTGCACACCGCGGTCGTCGGCCCCGGAGGCGCCGTCGCCGAAATCCTGATCCGCACGCACCGGATGCACAAGGTCGCCGAGGCGGGCGTCGTCGCGCTGGGCAACCCGTACGCCCAGGACGCCGCAGCCGCCCCGCAGACCGAGCCGTCCGACGAGCGCGCCGACCCGACCAGGCCCGGCTGGCTCTCCCGGCTGCTGGACTGGCAGGAGTCCGCCACCGACCCCGACACCTTCTGGACCACCCTGCGCGCCGACCTCGCCCAGGACCGTGAGATCACCGTGTTCCGCACCGACGGAGGCACCCTCGGGCTGCCCGCCGGGGCCAGTTGCGTCGACGCCGCCTACGCGCAGTACGGCGACCGGGCGCACACCTCCATCGGAGCCCGGGTCAACGGCCGCCTCGCCACCCTGAGCACCGTTCTCAGCGACGGCGACACCGTGCAACTGCTGCTCGCCCAGGACACCGCGTCCGGCCCCTCGCCCGACTGGCTCGACCACGCGCGCACCCCCGCCGCCCGGATCGCGATCACCGGCTGGCTCACCGACCACCCCGACGAGGCGAAGCCCACCTCTTCGACGATGACGTCCGTGGACCCGGGCGGACCCGGCCCGGCCGAGCCCGCCGGTCCGGAGCGCGAAGCACAGGCCATCGCGCCGCCGCGCACCCGGTCCGGCCCCCGCGCCACGGGCGTCGTCGTCGACGGCCCGGACGCGCCCGTGCGCCTCGCCGGCTGCTGTACGCCGGTGCCCCCCGACGAGCTGACCGGCTTCCTCGTCCGCGGCGGCACCGTCACCGTGCATCGCCGCGAGTGCCCCGCCGTGGCCGCCATGCAGGAGATCGGCCGCGCCCCGGTCGGGGCCCGCTGGGCCGACGGGGACGGCCGGGAGTCCGACGCGGGCTGCCGGGTCACCCTGGTCGCCGAGTCCTTCGGCCGCCCCCGGCTCCTCGCCGACCTCACCGAGGCCATCGCCACCGCCGAGGCCGCGATCGTCTCCGCCACCGTGGAGCCGCCCAGCGAGCAGCGCGTCCGCCACACCTACACCCTCCAGCTCCCCGACGCCGCGGGCCTGCCCGCACTGATGCGCGCCATGCGCGAGGTCGCCGGGGTCTACGACGTCAGCCGCGCCCAGCATCCGGCCCCGGCCGGCTGAGCCGTACCCACGGGAGCGGCGCCCATCGGAAGCCGCCCGCGCCGAGTTGGCGGGCCCGGGATGCCGCCACCCCCGAACCGCGCTTCCCGGCCGACCGCACCCCGCCACCCACGGGCGGCGCGCCCTCGTTCGAGTGGCGCGGCGCGCGGCTCCCCGGCCGGGCGGCGATGCGCTGATAGCGGTAGTCCATGCCGCTCCTCAACCGCCGCCTGCGCGCCGCCCTGCTGGCGACCGCCTCGGCCACCCTCGTCGCCGCCACTCTGCCCGCCCCCGAGCCCCTGGGCATCGGCGACCGGCTCTTCCCCGAGCTGGGCAACCCCGGATACGACGTCCTCGCGTACGACATCGCCTTCACGTACCGCGGCGGCAACACCGAGCCCCTGGACGCCGTCACGAAGATCAGGGCCCGCACCACCGCGTCGCTGGACCGGATCAACCTCGACTTCGCCCGGGGCACGGTCCGCGGAGTCGAGGTGAACGGACTGGCCGCCGACTTCGGCAGCAAGAGCGAGGACCTGATCGTCCAGGCCCCCCGCCGCCTCCCCGCGGGCGTACCGCTGAACATCACCGTCCGGCACACCAGCGACCCGAGCGGATCCGGGGACGACGGCGGCTGGGTCCGTACCGCCGACGGCCTCGCCATGGCCAACCAGGCCGACGCCGCGCACCGCGTCTTCCCCGGCAACGACCACCCCTCCGACAAGGCGTACTTCACCTTCCGGATCACCGCCCCCGAGAAGCTGACCGCGGTCGCGGCCGGCCTGCCCGCCGGCAAGGTGCGGCACGGGGCCACGACCACCTGGACCTACCGCACCGAACACCCCATGGCGACCGAGCTGGCCCAGGTCTCCATCGGCAGCTCCGCGGTCCTGCACCGCACCGGCCCGCACGGACTGCCGGTGCGCGACGTCGTCCCGGCCGCCGACCGGAAGAAGCTGGAGCCCTGGCTGAAGAAGACCCCGGCCCAGCTGGAGTGGATGGAGAAGCAGGTCGGCCGCTACCCCTTCGAGACGTACGGGGTGCTCGTCGCCGACAGCCCCATCGGCTTCGCCCTGGAGACCCAGACGCTGTCGCTGTTCGGGAAGTCCTTCTTCACCGAGCCCGGCTACCCGGAGTGGTACGTCGACTCGGTGATGATGCACGAGCTCGCCCACCAGTGGTTCGGCGACAGCGTCTCGCCCGCGAGCTGGTCCGACCTGTGGCTCAACGAAGGACACGCCAGCTGGTACGAGGCCCGCTACGCCGAGGAGAACGGCGGCGGGACCCTGGAGCGGCGGATGCGCGAGGCGTACAGGCTCTCCGACGGCTGGCGCGCGGACGGCGGCCCTCCGGCGCACCCGGACGGACCGGTCCCGGGGCAGAAGCTCAGCCTGTTCCGGCCGGTCGTGTACGACGGCAGCGCGCTGGTGCTGTACGCCCTGCGCCAGGAGATCGGCGAGTCCGCCTTCGACCGGCTGGAGCGCACCTGGGTCCGGGTGCACCGGGACTCCACGGCGAGCACCGCGGACTTCACCCGGCTCGCGTCCGGCATCGCGGGACGGGACCTGACCGCCTTCTTCGACGGCTGGCTGTACGGCGGGAAGACCCCGCCCATGCCGGGCCACCCCGACTGGAGCAGCGCGAAACCCGCGTGACGGGCCCGGTGGGGCCGTGCCAGTATCGACGCGTCGGCGCGGCGGACCGCACCGGAGTTCCCGGCAGGGAATCATCCGGGAAGATCACACGTTGTGACTGGCGTAAAGACTTCTATCGACGTAAGGATCCAATGACCTCCTCTTCTTCCCTTCCCCAGGACGCGCAGGACGCGCAGAGCGCCACGGAGAACACCACCGAGAGCCTCACCGAGAGCCTTCGGGCCGACGCCCTGATGGAAGAGGACGTCGCCTGGAGCCAGGAGATCGACGGAGCACGGGACGGCGATCAGCTGGACCGCTCCGAGCGTGCCGCGCTGCGACGCGTGGCCGGTCTCTCCACGGAGCTCGAGGATGTCACCGAGGTCGAGTACCGCCAGCTGCGCCTGGAGCGCGTGGTGCTGGTGGGCGTCTGGACCTCGGGGACGGTGCGCGACGCGGAGATCTCGCTCGCGGAGCTCGCCGCACTCGCCGAGACGGCGGGCGCACAGGTGCTGGACGCGGTGTACCAGCGACGCGACAAGCCGGACCCGGCCACCTACATCGGCTCGGGCAAGGCGCTGGAGCTGCGGGACATCGTGCTCGAATCCGGTGCCGACACCGTCGTCTGCGACGGTGAGCTGAGCCCCGGCCAGCTGATCCACCTGGAAGACGTCGTCAAGGTGAAGGTGGTCGACCGGACCGCCCTGATCCTCGACATCTTCGCCCAGCACGCCAAGTCCCGTGAGGGCAAGGCGCAGGTCTCGCTGGCCCAGATGCAGTACATGCTGCCGCGGCTGCGCGGCTGGGGCCAGTCGCTCTCCCGTCAGATGGGCGGCGGCGGTTCCAGCGGCGGTGGCGGCATGGCCACCCGTGGACCCGGTGAGACCAAGATCGAGACGGACCGGCGACGGATCCGCGAGAAGATGGCGAAGATGCGCCGGGAGATCGCGGAGATGAAGACCGGCCGCGAGATCAAGCGGCAGGAGCGCAAGCGCAACAAGGTGCCCTCCGTCGCCATCGCCGGATACACCAACGCGGGCAAGTCCTCGCTCCTCAACCGCCTGACCGGGGCCGGTGTCCTGGTGGAGAACGCCCTGTTCGCCACCCTGGACCCGACCGTCCGCCGGGCCGAGACGCCGAGCGGCCGCATCTACACCCTGGCCGACACCGTCGGGTTCGTCCGGCATCTGCCGCACCACCTCGTCGAGGCGTTCCGCTCCACCATGGAGGAGGTCGGCGAGTCCGATCTCATCCTCCACGTGGTGGACGGCTCCCACCCGGTGCCGGAGGAGCAGCTCGCCGCGGTGCGCGAGGTGATCCGGGACGTCGGCGCGGTGAATGTGCGCGAGATCGTCGTGATCAACAAGGCGGACGCGGCGGACCCCCTGGTCCTCCAGCGCCTGCTGCGCAACGAGAAGCACGCGATCACGGTCTCGGCCAGGACCGGCGCCGGAATCGACGAGCTGCTCGCGCTCATCGACGCCGAGCTGCCCCGGCCGTCCGTGGAGATCGAGGTGCTCGTGCCGTACATCCAGGGGGCTCTGGTCTCCCGGGTGCACGCCGAGGGCGAGGTGCTCTCCGAGGAGCACACCGCCGAGGGCACCCTGCTCAAGGCCCAGGTCCACGAGGAGCTGGCCGCGGAGCTGGGCACCTTCGTCCCCGCCGCGCACTGACGCCCGCGGGACCGCACGACAACCGGAAGGCCCGGCCCTCGCGAACTCCTCTGAAAGTTCGCGAGGGCCGGGCCTTCGGCGTGCGGTCGGCGGCCGGAGCCCCCGGCCGGCTGCTGCCGTACCGGGGGCCGCGGACGATATCTGCTGTCCCGTGATCCCGTGATCCCGTGCGGAGGGTCCGTCGCCGGAAGCCGGGACCTACTGGCCCGCGTACTTCTCGCTCACCGCGCGGTAGACGCCCTCGGCCTCCTTGCCGAGCCGGGGGCCGGCCAGCCAGCCCGCGGTGACCGGGCCGATCGAGGTGTTCGAGACCAGGGCGGGCTTGCCGTCCTGGCCCGCCGCGACCCAGCCGCCACCGGAGGAGCCGCCGGTCATCGTGCAGCCGACGCGGTACATCGTGGGCTGGTCCTGGAAGACGGAGAGCCGGCCCGGCCTGTCCTCGCACTGGAGCAGCTTCTGACCGTCGAACGGCGGCGCGGCCGGGTAGCCCGTGGCCGTCATCGCGTCGATCTCCGGCACGGCGGGAGCGTTGAACTCGACCGGAAGCGCCGAACCGACCGTCTCCTCCAGCGACTTGCCGCCCGCGCCCTTCTCCGGCGTCACGTGCAGCACCGCGAAGTCGTACGGGGCGCCCTGGCCGCCCACGGCCGCGCCCTGGGCGATCCACTGCTCGGAGGTCTGGGCCCACTTGCCCCACCACACGCCGTAGGGAGCGATCTTCTCCTTGGGCGCGGTCTCCAGCTCGGCGAGCGACAGGCCGTCGTTGTTGTACGCCGGGACGAAGGCGATGTTGCGGTACCAGCCGCCCTTCTTGCCCGCGTGCACGCAGTGTCCGGCGGTCCACACCATGTTGGACTTGCCGGGGTTGGCCGGGTCCTTCACCACGGTCGCGGAACAGACCATCGAGCCCTGCGGGCCGTCGAAGAGCAGCTTCCCGGACTCCGGGGCGTTGTCGTGGTACGGCGTCGCGACACCGGCGGCCTGGACCGGGGCCGGCGTCGGGTCCGTCACGCCGTCGTCGCCGGAGATGTCGTTGTCGACCGGGTTCTCCGGGGGCTTGTCCGCCTCCCGCATCCGGTCCGGGTCCCACAGGCCGTCGATGATCGGGTTGACGAAGTCCTTGGCCTCACGCAGCCACTTGTCCTTGTCCCAGTTCTTCCACTCACCGTCCCGCCACTTGTCGGGGTCGATGCCGTGCTCCTTGAGCCGGTCCTTGAGGTCGTCCGGAAGGGTGACCTTGCCGTCGGACGACTGGTCGGCCGAGGCGCTGGGCGTGCCGCCCGCGTTGTCCTCCTCCGGACCGCACGCGGTGGCGGTGAGCGCCAGCACGGCGGCGACGGCGGTCGCGGCGAGCGCGTTGGAGGGTATGCGCCGTGCGCGCCTCCCGCGCCGTGCGGTATCGATCGGGCGAATGGGTCGCATCTCGTGATCCCCCTGGGACTTCGTCACTCGGTACTCGTGCTGTGTCGCGGACACATCGGGCGCCGGAGCAGGTGCTCCGCGCCCCTGTGCGGCCCCCACTATGCCGGTGCCGATGGTGACGGCACGCGGCAGGTCCACGGTTCCGTCGCCGCGAGGATGTTCCGATGTACCCGTGATCCATCGCGGACGGCGTCGTTGGTACGTACGGGGGACACCAGGACAGCGTTGACGCCCTCGGCCCGTCCGCGCGAAAACGTACCGACGTGGAACGCAACCGTTACCGCAGGAGGATCAAGAGCCGTGTCCGTGACCGAACCCGCTCCGGTGGCGCAGCCCCCCGCACACGAGGGCATTCTCCGTCGCCAGACCCAGCGCGAATCGGCGGCCCGCACCTACGCGCGGTCCCTGCCGATCGTCCCGGTGCGCGCCCGCGGGCTCACCATCGAGGGCGCGGACGGACGACGGTACCTGGACTGTCTCTCGGGCGCCGGCACCCTCGCGCTCGGACACAACCACCCCGTCGTGCTCGAAGCCATCCGGAAGGTCATCGACTCCGGCGCGCCCCTGCACGTGCTGGATCTCGCCACCCCGGTCAAGGACGCCTTCACCACCGAGCTGTTCGCCACCCTGCCGGGGGAGTTGGCCGACAACGCCCGCATCCAGTTCTGCGGCCCGGCCGGTACGGACGCCGTCGAGGCCGCCTTCAAACTGGTCCGCGCCGCGACCGGGCGCACCGGCCTGCTGACCTTCACCGGCGCCTACCACGGCATGACCGCCGGGGCCCTGGACGCGTCCGGCGGCGCGACCGACGTACGGGTGACCCGGCTGCCCTTCCCGCAGGACTACCGCTGCCCGTTCGGGACCGGCGGCGAGCGCGGTGCCGCACTCGCCGCCCGCTGGACCGAACACCTCCTGGACGACCGCAAGGGCGGGGTGCCGTCCCCCGCGGGAATGATCGTGGAGCCGGTCCAGGGCGAGGGAGGCGTCAATCCCGCCCCCGACTCCTGGCTGCGCCGCATGCGCCGGATCACCGAGGACCGCTCCATCCCGCTCATCGCCGACGAGGTGCAGACCGGGGTCGGCAGGACCGGCGCCTTCTGGGCCGTCGAGCACAGCGGCGTCGTCCCGGACGTCATGGTCCTCTCCAAGGCGATCGGCGGTTCCCTGCCGCTGGCCGTGATCGTCTACCGCGCTGAACTGGATCTTTGGCAGCCGGGCGCCCACGCGGGTACGTTTCGTGGCAACCAGCTCGCCATGGCGGCGGGCGCGGCCACGCTCGCGTACGTCAGGGAGAATCAACTGGCGGACCGCGCTGCGGTCCTGGGGGCCCGGATGCTCGCCCGTCTGACGGAGCTTCGGGCACACCACCCGGGAATCGGTGACGTACGGGGGCGTGGACTGATGATCGGCATGGAGCTGGTGGATCCCGAGCGCGCGCCCCTGCCCGCAGAAACAGGCGACGACCACCCGGCTCCGCCGCCCGACCCGGCCCTCGCCCTCGCCGTGCAGCAGGAATGCCTGCGGCGCGGCCTCATCGTCGAACTGGGCGGCCGCCACAACGCCGTGGTCCGCCTTCTTCCGCCCCTCACCCTGACCGACGAGCAGGCGAGTGCCGTCGTCGACCGTCTCGCCGACGCGCTGGCAGCCGCGACACGCTTCCCGCACCGTCGGACCACCGCCGGGCCGACCACCTGAACCCGGAATCCCCACAAGGAAGAACGCCGTGAACCCCACCCCCGCGTCCGAGGCCGACGGCCACGGCACCCCCCAGCACCGAGGGCAGGACGGGCCGGCCGCCCCCGGCACGGTCGAGGCGACGACCGTGCCCCGCCAGAAATCCCCGCGCGATCCCGTCCCCGCCGGCCACGCACCCGGCCCGGACACCCGCGTCCGGGCGGGCCGGGGCCCGAGCCCCGACGCTCTCGACGACCCGGACCCGCTGCGGGCCGCCGACGCGGCGGGCGCGGAGAGCCTCCTGCGGTGCTGGACCCGGGAGAGCGACCTGCCCCGCCCCGACGGCGACACCCTGCGCATCGCCTTCCCCGCCAGCGGCACCGCCCTGCTCGTCCCGGTGCACTACTGGTCCGCCACCGGGGCCCACCGCTTCGGCGCACCCGTCCTGGAGAACGCCCCCGCAGGCGCCCCGCCCGCCGACGCCGCCACCGTCGCCGTCCTCATCGGCCGCGAGGGCGGCGAGAGCGGCGCGGGCGATCTGGTCGCCCGGGTCGCCGACTCCGTACGCCACACCGCCGGCTTCATCGACCAGCGGCGGCGCAGCCCGGAGGACCCCGCCGAAGCCGACCTCTTCCTCACCGCCGAACAGTCCCTGCTGCTCGGCCACCCCCTCCACCCCACGCCCAAGAGCCGCGAGGGCCTCTCCGACGCGGAGTCCCGCCGCTACTCCCCGGAGTTCCACGGGTCCTTCCCGCTCCACTGGTTCGCCGTCGACCGGTCGCTGATCGCCACCGACTCCGCCTGGACCGAGGGCGGTCCGGCCACCGCCGAGGAGCTGCTCGCCCCGCACGCCGCAGGGCTGAAGCCGCCGCCCGGCACCGTCGCGGTCCCCGTGCACCCCTGGCAGGCCGCCGATCTGCTCCACCGCCCCCAGGTGAGGACCCTCGCCGGAACCGGCCTGCTCCACGACCTCGGCCCCCACGGCGAGCACTGGCACCCCACCTCCTCCATCCGCACCGTGCACCGGCCCGGGGCACGGGTGATGCTCAAGCTCTCCCTCGGCGTCCGCATCACCAACTCCCGCCGGGAGAACCTCCGCAAGGAGCTGCACCGGGGCGTCGAGGTCCACCGCCTCCTGTCGACCGGGCTCGCCGAGCAGTGGCAGCGGGAGCACCCCGGCTTCGACATCGTCCGGGACCCGGCGTGGCTCGCCGTCGACGACCCCGAGGGCGCACCCGTCACGGGGCTCGACGTGATGCTCCGCCACAACCCCTTCGGCCCGGGCGACGACGTCGCCTGCATCGCGGGACTCACCGCGCAGCGTCCCCGGCCCGGCCGCCCCGGTATGAGCTCCCGGCTCGCCGAGGTCGTCTCCGCCCTGGCCGACCGCACCGGTCGCACCACAACCGACGTGTCCGCCGCATGGTTCCGCCGCTATCTGCACCACGTCGTGCGCCCGGTCCTCTGGCTCGACGCCCACGGCGGAGTCGCCCTCGAAGCCCACCAGCAGAACACCCTCGTCCTCCTCGACCCGGACGGCTGGCCCGTCGGCGGTCGCTACCGGGACAACCAGGGCTACTACTTCCGCGACTCCCGCCGCGACGAGCTGGAGCAGCGGCTTCCCGGCATCGGCGCCGTCAGCGACACCTTCGTCTCCGACCCGGTCACCGACGAGCGGTTCGCCTACTACCTCGGCATCAACAACATCCTCGGCCTGATCGGGGCGTTCGGGGCCCAGCGCCTTGCCGACGAGCAGGAACTCCTCACCGTCCTGCGCCGATTCCTCACCGAGTCCGCGGAACTGGGCTCGCCCCTGCCCGCGTACCTCCTTCAGAACCGCCAACTGCGCTGCAAGGCCAACCTGCTGACCCGGCTCCACGGCCTCGACGAGCTGGTCGGACCGGTCGACACCCAGTCCGTGTACGTCACCATCGCCAACCCGCTGCACAGCTGAGCACCACCCGCCCCGGGCGGACTCCGGTCGCACCCGTACCGGAGACGCCCACCGACCGCACCCGGTCCAGAGAGGAGAGCGCCACCGTGCCTCCCGCCGAACCCTCAGCGGAACCCGACGCCGTACCGGCCGACCACGGCTCCGCCGAGCGGTCCGGCACCGAACCGTCCGGCACCGAATCGTCCGGCAGCAGTGCGGACGGCGACACCACGGACGGCGGCGCCGGCGTCGAGGACACCCTCGACCTGGAGCTGACCGAGGAACTCCTCGCCCTGATCGCCGGGGAACGAGGCACCGGGGCGGCCCGGACCCAGGTCACCCACGAGCTGCTGGGCGACCCGGGGACCTGGCCGCCCGCCCTCACGGCGGCCGGAGAGTTCGCCCTGCTCCCGGTCCGGCCGGAGCGTGATCTCGCCGTCGTCAGCCGCTGGATGAACGACCCTGCCGTGGCCGCCTTCTGGGAGCTCTCCGGACCCGAGTCCGTCACCGCCGACCACCTCAGGCCCCAGCTCGAAGGAGACGGACGGAGCATCCCGTGCCTGGGCGTGCTCGACGGCACACCCATGAGCTACTGGGAGATCTACCGGGCCGACCTCGACCCCCTGGCCCGCCACTACCCCGCCCGCCCCCACGACACCGGAGTCCATCTCCTCATCGGAGGGGTGAACAACCGGGGCCGGGGCGTGGGCACCACCCTGCTCCGCGCCGTCGCCGACCTCGTCCTGGACAACCTCCCGCGGTGCGGACGGGTCGTCGCCGAGCCGGACCTGCGCAACACCCCCTCCGTATCCGCGTTCCTCAGCGCCGGCTTCCGCTTCTCCGCCGAAGTGGATCTCCCCGACAAACGCGCCGCGCTGATGATCCGCGACCGAACGTACCGAGCCCAGCTGTGACTTACTCACCGCACTTTCCACACCGCTCGAACCCCAGAGGTTCCATCCGGAGGAGTCCCCGTGCCGATATATCCCGCGAGCCGTGAATCAGCCGAGTCCCCGCAGCTGTTCAGCCCTCCGGAGCTGAACCGGCAGATCTGGGACCGGGCCGCCGCACGGCTCCTCGCCAAGATGCTCGGCGAGTTCGCCTACGAGAAGATCATCGAGCCCGTCCCGCAGTCCGGGACCGCCGGACGCCACCGGCTGACCCTCGACGACGGGGGAGCGCTCGCCTTCACGGCCCGGCGCGGCGTCTACGGCAGCTGGCGCGTCGACCCCGACTCGATCGAGGTCGCGGCGGGTGCTCCGACCGCCCTCGCCAACGGCTCACCCACCGCCGCGGGCACCGAGGCGCCGTCCAACGGCTCGGCCGGCGGCACCCGGCCGTTCCGCGACCCGCTGACGTTCCTCACCCGGGCCCGGGACCTCCTCGGGCTCGACGGCACGACGCTGGGCCACCTCATCCGCGAGCTGACCCGGACGCTCTCCGCCGACGCCCGGCTCGACCACACCGCGCTCAGCGCCGAGCAGCTCGCCGCGCTCGACTACGCGGAGTTGGAGGGTCATCAGACCGGCCACCCCTGGCTGGTGGCGAGCAAGGGACGGCTCGGCTTCTCCGCCGCCGACGCCGCCCGCTTCACCCCCGAGACCCGCAGCCCGCTCCGGCTGCCGTGGATCGCGGTCAGCACCCGCATCGCGCAGTTCCGGGGCGTGGGCCGCGTCAACACCCCCGAGCAGCTGTACGACGGCGAGCTCGACCAGGACGTCCGGGACGCCTTCGCCGAGGTGCTGCGGGCCCGGGGACACGACCCGCGGGACTACCTCTACCTCCCCGTGCACCCCTGGCAGTGGGACGAGTGGATCGTGCCGCTCTTCGCCCCGGCCATCGCCGACGGCGACATCGTGGCCCTGCACACCGACGGCGACGCCCGCCTCCCGCAGCAGTCCATCCGCACGTTCGCGAACGTGGAACGGCCCGAGCGGCACACCGTGAAGCTCCCGCTCTCCATCCTCAACACCCTGGTCTGGCGCGGCCTGCCGACCGAACGGACCCTCGCCGCCCCCGCGGTCACCGCCTGGGTCCAGGGGCTGTGCGAGGGCGACCCCTTCCTGCGCGACACCTGCCGGGTCGTCCTCCTCGGCGAGGTCGCCTCCGTCGCCGTCGAGCACCCGCTGTACGACCATCTCCCCGAAGCGCCCTACCAGTACAAGGAGATCCTCGGCGCGATCTGGCGGGAGCCGCTGCCGCCCCGCCTCGCCCCGGGCGAAAGGGCCCGCACGCTCGCCTCCCTCCTCCATACGGATCCGGCGGGCCGCGCGTTCACCGCGGAGCTGGTCGAGCGCTCCGGCCTCACCCCGGACGCCTGGCTGAAGCGGCTCTTCGCCGCGCTCCTGCCGCCCCTGCTGCACTTCCTCTACCGCTACGGCACCGTCTTCTCCCCGCACGGCGAGAACGCCATCGTCGTGTTCGACGAGCACGACGTGCCCGTACGCCTCGCCATCAAGGACTTCGTCGACGACGTCAACGTCAGCGCCCGCCCGCTGCCCGAGCACGCCGACATGCCCGACGAGGTGCGCGCCGTCCTCCTCACCGAGCAGCCGTCCTTCCTCACCCAGTTCATCCACTCCGGTCTCTTCGTGGGCGTCTTCCGCTATCTGTCGCCCCTGTGCGAGGAGCAGCTCGGTGTCTCCGAGGACGCGTTCTGGTCACTCGTCCGGGCGGAGATAGTCCGCCACCACGCCCGCTTCCCGGAGCTGAAGGAACGGTTCGAGCTGTTCGACATGCTCACCCCCGAGATCGAGCGCCTCTGCCTGAACCGCAACCGCCTGCTCGTCGACGGCTACCGGGACCGGGCCAGCCGGCCGCACGCGGCGATCCACGGCACGGTCCCCAACCCGTTGCACCCCTCCGTCCGGGTCCGGGAGTGATCGCCGTTGTCAGTGGTGCGCCGTAGGGTGGTCGGGCTATGACGAAGCCATCCCTCCCCGAGCTCCTGCACGCCGCCGTCACCGCCGTCGGCGGTACGGAAAGGCCCGGCCAGGTCACCATGGCCGAGGCCGTCGCCGAGGCCGTCGACGACCAATCCCACCTGCTCGTCCAGGCCGGCACCGGTACGGGCAAGTCGCTCGGCTATCTGGTGCCGGCCCTGGCGCACGGGGAGCGGGTCGTCGTGGCCACGGCCACCCTCGCCCTCCAGCGACAGCTGGTGGAGCGGGACCTGCCGCGCACGGTCGAGTCCCTGCATCCGCTGCTGCGCCGCCGCCCGCAGTTCGCCATGCTCAAGGGCCGGTCGAACTACCTCTGCCTGCACCGGCTCCACGAAGGGGTTCCGCAGGACGAGGAGGAGGGGCTGTTCGACCAGTTCGAGGCGGCGGCCCCGTCCAGCAAGCTCGGCCAGGACCTGCTGCGGCTGCGGGACTGGTCGGACGAGACGGAGACGGGCGACCGGGACGACCTGACCCCCGGCGTCTCGGACCGGGCCTGGGCGCAGATCTCGGTTTCCTCGCGCGAGTGCCTGGGCGCGACGAAGTGCGCGTACGGCGCGGAGTGCTTCGCGGAGGCGGCCCGTGAGCGGGCGAAGCTCGCGGACGTGGTCGTCACCAACCACGCGCTGCTCGCGATCGACGCCATCGAGGGCGCGCCGGTGCTTCCGTCGCACGAGGTGCTGATCGTCGACGAGGCGCACGAGCTGGTCTCCCGGGTCACCGGCGTCGCCACCGGCGAGCTCACTCCCGCCCAGGTCAACCGCGCGGTCCGCCGGGCGGCGAAGCTGGTCAACGAGAAGGCCGCCGACGCCCTCCAGACTGCCGCCGAGGGCTTCGAACGGGTCATGGAGCTGGCGCTCCCGGGACGTCTGGAGGAGGTGCCCGAGGACCTCGGTTACGCGCTGATGGCGCTGCGCGACGCGGCACGCACGGTGATCTCCGCCATCGGCGCCACCCGGGACAAGTCGGTCGAGGACGAGAACGCCGTCCGCAAGCAGGCCCTGGCCTCGGTCGAGTCGATCCACGGCGTGGCCGAGCGCATCACCCAGGGCTCGGAGTACGACGTCGTCTGGTACGAGCAGCACGACCGGTTCGGAGCCTCCGTCCGGGTCGCCCCGCTCTCCGTCTCCGGGCTGCTGCGCGAGAAGCTCTTCGCCGAGCGGTCCGTGGTGCTGACCTCGGCCACCCTCAAGCTCGGCGGAGACTTCAACGGGGTGGGCGCGTCCCTCGGGCTGGCTCCCGAGGGCACGGCGGGCGAGGACGTCCCGCAGTGGAAGGGCCTGGACGTCGGCTCCCCGTTCGACTATCCGAAGCAGGGCATCCTCTATGTCGCCCGGCATCTGAACACCCCGGGGCGCGAGGGATCGCGTACGGACATGCTGGACGAGCTCGCCGAGCTGGTGGAGGCGGCCGGCGGGCGCACGCTGGGGCTGTTCTCCTCCATGCGGGGAGCCAAGGCGGCGGCCGAGGAGCTGCGGGGGCGGATGGACAGGCCCATCCTGCTCCAGGGCGAGGAGACGCTCGGCGAGCTGATCAAGAACTTCGCCGCCGACCCGGAGACCTGCCTCTTCGGCACCCTGTCGCTCTGGCAGGGCGTGGACGTCCCGGGAGCGAGCTGTCAGCTGGTGGTCATGGACCGGATTCCGTTCCCCCGGCCGGACGATCCGCTGATGAGCGCACGGCAGAAGGCGGTCGAGGAGGCGGGCGGCAACGGCTTCATGGCGGTGGCGGCGACGCACGCCGCTCTGCTGATGGCCCAGGGTGCGGGCCGGCTGGTCCGGGCCACCGGCGACAAGGGCGTCGTCGCCGTGCTGGACCCGAGGCTCGCCACCGCGCGGTACGGCAGCTATCTGCGCGCCTCGCTGCCGGACTTCTGGTACACCACCGACCGGAACCAGGCACGCCGCTCACTGGCCGCCATCGACGCACAGGCCAAGGCGGACGGGGCCTGATCCGCCGGGGCCCGCCCGGCCGCCCGACTCCGGGCGGCCGGGCACGGCAAAGCCCCGGGACCGACGTCATGATCGACGTCCTAGGCAGTGACCCCGGGGCAGACAGCCGTGACCGACGCTTCTCTCGGATCTGACGTGCTCAGACCCGGCGCAGCACCGCCACCACCTTGCCGAGGATGGTCGCCTCGTCGCCGGGGATCGGCTGGTACGCGGCGTTGTGAGGGAGCAGCCATACGTGACCGTCCTCCCGGCGGAAGCGCTTGACCGTCGCCTCGCCGTCGAGCATGGCGGCGACGATGTCCCCGTTCTCCGCGACGGGCTGGCGGCGTACGGTGACCCAGTCGCCGTCACAGATCGCGGCCTCGATCATCGAGTCGCCGACGACCTTCAGGACGAACAGCTCACCGTCGCCGACGAGCTGGCGGGGGAGCGGGAAGACGTCCTCGACGGACTCCTCCGCGAGGATCGGACCACCGGCGGCGATCCGGCCCACCAGCGGCACATAGGAGGCGGCGGGCTTGCCCGTCGTGTCGGTCGGCTGGGTGCTGGGCTGGTCCGATCCGCGCACCTCGTAGGCGCGGGGCCGGTGCGGGTCCCGGCGGAGGAAGCCCTTGCGCTCCAGCGCCATCAGCTGATGGGCGACGGACGACGTGCTGGACAGGCCCACCGCCTGACCGATCTCCCGCATGGAGGGCGGGTATCCCCGCCGCTGCACGGAGTCGCGGATGACCTCGATGACCCGCCGCTGCCGGTCCGTGAGCCCCGAGCTGTCCGCCCGGATTCCGGGGGGCCTGCCGGGCATGGAGCGTCCCGGGCGTGCGGGCTCGGGCCCGTCCGTGTTCGTGACTGAGTCATTCATGGCATGCACCGGCTCAAGTCGGCTCTGGGAGCGGTGGTCCCGGGCGGTGATGGTGGCACTGTCTGCGGTGGTGGTCACGTCAGCCCCTCTCGAATGTTCTCCCTAGCTGGACAACGGTAGTAGCTTTCGAAAGGTTGCGCCAAACACACGTTCGAGTGAAAAACGAATAAAGGAGTGCCGTGGTGCTACCGACAGGTGTATGAGCAACCAGGATAGAGGGCGTGCGAACGCTCCGCGGAAGCCGGTCGCGGCGTCGGCCCGAGTCTTTCATCCGGACCGCTGCGCCGGAGCCCCGGCGGCTCGGCGCCCCTGCGTTTCCCGTACCCTCTTCTCTGGCCGACGCTCTCCCCGGGCGGCCTCCCGCGAGAGGTCCGGCGCGCGACACGCGATGGGGCCGGAAACGCGACTCAACCCTAGATCTAGTGGTTGGATTGCTCCAGTCACCCAGAAGTTGTGGTCGCGGTTCAATCGCACCGTGGCCATCGCCTATGCTGGGGACTGCTTCCAAGGGCCTGGACAAGGCCCTGAAGAGGCTATTCAGTCGTGCGTGTGAAGGAGGGTTGGGAGCCATGCACTGCCCCTTCTGCAGGCACCCCGACAGCAGGGTCGTCGACAGTCGCACCACCGACGACGGGACGTCGATCCGTCGCCGCCGGCAGTGCCCCGACTGTTCCCGCCGCTTCACCACGGTGGAGACCTGCTCGCTGATGGTGGTCAAGCGCAGCGGCGTGACCGAGCCCTTCAGTCGCACCAAGGTCATCTCCGGCGTCCGCAAGGCATGCCAGGGGCGACCCGTCACGGAGGACGCCCTCGCCAAGCTCGGCCAGCGGGTCGAGGAGGCGGTGCGCGCCACCGGCAGTGCCGAGCTGACCACCCACGACGTGGGACTGGCCATCCTC
This sequence comes from Streptomyces sp. NBC_01116, assembly GCF_041435495.1. Taxonomy (NCBI): domain Bacteria; kingdom Bacillati; phylum Actinomycetota; class Actinomycetes; order Kitasatosporales; family Streptomycetaceae; genus Streptomyces; species Streptomyces sp. NBC_01116. The sequence goes on from NZ_CP108644.1 coordinate 6,512,881, forward strand.
GGCCCGCTGCAGGAACTCGACCTCGTCGCGTACCTGCGCTTCGCGTCCGTGTACCGGGCGTTCGATTCCCTGGAAGACTTCGAGGCCGCCATCGTGGAACTGCGTACGCAGCGGCCTTCCGCGGAGGACTGCGGGAGCGGAGAGACCCTCGAGGTCCCCGCGCCCGCCATCGCCGCCGACTGAGCGGTACCCGCCCGGGACGCCCGTGCCCGCAGACGTTCTCACGACTGCGGACCCCGGCGGCAGGGCGACATGAGATGTGCTTCCGGCTGCCGCGTGCGGCTCCCGGAGCATCGGACACACATTGTGCCTGGGAAGATCTGGGCACTTCAGGGCGTTTTCGCCCACATATGGGAGGCGGCATGACAGAGACGGCGAGCGGCCCGGCACGAGGTTCCCGTACCAAGGGCGCCAAGGCGAGCAAGGGTCTGCGTATCGAGCGCATCCACACCAACCCCGGCGTGCACCCGTACGACGAGGTGGCGTGGGAGCGCCGTGACGTCGTCATGACCAATTGGCGCGACGGCTCGATCAACTTCGAGCAGCGTGGCGTCGAGTTCCCCGACTTCTGGTCGGTGAACGCGGTCAACATCGTCACCAGCAAGTACTTCCGCGGAGCTGTCGGCACGCCGCAGCGCGAGACCGGTCTCAAGCAGCTGATCGACCGGATCGTGAAGACGTACCGGAAGGCCGGCGAGGACCACAGCTACTTCGCCTCTCCCGCGGACGCGGAGATCTTCGAGCACGAGCTGGCGTACGCCCTCCTGCACCAGGTCTTCAGCTTCAACTCCCCGGTCTGGTTCAACGTCGGCACGCCCCAGCCGCAGCAGGTCTCCGCCTGCTTCATCCTGGCCGTCGACGACTCCATGGAGTCGATCCTCGACTGGTACAAGGAAGAGGGCATGATCTTCAAGGGCGGCTCCGGCGCCGGCCTGAACCTCTCCCGCATCCGCTCCTCCAAGGAGCTCCTCTCCTCCGGCGGCAACGCCTCCGGCCCGGTCTCGTTCATGCGCGGCGCCGACGCGTCCGCCGGAACGATCAAGTCGGGCGGCGCCACCCGCCGCGCGGCCAAGATGGTCATCCTCGACGTCGACCACCCCGACATCGAGAACTTCATCGAGACCAAGGTCAAGGAGGAGGAGAAGATCCGCGCCCTGCGCGACGCGGGCTTCGACATGGACCTGGGCGGCGACGACATCACGTCCGTCCAGTACCAGAACGCCAACAACTCGGTCCGGGTGAACGACGAGTTCATGAAGGCCGTCGAGGCGGGCGGCAAGTTCGGGCTGAGCGCCCGGATGACCGGCGACGTCATCGAAGAGGTCGAGGCCAAGTCCCTCTTCCGCAAGATGGCCGAGGCCGCCTGGGCGTGCGCCGACCCGGGCATCCAGTACGACGACACGATCAACGCCTGGCACACCTGCCCGGAGTCCGGCCGGATCAACGGCTCGAACCCGTGCAGCGAGTACATGCACCTGGACAACACCTCGTGCAACCTCGCCTCGCTGAACCTGATGAAGTTCCTCAAGGACGACGGCCTGGGCAACCAGTCCTTCGAGTCCGAGCGCTTCGCCAAGGTCGTCGAGCTGGTCATCACCGCGATGGACATCTCGATCTGCTTCGCGGACTTCCCCACGCAGAAGATCGGCGAGAACACCCGCGCCTTCCGCCAGCTCGGCATCGGCTACGCCAACCTCGGCGCCCTGCTGATGGCGACCGGTCACGCGTACGACAGCGACGGCGGCCGCGCGCTGGCCGGCGCCATCACCTCGCTGATGACCGGCACCTCCTACCGCCGCTCCGCCGAGCTGGCCGCGGTCGTCGGCCCGTACGACGGCTACGCCCGCAACGCCGAGCCGCACCAGCGCGTCATGAAGCAGCACTCCGACGCCAACGCCAAGGCCGTCCACGTCGACGACCTCGACTCGCCGGTCTGGGCCGCCGCGACGGAGGCCTGGCAGGACGTGATCCGGCTCGGAGCGAAGAACGGCTTCCGCAACGCGCAGGCCTCGGTCATCGCGCCCACCGGCACCATCGGTCTCGCGATGTCCTGCGACACCACCGGCCTGGAGCCCGACCTCGCCCTGGTCAAGTTCAAGAAGCTGGTCGGCGGCGGCTCGATGCAGATCGTCAACGGCACGGTGCCGCAGGCGCTGCGCCGCCTCGGCTACCAGCCCGAGCAGATCGAGGCGGTCGTCGCCCACATCGCCGAGAACGGCAACGTGGTCGACGCCCCCGCGCTGAAGACCGAGCACTACGAGGTCTTCGACTGCGCGATGGGCGAGCGCTCCATCTCCGCGATGGGCCACGTCCGGATGATGGCGGCCATCCAGCCGTGGATCTCCGGCGCGCTCTCCAAGACGGTGAACCTCCCCGAGACGGCCACCGTCGAGGACGTCGAGGAGGTCTACTTCGAGGCGTGGAAGATGGGCGTCAAGGCGCTCGCGATCTACCGCGACAACTGCAAGGTCGGCCAGCCCCTCTCCGCCAAGACCAAGGACAAGGAGAAGGAAGCGGTCACCGCGAAGGCCGAGGAGACCATCCGCACGGCGGTCGAGAAGGTCGTCGAGTACCGCCCGGTCCGCAAGCGCCTCCCGAAGGGCCGTCCCGGCATCACCACCTCCTTCACGGTGGGCGGCGCCGAGGGCTACATGACCGCCAACTCCTACCCGGACGACGGTCTGGGCGAGGTCTTCCTGAAGATGTCCAAGCAGGGCTCGACCCTCGCGGGCATGATGGACGCCTTCTCCATCGCCGTCTCGGTCGGTCTGCAGTACGGCGTCCCGCTGGAGACGTACGTCTCGAAGTTCACCAACATGCGCTTCGAGCCGGCCGGTATGACGGACGACCCGGACGTGCGGATGGCGCAGTCGATCGTCGACTACATCTTCCGTCGCCTGGCGCTCGACTTCCTGCCCTTCGAGACCCGCTCCGCCCTCGGCATCCACTCCGCCGAGGAGCGCCAGCGCCACCTGGACACCGGCAGCTACGAGCCGTCGTTCGAGACGGACGGCCTGGACGCGGACAGCCTGGCCGCCCCGGTCCGCGCCGAGCCCCTGAAGGTGGTGGCGGCTCCCGAGGAGCCCGCCGCGAAGCCCGCACCGAAGACGGCGCACACCTCGGCCGAACTGGTCGAGATGCAGCTCGGCATCAGCGCCGACGCCCCGCTCTGCTTCTCCTGCGGTACGAAGATGCAGCGCGCCGGCTCCTGCTACATCTGCGAGGGCTGCGGCTCGACGAGCGGCTGCAGCTGACCGGACGCGGAGCCGCGCCGACGCGCGGCTGACCCGTGGTCCACGAAGGGGACCGGCCTACGGCCGGTCCCCTTCGGCAGATCCCTGCCCTTTTCGGCAGGTCGCCGACGCCCACGCCGGGTTGGCCGGAACTGACCGATGTCACCCTTCGGCGACGCGGCTTCCCATCACCGTGGCGAACGCGTCGGGGTCGCCGTCGAAGCCGCGTACGGCCGACCGGAAGCCCCAGAGCCCCGAGCCGTCCCGGGTGAACTCCCCGATGACCGCCGCGCTCGCCCACGCCACCTCGGAGAAGTCGCTCTCGGTCAGGCTCGTGTAGCCCTCGCGGATCTCCATCGCCGTGCTCCCTATGTCGCCGAAGGTCTTGTGACCGTCGCGCTGCTGGATGGCGACACCGACCACCACCCGCCCGTACGCGTCCGCCAGCCGGTTCAGCTCGATGGTCATGACCTCGTCGAAGCCGAAACCCTGCCCGGTCCGGCTGTCCCGGTTCAGCGTGATGGTGCCGTCCGGCGAGCGGCTGTCGAAGTGCACCAGATAGGCGGGGGCGCCGTACGGCTCGCCGACCGGGTAGGTGGCCGCGATGATGTCGAGGTCGTTGGCCGCGGCCCCGTGCGGACTGGGGTCCCACTTGACCCGCACCTCGACCTTTTCGATGTCCTTGTTCGGAGTGCTCAAGGGACTTCCCTCCCGGCCGACGGCCCACGGACCGTTCCCATCACCTGGTACACGATTCACCCGATCATGTACGCAACCGGCCGCGGAACCAACTGCTCCGGCCACGGGCGGCGGATTCGGGCCACCCTCCGGCCCCGGCACGGGCGTTGCGGCCTCCTCGGGCACCCGCGATCCGGTGCGCGAGCGGAACGGACGGCCGGGGGCGCACTCCCCGGGACCGTGACGCGCGACACGTTCCGCGCCGTACGATGGCGCGGTGCTGGTGAAGTGGATTCGCTGTTCCGTGGTGGACCGTCATGGTTTCGAGCGGGGACAGCGGAAGTGGGCGGGGCTGCTCGGCGAGCCGGGGTTCAGAGGACAGAGCGGCGGGTGGAGCCGAACGCGCCCCGACGTCGCCCATGTCTTCGCGTTCTGGGAGAGCCGCGTCTTCTACGACTCCTTCATGGCCCGCGGGCACGACCGGCTGGCGGCCGGGCAGTCGGGCATGTTCCGCGACATGCAGGTCACGCTCTTCGAGCGCCGCTTCGACGTGAAGACGGGCTTCGAGCCCCACTTCGCGGAGGCGGACGTCGTCAGGGTCGCGCACAGCCGGGTGCACGAGGAGCGGGCCGAGCACTTCGTGCTGATGCAGCAGCAGGTGTGGAACCCCGCCATGGCCGGATCGCCCGGCATGCTGCGCGGCGTGTTCGGCGAGGCTCCCGGCAACGAGTTCCTGGCGCTGTCCCTGTGGAAGTCGAGCGCCGAGCGCGGCAAGTACCGGGCGGCGGGGGCCGAGCGGCTGGCGGCCCGCGCGGGGACCGAGACGGACGTGATCGCGCTGACGGGAGACGTCGTGGAGCTGGAACCGTCCTGGACGGTGTGACCCGGGCCGCGCGCCCCCGGTAGGGGCGGCCTAGGCTCGGGGCATGGCACGTCCGCAGCGCATTGTCCTCGTCCGGCACGGTGAGTCCGAGGGCAACGCCGACGACACGGTGTACGAGCGGGAGCCCGACCACGCGCTCCGGCTCACCCCCGCAGGTCTGCGTCAGGCCCGGGAGACCGGGGAGGGGCTGCGCGACCAGTTCGGCGAGGAACGGGTGAGCGTCTACATCTCGCCGTACCGCCGCACCCACGAGACGTTCCGGGCCTTCGACCTCGACCCGGCGCGCGTCCGCGTGCGCGAGGAGCCCCGCCTGCGCGAGCAGGACTGGGGCAATTGGCAGGACCGGGACGACGTGCGGCTGCAGAAGGCCTACCGGGACGCCTACGGGCACTTCTTCTACCGTTTCGCCCAGGGCGAGTCCGGCGCCGACGTCTACGACCGGGTCGGCGCGTTCCTGGAGAGCCTGCACCGGAGCTTCGAGGCGCCGGACCATCCGGAGAACGTCCTGCTGGTCACCCACGGACTGACGATGCGGCTGTTCTGCATGCGCTGGTTCCACTGGTCGGTCGCGGAGTTCGAGTCGCTCTCCAACCCCGGCAACGGCGAGACGCGGACCCTGCTGCTGGGCGAGAGCGGTCGCTACACCCTTGACCGGCCCTTTCAGAGCTGGCGGACCCCTGAGCCGTACGGCCGCACCGGATAGAGTGGCAGGGCGATGACCGCTGATTCTGTTTCCGTGCGGCGCCTCGAACGCGCCCTGGCCAGCCTGCGTGGGCTGTCCGTGGGGGACGCCCTGGGCTCCCAGTTCTTCGTTCCGGCCAACTATCCCCTGCTGAAACAACGGGCCCTGCCGCCCGGGCCCTGGCAGTGGACCGACGACACCGAGATGGCCTGCTCGGTCCTGGCCGTGCTCACCGCGCACGGCCGTATCGACCAGGACGCGCTCGCCCGGTCCTTCGCCGAGCACCACGACTTCGACCGGGGCTACGGGCCCGCCGTCAACCGGCTCCTCAGGCTCGTGCGCGAGGGAGGCGACTGGCGGGAGCTGTCCTCGGCGCTGTTCCAGGGCCAGGGCTCCTGGGGCAACGGTTCGGCGATGCGCATCGCCCCGCTCGGCGCCTGGTACGCGGACGATCCGGAGCAGGCCACGCACCAGGCGGAGATCTCCTCGTACCCCACGCATCAGCACCGCGAAGCCGTCGTCGGCGCCATGGCCGTGGCCGCCGCCGCGTCGCTCGCCGCCGCCCCCGGCGGACCGCCGAGCCCCGAGGGCCTCCTCGACGGCGTCATCGCGCTCGTGCCCCGCAGCGCCGTCGGCGCGGGGCTGCGCCGGGCCCGCGACATGCTGGACTACCGGGACGCCGGGACGGTCGCCGCGGTCCTCGGCAACGGCCGCCGGACCAGCGCCCACGACACGGTGCCGTTCGCGCTCTGGTCGGCCGCCAGGAGCCTCGGGGACTACGAGCAGGCGTTCTGGGTCACGGCCCAGGCGGGCGGTGACGTCGACACGACGTGCGCCATCGTCGGCGGTGTCGTCGCGTCGGGCACGGCCGGAGCGCCGCCGGCCGCCTGGCTGGCCCGGACGGAGGACCCCCCGGCGTGGCTGACGCCGCTCCCGCGCTGACGCTCCCGCGCTGACCTCGCGCCACGCCTCCGAGCCGTCTCCCCCTCTCTCCGGCGGCCGCGCCGCTTCCGTCCCGTCTCTCCGCCGACGGTCCCTGAACCGGTGCTGCGGCCGTCTGTCACGGTCCTGCCACAGGACCACTCCGCGTGTCTGCGAACGCGAGTTCGGGACTACTCTTTCGGCCACGCCGCCCCTCGTTGATCTTGAGGGCGTGCGCCGAATGAGACGCCGGGACGTGCGTACGGCCCAGGGGCCGCGCGTGGACCCGGTGGGGGAGGGGTCCCATGTCCGATCAGCCGTCCGAGGCGTCCAGACCGCCGGAGAAGCCGGAGGGAGCCGACGCGCCCCGGCCACCGGAACCGCCTGCGGCCTCCGAGGCCGCCGGCACACCGGCGGCGAACCGACCGGATCCGGCCGCGGCGCAGTCCGCCGGTGCGTCGCCCGCCGAGGCCGCGCGGTCCTCTGCCGTAGGGGATCCGGTCCCGGCACAGGCCGCAGGCGACCCGCGCCAACGGGCCCAGGCGGCTCGACCGGCCGGGCCGCCCGGCAGCCCCTGGCAGTACGGCGCCGGGGCGCCCGCAGCCAAGAACGAGGGTGTGACCGCCCGGATCCGGCCACCCGAACCGCCCCTGATCCGGCCCGCCGTGCTCTGGTCGGTCCTGGCCACCGCGCTCCTAAGCGCGCTCTTCCTGGGCGACGGACTCGGGGTGAACCTGCTGATCGTGGCTGTGCCCGCAGCGCTGGCCGCGTACTTCGCCGCGCGGGCCGCGGGCCGTCGGCTGCGGCCGTGGACGGCGACCTGGGCGGTGGGAGGGCTCGCACTGCTCGCGGTGCCCGCGCTCCGGGAAGCGGGCTGGCCCACCTTCCTCGCCGTGGTGTCCGCCTTCGCGCTCGGCTCCCTCGCGCTGCACGGCAGCCGCAGCTGGCCGGGCGTGCTGATCGGCTCGCTGGGGCTGTTCGACTCGGTCGTCCCCGGCATCATCTGGGGCGTGCGGGGGGTACGCGCGCGGGCCGACGGTTCCCGGGCGCGCTGGGGCGCCGCCCTGCGCACCACGGTGGTGGCCCTGGTGCTGCTGGTGGTGTTCGGGACCCTCTTCGCCAGCGCGGACGCCGCCTTCGCCGAACTGCTCGGCAGCCTCATGCCCGACGCCTCGGTCGGCGAAGGACCGTGGCGGATCTTCCTCTTCGCCCTCGGGCTGGCGGGCGCGCTCGCCGCCGCGCACGCCGCGGCCGCTCCGGTGCGCTGGGACGGGATCACCGTACGGCCCGGCAAACCCCGGGGACGGGCCGAATGGGCCCTTCCACTGATCGTCCTCAACCTGCTCTTCGCCGCGTTCATCACCCTCCAGCTCGTCGTGCTCCTCGGCGGATACGACAAGGTCCGGGACGTGACCGGGCTCAGCCATTCCGAGTACGCCCGCCAGGGCTTCTGGCAGCTGCTGTGGGCCACGCTGCTCACCCTTCTCGTGATCGCCCTGGCCCTGCGCTGGGCGCCGCGCGGCACCACCGGGGACCGCACCCTCGTGCGGGCGGTCCTCGGCCCCCTCTGCGTGCTCACCCTCGTCGTGGTCGCCTCCGCGCTGCGCCGCATGGACCTGTACGTCGACGAGTACGGCCTGACCAGGCTCCGGATATCCGTGGCGGCGATGGAGCTCTGGCTCGGGGTGGTGCTGGTCCTGATCCTGGCGGCCGGGGTCTTCGGGGCCCGGTTCCTGCCCCGGGCCATCGCGGTGAGCGCGGCGGCCGGCGTCCTGGCCTTCGGACTGCTCTCGCCGGACGGGCTGATCGCCGAGCAGAACGTCCAGCGCTTCGAGGACCGCGAGTCGACCGCCATCGACATCGACTACGTCGAGGACCTGTCCGCCGACGCCGTACCGGCCCTGGACCGCCTGCCCGAACCGGAACGCTCCTGTGCGCTGCGGATCATCCAGAACGACGTCCTCCACGCCGACACCCCCTGGTACGCGACCAGCCGGGGGGAGGCGCGGGCGAAGGAGATCCTGGAGAAGCGCCCGGTCAAGGGCGATGCTCGTGACTGCTACAGCGCGGGCAGGGATGGGACCCGGGACGGATACGAGCCGGACGACGACAGCTACGACCCGTACTGAGCCGATGGGTCCGCCGGCCGAGTCGTCGGGCCTGCGGGCCGGGCCTGCGGGCCGAGCCGGCGGGCCCTCCGAGCCCACGGGTTCGAAGGGCCCGCGCCTCCGGGTCCATGGGATCCGCGCAGACGGGTTCAGGGGCCCGAGCCTCCGGAATCAAGGGCGCGCAGGGCCTCGAACCCGCCCTCGCCGGCTGATTCGCGGTTCGCACGGCGCCCCGGGGTGTTGCTGCCGTGGCTCTCGGCGTACGCTGTCTGGCGCCATGCCGTACGAAGCACCCACGCACACCGTCGAGCGCTCACTTCGCGCTACCACCGGTGCCAGGACCGTCGCCGGTGTCGATGAGGTCGGGCGCGGTGCGTGGGCCGGACCCGTCACCGTGTGCGCGGCGGTCACCGGTCTGCGCCGACCGCCCGAAGGTCTCACCGATTCCAAGCTGTTGACCCCCCGGCGGCGCGCCGAGCTCGATCCCGTGCTGCGGAGCTGGGTCACCGCCTACGCACTGGGCGACGCCTCGCCGCAGGAGATCGACGACCTCGGAATGACCGCCGCCCTCCGGCTCGCCGCCGTGCGCGCCCTGGAGGGGCTGCCGGTGCGGCCCGACGCGGTGATCCTCGACGGCAAGCACGACTACCTGGGCGTTCCCTGGAAGGTCCGCACCGTGATCAAGGGCGATCAGTCCTGCATCGCGGTCGCCGCGGCCTCGGTGATCGCCAAGGTGCACCGTGACCGGATGATGGCCGAGCTGGGCGCCGCGTCCGAGGACTGCGCCGACTTCGCCTTCGGCGCCAACGCGGGGTATCCCTCGCCCGTGCACCGGGCCGCGCTGGAGGAGCGGGGGCCCACGGTCCATCACCGCCTCTCCTGGGCGTATCTGGACGCGCTGCCCCGGTGGCAGCACCTGAAGAAGGTCCGCTTTTCCGCCGAGGCGGCCGCACTCGAAAGCGGGGGCCAGCTCGGCTTCGAATTCTGATCGCGCGCACGCGCCCCTCCTACCGACGCCGACGACATCGGCGTCCGCCACAGACCACCTTCATGCCTCTGATCTCCGAGGAGCCTCAGATTCCCGAGAGCGCCCAGGGTCCCCGCGTCACTCCGGCCGCCGGCCGCACCGCGCCGACCCCTCGTCCCGTACCCGGTCCGCGTTCCGCGGCCACTCCGCGTCCCGGCCGTCCGGGTCCCGGCCCCGCGCGCCCCGCGCCCCCGGCGCAGCGCACCCACCCCGCACCCGCGGCACCCGTCGCTCCGGCACCGGCCCCTGCGGCCCCCCGTCCGGAGCCGGCGGAGAATCGTTCCGCGCCGCAGATCCAGCTGATCCCGGCTACGGCGGCCGGGGCACTCGACGCGGCCGAGGAAGCCGTCGACCTGCTGCTGGAGTCCGGTCGCGCACCGGGCGACATCCTGGTGCTCACCACCGGCGAACAGCACCCGTGGGCCGCCCACGAGCTGTCCTTCGGCGAAGCCGCCTACTGGGCCCAGCACGACGCGGGCGACGACGTCTTCTTCGCCGACGTCTCCGCGGCGGACCGGGCCACGTCCCGGCCCGTGGTCGTCGTCGCCGTCAACGCCGAGGCGGACCCGGCCGTGGCGCGTACCCTGCCCGTCGCGCGTGACCGCGCCGCCGCGCTGCTGATCGTCTGCGGAGACCCGCAGACGATCAACTCCGCACTCGGCGCCGGGGTCTGAACACATCCCACCGGTGTTCCCGGCCGCCCGCACGGGCGGCCGGGGACACCACCGCCGGTCGCCCGGGCACGCCCGGGACGGACCGCCGACCGCCGATCCGCGCCCGCTCCGCGGTGGCGGGCTGCCCGCTCAGCGGGCAGCCGTGCGACGCAGCGCCTCCGCGGCCCCGCCGCCCGACCGCGTAGGGGCGGCCCGGTGCTCGACGACGGCGTCGGCCAGGGACTCCGGCTCCGACAGCGAACTGGGCCGCCGCCCGCCCCTTCCCTCGCCGAGCACCTGCCAGCCTCCGCGGGTGAGCGTGATGTAGGCGCCGCAGCGGAGGCCGTGCAGGGTGCAGGCGTCCCGCAGGCCCCACATCCACGCACCGTCCTCCTCGGTCCAGCGTTCGTCGCCGTCACGGCAGTACAGAAGCACGGCCGTACGGACCGGAGTGCGGCGCCGCAGATCGTGCGGGACGACGCGCCGCAACTGCGCCAGCAGGGCGTTGCGGAACTCCCAGCCGTCCGCGGCCACCGCTGCCCGGCGGGCGAACGAGGCGCTCGCCGTGAGCCGTTCCTCATGATCGAGGACCGCGACCACGGCGGTGGCCGGCGTCGGCCGGTGCCGGGAGTGCAGTCCGCCGACGACCTCCCGGGGACTCCGGAGCAGAGGTATGCCCGCCGAGGCCCACTCCGCTGGTTCGAGCATCCGGGCAAGGCGGTTGGCGGAGTCTGAGGCAAACGAGGACGCCGCTGTCGAAGTGGCGGTGGACGGGGCGAATCCGAAGGTCACGGTCCTCCCTTCGCTACGCGCCCACAGTGCGGGCAGGGTCGAGTGAGGGCGCGCCGCGGCACAGCCCTTCCGGGCCCGATGAGGAACTGTGCGGGGGCAGCTCCAATTCTCCCTGGCCCACCGGCAGGCGGCAACGAGCAATTGCTGTGGCTGACGGGAATCAGCCGGAATGACACTGATATCCCTGCCCAAACCCGCCCGGGATGACTCCCTCCGTCACCCCTGAATCGCGAGGACCAGCAGAAACACCGCCGTCGCGGTGGGTGGATTCGCCGATTGTCCGTCCCATCGGGTTGCATGGAGGCATGGACACCCTGGAGCTCCGCACCGAAGCCGACGCCATCCTCGCTGAGCTGGTCGGTGCGCCCGGGGGATCGGCGCGGCTGCGGGAGGACCAGTGGCAGGCGGTGGCGGCCCTGGTGGAGGAGCGTCGTCGTGCGCTGGTGGTCCAGCGCACGGGGTGGGGCAAGTCGGCGGTGTACTTCGTGGCCACCGCGCTGCTGCGGCGGCGCGGAGCCGGTCCGACGGTGATCATCTCGCCGCTGTTGGCGTTGATGCGCAACCAGGTCGAGTCGGCGGCGCGCGCGGGCATCCAGGCGCGCACCATCAATTCGGCCAACCCCGAGGAGTGGGAAACGATCTACGGGGAGGTGGAGCGCGGCGAGACCGACGTTCTCCTGGTGAGCCCGGAGCGCCTCAATTCCGTGGACTTCCGTGATCAGGTCCTGCCGAAGCTCGCCGCGACGACCGGCCTGCTGGTGGTCGACGAGGCGCACTGCATCTCCGACTGGGGCCACGATTTCCGGCCCGACTACCGCCGGCTGCGCACGATGCTCGCGGAGTTGCCGGCGGGAGTGCCGGTGCTCGCCACCACCGCCACGGCCAACGCGCGGGTGACCGCGGACGTGGCCGAGCAGTTGGGCACCGGCGGCGGGGACGCGCTGGTTCTGCGGGGGCCGCTGGACCGCGAGAGCCTGCGGCTGGGCGTGCTGGAGCTGCCGAACGCGGCGCACCGGCTCGCGTGGCTGGGGGAGCGGCTGGGGGATCTGCAGGGTTCGGGGATCATCTACACGCTGACGGTGGCGGCGGCGGAGGAGGTCGCCGCGTTCCTGCGGCAGCGCGGATATCCGGTGGCCTCGTACACGGGGAAGACGGAGAACGCCGACCGGTTGCAGGCGGAGGAGGATCTGCTGGCGAACCGGGTGAAGGCCCTGGTGGCGACCTCCGCGCTGGGAATGGGTTTCGACAAGCCGGACCTCGGATTCGTGGTGCATCTGGGATCGCCCTCGTCGCCGATCGCCTATTACCAGCAGGTGGGGCGTGCGGGGCGCGGCGTGGACCACGCCGATGTCCTGTTGCTTCCGGGCAAGGAGGACGAGGCGATCTGGGCGTATTTCGCTTCGGTGGGATTCCCGCCCGAGGAGCAGGTGCGGCGCACCCTGGACGTGCTGGGGCAGGCGGGCCGTCCGTTGTCGCTGCCGGCGCTGGAGCCTTTGGTGGACCTCCGGCGCTCGCGTCTGGAGACGATGCTGAAGGTCCTGGACGTGGACGGTGCGGTCAAGCGCGTGAAGGGTGGCTGGACCGCGACGGGGCAGCCGTGGGCGTACGACGCGGAGCGGTACGCCTGGGTCGCGAAGCAGCGGGCGGCGGAGCAGCAGGCGATGCGGGAGTACGTGGCGACCACGGAGTGCCGCATGGAGTTCCTGCAACGGCAGCTCGACGACGAGAAGGCGGTGCCGTGCGGCCGCTGCGACACCTGCGCGGGACCCTGGCTCGACCCGGCCGTCTCCTCCGGGGCCCTCTCGGCGGCGACGGGTGAGCTGGGGCGGCCGGGCGTCGAGGTCGAGCCCCGCAAGATGTGGCCCACCGGCCTGGCCTCGGTCGGCATGGACCTCAAGGGCCGCATCCCCGCGGGGCAGCAGGCGCTGACGGGACGCGCTCTGGGGAGGCTGTCGGACATCGGCTGGGGCAACCGCCTCCGCCCGCTGTTGTCGGCACAGGCCGCGGACGGGCCGGTCCCGGACGACGTGCTGAACGCCGTGGTGACGGTGCTGGCGGACTGGGCCCGCTCGCCGGGCGGCTGGGCCGGCGGTGCGGCCGACGCGGTGGCGCGGCCCGTGGGCATCGTCGTCGTGCCGTCACGCACCCGCCCCCGGCTGGTCACGTCCCTGGCCGAGGGAGTGGCCCGGGTCGGGAGGCTCCCACTCCTGGGCAGCCTGGCCTACACCCCGCATGCCGACGTCCACGCCGCGCACCGCAGCAACTCCGCCCAGCGGCTGCGCGCCCTGGCCGACTCGTTCGCGGTGCCCGACGAACTCGCCGCCGCACTGGCCGAGGCCCACGGCCCGGTTCTGCTCGTCGACGACTACACCGACTCCGGCTGGACCCTCGCCGTGGGCGCACGCCTGCTCCGGCAGGCCGGTGCCGATGAGGTGCTCCCGCTCGTCCTGGCCGTGGCCGGGTAGGCCGGGCAGGCCGCGAACCGAACACGCCGCGCTGCAACACGATATCGAGGCCCGAACGACCGGGGCGACCCCTGTGGATAACGTTATCCACAGGGGTCGCGGGATACGGCGGCCTGCGGGACCGTCAAGGCATGAACAAGCACCAGGAATCCACCGGCCGGGCCGGGGAGCAGCAGATCACCCTGCGCGGCCCCGCCGAGCTGGCCGACGCCCTCCCGTATCTCATGGGCTTCTATCCCAACGACAGCGTCGTGATGGTCGCGCTGCACGGCGGCCGGGGCCGTTTCGGCGGCCGGCTCCGCCTCGGAATTCCGCAGGCGCCCGGTGAATGGGGGCCGGTCGCCGACCAGTTGGCGGAGTGTCTGGTATCCGGGAGCGAGCGCCGCGAAGGACGGCCCGACGCGATCGTGGTCTTCCTCTGCCAGGACTCCCCGGACGGGTCGGGCGGCCGACTGACCATGGAGCGGCTCAGGCCGTTCGCGCAACGCCTGCGCACGGCGTGCGGAGCACTCGACGTTCCGGTCCTCGAAGCGCTCTGCATCTCCGACGGCCGTTACTGGTCCTACTGCTGCCCCGACCTCCGATGCTGCCCCGACCAGGGAAACCCGCTGGCCATGCCCGGCACCACGGTGATGGCCGCGGCCGCCGCCTACGCGGGCGTCCATGTGCGGGGCACGTTGCGCGACATGGAGGCGCGGCTCCAGCCGTGGCGGACCCCAGCAGCCGTGACCGCGCAGGAGGAGGCACTGGACAGGGCGGCACCGGCGTTGATCCCGAGGCTCCTCGACGAGCGGGCCAGGGGCGAGGTCGCGACGGAGACCCTCCGGACGGCGCGCACGCTCATGGCCCGCATCGAGGAGGCACAGCCCGCGCCGCCCGCGCTCTCGGACGCCGGGGACGACCAGTTGATCGGCTCCGACGAGGCCGCGGCCATCATCCTCGGGCTCCAGGACCGGGAGACCCGGGACAAGGCCGCCGCCTGGATGGAGGGCGCGGAAGCACAAGCGGCCCTGCGGCTGTGGCGGACGCTGGCACGGCGTTGCGTCGGACCGTACGGGGAGCACGCCGCCGCCCCGCTCACCCTGGCGGGCTGGGTCTCCTGGTCCACGGGCGACGAACCCGGCGCGCGGGTCGCCCTGGCCCTGGCACTGCGCGCCGATCCCGACTACACGTTCGCCCAGCTGCTGCATCGGGCCTGCAACGAAGGACTCGACCCCGAGGCCCTGCGCCGCTGCCTGCGCGAGGCCGCGGTCGAAGGGGCGAGTCCCGATGCCCGGGCCGTGGAGGCGGTGATGGACACCGCCGACGACCGGGGCGCCACGTCGCCGCGCGTTCGCAGGGTCCGCCCACGGCCCGACGGGGGCCGGGGGCAGGGGCGCGCTCACCGGCGCCCAAGTGGAGAGCGGGTGAAGGCGTCATCCGGTTCGCCCCGCCCCTGGGCCTCGGCGGCCGGACGGCGGTCGCGTGAGGCCCGGCGCTACGGCCGCCGGGGCAGCAGGACGCGACGATGACCCGGACGCGAGCCGAAGAACCGGGCGTGGGCGTCCGGCCCGCCGACCGGCCGGGACGCGGACTGCTGCCCCGCCTGGCTCAACTGACGGAGCGTGAGCCCCGATGGTGACCGGCTGCCCCTCGTCCCTCGCCCCTCGCCCTCGCGCTCCGGTTCCCCGCTCTGGCTCCTCGCTCTCGGCCGGCCTCTTCGGCCGTGCCGTGATGCCGCGCCCCGCGCCGCGAGTCCGGAATCGTGGAACCCCGCCCCGCCTTGTCCTTCAACCTCCGCCCGTGGTCGGCCTCACGGCTGACCACGGGTCGCCTTCACCGGACAGCTGGACGACGTCCGCGCGAGCTTCCACGGCTGCCTCACCGACGCCGCCGCGGCTGACCGCCGACCGCCTCCGCGGCGACGTCGACCGCCTGACCGTCGCTGGGCACCGGCAGGCCGACCCACGCCGGGAGGCTGCCGACCGCAAGGGAAAGGGGCCGTAGTCAGTGGCCCATGCGGCGCTGCTCGTCGAACCGGAGCAGCACCCGTACCAGACGCCACACTCCGGCCACCGCACCGAGCAGTGCACCGCCCACCAACAGGCCTTTCCTCGCCGATCCAGAGAGGTCAAGAACCAGGACGAGCGCCCAGGCGGAGGCAGAGATCACTCCAGCCAGCACGGCGGCAGTCACCAGGGCGAAAGCGATCTCCACCGTCACCGCGTCCTTCTCCCACCGCGACTCACGCCCCATGTCCATGCTGCAAGTCTCACATCACGGTCAAGAATCCGGCCCGCAGACGTCGGCCGGCCCGTTCGTGACCCGGGGCCCGTCACCCCCGAGGAGTCGCGGGGCCACTGACTCGCTCCGACACGGCTCACGCACGGGCCGGGGCAACACCGGACAGATGGTCACCGGGTACGTCGGGCTGCCCCGGCGATCAGCCCCGGCTCGGGGCTTCGGCCCTCAGGAGCTTCTTGTCGGGCTTGCCCGCGTCAGTCAGCGGCAGGGCGCCGGTGAAGTCGACGCGGTCGGGCTCGTACATGGCGCCCCGCCCCTCCCGTACCCAGGTCCGCAGGTCGTCGCTGGTCACAGGGGCACCGGGGGCGGTGACGACCGACGCGTGGATGTGCTCGTATCCGCCGGTTCCCTTCACCCCGTAGACCGCGGACTGCCGTACGGCGGGGTGCGTGTTGAGGAAGTCCTCCAGTTCGGTGGTGTACACGTGGCCGCCCACGACCGCGATCATGTCCTTGATCCGGTCGACGACGGTCAGATACCCCCGGGTGTCCAGGGAGCCGAGGTCGCCGGTGTGCACCCACCCGTCGCGCAGGACCTGGGCAGTGAGGTCGGGGTTCTTCCAGTATCCCTCGAACACCATCTCCGAGCGTACGCAGATCTCCCCGACCCGACCGGCGGGCAGCACGCGGCCGGTCTCGTCGCGGATCTCGACCTCGACCCCCGGCACGGGTCGCCCGGCGGTGCGCAGGACGTCGGGGTGGTCGGGATCGTGCTCGGCGGCGGGCAGCACGCTCACGGCACCGGCCTCGAACTGCCCGTAACCCTGCTGGAGAACAGGCCCGAAGAGGCGCACGGCCTCGGCGATGCGCGCCGGGGAGGAGGGGGTCCCGCCGTAGGTGATCTGCTGGAGGCTGGAGGTATCGGTGCGCGCGGCGTCGGGGTGGTCCAGGACCTGGTAGAGCAGCGGGGGCAGCAGCATCATGTTGGTGATCCGCTCACGCGTGATCGTGGCGAGGACCTCGGCCGGGTCGAACGCGTAGTGCAGCACGACCGTGCCCCCGGCGGAGAGAGTGCCGTCCGCGATGAATCCGGCTGCGTGCGACAACGGGGTGCACACCAAGTCCCGCCGCCCCGTGCCGCTGAACAGCTCCCTCGTGCGCGCGACTCCGCCCTGCATCCGGGCGAAGGTGCTGCGAACTCCCTTGGGATGCCCGGTGGTTCCGCCCGAGTGCCGGATGAAGCACAGGTCGTCGGGGCGCGCGGCGCTCTCCACGGGGGCGTCCGGCTGTTCTGCTGCGAGCGCCAGGAGGTCCTCGCCCAGGCTTTCCGCAGCGTGCTCGTGACCAGGGCCGCCTTGTTCGGGGGCCTTGCCCAGGAGCAGGACGCGCTCGATCGGGGCGACGGCGCGGACCAGTTCGGCGGCCCGGCCGGCCAGACGCGGGTCGACGATCAGGGCGTACGTCTCCACGTCGGCCATCATCAGGGCCTGCACGTCGCAGGCGAGCCGGTTGTAGAGGTGGTTGAAGTGCGCGCCGAGCAGGTTGACCGCGTACCGCACCGCGATCGTCTCGGGCAGGTTTCCGCACAGGAGGGTGACCGTACGGCCCGGTCCCACCCCGCGCTCCCGCAGCGCTCGCGCCAACCGGTGGACCAGGGACCGGAATTCACCGGCGCCCATACGCCGGTCCCCGTCCACCAGGACGTCGCGGCCGGACTCGTCGGCCAGGCCCTCCAGGATGATCTCCACATAGTTGCGGAACTGCGGCGCGGGCATCGACGTCACGCTTCCTCTTCCCTCTCCATCAGAAGGCGTTCGACGCGAACGCGCATCACCGACGTGCTCCGGATGCATGGCTGTCGGCCAGCGGGCGGGCAGTGCTGAGGATACGGCGCGGCCACCCGGCTCCGGCGACCGCCGGCGAGGTGGCCGACCAGCCGGAAACGTGCCGCGGCACGGTCCACGGCCAGGAGAAGGCTTCGCCGTCGCCGCGGGAGACCTCGGCGTAGCCCGTGCCTTCGCCGCTCACCCGTCGTCGTCGGCACCGCCGCACCCGGTGAGGGCTTCCGGCACCGCCTCCGTGTGCTCGTACGCCCGGGTGACAGCCGGCGGCTCAAGCAGGTGGTCCGCCCGTTCCGGCCGGTGGCGCCACGTTGATTCGCCGCCCCGCTCGTGTTTTCTCCTCGGGTGGTCGTGAGCCCTGCCGTGCTGCCGCCGGCCCGAGGAGGAACGGTGTCCGTTGACGCGTAGGGGATGCAGAGGGACCGGTGCGGTCGTGGTGCTGGGCACCCGGCCGGAAGTGGTGAAGCTGGCCGGTGTGATCCGCGGGCTCGGGTCCGACGCGCGGGTGGTGCACACAGGACAGCACTACGACGACGCGTTGTCGGGCGAGATCTTCCGCGGGCTGGGACTGCCGGAGCCGCGGGTGAGCGTCCGGCGGATCGGCGGGCTGCCGCGCGTCGAGCAGATGAGTTCCATGATCGATCAACTCGGCCGGGCGTTCGAGGCCGCGCGTCCCGCGGTCGTGGTGGTGCAGGGGGACACCAACTCCGCTTCGGCCGGGGCCCAGGCGGCTCACTACCTGGGGATCGAGGTGCTCCACGTGGAGGCGGGGCTCCGTTCGCACGACCGGACCATGCCGGAGGAGATCAACCGCCGGATCATCGGCGTGCTCGCCGACGTGCACTGCGCGCCCACCGAGGGCGCCGTGGCGCATCTGCGGGCCGAGGGCGTCGAGCCGCACCGGATCCACCTCACCGGCAACACCGTCGTCGAGGCGGTTCGCGCTTCGCTGCCCGGCCCCGCGGCCAGGACGGCCGTGCTACGGGCGCACGGACTGCGCTCCGGCGGATTCGTCCTCGCGACCGTGCACCGGCCGGAGAACACCGACGATCCGGAACGGCTCCGGCTGATCCTCGGCGAACTGGCGGGACTCGGGCTGCCGGTGCTGCTGCCGATCCACCCGCGGACCGCCGCGCGGGCACGGCAGTACGGACTGGACGGGCTGCTGGCGGCACTGTGCGTGGTCGAGCCGGTCGACCACGCCACCTTCCTCGCGCTGGCGCACGAGGCACGCCTGCTGGTCTCCGACTCCGGCGGCGTGCAGGAGGAGTGCACCGTACTCAAGAGGCCCCTCGTCGTCGTCCGCAACAACACCGAACGGCCCGAGGCGATGGACAGCGGCTTCGCCGTGCTGGCCGCACCCGGACCGGACATCGGCTTCCGGGCCCGCGCGCTGCTGGACGCCCCCGGTCTCGCGGCCCGGCTCGCGGCCACCGCCTCGCCGTTCGGCGACGGCCGGGCCGGCGACCGCATCGTCGGTCTCATCCGCACCCTCGTCGAGCGAGCGGTGCCACCTACGCGCCGGGCATCCGACAGACCAGCGGCGGCGGCCCCCGGCGTTCGTCCCGCCACGCTGCCCTCGCCGGCCGGAACACCGGCCGGCCCGCATCCCCCTGGAGGCAACCCTTGTACCGACCACCCCATGCCGGAGGAGCCACGGCCGGAGGCGTTCTCGCCGCCACCGGAAGCGGCGACAACTTCTACCTCGTCGTGCTGACCCTCGTGTCGTTGGCCCTCGTCGTGTCCGGAATCTTCCTGGTCCGCGGCGCGCGGAGCCGTATGGCGGGCGCCTGACCGCCGGGCACACGACCGCCGCCCACCCGCTGTCCCGACACGGGCCGGCGGACCGGTCCGTGTGACCGACCACGCGGGCCGGCGCCGAGACCGCACTCGGAGCCGGTCCGCGGGACCGATCCCCCAGGAGGGAACCAGGATGGGTGAATCCCCGAGCGCCGTGGTCACCGCCACGATGACGCTCTTCCTCGCGCTCGCCGTCGTCTCCGTCGGCTACCTGCTGGCACTCGTCGTACCGTTCGTCCGCGGCAGACCCCGGCCGCCGGGGGACGCCTCACGCTTCGACTGGCACATCCTGGTGCCCTGCCTGAACGAGGCCGCGGTGATCGGTGAGACCGTGACCCGGATGCGCGAGGCCTTCCCCCTCGCCCACCTGTGGATCGTGGACGACGCCTCCGACGACGACACCGCCGCCGTCGTCGGCCGGTTCCAGCGGGACGACCCCCTGCTCCACCTGGTGTCCCGGCGACCGCCCCACGCCCGCAGCGGCAAGGGCGACGCCCTGAACGCCGCCTACCGCGCCCTGGCCGCCCGGATCCCCGGGAGCAGCCCGGCGGACAGGGTGGTGATCGGGGTCTTCGACGCCGACGGCATTCCCGCCCCCGACTGCCTGGACGTGGTCGCCTCCCCCCACCTCCTCGGCGACCCGTCCGTGGACGCGGTCCAGATCGAGGTCCGGATGCGCGACCGGGACGAGCGACGCCCGCTCCCCGGCGCGGGCCGCTTCCGCAATCTCCTCGCCCGCACCCTCGTACGGATGCAGGACATCGAGTTCCGGGCCGCCGTGCCCGCCATCCAGGCCGGCCGCAGCTTCACCGGGACCGTGTCCCTGGGCGGCAACGGCCAGTTCGTCACGCTCGACGCACTGCGGACGCTCGACGACGATCCCGACCGGGGCGGGCCGTGGCGCAACTCGCTGCTGGACGACTACGAACTCGCCCTGCACCTGGCCCTCGCGGGGCGCCGGGCGGCCTTCACCCGTGACACCTGGGTCGAACAGGAGGCGCTGTGGGACGCGGGCCGTCTGCTCGTCCAGCGCACCCGGTGGAGCCAGGGCACGATGCAGTGCGCCCGCCATCTCCCCACGGCGTGGCGGTCGCGCCGGCTGTCCACCCCGGCGGTCGCGGAGATCAGCTACTCGCTCCTCCAACCATGGCTCCAGCTCTTCGTCAGCGCGGTCTGCCCCGTGCTGCTGATCCTCGCCGTGGGGCACGTGATCGACGGGGCGGGCCTCACCGGACAGGGGGTGCGGTGGTGGCCGATCGCCGGTTACGTCCTGCTGGCCGTCGTCCAGTTCGGGATGTGGGGTCCGCTCTACCGGGCGAAGTGCGAACCCTCGCAGGGTCTCTGGCGCAGTGTCGGCTGGGGCTTCGCGTACACGGCGTACGTCTGGTGCTACTCGCTCGCCACCTGGCGGGCGCTGGCCCGCCACCTGCGGGGGCGCGGGTCGTGGGCCAAGACCCGCCGCAACGCGGAGGCCCGGACCCGCCGCGACGCGGAGGCAGCTCTGCCCTCGCCGGCCCCCGCCGCGCCGCTGGAGGACGCGAAGTCCCGCTGATCCGCCCCGCCCTGCCGGGGAGGTTCGCCCGGTCGGCCGGTCCCCGCCGTCGTGGCCGAGGCGGCGGCCAGGACGAGGGTGAGCCCGCCGGCCAGGACGGCGAACACCAGATGCTTGGTGTTCTCGATCGCCTCCCCGTAGACCGCCGTCAGGAACTGCGCCCACGTCAGCGCCGCCGCGCACAGCACCGTTGCGACGAACGCCCGGCGGCGGGGGTCGGACGTACGCCGCCACCACGGGACCGCCGCGAACCCCAGCACGGTGACGAGCGTCAGCATCGGCCCGCCGCCGATATCGGTCACGAACATGCTGAACAGGGCGAGCCGGTTCTCCTGCGCGCCCGGGGGCAGCGCGGCGTCCACCGGGTACGAGCCGAGGTAGTCCGGACGGGCCGCGCCGAAGTCGTCCAGCGCGTGGTAGGCGATGCGGGCGGTCACGCCCGGATGCGTCACCAGGAAGGACGCGATGGTCCCGTACGTCATCCGGTCCTCGTAGCGGTCCCAGCGGGGATCGCTCTGCGGAGGCTTCTCCACCCACCAGCTCCTGCCCTCGTACCGGGCGAAGTCCGCCGGAAGCCCCAGATCGACGGCGGCGGCCCGGGGATCGTCACTGTGGGCGAGGAGGCCGACGAAGACCATCTCGGTGGGATTGATCCGGCGGTACTGCCCCGGCTGCGCGGCGACCTCGGACACGGCCGCGCCGATGATCAGCACGGCGGCGAGCAGCGGCGCGGCGCGGCCGCGCCACCCGGCCGCCCACCGCCCCACCGGTACCCGCGTGAGGCAGAGCACGAGGACGAAGGGAACCGCCATCGTCGCCGACTGGGTCTTGGACGCGACTGCCACGACGGCGCCCGCCGTGAAGGCCGTGAGCCCCAGCAGCCGCGCGGTGGGCGTCCCGCCGAGGTGGACCGCGCCCGCGAGCGCCCACACCATTCCGGTCAGGCCCGCCAGCTCACCGTACGGAGACGCCGCGTACCCGGCGAACGTGCTGTCCCCGACCACCACGAACAGCGCCGCGCACACCAGCACCCTGCGGACGACGCCTCCGCCCAGCGCCGCAGCGAACACCGCGAAGGCGCCCGCGATCAGCAGACAGAACAGCACCGCGAGCGCCCGCAGATCCAGGCTGCCGGGCAGCCCCAGCAGGCCGCTGAGCGGTTCCGCGGCACGGAGCAGCCAGGTTCCGCTGCTGGGGTAGACCTGCGCCGGGTCGCAGCCGTCCAGGGGCGCGCGGACGTAGGTGAAGTGGGCGTACGCGAGCCACTGTTCCACGCCGGGCGGAACCCGTGTGACGATGTCGAGCGAGCACATCCGACGGAAACCGTCGCCGTTGTCGGCCATCCCCACCGTGGACGGCACGAACAACCGCACCGCCATCAGGACGCCGGCCGCCGCACCGGCGCAGAGCGCGAACCGGCGGGTGGATCCAGGACTTCCAGGCACTCTCACACCGCTCATGCGGACACCCAACGGCCACACGGGCGGTCCGCGAGCACGACACCCCGCACCGGAAAGCCTCCCGGACCCGAAAGGGTGATGCCGCGCGGGTGGCTCCCGCCTCCGCCGGTGCACGGCTCCGGTACCGACCCGATGATCACAGGAGCGCCGCGCGGGGGACCGCGGAACCCCGGCTGATCACGAGCATGCCGAAGGGAGTGTTTATCGTCAGGAAGACGACTATGATCGCGACATGCCGCCCTACGACCCGTCGACCTTCCCGCCCTTCGCTGTCACCGTCGACCTGGTCGTGCTCACCGTGCGCCGTCACGCGCTCTGCGCGCTGGTCGTCCGCCGCGGAGAGACCCCGTTCCAGGGCAGATGGGCGCTGCCCGGCGGCTTCGTCAGGATGGACGAGGACCTGGGGTCCGCGGCGGCGCGTGAACTCGTCGAGGAGACCGGCCTCTGCGCGCACGACCCGGCGAAGCCCACCGTGGGCAACGGCGCACATCTGGAGCAGTTGGCCACCTACGGAGATCCGGCGCGCGACCCCCGGATGCGGGTGGTCAGCGTCGCCCACCTCGCCCTCGCGCCCGACCTGCCCGCACCCCGGGCGGGCGGCGACGCCAACAGCGCGCGCTGGGCGCCGGTCGAGGATCTGCTGCACCCCGGAGCCGACCGGGAGGGGGAGCAGGCGGCGCCGTTGGCCTTCGACCATGCGCGGATCCTGGCCGACGGTGTGGAACGCGCCCGCTCCAAGATCGAGTACTCCTCGCTGGCCACCGCGTTCTGTCCGCCGGAATTCACGGTCGGCGAGCTGCGCCGGGTGTACGAAGCGGTGTGGGGCGTGGTCCTCGACCCCCGTAACTTCCACCGCAAGGTCACCGGAACTCCCGGATTCCTGGTGCCTTCGGGCGGGACGACCACGCGGCAGGGCGGCCGGCCCGCGCAGTTGTTCCGGGCCGGGGCGGCCACGGTGCTCAATCCACCGATGCTGCGACCCGAGGTCTGAGCCACCGGGCGTTCCGCTGCGATGGCCCCGCGGAACGCCTGTCGGCCCACCCCTGCACCAAAAGTCTGAAATGTCGCGTTATGTTGCTGCGGTACCCCTGCCGCCGAGCGGTCTCACCTTCCGCGAGAGACGCGAGATAAGCGATGCTCCAGGCCATCGGACTCACCAGCACCCCCCGTCGCGACGCTCCACCCGCCGTGAACGATCTGACCTTCGAGGCTCCCTCCGGCCGTGTCACGGCCCTGCTGGGCGCCCCCCGCTCGGGCAAGACCACGGCCCTGCGGCTGATGCTCGAACTGGACGCCGGGCGGGGCGTCGCCTATTTCCGGGGACGGCCGCTGCACCGCATCGCCCACCCGGCACGGGAAGTGGGCGTACTGCTCGGCGACGTACCGGGCCATCCTTCGCGGACCGCCCGGGGGCAGCTCCGGATGCTCTGCGCGGCCGCGGGCGTGCCCGCGGCCCGAGCCGACGAGGTGCTTGAGGTCGTCGGTCTCGCCGGGCTGGGGGACCAGCGCCTGGGCACGCTCTCGGTGGGGATGGACCGTCGGCTCGGCCTCGCCTCCGCGCTGCTCGGAGATCCTCACACCCTGATCCTCGACGAACCGGGAGAGGGGCTGTCCCCGAGGGAGAGCAGCTGGCTGTACGGGCTGTTGCGCGCGTACGCGACCCAGGGTGGCACGGTTCTCTACGCCACCGGCGACCCCAAGGAGGCGGCCCGCACGGCCGACCGTGTCGTCACCATCGGCGGCGGGCGCCTCGTAGCCGACCAGGACGTCTCCGACTTCGCCCGCACCCGGCTCCGGGCCCGGGTCGCCGTCCGCACCCCGCACGCGGCCCGGCTGGCGGCCGTGGTCAGCCGGGAGGCCCGGGCCGCTCGGCGCTCCGTCGAGGTCGTCGAGGAAGCGAGCGGCCGGCTGACGGTGTACGGCAGCACCTGTGCGGAGATCGGCGACACCGCGTACCGCCACGGCGTCCCCGTGCACCGGCTCGCCGACGAGATCGGCGACACCGGACCCGCCGCCCCGGCCGAGGCGGTGAGCGGGGATCGGGGCGACTCGGCCGCCGCGCTGTCCGAGCTGCCGCCCCCGATCCGGGTGCGCCCGGCCCGCGGCCCCCTGCGCCCGCTCCGCTACGAACTGCGGCGCTCCCTCGGCGTCAGGACAACGACCATGATCATGGCGGCCGTTCTGGTGGTGTCGGCCGCGGTCTCCGTCCTGCTCGCCCGCACCGACGGCACCGCGCTGCCCCGCGTGCTCGCCGCGTGGCCCGCCCTGCTGCCGCTGCCGCCCGCCGCGCTCGGCGCGGGTCTGCTCGGGGCGCTGTCCTTCGGGGACGAGTTCCGTTATCCGGCGCTCGCCGCCGCTCGCGGCACCGTGCCCCGGCGGCTCGGCCTGCTGCTGGCCAAGCTCACGGTGACCGCGAGCTTCGCGCTGCTGCTCGCGGGCCTCGCCGTGGTGTGCGGAGCGCAGAGCCTCCGGCTGGTGTACGGACCCGACTTGATCGAGATCCCCTCGAACGCCGTCGCGCTCGGCGCGAGTTGGGCGGGCCTGACGGTGGGCTGCGCCTGGGCGGGGCTGCTGGCCGCGGGAGTCTTCCGGGTGGCCGGGGCGGGGATCGCCGCGGTGCTGGCCGTTCCGGTGCTCGTCGTTCCGCTGGTGCAGAAGCTCTTCGCGGCGCCGTCGGCCCGTTCGGTCGCCGGGCTCCCGGGCCGACTGCGGGAGCTGGCCGGGTGGCAGGTGCCGCAGCAGGCGGACCACTGGGTCCTGGCCGTCGCGCGGGTGGTGGCGCAGCCCGTCGGCACCGCACTCGCCCTGTCGTTGTCAGCCCTGATCTGCGCGTATCTGTTCACCAGCCTTCGAGGAAAGGCGCGTTGGTGATCGTCGAGGCACCGCATCGAGGTCAGGGGCTCACAACTCCCTGAGAAATGGCCGCTTTATGCGGATATGGCGTCAATTGCGGAGCGAGCGCCGATCACCCTTTCGTGTGCTTTTCACCAAAGACCTCAAGGGGTGGGCGAGCCGCGCCGACAAAGGATGCGTGAGTACCCTTGCGCACACCATGATGACCGCCGCCCGCACCGTCGATTCCGGCCTGGCCGGCTCGGGCGAACTCGACCGCTATCCCTATACGGAGGCACCGGCCGGCGAGCGTGCCGCTGCCCGGGCCTGGGGCGGTTCCGATTCCGAGCTGGGACGGGCGAGCCGACGCGGGTCGGCCAGCCGGGGGCGCGGTCTCCACGGCCAACTCGTCCAGCAGCTCGGCCAGATGATCGTTTCCGGTGACCTCGGCGCGGACCGCCCCCTCGTACCCGAGGAGATCGGCCAGCGTTTCGAGGTGTCCCGCACCGTCGTACGCGAGTCCCTGCGCGTCCTCGAAGCCAAGGGGCTGGTCAGCGCGCGCCCCAATGTGGGTACGAGGGTCCGGCCGGTCAGCGACTGGAACCTGCTGGATCCCGACATCATCGAATGGCGGGCCTTCGGTCCGCAGCGTGACGACCAGCGCCGGGAGCTGGCCGAGCTCCGTTGGACCATCGAGCCGCTCGCGGCCCGCCTCGCGGCCGGGCACGGCCGGGACGACATCCAGCAGCGGCTCGGTGACATGGTGGAGATCATGGGGCACGCGATGGGGCAGGGGGACGCGATCACCTTCTCCCGCGCCGACGCGGAGTTCCACGCCCTGCTCATCCAGGCGGCGGGGAACCGGATGCTCGAACACCTTTCCGGCATCGTCTCGGCCGCCCTCCATGTCTCCGGAGGCCCGGTCACCGGCTGTGACCGTCCGGGCGAGACCTCGCTCGCCCATCACGCGCGCATCGCCGACGCGCTGGCGTCCGGCGACGCCGGAGCGGCCGAGACGGCCATGCGCCAACTGCTCGTCGTCCACCCCGACGTCGAGCGTGTGGTTCCCGCGCCGCGCGAGCAGCACTGACCGGGGCGCGGCCGGGGTGCGTGGGCCCGGTGCCGCCGGACCGCACGGGTCCGGCGGCATAATTGTGGGGGGATGGCACCCTTGGCCCATTTCGTCGCGTATGAGGTGTGACTCGGGCCACGCGGATTGGCCGTAACACTCCTCGAAGCAGCGCGATGACTTAAGAGGTGAGCGTCGCGGAAGGAATACAGCAGCCTTTGGGTTCGCTGTGCAGTTCCGAGGCCAAACCCGCGCCGTCGGCGACATCCCCAGTCGACGGTCGTCGGTTCCCGCCCTCTCCAGGGCAGGGCCGGAAGCCGTTTCCATCGTTCCGAGAGGTTGTTCGTGTCGGCCAGCACATCCCGTACGCTCCCGCCGGAGATCGCCGAGTCCGAGTCTGTGATGGCGCTCATCGAGCGGGGAAAGGCTGATGGGCAGATCGCCGGCGATGACGTGCGTCGGGCCTTCGAGGCTGACCAGATTCCGCCAACCCAGTGGAAGAACGTTCTGCGCAGCCTCAACCAGATCCTCGAGGAAGAGGGTGTGACGCTGATGGTCAGTGCCGCGGAGTCGCCGAAGCGCGCCCGCAAGAGCGTCGCAGCGAAGAGCCCGGTCAAGCGCACCGCCACCAAGACCGTCGCGGCGAAGACCACCGTGACCAGGACCGTCGCGGCCACCGCCGCCCCGGCGGCCGAGAGCGGGGACGCGGTGGCCGACGACGCCGTCGCGGCCGCTCCCGCCAAGAAGGCGGCAGCCAAGAAGACGGCCGCCAAGAAGACCGCCGTGAAGAAGACGGCGGCCAAGAAGACCGCCGCCAAGAAGTCCGGCAAGCAGGACGACGAGCTCCTCGACGGCGACGAGGCGGCCGAGGAAGTCAAGGCCGGCAAGGGCGAGGAAGAGGAGGGCGAGGGCGAGAACAAGGGCTTCGTCCTCTCGGACGACGACGAGGACGACGCACCTGCGCAGCAGGTCGCCGTCGCCGGCGCCACCGCCGACCCGGTCAAGGACTATCTGAAGCAGATCGGCAAGGTTCCCCTCCTCAACGCCGAGCAGGAGGTCGAGCTCGCCAAGCGCATCGAGGCCGGTCTCTTCGCCGAGGACAAGCTGGCGAACGCCGACAAGCTCGCGCCGAAGCTCAAGCGCGAGCTGGAGATCATCGCCGAGGACGGCCGACGGGCCAAGAACCACCTCCTGGAGGCCAACCTCCGTCTGGTGGTCTCGCTGGCCAAGCGCTACACCGGTCGCGGCATGCTCTTCCTGGACCTGATCCAGGAGGGCAACCTCGGTCTGATCCGTGCGGTCGAGAAGTTCGACTACACCAAGGGCTACAAGTTCTCCACGTACGCCACCTGGTGGATCCGTCAGGCGATCACCCGCGCGATGGCCGACCAGGCCCGCACCATCCGTATCCCGGTGCACATGGTCGAGGTCATCAACAAGCTCGCGCGCGTGCAGCGCCAGATGCTCCAGGACCTGGGCCGCGAGCCCACCCCGGAGGAGCTGGCCAAGGAACTCGACATGACCCCCGAGAAGGTCATCGAGGTCCAGAAGTACGGTCGCGAGCCGATCTCCCTCCACACCCCGCTCGGTGAGGACGGCGACAGCGAGTTCGGTGACCTGATCGAGGACTCCGAGGCCGTCGTCCCGGCGGACGCGGTCAGCTTCACGCTCCTCCAGGAGCAGCTCCACTCCGTGCTCGACACGCTCTCCGAGCGTGAGGCCGGCGTGGTCTCGATGCGCTTCGGTCTCACCGACGGTCAGCCGAAGACCCTCGACGAGATCGGCAAGGTCTACGGCGTGACGCGAGAGCGCATCCGTCAGATCGAGTCGAAGACGATGTCGAAGCTTCGTCACCCGTCGCGGTCGCAGGTGCTGCGGGACTACCTCGACTAGATCGCGCGGATCGAGGAAGATTCACCGGCCGAGGGCCCGGAACCCCCAGGGGATCCGGGCCCTCCGGCGTGTCCTCGGGTGCGGACGGTGACCGGCTGGATCACGCTGGGTGGACCGTTACCGCCTCAGCGTCAGGAGCCTCCATGCCCCGTTCCGTCGTCCGCGCCCTGACCGGGGTGCTCGCCCTGACCGCCGCCGCGGCCGTGCTGCCTCTCGCCTCGCCCTCCGCGGCGGTCGCGGACAGCATCATCGTCGGCGGACAGCCCGCCCCGGTGGCGGACAGCCCCTGGGTCGTGGCGCTGTCGAGCAGGGACCGGTTCGGAGGGGCGCGCTCGGGACAGTTCTGCGGCGGCGTCGCCGTGGCGCCCACGAAGATCCTGACGGCCGCCCACTGCCTGAGTGACCAGGCGCTCGGCGGGCCGGCGGAGCGGGTGAGGGATCTGCTGGTCATCGCCGGCCGGGAGCGGCTGAGCGACTCCACAGGCCGGGAGATCCCGGTCCGGTCCATCTGGGTGAACCCGGCGTACGACCCCGGCTCCAACGCCGGCGACCTCGCGGTGCTGACCCTGTCCCACGCGATGCCGGAGGGCGGCGTCATCCCGGCGGCCACGGGCGAGGACTCCGCCTACCGGGCCGGGACCGAGGCGGCCGTCTACGGGTGGGGCGACACGACGGGAAGCGGCGCCTACGCCTCCGTGCTGCGCTCCGCGCGGGTCCAGGTCCTGCCGGACAGCGACTGCGAGCGGGCCTACCCGGGCGGCAGGGAGGGTACGTACAAGGCCTCGGCGATGCTCTGCGCGGGCGATCCGGCGGGCGGCCGGGACGCGTGCCAGGGCGACAGCGGCGGGCCGCTGGTGGCCCGTGGGCGGCTCATCGGCCTGGTGTCCTGGGGCAGTGGCTGCGGGCGCGCGGGCAGCCCTGGGGTGTACACCCGGGTCTCCGCCGCCCTGGAATGGGCCGAGGGCCGCATCTGACCGCGCCCGCCCCGCGTCGGGGCACGGGCGGCGGACGCCGGTGCCGCGGCGTGGCCGCGGGCGATCCTCGTGGGACCGGGGCGATGCCCGCGCGTGATCCTCGCGGACGGGCAGCGCTGTCAGGTTGCGGTCCCCGCGGACGAGAACGGGCGGCTCCCCCGGTGGGGGAGCCGCCCGTCGGCCGGTCCTGGACCGGCCCCTGGCTCGTCGTGGATGCGAGGTATCAGTGTTGTTCCTCGTCGGCGGCAGCCGTCTGCACGGCGGTGAGCCGATCCGTCTCATCCTGTATTTCCGCGGCGATCTTCTTGAGTTCCGGCTCGAACTTGCGCCCGTGGTGGGCGCAGAAGAGCAGTTCACCGCCACTGATCAGGACGACGCGCAGATATGCCTGGGCGCCGCAACGGTCACAGCGGTCTGCTGCGGTCAGCGGGCTCGCGGGGGTCAGAACAGTAGTCACGTCGCCTCTTCTCTAGCTCGACGAGCTGTCGTACCAGGGTCAACATCCAACCAGGCCGAAAACGTTCCCGCTCGTGGCTTTTCTTCGAAACTTCTTCTCGGTGCGGCTGTCCGTTGCCGGTTGGCGGCGAATGTGCCGTATGCGGAGCGCTACGGTTTCGCATTGCTTGTCTAGGGGTCGGTCCCGCCGGCCGGCTTGCCGGTTTGTTCATGAGGACGTGCCCGGAGCCTAAATGGTTCATGCGTCGAAGGGAACGTGATGTGCACGTCACTCCAACGAATGATCGAACACCCATGCGAGCCCGGATGAGGCTCGACTAGCATGAGGATTCCCCGAGGGTGGCGTTACAACCGCTCTACCAGGCCTCTGTAGGCTCTCAGCGGCAACCGAAGCCCAGCCCGATACCCACGGGGGCCCCAGATGAAATTCAGCGAGGAGCGAACCGCGTGACCGCCGAAACGTCCGTGCCGTCCACCGCGATGCTGACCGGAGCAGGCGGCGACCGGGACAGCTCCAACTACACCGCGCGGCACCTTCTCGTCCTCGAAGGGCTGGAGGCGGTCCGCAAGCGCCCCGGTATGTACATCGGGTCCACCGACAGCCGCGGCCTGATGCACTGCCTCTGGGAGATCATCGACAACTCCGTCGACGAAGCCCTCGGCGGCCACTGCGACCAGATCGAGGTCATCCTCCACGACGACGCCTCCGTCGAGGTCCGGGACAACGGCCGCGGCATCCCGGTCGACGTCGAGCCCAAGACGGGCCTCTCCGGCATCGAGGTCGTCATGACCAAGCTGCACGCCGGAGGCAAGTTCGGCGGCGGCTCCTACGCCGCCTCGGGCGGCCTCCACGGCGTCGGCGCCTCCGTGGTCAACGCCCTCTCCGCCCGCCTGGACGTCGAGGTCGACCGCAACAGCGCGACCCACTCCATCAGCTTCCGGCGCGGCGTCCCCGGCATGTTCACCGAGCAGGGGCCGGACAGCCCGTTCGATCCGGCCAACGGCCTGCGCAAGGGCAAGCGCGTCCCCAAGACCCGTACCGGTACCCGGGTGCGGTACTGGGCGGACCGCCAGATCTTCCTCAAGGACGCCAAGCTCAACCTGGAGACGCTCTACCAGCGCGCCCGCCAGACGGCCTTCCTCGTCCCGGGCCTCACGATCGTCGTCCGCGACGAGCGGGGGCTGGACGGCGAGGGCAAGACCGAGGAGACGTTCCGCTTCGACGGGGGCATCAGCGAGTTCTGCGAGTACCTGGCCCAGGACAAGGCCGTCTGCGACGTCCAGCGCCTCAGCGGCACCGGCACCTTCAAGGAGACCGTGCCCGTCCTCGACGACCGCGGCCACATGACCGCCACCGAGGTCACCCGTGAGCTGGCCGTCGACATCGCCCTGCGCTGGGGCACCGGCTACGACACGACCGTACGGTCGTTCGTGAACATCATCGCCACCCCCAAGGGCGGCACCCATGTCAGCGGGTTCGAGCGCTCCCTGACCAAGACCGTGAACGAGGCGCTGCGCTCCGCCAAGATGCTGCGGGTCGCCGAGGACGACGTCGTCAAGGACGACGCCCTCGAAGGGCTCACCGCGGTCGTCACCGTACGACTGGCCGAGCCGCAGTTCGAGGGGCAGACCAAGGAGGTGCTCGGCACGTCCGCGGCCAACCGGATCGTGGCCGGCGTGGTCGCCAAGGAGCTCAAGGCCTTCCTGACCTCGACGAAGCGGGACGCCAAGGCCCAGGCCAGGGCGGTGCTGGAGAAGGCCGTCGCCGCCGCCCGCACCCGGATCGCCGCCCGGCAGCACAAGGACGCCCAGCGCCGCAAGACCGCCCTGGAGTCCTCCTCGCTGCCGGCCAAGCTCGCCGACTGCCGCAGCGACGACGTCGAGCGGAGCGAGCTGTTCATCGTCGAGGGGGACTCGGCGCTCGGCACCGCCAAGCTGGCCCGGAACAGCGAGTTCCAGGCGCTGCTGCCGATCCGCGGAAAGATCCTCAACGTACAGAAGTCGTCCGTCTCGGACATGCTGAAGAACGCCGAGTGCGGCGCGATCATCCAGGTCATAGGAGCCGGGTCCGGGCGCACCTTCGACATCGACGCCGCGCGCTACGGGAAGATCGTCCTGCTGGTGGACGCCGACGTCGACGGCGCCCACATCCGCTGCCTGCTGCTGACCCTCTTCCAGCGCTACATGCGCCCGATGGTCGAGGCGGGGCGGGTCTTCGCCGCGGTTCCGCCGCTGCACCGGATCGAGCTGGTCCAGCCCAAGAAGGGCCAGGACAAGTACGTCTACACCTACTCCGACAGCGAGCTGCGCCAGACCCTCCTGGAGTTCCAGCGCAAGAACGTCCGGATCAAGGAGTCGATCCAGCGCTACAAGGGTCTGGGCGAGATGGACGCCGATCAGCTGGCGGAGACGACGATGGACCCGCGCCACCGCACGCTGCGGCGCATCAACATCGGCGACCTGGAATCCTCCGAGCAGGTCTTCGACCTGCTGATGGGCAACGAGGTCGCGCCCCGCAAGGAGTTCATCACCAGCTCCGCGGCCACCCTGGACCGCTCGCGCATCGACGCCTGACCTCCGGGCGCCCGCGTCGGCCCCCGCTCCCGGACCACCGGAGCGGGGGCCGCGTGCTTTTCGGGGTCCCCGGCCCCGTGGTTCGCGCAGCCGTACGGGACTTCTGTCACCTGAAGGGGTGAAGCCGGGCGAATGGCGCGCCCGGGATCCTCCCGAACCGCCCATGGTTGGCCATGCGGCCGAAAAGGTCCGTGGATCAGGGGAGTTGTGCGGTGGAGAAGGAAGCAGGGCCGGAGGCCGCGGGAGTGCGGCTCGACGACCCGTGGGACGACGTGCCGGCCCCCGACCGGTACGGCCGGGACGGGACGGGCGGCGTCGCGGATCTCGACGCGCCCGCCGCGGCGGGGCCGGATCCCGGGCCCAGCGCGGCCGACATCTACCTGGAGGTGCACCGCAGCGCCGCCTTCCGCGAGGTGCGCCGCCGCTACCGCCGTTTCGTGGCCCCCGCCGCCGTCGCCTTCCTCCTCTGGTATCTCGCCTATGTCGTCGCCGCGACCACCGCGCCCGAGCTGATGGCCCGGCCGGTCGCCGGAGCGGTCAACGTCGCGATGGTGGCGGGTCTCGGCCAGTTCCTCACCACGTTCCTGCTCACCTGGGCCTACGCACGGCACGCGCGGCTGCGCAGGGACCGGGCCGCGCTCGATCTGCGCTGGGACACCCAGGAGATGACCCGGGGCCTCGGCCGGGAGACGACGAGAGGTCTCGGCCGGGGGACGACGAGAGGGTGCGGGCGTTGAGGGGCGACCACCAGGCACTCGGCCTGCTGCTGTTCAGCGCGTTCATCGCGGTGACGCTCTTCATCACCACCTGGGTCGGGCGCCACCGGCAGGGCTCCGCCGAGGAGTTCTACGCCGGCGGACGCCTGTTCTCGCCCATGGAGAACGGTTTCGCCCTCGCCGGCGACTACATGTCGGCGGCCTCCTTCCTCGGGATCTCCGGGCTGATCGCCCTCTTCGGCTACGACGGCATGCTCTACTCGGTCGGCTTCCTCGTGGCCTGGCTGGTCGTCCTGCTGTTCGTCGCCGAACTGGTCCGCAACTGCGGCCGGTTCACCCTGGCCGACGTGGTCGCGGCGCGGATGGCGGAGCGCCCGGTCCGTACCGCCGTCGGCACCTCGTCCGTCGCCGTCTCCGTGCTCTACCTGGTCGCCCAGATGGTCGGCGCGGGCAGCCTCGTGGCCCTGTTGCTCGGCGGCACGAGCGACGCCGCCCGGTCCTGGACGGTGGTCGGGGTCGGCGCGCTCATGGTGATCTACGTGTCGTTCGGCGGCATGCGCGCCACCACCTGGATCCAGATCGTCAAGGCCGTCCTGCTGATGGCCGGGGCCGTCGCGCTCACGGTGCTCGTCCTGGTCCACTTCCACGGGAACGTCGACAACCTGCTCGACGCCGCCGCCGAACGCAGCGGCCACGGCCGGGACTTCCTCGCGCCCGGTCTCCGCTACGGCGGGGACCTCACCGCGCGCCTCGACTTCATCAGCCTGGGCGTCGCCCTCGTCCTCGGCACGGCGGGGCTGCCGCACATCCTGTCGCGCTTCTACACCGTGCCCACGGCCCGCGCCGCGCGCCGCTCCGTCGTCTGGTCCATCGGCCTGATCGGCAGCTTCTACCTGATGACGATCGTGCTCGGATTCGGCGCCGCCGCCCTCGTCGGCTCCGCCGAGGTCCGCGCCTCGAACGCGGCGGGCAACACCGCGGTCCCGCTGCTGGCGCTCCACCTCGGCGGCGGTGAGGGGTCCACCGGCGGAACGATCCTCTTCGCCGTGGTCGCCGCCATCGCCTTCGCCACCATCCTGGCCGTCGTCGCGGGCATCACGCTCGCCTCGTCCGCGTCCGTCGCCCACGACCTCTACGCCTCGCTCCGCCGCCCCGGGCGCAAGAAGCGCGGCGAGGTCGCCGTGGCGCGTGTCGCCGCCGCGGGCATCGGCGTGGTCGCGATCGGCCTCGGGCTGCTCGCCCAGGACCTCAACGTCGCCTTCCTGGTGGGCCTGGCCTTCGCCGTGGCCGCGTCGGCGAACCTCCCGGCCCTGCTCTACTCCCTGTTCTGGCGCGGCTTCACCACGCGGGGCGCGGTCTGGGCGGTGTACGGGGGCCTGGTTCCGGCGGTCGTCCTGGTGCTGGTGTCACCCGTCGTCTCGGGCAGCCCCGCGTCCCTGTTCCCCGGCGTCGACTTCCAGCTCTTCCCCCTGGAGAACCCGGGCCTGGTCTCCATCCCGCTCGGCTTCCTGGGCGGCTGGATCGGTACGGTCACCTCGCCGGAGCCGCCCGACGAGGCCAGGCACGCCGAGGCCGAGGTCCGGGCGCTGACGGGGGCCGGGGCGGCGTAGGGCGTGACGCAGGGCGTGCGGGGGCGCCACGGCGGCGGTTCAGCCCGCGGCCCACGCGTACCGGTGTTCCGGGCGGCCCGTCTCCCCGTAGCGCAGCGTCAGCCGGACCTTGCCGGTGCGCTCCAGCAGCTTCAGATAGCGCTGGGCCGTCTGGCGGCTCATCCCCGCGCTGTCCGCGATCTCCTGGGCGGAGAGCGGGCCGTCGGCGCCGCGCAGGGCACCACGGACGAGCTCGGCCGTGGTGGGGGAGTGGCCCTTGGGGAGGGCCGGCTCGCCCGCCGCCCACAGCGCGCCGAACAGCCGGTCCACCTGTGCCTGCTCGGCCTCCCCGCCCCCGTCGAGCGCCTGCCGCAGGGTCGCGTACGCCGCCAGCTTCGAGCGCAGGCCCGCGTAGGTGAACGGCTTCACCAGGTACTGGAGCGCGCCGTGCCGCATCGCGTCCTGCACGGTCGCCACGTCCCGGGCGGCCGTCACCATGATCACGTCGACCTGACGGCCGAGGCGGCGCAGTTCCCGTACGACGGCGAGGCCGTTGCCGTCGGGCAGGTAGTGGTCCAGCAGGATCAGGTCCACCGGGACCCTCTCGACCGTCTCCAGCGCAGCGGCCGCCGAGTGGGCCTGCGCGGCCACCCGGAAGCCGGGGACCTTGGCGACGTACGCCGCGTTGATCTGCGCCACCCGGACGTCGTCGTCCACGACCAGGACCTGGATCACGGCTGCCCTCCCGCCGTGGCCGGACGCGCGGGGGGCGGCGGACCGTCGGGGGAGTCCGCGGCGCGCCCGGCTGGCTCCCGCGGTCCGGGCTCTGCCAGCGCCTCCGGCAGGACGACCGTGAACACCGCACCGCCTCCGTCCGCCCCGGACACCGTCACGCTGCCTCCCTGACGCTCGGCGAGCCTCCGTACGAGGGCGAGCCCGAGGCCGCGCCTGCCGTGCGCCGGGACCTCCTTGGTGGACCAGCCCTCCGTGAAGATCGACGCGTACTGCTCGCGGGGGACGCCCGGGCCGCTGTCGCGCACCTCCAGGATCACCGTACGGCCCTCCGTGCTCATCCCGACCTCGATCCGCGCCCCGTCCGATCCGGCCGCCGCGTCCGTGGCGTTGTCGACCAGGTTGCCCATGACGGTGACCAGGCCCCGGGGATCGACCACCCGGTCCGGCAGCAGGGTGCCGGGGGCCAGCCGCAGCGATACGCCGCGCTCGGCGGCGACCGTCGCCTTGCCCACGAGGAGGGCGGCCAGCAGCGGGTCCTGGATCTTCTCGGTGACCTGCTCGGCCGTCGCCCGGTGCACGCCCACCACCTCCGTGACGAACTCCATCGCGTCCTCGTGCATCTCCAGCTCCAGCAGTCCGAGCAGGGTGTGCAGCCGGTTGGCGTGCTCGTGGTCCTGGGCGCGCAGGGCGTCGATCAGCCCGGTGGTGGAGTCCAGCTCCCGGCCCAGGTGCTCCAGCTCGGTCCGGTCGCGCAGGGTCACCACGGCCCCGCCGTCGTCCGTGGGCATCCGGTTGGCCAGCAGCACCCGGCTGCCCCGCACCGCCAGCAGGTCGTCGCCGACCACCCGCCCGGCCAGCACGTCCGCGGTCCTGCCGTCGCCCAGCACCTCCTCCAGCGTCCGGCCCGCCGCCTCCGGGCCCACGCCCAGCAGCCGTTGCGCCTCGTCGTTCAGGAGCCGGACGCGGCCGGTCCCGTCCAGGGCGACGACTCCTTCGCGGATGCCGTGCAGCATGGCCTCGCGCTCCGTCAGCAGCGCGGAGATGTCGGAGAACGCCAGGTCATGGGTCTGCCGTTGCAGTCGGCGGGAGATCAGATACGCGGCGAGCGCCCCGACGGCCAGGGCTCCGCCCGCGTACGCGAGCAGCCCCGGGATCGCCCCGAGGAGCCGGGCGCGGACGCTGTCGTAGGCGATGCCCACCGACACCGCGCCGACCACATCGCCGGACGGGCCGAGCAACGGCACCTTGCCCCGCGCCGAGCGGCCGAGGGTGCCGCTGTCGATCTCCATCACCTCGCGGCCGCGCAGCGCCTCGCCGGGGTCGGTGGAGACGATCGCGCCGATCCGGTGGGTGTCGGGGTGCGACCAGCGCACCCCGCGCTGGTTCATGACGACGACGTACTCCGCCCCGGTCGCCCGCCTGACCCGCTCGGCGGCCGACTGGACGGGGCCCTTGACCGACGGGTCGGTGCTGGTCAGGTCCCGCACGATCCCCGGCTGGGCGGCGGTGCTCTGGGCGATGGCGAGGGCGCGGCGCATCGCCTGGTCGTCCAGCTGGTCGCTGAGGGGAGCCAGGAACAGGCCGGTGACCAGGATCGTCACGCCGGTGATGATGGTCAGCTGCATCAGCAGGACCTGGGAGAAGACCCGCTGGGGCCAGCCGAACCGGCGCAGTCCCCGGCCGGGGGTCGGTGGGGCGTTCATCGTAGAGACGGTAAGCGCCGGGCGGCCGGGGCGGAAATTCGGCCGCGTCCCGGTCCGGCCGGCGGGCCTGTGCCGTACGCGCCTCTTGCTTCGCGGCGCTGTGTCTGTGAGCGTTCCAGGAGCGTCTCCGAGGAGTTCGCCGTCAACGCAATCTGCTTGCGCTTCTTGCGCTAATCTTGCGCTCATGACGCGACGACTTGCTCAAGTGGCCCAGAAGGTGGGAGTCAGCGAGGCGACGGTCAGCCGGGTGCTGAACGGCAAGCCGGGCGTCTCCGACGCCACCAGGCAGGCCGTTCTCTCCGCGCTGGACGTCCTCGGCTACGAGCGGCCGACCCAGCTGCGCGGCGAACGGGCCCGGTTGGTCGGTCTGGTCCTGCCCGAGCTGCAGAACCCGATCTTCCCGGCGTTCGCCGAAGTGGTCGGCGGCGCGCTCGCCCAGCAGGGGCTGACCCCGGTGCTCTGCACCCAGACCAAGGGCGGAGTCTCCGAGGCCGACTACGTCGAGCTGCTCCTCCAGCAGCAGGTCTCCGGCGTGGTCTTCGCGGGCGGCCTCTACCACCAGGCCGACGCCCCGCACGACCACTACAAGGTGCTCGCCGACCGCAGGATCCCCGTCGTGCTGATCAACGCGGCCATCGCCCACCTCGGCTTCCCGGGTGTCTCCTGCGACGACTCCGTCGCCGTCGAGCAGGCCTGGCGGCATCTCGTCTCGCTCGGCCACGAGCGCATCGGCCTCGTCCTCGGCCCGTCCGACCACGTGCCCTCGCAGCGCAAGCTCGCCGCCGCCCGGGTCCTCGCCGAGGAGGCGGGCACGACCGTGCCCGACGAGTGGGTGGCCCGCGCGATGTTCTCCCTGGAGGGCGGGCAGGCCGCCGCGATGCGGCTGCTGGACCGGGGCGTCACCGGCATCATCTGCGCGAGCGACCCGCTCGCGCTGGGCGCCGTGCGCGCCGCCCGCCGCCGCGGCCTCTCGGTGCCCGCGGACGTGTCGGTCGTCGGCTACGACGACTCGGCCTTCATGAACTGCACCGAGCCTCCTCTGACCACCGTCCGCCAGCCCATCGAGGCCATGGGGCGCGCGGCCGTGGAGCTGCTCTCGGTGCAGATCGGCGGGCGGACCGTGCCCTCGGACGAGCTGCTCTTCGAGCCGGAGCTGGTGGTGCGCGGGTCCACCGCGCAGCCGCCGCGCGAGAATTCCCTGTGATCCGTAGTTAATTTGCGCTGACCTGGCCTCTGGTTCGGACCTGGTGGACAGCCCTCAGGGCCTCGCGCCGGGACGGCCGGGCAGCGGCTGTGGCGGCCGGGGGCCCGCGTACTGCCCGCTGGGGCGGATGCGGAGCGGGCGCTCTGCGTACTCCTCCAGCGCGTGGGCGATCCAGCCCGCGGTGCGGGACACCGCGAAAACGGTCTCGCCCGCGTCCGCCGGCATCCCCCGGGAGACGGACAGCACGGCCAGGGCCAGGTCGATGTTGGCGTGCAGCGGAGCGTGCCGCGTCGCCGTCTCCACCACCTCGCGGGCCGCCGCCAGCGCTCCGGCGGCCTGCGGCACGTCCTCCAGCAGCGCGAACAGGGCCGTCGCCCGCGGGTCCTCGCCCCGGTACAGCCGGTGGCCCAGCCCCGGCACCCGACGCCCGGTCCGCAGATGATCGGCGACCACGGGAACCGCGCTGCCCCGGTCCACCGCCTCCCGGAGCATCCGGTGCGCCGGCCCGCTCGCCGCGCCGTGCAGCGGCCCCTCCAGCACGCCGAGGCCCGCCGAGACCACGGCGTACGGGTGGGCCCGCGCGGAGGCGGCGACCCGGGCGGCCAGGGTGGAGGCGGCCAGATCGTGGTCGATCAGGAGGGTCAGGGCCGCGTCCAGTACGGCGAGGGACGGGGCGTCGGCCGGCTCCGCGGTGAGCCGTGACCACAGGCCCCGTGCCAGGGGGCCCTCTCCGTCCGCCGGGTCGCCGAGCGGCGGCAGGGCGCCCACCAGGGTCGGGATCAGACTGCGGGCGCTGCTCAGCACCGCCTCGGGCGACAGGTCGAACCGCAGGGGATCCGTGGCCGCCGCAGCGGTCACCGCCACCCGCAACCGGTCCGTGGACCCGCTGTGCGCGGGCAGGGCCCCGACCGTCCGGCGGGCCGCCGCGAGGGTCGCGGCGGCCGCGTTGAACCGGGCGCCGGGACGCAGCTCGCCCGTCCACAGCCACTCGGCGACCTCCTCGTAGCCGTGGTGACGGGCCAGCTCCGTCGCGTCGACACCGCGGAAGTAGCAGCGGTCGTCCTCGATGAGCGTGATGCCGGTGCGGAAGGCCAGGTCGCCCCCGGCCGGGGAGGCGTCCCGGCGCCCCGAGCGCCGGGCCAGCGTCCGGACCTGGTCCGCGTCGAACGTGCTGCCCCGCCCCCCGGCGGCCCGCGCGCTGCTCAGCTGGCCCCGGCTGACGTAGGCGTACACCGTCTCCGGCTTCACGCCCAGCAGCTCGGCGGCCTCGCGGGTGGTGAGCCGGGGCGGCCCCTGCTCGCCGGGCGCTGATTGATCCGTCATGCCGACCACCGTATCCATCCTGAATCCATGAGTGAGGTCAAGAGTTCCCCTCTCGTGCATTGATTGAATCAACGTTGACAGAATTCAAGTCAAGCATAGACAGTCGAATCAATGTTCCGTGCGTCGAAGAGAGAAGAGAACAGCCATGACCATCACACCCGCCGTCCCCCGCGGTCTCGCCGGCGTCGTCGTCACCGACACCGCCCTCGGCGATGTGCGCGGCCGTGAGGGCTTCTACCACTACCGCCAGTACTCGGCGATCGAGCTCGCGCGGACCCGCGGCTTCGAGGACGTCTGGCACCTGATGGTCCACGGCGAACTGCCCGACCGGGCGGCCGCCGCCGACTTCGCCGCCCGCACGGCCGCCCTGCGGAGCCTCCCCGCCGAGGTGCGCGAGGCGCTGCCCGCCATCGCCCGTGCCGGCGCCGTCTCCGGCCCCCTCGCCGGACTGCGCACCGCGCTGTCCCTGCTCGGTGCCTCGGCCGGATTCCGCCCCGTGTACGACATCGGGACCGAGCAGCGGCGCCAGGACGCGCTCACCGCCTGCGCGGCCGTCCCCACGATCCTCACCGCCCTGTACCGCCTGGGCCAGGGGCTCCAGCCGGTCGAGCCCCGCGAGGACCTGCCGCACGCCGCGAACTACCTGTACATGCTGACCGGGGCGGAGCCGGAGCCCGAGCACGCCAGGGCCGTCGAGCAGTACCTCATCTCCACCGTCGACCACGGCTTCAACGCCTCCACCTTCACCGCCCGGGTCGTCGCCTCCACCGGGGCCGACCTGGCCGCCTGCCTGGTCGCGGCGGTCGGCGCGCTCTCCGGACCGCTGCACGGCGGAGCCCCCAGCCGGGCCCTGGACACCCTGGACGCCATCGGCACCCCGGACCGCATCGACGGCTGGATCCGCGAACAGGTCCTCTCCGGCCGCCGCATCATGGGCTTCGGGCACCCCGTCTACCGCACCGAGGACCCGCGCTCCCGGATGCTCAAGTCCCTCGCGCAGGACTTCGGCGGGCCGCTCGTCGACTTCGCCGTGGAAGTGGAACGCCAGGTCGAGGCCATCCTCGCCGAGCTGAAGCCGGGCCGGGAACTGCACACCAACGTGGAGTTCTACGCCGGAGTGGTCATGGAGCTGTGCGGGCTGCCGCGCGCGATGTTCACCCCCACCTTCTGCGCGGCACGGGTGATCGGCTGGAGCGCCAATATCCTGGAGCAGGCGGAGGACTCGAAGATCATCCGCCCGGCGGCCCGCTACGTCGGCGCACCTCCGCCGCAGCCGGTCCCGGCACCCTGACGACGCCCCGAGGAAGGCCCCCGTTGACCCCGCCCCGTACCCCGCAGATCCCGGTCGTCGTCCTGGCGGGCTTCCTCGGCTCCGGAAAGACCACGCTCCTGAACCATCTCCTCCGCAACCGCGAGGGCACCCGGATCGGCGTGATCGTCAACGACTTCGGGGCCATCGAGATCGACGCCATGACCGTCTCGGGGCAGGTCGGCTCGACCGTCTCCCTGGGCAACGGCTGTCTGTGCTGCGCCGTCGACGCGAGCGAACTCGACACCTTCCTGGAGACCCTGACCCGGCCGTCCGCCCGGCTGGACGTGATCGTCATCGAGGCGAGCGGACTGGCCGAACCCCAGGAGATCGTCCGCATGCTGCTGGCCAGCGACAACCCGCGCATCCTGTACGGGGGCCTCGTCGAGGTCGTCGACGCGGCGGAGTTCGACGGCACCCGTCAGCGGCATCCGGAGCTCGACCGCCATCTCGCCGTCGCCGACCTCGTCGTCCTGAACAAGACCGACCGGGTGGGGGAGGCCGAGCGGGAGCGGCTGCGGGCGACGGTCGCGGAGCTGAGCGGCCCCGCCGCCGTGATCTCCGCCGTGCACGGCCGGATCGACCCCGAGCTCCTCTTCGACCCGGCCCTGCGACCGGACCACGAGGACAAGGTCCGCCAGCTCACCTTCGAGGACCTGCTGCGGGAGGAGGCGGACGGGCACGAGGCGCACGACGATCACCTCCACGCCGCGTACGAGAGCGTCGACTTCACCTCGGACATCCCCATGGACCCGCGCCGCTTCATCGAGTTCCTCGACTCCCGGCCCGACGGGCTCTACCGGATCAAGGGGTTCGCGGACTTCGGCGCGGGGGACCGGGACCACACCTACGCGCTGCACGCGGTGGGCCGCTTCCTGCGCTTCGTGCCCCGCCCGTGGGCGCGCGGCGAGCAGCGGCTCACCCGACTCGTCATGATCGGCGCGGGCATCGACGCCAAAGCGCTGCTGGCCGGACTCACCGCCTGCCGCGCGGACGTGCCCGCCCTCGACGACTGCACCGATGCCGGTGCCGACGCCGCTGCCGTCGAACGCGGCATGTGGGGCGTGCTGCGGTACGTACAACAGGAGGCGGACCCCGTGGACGTACGGGAAGCGGCCGCGGAGGCGTAGCACCCCCGGGCCGCTCCCCGTCGTACGCGAAGGGCGCCTACAGCGGCGGTCCCGCGATCACGTCCACCGACTCCAGCAGCGGCGTGCCCGAGCCGTCCCGCCTCGGGTCCGGCTCCGGCAGCTTCGCCGGGGTGCCGTTCTTCTGCGCGGCCCGGGCAGGCGTCGGGCCCGCCCAGGCGAAGACCAGGACGTCCTCGCCCTTCAGGAACCGCTGGCAGCGCACTCCGCCGGTCGCCCGGCCCTTGCGCGGATACTGGTCGAACGGGGTGAGCTTGGACGTCAGCACCGAGTCGTCGAGCGTGCCGTGCGAGCCGGCCACCGTGA
This sequence comes from Streptomyces sp. NBC_01116, assembly GCF_041435495.1. NCBI lineage: Bacteria > Bacillati > Actinomycetota > Actinomycetes > Kitasatosporales > Streptomycetaceae > Streptomyces > Streptomyces sp. NBC_01116. The sequence goes on from NZ_CP108644.1 coordinate 6,555,029, forward strand.
ACACGATCGCCTCGGCCGCCGGGTCCACCGCCGTGAACGACAGCACCTCGGCCCCGGCCGCCAGCTTGACGCCCGCCATCCCGCCGGCGGGCCTGCCCTGCGGGCGCACCTGGGCCGCCGGGTAGCGGAGCAACTGGGCGTCGGAGGTGATGAACACCAGGTCCTCCTCGCCCGTGCGCAGCTCGGTCGCGCCCACGATGCGGTCACCGTCCTTGAGGGAGATGACCTCCAACTCGTCCTTGTTGGGCGGGTAGTCCGGCACGACGCGTTTCACCACGCCCTGAAGGGTGCCGATCGCGAGGCCCGGCGAGGAATCCTCCAGGGTCGTCAGGCAGATCAGCTCCTCGTCCGCCTCCAGGCTGAGGAACTCGGAGATCTGCGCCCCGCCCGAGAGGTTCGGCTCCGCGTGCGTGTCCGGCAGCTGCGGCAGATCGATCACCGAGAGCCGCAGCATCCGGCCCGTGGAGGTCACCGCCCCGACGTCGCCGCGCGCCGTCGCCGCCACCGCCGACACGATCACGTCGTGCTTGGTCCGCCGGGCGTCCTCGGAGATCTCGACCGGCTCCGCGTTCGCCGTGCGGGCCAGCAGGCCCGTCGAGGAGAGCAGCACCCGGCACGGGTCGTCCGCCACCTCCAGCGGCACGGACGCGATCTGCGCTCCGGCCGACTCCAGCAGCACCGTGCGCCGGTCCGTGCCGAACTTCTTCGCCACGGCGGCCAGCTCCGAGGAGACCAGCTTGCGCAGCTCCGCGTCCGACTCCAGGATCGCGGTCAGCGCCTCGATCTCGCCGTCGAGCTTGTCACGCTCGCTCTCCAGCTCGATCCGGTCGAAACGGGTGAGCCGGCGCAGCGGGGTGTCCAGGATGTACTGCGTCTGGATCTCGCTCAGCGAGAAGTGCGCCATCAGGCGCTCCTTCGCCTGCGAGGAGTTGTCGCTGTCCCGGATGATCCGGATGACCTCGTCGATGTCGAGCAGGGCGACGATCAGGCCCTCGACCAGGTGCAGCCGGTCGCGGCGCTTGGTGCGGCGGAACTCGCTGCGCCGGCGCACCACCTCGAAGCGGTGGTCCAGATAGACCTCCAGCAGCTCCTTGAGGCCCAGGGTGAGCGGCTGGCCGTCGACCAGCGCCACGTTGTTGATGCCGAAGGACTCCTCCATCGGCGTCAGCTTGTAGAGCTGCTCCAGCACCGCTTCCGGCACGAAGCCGTTCTTCACCTCGATGACCAGACGCAGTCCGTGCGCCCGGTCGGTGAGGTCCTTGACGTCGGCGATGCCCTGGAGCTTCTTCGCCGAGACCAGGTCCTTGATCTTGGCGATCACCTTCTCCGGGCCGACGGTGAAGGGCAGTTCGGTGACGACGAGGCCCTTGCGGCGTGCTGTCACGTTCTCCACGGCGACGGTGGCGCGGATCTTGAACGTGCCGCGGCCCGCCGTGTACGCGTCCTTGATGCCGCCCAGCCCGACGATGCGGCCGCCGGTGGGCAGGTCCGGCCCCGGGACGAAGCGCATCAGCGTCTCGATGTCGGCGCCCGGGTGCTTGATCAGGTGCCGGGCGGCGGCGATGACCTCGCCCAGGTTGTGCGGAGGCATGTTGGTCGCCATGCCCACGGCGATCCCGGAGACCCCGTTGACCAGGAGGTTGGGGTAGGCGGCGGGGAGGACGACCGGCTCGCGCTCCTGGCCGTCGTAGTTCGACTGGAAGTCGACGGTGTCCTCGTCGATCGCCTCCGTCATCAGCGACGTGGCGTCGGCCATCCGGCACTCGGTGTACCGCATGGCGGCCGGCGGGTCGTCGTTGCCGAGGGAGCCGAAGTTGCCGTGGCCGTCGACCAGGGGGAGACGCATCGAGAACGGCTGCGCCATGCGCACCAGGGCGTCGTAGATCGAGGCGTCGCCGTGCGGGTGCAGCTTGCCCATCACCTCGCCGACGACACGGGCGCACTTCACATAGCCGCGGTCCGGGCGCAGCCCCATCTCGTTCATCTGGGACACGATGCGGCGGTGCACCGGCTTCATGCCGTCGCGGGCGTCGGGCAGGGCCCTGGAGTAGATCACCGAGTACGCGTACTCGAGGAAGGAGCCCTGCATTTCGTCGACGACGTCGATGTCGAGGATCTTCTCCTCGAAGTCGTCCGGCGGCGGCGGGGTCTTCGTGCTACGGCGGGCCATCGCGGCTGCGACTCCTTCACAGATTCTGTTCGGACAACCTGAGCTTGTTCGGTACAACACGAGCTACTGACGCGGTCCATTGTGGACCGCCGGACTGACAACGCCGACCTCGACCCGTCCGAAGCGGGCCGAGGGGGCCCGCCAGGACAGCGTCCGCGACACCATCGACGGAAACATCCGAGGAACGGGAACTTCGCCAGGTGCCGGTGCGCTTGCTTAGAGTGGCAGGTCTGGCAGGAAGTCCAGTATCGCGATCGAAGGGACGTACATGCCCATGGGTCACACGGCCACCGCACAGGCCGGCTCCGGCGGCTTGACAGCGACCGAGCACCGCCTGGCCAACGGCCTGCGTGTGGTGCTCTCCGAGGACCATCTGACCCCGGTCGCCGCGGTCTGCCTCTGGTACGACGTCGGCTCGCGCCACGAGGTCAAGGGGCGCACCGGTCTGGCTCACCTTTTCGAGCACCTGATGTTCCAGGGCTCGGGCCAGGTCAAGGGGAACGGTCACTTCGAGCTCGTCCAGGGGGCCGGCGGCTCGCTCAACGGGACGACCAGCTTCGAGCGGACCAACTACTTCGAGACCATGCCCACCCACCAGGTGGAGCTCGCGCTCTGGCTGGAAGCCGACCGGATGGGCTCCCTCCTCGCCGCGCTCGACGAGGAGTCCATGGAGAACCAGCGCGACGTCGTCAAGAACGAGCGCCGCCAGCGTTACGACAACGTGCCCTACGGCACCGCGTTCGAGAAGCTGACCGCCCTCTCCTACCCCGAGGGCCACCCGTACCACCACACCCCGATCGGCTCCATGGCCGACCTGGACGCGGCCACGCTGGAGGACGCCCGCGCGTTCTTCCGTACGTACTACGCGCCCAACAACGCGGTGATCTCGGTGGTCGGCGACATCGACCCCGAGCAGACCCTCGCCTGGATCGAGAAGTACTTCGGCTCCATCCCCTCCCACGACGGCAAGCGGCCGCCGCGCGACGGGACGCTCCCCGGCATCATCGGCGAGCAGCTGCGCGAAGTGGTCCACGAGGAGGTGCCGGCACGCGCCCTGATGGCCGCCTACCGCCTCCCCCACGACGGCACCCGCGCCTGTGACGCCGCCGACCTGGCGCTCACCGTGCTGGGCGGCGGCGAGTCCTCCCGGCTGCACAACCGCCTGGTCCGCCGCGACCGTACGGCGGTGGCGGCCGGTTTCGGGCTGCTGCGGCTCGCCGGCGCGCCCTCGCTGGGCTGGCTGGACGTGAAGACGTCCGGCGGTGTCGAGGTGGAGACGATCGAGGCCGCGGTCGACGAGGAGCTGGCCCGGTTCGCCGCCGAGGGGCCCACCCCCGAGGAAATGGAGCGGGCCCAGGCGCAGTTGGAGCGCGAGTGGCTGGACCGGCTCGGCACGGTCGCCGGCCGCGCCGACGAACTGTGCCGCTACGCGGTCCTGTTCGGCGACCCGCAGCTCGCCCTGAGCGCCGTGGGCCGCGTCCTGGACGTCACCGCGGAGGAGGTGCGCGCGGCGGCCGAGGCGGCCCTGCGCCCCGACAACCGGGCGGTGCTGGTGTACGAGCCCATCGAGCCGGCCGACGAGGCCGACGGGTCCGACGAGGGCGCGACAGGCACCGAGGGCACCGACGCGCACGAGGGGGCGGACAAGTGAGCGACGCCGCCGTGACTGGAGTAGCCATGGAGTACCACCCGCAGCCCACGCCCGGCACGGCCCGCCCCTGGGCCTTCCCGGCGCCCGAGCGCGGCGCCCTGCCCAACGGGCTGACCGTGCTGCGCTGCCACCGCCCCGGCCAGCAGGTCGTCGCGGTGGAGATCTTCCTCGACGCGCCGCTGGAGGCCGAACCCGAGGGCCTGGACGGCGTGGCCACGATCATGTCGCGGGCGCTCTCCGAGGGCACCGACAAGCACAGCGCCGAAGAGTACGCCGCCGAGCTGGAGCGCTGCGGCGCCACGCTCGACGCGCACGCCGACCACCCCGGCGTCCGGGTCTCCCTGGAGGTCCCGGCCTCCCGGCTGGCCAAGGCCCTCGGGCTGGTCGCCGAGGCGCTGCGCGCCCCGGCCTTCGACGGGAGCGAGATCGAGCGCCTCGTCGGCAACCGCCTCGACGAGATCCCGCACGAGCAGGCCAACCCGTCCCGGCGCGCCGCCAAGCAGCTCTCCAAGGAGCTGTTCCCGGCCGACGCCCGGATGTCCCGCCCGCGCCTGGGCACCGAGGAGACGGTCCGGCGGATCGACGAGAGGGCCGTGCGCGCCTTCTTCGACGCCCACGTCCGCCCGTCCACCGCGACGGCCGTGATCGTCGGCGACCTGACCGGCATCGACCTGGACGCGCTGCTGGCGGAGACCCTCGGCGACTGGTCGGGCAACGCGGGCCAGGCCCGCCCGGTGCCGCCCATCACCGCGAACGACACCGGCCGCGTGGTCATCGTGGACCGGCCCGGCGCGGTCCAGACCCAGCTGCTGATCGGCCGCATCGGCGCCGACCGGCACGAGCGCGTGTGGCCCGCCCAGGTGCTCGGCACGTACTGCCTGGGCGGCACCCTCACCTCCCGGCTGGACCGGGTGCTGCGCGAGGAGAAGGGCTACACCTACGGGGTGCGGGCCTTCGCCCAGGTGCTGCGCTCCAGCGGCCCCGACTCGGGCGGCGCGGCCATGCTCGCGATCAGCGGCTCGGTGGACACGGAGTCCACCGGCCCGGCGCTGGACGACCTCTGGAAGGTCCTGCGGACGCTGGCCGCCGAGGGGCTGACCGACGCCGAGCGCGAGACGGCCGTACAGAACCTGGTGGGCGTCGCCCCGCTGAAGTTCGAGACCGCCGCCTCCGTCGCGAGCACGCTGGCCGACCAGGTCGAGCAGCACCTCCCCGACGACTACCAGGCCCACCTCTACGCCCGGCTCGCCGAGACGGGCACCGTGGAGGCGACCGCCGCCGTGGTCAGCGCCTTCCCGGTCGACCGGCTGGTCACGGTCCTCGTGGGGGACGCCGCGCAGATCGAGGAGCCCGTGAAGGCCCTCGGTATCGGAGAGGTGTCCGTCGTCACCGGCTGACGCATCTGCGGCACATCGCCGTGAACAGGACCCCGACGGACGCATGTTCGTCGGGGTCCTCCCTTTTTGCCCGATTAATCCATGACATCCCCCTTTGGGGGAGAGGCTGCCTGTCTGCCCTGTGGGATGTGCGACAAATCCCCTGGTCCGTTTGGCGTGGGGAAGTCGCCCCGCCTAGCGTCGGCTCGGCTGTCCGTCACCCGTATGCCGCAGCCGCGGCGCCGGGCAGTCATCGCCGAGTCCCCGTCAGGCGCGAGCCTGGGGAGCCGGGGACCCACGAAGTCCCTGGGGTGAATCGGAGGCCCGTGCCGCGAACCGGCGCGGGGATCCGTAGGAGACCTTCCTGCTCCGAACCCGTCAGCTAACCCGGTAGGCGAGAAGGAAGGAAAGGATCAGCCCCTCCATGGCGTTCACCCGTGCCACCGGGAAGCACCGTGCCCCGAGCCGCCTCACGCGCCGGAGCGCCCAGGCCGCCGGAATCGCGGCCCTGGCCACCACCGGAGTCCTCGGCTCGCTGGCCTCCCCGGCCCTCGCCGCGGACGCCGAGCCGGCGAAGGCCGCCGACACCGGTCTCACCCAGGCCGTCGCCCTCGACGTGACCCTCGCCGAGCAGATAGACGCGCAGGCCCACGCCCAGAAGCAGCAGGCCGACGCGATCGCCAAGGCGAAGGCCAAGGCCGCCGCGGAGGCCCGCGAGAAGGCCGCCAAGGCCAAGGCGAAGGCGGAGGCCGAGCGCAAGGCCGAGGCCCGCGCCAAGGAGGTCCGCGAGGAGAAGGCCCGTGCCGCCCGCGCCGCCGAGCGCGCCCGGCTGAACGCCTTCCACCTCCCGGTCGCCGGCTCCCACGTCACCACCGGCTACAACACCGGCGGTTCGCTCTGGTCCTCCGGCAGCCACTCCGGGGTGGACTTCCAGGCCGCCTCCGGCAGCTCCGTCGTCGCCGTCGGCGCCGGCACGGTCGTCGAGGCCGGCTGGGGCGGCGCGTACGGCAACAACATCGTGCTCCGGATGACGGACGGCACGTACACCCAGTACGGCCACCTCTCCTCGATCGGCGTCTCCGTCGGCCAGAGCGTCTCCTCCGGCCAGCAGATCGGCCTCTCCGGTTCCACCGGCAACTCCACCGGCCCGCACCTGCACTTCGAGGCCCGCACCAGCCCCGACTACGGCTCCGACATGGACCCCGTCGGCTACCTGCGCTCCCACGGCCTGAACGTCTGACCCGCACCGCGCGACCCCGTCCGAAGGCCCCGGCACCCGTCGGGGCCTTCGGCGATTTCGGCCCGGAGATATTCATGGATTCCGGCCTGCCATCGGAAATTCCGGCGGATTGCCCTAGAGTCACGGAACAGACGTCGGGCGGCCGCGTTCCGCGGGGATCAAGGCGGAGGTTCGGATATGCGCATTCCCGCGCATTCGGTATGCACGGCCATCCGTGACGACATCGTCTCCGGTGTCTTCGAGCGCGGCGGCCGCCTCACCGAGGAGTTGCTGGCGCGCCGCTACGGGGTCTCCCGCGTCCCGGTCCGCGAGGCCCTGCGCACGCTGGAGTCCGAGGGCTTCGTGGTCACCCGCAGACACGCCGGCGCCTGTGTCGCCGAGCCCACCGCGCAGGAGGCGGCCGACCTCCTGGAGATGCGGACGCTCCTGGAGCCTCTGGGTGCGGCACGCGCCGCGCAGCGCCGCACGGAAGCCCACCTCAAGGTGCTCCGGGGCCTGGTCAGGCTGGGTCAGGAGCGGGCCCGCCGGGGCGAGGGCGAGGATCTGCGCTCACTGGGCGGCTGGTTCCACGAGACCCTCGCCCAGGCCTCCGGCAGCCCCGGACTCATCGCGCTGCTCACCCAGCTCCGCCACAAGATCGCCTGGATGTACGCGGTCGAGCAGCCGGCCCGCCCGGTCGACGCCTGGGCCGAGCGCGGCGCGATCGTGGACGCCGTGGCGCGCGGCGACGCGGAGCGGGCGAGGGCGCTGACCGCCCAGTACGCGGAACGCGCCGGCGGGGCCCACCGGCTGCGCCGCCCGTACCCGCCGGGGCGGCGCACCGCGCCGACCGCCCGTGTGAGCACTTCGCAACATGACGTAAACACCGCGGGTGTCCGCCATTAACAGAAGGGCCGTATACAAAGGGAAGTAATTGCGGGGCATTGTTTGTGCTGCCCGAATTCTCGATGCGCTGCTCTTTATCGAAAGCGAAAGAGCCGTGATCCCCCGAGGGGTTCACGGCTCTCGCACCTGTCGAATCCGGCCGGGCCGGTTCGCGTCGGTTCAGACGGTCTCGGGGAGTTCTTCCAGGCCCTCGGCGACCAGCTTCGCGAGCCGGTCCAGAGCGGCCTCGGCGTCGTCCGCGTCGGACGCGAGCACGATCTCCTCGCCGCCCTGCGCGCCCAGACCGAGCACGGCGAGCATGGAGGCGGCGTTCACCGGGTTGCCGTCGGCCTTGGCGATCGTCACGGGGACGCCGGAAGCCGTGGCGGCACGGACGAAGATGGAAGCGGGGCGGGCGTGCAGGCCCTCGGCCCAACCGACGTTTACGCGGCGCTCAGCCATGGTTCTGCCCTTCACATATCAACGGTTGTCTAGACCAGTCTCTCATGCAGTGCGTGGTGCTGTGCCCGGCCTCCTGTCCGGTCCCGTACTCCAGCGGCCCAGGTCCGGGCCCCCTCGGACTGCCCGGGCACCGATCCCTCCGCGACCGGGATCCCCGCCGTAGGCTTTGCCCATGGAGCCCACGCCGGAGCAGAGTCCGCATCACGCGTACCCCGACCACTGGGAAGCGGACGTGGTGCTCCGCGACGGGGGCACCGCGCGCATCAGACCGATCACCACGGACGACGCCGAGCGACTGGTCAGCTTCTACGAGCAGGTGTCCGACGAGTCGAAGTACTACCGGTTCTTCGCCCCGTATCCGCGCCTATCCGACCGGGACGTGCACCGCTTCACCCATCACGACTACGTCGACCGGGTGGGACTGGCCGTCACGATCGGCGGCGAGTTCATCGGAACGGTCCGCTACGACCGCATCGACGACCGGGGCCGCCCCGCCTCCGCGCCCGCCGACGAGGCCGAGGTCGCCTTCCTCGTCCAGGACGCCCACCAGGGCCGGGGCGTCGCCTCGGCGCTGCTCGAACACATCGCTGCGGTCGCCCGCGAGCGCGGCATCCGGCGCTTCGCCGCCGAGGTGCTCCCCGCCAACAACAAGATGATCAAGGTGTTCCGGGACGGCGGCTACACCCAGCGCCGCAGCTTCGAGGACGGCTCCGTCCACCTCACCCTCGACCTCGAACCCACCGAGAAGTCGCTCGCCGTCCAGCGCGGCCGCGAACAGCGCGCCGAGGCCCGCTCGGTGCAGCGTCTGCTCGCCCCCGGCTCGGTCGCGGTCATCGGCACCGGCCGCACCCCCGGCGGCGTGGGCCGTACCGTCCTGCGCAACCTCCTCTCCTCCGGCTACACCGGCCGCACGTACGCGGTGAACCGCGCCTTCGACGAGGGTCTGGCCACCCTCGACGGCGTCCCCGCCCACCGCTCGCTCGGCGAGATCGACGAGCAGGTCGACCTCGCGGTCATCGCCGTCCCCGCCCACCGGGTCCCCGAAGCCGTCGCCGACTGCGGGGAGCACGGCGTCCAGGGGCTGGTCGTCCTTTCCGCCGGATACGCCGAGCGGGGCGCCGAGGGCCGCGGACTCCAGCGCGAGCTGGTCCGCCAGGCCCGCTCGTACGGCATGCGGATCATCGGCCCGAACGCCTTCGGCGTCATCAACACCGCCGAGTCCGTCCGGCTGAACGCCTCGCTCGCCCCCGAGTCGCCCGCCCGTGGCCGGATCGGCCTGTTCACCCAGTCCGGCGCGATCGGCATCGCCCTGCTCTCCGGCCTCCACCGGCGCGGCGCGGGCCTGTCCTCCTTCATCTCGGCGGGCAACCGGGCCGACGTCTCCGGCAACGACTTCCTCCAGTACTCCTTCGAGGACCCGGACACCGACGTCGCCCTGCTCTACCTCGAATCGCTCGGCAACCCCCGCAAGTTCACCCGCCTCGCCCGCCGCACCGCCGCCGTGAAGCCCGTCGTCGTGGTCAAGGGGGCCCGGCACAGCGGCTCCACCCCGCCCGGCCACGCCGTCCCGGTCAGCCGCATCCCCGACGCCACGGTCTCCGCGCTGATGCGCCAGGCCGGCGTCATCCGGGTCGACACCGTGACCGAGATGGTCGACGCCGGGATCCTGCTGGCGGGCCAGCCGCTCCCGGCCGGCCCCCGGGTCGCCATCCTCGGCAACTCCGAGTCCCTCGGCCTGCTGACGTACGACGCCTGCCTGGCCGAGGGGCTGCGCCCGCGCCCGCCGATCGACCTCACCACCGCCGCCTCCCCGCAGGACTTCCGGGACGCGCTGGCCGAGGCGCTGGCCGACGGGACCTGCGACGCCGTGATCGTCACCGCCATCCCGTGGGTGGGGGAGAACGGGGAGGCCGAGACCGGTGACGGCCAAGTGCTCGCCGGCGCCCTGCACAAGGCCGTGGCCGGGGGCTCGGCCAAGCCGGTGGCCGTCGTCCACGTCGAGATCGGCGGCCTCGCCGAGGCGCTGGCCGCCGCCTCCAGCACCGCCGCGCCACGCCCCCGCACGGTGGCGCCCACCGCCGACCGGCCCCGGGCGGCCACCACCTCCCCGCGGACAAGCGCCACCCCGGAAGCGAGCCCCGCCCCGAGCACGAGCCCCGCCCCGAGCGCCGACCCGGCCACCCCGGAAGCGAGCCCAGCCCCGGAGACCGCCACCGGCCCCGCCCCCGGCCGCATCCCCGCCTACCCCGCCGCCGAACGCGCCGTGCGGGCCCTCGCCGAGGCCGTGAAGTACGCCCAGTGGCGGCGCCAGGCGGCCGTGCCCGGCAAGATCCCCGAGTTCCTCGACGACACCATCGACGAGCCCGGGGCCGCCGCCCTGATCGAGGCACAGCTCGCCACCGCCCCCGACCCGCGCGGCCGCCCGCTCACCCACGACGAGGCCCGGGAGCTCCTCGGCCGCTACGGCATCGCGGTCCGCCCCACCCTGCCCGCCCCGGACCCCGGGGCCGCCGTCGCCGCGGCGGCCCGGCTCGGCTACCCGGTCGCCCTCAAGACCACCGCGCCCCACCTGCGCCACCGCGCCGACCTCGGCGGGGTCCGCCTCGACGTCGCCGACGAGGAGGCGCTGCGCCGGGCGTACGGAGAGCTGACCGACCTCCTCGGCAAGCCCGCCGAACTGCTCCCCGTCGTCCAGGCGATGGCCCCGCGCGGCGTGGACACCGTCGTCCGCGCCTCCATCGACGCCGCCGCCGGGGCCGTCCTCTCCTTCGGCCTCGCGGGCGCGCCCTCCGAACTGCTCGGCGACACCGCGCACCGGCTGGTCCCCGCCACCGACCGCGACGCGGCCGAGCTGATCCGGTCCATCAGGGCGGCCCCGGTGCTGTTCGGCTGGCGCGGTTCGGCCCCGGTCGACACGGCCGCGCTCGAAGAGCTGCTGCTGCGGCTGTCCCGGCTGGTCGACGACCACCCCGAGGTGGTCTCCGTCGCCCTCGAGCCCGTCGTCGTCGCCCCGCACGGACTGACCGTGCTCGGGGCGAGCGTCCGGCTCGCCCCGCCGCCCGCCCGGAACGACCTCGGCCCCCGCCGCCTTCCGAACTACTGAGACCCGGTGGCCACCGGGGCGTCCCCGGCAGTCACCGGTCCGCCGTAGGATGGTGCTCATGGCAAAGACCGGTACGACGACCCAGGGGCTGCGCGCGGCGATCGAGCGCAGCGGCTACTACCCGGCCCTCGTGGCCGAGGCGGTGGAGGCCGCCGTCGGCGGGGAGCCGGTCGCTTCGTACCTGGTGCACCAGGAGACCACGTTCGACTCCAACGAGGTGCGCCGCCATGTGACGGTCCTCGTCCTGACCGAGCACCGGTTCATCGTCAGCCACACCGACGAACAGGCCGCCGACACCAGCTCCCCGACGCCCTACGCCACCACCTCCACCGAGTCGGTGAAGCTGGAGCGGATCTCCTCCGTCGTGGTCAGCCGCGTCGTGGCCAACCCGGAGAAGTACGTCCCGGGCACCCTGCCCCGCGAGGTCGTCCTGACCATCGGCTGGGGCGCGGTCTCCCGGATCGACCTGGAGCCCGCCGCCTGCGGCGACGCCAACTGCGAGGCCGACCACGGCTACACCGGCAGCTCCACCGCCGACGACCTGAGCCTGCGGGTCAGCGAGGCCGGCGACGGCCCCGACGCCGTGCGCCAGACCCTCGCCTTCGCCCAGTCGCTCTCCGAGGCCACGGCCGCCACCGCGGCGACCGGCCGCTGATGGCCCAGCCCGCCTGGCAGGACCCCGTCCTGCTGCCCCTCGACACCGCCCCCGTCCCCGAGTACGGCAGCGGCTCGCTCGCGGACCTGCTGCCGACGCTCGCCGCCGGACAGGAGGTGCCCGGCTTCACGGCCGCGATCCCGGAGCTGACCCCGGCCGACCGCAACTGCGTCTTCCTGATCGACGGCCTTGGCTGGGAGCAGATCAAGGCCCACCCGGACGAGGCCCCCTTCCTGCACTCCCTCCTCCCCACCTCGCGCGGCGGCACCGGCCGCCCGCTCACCGCGGGCTTCCCCTCCACCACCGCCACCTCGCTCGCCTCGGTCGGCACGGGGCTGCCGCCCGGCGAGCACGGCCTTCCCGGCTACACCGCCCGCAACCCGGAGACCGGCGAGCTGATGAACCAGCTCCGCTGGAAGCCGTGGACCGCGCCGAAGGTCTGGCAGCCGTACCCCACGGTCTTCCAACGCGCCGACGCCGCGGGCGTGCACACCGCGCAGGTCTCCGCGCCGACGTTCGAGCAGACCCCCCTCACCAAGGTCGCGCTCAGCGGCGGCTCCTTCCTCGGCCGGCTCTCCGGCGAGGACCGGATGGACGTCGCCGCCCAGCGCCTGGCCGCGGGCGACCGCTCGCTCGTCTACACGTACTACAGCGAGGTCGACGGCAAGGGCCACCGCTTCGGCACCGACTCCGACGCCTGGCGCGGTCAGCTGATGTACGTCGACGGGCTCGCCCGACGCCTCGCCGAGCAGCTCCCGCCGCGCTCGGCGCTGTACATCACCGCCGACCACGGCATGATCGACATCCCCTTCGACGAGCAGTCCCGGATCGACTTCGACGAGGACTGGGAGCTGCGCGCCGGCGTCGCCCTCCTCGGCGGCGAGGGACGCGCCCGCCACGTCTACGCGGTGCCGGGCGCCCAGGCCGACGTCCTGACCGTCTGGCGCGAGGTGCTCGGCGAGCAGTTCTGGGTCGCGAGCCGGGACGAGGCCATCGCGGCCGGCTGGTTCGGTCCCACGATCGACGAGCGGGTGTACGGCCGGATCGGCGACGTGGTCGCCGCCGCCCACGACGACGTGATCATCACGGCCTCCGTCAACGAGCCGCACGAGTCGGCGATGGCGGGCGTACACGGCTCCCTGACCCCCGTGGAACAGCTCGTCCCCCTCCTCGAAGTACGCTCGTAACCCCTCCCGCCGTGCCCGTCCCTCCGAAAGGTGCTCGACCCCTCATGCCCGAGCTGGTGTTCTTCTCCGGAACCATGGACTGCGGAAAGAGCACGCTGGCCCTGCAGATCGGTCACAACCGCTCGGCGCGCGGGCTCCAGGGAGTGATCTTCACCCGGGACGACCGCGCGGGGGAGGGCAAGCTCTCCTCCCGGCTCGGCCTGGTGACGGACGCCGTCGAGGCCGAGGAGGGCATGGACCTGTACGCGCACATCGTCGACCGGGTCAGCCGGGGCGGCCGGGTCGACTACGTGATCGTGGACGAGGCGCAGTTCCTCGCCCCGGACCAGATCGACCAACTGGCCCGCGTCGTCGACGACCTGGGGCTCGACGTCTTCGCCTTCGGCATCACCACGGACTTCCGCACCAAGCTGTTCCCGGGCTCCCAGCGGCTGATCGAGCTGGCCGACCGGATAGAGGCCCTCCAGGTCGAGGCGCTCTGCTGGTGCGGCGCCCGCGCCACGCACAACGCCCGCACGGTGGACGGCGAGATGGTCGTCGAAGGCGCCCAGGTCGTCGTCGGCGACGTCAACCGGCAGGCGGGCGAGGTCGGTTACGAGGTGCTGTGCCGCCGCCACCACTGCCGCCGCATGACGAGCCGTTCCGTCCACGCCGGCGCGCTCTCGCCGGACGTCCTGCCGGTGTCGTCGGACTGACCGGTGTCGTCGGACTGAGCCGCTCGTCCCGCCGTCCCCGGGCTTCAGCCGGCCGCCACCTCTCCTACGCCGAGAAGTCATCGTGACCGGCAAGGCTCCCCCCGTCCGACCCCGCCCAGGGGTCGCACGGCGAAGGAAGACAACCGATGGATCGCAGAGCGTTCATGGCCACCACGGGCCGCGCCTCACTCCTGGCGGGCGGGGCCCTCACCGTCGGCGCCGCCCTGACGGCGCCGGCGGCCGAGGCCGCCACAGCCGCCTCGGAGCACGGGAAGCACGGCCACGGCAGCGGGGGCCGGACGGTGCGGTTCAACATCATCAGCGACATCCAGGGCGACCTGGCCGACTTCGGCAAGGCCCTCGACGACCTGCACCGGATCAACCCCCGCAGCGCCGGACTGGGGATCGCCGGCGACATCACCCCCCGCGGCTACGACTTCGAGTACGCGGACGTCCGCCGCACCCTCGGGCGGCACCGGCACCCCGAGAACCTCGCGTGGGCCATCGGCAACCACGAGTTCTACGTCCCCAAGTACAGCGACCCGGACACGCTCGCCCAGGACACCTGGCCCAACGGCACCACGGAGGACTCGCTCTTCCGCAGCTTCTACAATTTCGCGGGCCGGAACAAGGTCTACGCGGAGACGTCGTTCGGCGGTGTTCCCGTCCTGACCCTCGGAACCGAACGCTACGCGCACTACCACGACGCGAAGCTGTGGGACGAGGTGTGGATCAGCGACGCGCAGTTCGCCTGGCTGGACGACCGGCTCGCCCACTGGGCCCGGCGGCGCAGGCCCGTCATGGTGTTGACGCACCACCCCCTGCCCAACACCGTGTCGGGCACCCGCAACAAGCTCTATCTGGGCGACTACCTCCAGCCCGACCGGCTCCTGTCGATCCTCGGCCGCCACAAGGACGTGTTCCTCTTCTCCGGCCACACCCACTGGGACCTCAACCTGTCGGACTGGGTGGTCCGCAGGGTCGTCCCCGGCACCGGAAATCTCGACGGCTTCACCGTCGTGAACACCGCGGCGGTCCAGACGGGCTGGACGGACGACGGCAAGGGAGGCGAGGTCGCGGTGGGCGGCGCCTTCAACCAGGGCCTCCAGGTCGAGGTGGGCCCCCGTACGGTGGTCATCAAGGCGCGCGACTTCTCCACGGGCACCTGGCTCAAGCAGCTCACGGTTCCGCTGCACACCGCCGCCTGAGACGCGGGGTGGGGCGGGGCAGAGGCGTCACCGCCGACGTTCAACGGCCGGACGCACCGCTCCCGGCGGCGGACCGGATGACCGTGAACACGGCGCCCTCAGGGTCCGAGACCGTCGCCAGCCGGCCGCTCGACCCCTCGCGCGGCGGCTGGAGGACGCGCCCGCCCAGCTCCACCACCCGGGCCGCGGCCCGGTCGGTGTCGGCGACCTCGAAGTACGTCATCCAGTGCGGCCCCCGGTCGCGCGGCAGCGCGTGGCCGACCCCGTGCAGCGCCGCCACCGGAACGTCGTCCAGGTGCAGGGTCTGGTAGTCGAAGTCGGCCGAGACGACCGCCTCCGTCTCATAGCCGAAGACCGACTGGTAGAACTTCGCGACCATCGAGGTCTCCCGGGTCACCAGCTCGTTCCAGACCGGGGTGCCGGGCACGCCCGCCGTCATCGTGCCGATGTGCTCCGAGCCCTGCCAGATCCCGAAGACCGCCCCGCTCGGGTCCGAGGCGATGGCGAGCCGCCCCGCCTCGCCCGCGTCCAGCGGTCCGACCGCGACCGTCCCGCCGCAGGAGCGGACGACCTCCGCGGTGGCGTCGGCGTCGTCCGTCGCGAGGTAGGTGGTCCAGGCGATCGGGAGATGGCGGTCGGGCGGCAGTTGCCCGATGCCCGCGACCTCCTGCCCGTGCAGCAGCCCGCGGACGTAGGGGCCCAGTTGGTCGGGACCCGGCAGGAACTCCCAGTCGAACAGGGCCCCGTAGAACTCCTGGGTCGTGGTCAGACCGTGCACGATCAGACTCACCCAGCAAGGTGTTCCGGGCGTGCGCCGGGCGTGGGCCTCGGTCATCGTCTTCTCTCCTCGGACCGTATGGGTGGCCGTGCGGGGAACGGGACAGGTACGCCGTCCCGGGTCGGGAAGCGGTCCGCGTGCCCCGTGCAGATGCTTGCACCCCCCGGCGCGTCAGGCGCACCGGCCGCGCCGCGTCGTCCGGGATCTCGACGAAGGACGGCCGGATTCCCGCCGACCGTCCCTTCCGATGCTGTTATGGGTACCGGTGCCGCTGCGCGAGGATGGCACCCATGAAGCCCATCATCACCGCATCCGCGTGCGCGAGCGAGTCGGCCGGATCGCGACCGCCGGTGCTCCTCGACGTCCGCTGGCAGCTCGGCGGCCCGCACGGCCGCCCCGACTACGAGGCCGGTCACCTGCCCGGCGCGGTCTTCGTCGACCTCGACACGGAACTGGCGGGACCGGCGGGCGACGGCGGCCGTCACCCCCTCCCCGACCCGGAGGCCTTCGGGGCAGTGATGCGCCGTGCCGGGGTCGGCCAGGACACCCCGGTCGTGGTGTACGACGGTGGCCTGGGCTGGGCCGCGGCGCGCGCCTGGTGGCTGCTGCGCTGGACGGGGCACGGGGACGTACGGGTCCTGGACGGCGGTATCGCCGCTTGGACGGGCGACCTCTCCACCGACATCCCGCGCCCTCCCGAGGGCGATTTCCGGCCGAAACCGGGGGCCCTGCCCACCCTGGACGCGGAGAGTGCGGCGGCCTTCGCCCGCTCGGGTCTGCTGCTGGACGCGCGCGCGGCGGAGCGCTACCGGGGCGACGTGGAGCCGATCGACCGCGTCGGCGGCCACATTCCCGGTGCCGTCTCCGCACCGACCACCCAGAACGTCGACGAGGGCGGGCGCTACCTTCCGGCCGAGCGGCTCGCCGAGCGGTTCGCCGGCCTGGGGGCGGAGGGGAGCCCCGAGGGCGTGGGCGTCTACTGCGGATCCGGGGTCTCCGGCGCGCACGAGGTGCTGGCCCTGGAGATCGCGGGCTTCACCGGCGTCCTGTACCCCGGTTCCTGGTCCGAGTGGTCCTCGGACCCTTCCCGGCCCGTCGCAACGGGGCCCGAGCCCCAGTAGCCCCGCGGCGCCGACCGAGCGGGCGGGACTTTCGCAACACGCCCCAGGCGGTCGGGGGCGGGGAGACGGCAAGGCAGCGGGGTCCGTACGCGACCGCGTACGGACCCCGCTGCCACCGGTGGTCATTCCCGGTCAGTCCTGCTTCTTGCGCCGGGTGCCGAAGACGATCTCGTCCCAGCTCGGCACGGCGGCCCGGCGGCCCGGCCGGACTCCGTCCGCCTCCGCCTGACGGTCCGTCGTCCCGGTCAGCCGGTCGCGGTGACCGGCCACCGCCCGGGGCATCAGCACATCCGCGTACGCGGACCCCGCGCCGGCCGAGGCCGCGGCGGCCGGCGGCTCGTCCGCCTCCGCCTCCTCCGCCGGTTCGAGCGCGGGCGGCTCGGGCTGGATGGGCCGCTCGGGGACGACCATGTCGCCGCGGAAGCTCGGCACCGCCTCCAGCAGGCTGGTCAGCGAGTCGCGCTCACCGGCCGAGGCACTGCTCACGTACTCCTCGGGCTCGGCGGCGGCCGGAGCGGGCCGCTCGATCTGCCGGTCCAGGGCCCGGTCCAGCGGTCGGTCGCGGTCGATCTGCCGGTCGAGGCTCCGGTCCAGCGGCCGGTCGCGCGGCAGCCGGGCGATCCGGGGCACGAACGGGAAGCTGGGCTCGGGCGCGGCGACGTCGTCGGTCTCGCCGATCAGCGAGCGCGCCTCGTCGTCCACGGCCTGGACCAGCCGCCGGGGCGGGTCGTACGTCCAGCTCGCCGAGTGCGGCTCACCCGCGACCCGGTAGACGAGCAGGACCTCCCAGGTGCCGTCGTCGCGACGCCACGAGTCCCACTGGACGGTTTCCTTGTCGGCGCCGCGCAGCAGGAGTCGCTCCTGCACCGCCTCGCCGAGTTGAGGGCCGGTGTTCTCGCCGGGACGGCGCACAGGAGTCTTCCGGGCCCGCTCGGCCATGAAGGCGCGCTCCGCGAGCACAGGGCCCTCGAAGCGGCGTACACGGTCGACGGGGATGCCCGCGAACTGGGCGACCTCCTCCGCGGAGGCACCGGCCCGTATGCGGGCCTGGATGTCGCGGGGACGGAGGTGGCTCTCCACCTCGATCTCGATCTGGCCGAGCCGGGCGCGGTCGTTGCGCACGGCGGCGCGCAGCCGCTCATCGATCGGAAGCGTGTACTCCGTGCTGTCCGCAGCCTTGAGCACCAGTCGTGTGCCGTCGTTGGAGACGGCCACGACACGCAGTTCGGGCATGGGGACCTCCCGGGTGGTGCCTGCCGACGTCACGTGCGTCGCTGCTTCCGCTAGTCGAGTGTGACCTGCCCGGGTGCAGCCTGCCACAACCTTGCCAAGTTGCCCGGCGTGTCGGGCGCTCGTCCTGGTGCACCACCATGACACGGTTACCCATTGCGACCCAAAGCGACCGATTTGGCCGCTCTGTGCAGCAGGCATCCGTGTGATGCCTTCACGCCGTCGGTGTGAGTGCTGCCGTCGGACCCTCCGATGGCAGCGGATTCCCACGTCGGAGTCCGCCCCAGGGCTCGTCACAGTACTCCATTCGAGCCATCGAGGTGGACCGGCGCGCCGCCGAACTTCTCGTGGGGCGCGGGAGTTGAGTTACCCAGTTCTCCGCGAAACGCCCCTGGTGCGTGTTGTGCTTCACACAATCTCCGGAAACGGAACTATCCACTTCGCTCATTTGTCCCTTCCTGTTGCATGGTGGGAGAGATGTCAAGCAGGGGCTGGTAATGGTTCAGAAGCCGGAAAGTGACGCAGAACCCAAGGAAAGGCGCATAGATCTGAGTCTCCCGCAGGTCGCCGGGAGTGCCGTGGCAGCCGTCGCGGCGGCGGTGCTGGCCTCGCAGTTGGGCGTGTACGGCACGATCGCGGGAGCGGGCGTGATGAGCGTCGTCGCCACCTGCGGCGGCTCGGTGTTCCAGCACTTCTTCCGCCGCACCGGCGAGCAGATCCGCGAGGTGACGGTCCAGGTGACCCACCCGGAGGGCCGCCAGGTGACGGTGCACACCAAGGAGACGACGCCCGCCGGGCGCAGAGGCGCCGCCGGGCGGTCCGGGCCGGAGCCGGCCGAGGACGCCACCACGGTGCTGCCCACGGTCGACCCGGGCGCGGTCCCGGAGGTGATCCCGGACGCGGAGAACACGCACCTGCTGAAGCCGCTCGACACCGACCGGACGCAGTTGCTGGACCTCGGCGACGCGGTGACCCGGATGCTCCGAGTTCCGCCGGGTACGGGCACGGGAGCAGGAGCGGAGCCCGGAGCCGACCGTACGCAGATGCTGCCGCAGGCCGCCGACCGCACGCGGACGGTTCCGCGGGCCGCGGCGGGCACGGCCGCCGGCGAGGACGCGTTCGGCGAGAGCGTCACCCACGGAACGCGGCTGCGCGGCTGGAAGCGCCCCGCGCTCGCGGCCGCCGCGGTCTTCGCCGTCTCCATGGCCGGGATCACCGCGTTCGAGATGATCTCGGGCAACGACCTGAGCGGCGGCCAGGGCACCACCCTCAGCTCCGTCGTGCGGGGCGGCGGCGACGACCAGGACTCCGGACCCGCCGACCCCACGCCCTCCGGGGACACCGACCGGGACGGCGGAGCGGACGAGCAGGGTCCGACCCCGGGTGACGGCACCGGATCCGGCCCCGACACGGAGCGGGGCGACCGCAACAGCGAGAGCCCCGGTCCCGGTACGGGCACGGGCGGTGAGAACCCGGGCACCGGGTCCACTCCCACGCCGACGCCCTCCGGCTCCGCAGGCGTGACCACGCCCGACCCCGTGCCGCCCGCCCCGTCGCCGTCCGGCGACGCCGGAACCGGCGAGCCCTCGACCGGTACGGGCGTCGCTCCCGGGCAGGGGGAGCAGGCCCCGCCCGGCGCCGACGCCGAGTGACCCGCCGGCGTACCGCGCACAGCGCAACGGCCCCGGCCCCCTCCGCAGGGAGAGGACCGGGGCCGACGGCGTACCGGAAGCCCAGGGACGTCAGTCGCCGAGGACCCGCCGCAGGTAGTCGTTGCCGAACAGGCGGTCCGGGTCCAGCCGGTCGCGCAGCGCGGTGAACTCGCCGAAGCGCGGGTAGACCTCCGCCAGATAGGCCGCGTCGCGCGTGTGGATCTTGCCCCAGTGCGGGCGGCCGGCGTGCGCGGTCATGATCCGCTCGACCGCGGTGAAGTACGACCGGTGGGGCGTGCCCTTGTAGAGGTGCACGGCGATGTAGGCGCTCTCCCGGCCCGAGGCGGTCGACAGGGCCATGTCGTCGGCCGGAGCGGTGCGCACCTCGACCGGGAAGCTGATCTTCAGCGGTGACCGCTCGACCATGGCCTTCAGCTCCCGCAGCACCGCCACCGCCTGCTCCCGCGGAACGGCGTACTCCATCTCCACGAACCGCACGCGGCGCGGGCTGGTGAACACCTTGTACGGGATGTCGGTGTACGTACGCGCCGACAGCGCCCGGCTGGAGAGCCTGGCGATCGAGGGGATCGTCGCCGGGACGGCGCGGCCGAGCGAACAGGCGACCTGGAAGACCCCGTTGGACAGCAGCTCGTCGTCGATCCAGCTGCTCACCCTCCCGGGCGGGGCGGCCGGTCCGGCGCTGCGGTTGTTGCGCTTGGTGTTGCAGTTCCCGGTGTGCGGGAACCAGTAGAACTCGAAGTGCTCGTTCTCGGCGACCAGGGCGTCGAAGTCCGCGGTGACCCGGTCGAAGCCCATCGGCTCCTCACGGGCCGTCAGCAGGAAGATCGGCTCCACGGCGAGGGTGACGGCGGTGATCACCCCGAGGGCGCCGAGCCCGATCCGGGCCGCCGCGAAGATCTCCGGGTTCTCCCGCTCCGAGCAGACCAGGACCGTGCCGTCGGCGGTGACCAGCTCCAGTGCGCGGATCTGCGCCGCTATCGACGCCGAGTCCCGGCCGGTGCCGTGCGTGCCGGTGGAGGTCGCCCCGGCGATCGTCTGCTCCATGATGTCGCCCATGTTCGTGAGCGACAGGCCCTCGCGGGCGAGCGCGGTGTTCAGCCGCTTGAGCGGAGTCCCCGCCTCCACCGTCACCGTCATCGACGCGCGGTCGATGTCCCGGATCCCGGTGAGCAGGTCGGGGCGTATGAGCACCCCGTCCGTGGCGGCCGCCGCCGTGAAGGAGTGGCCCGCGCCGACCGGCTTCACCCGCAGGCCCTCCGCGCCCGCCCGGCGCAGCACGTCCGCGAGCTCGTCCACGGACGCGGGGGACTCGGTGCGGGCGGGCCGGGCGGTGACGGTGCCCGCCCAGTTACGCCACGCGCTCGTCGTCGTCCGTGCGTAGGTGTCGGTCATCTTCCCCGCGCCCTCCCGTCGCAGCCGGCCCGGCCAGCCGGCGATATCCCAGGACCGCCACCGCCGCCGCGAGCGCTCCCGCCACGACGGGCACCGCGTACCCCGCCTTCGCCCCGGCGGCGTCGACCACCCAGCCGGCGGCCGAGGAGCCGAGCGCCACTCCGACCGCGAGCCCGGTACTGGTCCAGGTCATGCCCTCGGTCAGCTTGGTGCGCGGTACGTGCGCTTCGACGAGGGCCATGGTGGTGACCATCGTCGGTGCGATGGCGAGGCCCGCGACAAAGAGCGCCACGGCCAGCAACGGAAGGTTCCCGGCCAGTAGGAGGGGGATCATACTCACGGCCATCGCGCAGACACCCACCAGCCACCTGGTCGAGGGGTTCCCCTTCAGGTGCAGCAGCCCGAACACGGCCCCCGCGAGACACGAACCGAGCGCGTAGACGGCCAGCACCAGGGAGGCGGCGGCCTTGTGCCCGCGCTCCTCGGCGAAGGCCACGGTCACCACGTCCACGCCCCCGAAGATCGCGCCCGTCGCCACGAAGGTGGCCACCAGGACCTGGAGTCCCCGCGAGCGCAGCGCCGATCCCCCGGTGTGCAGCGACTTCGGGTGCGGCACCGGCTCGGTCGCCCGCTGCGCGGTCAGCCAGAAGACGCCGACCAGCAGGAAGCCGGCCGCGATCAGCGGCCCCGCCTCCGGGAACCAGGCGGTGGACAGACCGATGGAGATGATCGGGCCGAAGATGAAGCACACCTCGTCGATGATCGACTCCCACGCGTACGCGGTGTGCAGATCCCGGCTGGAGCCCCGGTAGATCTCCGCCCAGCGGGACCGGATCATCGACCCCACGCTCGGCACACAGCCCGCGCCCGCCGCGAAGACGAACAGCGTCCACTCCGGAGCCCCCTGCTGGGCGCAGATCAGCAGGCCCGCCACCGCCGCCACCGCGACCAGCGTGACCGGGCGGAGCACCCGGCGCTGCCCGTAGCGGTCGACCAGCCGGGAGACCTGGGGGCCGCAGACCGCCGCCGACATCGCCAGGGTCGCCGAGAGCGCCCCGGCCAGCCCGTAGCGGCCGGTGAGCTGGGAGATCATGGTGACGACGCCGATGCCCATCATGGACAACGGCATCCGGCCGAAGAAGCCCGCCGCGGAGAACTCCTTGGAGCCGGGGGCGGAGAAGATGGCGCGGTAGGGGCTGGGCAAGGGGTACTCCGGTCGCGTGCCTGTCAGGCGTATAGCTGGCCGATACAGCTTACGGCCGGACGGACGTCCCGGGCACCGTAATCCGGGCGGCGCCCCGCGAGCGGCGGGGCGCCCGGCCGCCGGGATTCCCGGCCTTCCCCGGTCCTTCCGGCCGGTCCCTCCGAACGGTCTTTCCGACGGGGCGTCGGATGTCGGTTGCCGCCCTGTCGGAGGCGGGTGGCAGGATCGGTGCCATGTCCGATCTGCGCGATCCCGCTCCCTACGACGCCCTGCTGCTGCTCTCCTTCGGCGGCCCCGAGGGCCCGGACGACGTGGTCCCGTTCCTGGCGAACGTGACCCGCGGCCGAGGCATCCCCGAGGAACGCCTCAAGGAGGTCGGCAAGCACTACTTCCTGTTCGGCGGGGTCAGCCCGATCAACGCGCAGAACCGCGCGCTGCTCGACGCCCTGCGCAAGGACTTCGCGGAGCACGGCCCGGATCTCCCGGTCTACTGGGGCAACCGCAACTGGGCCCCGTACCTGACCGACGTCCTGCGCGAGATGACCGCCGACGGCCACCGCCGGATCGCCGTCCTCGCCACCAGCGCCTACGCCTCCTACTCGGGCTGCCGCCAGTACCGCGAGAACCTCGCCGAGTCCCTGGCCGCCCTGGAGGCCGGGGGGCTGGAGGTGCCCCGGGTCGACAAGCTGCGGCACTACTTCAACCACCCCGGCTTCGTGACGCCCATGGCGGACGGCGTCCTCGCCTCGCTCGCCGACCTCCCCGAGGACGTCCGCGCGGGCGCGCACATCGCGTTCACCACCCACTCCATCCCGACCTCCGCCGCCGATGCCTCGGGCCCGGCCGACGCGCACGGCGACGGCGGCGCGTACGTCGCCGAGCACCTCGACGTGGCCCGGCTGATCATCGAGGCGGTGCGCGAGGAGACCGGCATCGCGTACCCGTGGCAGCTCGTCTACCAGTCCCGCAGCGGCGCCCCGCACATCCCGTGGCTGGAGCCCGACATCTGCGACCACCTGGAGACCCTGAGCGACGAGGGAGCCCCCGCGGTCGTGATGGCGCCCATCGGCTTCGTCTCGGACCACATGGAGGTCCTGTACGACCTCGACACCGAGGCCGCCGCGAAGGCCGCCGAGATCGGCCTGCCGGTCCGCCGGTCCGCCACGGTGGGCGACGATCCGCGCTTCGCCGCCGCCGTACGGGAGCTGCTCCTGGAGCGCGCCGCGACCGAGCGCGGCCGGACGGTGGAGCGCTGCGCGCTGGGGTCCCTGGGTCCCTCCCACGACCTCTGTCCGGTCGGCTGCTGCCCCGCCAGGGCCCCGAAACCCGCCGCCGCGGGCGCCGACAGCCCGTACGCGTAGCCCGTAGGACCGCCTGTCCGTACGCACCGACCCCTTGGGAGCGCCGTGACCGACCCCGCCCTGTCCGAACTGCTCGACCTCGCCCTGGAGGCCGCCCGCCGCGCCGGAGCCCTGCTGCGCGACGGCCGCCCGGCCGACCTGGGGGTGGCCGCGACCAAGTCCAGCCCCATCGACGTGGTCACCGAGATGGACATCGCCGCCGAGAAGCTGATCACCGGCTACCTCTCCGACTTCCGCCCCGACGACGGCTTCCTCGGCGAGGAGGGGGCCAGCTCCCCGGGCAGCACCGGCATCCGCTGGGTCATCGACCCGCTCGACGGCACGGTGAACTACCTCTACGGCCTGCCCACGTGGGCGGTCTCCATCGCCGCGGAGCGCGACGGGGAGCGGGTCGTGGGCGTCGTCGAGGCCCCGATGCGCCGGGAGACCTACCGGGCGGTCCTCGGCGGCGGTGCGTTCGCGAACGGCGAAGCCCTGCGCTGCCGGCCCGCCCCGCCGCTGGACCAGGCGCTCGTCTCGACCGGTTTCAACTACGTGGGACACGTCCGCGCCCACCAGGCGGACGTCGCCCAGCGGCTGATCCCCCGGCTCCGGGACATCCGGCGCAGCGGCTCGGCGGCCGTCGACCTCTGCGACGTGGCGGCGGGCCGGCTGGACGGCTACTACGAGCGCGGGCTGCACCCCTGGGACCTGGCGGCGGGCGACCTCATCGCCCGGGAGGCGGGCGCACTGACCGGCGGCCGTCCGGGACTGCCCGCCGACGGGGACCTGACGGTGGCCGCGACCCCCGGTGTCTTCGAGCCGCTGCAGGCCGCACTCGACGAGCTGGGCGCCTGGCACGACTGACGGGCCCCGCCCCGAGGAAGGCCCTGGCGGGGGGCCTGAGGGCACCGCACACGCCACGGGGCCCCGGGACACCGTCATGGTGTCCGGGGCCCCGTGGCGTACGGCTCAGACGCTGGTGGCGCCGATCTCCACGCCGTGCTCGGCGGCGAGCCGGCGCAGATCGTCCAGCTCGCCCTGCTCGACGTCCGCGAGGAAGTCGTCGCCGTCCTCGCGGGCCCGGGTGAGGACGGTCTCGGTCGTCTTGATGCGTTGCAGCAGACCTGCGGTGAAAGCGTCCATGATGCGCCCCCTCATCGTGGGTCGGTGGCACGGGGGTGTGCCCGGGATCCCTCCGGCCGGGGGGCCGGAGGAGCGGGTGATCGCGCCGCCGCTCCGGGGAAAAGAAGCGGGCAGTGGCATGCCACGTGACAGGCGTGATCGCGGGTGTGAAGCCCTCTTCCCCGCGCCACGGTTCGGAGAAACCTCAACTGGCCCGCAAATCCGGCGGTTTCCCGGCGGGCCGCCGCCGGGAGGCCGGGCCGCCGCCGTCTTACCGCCGGTTTATGCGTGTTGCGGGCAGGATGTAGGCGCACAGTCGGTCATCGCTGCCCGTGTCCGGGCGGGCCCCACGTGGGCCGCCGGCTCTGTGAACCCATCGAAGGACCGAAGGAAGGACTGCGCCGTGCGCGTACTCGTCGTCGAGGACGAGCAGCTGCTCGCCGATGCGGTGGCCACCGGACTGCGCCGGGAGGCCATGGCCGTCGACGTCGTCTACGACGGTGCCGCGGCCCTGGAGCGCATCGGGGTCAACGACTACGACGTCGTCGTGCTGGACCGGGACCTCCCGGTGGTGCACGGGGACGACGTCTGCCGCAGGATCGTCGAACTGGGCATGCCCACCCGGGTGCTCATGCTCACCGCGTCCGGCGACGTCAGCGACCGGGTCGAGGGCCTGGAGCTGGGCGCGGACGACTACCTGCCCAAGCCCTTCGCGTTCAGCGAGCTGACCGCCCGGGTGCGCGCGCTGGGCCGCCGTACGACGGTGGCGCTGCCGCCGGTCCTGGAGCGCGCCGGCATCAAGCTCGACCCGAACCGCCGCGAGGTCTTCCGCGACGAGGCGGAGATCCAGCTCGCCCCGAAGGAGTTCGCGGTGCTGGAGGTCCTCATGCGCAGCGAGGGCGCGGTCGTCTCGGCGGAACAGCTGCTGGAGAAGGCCTGGGACGAGAACACCGATCCCTTCACCAACGTGGTGCGCGTCACGGTCATGACGCTCCGCCGCAAGCTCGGCGAACCGCCCGTCATCGTCACCGTGCCGGGCTCCGGATACCGGATCTGAGGATCATGGCCACCACCCCCGGGCCCTCCGCGGCGCCTCCGAAACCCACCTGGGAGCCCAAGCAGCAGGAGCCCCCGTACCCCTGGCTGCGCCCGACCATCCGGATACGGCTCACGCTGCTGTACGGCGGGATGTTCCTGATCGCGGGCATCGTGCTGCTGTCGATCATCTACATGCTGGCGGCGCAGGCACTGAGCGTCGGCACGGATCTGCCGTTCGAGATCGTCAGCGGCAAGGTCACCAGCGAGATCTGCGACCTGCCCCCGAACGCCAGCCCGGACGCCTTCAACGCGGCGATGAACGCCTGCGTCAACCACCAGCGCAAGGCGGCGCTGGAAACCCTGCTCAACCGTTCGCTGCTCGCCCTGGTCGGCCTCAGCGTGATCGCGTTCGCCTTCGGCTACGCCATGGCCGGACGCGTGCTGTCCCCGCTCGGCCGGATCACCCGGACCGCGCGCCGGGTGGCCGGGACCGACCTCACCCGTCGGATCGAGCTGGACGGCCCGGACGACGAGCTGAAGGAGCTGGCGGACACCTTCGACGACATGCTGGACCGGCTGGAGCGGGCTTTCACCGCGCAGCAGCGCTTCGTCGGCAACGCCTCGCACGAGCTGCGCACCCCGCTGGCGATCAACCGCACCCTGCTGGAGGTCCATCTCTCCGACCCGGAGGCCCCGCCGGAGCTCCAGCAGCTCGGCAAGACCCTCCTGGCCACCAACGAGCGCAGCGAGCAGCTCGTCGAGGGCCTGCTGCTGCTGGCCCGCAGCGACAACCAGATCGTCGAGCGCAAGCCGGTCGACCTCGCGGAGGTCGCCGAGCGCGCCATCGACCAGGCACGGTCGGAGGCGGTGGCGAAGAAGGTCGAGGTCCGGGGCGAGCGGGCCACGGCGGTGGTCCAGGGCAACGGCGTCCTGCTGGAGCGGATCGCGCTGAACCTCGTGCAGAACGCCGTGCGCTACAACGTGCCCGAGGACGGCTGGGTGGAGGTCACCACCGAGGCGCGGGACGGCCAGGCCCTGCTCGTCGTCTCGAACACCGGACCGGTGGTCCCGGCCTACGAGATCGACAACCTCTTCGAGCCCTTCAGGCGGCTGCGTACGGAGCGCACGGGCAGCGACAAGGGGGTCGGGCTCGGCCTGTCGATCGCGCGGTCCGTCGCGCGGGCCCACGGAGGCCGTATCATCGCGGAGCCCCGCGAGGGCGGTGGTCTCGTGATGCGCGTCACCCTGCCGGTCTGAGAGGCTGCACGATGTGACTCGGCACCGAATCTTCATGTTCGCTTTGGGCGGAATTTTCAGGACCCGTTCCCGGGCGATTCGTGTGTGATCGATCACAGAGCCGATTTTCCGGTCATCTACTCTCCGTGATCGCGACTCCGTCGGAAAGCCGGTAATCGTCCGGGTTTTCGAGGATCGTTATCACGGGAAGTACACGGGGTGGCACCCGTGAACTGCGCAGTCGGGACCGTGTACGGTCCCCATCGCCACCCAAGCCGAGCCTCGCCGAGGCGCCCGGTTGGGTGTCGATTGAGTAACAGACCTTGATGTGAGGCAAAATCTCCGCCTCAGGTCGGGCACAAGTCCGGCCTCTCACGCGTTACGTGCGCTGAGACACCCGTAGACACCCAAGAGGGGGAGAGCGACATGGCGACGGATTACGACACCCCACGCAAGACCGACGACGATGTGGACCAGGACAGCCTCGAAGAGCTCAAGGCACGTCGGAGCGACAAGACGGCGTCCGCCGTCGACGTCGACGAATTCGACGCGGCCGAAGGACTCGAACTGCCCGGCGCGGACCTCTCCAACGAGGAGCTGGCCGTCCGGGTGCTGCCCAAGCAGGCCGATGAGTTCACCTGCATGAGCTGCTTCCTGGTGCACCACCGCAGCCAGCTGGCCCGCGAGAAGAACGGTCAGCCCATCTGCCGCGACTGCGACTGAGGTCGAGTCGGCCGTGGCAGGCGAGACACCGTTCCGGAAGCGGCGCCCCTGGCGCCGGCACGGCCCGGGGACGAACCAGGACGGTACGGGCGGCACAGGCCCGGCAGAAGGCGGCAACGCGTCTGCCGAGCGGTCCGCCGCCCTGCCGGATCACTCCGGCAGTTCCGACGACGAGCGGGGCCGTTCGGCCTCGCTCGAGGTGGCCGGGGCGGCAACGTCGCCGGACCGGCCCGCAGAGCAGGATCGGGCGGAGCCCACGACCGGGGGCCGTCTGCACGCGGTGAGACGGGGTGTGGGCAAGGGCCGGGACAGCGCGAAGGCACTGGCCGCACAGCTGGCCGACCGCATCATCGACACGGCCCCGCGCGTGCCGGTGCGCGACCTCGCCACCCTGCGGAAGCAGTTCCCCGGGCTGGGGCCCGAAGAGCTGGCCGACAAGCTGGTCACGGGAGCCTGCCGGGCCACCGCGACCGTCGGCGCAGGCATCGGGGCCGCCGCCATGATGCCCGTACCGCCCGCCATGATCGCCGAGCTGGCGGCGGAGGTGACCGGCGTCGCCGCGATCGAGATGAAGCTCGTCGCCGAGCTCCACGAGGTCTACGGCCGCCGACCCCCCGGCAATCTCGGCCAGCGCAGCACCGCGTATCTGACGTCGTGGACGGAGGAGCGCGGCATCGACGTCACGCGCCCCACCACGCTCAACGCCGCCCTGGGCGGCCAGATGAAGCGCGAGCTGCGCCAGCAGATCATGAAGCGCATGGCGCGCAATCTGCCCAACCTGATCCCGTTCATGATCGGCGCCGCCGTCGGCGCCACGATGAACCGCCGTGACACCCGCAAGCTCGCCGACCGGGTCAGGAACGACCTGCGCAAGGACCGGATCCCCTGGGACCGGCTGCCCGCGCTCCCCGCGCTGGAACAGCCCCTGGACCCGGCCGAGCTGCCCAAGGAGATCGAGGGCCCCTGAGCCTTCTCCGGAGCCCTCGCGTCAGGGCGTGCGCTGCGCTCGGGCCGGGACGGCGCTCGGGCGGTCGGGCGGCGCTCAGGCCGCCGCCGGACAGTGCTCAGGCCGTCGGGACGGTGCTCAGCGCCGCCGCCAGGCCCTGCGGGTTCCGGGTCGAGAGGTAGACGTACGGTGTCGGGTCGTCCGGGTCCGTGACCTCCACCCGCACCGCCGTCTCCACATAGCCGCGCAGCAGCATGAACGCACGGGCGTCGGCCTTGTGCGTCCGCCAGGCCCGTGCCTCCTCGGCGTCCAGCACCTCGGGCTCACCGAGCGCCGACAGCGGGATCCGGGCGTCGCCTGCGACGAGCGCCCCCGCCACCACCCGGATCCGGGCGGAGCCGTAGCTGCTCACCAGGAGCGCGGCGGCGACCGTGCCGCCGGCCAGACCGGCGAGCAGCGGCAGGGTGCCCAACGGCAGAAGCATCAGAGCACAGGCGACACCGACCCCGAAGGCGATGAACCACCAGGAGCGGGGCGCGGTGAGACGTTCGTCGAAGGGCGGGGCGGAAGGCTGCATGGAACCAAGCTTGGCACGGCGCGACCGGCGGACCGCCGCGCGGGTAAGGTCTGCGCCTGTGAGTGGAACATCAGCAGCTCTGACACCCCCGGCAGACGCCGTCGCGCCGGTCCGGCACCCCGATGCGCCCGCCCCCGGCGAGCTCCTCGGAGCGCACTACGAACACTGTTTCGGCTGCGGCGGGGGACAGCCGCACGGACTGCACCTGATGGCGCGGGCCGGTGAGGGCGTGAGCGTCACCGCCGAGTTCACCGTGCAGCCCGCCCACCAGGGCGCCCCCGGCCTCGCCCACGGCGGCGTGCTCGCCACGGCGCTGGACGAGACCCTCGGCTCGCTGAACTGGCTGCTGCGCACGATCGCGGTGACCGGACGGCTGGAGACCGACTTCGTCCGGCCCGTCCCCGTGGACACCGTGCTGCACCTCGACGCCCGGATCACCGCCGTGCACGGCCGGAAGATCTACTCCACCGCCACCGGCCGGATCGGCGGCCCCGACGGGCCCGTCGCGGTCCGGGCCGACGCCCTCTTCATCGAGGTCAAGGTCGACCACTTCATCGACAACGGCAGGCCCGCCGAGATCCAGGCCGCCATGTCCGACCCCGACCAGGTCAGGCGCGCCCGCGCCTTCGAGGTGAACCCGTGACCCGCAGCCCCGTCGACGTACTGATCCGCCTCCTCGACCCGGAGGTGCCGATTCCGGCGTACGGGCACCCGGGCGACGCCGGGGCCGACCTGGTGACCACCGAGGCCGCCGAACTCGCCCCCGGCGAGCGCGCGGTGCTCCCCACCGGGGTGTCGATCGCCCTGCCCGACGGGTACGCCGCGTTCGTCCACCCGCGCTCCGGCCTCGCGGCCCGCTGCGGAGTGGCCCTCGTGAATGCCCCAGGGACGGTTGATGCCGGGTACCGTGGGGAGATCAAGGTGATCGTGGTCAACCTCGATCCGCGCGAGAGCGTGCGATTCGAACGGTTCGACCGGATTGCCCAACTGGTTGTCCAGCAGGTCGAGAAGGTGCGCTTCCACGAGGTGGCGGAACTTCCCGGCTCGGCGCGGGCCGAAGGGGGCTTCGGGTCCACCGGCGGCCACGCGTCGGTGGACGGCGCCGAGGGCGGGATCACCCACGGTGGGAACAGCTACGCTTCGGTCGTATCCGACCGGGAAGGACAGTGACGTGTTCGGACGTCGCAAGAAGAGTGGTTCCGCCGAGGACGAGGCGGACGAGGTGCGCGAGGCCGAGCAGGTCGCCGACGAGCCCGAGGGCAGTGACGGCGCCGCCAAGGGCGCCCGTCGGATGAACCTTCCGCCGGCCCCCAGGCCGGACGGACCCTGGGACAGCACCGAGGTCACCCAGCCCGGCGAGGGCCGGGTCGACCTGGGCGGCATCTTCGTCCCCGGGGTCGAGGGCATGGAACTGCGCGTCGAGGTGGCCGGGGACGCGATCGTCGCCGCCACCGTGGTGCTGCGCGACAGCGCGGTCCAGCTGCAGGCCTTCGCCGCCCCCAAGAAAGAGGGCATCTGGGGCGAGGTCCGCGACGAGATCGCCTCGGGCATCACCCAGCAGGGCGGCATCATCGACGAGGTCGAGGGCCCGCTGGGCTGGGAGCTGCGCGCGCAGGTCCCCGTACAGCTCCCGGACGGCACGGGCGGTGTGCAGCTGGTGCGCTTCGTCGGCGTCGACGGGCCGCGCTGGTTCCTGCGCGGAGTGATCTCCGGCCAGGGCGCCGTCCAGCCGGAGGCCGCAGGGCTGCTGGAGACGATCTTCCGGGACACCGTGGTCGTCCGCGGCGACGGCCCGATGGCCCCCCGCGACCCGATCGTCCTCAAGCTCCCCAACGACGCCCAGATGGTGCCCGAGGGTGTGCAGCAGGAGGACCAGGAGAGCTCGAAGTTCTCCGGCGGCATGGGCCAGCTCCAGCGCGGGC
Source organism: Streptomyces sp. NBC_01116 (assembly GCF_041435495.1). Classification (NCBI taxonomy): domain Bacteria; kingdom Bacillati; phylum Actinomycetota; class Actinomycetes; order Kitasatosporales; family Streptomycetaceae; genus Streptomyces; species Streptomyces sp. NBC_01116. Next base: position 6,585,945 of record NZ_CP108644.1, read on the forward strand.
CCGAGATCACCGAGGTCCGCTAGGGCTACGCGGCGGGACTTCGCGGTAGTCGCAGCACAGGCCGGTGGGCCGCACCCTTTCGCGGGTGCGGCCCACCGGCCATTGCCCGGCCGTGGGCCGCACGCACATACTGGCGGGCGACGGCGCAGGCCACGTGATGGACGCGGGCCACGTGATGACGGGGGAGCAGCATGACCGAGAGCACCAGCGGGCAGTCCGGCACGGCCCTGGCCGAGGACCCGTCCCGCACGGTCATGGTCACCGTCGAGGACCTGCACCGCTCGTACGGGAGCGGAGCGGCCGCCGTGCACGCGCTGCGCGGGGTCTCGTTCGAGATCCCCCGCGGTGAGCTGGTCGCCCTCAAGGGCCGCTCCGGCTCCGGCAAGACCACCCTGCTCAACCTGGTCGGCGGCCTCGACACCCCGGACGACGGCCGGATCACCGTCGACGGCACCGAGTTGGCGGGGCTCGGCGAGAAGGGGCTCCTGGAGCTGCGCCGGGACCGGGTCGGCTTCATCTTCCAGTCCTTCGGACTCATTCCGATCCTGACCGCAGCCGAGAACGTCGGCGTACCCCTGCGGCTGCGGAAGGCCGATCCGGCCGAGCGCGACGAGCGGGTCGCCCTGCTGCTCTCCCTCGTCGGCCTCGCCGACCACGCCGAACAGCGCCCCGGCGAGCTCTCCGGCGGCCAGCAGCAGCGCGTCGCCATCGCCCGCGCCCTCGCCAACCGACCCGCCCTCCTGATCGCCGACGAGCCCACCGGACAGCTCGACGCCGAGACCGGGCTCGCCGTGATGGAACTGCTCCGCGCGGTCGTCCGCTCCGAGAACGTCACCGCCCTCGTCGCCACCCACGACCCCCAGCTGCTGGGCCTCGCCGACCGGGTCCTGGAGCTGAGCGACGGCCACATCGTCGAACACGGCTGACGTTCCCGCACCGCCCCCGCACCCGCGCCGACACGCATCAGAGTTCCGTCAATACGCTCCCCGCCTGCACTCCCGGGACCGAACCACCGCCCCGGGCGGAGTAGCGTCGAGGACGGCAGCCGCACCGGGCGCCACCGGCCCCCGACACGACAGGGCCGGACGGAAGAAGACAATGGGGCCATGGGACGCGGCACACTCCGGATCTACCTGGGCGCGGCACCGGGCGTCGGCAAGACGTACGCGATGCTCTCGGAGGCGCATCGCAGGGTCGAACGCGGAACCGACTGCGTCGTGGCCTTCGTGGAGCACCACGACCGGCCGCGGACCGAGGTCATGCTGCACGGGCTGGAGCTGTTGCCGCGCCGGGAGCTGGAGTACCGGGGCTCGGTGTTCACGGAGATGGACGTGGACGCGGTGCTGGAGCGCGCCCCGGCCGTGGCCCTGGTGGACGAGCTGGCCCACACGAACGTGCCCGGTTCGCGCAACGCCAAGCGCTGGCAGGACGTCGAGGAGCTGCTCAGGGCCGGGATCGACGTCATATCGACGGTCAACATCCAGCACCTGGAGTCGCTGGGCGACGTGGTGGAGTCGATCACCGGGGTCCGGCAGGGCGAGACCGTCCCCGACGAGGTGGTCCGCCGGGCCGACCAGATCGAGCTGGTCGACATGTCGCCCCAGGCGCTGCGCCGCCGGATGGCGCACGGGAACATCTACCAGCCCGACAAGATGGACGCGGCCCTCTCGAACTACTTCCGTCCCGGCAACCTCACCGCCCTGCGCGAGCTGGCCCTGCTCTGGGTCGCCGACCGGGTCGACGAGTACCTCCAGCAGTACCGGGGCGAGCACAACATCCGCACCACCTGGCAGGCCCGCGAACGCATCGTCGTCGGACTGACCGGCGGACCCGAGGGCCGCACCCTCATCCGCCGCGCCTCCCGGATGGCGGCCAAGGGCTCCGGCAGCGAGATCCTCGCCGTCTACATCGCCCGCAGCGACGGCCTGACCTCCGCGTCCCCGAAGGAGCTGGCCGTCCAGCGCACCCTGGTCGAGGACCTCGGCGGCAGCTTCCACCACGTCATCGGCGACGACATACCGGCCGCCCTGCTGGAGTTCGCCCGCGGCGTCAACTCCACCCAGATCGTCCTGGGCTCCAGCCGCCGCAAGACCTGGCAGTACATCTACGGCCCCGGGGTCGGCGCGACCGTCGCCCGCGAGTCGGGGCCCGACCTCGACGTGCACATCGTGACCCACGAGGAGGTCGCCAAGGGCCGCGGTCTGCCCATGGCCCGCGGCGCCCGGCTCGGCCGCGCCCGGATCATCTGGGGCTGGCTCGTCGGCGTCGTCGGACCCGTCCTGCTCGCGGTGGTGCTGCGCTCCATGGAGGACGCCCCCGGCCTCGCCAACGACGTCCTGCTCTTCCTCTTCCTGACGGTGGCCGCCGCCCTGCTCGGCGGACTGCGGCCCGCGCTCGCCTCGGCGGCCGTCGGCTCCATGCTGCTGAACTACTGGTTCACCCCGCCCACCCACACCCTGACCGTCCAGGACCCGGAGAACCTCGTCGCCATCGTGATCTTCTTCGCGGTGGCGGTGGCGGTCTCCTCCGTGGTCGATCTGGCGGCCCGGCGCACCCATCAGGCGGCCCGGCTGCGCGCCGAGTCGGAGATCCTCTCCTTCCTCGCGGGCAGCGTCCTGCGCGGCGAGACCGCCCTGGACGCCCTGCTGGAGAGGGTCCGCGAGACCTTCGCCATGGAGTCCGTCGCCCTGCTGGAGCGCAGCAGCGACGTCGAGCCGTGGACCTGCGCCGGATCCGTCGGGCCGGCCCCGGTCACCCGCCCCGACGACGCCGACGTGGACATGCCGGTCGGCGACAACATGGCCCTCGCGCTGTCCGGCCGGGTGCTGCCCGCCGAGGACCGCCGGGTGCTCGGCGCCTTCGCCGCCCAGGCCGCCGTCGTCCTGGACCGCCAGCGCCTGGTCGGGGAGGCCGAGCAGGCCCGCAGGCTCGCCGAGGGCAACCGGATCAGGACCGCCCTGCTCGCCGCCGTCAGCCACGACCTGCGCACCCCGCTGGCCTCCATCAAGGCGGCCGTCAGCTCGCTGCGCTCCGACGACGTGGCCTGGTCCGAGGAGGACGAGGCGGAGCTCCTCGAAGGCATCGAGGACGGCGCCGACCGGCTGGACCACCTGGTCGGCAACCTGCTGGACATGTCCCGCCTCCAGACCGGCACCGTGACCCCGCTGATCCGCGAGATCGACCTCGACGAGGTGGTCCCGATGGCGCTCGGCGGCGTCCCGGAGGGCAGCGTCGACCTCGACATCCCCGAGACGCTGCCGATGGTCGCCGTCGACCCGGGACTCCTGGAGCGGGTCGTCGCCAACATCGTGGAGAACGCCGTGAAGTACAACCCCGGCCAGGAGCCCGTCGCCGTGGCCGCCAGCGCCCTCGGCGGCCGGGTCGAGCTGCGGGTCGTGGACCGCGGCCGGGGCGTCCCCGACGAGGCCAAGGAACGGATCTTCGAGCCCTTCCAGCGGTACGGGGACGCCCCGCGCGGAGCCGGAGTGGGCCTCGGTCTCGCCGTCTCCCGGGGCTTCGCCGAGGCCATGGGCGGCACCCTCGACGCCGAGGACACCCCGGGCGGCGGGCTGACCATGGTCCTGACCCTCACCGCGGCGCCGGGCGGCGTCCGGGCGGAGGCCGAGTTGCCGGCCCGGGCCACCTCATGACCCGTCCCCGAGGCCCGGGACGCCCCCGGGCGTACGCCACCCGTCCCCGGGCGCTCCCCTCCGCCTCGCCCTCCCCGTACAGCACAGCTCTTCCCTCCTCCCCGTGCAGCAGAAAGGCAGGTCCACGATGACCAGGGTGCTTGTGGTCGACGACGAGCCGCAGATCGTCCGCGCCCTCGTGATCAACCTGAAGGCGCGCCAGTACGAGGTCGACGCCGCGCCCGACGGGGCGACCGCCCTCCAGCTCGCCGCCGCCCGCCACCCCGACGTGGTCCTCCTCGACCTCGGGCTGCCCGACATGGACGGGGTCGAGGTGATCAGGGGCCTGCGCGGCTGGACCCGCGTGCCCATCCTCGTACTCTCCGCGCGCCACACCTCCGACGAGAAGGTGGAGGCCCTGGACGCCGGGGCGGACGACTACGTCACCAAGCCGTTCGGCATGGACGAGCTGCTGGCCCGGCTGCGCGCCTCGGTACGCCGGGCGGAACCGGTCGGTCAGGAGGGCGGCGCCGAGGACATCGCGCTGGTCGAGACGGCGGGCTTCACCGTCGACCTGGCGGCGAAGAAGGTGCACCGCTCCGGGCGCGACGTACGGCTCACCCCCACGGAATGGCATCTGCTGGAGGTCCTCGTCCGCAACAGCGGCCGTCTGGTCAGCCAGAAGCAGCTCCTCCAGGAGGTCTGGGGCCCCTCCTACGGCACCGAGACCAACTACCTGCGGGTCTACATGGCCCAGCTGCGCCGCAAGCTGGAGGCGGACCCCTCGCACCCCCGGCACTTCGTCACCGAACCGGGTATGGGCTACCGCTTCGAGCGCGACTGACGGGCGCCGGGTCATCCTTTCGAGTGGTCGTCCGGGGCCTCGGTGTACCGCCCGTGGGACCGGTACCCTTCGGGTATGAGTGCTGTTCCCCGATCCGAGAAAGCCGGGAAGGCCGGGAAGGCGGCGCGACCTTCCGGGCGCTTCCGCCGTATGCTCGACCGGCTCTCCAGCTCCCAGGAGGACCTGGAGTCCCAGGAGCTGCAGGAGGACGCGCAGGCCACCGGGTGCACCCGGATCTCCGAGTGCTCCGATCGGCAGATCGTGAAGGTGGCTGGTACGTTGCGGACCGTCACCCTCCGTCCCCGGGCCGGAGTGCCCGCCCTGGAGGCGGAGCTCTTCGACGGCACCGAGCCGCTGGACGTGGTCTGGCTCGGCCGTCGCTCCATCGTCGGTATCGAGCCCGGCCGCAGGATCATCGCCTCGGGGCGGGTCGCCATGAGCCATGGCCGCCGGGTGCTGTTCAACCCCACATACGAACTCCGACCGCTCGCCAAGGAGTAGCCGGTGACGTCTCTCGACAAGCCGACGTCCGAAACGGACCAGCCCCACCGTACGGCCCCGCAGCACGCCGGCGGGAGGCACGCCGCCCAGCAGGACGACGAGACGAAGGCCGTCACCGAGGCCGCCCTCTTCGAGGCCTTCGGCGGTGTGCGCGGCATGGTGGAGACAGTCCTCCCCGGGCTGCTCTTCGTCACGATCTTCACCGTCAACAAGAACCTGAACGCCTCGGCCATCGCGGCCCTGGCGGTGTCCCTGGCCCTCGTCGCCGTCCGGCTGATCCGCCGGGACACCGTCAAACACGCCTTCAGCGGCGTCTTCGGAGTGGCCTTCGGTGTCGTCTTCGCGAAGATGACGGGCGACGCCAAGGACTTCTACCTGCCGGGCATGCTCTACACCCTGGGCCTCGCGGTCGCCTACATCGGCACCGCGGTGGCCGGGGTGCCGCTGATCGGCCTGATCCTCGGCCCGGTCTTCAAGGAGAACCTCTCCTGGCGGACCCGTAACCCGGGACGGAAGAAGGCGTACACCAAGGCCAGCTACGCCTGGGGCTTCATCCTGCTGGCCAAGTGCGCGATCCTCTTCCCGCTCTACTGGTGGGCCGACACCACCGAGTTCGGCTGGGTCCTCATCGCGCTGAAGATCCCGCCGTTCCTGCTGGCGGTCTATCTGACCTGGGTCTTCCTCGCGAAGGCGCCGGCGCCCATCGACGTGTTCGCCGAGATGGAGGCCGAGGAACAGGCCGAGAAGGAGCGCAAGGCGCAGGCCGCCGCGGCGCTCCGCGACCCGGACGCCTGACCCGTACATCCTGCTGCCGGACGGGGAAGGGGCCCGGAACCGCTCAGCGGTTCCGGGCCCCTTCCCCCGTCTCTGCCGGTCAGTCCTCCGACGGATCGCGGCGGACCGACAACAGGTCCTCCAACTGCTCCTCGCGCGCCTGGGCGGCCACGAACAGCAGCTCGTCACCGGCCTCCAGGGTCTCCTCGGGGCCCGGCGTCAGCACCCGCGTCCCCCGGATGATCGTCACCAGCGAGGTGTCCTCGGGCCAGGCGACGTCCCCGACCCGGGTACCGGCCAGCGCCGACTCCGGTGGCAGCGTCAGCTCCACCAGGTTGGCGTCGCCGTGGCTGAAGCGCAGCAGCCGGACCAGATCGCCGACGCTCACCGCCTCCTCGACCAGGGCCGACATCAGACGCGGCGTCGAGACGGCGACGTCCACGCCCCAGGACTCGTTGAACAGCCACTCGTTCTTCGGGTTGTTCACCCGCGCCACCACGCGCGGCACGCCGTACTCGGTCTTGGCGAGCAGCGAGACGACCAGATTGACCTTGTCGTCCCCGGTCGCGGCGATGACCACGTTGCACCGCTGCAGCGCGGCCTCGTCCAGCGAGGTGATCTCACAGGCGTCCGCGAGCAGCCACTCGGCCATCGGCACCCGCTCCACCGAGATGGCGGTCGGCGCCTTGTCGATCAGCAGCACCTCGTGCCCGTTCTCCAGCAGCTCGGCTGCGATGGAACGGCCCACCGCGCCCGCCCCGGCAATCGACACACGCATCAGTGACCGTCCTCCTCGGGACCCTGGGCGAAGGCCTCTTCGACCTTGGCGATCTCGTCCGTACGCATCATCACGTGGACCAGGTCGCCCTCCTGGAGGACGGTCTGCGAGCTGGGCAGTATGGCCTCGCCCAACCGGGTGAGGAAGGCGACACGGACCCCCGTCTCCTCCTGGAGCGTGCTGATCTTGTGGCCGATCCAGGACGGCGTCGTGTGCACCTCGGCGAGCTGCACACCTCCGCTCGGATCGCGCCACAGGGGCTCGGCGCCCGAAGGCAGCAGCCGCCGCAGCATCTGGTCCGCCGTCCAGCGGACCGTCGCCACGGTGGGGATGCCGAGGCGCTGGTAGACCTCGGCGCGCCGGGGGTCGTAGATCCGCGCCGCGACGTTCTCGATGGAGAACATCTCGCGGGCCACCCGGGCCGCGATGATGTTCGAGTTGTCGCCGCTGCTGACCGCGGCGAACGCCCCGGCGTCCTCGATCCCCGCCTCGCGGAGGGTGTCCTGGTCGAAGCCGACCCCGGTGACCCGGCGACCGCCGAATCCGGACCCGAGGCGACGGAACGCCGTGGGGTCCTGGTCGATCACCGCGACGGTGTGCCCCTGCTGTTCCAGGGTCTGTGCGAGAGCGGCTCCGACGCGCCCGCAGCCCATGATGACGATGTGCACTGTGCGCCTACCCCGCCGTCCTGGTCATCCGGCTGACCTGCGAAAACACGCTGCTCACACTTCTCTCTCAGCTTGCTGGGCAAACAACGGGACACACACCCGCGGCGCGGCCCGAGGTCGAGCTTAAGCGCCGGAGAAGGCGATCCCTCATCCGAGTGTCCGCATCCTCGCGCACTCCGGCAAAGGGAAAGCAAAATAGGCCGAACGAGTGCAAGGATTCCGTTAAAGAATGGTGAGGCGTTCTCCGCCGACCGCAGGAGATTGCGGGGCCACGTCGAAAGGGCGTGCGTTTCGGCCACGGGCTCCGCTTACGATCCTCAGCGTGTCCAAACTGACCGACCTGCCCAAACGGATCCTGATCGGCCGGGCGTTGCGCAGCGACAAGCTCGGGGAGACCCTCCTCCCCAAGCGCATCGCACTCCCCGTCTTCGCGTCCGACCCGTTGTCCTCGGTGGCGTACGCGCCGGGAGAAGTCCTCCTCGTGCTGTCCATCGCGGGGGTGTCGGCGTACCACTTCAGCCCCTGGATCGCCGTCGCGGTCGTCGTCCTCATGTTCACGGTCGTCGCCTCCTACCGGCAGAACGTCCGCGCGTACCCGAGCGGCGGCGGCGACTACGAGGTCGCGACCACCAACCTCGGCCCCAAGTCCGGACTGACCGTCGCCAGCGCCCTGCTCGTCGACTACGTCCTCACCGTCGCCGTCTCGATCTCCTCCGGCGTCGAGAACCTCGGCTCCGCGATCCCGTTCGTCATCGAGCACAAGACGCTCTGCGCCGTCGGCGCCATCGTCCTGCTCACCCTGATGAACCTGCGAGGCGTCAAGGAGTCCGGGAAGCTCTTCGCCATCCCCACCTACCTCTTCGTGGCCGGCGTCTTCCTCATGATCCTGTGGGGCGCTTTCCGGGGAGTGATCCTCGGCGACACGATGCACGCGCCCACCTCCGAACTGGAGATCAAGCCCGAACACGAGGGGCTGGCCGGCTTCGCCCTCGTCTTCCTCCTCCTGCGGGCCTTCTCCTCCGGCTGCGCCGCCCTCACCGGGGTCGAGGCGATCAGCAACGGGGTGCCCGCCTTCCGGAAGCCGAAGAGCAGGAACGCCGCGACCACGCTCGCCATGATGGGCCTGCTCGCCGTCACCATGTTCTGCGGCATCATCGGCCTGGCCCTGGCCACCGACGTCAAGATGGCCGAGAACCCGGCGGTCGACCTGATCCGCGACGGCGTCCCGGTCGGCGCGGACTACACCCAGGACCCGGTCATCGCCCAGGTCGCCGAGGCGGTCTTCGGCCACGGTTCCTTCCTCTTCATGGTCCTCGCCGCAGCCACCGCCCTGGTCCTCTTCCTCGCCGCGAACACCGCGTACAACGGTTTCCCGCTGCTCGGCTCGATCCTCGCCCAGGACCGCTACCTGCCGCGCCAACTGCACACGCGCGGCGACCGCCTCGCGTTCTCCAACGGCATCGTGCTGCTGGCGGGCGCCGCGATCCTGCTCGTCGGGGTCTACGGCGCCGACTCCACGCGGCTGATCCAGCTCTACATCGTCGGGGTGTTCGTCTCCTTCACCCTCAGCCAGACCGGCATGGTGCGGCACTGGAACCGTCTGCTGACCGACGAACGGGACCAGGCCAAGCGCCGCCACATGCTCCGCTCCCGCGCCATCAACGCCTTCGGCGCCTTCTTCTGCGGCATGGTCCTGGTGATCGTCCTCGCCACCAAGTTCACCCACGGCGCCTGGGTGGCCCTGCTCGGCATGGTCATCTTCTACGGCACGATGACCGCGATCCGGAAGCACTACGACCGGGTCGCCGCCGAGATCGCCGCCGACGACGCGCCGGACGAGAGCGCGCGCCCCTCCCGCGTCCACGCCATCGTCCTCGTCTCCAAGCTCCACCGCCCCACGCTCCGCGCCCTCGCCTACGCCCAGCTGATCCGCGCCGACCACCTGGAGGCGCTCTCCATCAGCGTCGACCCGGACGAGACGAAGGCGCTGCGCGAGGACTGGGAACGACGCGCCGTCAACGTCCCCCTCAAGATCCTCGACTCGCCCTACCGGGAGGTGACCCGCCCGGTCATCGAGTACGTGAAGGGCCTGCGCCGCCAGAGTCCGCGGGACGTGGTCAGCGTCTACATCCCCGAATACGTGGTCGGCCACTGGTACGAGCACCTGCTGCACAACCAGAGCGCCCTGCGCCTCAAGGGCCGACTGCTCTTCACCCCGGGCGTCATGGTCACCTCCGTCCCCTACCAGCTCCAGTCCTCCGAGGCGGCGAGGAAACGGGCCCGCAAGCGCGCCGACTGGAGCGCCCCGGGCTCGGTCCGCCGGGGCCCGGTGGAGCGGAGGCACAAGGAGCCGAACCGCAAGGGGTGAGACCGGCCGGGGTGAACTCCGGCCGGCGACGTGCGGTCGCCAGGAGTCCGGCCGGCTGGCGCGGGGCGGCGGGGGCCGGGCGTGGTCAGCACCCTGACCACGCCCGCGTAGACTGGTGGGCTGTCGTCCGGCCGCGGGCCCGACCGTTTGCCCCCTTTCTCCCTGGAGCCTCCCCTCATGCAGAACGAACCCACGTCGTCGCTGGTCGGGGAGGAGTACGAGGTCGAGGTCGGGCCCGTCGCACACGGCGGTCACTGCATCGCCCGCACCGACGGGAACCAGGTCCTCTTCGTACGCCACACGCTCCCCGGCGAGAAGATCATCGCCAGGGTCACCGACGGCGACACGGACTCCCGCTTCCTGCGGGCCGACGCCGTACGGATCATCGAGCCGTCCAAGGACCGCGTCGAGGCCCCCTGCCCGTACGCCGGCCCCGGTATGTGCGGCGGCTGCGACTGGCAGCACGCCAAGCCGGGCGCGCAGCGCCGCCTCAAGGGCGAGGTCATCGCCGAGCAGCTCCTGCGCCTGGCGGGCCTGACCCCCGAGGAGGCCGGCTGGGACGGCACGGTCATGCCGGCCGAGGGCGACAAGCTTCCCGCGGGCGAGGTGCCGGCCTGGCGCACCCGTGTCCAGTACGCCGTCGACGCCGACGGCCGCGCGGGCCTGCGCAAGCACCGCTCGCACGACGTCCAGCCGATCGACCGCTGCCTGATCGCCGCGCCGGGCGTCTCGGAGCTCGGCGTCGAGAAGCGCGAGTGGCCCCAGATCGCCGCGGTGGAGGCCATCACCGCCACCGGCTCGAACGACCGCCAGGTCATCCTCACCCCGAAGCCCGGCGGCCGGCTCCCCCTGGTCGAGCTCGACCAGCCGGTCTCCGTGCTCCGCGTCGAGGAGAAGGACGGCGGCGTCCACCGCGTCCACGGCCGCGCCTTCGTCCGCGAGCGCGCCGACGACCGCACCTACCGCGTCGGCTCCGGCGGCTTCTGGCAGGTCCACCCGCAGGCGGCCAACACCCTGGTCCGCGCGGTCATGCAGGGCCTGCTGCCCCGCAAGAACGACACGGCCCTCGACCTCTACTGCGGCGTCGGCCTGTTCGCCGGAGCCATCGGCCAGCGCCTCGGCGAGAAGGGCGCGGTCCTCGGCATCGAGTCCGGCAAGCGCGCGGTCGAGGACGCCCGCCACAACCTGAAGGACCTGGACCGGGTCCGCATCGAACACGGCAAGGTCGACCAGGTCCTGCCCCGCACCGGCATCACGGAGTGCGACCTGATCGTCCTGGACCCGCCGCGCGCGGGCGCCGGCAAGCAGGTCGTCAAGCACCTGTCGGGGCTGGGCGCACGCAAGATCGCCTACGTGGCCTGCGACCCGGCGGCGCTGGCACGGGACCTGGCGTACTTCCGGGACGGGGGGTACAAGGTGCGGACGCTGCGGGCGTTCGATCTGTTCCCGATGACGCATCATGTCGAGTGCGTCGCGATCCTTGAGCCTGCCGCAAAGGGTGTCTGACCTGCCGTTTCGCCGAGTGTGCGTAATGTGCGCTGTGGGCGTTACGGGCGATATCTTGACGCATGAGCGACGCACGTGACGCACGTTTGACGCACGTCCTGATGGGGTGTCAGGAGATCGTGGATATCCCTGATGGAACGTCAGGTGCGGTGGGAGCTCGGTCTTTGCCGTGTCTTTCGCGGCGGATTCGGTACAGCGGGTTGGCCTCAGGTGAGAGGGCTACGGTGGAGTCGCTCGCCACCGGCCGACGTCAGCGCGTCGTGTCGTGGTCGAATTCTGCTTCAGTCTATGAATTCCATCACTTCGGTGAACTGGGCTATATAGAGCCCTTATTGGAAAAGCTGGGTCGCTTGGCGCTCCGTGATGGGCGCCTTCCATAGAAGGATGCGGTGCGGCAGCGCTCCCCGGGCAGCGCTGCCGCACCGCCTGGGGGCCGTACCTAAGACCTTGTCCTACATGGCAGTTCGTCGGTCCTATTGGCAGAAGGAGCGCTGTCTGCGGGGTGCGGCCAATGCCCCTTTTCGTTTCCGAGTTACGGGTGGTCTGTGCTGCTCGGCATCGGCGAAACCGGGAGCCTTTCAGCACGCCAGGTCGCCATGGCGCCGGCTGACACGATCAGTCCCATGCCGACGAGCACCGGTGCGGAAAGACTCTCGGCGAGGGCGAGGGTACCGATCAGCGCGCCCATCACCGGGTCGAGGGAGAACAGCGTCGCGACCACCCTGGCGCCGGCCATCTTCACGGCCCGGAAATCCAGGGTGAAGGCGAGCGCCACCCCGACGACGCCGGAGACGGCGACCAGGCCCCAGTCGGATCCGCTGACGCTTGGGACGGCGGGCAAGGAGAAGGGGAGGAGCAGCAGCGCCGAGATGCCGACCGACATGGCCAGTCCCTCCAATCCGGAGGACGTCCTGCCCACGCGCTGCGCGAAGAGAGTGTAGCAGGCAAGGGCCAGCGCGGAGAGCAGCCCGAAGGCGATTCCTGCCCACGCGACTGTCCCGCCGGGCTCCGTGACCAGGACCACGCCCACCAGACCGACGGCAGGCAGAAGCGCTTCGCGCCAAGCGCGCGCCGAGGCGACCGCCACGACGAACGGTCCGAGGAACAGCAGTGTCGCCGCCACGCCGAGTGGGAGGTGGCCCACCGCGCCGTAGTAGGCCACGTTCATGACGGCCATCGAAGCGCCGTAGACGACCATGCCGGCCCAGTCCTGCCGCGTGTGGCCACGGACCCTCGGACGCACCAGCACCATCAGGACGAGAGCAGCGCAGAGCTGCCGCAGCCCGGCGACGGCGGGAGCGCCCAGCCGATCGAAGAGTGTCGAGGCGAGTGCTGCCGAGGCTTGCACGCTCAGGCAACTGACGAGGACCAGGCCCGCACCCAGGAACGCTCGGGTGCGGGCAGGTCCCTCGCCAATCAGGTCGTTCATGTGCGCACCTCCGGTCTGAGGCGGAAGGGACCCGACCCTCCCGGTATCACTGAAACGACCGTTTCACTGTAACGCTCGTTATGCTGGGGTGCATGGACCAGGACACCGCCGCGGCCATGGCCAGACCGTCCGCCAGGGACCGCTTGCTGGACGCAGCCGACGAGCTCTTCTCCCGGGACGGCATCGCCCGCACCAGCGTCGACCAGGTGCTGCACCACGCCCACGTCGCCCCCGCCACGCTCTACGCGCACTTCGGGGGAAAGGACGGCCTGATCGCAGCCGCGCTGCAACGGCGTCTGGACCGCTGGGAACAGGTATGGCAGGAAGCCGCGGACGCCGCGCCCACACCCGCCGAGAAGCTCCTGGCCCTGTTCGACGCCGTCGCCGCCTACCGAAACCTGTACACCCCGGGCCGCGGGTGCGCCTTCCTCGCGACCAGCACGGAACTGCCCGACCTCGACCACCCCGCCCGCGCCGTGATCGAGGCGGAGTCCACGCTCCTCCTCACACGGCTGAACCAGCTGGCGGACACCGTCACCACCGAGGACCCCGCCGCCCTGGCGGGCAACGTACTGCTCGCATACGACGGAGCCATGGCCGGCCTCCAACGAGGACGGACGCCGGACCCCCTCGGCCACGGCAAGACGCTGGCGAGATGCCTGATCCAGAACGCGATCCAGACCGAGCATTAAGACCGTGCCCTACATGCCGAGTTGGCGGTTGGGCTGGTCATGGGAAATGGACGGTGGGGATGGATCGTTCCGGACGGACTGTGGGAGATAGCACGGCCGTTGCTGCCGCCGGCCCGAGTCCGTCCGCAGGGCGGTGGAGTCGCGAACATCGATGACGAGGCAGTCTTCGCGGCGATCATCTATGTGCTGGTCAGCGGGTGTGCTTGGCGGGCCTTACCGCCGTGCTTCGGCGCTTCGAAGTCGACCGTGCACCGCCGGTTCGTCATCTGGTCGAGAGCCGGGGTGTGGGGCCGACTGCACCAGAAGATCCTCCAGCTCCTGGACGAACAGAACTTGGTCGACCTGTCCCGGGCAGTCCTGGACTCCGCGCACGTCCGGGCTAAAAAGGGGGCGAACTTACAGGTCCGAGCCCCGTGGACCGGGGTAAGCCGGGTTCCAAGATGCACGTCCTGTCCGACGCGGACGGACTGCCCCTACGCGTCGGGCTCTCCGCGGCCAACACCCACGACAGCCAGGCACTGAAGCCGATGGTGTCCCATTTCCACATGGGACACGAATCCCACGCGAGCGAATCGAAGCCCCGCCGCCTCCACGCCGACAAGGCGTACGACATCCCTCACCTGAGGCGATGGCTCTGGGGCAAGCACATCGGAGTCCGTATCGCCCGCAAAGGTATCGACTCCAGCGAGCGGCTCGGCCGACGCAGATGGGTGATCGAACGGACGATGTCGTGGCTGACTGGTTACCGCCGACTCAACCACCGCTACGAGCGGAAACCAGGCAACTACCTGGCCTTCCTCGGCCTCGCCGCCGCACTCTGCTGCTACAAACGATTCCTCAAACTGACCATGTAGGACACGGTCTTAACGTCGTCGCATTCGGAGGCTCGGCTCCAACCGGCCTGATGTCCACGCCCGGATGGGGCGGGCTCTCCTGGCAGTCGACACCTTGCCATGCCCCGTGCGGGGATGGGCGCTGGGAGACCTGGCCTCTCGTCACCCACCACCGCTCCAAGCCAGGGGTCGCTGTTGGAGATCTGAGGTAGGGGAGATCTGGAACTCCGGCAGTGGGAGGGTGGAAGGGGCCTCTGAGTACGGTGCTGTGATGGAGCTCCCATGCCGGGAGTCGCATTCACTCCCCCTGGATCGATCCGCTCTCAAATTCAGCGAGCACCTTCAGGGAAGCGGCCAGCGCGGGCTCGGCTAGCGTTCTCAAGCCCCTTCTCTCCTGTGGGGTTGCTTCTGGGTGTGAAGCTTCGATCAGCAGAACAAGGCTGAGCTGGCATTGGTACACGGCGTAACGCGTGCGGCCGAAGAGGTCGAAGTTCCGTGAGCCATTCTCCGCTTGATAACCCACCCAGAACGGGTCGGTGTCAGATAGCTCGCCGAGGAGCGCCAGGGAGGCGAAGTCGGCTAACGGGTCGCCCCAAAGCATGCGCTCACCGTCGATGAGGCCGGTGATCCGACGGCTGCCGGGTCTGCCAGCGATTATGACGTTCCCTTTACGAAGGTCCATGTGTACGAGCCGCGGCATTTCGACATGGTCAAGTGCCGGTGCAGCCGCGTTAAGGAGGCGCCGTAGTCTGCCGATTGGAACAGGCCCTGTAGCGGCGTGTTGTTCGGCAAGTGCGAGGGTTTCCTGCAGAACACGGCCGTAGCTGTGTCGCCAGCCTCCCCTGGACGGGAGCATTGCCTCAGCAGGGTGACCGAATCCCGGTCCGGTGACGCTGTGGAGGTAGGCCGTCAGCTGTCCGAGGTCTCTGCGCAGACGTTCCTCCTCTGTGGGGGAGACGGTATCCGTGTTTTGGTCCCAACTTGAGCCCGGGCAGGCGGTCGTGATCAGGAACGGTCCATCGCGTCGGCCTGCGGGGGCGAAGTGCACGAGGCGCGCGGTCGGCACCACCCCCGCCGCAGACTTGTAGAAAGCCGCCTCGGCTGCCAGGGAGCAACGCAGGGGGTCCAACACGTGCGCGTCGGCAGGCTCCCTGGGAAATTTTAGGATGAATGCGTCCCTGTTGGTGAGCGTCACGCGTAAGACGATGTTGGAAGTGCCACCCGACAAGCGATGCCAGCCGATGATATGACCGGGCTGGAAGCCTGCCGCTTCCAACCGTCGCAGGACCGCTTCGCTCTGCGTGGACACCATGCCTACCTACTTTCGAGTGCGGTGTTACCCATTCGCTGGTTACGTTCCGCAGCCGCGTACTACCTTCTGTAGCCGACAGTATCTGATGGACGGATCGGTGAGATGCGGTGTTAGAGAACATGCCAGTGGCAGTACAGAAGGGTGCTTCCCTGCCCGTGCCTTGGGCCTTCGGGAAGCGGGCGCTGCTCCGGAACTTGCTGCTGTTCGGCCACGACGTGCTTTCCGCCTGCGACGAGGTTCGCGACAGCGGCCCCGTGGTCAAAGTCGTCGTCGGTTCTGGGATCCACTACGTGGTCAACGACGGTGCTCTTGTACGGGAGATCCTGATCGATCGCGGGGGAGCTTTCAGCAGGCAGCGCGAATCGGAGGCCCTCCGCGCCACCATCGGTGACGTGCTGTTCACCCTCGACGGAGAGGCGCATCGTCGTCGACGGCGGGTAATGCATCCCTCGTTCTCGATGGCCGCAGTGCGCTCCGACGATGCGGCCGTCGCGACGCTCGTGGACGGGTTCACCGATCGCTGGCGGTCCGGGGAACGGATCGATCTCCATGCCGAGATGAGGCGCCTCTCTGTCGAGGTGACGTTGCGCGTCCTCCTGCGCTGCCCGGTTGACGAGACGATCGCCGTGTCGCTGGCCGCTGACATTCCCATTCTCACCCAGAGCATTGCCGCGCGCTCCGCAGCATCCGGCTGGCGCCGCGCGACACACGGCTCGCACCGTCATCGATCAGCCCGACGTGCTGCTCAACGCGTCCACGCCACGGTTGGTTCGCTCCTAGAGCTGCGCGGTGCGTTGGAAGGAAGTGACGTCGTCAGCCGTATGCGGACGACTGCGGCCTTCGTGGACGGTCCCCCCGTTCTCTCCTCCGTCCAGGTGGTCGAAGAGGTCGTGAACTTCCTGGTCGCCGGGACCGAGCCGACGGCGACCATCCTGACCTGGGCCCTGCATGAACTGTCGCAGAACCCGCGGACTGAGCGGGCGGTACAGCAGGAGGCGGACAGCGTCCTGTCCGGGGGCCGCCTCGCTCCGGGTCTCGGCAGCCAACTGCAGACCGCCTTCGGCGTGGTCAAGGAAACACTCCGGTGTTACCCGCCTCCGACACTGCCCAGAGAAGTAGGACGCGATGCGGTGATCGGCGGGTATTGGTTTCCAGCAGGCACGCGCATCCTTCTGAACCTGCACGCGCTGCACCACGATCCAGAGCGATATCAGCACCCGACCATGTTCGACGAGACGAGATGGCTGCACGGTGAGGCCCTTCGTGCAGGTCCCGATGCCTATCTGCCCTTCGGAGCCGGCGCCCACCGCTGTGTCGGCGCCTCCTTCGCGGAGATGATCGCGGCCGTCTCCCTGGCAGCTATCAGCAGGAGGTACGTCCTGCGTACCTGCCAATCCGGAGGACCGGTTGATGCAGAAAGCAGTTCAATGACCGTCCCGCAAGGGCTGATGGTTATACCGCTACCACGGATCAATGGAAACAAAGCTTCCGGCGGATGAAGAGCCGAAATCCAGGATTCCGAACCAACCTAAGTATTGGGGAGTTTCATGGCTGTTGTAGGGGTGGACGTCGGCGGTACGCACACGGATGCCGTGGTGATGTCTGAGGAGGCTGTCCGATCTGCAGCCAAGAGAAGGACCACCACGGACATCACCACCGGAATCGTTGAGGCTGTGCGGGCAGCGCTTCAGGACGCCGGAACAGACCCTCTCGATGTCCAGGCGCTGATGATCGGAACGACGCATTTCACCAACGCGGTGGTGGAGCGCCGGGGACTGGAGCAGGTGGCTGTGCTACGGCTAGGTCTTCCAGCAACCCGTGCCCTTCCCCCGTTGAGTGGGTGGCCAGAGGAGCTACGCCACGCGGTGTCCGGGCAGGTGTACATGTGCCATGGAGGCAGCGAGTTCGACGGTCGCTGTATCAGCCCGCTTGACGAGGGCGAAATCCGGGCAGCTGCTGACGATCTGGCGGGCAGGGGCATTCGCTCGGTCGCTGTGACGTCCGTGTTCTCCCCGGCGAATGACGAATTCGAGCAGCGTGTAGCAGAAATCGTCACTGCGCGGGTGCCCGAAGCTCGGATCAGTCTTTCCTCCCAGATTGGTGGGCTCGGCCTCCTTCCCCGGGAGAACGCCACTGTACTTAATGCTTGTCTGCACGAACTTGCCGCCGACATCAGCCGGGCCATGAGAGAAGCGCTGAGTGTCATGGGGGTCGACGCACCGTTCTACCTTTCGCAGAATGACGGCACGCTGATGAGCCTCGATCGTGCCGCCCGATACCCCGTGATGACGTTTTCATCAGGTCCGACCAACTCGATGCGCGGAGCCGCGTTCCTGTCGGGAGTCAGGGATTGCGCAGTTGTCGACATCGGAGGCACGACGTCGGACATCGGCGTCTTGGCGGGAGGCTTTCCCCGACTCGCACCGCTTGAGTCGGATATCGGTGGGGTGCGCACCAACTTCCGTATGCCGGACGTTGTGTCGATCGGTGTCGGCGGGGGCAGCGAGGTGCGGTATGAGGGCCAGCGGGTCCGCGTGGGACCGCGGAGCGTAGGACACGAGTTGGTCACGCGATCCAGGATCTTCGGCGGGACGACGCTCACCGCGACTGATCTGGCTGTTATCGGAGGTCAAGGCGACCTGGGCGACCCGGGCAGCGTCAAAGGGGTCACCCAGGAAATGGTTCGGGAGGGACTCTCCGAGATCCGCAGGTTGATCGAAGATGCTGTTGACCGTATGGCCGGCGACCGTCCGGACCTACCTACGCTGGTGGTGGGCGGTGGGAGCATTCTGCTACCGGAAAACCTGCCCGGCGCGCGACGTCCCCCGCACTATGCGGTGGCGAACGCGGTCGGTGCCTCCATTGCACAGGCGAGCGGCGAAGTCGACCGAGTCGTGTCTAACGACGGCCCTGGGGGAAGGGAGCGCCAGATGCAGCGGGCCAAGGAGGAGGCTGCGGAGAAGGCGGTGATCGCTGGTGCACGGCCGGAGACGGTCACGATCACGGAGATTGACGAGATTCCACTGACCTATCTCCCTGGCCGAGTGACCCGGGTCCGCGTCAGGGCAGTTGGCACGCTGGCGCTGCGAAGCATGAGCCGGGACGCCACACGGCTTACGGGTTAGCTGGTCCCAGGGCCTCCTGCCGACGCGCTGACGGATGGCCCTCGCGTCGGCTCCCGGCTGGGCGACGCGCCAAGCACCGACCGACTCGGAGCGCGCCCCTCCCGCGTTACCCTTGCCGAGCCGGCGGATCCGCTGCCTCGTAGACAAATTTGCCTGATCAGCCCTACTCGGCGGGCCCGCTACCCAGCATCGCTCGCGTTCAGTGGTTTGTCAGTGGACTAAAAGTGCAGTCGTAGCCGAAGTGCTGCGGTCCCACCAGTGCCAATCCTTCCGCTGAGGTCCAGCGAGGGTCGCAGTGTGCCACGATCACCGTCACCCTCAGTCCGTAACGCAATACGTCTGCGGGTACCGGCTCGCCGGTTTCTGTCTCCAGCACACAGATGAGGTTCGGCGTGGTGGCGACCGGGGCACCGGCCTGACGCGCCAGCAAGTACTCGTTCTGGAAATCAACGACGAGTTTGTCGGTCTGACTGTGCCCGGCCTCCTTTCGACGGTGGTTGGGCACTCCCTCGATCACGGCGTGTCCTTGGACAAAGCCGCCGGTGAGTTCCCGGTCCACATCCAGGACCCGTCCGTGAAAGAGACGAGTTGCGCCCAACTTGGTGCACAGAGATTCGATCGGATCGCGATGCTCTTCACGGCTTCGGCGGACCGTAGCTCCGACCTGTTGGGCAAGAGTCAGGGTGCCCCGTACCGCGACGCATCCCAGGTCGGCACCGGCGATCACCGGAAGGGCGATCACCGCAGTACCCCCCATGGCCACGGCGACGACACGAGCGATGCGTTCGCTCCAATCCGAGTCAACTGCCTCGATGGTCACGACGTTGCCCTTGTCGTCTGCCAGAACGACCGGGCTCAGGGTGCGGCCCGCCAAGGTGGTCAGTACCATCGGCAACTCGGGGAAGGCCCTGCCCATCAAGTCGGCGTCCACCAAAGGCAGCCCCATCTCTACCGCAGGCGCGATCGGCGTGGTGGCGTTCACTCCACCCACTTCAACGGCCATCAGATGGGTTACCGATCGGCCGGCTTCGATTCCGGCTCGTGTGATCGCGCGATGCACCTCGTCACCCGCGAGGAGCCGCTCCTGGAACACCGTCGGTGCTCCCATAACGGCGAGCGGCAGGATGACCGCCTCGGCGGGCACCGATTCGACATCGACTAGTTGAGCATCTCCGTGATCGGTCAGAGCACGCTCGGCGATGAGCTGTCCCATGTAGGGGTTGCCACCCCCTCCCGATCCCAGGATCGCGGCGCCGCGGGCCAGGTCGGCCATATCGTCCGCAGCCAGCGCTCGGGCTGCCACGGGTGCCGCTGCGGTCTGCTCGGTACTCACATTCCACCTCTGGTCGTCGTTCCACTCGCCCAGTCCCCCGTTCGGGGGAGAGGGCAGACAATCGCTTCTCACCCACTTGATGGTCACCTATGGTGCATGGGCGGTTACTTCAAGTACAACACGGCTTATATGGCGGAGGTCTGACATTCACCGCACGAAAAGGCTTGCCCCCTACAACTTCGCTGATCGGAGGGAGGGCTCAGGTCTGCCGGTGGCGACGCTGAGCCCTGGACGCGCTAGCGGACTGCCGCTGCTACGGCGGCACAACCTTCCGTTACTCGCCACGGCACAGCCCCTCAAAGGGGTTTCGGGCGCACACTGTCTGCCTGTCCTGACAGCGGATGAGCGACCGCAGGCCGGCATGCCGGAGTTCCGTGCCAGGGCTCGTGCCGCCCGACGGGCCGAGTACCTCGGAGCGCTTTTTGGCGGAAGGTGGCCCTCGGCGAGCGGTGCCGCAGTGAATCTCACGGTTGGTCGAGGCGACTCGGCGGTGCTTTTCACTCAGCTGGACTTCGGCCGGGACCACCCGTACTTCGTCCACCTCAAGGGCATCCGGCAGGGAGCATCGGATCCGCAGAGAGCGGATCGGGTCAACATCGTGACGGGACCTTGCCTCTTCAGCGACCGCGCGCTCAGCCTCCGGGATTCCTCTGGGAGAGAGCTGAACATTCTGGGAAGCCGCCGTCCGAAGTGGTCGTCACCACTGACTGAAGTGTGCGTGGATGCCGGACTCTCGATCTACGAGCA
Organism: Streptomyces sp. NBC_01116; assembly: GCF_041435495.1. Taxonomy (NCBI): domain Bacteria; kingdom Bacillati; phylum Actinomycetota; class Actinomycetes; order Kitasatosporales; family Streptomycetaceae; genus Streptomyces; species Streptomyces sp. NBC_01116. The sequence goes on from NZ_CP108644.1 coordinate 6,606,484, forward strand.
CGAATCCATTCTGCGTCAGAGCCGTGCCGCAGCGGACGTCGCCGCATCGGTGGCTCCGTCGGCCCGTGTCGTGGTCAACCTCGATGTTCCGCGTGTGCAGTACTACTTCCATCTTCTTGGCACGCTCGCCGACCGATACGTCAGTCCGGAGCTGCTAGACCGCTGGTTCCGACTGGTGGACCTTCGGCATGCACAGGTGGTGGATTGCTTCCGCCGTCGGCTCGATATCGAGCTCGGTAGGGCCTGCCCCGGCCGGAAGGTCTTGGTCCGGGTGTCCGCTCCGCTGGCTGCCGTCGAGGAGTACATCCGATCGGACGCCGCGCGGGGCCGGGCGCCAGTTCTCCAGGATCTCGTCGACGCTCTTGCGCAGGGGCAGGATCACGTTTGGAAAATGCTCCTGGACTTGGAATCTCCGCGCGATCTGTCGGAACTCGGGGTCCTGAGTTACATCGTGGAAGAACTGCGCGCCGCAGGTATCCATGAGGGAGCGGATCCGACCCTGGCTGTGATGGTTGAGAACTATCCGGAATGGAAGGTCTTCCACCGGGCCCAGCGCCTGCTCAGGCGGCTGGTCGCACACGGGTGGTCGGACCGGGAGACCGGACCGCACCACATGGTCGGGATGTACCCCCTGGAGCGCATGTTCAGCGTCGATGCGACTGGAGACTGGGCGCCCCTCTACTTCAACGATCCTGGTCGACACGCCAGGGACGAGAAGGGCGACGTCGTCGACCTGAAGGACGCCGTCTCGGACCTCTACCGCCTCTGACAATATGCCCGCACAGGAATCCGGCATGGGCGGAGCATCCCGTCCCCGTGCCGGCGCAGAGTACGGAACCGCAGGGAATTTTGATCACCACGACAAGCTCACGTATCAGTACCAGCCGCAGGTTCGGAGAAGGACATGCCAGCAGTCCACCCGTGGTCCGCTCGGCAGTGCCCGGGCGTCAGCGTTGGGACGTCGCTGCCGTACGGAATAACCGTGGTTACGCCGATCTCCTGGAACAGGTACTTCGCTCGACAGCTGGCTTTCGTACTGTGCAGGCCAATCATGTGACTGGCCGGGTGCTGGTGCTATTCGACGCTGTTCTGGAGCCGCAGCATGTTGAGCGGACGGTGCGTCGGGCAGTTTCTTCAATCGAGTACCCAGCCCGTCGCGGGCATCGCTCATCTGGCAGCTTCCAACCGTCCGCATCCGGCAAGGCTCCGGTCGGAGCGCAGTTGGCACCGGAAAATGCGCTGCGTCCTGGCGGGCGTCCCAGCGGGGCGAGAGCCGCTGTCGCGCTGGGGGCTGTATGCCTGGTCGGCATCAAAGTGGCCGCTGTGGGTGGTTCCCTGCTTGCTTTCCCGAGCCTGGCTCTCGGAGCGGTGACACTCGCGACCGTTATCACCATTCGCAGAGCCACCCAGCCGGCGGGCAGCGCCACCGAGTCCAGCGTGGGTCTCCGGCGGCGCGTGGAGGAGATGATCGGTAACCATCGGAAGCGATTTCTCGGTGCTGCGGCTCTCTCCGTCCTGGCTCAAGTGGCGGAGACTGCAATGACGGCGGTGCTCTCCTGGACGATCGTCGTCCTCTTCCGCGGGGGGAGTCCTCTTCTGGCCGGCATGGGGATGGTCGGTACGGCAAGTCAACTCTGGTTCTTGGCCTGTGCGGTGGGCCTCGCATGCGCGGCAGGCACCGCACTGGCATACCTGGCCGACAAAACCTGGCGGGGCCTGGGGCACACGGTCGAGCACGACTGGCGAACATCCACGTACGCCCACGTCCAACGGCTTCCCGCGCAGAATTTGGATGGTGAGCGAGCTGCCGACATCGTCAGTTCGCTCACAGAGGATGTCGACCGCCTGGAAGCGTTCATCGGCTCCTCGATGAACGAGATCGTCCAGTTGGCCACATGCTTCGCTCTCCTCGTTCCTGCCTTCCTCTTCCTCGCTCCACACCTGGCGTGGGTGGCGCTGGCACCCGTACCTGTGGTCGTCTGGATGGCCTCGCGCCTGAGCAGGAGGGCCGCCGAGCAGTACTCCGTGTCCGGTGACCACCGCGCCAGATTGAACCGCCGGGTGAGCGACACCCTGTACGCCCACACGATTGTGCGAGCATCATGCACCGAGGGGTACGAGTACAGTCGCGTCGAGAAACTGAGCGCGCTCAACAGCACAAACTCCGCAGAGGCCCAGCAGACAGCGGTTGTGCAGACCCAGTTGATGCGCGTGTGCGCGACAGCCTCGCTCGCCGGCACACTGCTCGCCGGGGGATATTCGTTGCTTCGGGGGAGTCTGCGTGTGGACGCTTTCGCCCCTCTCATCGACCTGCCCTATCGCACTTTGAGCCGGCTGCCCCGGCTGAGCGGTTCGGTCGACCAGTACCACCAAGCCGCGGCGGCACTGCAACGGCTGCAGCGGCTTCACAGCCTTCCCACGGAGCGCGACGCCCCTACGGCCAAGTCGATCGACCAGCGAGTTGACGGAGAACTACGCCTCGAACGGGTGTCCTTCGCATATCCCGGGAGAGCGTCTCTCTTCACTGACCTCTCGATGCGCATCGCCCCTGGCAAGGTCACCGGCATCGTCGGCACCACAGGTGCGGGGAAGACCACCCTCGCCGCCCTCATGCTGAGATTCCGAGCGCCCGACAGTGGCCAGGTGTTGCTCGACGGCAGCGACATCCGGGAGCTGCGACTCAAAGACCTCCGCAACACCATCGGATACGTTCCTCAAGAGCCATACCTGTTCGACGGGACGATCGCCGAGAACATCCGCTACGGGACATTCGATGCGGACGACCAACGGGTCATCGAGGCGGCCATCACCGCGGGCGCTCACCCATTCATTTCGTCTCTGCCGATGGGGTATGAAACTGCGATCGGCGAACGTGGCAAGGCTCTCTCCGGCGGTCAGCGGCAGCGCGTCGCTCTCGCCCGGACCATTCTGAAGAGCCCGCCCGTCGTCATTCTCGACGAGGCAACCTCAGCCGTCGACAACGAGACCGAAGCCGCAATCCACCGAGCTCTCAACAAGTTCGGGCGCGACCGCACCATGATGATCATCGCCCACCGGCTGTCCACAGTCCGCCATGCGGACAGCATCTACGTACTCGGCCCGAACGGTGTGATCGAACAAGGCTCACATCCGGATCTTCTCCATCTGGGCGGTACGTATGCCAGATTGTGGGCCCTCCAAACCGGAGAGGGCAACAGCCCAGGTCCCCGCGAAGTCACCCTCGCGCGACCTGGACAAACCAGTTCCACGCGAAAGGGTGATTCGAGCGGCGAGATCTTGCAACAGGGAACATAACTCCCCTACCCTCAAAGAAGTCACCCCCAGGACTCTCGGATTCCCGCTGCCTTCGGTACCTGATAGTGCAACATCATCACCATGGGTCTCGGAATTCATGAAGCCCGCGAAAAATCCATGATTAGGACAACAGTAAGGGGCCTATTGTGGCCGCACCAATTCCCATGTTTGCCGCCGGTCTCATTATTGGCTCACTTGTAAAACGAGTCGCCAAGCCTGCCATCCGGGGCGTCGTTAAAGCTTCGGTGGGTATCGCGCTCGACGTCCGCCAAGCCGTGCAAGCAGCCAGTGAAGACCTCCAAGACATGGCCGCGGAGGCGGCAGCAGAATCCCTTGTCGGTCAATCCGGAGAAGACAGCCAATCGGTCCGTCGACCTTCCGTCAGGCGCTCGTCAACCCTAGAGAAGGCGTGAACTGCGGGCAACGCCAGCAGGGCTTTTTGTCACTCTTGCCGGCACTTCAACCCAGAGTTGTAATGACGGGATTCGGCGTTCTCCGGGGCCACATGAGGATGTTCGATGTTCGCACCACCTGAAACGCAGTCAACGCACCGAACCGACGACCACAGCTTTGAAGACCCGGCGCGAGCAGGTGTATTCTACAGTGCCGTGTTGCGGGAGGAGCGCTGCGGCCTTTTCCTCGTCGTAACAGACCATAGTCAGGGAACCGTACAAAGAATCCCCGTCCCTGACCTGACACTGGAGAGAATTCCGGGCTATCTCAGGATTCTCACTAAAATGGCGCGCCGCATCTGAAGTCAATCGACGCCTACTCCCGAGGGCCGCTGGCCTCATTGCCGTAACCTCGAAGTTTCGTGGCGGTCCACCGAGTTCATCGGTGGACCGCCACGAAACTTCGAGGTTGATCGCATCATTACTCGGTACGGCAGGTCGAAGGAGTCGGCGCGGGCAGCCGGATCAAGTTCGGCCTCGACTGAACCTGCCCGGGAAGCTACCAGCCGAATTCCATCTGAATGGGGATGCCGTCCACGATTTCGGTCTGGGCGTGTGGAGTCACTCCGATCGACACGCCGAGCTGGGTGGCGATGGGCGTGTACAGGTCGGTGGAGACCTCTGGTGTGCGCAGGGAGACCAGGAGGGCGTAGCTGACAGGCAGGCCGATGCGGTCGTTGCGCCTGTTCGCCTTCCACCAGCCTCCGACGGGGTAGACGGCGAGCGTGCCACAGTCGGCGAGTTCGGCCGCCGATCCGCGCCAGATGTCCGCGTGCAGGGAGCCGAGGTTGCGGGCTCGGGGGCCGACCAGCCACTTGCTGTTGGATTCGAATGCCCTGGGGTTGCCGAGGCCGTCGCTCTCGTGTTCGGCCTGTTCGGCCAGGCGCCTCTGGAAGGAGTCGCTGGATTCGGTGGGGCCTTTGATGGCGAAGCGGAGGCCGTGTGAGGCGTAGCTGTAGCGGCCGAGCATGCCGCGCCGGCCGGGATTGGGCTCGATCATGTAGGCGAGCGTCACCCGCAGGTCGACGGTGGTCTCGGCCAGGTCACGCAGTTGTTCCAGGGGCCACGGCAGCTCGTGCAGCTTGAGTTCGGCCAGGCGAACCTGTCCGCCCTTGACCTTGTATGGCACCAGGGTGTTCTGGATGATCATGGTGACGGCGTTCGAGGCGCTGCTGCGGATACGCTCGGCGGTGGGCATGCCCCATCCGTACCGGCGGATCACCTGTCGCATCATGTCGCCCTTGGCGAGTTTGGGGGCGCCGGTCTTCTTGAACAGGCCCTGCTCGACCATGGCCGGGGTCCACTGGGCTTCGTGCACGAGAAGGGCGCGAACCGTCTCCGGTCGCAGTCCGGGGTAGGCGCTCATCGCTGTGGCGGCGAGAGCAGCCGCCTGGGCCGTGGCAGCGCTCGTGGCGTTCGTCCAGGTCAGCTGACGCGCGGGGTCGTGGTGGGTGGTCGCCACGCTCACCAGATCGTGGGCGTCCAGGACGCTGTCGTCTGGGGCGACGAGCATGTTGCCGCCCTCCAGAACGATGTCGGGCTTGGTGATGGCCGCGTTGGTCAGCGCCACCGAGGTCCGGCTGAAGGGGGACAGTGCGCCCGGCGCCGCCAGCGCACGGTATCCCCGGAACAGGGCGGCATCGGGGACGGCGTCCATATGTGTGCACGCCCCGACGGTGAGTACGTTGTGCGCCTGGGCGGGTTCCTCGATGCGCTACAGGTCGGAGAGAAGCAGCGGATCCAGCGTGCCGTCGTCGCGGCGCATCTGGTGGGGGACGGCACCGCGGATGTTGCCGGCGCTGACGATGATCAGGCGTGACGCTTCGGGATCGGGTGCTCCGATCAGTTCGATGCGGTCGTCCCGGACGGTGACGTCCGTGCCTGCTGCCAGGGCATCCAGGGTGGCTGACCACAGGGTCGCGGTGCCGTCTACGCCGTTCTCCCCTTCCCCGGACTGTCGGGTGACGGCCATCGAGAAGACCCGTCCCGATGGTGCGGGGCCTCCGTTGCCGATCTCAGCGGTCGCGACCGCGTTCGCGGTCGTTTCCGCACAGGTCCGCGGGGACACGCCGGGTGTGTGAGCGTCGTTGAGGATCTTCACGGACTCAAGACCGTGACTGAGAACGACGGGACCTTGTGATTCAAGGGCTGCGGCGAAGTCCCCGAAGAGGGCGAGCCCGGCCATCTGCGTGCCGTGCCCGATCCGGTCGGCCGGGGTACTCCCAGGAAGCACGCTGTAGGCGCGCTCGTGCAACGCGGGCTTCAGCAGGGCGTGCTCCTGGGCTATCCCTGTGTCCAGGATGCATACCGCCGGGGCCTCCGGTGCGGCCGGCTCGATGCGCGCGGCGAGATCCTTGACGAGGTCCACGCGGAACTCGCGGTCGACGGCGTAGAGGCCCTCGGCGAAGGTAGGGCTGCGGATCTCAGCAGGGCAGGCGTTCGTGGCCAACAGGAACGCCAGCTCGTTACCGGTCGTCGCGACGTGCGCCACCAGGCGTTCCCCGACATGGATCGCCCGTTCACTGACCCGCCAGCGACGCTCTTCGGCCAGAGAACGCAAGGTGGCAACCGCCGCCGGCGAGATCCGCGGATCGAACCACAACTCCCACCACCGCTCCTCGTCCAGCGGCGGCAGATCCTGCCGCTCCTGCCAGAGATGCTCCAGCAGAGCCCGCTGGACCTGTTCCATATTGGCCACCAGCACGGCCTGCTTGGGGTTGCCGCCGGGGGTGTCATCCGTGAAGTCGGCGATCCGCTGGGTGAACGAAGCGACTTTGTCGAACGGGATCCAGACCAGCGCGTCCTGCTGACTGCTCTCGGTCTGCGGGTGGCTGCTCATGAGTGTCAGGCCGGATGCGTCCAGGCGCTCCAGGCTCAGCGGATGGTCACGAGCCGCCTCGATACGCACCGCGAAACCGTCAGGCTGGCGGTCCTCGGCCGTCTGCTGCATGGACTGGGTTGCCTCACGGCGGGCCTTCTCCAGCCCATCCACCAAAGCATCGGCGTGCCCCTGCCGGTCCGTGTGCTGGACCAGGGAGGGGCCGTTTCCGCCAGCAGGCTCGGAGCGCGGCGTGAGGGTGGTGGCCTCCCAGGGCACGATCAGGTGCGGACTGAATCGTGCGGAAGAGTCGGGCTCAGGCATGGTGGGAGGCGTGTCGCTCATTCAGGGCCTCCAGGAGCAGCTGCTCGTCCACCACGTCCCGGTCAGCCAGGATGGCTCGTTTGGCCGCTGCTTCCGACGCTTTGACCAGCTCGGCGTGACTCAGGCCCGATGCACGTTCTGTCACGAGGCCCCACCGTAGTGTGCTGGTGTCCATTCCGGCTAGGCGTCGCTGCACCACCTGTACAGCTTCCTCCCCGGTGGGAGGGCCGTAGGTGGCGATCATGTCGAAGCGGCGGAACAGAGCTTGGTCCAGAAGCTGGTGGTGGTTGGTACCGGCCACCACGAGACTCTCGGAGGGTGCCTCATCGAGAAACAGCAGGAATGAGTTGAGGATCCTGCGGGCTTCGCCGACGTCGTTGCCTGCTGCCCGTTCGGCTCCCAGAGCGTCGAATTCATCGAACAGGTAGACCGCACGGGTCTGAGCCACGGCGTCGAAGACCAGACGCAGCTTGGCGGCTGTCTCGCCCATGAACCGGCTGATCAGACCGTCCAGGCGAATGGTGAACAGGGGCAGTTTCAGCTCTCCGGCCAGGGCCGCTGCCGTCATGCTCTTGCCCGTCCCGGGAGGCCCGGACAGCAGAATGCGGTGCACCGGGGTAAAGCCGAAACGCTCAAGCCGTGCACGCTGTCGCTGTTCGTGCAGTACACGATCCAGCGAGGCCCGCAGTCCGGCGTCCAGGGTCATGTCGTCGAGCTGGGTGTCCGGATAGCCTGCCGTCAGGAGACTGGTCAGCTCACCGCGGGGCTGCACCACCGGGGTAGGGCCACGCTGGGTGTCCTGCTTCCCCTGCCGCTGCTGGGCGGCCTCGACCAGCTCACGCAGCTCTACGGCGAACTTTCCCTGCCCCTGGCGGGCGGACTTCGCCGCCACCTGCAGCGCGACGCTGTAGAAGAGGTCGTCATTGGCTTCGGAGTGCGCCCGCACAAGAGCTTTCAGGTGATCGGCGTTCGCCGCCATACGCCTGTCACCCTCCGATGTGGACTGCCTATAAGAAGAGGTCTACCCAAATCAGCGGGCCCCTGCGCCTGCATCGTACGGCCCTGAGCACCAGGCTGCTGCCCGGATCCTCTGCTGACTGAGATGTCCGAATGAGTGAATCGCAGCGCGAGAATACCGAACGGTCAGCTGGCGTGGGACCCCTCTCACCCAGGCCAGCAGTAGGGCAGTCTGCCGGTGATGTCCGAACCATGTGTCCTGTTCGGGACCGAGCGCAGGAAACCTACGCACCCAGCGTTTCAGCGCGCCACGGGCTCGCACCGGGCCCCTGAGCCCTGCACAGCGGTACACACGGGACTCGCGGCGAGGCGGTGTCAGGGGTGCTTGGGCTCCTTCCCGGCCCCCTTGCCGTCCTTCCCCGGTCCGCCCTTCGGGTGGGGCGGGTGCCCGGGAGACGCGGGCTTCGCCGACGGGATGGGCGAGGACTCTGCGGGCGTCGCAGTGGGGGTGAGAGTGGGAGTCGGTGCGGTGGCCGATGTCGTGGGCCGGGGCGTGGGCTTGTGGTGGCGCGAGCCAACCGCCGGAGGACTGGCCTCCACCGTCTTCGCACCCATCACGGCCGCCCTCGCCGACTACTTCAGCTGGCGCACGACATACGCGATCCTGGCCGCGATCCTCGCTCTGATCACCGTCCCCGCCCACGCACTCGCCCTACGCGCCCCATGGCCACCGCCACCAGAACCACCCACCCACGCCACCTCCTCGAACAAGCAGGACACGGTCGCCCTGTCACGCTCCTTTCTTCTACTCGCCGCTGCCGTCGCCCTCTCCGGATTCGCGGTCTACGCGGTCGTCATCGGGCTCGTCCCACTCCTGACCGAACGCGGCGCAAGCTCCACAACGGCCGCATGGGCCTTGGGACGTGGTGGTGCAGGCCAGACCCTGGGCCGCACCTTGTAGGCACGTCTCGCCAGGCACACCACGGCCACCACGGCCACCACCCGCACAGTGCTCCTCATCGCTGCGGGCGGTGCGACCACCCTCGCCCTGGGCCTGGCTCCCGGACCCATTCTCCTCCTCGTGGTTCGGGTCGTCGCCGCCGGCAGGGTTCGCGGCAACCTCACGCTCCTCCAAGCCACCGCCGTCACCGATCGCTGGGGCGCGTCACCCGCTACGGCTCTCTCCGGCCTACTGGCTGCACCTGCGACCGTCGCCGCAGCCATCGCGCCCTGGGCGGGTGCGAGCCTCGCCGAGATCTTGGGCGGCTACCCGCACATGTCCACCGTGCTCTCCGTCGCGTCCCTTGCGGCTGCGAGCCTGGCTGCCGCCGCCTCCGCAAGCGCCTTGCGTTTGTCCCTGACGTGCGGACGGTCGCACCAGCGGCGTGCGTCAGTTTCGCGCCCGTAGCGCCCACAGCGCCCGTAACGCACAAAGGCAAATGGTCCGGTTTTTCCCATGCGGGCCGCTGACCTGCGGCAACTTCCACAGGTTTTTGTTCCACGTGTTTCGTGATGACCCACCATGTCGAGTGCGTCGCGATCCTTGAGCCCGCCGCAAAGGGCGTCTGACCTGCGGTTTCGCCGAGTGTGCGTTATGTGCGCTGTGGGCGTTACGGGCGATATCTTGACGCATATTCGACGCACGTTGGGCCCTTCTGACGCACGTTTGACGCACGTTCTGATGAGATGTCAGATGCCCGTTTCTGCAGGTGACGGTGTGTCGAGTACGGCTTGAGGGGGCTCCCTCTTTGCCGCTTCTTGGTGAAGCCGTGCTCGATATGGCCTGATTTGAGGATCAGTAGGAACGGGGTCCGTAAGGGCTCCAGTGGCCGAGGAAAGGCTTGAGGTCGTCGCCGCTCGGCTTGGGTGGGGTGGGCAGCTTCGGCGCTGCGGCGGATTCGGTGAGGTGCTGGAGCCGGGCGTCCGTGAAGGCGAGCCACGCCTCGATCTCTGTCCTTTCCTGACCGGGTGGCAGCGATGTGGCGTGGTCGCGTACTGCTGTGACGTATTCGGTCAGGCGCTTGGTCTGGTGCCAGGCGTCTGCTTGTTCTTCGAGGTGCTTGACGCGATAGGCGTAGGCGTATGCGGTGCGCGCTTCCTCCATGGCGGTTTCCCAGCGCCTCTGCTGGGCTTCCCTGGCTTGCTGGTCTGCAAGGCGTTTGTGTTCTGCGGCTTTGCCACGGAGGCCGACTTCTTGTGCGATTTCGGCGAGTTGGTCTTCCAGTGGCCGGTCGGGGACATCGGCCCATTCGCTCGCACGGTGCGGGCTGCCGCCGCGGAGGATGAAGCGCAGGCGGTTTGAGGGGGTGTAGTCGAAGCGGGCGATGCGCATCCATGAGTGCTTCTTGGCGTCGGCGAGTTCCTTGTCGGTGGGGATGTGTTCGCTGCGGTCCTGTTCTTGAAGGACGAGGAATCCGACGCTTTCGCCTTGGGCGGTGATGATGAAGTGCGGTGGTGCGCTGCGGCGACGGTGGGGTGGGGGAGCGCCTTGCGTGGTTCCGAGTGCTGCCTTATGGCCTTGTGGTTCGGTGGCGATGATGAGGGCCTGGATGATGCGCAGGGCTCGGCCTTGGATGGATTTGGTGAGCCCCATGGGCTGTGGTCGTTGTTGGAGGGCGGCCACGAGGGAGTGGGGTTTGGTGAGTCTGGCCGGAACGGGGAGCGGGGTGAGTTCCGTGAGGCGCCAGGCGGGGATGTCGACGAGTTTGATTTCGTAGCCGCGGTGGGTGCGGTATGCGTAGAGCTCTTGTGTATGGGGGATCTTTCCGGACTTACGGGCGGCGCTGACCCGTGACGCCCAATTCACCGTGCGCGGGCCGGTCTCGACGGGCTTGATGAGGCAGCCATCGTTCGCGGCCAGTTCTTCGAGGAGTTGGTCCGCGTAGCTCGTGCGGGCCTTCGGTACTGTCTTGGGCCGCGGCGGCGCCGGCTTTCGGCCGGGCTGCTTTGGCGGTTCGCCACTCTGCTCCGCGGGGCGGATGCCGCGGTCAGTGAGCTTCTTCGAGCAGGCCACCGATCGGGTGACGGTCGGTGAAGCGCAACGAGCGAGGCCCTCGGGCTGCTGAGCGAGATGTCTGACGTCTGAAGCTGTTCCTGGGGTGACGCGGACATGATTCACTCCTCCGCAAGGACAGTTGGAGGCGCGCTCAGGCGGTGGCCACCGGAGCCCTTCAAATCGGTGGCGGAGGTGGGCGCGCGAAGAGGCGCGGATGGGAAGAATGCATGGCTGAGACCTCGGTCAGAACGACCCCCGGGCTGATGGGTTATGCGGCCATGTCGTTGCTGACGGCGGTATTCACCTGGGGAGTCTTCTTCTGGTACTTCGCCGTGCGGGCGCTCATCCTGGGCGGCTCGTGCGGGGCGAGGTACGGTGTTGCCTGTGGCCCGGGAACGGGATGGAACATCCTGTTCGTCGTGGTGCTTACACCGGCTGTCTGTGTGGCCGTCTCCGTTCTCAGCAACGAGATATATGGCCCGGAGCGCCGCGGTCATGAGTTCTTCCGGGTTGTTCTGGCGGCACTGCCCGTGGCGGCCCTGGTGGATCTTCTGCTGTATTCCCAGGATTTCGGCTTCAGTGCCTGGCGGCTCGTGGGTGCCGTTCCGTGCCTTGCCCTCATCGCCGTGGTGACGGTGTGGACCATCCGGACGACCGGCCTGCGCGGAGCCTTCTGGTTGATGAGCCCCAGCAGGATTGTCGCTCTGGGTGCCGATCCGGCGATGCGTGGTCTGTCTACTCTTCAGAACTCGATGTTCCTGGTATCCAATGGTCTGGGCGCTGTTGGCGGCTTTTCTCTGGCGCGCTGGGTCAGCCAGCTGGTCGCTTGAGGCTGCTTCCAGTGACCATCCTCCATGCTCTGCGAAGAACGGAGGGAATCGAATCCGTAGGTGTCAGGGCCGACGGAGAGTGCGTCAATGAGCTCTTTCAGAGTTGCCTCTCCAGCGTCAGGATGGCCTTGGCGATTGACGTTATGCGGTTGGGGCTGCACCGGGACCTGCGGAAGATCCGCCAGGACTTCAGGCTCGCGACACCGCGTTCCACGGGTGCTCGTGCCGCGGCCAGCGCCCGGTTGAGAGTCTTCTCGGTGGAAGTGAGGTCCGTGAGTGGCTTGCGTTTGATGCCGGTCGTCAGCCACGGCCCGGCGCCTTGGTAGGCGAGATCGGCCAGGATGGGAACGCCCTGGCGCTCGCAGATCCGGATGATCCGATGGGTGCGGGCGGCGGTCAGGTCGTGTGTACGGCCCGGCAGGGCAGGCGAGATCCACAGCAGCCGGCCGCCTGGGTCGGTGACGACCTGCACGTTCACGCCGTGGCGTCGGTGTTTGTGGGAGTAGTCGGCCCGGCCGTCGCCGACCCGGTCGCACTCGGCGAGGGTGCCGTCGAGCAGGACGAAGTCGGGTTCGTGCTCGCGCAGCGTCTTGAGCAGGCCCGGTGCTCGTTCGGCGAGCAGGTCGATGACCGCGCTGGTGTAGGCGTGGGCGGTGGACTCGCTGATCCCGAACCCGGCGGCGATCTTCGCGAGAGTGGTGTGTTCGCGCAGGTACACGAGTGCCACCATCGCGCGCTGGGACGGGCGGAGCTTGCAGCGCCGGTCGCCCTCACGAGTGATGATCAGCATGGTGACCCACTCCACGAGTGCATGCGGCAGGTCGAGTGCGGCAGGATGGACGACCAACGAGGCCCCCGAGCAACGTGATTGAGACGTCAGACATCTCGCTCAACAGCCCGAGGGCCTAGCTCGTTGCCCTTCACGGGCCATCACCCGATCGGTGGCCTGCTCGAAGAAGCTCATTGCCCCACCTTGGTTGGTCACCGGGCTGGTGGCCATACCGTGAGGTCACCGAGCTGGCGCCGGACGGCGAAGCTCTGGTCAGCCCGCGATCCTCCGTGGCAGGCTCGTGCCTTTCCAGGCGAGGGGAGCAGCGTGATGCAGGGTTACGCGGAGACGGAAGGCGAAGTGTGCCCGGACTGCAAGGCGGCGGGCCCTGGCCGGGACAACGTCTGCCTCGCGGTGGGAACGCCGCACCAGATGTGGCACACGCCGGACTGCACGCAGTGGACCATCATGCAGATCGACTGGGAAGCAGGCTCTCAGCGCATGGAGGAACAGGACGCGTGGGCCAAGGAGACCTTCCCGACCGCGCACGAACGTCTGAAGCAGGCCGCCGCCGCGATGCCGCCGGGCACGTCTGCCCAGCCGTTCATCGACGCGCTGACCGAGCTGGTCCAGGCGCAGGCCGACGCGACCGGCTTCGTCGTCCTGCACCAGTGAGCGGAGATCCTGGAGCGGCAGTTCCCGCCCCACCTGCCCAGTCCCGACAACGTGGCCGAGTAGCCCGGCCTTCACCCCAAGGCAGACTGCACGCCCGCGATCTGCCCCGAGATGGGCTGGAGTGCGGGCCGGTCGTCGGCCGGGAAGCAGCAGGCCGTTGTCAGTGGGCGAGCGGAGAATCACCGGATGGCCCATGAACCGACGGAGGCCGGCGAGTCCGAGATTCTCGCCGTTTCCTTAGGCACGTACCTGTCCGAGACCGGCTTCTCCCTCACCGGCCTGACCGGCAAGGGCGCGACCCAGTCCATCACCCGGGCGGTGGTGCAGTGGGTGGGAGCGTCCGGATGGAGATGCAGGACAGAGGCGCAGATGCGCTACATCGACCCGCCCCGTCTGACGAACGGCGGCTGCATCGCCTACTGGTCGCCGTCCTAGTCTGCCTACCTCGACCCAAAGACGGCCCGCCGGTCGCCGTGGAGATCGACCGCGCGGACGAGAGCACCGCCGTGGACAAGCTCCGAGACGAAGCACTCCGCGGGCGCCCCGCGCTATGGATCCGCTGGCACGGAGCGCTGCGCGCCGAGCTTCCGGCCGGTGTGGCCCGTCTCCACCTGCCCACGCGGTCCAGCAAAGCGCCCTTGCGGTACTCGCTGGCCCCGGTGACCGGCACCGAGGCGATCACCCTCGGTCCAGCCGTCACCCCCGAGGCCCGAGCGGACGCTCTGCGGCGAGACCAGCAGCGGATCGCGGACGAGAAAGGCGCTGCTGCCCGCCCCCAGGAGCGGGGCCCCACCCGCTGCTACCGGTAGAGCGGACACACCACGGGCCCCGGGGGATCAGCACCTTCCCCGGGGCCCGGTATGGGGTCGCGTTGCCTAACGACCACGCCCCCGGCGTCACGCGGGCGCCGGTTGTGGCTCCTCCAGTACCCCGGCGACCTTCCGCGCCATGTCCGCCACGTGAGGCGGCAGGTAGTCGCCCAGGTGGCTTTGTCGGTGACGACCGACTCCATTTCTAGGTGAGCTCTGACTCCAGCGTGTGCCTGTTGGCGCGCGCTGGGATGGAGCGGCGGGTCGGGCGAACGATCGGGATGAGCCTCTGTAAAGACGTCGGCGGCCTGCACTGTATGGAGGGCGCTTCCCCGGCGCTGGGTCTTCCGCGCTTCTCGTGCCGCTGCCCTCCACCGGTGCGGCGGTGGAGGGCAGCGGTGGTGCGTGGTACGCGGTTCACCGCGTGGGAGGTATCAGGGGCAGGTGACGAGGATGATGGAGATGGCGGTGCAGGTGGCGGTGGCGCTGTCGTTGGCCGGGTTGGGATCGGTGGGCGCGGACGCGGTCCGCACGCCGGTGACGGTGACCTGGCCGAGGGTCAGCACACTCAGCGGGACGCGGAACGTCTTGTTCACGCTCGCCCCGTTGGCGATGGCCCCGTAGGCGCACGTGACCGTGATGCCGGCAACAGTGCAGCCGGGGGAGAGGTTCGTTGCGGTGGTGCCGGCCGGGAGGGCCGCGGTGAGGGTCGCGGAGGTGACCGCGTCGGGGCCGGTGTTCTGGGCGGTGAGGGTGTAGCTCAGGTAGGGCACGAGGATGCCCAGGTGGGGCTGCGCGACGAGGTTGACGTCGATGTCGGCCTTCTTCGGTGCGGGCTTGGGGAAGAAGGCGATGTCGTAGGGGCTGTTGAACCCGGTGATGGTGGCCGTGACCGTGTTGGTCGCGGTGCTGATCACCGAGACGGTGTTGCCGTTCAGGTTGGTGGCGTAGGCGGCGGTGCCGGCGGGGTTGACCCTGGCTTCGGCGGGGGCGGCGCCCACGGGGACGGTCGCGGTGACCGTGTTGGTCGCCGTGTCGATCACCTTGACGTCGGAGCCGCCGTTGTCGGCGACGTAGGCCCGGGTTCCCGAGGGGGTGAAGGAGACCCCGTTCGGGGCAGACCCGACCGGGATGGTCGCGGTCACCGTGTTCGTCGCCGTGCTGATCACCGAGACGGAGTTGCTGCTGCTGTTGTTCGTGACGTAGACCACGGTCCCTGACGGGCTGACCGCCAGACCGGCGGGGCCGTTGCCGACCGGGACGGTCGCGGTGACCGTGTTGGTCGCGGTGCTGATCACCGAGACGCTGGCCGCGAGGTTGTTCGTCACGTAGACGGTGGCGCCCGACGGGCTCACCGCCACCCCGTTCGCGCCGTCCCCGACGGGCACGGTCGCGATGACTGTGTCCGTCGCGGTGTCGATGACGGAGACCGAGTCGCTGCCGGTGTTCGCGACGTAGGCGCGGGTCCCGGACGGGTTGACCGCCACCAACACAGGCGTGGCTCCGACGGGGACGGTCGCGGTGACCGTGTTCGTCGCGGTGTCGATCACCGAAACGCTGTTGGAGGCGAGGTTGGCGACGTAGGCGCGCGGCTGCGCCGGGTTGACCGCCACGCCGACGGGCTTGCTGCCGACGGTGACGCTGCCGGTGATCGTGTTCGTGTCCGTGTCGACCACCGAGACGGTGTTACCGCCGAAGTTGGTCACGTAGGCCAGCGGGCCGTTCGTGGCCTGGGCAGGTGAGGCGAGCGCCACCAGGCCCGAGACGGCCAGAGCGGCGCCGGCGGTGAGGGAGATCAGCCGCCGCCCGAAGCTGGACAGGGTGCGGCGTGGTCTGGCAGGTGCAGAAGTCACAGGACTTCCCCTTCATCGAGTCCGCACCCGACGGCAGGTCCGAAGGACCCGGGAACCGGCAGCGGTGCGGTCGCGCGGCCCCACCCCGCGGTCTAGGACCACTGGGTCCGAGGGCCCCGTACAGCGCGCACCGCGCCACCACTCTGGGCACGCTGCACACCTCGCGCACCGCTGCGGCAGGAACGAGCACCGCAACAGCCCTACCCCGCCCGCACACCGGCAGAGCCGACGTCCGGCGAAGTCACCACATCCTTGCGACCCGACAACGTCAGCGATGCAGAACCTCCATAGTTGTCCGCTTCCCGGCAAAAGCTGACGCACCGGTTGCTTGACGCCGCCGGGAGGGCGGCCGTGTGTGAGTTCTCACCGGGTGGCGGGGCTATGCCAGGCTCGGGGTGTTCGCAGAGCGCCTCCGGATACCTACCACCAGCACATGTGTGCCTGGTCGTCGGGATAGGCCCCGCGAAGCGGCCCGAACCCCTGTCTCGTTGTACCTGTCGGTGCGGCGTATCCGTCCCAGTGCCGCAACGTCAGGAGAACACCGTGCGCTTGCGTTGGTCCGTCCCGCTGCCCGGTCCGCTGTCCCTCGGCGGTTCCGTCCCTCTCTTCGGGGGCCGGAGCCGAGGCGGTGGTTCCGGTGGCGGAGCCGCCCTCTTCGTCGGCGTGGTCAAGCTGGTGGTCTACCTGCTGGTAGCCGAGGCGTGGATCGCCTGATGGTCGGTGAAAGGCTGGTACATCCTCGGTGTCCTCGCGCACCGGAGGATCACCGGCCGGCCCACCCCGATCTGGCGTTCCCCCGGCGGCTGGTGGTAGCCGCCGGAGTCCGCGGCTATGACGGTGACCTCGCCGACCGGCTGCCTCTGCTCTCCAGGATCCGTGCCAGCCTCGCAGGTCGCCGCTATAACCAGGTCGGGGTTCGGCCGGTGCGGCGACCTACGGGCGGGATGTCAGAAATCGTAGGGACCTCTGCCGGCTGGGACGTCGGAGCAGGTGGCTTGCTTGCGAGGACTGGCCGGGAAGGCCGTTTGCGCAGCGGGGGTCAGGCGGCAGCGAGGCTGATCTGGTCCTTGAAGATCACCCAGCGCTGGCCCTGGTCCTTCGCGTCGCACGGCTTGGTCGAGACGTTCGGGGTGTTCCACGCGTTGCTGAAGCAGTAGGCCGGCGCATACGTGAGGGCGATCTGCTGGCCCGAGACATTCCAGTACTGTCCCTGGTCCTTGGGGTCGCACGGCTTCACCGAGACGTCCGCGGCGTTCCAGGTGTTGGCGAGGCAGTAGGCCGGGGCGTTGGTCAGGGAAATCTGGTGGCCCGAAAGGGTCCAGTGCTGGCCCTGGTCCTTCGCGTCACACGGCTTCGTGGACACGTTCGGGGTGTTCCAGGCATTCGCGAGACAGTACAGCCCGGGAGCACGCAGGGCGGGGGAAGCCGCTTCCACGGCCTGTGCCCCGGCAGTCGGCAGGAAGGAAGCGGTCAGCGCCAGAGCTGTGAGAGCGAGTGTCTTGCGGAGAGCGATTGCCATGCGAGGAAATCCATCCTTGCTGGAGAAGTGGGATTCACGCCCGACCTTCGAGATGGATAGGCAACTCGGCGCCGAACGCAGAGTAATTACTAGCACCGCTCAAGGGTTGGCCAATGGTTTCTGCTTAGAATATTCATCCAAAAGATCCGCTACGTAAGATGACCCGAAAGTCGCTCAAAAGCAGCCAGAAAGTACACCAGGACACCCCAGTTACGGCACCGCCCCGGGATCCGCTCCACAGACCGGCTTTGACCGGGTGACCTGCGGGTTGACCTGAGAGTCTGGCCCAGATCTCGATCGAGGAGCAGCGACGACCGCTCACTGACGCGGAATCGTCTTCCGTAGCGGTTCGGATCCAGTACGTCCCCGAGGATTCGGCCCACGCACGCCGCAGTGCTAATGAAAATCCAGTGCGAAGTGAGGCCGGCCGGAGGGCGGCAGGACTCGGGTCCTTGCCCGGCTTCACAGCCACCCTCCACGACTGCTTGCGAATGGGAGCATCGGTGGCATCAGATGGGAATCAGCCATGATGGCCACGTTTGTCCCTGCGCACGCACCCCAGCCGTCGTGATCATGGCTGTCACGAGGTGACCGAGCTGCTGCCACTGGGTGCCAGTCCCGAAGACACCGGGCTGGCATGGAGGCGCCCGTCTACACCCTCTGACCGAGGGGCCTGAACATCCCCCGTGAGCTCGACCTCGGTGACCGGGCCCGCGCCCTGGACCAGCTCGGTGTCACTCCGATCTTGCTGGTGCTGCTGCTGCCGGGGAAGCTGGAGTCACCGTTGCGGGAAGAGCACGGCATCACCTTTGTTCGAGTACCTCGTGCTCAGCCACCTCTCCGAGGCCCCGGAGCGGAGGCTGCGAATGGGGGAGCTCGCCTTCCTCGCCAGCGGGTCGCTCTCCCGGCTGTCCAACGTCATCAAACGGTGCGAGCAGCGCGGCTGGGTCGTCCGGACCCCTGACCCGGCCGACGGGCGTTACACCCTTGCCGAACTCACCGACGCAGGCTTCGACATCGTGGACCGGGCGGCACCCACGCACCTGCGCGCGGTACGCAGTCTGGTCCTGGGCTCCCTCAGTACCGCCGACCAGAAGGCCCTCGCCCGGATCGCGGAGAAGATGCGTATCGTCCCCGACGACTTCGCATGAGGCCGCTCTATGCGACGATCCGGCGTCACGGCCCAGCGCACCGAAGCTGATCGCGGCGGCCAACGAGAGGGTGCAGGGCGCGAACATCCGCTCCCTGCACGTCCTGGCGCCCGCTCCCGTAGAGGCCGGCCCCGCCACGGCGGCCATCCAATCGGTCCCGCAGCCGACAGCGCCCGCCGCACCGATGCAGCGGGCAGGTCCGCCGGAGGGATACCGCGAGGTCATCGCCGCCCACCGCGCCACCTGGACCACCACCCGGCAGCACACCCGCCCCAAGATCCAGAAGGCGGCCGAACGGCAGCTCCGGGAACGGCTCCGGGAACCGGAGGAGAACTTCGCAGACGGCCGCCAGGCCCTCGAGGAGCTCTGTACCAAAGTGGCCGCCGAGCGGGCAGGTGCGCCCCAGCGAGGCATCCCGGGCACGGGCCCTGCAACGCCTAGCCGCCGAATCGGCAGGGTTGACCACGATCACCCCGGCTGCGGCCGCGCCGCAGCGCCTGAACCGTCCGGCGTGAGGCAGGTGTCCGGGGCTGTTCTCAGTGGTTCGCCGCGCGTACGCTCCGGCCATGACCACCACACCGAACCCGCGCATCAGCCGGCAGGACCAAGACCCCGGATGGGGCATCATCGCCTCCTGAACGACCGCCGAACTGACTTCCGGGGCCGCGGCGGCGACATGAGCGGGACTACCGGGGGAGTCCCTGACGATGGCGTTGGGGTGGCACCGGGCCTGGAAGCCAGGTGTCAGATGTACCGGGGGTCGGCGTACTTGATCGCGCCTTGGACGGTGGAACAGGGCCACTTCCCGTGGCCCGAGAGCGGTCGCTCTCCCAACGGCAGACGAGACCTCGCGAACCTGCGTGCGAGCTTCATCGAGGGCGCGGTGGGCCTGTCCTCGCCCGCTGGAGTATCGGTCGCCATTCCCCGTGGGGTTGGGGCTGGATGGGCCTGTGCGACGGGCGGCCCAGGTGCGTACGTGTTCCTGTCGCTGTTGACGCCCGATGGTCGGGAGTCGCACCTCGTAGGAGACACAGATGCGCAAAGCAGTTCTCGTCGCGGCCCTGACCGCAGCGGTGTCCATGGTTGTGCCGGCATCGGCAGGCGCGTGGGCGGCCGGTCCGCTGCCCACGCAGGCCGTACAGGGCGGGCCCGGTGACACGCGGGAGCAGAAGGCAGGAGACGACGGGCTCGCGGTGATCGGCCTGACCTCCGGTCAGCGGCTGGTGGAGTTCCGCACCGGAGCGCCGTCCGAGCCTTGGCAGCTGGGCAAGGTCAGTGGGCTGAAGAAGGACACCAAGCTGGTCGGCATCGACTTCCGCGTGCAGAACGCCAAGCTGTACGGGGTCGGCGACAAGGGCGGCATCTACACCCTGAACACCCGCAACGCGAAGGCGACCAAGGTCTCGCAGTTGACCGTGGCTCCGGCCGGCAACTTCTTCGGAGTCGACTTCAACCCGGCGGCGAACCGGCTGCGCGTCATCAGCGACACCGGCCAGAACCTGCGCCACAACATCGACGACCCGGCCGCCCCGCTCACCACAACCGTCGACGGCCCGCTGACCAACCCGACGACGCCCCCGTCATCGGCCAAGGGTGTGACCGGTGCGGCCTACACGAACAACGACCTCAACGCGGACACCGCGACCTCGCTGTTCGACATCGACACGACGAACGACCGGGTCTCGCTCCAGTCGCCCGCCAACGTCGGCACCCTCGCCCCCACCGGGAACCTCGGCGTCAACGCCGGCCCTAACGCCGGATTCGACATCTACTTCTCCCACCGGACCCGCACGAACCACGGCTTCGCGGCGCTGAGCGTCAACGGCGCTTACCGCTTCTACGAGGTCAACGTCCTGACCGGCCAGGCCGAGAGCATCGGAGAGTTCCCCCGAAACCACCAGGTCACCGACGTCGCGCTGCCCCTGAACCAGAGCTGAGAACAAAGGGCTTGGTGCCGGCCAGCGAGGCCGGCACCAATTTCCCGCCCCACACCAGCTCCTTCCACCACCGCCGTGATCAGCATTCGGACCTGCCGGTAGAGGCGCCGGTGTACAGCTCAGTCAGGTACTCGCGACAGCACTTCGGACACCGTGTCGGCGTACAGGGCCAGCTCCTCGCACCAATAGGTGAGCGCGTATCGCCATCCGTCTTCGCCGCCGGGGCGGGCTGGGCCGTCCGCAGGCAGCTGAGCGCGGAGGGAGCGTGCCGAGTTCGGGGCGGTCACCGCTCCCGGACGGTGTAGGTCAGATGCGTCACCCTCGGGGAGGGCTCCGCGCGGACCTGCTCCAGGGCCACGCGGGCCGCGTCCACGCCCTCGAACAGACGGATTCCGGAGCCGAACAGCACAGGCGACAGCGCGATGGAAAACTCGTCGATCAGGCCGGCGTTCACGTACTCCACGATCGTCGCGCCGCCGCCCGCGACGCGGACGTCGCGATCACCGGCGGCCTCGCGGGCCTGTTCGAGCGCGGACTCGATGCCGTCGTTGACGAAGTGGAACGTGGTCCCGCCCGGCAGCACCCGGGGGTCACGCGTGGTGGTGGTGAACCCCTCCGGTCCCCACCAGTGCGGCAGGTGTCGGACGTCGGTGAACGCCTCGAACACCAGCTCCCGTGGAGCGTCGATGATCTGGGAGACGACGGTCTCACGGTCGGCTGTCGCCGATTGCGCCGGCGTTCCTTGTCCTGTCCTGCTCATCAGCTACTCCGCTTCCCTCGTCTGCTTCAGGTCCCGCACGTAGGCGTCCAATCGGTCGAAGCTCTCGTTCCAGAACTGCTCGAAACCACCGACGTCAAGCAGGGGAGCCGGGCGGGTCATGTCCGATGACGATCGTGACGCCTGCTTTCGGCGGACACGGCCCTCGGCGAAGCAGTCCGGGGCGGTCGGTCGCAGAGCGCGAGACCGCGGTCTGGAAGGTGCGCGAGCGATCGATATCGGTGACCGTAGGAGGTCCCGGTCTCGGGGCTCGCGTTCATCCCTTCGGCACACCTGCGTTGTCGAGGGTGGCGTAGACGACGAGGTTGTCCCGGTACTCGCGGCGGCTGCGGTCGTAGGTGCCCGAGCAAGTGATCAGGTGCAGGGCGGGTGGTCCGCTGGTCGCATAGACCTGGCTGTCGGGGAAGGCGTCCTTCCCGTACTGGCGCAGCGCCCGCACGGTGAAGGTGATGGTGGACCGGTCCTCCTGGACCATAGTCACTTCGTCGCCCGGGCCGAGCGTGGAGAGTCCGTGAAAGGCTCCGGGGCCTGTGGCGGAGTCGACATGGCCGACGACGACCGTCGCGCCGGGGCCACCGGGGCGGGGGCCGTCGCTCCACCACCCTATGTTTTCGGGCTCGTCGGGAACGCCGAGGCGGCCGTCCTGCTGGACGCGCAGGCCGATCAGGGGCTGGTCGATTCCGATGGTAGGTATGCGGATGCGGACCGGTGGTGCGGGCGTCAGGTCGCCGGATGTCATGGCTTGGCCGGATCCCGGGTGAACGGGCAGGCTGCCTCTGTCCATCAGTTTCGGTACCTGTCCGGAGCCGGTGCTCAGAGTGGAGAAGCCGATGCAGGCCAGTGCTGCCCCGACGGCTATGGCGATCGTTCCAGCGGTTCCCCGCCTGCCGGGTATACGCCGCAGTCGTGGGCGGCGGGTGGTGGTGGCACGGGCCGGTCGCCCGACCCGCCGACGGCGGATCGGGCGACCGGGTAGGAACGGGCTGTTCATGCCTGGCCGGTGCCGCGTCGTCGGCGCAGTGCCAGCACTCCGGCCACGGCCAGGAGTGCCCCGCCGCCCAGGGCGGTGACGGGCACGACGGGGAAGCCGTCGCCCGAGGCGAGGCCGCCGAGGCCGGCGCCGACGCCACCGTCGGGGTGGAGCGAGTCAGCCTGGTTGACGGCCGCGGTGTTGGGCAGCGCCACGTACGGGAAGGTGTCACCCGGCTCGCGGTAGGGCGTGTCGACGGCATCGCCGGCTGCCAGGGCGGGCACGATCTTCCCGGTCTGAGCGGCGCCTTCGAGGGCCTGGAGCTCGATGTCGACGACGTCGTCGTTGAGCCGGCGGCCGTTGGGGAAGCCGGCCAGGTCCTTGCCCAGGACGCCGAGGCGGTTGGGCTTGGCGGCCGGCGGGACGGCCATGTTCAGGCGCAGCATTTCCGCGGGAACGACCGCGGCCTTGTCGACGTCCTGGTTGAGGCGCTGCGAGTTGAGGTCCGCCTTGATCGGACCGCACTCCTTGCAGATCCCGGTGAGGAAGATCTCGACGAGGTCGTTGCGCGGCGTGGCGGGGGCGGGGACCTTGTAGATGTTCTGGATGAGCTTGGGGACGATGGGGTCCTTGACCTTGTCGACGACCGGGGTGACGGTGGCGTCCTTCTCCGGGCTGAGCGAGTTAAAGGCGTCCTTGTACTTCAGCGGCACGACGACCTCGTTGACGAGCGGATTGCCCAGGCGCGAGACCTGCCGCCAGTCGTCGGCGTTTCCGTCCTTGGCGGGTGTCCCCTGCGCGTCCTTCGCCTTCGCGTCCTCGCTGCCCTTGCCGGCTGCGCCCGTGACGTTCGCTCCTCTACGGTCGGTGGTGGACCACACACCGATGACGGGGTTGCGTTTGGCGTCGTCCTTGAGCGCCAGCGTCGACTTGGGCACCTGGACGGCGAGGGTGTTGATGTTGTAGCCGGCCAGTGTGTTGTGGCCGGTCTCCGAGAGGTCGCCCCCGTACAGGAGGTCGAAGATCCGCAGGTCCAGGAAGAACGGGTCGGACGCCTGGCCGGCGAAGGTCGTGCCGCCGCCCGGCAGCGGAACCACGGCCTCCTTGCGGAGGGAGGCGTAGTCGGGCATCGACGCCTTGCCGACGTTCGAGGGTGCGACCGGGGAGTCCTTCAGGAGCGTCTTGGTGTTCCCGCGCGGAGAATCTCTCCGAGGCGCAGGGTGTTCCAGCGGCCCAGCGCGTACGACGGGCTGCCGGGACCGGCGAAGACCCACTCCGCCCTGCGGACTCGGTCGCGAACCTTGTCCGCGCCGCCCTCGCCCGAGGGGCCGTCGATCTCAGCGTCCGGAGCGACCGCGGTCGCGAGGCTCACCGAGCGACGGAAGTACTCCCTGGCGCGGGTGGAGATGTCGTCGCGGTTGACCTGAAAGCCGTACGGCGTCTCCAAGATCACCGCGTCGGCTGCGCGGGAAAGGTGGGCAGTGACCTCCCGATGCAGTGTGACCATGGTCGGGCTCGTCTCGCCGGAGCCCATCAGTACCAGAAGCCCGCGCCTAGCGTTCACATCAAACCCACCGCCTCCGCTCATGGTGAGCAGACCTTCCATGAGTACCCGAGGGAAACCCGCCGCATGCTGATGCTCCGGGCGCGGACGCTTGGTTCGCCAGGTGCAAGGCGGAAGTCAGCCGTTGCCAGCGGCCGCGCGCAGGGTCAGGCCGAGGCCGACGGCGATGACGAGGAGTGAGGTGATGACGGGGCCGGTCCGTGCCAGCTTCCTGAGCAGGGTGTTGTGGCGGAGGGTCCGGGCCCGGTCGTGGTTCTCGATCCTTTCGCGCAGGCGGACGAGAAGGAGCCCGGCGAGGGTGAGGGTGGCGGCCATGCCGAGTCCGTAGCCGATGACGAGGAGGACGCCGAAGGCCGTACGTCCGAGGGCAACGGCGCCGAGGAGTACGACGAGGGCGGAGGGGCTGGGGACAAGACCGCCGGCGATGCCCATACCGATGAGGCCGGACCTGCTCGTACGCCGGGTCTTCTCAGGGGCCCTTGATGTGCCTGACAGGTGGTGCTCGTGGTCCGGCGGGCTGAGGGTCGCGACCGCGGGGTTCGACCGAAGCTCCTCGGCCGGCGCGCTGTCGATCGCGGGGGCCGGTACGGCGGGCCCGTGGTGGTGGGGACGACCGGGCCCGTGGTCGTGGTCGTGGCTGTGGTCGTGATGATGGCCGACGCCGCTGTGGCTGTGGCTGTGGCTGTCGCCGTGGTGATGGTGGTTGTGTTGCGGCCTGCCCCGGACCGCGCCCAGAAGGAGCCAGAGGCCGATGCTGGTGACGAGGAGGCCGCTGGCGGCACCGAGCCACAACAGGACGGTCTCACCCGCCAGATGAGTGGAGACCGGGAGGGCCAGTCCGAGGACGAGGACGCCTGCGGTGTGGGTGAGGGTGACGGTGGCGCCGACGGTGAGGGCGTCCCGCCGGGTGCCGCGGCGGCCCGCCAGGTAGGCGGCCATGATGGTCTTGCCGTGGCCGGGCATCGCCGCGTGGGACGCCCCGAGGACGAGCGCCAGGAACAGGGCCAGCAGTCCCACGGGCAGAGTGATCTCGCGGGCGCCGACGAGCGAGTCGAAGGCCCCGGTGACCTTGGCGAGCGCCTCGCTGACCAGGCCCGCGCCGGGAAGGTCCGCCGCCATCGCCGGAAGGGCCCCCGCACCCTGCCCGGGTTCGCTGCGCAGTTCTGCCTTGCGCTGGTCCAGCGGGGAGGCGAGGGGGTCCTGCGGGTACTGGCGCAGTTCGCGGGTGGTGGACGCTGCCGGTACGTCGGTCCGGGTGATCCTGACGCCCTGGCCGGTCGCGGTCATCTCGTGCCAGCCGACGCGCTTGGTGTCGTAGTCCGTTTCGGCCCGGATGCCGGCGGGCTCGGTGAGGTCGGCCGGGCTGGTCAGCGAGCAGGTGAGGCGGCTGGTCTTGAGGCCCGCTTCCCCGTTCTCGTACACCAGGGTGGCCGAGGACCGCCTCCAGTCCGCCTGGGTACCGCCCACGCTCAGGTGGAGCTGTCCGCTCAGGTCCGAGCAGGTCTTCTCGGCGTGGACGCGCGATTCGTTGTCGCTGACCCTGCCGTTGTGATCGGTGTCGATGGCGGAGCGTTCCTGGAGGGCTGAGATCTCCGCATGGTCGACCACGACGTGGGCGTCGATCCGGTCGGGGCGAAGGACGAGGCCGGTGTGGTAGTTGACGCTGAAGTTGCCCAGGGGGTGGGCGGTGGCGGCGGGGGCGGACGCCACGCTCGCGACGGCGACGAGGGCGCCGGCGGCCAGGGTGGTGAGGGCTCGGCGCAGGGTGTGGTTCATGGTGTGGTGTCGATTCGCTGGAGCAGGTCGCGGGCGGTGTTGGCGTGCAGGGGGTGGAAGCCCGGCTCGCGCAGCGCTTCGGTCAGGTCGCGGCGGGCCGCGCCGGGGTCGCCGAGGGCGTGGTGGATGGCGGCGCGGTGGTAGCGGAAGAGCGCGCTGCGGGTGCCCTGGGCAAGGGCTTTGTCGGCCTGGACGAGGGCTTCGGTGTCCCGGCCGGCCCGGTGCAGGGCCCAGGCGTAGGCGTCGTGGACGGCGACGAAGGGGCGGTTACGGAGGGTCTCCTCGGCCAGGGTGACAGCGCGTCGCGGGTTGCCGTGATCGGCTTCGAAGAGGATCGCGTCGGTGTCCGCCGGGTCGTCGGCGGCTTCCCGGATACGGTCCTGCGCGCGCAGGAGGGCGTAACTCTCCTCGGCCCGTTCACGGTGGCCCAGGGCCTGCTCCAGTTCGCCCAGGCCCAACAGGTAGTGCGGCAGGGGGGCGATCGCGACGGCCGCCCGGTAGTCGGCGACGGCCCGGGTGGTGTCGCCCAGTGCCAGGTAGGCGCGGGCCCGGGTCTCCAGGAGGGCCGAATCCGTCGGGGCGGTCCTGAGCGCGTTCTGCGTCCTGACCAGGGCCTGGCGGGGGTTCGCGTCCTGGAGGTCAAGGGCTGCCAGAACACTGTGGGCGAACGACTTGTCGGCCGGGGTGGCCGCTGCCGCCAGCGAGCGTTGCATCAGGGCGCGGGCCCGGTCGGTGTTTCCCTTGAGCTCGAAGGCGTAGGAGGCGCGGGCGAGGGAGGCGGCGTCCGGGCGTAGATCCGCCATCTTCTGGACGGCCTCGTCGGCTTCGTCGTAGTGGCCGAGTTGGGTGTGTGCGTCGGCGAGGACTCCGTAGGCGGAGGAACTGTAGGGCCCGCTGGTGGTGGCCTTGCGGGCCCAGCGCAGCGCGGTGGGGAAGTCGTGGCGTGCCGCGGCCAGGGCGCCCATGGCGGTCTCCGCGTCCGTGTTGTCCACGCTCTGTACGGAGAGAGAGGTACGCAGCGCCTTCTCGGCCCGGTCGTAGGTGGCCGGGTCGGCGGTGCTGCGCGCCTGCTGGACGTAGGCCATCCCCAGGGCGGCCCAGCCGCCGGGATCCTTCGGCAGGCGGGTCACTCGGGCCTGGAGCGCCTCGACCGACCCACGGGGTGCCTCGTCCGGCTGGCCGATGTCGGCCGGACTGGGAGCGGTGGTCCCGCCGGGGGTCAGCATGACCGCGCCGACGGCGAACATCGTCGCGCCCAGAGCCAGGGTGACCACGATGCTTCGCAGCCGCCTGCCGCCTCGGGAAGGGGCCGGCGGTGGCGTGGACGTGAGTGCGGTGTGGTCCGGGTGCAACGAAAGGTCCTCCCCATGATTCGACGATGCCCGGGCCGGGTTGGTGCTCCCCGGCCCGAACACCTTCGTGGCCTCGATCCGTGTTCTGCTGCGGCCGGGTCAGCTGTCCTTGCCCCGGCGGCGGAGGCGGAAGCCGCCGACGCCGAGAAGGAGCGCGCCCGCGCCGGCGAGCGCGGCGGCCTGGGTGGTCTTCGTGACGGGGGTCGCCGCGGTGTTCTCCATCGAGGACTGCTCGGCGGTGCGGCCTGCCGCGCCGGGGCCGCGGTTGACGTTCTTGGTGTGCGGCAGCGCGACGTAGGGGAACGAGGCGCCGAACGGGACCTCGTTGGCGTCGACCTTGTCGCCGTCCGCGAGTTCGGGGACGAGAACGCCGGTCTGGGCGGCGCCCTCGACGGCCTGGAGCGAGATGTCGACGACGTCGTCGGCGAGGCGTCGCCCGTTCGGGAAGCCGGCCAGGTCGCCCGCCAGAACTCCGAGGCGCTGGGGCCTGGCGGTGGGCGGCACCGCCATGTTGAGGCGCAGCTCCTCCGCCGGGACGATCTTCCTGAGCGCCGCGTCCTTGTTGAGGCGGTGTGCGTTCAGATCGGCCTTGATCGGGCCGCAGACCTTGCAGATGCCCGTCAGGTAGATCTCGGCGAGGTCGTTACGGGGCGTCGCGGGGGCGGGGATGCCGTAGACCTGCTGGATGAGCTTGGGCAGGATCGGGTCGTACACCTTGTCGACGACGGGCTGAACGGTTCGGTCCTGGCTCGGGTTGAGGGTGTTGAAGGCGTCCTTGAACTTCAGCGGGACGACGACCTCGTTGACCAGCGGGTTCCCGAGGCGGGAGACCTGCTTCCACTGCTTCGCGTCGCCCTTGCCCTTCTTGTCGCGGGAGTCGGTGACGGTGACGCCCGCGCGATCGGTGGTCGACCACACGCCGACCACCGGGTTGCGAGAGGTGTTGCCCTTGAGGGCCAGCTGCTTCTTGGGGACCTGGATGGCGATGGTGTTGACGTTGTAGCCGGCCAGGGTGTCCTGCCCCCGCTCGCTCAGGTCGCCGCCGTAGAGGAGGTCGAAGACGCGCAGGTCGGCGAAGAACGGGTCCTCGGTCTGCCCCGTGTACGTCTTGCCGCCGCCCGGCAGACCGAACGTCGCCTGCTTCCGCAGCGAGGCGTAGTCGGGCATCGAAGCCTTGCCCGTGCGGGACGGGGCGGCCGGCATGCCCGACAGGAGCGTTCGGCTCTTTCCTCCGGTCGTGACGACCAGGTCGTAGACCTGGCGGAAGTTCAGGTCCGGGTCGTTCAGCGAGGTGACCTGGCCGGTGTTGTAGAGGAACTGGTTCGCGTCATCGCGGTAGCTGCCGCGGAAGCGCCAGCTGTAGGTGACATCGGCGACCCCGTCACCACTGTTGTCGATCTTGATGTTGTAGCGCAGGTCGTCACCGAACGCGTAGAAGTTCGGGCCGCCGTTGGGCTCCTCCATCGGGATCCAGTTCGCCACCATCGTGACCGTGTCGGCCTTGTCGGGGCTGGTGAACGCGTACACGTCGGTGTTGTCCGCCCGCGGGTCCCCGGCGATCAGGGGCGCCTCGCGGTGGCTGGAGGCCGCGCTGAGACCCGGGGCGAGGGTCATCGCTCCGAGTCCTGCGGCCAGGGTGGTGGCACCGAGCACGAGCAGGGACTGGTCCAGGACCCTCCGCGAACGGGGCCTGTCCTGTGAAACCTTCACGGCATTCCTTCTGTCTGCTGACCCCTGCCGGGCATGCGTCGAGGCATGCGAGAGCGAGGGGCGGGCTGATGGAGATGGCGTCCGGTGCCGCAGAGGGAGATTGCGAACCGAGCGGTCTGGCAGGAAAGGGCCGATCGACGGGGCGGCTCGAAACGCGGGCCCGTCAGCACCCAAAGACTGCGCAGCCGTAGACAAGCACGCCGAAACCCAGACCCCCACCCACTCCGACCGGACTCCCAGGTCGGGCACGCGGTCCACGAAGGGTGAACAGGCCGGTGGGAGCGGTGATGCAGCCGAACGACACCCCAGGAAAATCCGCGACGACACAGGCGCCGACCACTGGGCCGAAAGGGGCACACCCGCCTTATTGCAAGCCACTCGCAATAAGATCTGCGGGAGAATTCACTCTTCCGGCGCACCGCGCTCAGTCGAGGGCCCTCAGCCAGGGCCATGATCAATCCCAGCGCTACTCTCTACCGCAACTAAGGGCTCGCAGAGAATCAACATGCTGTCGAGCACCCGGCCTGAGCTGCGATGTCAAGACAGACAGCACGCAACTTATTCTTCTGCGAGCCCTAACGAGCTCGTGCACGGTAGGCGGTGAGACGTCGAGGCTGTCGGCGGGGCTCGGTGTTCACCTCTGCCGTGTCGACGTCAGGTCCGCGGTCTGCTGATGGGACAGCAGGCCGGCGACGGCTTGGACGGTGTCGCTCATGTGCTCGCGGCGGCCGAGGTGGCGGGCCAGGGCACGCCAATTCTTCAGATGGGCGATGCCGTGCTCGACCCGGATCCGCCTTGAGGAGTGTGCCTTGCGCTGGCGTTCGTACATCTCCTCGTACCAGTCCGGGGCGTTCTTCTTGAACTTGCGGTGTGCTGGTGTCACCACCCGGCCGCCGGTCTGCGCGCCAAGGCCCTGGTAGCCGGCATCGGCGAGAATCTCGACCGCGGGCCCGTCGGCCAAGAGCTTGACCAGCCCTAATTGGCGGGCGTGAGTGATGTCCGCGCAGCTTGCGGGTCGTGCTGGGCTGCACCACAGCACGCGGCCTTCGGCGTCCGTGACCACCATGGACTTGACGGCGTTCTGCTTGTTCTTGCCGGAGATGAACTTGTCGCGGTCCTTCCGTCCGGCGGCGGGCCGACGGACCCGGATCTCGGTGCCGTCGATGATGCCGGTCGTCCCGCTCGCGCCGAGGTGGTCGACGACGTCGGCCAGAGTTCGCAGCCGCACGTCGGGGCTGACCGTGCAGCCTCGCTCGGCGAGCAGGGGCCGCACCTCGCCGACGGCCCGGGTGATGGTGGAGCGGTCCACGCCGAACCAGCAGGCCAGCACGTCGTGGGTGACCCCGTGACGAAGATGGACGAGTGTGGCCAGCAGCCGATCGACAAACACCAGCCGGTGCTTTGCGCCGGCGCCCACGGCCCGCTTCCGTGGCCGGGAGGTGAGCCGGGCCTGGTGACGCTCTTGCCACAACGGGCCGATCTCCTCGACGAGTTCAGCAATCACTCCCACAGGCAGGCCCGTGATCCGCCGATTGCTGATGATCACCGCACGCGTTGAGTTCCCCACCACAAGACCATGATCGAGGATCAGGAGCTCGACGTCTCACCGCCTACCGTGCACGAGCTCGTAAAGGCTGTTGCAAAACTGGATGAACGACGAATATCCGCCATGATCCGAGTTCTCACAGGGGCGTCAACTTGCCCGCTTCTGGGAGTGCTCGTGACGCCGACTGTGAAGTGCTCCGCGACCTTCAACCTCCTTCTGTAACGGCCTTTAGGGCGGGTATCGGAAGTCTCAGGTAAGAGATGTTCGAGGGACATCTGTGGGTCAGAACGCTCGGATGGCCTGTTCGAGACCCCCCGGTTAGTCGTGCGTCGTTGGCGCGCGGATGACGTTGTGCCCATGGCTGCTTTCAATGCGGATCCCGAGGTGATGCGGTGGATCGGTGATGGCAGTGTCCGTGACGAACAGCAGACTCGCCGTGAGGTTGAGGCGATGGAGCGCGAGTGGGACAGGCAGGGCTTCGGCCTGTTCGCCATGGAGATCCGCTCGACGGGCGAACAGGCCGGGTCACCGGTCTTTCGGTTCCCGACTTCATGCCGGAGCTCTTGCCTGCGGTTGAGATTGGCTGGCTGCTGGGGCGTGCCTACTGGGGGCAGGGCCTGGCCACGGAGGCCGCTGCGGCTGCAGGCTGGGCCGGATTGGCAGCATCGTCCAGTTCGACAACGGCGCCTCTGAACGAATCGTGACGAAACTGGGGATGCATCCGGTCGGTGAGACCGTCGATCCCAGTTGTGGTCGTCGAGTGCGGGTGTTCGAACTGTCATCGGACCAGTACGTCACGACCACTCGTTGATGGCAGCACCGAGAACTGTCGCCTCATGGCGAACTGCCAGCTTGTCGTAGTGTGTGGCGACAGCACGATTCCTCTTGAGGCGGTTGATGCCGCACTCGACGGAATGGCGCTTGCGGTAGTCGTCCGGGTCGAAGCGCGGCGGTCGGCCTCCGCGGGCGGCCCGTTGTCGGCGACCGCGCAGCCGGCCGGGACGACCCAGCCCCGGTCGTCCGCGTAGGCGCCGAGGTCGTCGAGAACCAGGTGCTCGACGACCCGCAGCGGCGCCACCGCGTCAGCGCGACCGCAGGGCGCGGCCCGACGGCCGGCGTCGCAGAGTCCGCCGGTCCGCGGTGGCTTGTGGCAGGCAGGTGCGGCAGCGACAACCAACCGGTGCGGCGGCTGAAGACGGACACGCTCAGGCGCGCGCCTGGGCCGACCTGTCGGTCCGATCCCCGGACGGCGCTTCTTGCTCCGGCACATCCGTGGCACTCGGGCTTACCCGGCGGTCGATGTCGCTGTCCGTGCCTGTTCGTCACCGGGCGGTCCACTCTTCAGTTGTGGTGGATCGAGTGCTAGCAGGTTCAACTATGGCTCCAGAAGGGTGTTTTCGGTGCCCAGCAGGGCGAGGCGGTCTGATGGTCGATGCCGGGGCTGTAAGAGTTCGCGCTGTCCACTACCTGTTACGCCTTCAAGAGGGAGCACCATGCTTCGTCGTATCGCGTTCACCCTGGCCACCGTCGCCGCCGCCGGCTTCGTCGCCACCGCTCCCGCCGTCGCCAACGACTGGGAGGGCGGCAAGGCCGAGGCCGGTTACCAGCACGTCGAGGGCCACCGCGCCAGCGCCGAGTACCTGAACCTCGGCGGCCCGTACGGCATCACCTACGCCAACGAGAACAGGGAGCACTTCGAGGCCGAGCGCGGCTACTTCGCCGCCCAGTACCTGCACGGCCGCTAGGAATCGCCAGTCGCAGGGCCCGTCCCTCGGGGGGCGGGCCCTGCGCGC
Organism: Streptomyces sp. NBC_01116; assembly: GCF_041435495.1. Classification (NCBI taxonomy): domain Bacteria; kingdom Bacillati; phylum Actinomycetota; class Actinomycetes; order Kitasatosporales; family Streptomycetaceae; genus Streptomyces; species Streptomyces sp. NBC_01116. The sequence goes on from NZ_CP108644.1 coordinate 6,638,356, forward strand.
GTGCCGCTTGGCGAAGAGGTGGCGGCCAGCGGGACGCCAGCGGCGACGACGAGGGACCGGGGGAGCACCTGTCCGGCAGGGCGAGTCGCGTCGGGTGCGCTCCTTTTCCCGCCCGGGACCGGATCGGTGACCTGGAACGATCCGGCCCCGGGCGAAGCGGGTTCCGGAGCGTTCGGCTCGTGATCACGGGGTTCCGGCCGCGCTTCCTTCTGGATGCGGCGTGCGGGCAGCTGAAGCGCCCGCGTACAGGTCTTGAGGCCATGCCAGTTAGCTCGAATTATGCCAAATGGGTTTATGTAAGGTCTTATTCCGGATTTTGACCGATCCGGACGCTGTGCAGCCACGGATGACGAGTGACGGCCGGGTTGAGCGAGGAGGACCTGGTCGCCACCGCCCGGATGGATGCAAGTCCGCCGGGCGGGGATTTCGCTGCTCGCACCGATCGAAGGACACAGTTCATGCGCAAGATCGTCAAGGCTCTGACCGTTGCTGCGGCCGCCGTCCCGCTGGTTCTGGGTGCGGCCGGCCTGGCAGCTGCCGACTCCGGCCCGGTGTTCGCGGGCCAGTACCAGTCGGCCGACCGCAACGGTGCGGAGCCCGGCAGCCTGCTGAGCGGCTTCCTCGGTGGCGACCGCTCCGGCATGCGGAACGGCAATGACCGGGACTACCGCAACGACGGCAACCACGACTCGGGTCCCGTGTTCGCGAAGAGCCACAAGAAGGCCGGCCCGTGGGGTGCTTCGTCCAAGCTGGTCGCCTCCGGCTTCGACCGCGACGGCGAAGCCTTCTACATCGACAGCGACAAGATGGCCGGCCCGAACGGCGCCTCGTTCTCCCAGACCGCCGCGCGTTCCTGAGCCGGCACGGAGAACACCGGGTTGGCCGTCGCGCCAATCGGCGGCCAACCCGGTGATTGCCACCGTGACAGCTCATGAAAAGCCTGTTCCCGGCGGCTCTTGAGGTGCGGAGACCTCAAGTCTGTTGAGGACGGAGGGTGATGGTGTCCGGACGCCCTCCAGGTGTCCGGACACCATCACCACTTTTCCCGGGATGGCCACTGGGATCCGCCGACAGAATCCAGGAGCTACCGGCTACCGAAAACCGGCTGTCGGTAGCGGGAGAGCGGAGTGCCTCTTGCCCGCCGGTGACATCTTTTGTCCGGCGGAATGGTATCGGGCTGCGTATCGCGCGGACAGCGGCAGGGGCTGTCTCCGGCGGGTCCGGCTGTTCAGTCGATGGTGACGACGACGGAGGGCCAGCCGCTGGCTCCGTCGGGAACTGTGCCGGTGCGCTTCTCCGTCTGGACCCGGCCGCCGCGTTCGGTGGCGCGGACGGTCAGGGTGTGGCTGCCGGAGGTCGCCTTCCACGGGTAGGACCACTGCCGCCAGGTGTCGATCGTGGCTTCGGTCGCGAGGTCGGCGTCCTGCCAGGGTCCGTCGTCGACCCGTACCTGCACACGGTCGATGCCGCGGTGCTGGGCCCAGGCGACCCCGGCGACCATCACCGTCCCGGCCTCGGAGCGGGACAGCGGCTTGGGTACGTCGATCCGCGACTCCGTCTTGATGGGAGCCTTGCGGGCCCAGGTGCGCTTGACCCAGTACGGGTCGTAGTCGGCGAAGGTGGTGAGCTCGATGTCCTCGATCCACTTGCAGGCCGAGACGTACCCGTACAGGCCCGGGATGATCATGCGGACGGGGAAGCCGTGGGTGAAGGGCAGCGGCTGCCCGTTCATCCCGACCGCCAGCATCGCGTCACGCCCGTCCATGGCGGCCTCCACCGGGGAGCCCAGCGTCATACCGTCGACGGAGCGAGAGACGAGCTGATCGGCGGGACCACCCTTCGAGGGAGGTCTGACACCGGCTTCGGCCAGCACGTCGGCCAGCCGTACGCCCAGCCACCGTGCGTTGCCGACGTACGGCCCGCCGACCTCGTTGGATACGCAGGTCAAGGTGATGTCCCGCTCGATCAGTTCACGCCGCAGCAGGTCCTCGAAGGTGAGGGTGACCGGGCGGGTGACACCCTTGCCGTGGATGCGCAGCCGCCAGGTGTCGGCGTCCACCTTCGGCACGACCAGCGCTGTGTCGACGCGGTAGAACGCCTTGTTCGACGTGGTGAAGCGGCTGATACCCGGAACCTTGAGCTGAGTGCCGGGCGGCAGCGGAGGCGCGGGCGAAGCCGGTGCGGGCAGTCTCACCGCGTTCCGTGACTTGACCGCCGCTTGCGAGGCGTTGCCGGTGAGGTAGCGGCCGAGCGCTCCCACGCCGAGGGAGGTGACCGCCGCCGCCGAGGCGCCGATGACGAACCCGCGGCGGTCCCAGCCCGCTCCGCGATCAGGGTCCGCCGTGGTCCTGCCGGCGCGAGGTGGCTGGGTGAGCCGCCCGATGAGGTAGTAGAGCAGCGCCGCTGCCACCACGGCGCCGACCACCGAGGGGAGCGCGTCGGTGAACCCCGACGAGTCCGGCCGGGTCAGCGCGGCGGCCGCGCCGATCACCCCGAAGATCAGGACCCCTGCGGCGCCGGCCCGCCGGAACCGGAGTGCCACCACGCCCAGCACGATGGCCAACGCGGCCAGCGCGGCGAGAATCCCCAGTTGGAGGACCAGTTTGTCGTCCTCGCCGAAGTGGCGGATCGCCCAGTCCTTCACCGGCGTCGGCGTACGGTCGACCACCGCCCCGCCGACCGCTGTGAGCGGCCCGGCCTCCGGGCGGACGGCGACGGAGACCAGCTCGGCGACCGCGAGTGCCGCGAATCCCGCGAGCAGCCCGCTCAGCGCTCCGAGCGGCAGACGGACCACGAGCCGGGGAGAAGTCGTCATATCGCTGATTCGAACCCACCGCGTCTGCTTTTGCCTGACCCGTCGGGCTACTGGGACCGGATGCCACCCGCATGCGCCATTCGACCGTGCCTGGGCGGGCCCAGCGCCTCACCGGCGCCGGACCCGCCCGCGGTGGCTGCCAGGGGCCACTACTTCGGGGGCATGAGGACCGTGTCGACGATGTTGACGGTGGCGTTGGCCGTGGGGACACTTCCGCACACGATCTTTGAGGTGCCGTTGACCGTGATGCTGTCCCCGGAACCGGCCGTGGTGAGCGTGCCGCCCTCCAGCGTCTTGAACGAGCCCTTGTACAGCTGCTGCTGTGTCAGCTTCTCGCCGACGACGTGGTAGGTCAGCACCTTGGTGAGCTGGGCCTTGTCGGCGAGGAGCTTGTCGAGATCCGCCTTCGGGATCTTCGCGAACGCTTCGTTGGACGGAGCGAACACGGTGATGTTCTTCGCGTTGTTGAGGGTGTCGACGAGTCCGGCCTTCTTAACCGCGGCCGTCAGGGTCGACAGCTCCGGGTTGTTCGACGCAGCGGTCGCCACCGGATCCTTCGCCATACCCGTCAGACTGCCGGAACCTTCCTTGGGCACCGATGCGCAGGCCGGCCCGTAGGGATCGGCTGGGGCACTCGCGGTGTCCGCGAACGCCTGCGGGGCCATCACGCCGAGCGTGACCGGCAGAATCACTGCGGAGGCACCGGAGATCACGGTGCGCGACAAACGAAGGCTCTTCACGAGATGATTCCTCCTCTGCGGTGGGCAGCAGCCCACGAGAGTCAGGTGGAGTGTGCGACGGCCAGAGGGGCCACATGGTGGTGTCTTCTCCTCAGCCGGTTCGCCGATTGCCTCTCGGACGGCTGCGAAGCCACCACGGTCACGTCTCTCATCGTTACAGAAACATGCGTCTCCCGCCTCTCCGGAGCGAAGGGCACTGCCGTCCGCGTCCTCGTGGTCCCCGTCCGGCAGCGGCTGGTCCGGTTGAGCGGGTTTCCGGGGTTCTGGTACCCATCCTTTGCGGGGGCAGCTCCGAATCATCTGTGACAGGCCGATGGCCGGGGCGTCCGGTGCCCTCGTGCCGGGCGGATGTCGGTGAGCTGGGGCCGGAGGGCCGCATGATGGCAGTCACGCATGGACGGCACGTGCCGCGGGCGCGCGTCAGGCTCGACGAGCACGTGCCGGTGGATCACCGTCTGAGCCGCGTCTATCGCGCCGGGGCCGGAATCTTCGGAGCATTCCTTATCGCGTTCGGTGTCCTTGGTCTGATGCACCGGATCGGCTTCTTCGGTACCGGAGGTGACACCGTCATCGGTCTGAACACGAACGGGGCCCTGAGCACCCTGTCCATCGTGTTCGGCGCCCTGTTGCTGGTCGGGGCGATCGTCGGCGGGAACCGCGCGTCCACCCTCAACATGATCATCGGTATCGGGTTCGTCCTCAGCGGCTTCGTGAACCTCGCCCTGCTCGGGACCGACTACAACGTTCTCGCCTTCCAGTTGCAGAACGTCATGTTCAGCTTCGTCGTCGGCGTCGTGCTGATGACCTTCGGGATGTATGGCCGGGTCAGCGGGCGCCTTCCCCACGACAACCCCTACTGGAAGGCACGTAACCCGGGCAGCTAGTACTCCAGTCTGGTTTCGTGGCCTATCCAGCAGGTTCGTCGAGAGACCGCCGACGGTAGTGGCTGCGCCGGGCTGTTGCCTGGTGGCGTCTGCGCCAGATGGACCAGTGCAGCAGCCTGGCTGCGGTCGCGGCTGGCGGAGCGAAGACCGCGGTGAGCAGATGGCGGATCTCGGGGACGGTCAGGGAGATCGGGTCGCTGTCCTGAGTCGGGAAGTTCCGGCCAGCGGGTCGGCCGGGGGCCGCGTCGGCGGCGACGGCGGTCAGGAAGGCCAGGGCGAGCATGGCGAGCGTGATGTGCCGGTGCCACGATGTCCAGTGCCTGACCTGATAGTGGTCGAGTCCGACCTGGCCCTTGGCGGCCTGGAAACACTCCTCGATGCTCCAGCGGACACCGGCGACGCGGACGAGTTCGGCCAGTGTCGCGGTGGTGGGTGACCAGCACAGGTAGAAGGCGAGTTCGCCGGTGGTCCGGTTGCGGCGGATCAGCAGGTGGCGGTGACTTCCGGTGCCGATGTGGATCCAGGCCCAGTCGTAGTGGCGGTAGCCTTTCGCGCCTCTTCCGGCGCTGTGTCGTTGCCAGGCCGTGGCGGGCAGGCGCCCGGCGACGGTGTCCGCGCGGACTGTGGTGCGGCCGTGATTGATCCTCACCCGGGCCGAACAGGCGACGGCCAGCACGTAGCCGGTGCCGCGTGCTTCCAGAACGGTCCGCAGGTGGGGGTCCTGGCCGTAGGCTTCGTCGCCGGTCACCCAGGAGGCGGCGATCCCGGCGTCCAGCGCGGCGGTGATCATCTCCCCGGCCAGGCGGGGCTTGGTCGCGAACTCCACCGTCTCGGGTATTCCTGCCTCACGGCGGCGCTCGGGATCGGTGCTCCAGGAATGCTCGGGCAGGTAGAGCCGGCGGTCGATCAGGGCCCGGCCCCGGGTGGTGGCCAGGGAGAGGAACACACCGACCTGGGCGTTCTCGATGCGTCCGGCGGTGCCCGTGTACTGCCTCTGCACTCACGCCGAGGACCGGCCCTTTTTCAGGAAACCGGTCTCGTCGACGACGAGAACAGCATCGTCGGTGCCGAGGTGTTCGGCGGCGTAGGAACGCAGGTCGTCGCGGACCGCATCGGCGTCCCATCGGGCATACCTCAGCAGACGCTGCAGGGGCCCGGGCCGCTTATGCCCCGCTCGTTCGGCCAGCTGCCAGCAGTTCTTCCGCTCGACGCCCGTCAGTAGCCCGAGCAGGTAGGAACGGGCCGCCGCCCGGGGCTCAACGCGCCCGAACCTGCCCGCGATCCGGGCCATGACCTGGTCGAACATCGCCCGCCATCGGTCAGGGTCTACGCTATGGCCTGCGGCCACCGCACGATCTTCGGGAGTCCACACAACCCCTGATCATCTCGCGGCGGCCGCCCGCGTCAGGCGCTGCCGTACTGGCCGTCGTCGCCTGGGCCATCGAGAGACTGCACACCGGAGTACTAATCCGCTTGCAGTACGAAGAACAGGAAGCGCGGCTCGGCCGCGATGGCCTCGGGGAACAGCTCGCGGGCGGCGGGATCAGGCTCCGGCTCGCTGATGACCGTAATCCGGAAACCGGCCCCGGTGAAAGCCTCAATCATCGCGTGCAGCGGCCTGTTCCAGCGACTCACCAGGGTGGTCTGGCCGCCCATGCTCCACTCTACGGTCCACTTGGTGGTGTCGAAGTAGTCGCACTCGGCCTCGCGACCGGCCTCACGGTGAATGAGGTTGACGGCAAAGGGATGGTCGACAGACGCGATCAGCCGACCGCCGGGCCTGAGTACGCGTCGCAGCTCGGCCAGCGCCGGCCCCCAGTCCTCCAGGTAGTGCAGCACCAGCGACGCCACTACATCATCGAACGTGTCATCAGGGTAGGGAAGCGGGCTGCCCAGCTCCGCCACCTGCAGATCCGCACCGTCGCCGAGCCGCTGCCGAGCCAGCCCCAGCATCCCGGCACTCGAGTCGAAACCACTCACAATGGCGCCACGGTCACGCAGCGCGGCAAACAAGGCCCCCGAGCCACAGCCCGCGTCGAGGATCCGCCGGCCAGCCACGTCTCCAGCGAGGGTCAGCATCGCGGGACGCTCGTAGTAGGCATTGACCAGGTTGGTTTCGTTCGCAGCCGTGTACGCCTCGGCGAAGCTGTTGTAGTCGTTGGTCTTCGACGGATCCACACTCACCGAGGACGGTGAAACCAACCTGGTGGAAAACGTGTGCGCTTGGTGCTCGCCTGAGGTCATGGTGCAGGAGACGTGTGCTGCAGTAGATCGGTTCCTGGCCCGACCATCAATATGCGTGCCCACAGAGCCCGCCTGCAACTGCGGCTCGAATCAACGAATTTCGGGCACGTCCGGGCGCAGTCGACCCGCACGTGATCACGAAACCACACTGGAGTACTAGCCGCAGAAATCCGCAGGGCACTCGCCGCTGTGACCTGACCCACCCCTCCGGGCTCCTGCTCCTTTGGCGGGGTGCGGCTGCTGTCAGGACAAAATCGCTCGCCACTGCGTAAGGGTGTCGCGCAGTTGCTGCGTTCCGGTCACCCGTTCGGCATGAAGACGTCGATCTGCATTTCCATATCGGCCCTGGCGTGGCTCTGACCAGCGACGGGTTTACCTCGGCGCGCTGCCCGTCGTCGTCCGTGCTCCGGACGACGACGGGCTGACGGTCAGGTGGTGTGGAGGGTGGCGGTCGGTCGCCGCGGGGCACGATCGTTCTCACCCAGGGCGAAGACTCTGTCGCACTGCTCGCGAACGGAGTTGCTGTGGGTGGCGATGACGACAGCACATCCGGCCTCGCTCATTGTGCGGAGAACATCGACGACCATGTTCGCGTTGGCGTCGTCGAGGGCACCGGTCGGCTCGTCCGCGAGCACCAGAGCGGGCTGCTTGACCATGAGCCGAGCAAGGGCCACTCGCTGTTGTTCCCCGCCACTGAGACGGTGGACTGTCTCCTTCTCCCTACCGCCAAGGCCGACGCGGTCCAAGGCCTCAGTGATGGTTGTGCCCGGCTGGTCCGGTGAGGGCCGGCGCGGCTTTACGGCCACTTTGAGGTTCTCGGAAACGGTTGCGTTCTCGATCAGCGCATAGTTCTGGAATAGGTAGCCGAGCACGTTGCGGCGGAACCCGCGGGTTTCGCGCCGGCCGAATCGGGTGATGTCCTTGCCCTCGTACCGCACTGCCCCCGTGCTCGGCTTGTCAAGCAGACCGAGACAGTTGAGGAGGGTGGACTTGCCCGAGCCGCTGGGCCCGACGAGCGCGAGCATCTCTCCGCGACTGAGGGTGAAGGTGACCTCGGACCACAGAGTCCGGGAACCGTAGGACTTCGAGAGATTCTCGATATCGATCACGACAATGCTCCTGCTGATGGAAAGGGGATCGCATGTACGGGCCTCATACCTCGGTCGCCCCTTCCCTGACGATACGGCCGTGGAAGAGTGCGAGGGCAAGGAGCACAGCGCCGAATTCGACAACCACCAGTCCGGCGATGATGCCCAGGTCCAGTCCGGTGAGATCGACGAGCGGCCGGGAAAGGGGAGCACCGGACGCGGCGATCCGTTCCAGGTCCTTGTTTTGCAGCCATGCTTCAAAGGGCACCCGGGTGGCCAGCAGGAACGCGATGGCCGCCTCCACGCCGAGGATGAACCGGTGGGTGGCCGTGTACTTCCATCCATTGATGTGGCGCGCGAAGATGGCCCGGGAGTTCTTGCGCGCGTAAATCACACAGATCCCGACGCCGGCGATGAGGAGGACTGTGACCGTCAGCGCGAGGTTGAAGAGCTGCACCCGGAACTCAGATACCACCTCCCTCATCTTCAGCGCGGAGTTCTGAGCGACGGGGCGTAGCGCCACGACGTATGTGCCCAGCCTGTTCCCCTCAATGGCGCTCACGACATCGTCAGGGTTGGGAAAGACGATCCCCTCCTGCGCAGCGAACGCGGTGTAGCCGTCGTCGGACACGAACTGTGAGCCGTTCGGGACTACGACCAGGACCGGGTCCTGTACATGGGAGCGGTCCTCCTTCTGGCTGTGCGCCGCGTTGTAGACCTGATTTCCGGTGTTGTAGGTGAAGACGCTCTGGCCACTCTTGGCCGGGTGCACATCCAGTTGGGTTCGGGAATCAAAATCTGGACCCAGCACTCCGACGACCGCCTTGGTGAGGGCCGCCCCGTGTCCGCCGAGGGATTTGGGAACGATGAGCCGTACCCTGCCCCCGCTTGCGGCCCTACCGCTCTGGGCCACGGGCATGTAGCGCTGTCCCGTCGGGTCGAGGATGGGCTGTTCAGTGAGGAAAGTTTCGTTCACGACGAGTACTTCCCCTGGTGGGAGTTGTGAGCCCGGCACCAGGCTCTGGAGGTCTCGGCGCCCGGCGAGAATGACCTCCCCGTTGCCGTCCGCCCGGCGCAGCCAAGGGCCGATCTCCTCGATTACTCTCTCCTTCTCGCCGGAGAGGCCTCCGTTGAGGCGGATGGTGACGGCGTCACCCGCCTCGGCGTAGGCAGTCCTGTTTTCCTGACGCGTCTCCATGTCCCTGGCGACCAGCGCGACGTCGGTGGCGACGCTGAGTGCGAGCAGCAGAGCGGGAATGCGCACCAGGTACACGCCGACGGATGCTGCCCGGGCGGGCAAGGCACCCTTCACCGCTCGCAAAACGTCGACCTTGAACGTAAGCGCGATCACTGCCACATGAGTGGTCAGCACGAGGAGAAGGAGCAGTCCGGCCAAGGCGGCGGCGAGGGCGGCGAAGAGGGAGAGCCAGGCGAAGCCGTTGTAGAAGCCGAGGAAGGTGAGTGCCACCGCAGTCACGGCACCGAGCGCCACCGCCCAGGGCGCCAGCAATTGCCTCAGGTCACGGACGAGGAGATCCACTAGGGAGAAGCCCTGCAACCGCAGAATCCCATAGGTCCTCGCGGACAGCAGCACACTCGCGCCGGTCAGGGTCACCGCAGCGAGAGCGATCGCCCAGAAAGACCAGTACATGACGCTATTGGTGTAGGCGGTTGCCAGTGCGCTGCCCGAGAGCGGGTGGGACACGTCAGCCCGCAGGCCGAGGCCGGAGAGCTCTGCGACCAGCGAGTCCGCGGCCTGTGGCGGCCCGAACACATAGTAGTGGCCCCGCGGATCGCGCTGCCCGATGTCGGTAATCGGGTGCACGTCCGTGGTGAGGCTTGAACTGAACTCCGGGTAGCCGTCGTTCAGCCACGCGCTGACGCCCGACGGGTCTTCGCCTGCGGCCATATACAGATGGCGGCGGCCATCGGGCTCCCTCAGGTCCGGTACCTCACGAGCAACCGTGACGTCGTGGTCCTCGGCGAACGACGCGATCGACCGGGCGACCTGGGCGCCACTCGTCGAATCCTCGGAGTCGAAGACGAAGATCACGGCCGAGTTGCCCAGCACTCCGTCCTCGTCCAGTTCCCGTATGAACAGGAAGGCCAGCACAGCTGCGAAGAACAGCACGGCGACGTGGACAAACTTGATACCTCGGTGCAGCATCGGCTTCCTATGTCGGACCACTAGGTCGGGCTTGCGAAATTGCCCGGGACCGATGAGAAGTGGCGGGAGAGAGACGGCGGGCGACAGGTGAAGGACCACCGTGAGCCCCGGTGACGACGTCACCGGGGCTCACGGTAGTGTGCGGGATCAGAGCGCGCAGCCCTTGTCCCAGTACGCCTTGCCCGTACCGCCGTTGAGCTCCGCCGACGCCAGGGCCCACGGGCCGGGCGCGGTGCAGCCACTGTAGGACCAGTAGTCGCCATCGGCCGAGGACGAGTGGTTCACGGAAGCGTGCTTGTAGTTCGACCACACGCTGCAACAGCCCGTGCCGTACGACCACTGACCGCCGCCGATGTTGACGGCGGCCATCGCCGGCGCGCCTGCCGCCACGGTAAGTGCGACAGCCGCGAACATGACCTTGAGCGCGTTCTTCGATCTCAAAGCTGAACTCCTAGTCCTTAACGGGGGGCGCACGGCGCGCAGCCCCCTTTGATGAGAACAGGACAAGAGTGTGGCTGCGTGAAATAATCTTTGATAGCTCAAGATCATGTGACGCAAACCACAGGAGTGATCTTCAGCCAAAGCGGAAAGGGACATCTGGAACGGTTTCACCCGTCCGCTCCTCCGGCCTGCTTGTGCGCGTTTCCGTGTGCTCCAAGCGCGGGGTGACAGAAGTGGCCTTGCTCTTCACAGGCGAGGGTTGTCGCCCCTTCGTGAACCGCGCAGACTGACCCGGTCACCCGTCAGTGTGATCGTTCGTCAACCCCGGCCCCCCCCCCACACACACACGATCGTCGGCCGACGACACTCCTGCTGACGCCCATCCGTCGCAGACTGCGGTCCGCGCTTCTCACGTCGGGTCCTGAAGATCTCTATGAATCCCCCCATAGTCCCTCTGCGGCACCGTCTGCCCATTTGGCTGATACCCGTTCTGTGGACCTTCGCCCTTGGCTGCTGGGGTTTGTCTCGCCAGCACAGTCTCTGGAGGGACGAGGCAGCGACCTGGCAGGTGGCCGAGCGATCAACTGCCCAGATATGGCACATGTTCGGACAGGTCGACGCCGTTCACGGGCTCTACTACCTACTCATGCACGGCCTTTTCGCATGCTTCGGCCCCAGTACGACGACGCTGAGGCTGCCGTCCGTCCTCGCCATGGCGGTAGCAGCGGGGTGCGCGGCCGTCATCGGTCGCCGACTGGCTGGTGGCTGGGCCGGGCTGGGAGGTGGCCTTACGTTCGGGCTCCTGCCGGCCGTGCAGTTCCAGTTGCAGGAAGGCCGCCCGTATGCGCTTGTCACGGCCGGGGCAGGGATCTCGACACTCCTGCTGACGACCGCGCTCACCAGTCGGCATCACCGGCGGAGGCTCTGGGCGGCGTACGGGGGCACCGTGCTCGTCTGCGGACTGCTGAACTGGTTGTCGCTGCTGCTCCTGCCTGCTCACTTTGCGACCCTGGTGTGGAGGCAAGCCGGGCGTGGATTGTGGAAACGCTGGGCGGCGGCCTCTGCGGTCGGCGCGGTGTGTGTATTGCCGCTGATTCTCTTCACCCGGAGCCAGTCGCAGCAGGTGTCCTGGATACCGCCGTTGTCGTGGCACATGATGCTCGGCCCGGCGGTTCTGCTGGCGATCGGCGGACTCGCAGCGCTGACGGACCGGCGGCGGAAAGGCGGCCAGTCCCTCGCGGCAGTCGGGCTCCCTCTTCTGGCGGTGCCGCAGGTCGCCCTGCTCGGCATCTCGCTGATCCGGCCGATGTTCCTGGAGCGCTACATTCTCTTCAGCTTCATGGGTCTGGCCCTGCTGATCGGTGCCGCACTGGGCGCTGCGGTACGAGCGGCGACGCCGAGGTTTCCCAGGGCCTACGTGTGCGTGCTCCCTGCGGTGCTGACCGTGGCGACAGTGGCGCTGTTGCCGCAGTCAGTGTCCAAGCGGTCCCCCGAGAGTCGGGTGGATGACGTTTTGGCGATCGCGTCGGATGTGCGGCGGCTCAAGCGTCCCGGCGACGGCGTGCTCTTCGTGCCCGCCGCGCGGCGCGACACCAAGTCGGTCTCCCCCGACGCCTTCACCGGTCTCAGGGACATCGCGCTGATGGAAAGTCCGGCGGTGTCTGGGACGCTCAAGGGTGTGGAGGCAAACCCGGCGCGGATCCGCGCCGCGATGCTTGCCCAGATGGAGATACTGCTGGTCACGGATGCCCCGGAGGCCGCGACGTCCGTGACGTCCCCCCGGGACAAGGCAAAGCTCTCGGTGCTGGACGAACACTTCAAGGCGGTAGCGACCGAGCAGGTCCGCGGTCGGCAGGTGACGGTGTACCGGAGGCTCGGACCCGCCACCTCCTGAGCCGACCCCGTGGCCGCGATACGGTCCAACTGGGTAGGGAGGGCGACTATGGAGCCGGTTTCGTCATTAAAAGCAGGTCCGAACCGCAGCTTCCCGGGATGGCCGGAGGTCAGCCCCACAGCTTGCGAGTAAACTCTGCCGCCCACTGCATCCGTTCGCGGTGCGTCTCGTTGGGTGTGCAGCGGGCCTCCGGCGGGGCCTGGCACTTCGGGCACCGGACTTCCCGGGCGTGCCAGGTCCGGGCCGCCGTGCCACCGGCCGGTTGTTCGCTCCGCTTCTCCCGGCGCTGCCGTGGCGGCCGGGAGCGGGCGTCGCTGTGGTGCAGGACTCTGCGCAGGCGTTCGTCGTGCGGAAGTTGCCGCGTCCGGCCGGGGCCGACCCGGTCGTCGTTGTCGCACGGCCTCCCGGCCCCGGCGTGGCACCGCGGGCAGGTTTTGCTGTACCAGTCCGCGCGCGCCACCTGTTGGTACAGGCGGGGCTCGCCCTTTTGCTGCTGTACGTTTCGGCCGCGGTCGGGTGTCGGGTCCGGGGCAAGTTCCTTCTGTGCGGGAAGCACGTGTGCCGGCGTCTTTCGCTCGCGCTGCACGCGGGCCTTCCACGCCTCGATCTGGTTGGTCTCGCTGCGCGAGAGCTGATCACCAGCTTTGGCGGCCAGGTCGGTGAGCATGGCGACCCTGCGCCGCTTCTCCGTGCCCAGCATGGTGCCGCCGTGGCGACGCAGGGTGCGCAAGGTCGTGCGTACCTGCTCAAGCGCCTGTGTTTTCTGCCGGGCCGTTCTCCGACGGGCCTCTTCCTTGGCTTCGGCCGCGGCGTTGAGCCTGCGGGCGGCTTCTTCCTGTTCCCGAAGCACTCCAGAGAGGAAGGTGGCGGCCGCCCCGGCCGTCTGGGTTTCGGTGTCGGTGCGGTCGTGGGCCGCGATCGCGTTGACCCGGGTCAGCAGCCCGCGGGCCTCCTGGACGTTTCCGTCGGCCACGGCTTCGCCCAGCCGTAAGAACATCTCCTGCCGGACTACGGCCTGCTCCTGCAGCCAGATCCTGGCGTCCTGGAGGACGATGTCGATCTGGGCCCGGGTCTCCTGATCCACCCCGTCCAGGGTGGCCAGGGCGTGGCTCACCCTGGCCACCACGACCACGGACGGGCGAACGCCTCGGTCCCGATCCGCACGCGGCGCGCCGTTCCCTCGCTGTCGAGACGGATCCGGTGCACGTACCAGCGGCGGACCAGCGTGTCCCGGTCCACGGGGACCATGGTGCCGAGCACCGGCTCCACCGCGTCGTCCCACACCGGGACCACCGCCTGGTCCAGATGTACCCGCAGGGCACCGTGCCGCCACCGGACGTCGACGACGGAGCCCAGCGGCCCGCACCCGGGGCGGGTGTAGGTGAAGGTGGCCTGCTCTCCCCGGTTGGCGAGCCAGGCCGCGGCCGCCGACTTCACGTACAGGTGGTCCGCGCTGTTCACACCGCGGGCGGCGCGCCCGCACACGTGCGGGAGTCCGTCCGGATCGGGGTGATGGGCGAAGTGGCACGCTCTGTCGGTGTAGAGCTTCGTGGTCAGCTGGCCGCCGCAGCCCCCGAGCAGGGTGCCGCACCAGAAGGTGTCGCGCTCGTGCGCATGACGGAAGGCGTCCAGCTCGATCGCCTCCATCGGCAGCATCAGCGGCTGCTCCGAGTCCGCCCCGCCTAGTACTCCAGTGTGGTTTCGTGATCACGTGCGGGTCGACTGCGCCCGGACGTGCCCGAAATTCGTTGATTCGAGCCGCAGTTGCAGGCGGGCTCTGTGGGCACGCATATTGATGGTCGGGCCAGGAACCGATCTACTGCAGCACACGTCTCCTGCACCATGACCTCAGGCGAGCACCAAGCGCACACGTTTTCCACCAGGTTGGTTTCACCGTCCTCGGTGAGTGTGGATCCGTCGAAGACCAACGACTACAACAGCTTCGCCGAGGCGTACACGGCTGCGAACGAAACCAACCTGGTCAATGCCTACTACGAGCGTCCCGCGATGCTGACCCTCGCTGGAGACGTGGCTGGCCGGCGGATCCTCGACGCGGGCTGTGGCTCGGGGGCCTTGTTTGCCGCGCTGCGTGACCGTGGCGCCATTGTGAGTGGTTTCGACTCGAGTGCCGGGATGCTGGGGCTGGCTCGGCAGCGGCTCGGCGACGGTGCGGATCTGCAGGTGGCGGAGCTGGGCAGCCCGCTTCCCTACCCTGATGACACGTTCGATGATGTAGTGGCGTCGCTGGTGCTGCACTACCTGGAGGACTGGGGGCCGGCGCTGGCCGAGCTGCGACGCGTACTCAGGCCCGGCGGTCGGCTGATCGCGTCTGTCGACCATCCCTTTGCCGTCAACCTCATTCACCGTGAGGCCGGTCGCGAGGCCGAGTGCGACTACTTCGACACCACCAAGTGGACCGTAGAGTGGAGCATGGGCGGCCAGACCACCCTGGTGAGTCGCTGGAACAGGCCGCTGCACGCGATGATTGAGGCTTTCACCGGGGCCGGTTTCCGGATTACGGTCATCAGCGAGCCGGAGCCTGATCCCGCCGCCCGCGAGCTGTTCCCCGAGGCCATCGCGGCCGAGCCGCGCTTCCTGTTCTTCGTACTGCAAGCGGATTAGTACTCCGGTGTGCAGTCTCTCGATGGCCCAGGCGACGACGGCCAGTACGGCAGCGCCTGACGCGGGCGGCCGCCGCGAGATGATCAGGGGTTGTGTGGACTCCCGAAGATCGTGCGGTGGCCGCAGGCCATAGCGTAGACCCTGACCGATGGCGGGCGATGTTCGACCAGGTCATGGCCCGGATCGCGGGCAGGTTCGGGCGCGTTGAGCCCCGGGCGGCGGCCCGTTCCTACCTGCTCGGGCTACTGACGGGCGTCGAGCGGAAGAACTGCTGGCAGCTGGCCGAACGAGCGGGGCATAAGCGGCCCGGGCCCCTGCAGCGTCTGCTGAGGTATGCCCGATGGGACGCCGATGCGGTCCGCGACGACCTGCGTTCCTACGCCGCCGAACACCTCGGCACCGACGATGCTGTTCTCGTCGTCGACGAGACCGGTTTCCTGAAAAAGGGCCGGTCCTCGGCGTGAGTGCAGAGGCAGTACACGGGCACCGCCGGACGCATCGAGAACGCCCAGGTCGGTGTGTTCCTCTCCCTGGCCACCACCCGGGGCCGGGCCCTGATCGACCGCCGGCTCTACCTGCCCGAGCATTCCTGGAGCACCGATCCCGAGCGCCGCCGTGAGGCAGGAATACCCGAGACGGTGGAGTTCGCGACCAAGCCCCGCCTGGCCGGGGAGATGATCACCGCCGCGCTGGACGCCGGGATCGCCGCCTCCTGGGTGACCGGCGACGAAGCCTACGGCCAGGACCCCCACCTGCGGACCGTTCTGGAAGCACGCGGCACCGGCTACGTGCTGGCCGTCGCCTGTTCGGCCCGGGTGAGGATCAATCACGGCCGCACCACAGTCCGCGCGGACACCGTCGCCGGGCGCCTGCCCGCCACGGCCTGGCAACGACACAGCGCCGGAAGAGGCGCGAAAGGCTACCGCCACTACGACTGGGCCTGGATCCACATCGGCACCGGAAGTCACCGCCACCTGCTGATCCGCCGCAACCGGACCACCGGCGAACTCGCCTTCTACCTGTGCTGGTCACCCACCACCGCGACACTGGCCGAACTCGTCCGCGTCGCCGGTGTCCGCTGGAGCATCGAGGAGTGTTTCCAGGCCGCCAAGGGCCAGGTCGGACTCGACCACTATCAGGTCAGGCACTGGACATCGTGGCACCGGCACATCACGCTCGCCATGCTCGCCCTGGCCTTCCTGACCGCCGTCGCCGCCGACGCGGCCCCCGGCCGACCCGCTGGCCGGAACTTCCCGACTCAGGACAGCGACCCGATCTCCCTGACCGTCCCCGAGATCCGCCATCTGCTCACCGCGGTCTTCGCTCCGCCAGCCGCGACCGCAGCCAGGCTGCTGCACTGGTCCATCTGGCGCAGACGCCACCAGGCAACAGCCCGGCGCAGCCACTACCGTCGGCGGTCTCTCGACGAACCTGCTGGATAGGCCACGAAACCAGACTGGAGTACTAGCCCGAATAGCCCGCCCGGTCCGGCCTGCTGCAACCTGCATGGCCTGACGTCAACTGTTCCGCCGTGGCCGTTCGGCATGGCCGATGGCGCGTGCCGCGTTGATCAGGCCGATATGACTGAACGCCTGCGGATAGTTGCCCAGCGCCTCCCCGGTGGTCGGTGAGATCTCCTCGGCGAGGAGACCGACCTCGTTGGCGCAGGAGAGCGCGGTTTCGAAGACTTCGCGTGCGCGTGGCACTTCGTCGATGAGGGCCAGGGCGTGGGCGAGCCAGAAAGTGCACAGCAGGAACGCCCCCTCCTCGGATGCGAAGTCGTCCCGGAGATAGCGACGAACGTGTCCGCGGGCGTCTGTCAGCTTGCTGGCGATCGCTGCCACGGTGGTGCGGATGCGAGGGTCGTCGCCGGGGAGGAAGCCGACGAGGGGGAGCATGAGGGCTGAGGCATCCAGTTCGCTGGATCCGAACGCCTGGGTGAAGGCGCCGAGATGCGGGTTCCACCCTTCGTCCTCAATGGCCCTGCGAATGTGCTGGCGGGTGTGTCGCCAGGCCGTGACCTGCGTGGGCGTGGCTCCGAGGGCGGGTGCGAGGTCGATGGCCCGGTCGAGGGCGACCCAGCACATGAGTTTCGAGTAGAGGAAGTGGCGGCTGGGGCCTCGTACTTCCCAGATCCCCTGGTCTGGCTCGCGCCAGCGTCGAGCGGCGGTCTCAGCGGCTTGGAGGAGGAAGCTGCGGGTGGGCGGGGCGAACCATTCGGTGCGGGGGTGAGTTTGATGTGCGGCGTCCAGGAGCTCGCCGTAGACGTCGAGCTGGTGCTGGCGCCACGCGTCGTTGCCGGTTCGGACCGGTGTGCTGCCCCGCCATCCGGAGAGGTGGGGCAGGGTGCGTTCGCTGAGGTCTCTTTCGCCGCCGATGCCGTATATCACCTGGAGGTTGGCGCCTCGTTCCAGTTGGGTGGCTGCGGCCTGTGCGAGGAATCCGAAGTAGGTGGCCTTCTCCTTCTCGCAGGCGGAGGTGGACAGGGCCTGGAGGGTGAAGCTGGCGTCGCGGACCCATGTGTAGCGGTAGTCCCAGTTGCGGTCGGCCCCGATGCTCTCCGGGAGGGAGGTGGTGGCCGCTGCGACGATGGCTCCGGTGGGTGTGAAGCTCAGTCCTTGCAGCACGCGTCCGCTGTGGGCGACCTCGTCTTTCCACGGGCCTTGATAGCCCTGATGGATCCGAGTCCAGGATCTCCACCCCTTGACCGTGTCGTTGAGCCGGCGGTTGATGCGTCCACCCGGCCAGGGATCCGGTTCCGCATCACCCCAGGCGGGCAGAGAGGACAGGGCGAATTCGATCCGCTTCCCCGCCTTGAGTACGGTCTCGCCGCGGGCGGTGGAGCCGTCGATCCGCAAGGGGAGCGGTGTGGACAGCACGAGCCGCTGCGCGCCTCCGTACGCGCTGAGCCCGCCGCGTACGGCGGACAGCAGGGGGTGGACGAGGCCGAACTCGGGGCGCGGAGCGAAGCTGGTCTCCACCGCGACCGATCCGCTGGTACAGGTGATCCGGCGCAGCAGGACGCCCGGGGAAGAGGCTCCCAGCGCGTGGCCGCGCTCACGGTGGCCCATGGCCAGGGCGTCGAGGAGCATCACCGTGCCGGAGGGAGTGCGGAAGGTGGTCTCCAGTACCAGGCTTTCGGGTACGTAGCGGCGGGTGACCCTGCTTGTCCCGCAAGGGCGGATCGTCCAGTGTCCTGCTGCTTCGTCGAGCAGACGGCCGAAGACCGCAGGGCTGTCGAAGCGCGGGAGGCACAGCCAGTCCACAGAGCCTTCCGTGGACACCAGTGCAGCAGAGCGGCAGTCCGACAGCAGCGCGTAGTCACCGATGGGCCGTGAACTCATGTCTGTCCTGCCTGCTGCGCGTGATGGGAGGACCGCTGCCTCGCCGGTCGCGACCGGCGGTTCACTGGGCGGTTCCGTCGCCGGGATCGCGGTTGCCCTGTTCCGGCCGGGGCGCGGCCGATCGCCCCACACCCGGGTTCTGCGTGGGTCGGGAGCGCGCCGTACGGAACAGCAGGGCGAGGGCGGAGAGGGCGAAGAAGACCGCGGTGATCAGCAGCCAGCGGCCGAGGTACACGTCGGTGGAGAGCGTCGTGTACAAGGTGAACCGATGGCTCACCCGTCCCAGGATCAGGGGAAAGTACGTCAGGAGCAGCACACCGGAGAGGAAGACCGGAACCCGGACGTAGTTGATCCGCCCTTGCGTGGGGCGAGCCGCGTGGCTTGTGGCCACGGGGTTCCGGCGCATGCCCAGCAGCATCCGGGCCCCGCGATCGGTAACGGTGTACAGAGGGAGGAACACCAGGTCGTGCAGCAGGGCTGCCCCGACGAACCACAGGACCACCTTCCACGGCTCGGCGCCCGCCAGCAGCCGGATACCGGCATAGCCGGTCAGCGCGAACGAGCACAGCACCAGTACCAGATGTAGGGGAGAGGCTCCGTACACCCTGCGGAAGCGGCTCATACGTTCTCCCCGAAGGTCAGCCGAGTGACCCATTTGGTGTTGTGGACACCTGGGTTGGCCGGGACGATGATCCGCGCGGGAAAGCCGTGATCCGGCGACAGATCGGCACCGTTGACCCGCAACGCCAGCAGCGAGCGAGGGTCCCGGACCTGGTTGTCGCGCAACGTGGTCGAGCGAAACGACCCGCTGAGCTGAGCGGACTGGACGAAGACACCCGGCGGGCGGAGGGTGAACCCGACAAGTGCGGCCAGATCCGACAGCCGGACGCCGCTCCACTCCTGATCCTCGGTGGACCACCCTTCCACGCAGGCGATCGGCAGCGCCGCTCCGTGCTGCGGCAGCGCCAGGACCTCCTCCCGGGTGAGGACACGCTCTCGGCCCCCGCCCCGAACGACAAGACGCCAGGCCACGCCCATGTCAACGGCCCGGATGCCCACACTGGCCGCAGTCTTGTTGACCTGGAAGCCATTGGGGCCGGGCCCGGGATCCTGGCCCTGCGGCGCGAGCAGAGCGGTGGGCCGGAGCCAGCCCCCGATGCTCTGCCCGGCCGTCACGGCGAGCAGCACCAGGGAGCCGGCCCCCACCATCCCCAGCGCACCCCGGCGGGACATGGTCGGTACGGCGGGGCGAGGGCTGACCAGGCCCGTGGGGTCCGAAGGGGACGTCCCACCCGTCCTGGACTGCCCGCGCAACTCGTCACGGAGACCGCCGCTGCGCAGCATCCGGACGGTCAGGGGAATCCGGAAGGCGATATGAACGACGAAAGCGCCGATGAAGACCCAGGCCCCGTAGAAGTGGAGCGGGTAGAAGGATCCGGGAAAAATATAGTCCAATTGAACGTCGAGTACCCCGGTGGCGAACTCGAACAGCACGCCGCCCACCAGTAGGAGTACCGAGAGCCGCTCCAGCGCGTGGCCGACCGATTTCACCGGGGGCCAGGAAAACAACTTGGGGACCACCGACCAGAGCTTTGCGAGAAGCACAGGAATCAGTGCGATGCCGAGTGTCACGTGGACACCCTGCGTAAGCCGATAGAGCCAGTGCGGATCCGTAGGCCAGGAGAACAAGTAGAACCCCAGCCAGCCTCGGTCCGGGGTCTTGTCATTGGCTCCCAGGTCAGGGTTGTACGCCGCGTACGAGAGCAGCCCGGTGACGAACATCAAAGGAATGCCCACCAGCAGCACCGCACCGAGCACGGACGTCAGCCACGGCCCACGGAGCGGGCTGCGCCAGAATCCCGGCCGTGTCGGACCGAACGGCGGCCCGTTCCGCAACAGCCCCACCAGACGCACCCGCGATGAACCCTGTGCCGGGCCCATCTGCAGGGACGAGCCGGACCTGGGACCCGGTGGCGCCGCTTCGCCCCGCCGGCCTCTCTCCATCGGGCCGACGGAGACGCCGCCATCGGCGCTCGTGCCCCCTTGGTCGCCCATCCGGCCCGAGGTGGGGAGGCCGGCCTCAAGGGACCCTTCGGCAGGTGAAGCCTCCGGCAGGACCGGCGGCCCGTCGGATCCGGACCCGCCCACGCTCCCTCGCGGTACCTCCTCCTCCGGGCGTCGGTGCCGTTTTTTCGAGTCACCCATGGGGATTCCTTGTGGTTCAACAGGCGGACGACAACCGAATGACATCGAATATTAGCCCTGAACAACGCACTTCCCGGGCAATTGAGGGGGCTGCAAACAAAATAACACCCAACCCTCGGTAGCGCTGTCGGACTATCTAAGGAAGTCCCGGTGATAGAAGATCGCTGCGAGAAGAATGGGCGATCTCGGGTTCACGCTGCGGAAATGCTCTCCTTTTTTGCTGTGCGCGGGCTGGCCAGAATGCGCATGCCGCCCGACGCGTCGCGGACTGCCGTGGCCGAACGGAGGCGCTGAGCATGCTGGTCCGGGCCGACGGCGAGTGGCCGGTCATCCACCAGTACCTGTCCTGCGGTGAACTCAGCGCCAACCGGATCGACAGCGACGACAACGCACTGGTACTGGTGCACCTGCCGCCAGCGGATGGTCGACCGACAGGGGGCACAGGAGAAGGTCACAGAGCGCATCGGCAAGTCGCAGATGTACGTCTCCAGACAACGTGGTCCAGGCCGAGCTCGCCGCCGGTGCGGATCGCTGCCCGCGCCGACGAGCTTCAGGCGATGCCGCCCCGGCCGCTTTCGACACTGCGGCCGCTCCGTGGCACGAGGCCCTCGAGGACCTGGACGAAAGACGTCCTCGCCGAGGCCAGCGCCGCTGCCCGTCCGACACCACGATCGAGGACAGCTCCGGGGCGCGGCGGCGCCACTGCTGGGCGTTGTCGTCGTGGCGTCCGAGAAAGAGGGCCGTGTACTCGATTTCCTGCTCGGTGGTGGTGGACGGCTCTGCAGTGGACGGTCCATTGGGCTGCACAAGTTTCGCCCCGATGACGCGCGACCGAGCGCAGGGAGTTCTACGCCGGGGGGGACGGCGGGGTGGCCGTCCTCCCGGCAGTGCCTGCTGAGTGAAGGGGCCTGGAGGGTATGGGTGAGCGGCTGCTGGTTGTGCCTGCACCGTCGTGGAGCACCTGCCCGTTTCGATGGCCACATGACCTTTGATCGGCTGACGTACCGCGTCAAGCGGCGGCTCCTCGGAAAGCCGCTCACGACCGAACGTGCCGGTGAGGAGAAGCTGGGCAATCGGACGGCGCTCGGTGTGCTCGCGTCCGACTGCATCAGTTCGTCGGCCTACGGATCCGAGCAGATGCTCCGGGTCCTCGTGCCGGTCGTCGGAGCAGCCGCCTTCACCCTGGTCCTGCCGGTGACCGGTGCGATCCTGCTGGTCCTGCTGCTTCTGACGATCTCCTACAGCGATGTCGTCACGATCTACACCCGGGCCGGCGGCTCCTACGTGGTCGCCCGGGAGAACTTCGGGCCGAACGTCGCGCAGGTCGCCGCCGTGGCGCTGCTGGTCGACTACGTCGTCACCGTCGCCGTCCAGGTGTCGGCCGGCACGAACGCGCTGGTCTCCCTCGCCCATCTGGTCGGCAACGGCTGGACAGGGCTGGACCATCTCCAGCTCCCGTTCTCCGTGCTGGTGATCGTGCTGCTCGCGTACGGGAATCTGCGCGGAGTCCGCGAGGCCGGCCGCATGTTCGCGCTGCCCGCCTACCTCTTCATCGCCGCGATGGGCCTGGTCTTCCTCGCCGCGGCGGTACGCGCACTGACAGGCGAGCTGCCGCACGCCGACCTGACCGCTCCAGGGGCGGTACCACTCGGAGCCCCGAGCGACGGGTGGCTCTACGGTGCTTCGCTCTTCATCGTGCTGCGTTCCTTCGCCAACGGCGGCTCATCGCTCACCGGGCTCGAAGCGATCTCGAACGGCATCTCCGCCTTCCGTGAACCGCAGGGCCGCAACGCCCGGCGCACCCTCATCACCATGAGCTGCGTGCTCGCCGTCCTGGTTCTGGGCGTCTCTGCCCTCGCTCATTTCACCCACGCCGTCCCGTACACCGACGGGACGCCAACTGTCATCGCACAGGAAGCGCGGCTCGCCTTCGGGAACGGGACGGTGGGGACGATCGGGCTGGTCTTCGTGCAGCTGGCGACCGCCCTGGTCCTCTACACCGGTGCCAACACCCCCTTCACCGGCTTCCCGTACCTGGCCAGCTTCGTCGCACAGGACCGGTTCCTGCCACGTGTGCTCACCCGGCGCGGGCACCGGCTGGCCTTCTCCAACGGCATCATCACCCTCTCCTCTCTCTCACTCGCCATCCTTCTCGTCACGGGCGCCAGCGTGGACAGGCTCGTTGCCCTGTACGCGATCGGCGTGTTCACCGCCTTCACCATGGCCGGAGCTGGCCTCACCGCCTACCACCTGCGCAGGCGTGAACCACGGCGCCGACTGAAGATCACGGTCAACGCACTCGCGGCGGTGGTCTCCGCCGCCGTGGTGCTGATCTTCGCCGTCACGAAGTTCACCGAAGGCGCCTGGCTCGTCGTCATCGTCTTTCCGCTCGGGGTCTGGGTATTGATCCGGATCAACCGCGAGTACCGGCGTGAGGCCGCCGCGCTGGAGCGGCTGCCCGCGGGCGCGGACCGGCCGCGCACACGTCGCCACCAGGTGTTCGTCCTGGTCGAGACGCTGGACCTGGCCACGTTGAAAGCCCTGCGGTACGCCCACGAACTGCGGCCCGACGCCGTCCGGGCCGTGCACTTCGCCATCGACGAGGCACACGCACGCCGGCTGTCAGTCCTCTGGGCGTCGACGTCCGCGACCTCGGCGGAGTTGGAACTGGTGGCCTGCCCGGACCGCCGACTACGTCATGCGATGCGGGAACTGGCCATGCGGACCACGCAGGACGGGAAGACGTCTTTGACGGTGCTCGTGCCCCGTCGGCTGTACGCCAACGCCCTGGGCAAACTCCTCCACCGGGGCACCGGCGAGAAGATGGCACGGACCCTGGAGCAACTGCCGCACGTCGCGGTCACGATTCTCCCGTTCAACGCATCGCACGCCATCCAGGCTCTGGAGGCGCACCGGCTGCCGGACCTGGAATGAGACCGATGTGCGCGGGTCCCGTTCCATCCTGACGGCTGCCCGCTCGCATCCATGCCCGTCCCCCGGTGCCCCGCCCGGCCGGGTGGCAAAGAGGGATCAGTGCGCGACCGGACCTTCGTACTGCGGGGAGAGATCGTAGTCCTCGACGAGCAGGAGAAATCGCGCCTCCGGTCGCCACCTCATCACGTCGCCGTCATTCTGTTGATGGAAAAGGGTCCTCAAGGGATTGGTAGCCACAAATCGATGCGGGACATCTCCAACGGATACACGGGCCACAGCAGCGCTGACAGGACCCGCATCCTGGCCCGCGCGCTTCCGCCCCTCCTTGTGGTTCTCGGGATCGCCTGGCAGGCGGTCACACCGCAGGAGATCACCGGCACCCCGTTCTTTACCGCGGCCCCCCTTGTCGCAGCCCCTCTCTTCGCTCGGTGGGTAGCGGCGTTCTTCGGTGCTGTCGGCATCCTGGCCGCCGTCCTGCTCCACGTCGTGGGCGGAAAGGTGACACAGGACGCCGCTGCCCAGTACCTCACGACGGAGCTGGCCACCATCGCCTTCGCAACCGTCTTCGCGGTCCTGATCCACGGAGTCGTGGAGCGTGCCCGAAACCAGGCCGCTACCGCGCGAGGAGTGGCCGAGTGAGTCTGCGGTAGCAGATGAAGGTGCAGGCGATGCTCGTGAAGGCGAGGAAGTGGTCGGCTGTGCGTCCGTAGCGTCGGTGGAGGCGGCGGCAGCCGGCGAGCCAGGCCATGGTGCGTTCCACGGGTCCAGCAGTGGCGGCCCAGCCGTTGCCAGGACTCGACCCCTTCCGGGCGATGCGGTGAGTGATGCCCCGCTCGCGTAACCATCGCCGCAGATGAACGTAGTCGTAGCCCTTGTCGGCGTGGAGTTTGCTGGGCGGATCAGGGCCTGGCTGTATGTGCCCGTCGACGTAGGAGCCGTTGCGGGTGCAGGTCCAGTCCGTGCGCAGGGCACAGTCGTGGCAGGCGAGGGTTCCGACCATGTCGGGGAAGCGGCGCTGCCATTCCGCGTTCAGCTTGTAGATGTCCCGGGTGAGCGGGATGTTCTTGCCGCACCGGCAGCACCGGATACGGAACGGGACAGGTACTACGGATCTCCTGATCACTCGGGGGGCCGGAGGGAACTGCCGACAGTCTGCCCGGCGAGGAGTACGAGTCGGCCCAGCGCTTGGCGGCGGTACGGACCGCAGCTTTCCGCACGTCGATGGGGGCTTCCGTCGGCATCCGGGCGGAGGCGTGGAACCTGAGGTCACTGAGCGCTTCGTGCCGCTCCTGCCAGGGCAGATCGAGGAGGTCCCGCTCGTTGAGCGTGAAGGGGCCCTACTTCTGCACCAGCACCGTGCATGATGCAGCTGAGTACGGCGTTCTTCTTCGTTTCCACCGACACATTCCCCATGTTGAGGATGCGCGGGAATCCTTGCTCGCCTCGGGGCTTACGTGGCTTGCGGGCCTTGTCCCACCCCATTGCGCCCGCCCCCGGCGAGAAGATGTCGAGGATGCTGTAGCAATTGCCGTACGTCGTGGTCACGATCGTGCCGTTCAACGCATCGCACGCCATCCACGCCCTGGAGTCGGACCGTCTGCCCGACATGGACTGAGGCGGGGCGGCGCTGCGTGGTTGACCCACGGTCTGCCCTGCGGGCCAACTACTGCGCACATGAGGTCTCCGGCCGCTCGCCCTCACTGCCGGTGAGCTTCGCAGGGCGGTGCCGTGATCAGGCACCACGATTCCCCGGAGAGGCCGCCAGATGGTCAGGCCCTTCACGTCGGGCAGGTCCGTTCCGCTCAGGTCCACACTGCCCAGGTCCGCGTTATTCAGGTTCCCTTCACGCAGACTCGCTCCGTTGCCGAGAACGTTCTGCTGCTGGTCTCCACTCCAGAGCACCCGGCGACTGCTGATCGCGCAGAAGAACGAAGTGTGCGTCAGCCAACGTCCGCAGCCCGTAGGTCGATCAGCTGCTCCAGCGCCTTGTTCTCCTCCGGCTCGTCATCGGCCTCGTGAACGAGCGGGTTGCGGATCGCCGCGTACATCCTGCGGGCGAACGCGGGCCGCGCCGGACCCCTCGGTGCCTTCGGGCGAGGGAACCACGGACCGATGCGAGCGGCACGAGAGCGCAACAGCCGCCAGGGGCGCGGATACGCCGGAAGCCGAACATCGTATGGCAAAACCTTTACCAAGCGTGAGTCACGGGTGTCTAAGGTTTACCTAACCTCATGGCCAACTCTTGCTCGGCTTCCGATACGCAAACGGGATCAATGGCCTGTTGACGGGGTTGGAAGGCCGTGGGCGCGGCGATGGGGAACCGGGTCACCGGCAGTGCGACCACACGTGTGTCGCGTCCGTCGGGGAGGCGGGCGCGTTTCGGTCATCGGCCAGGTCCGAGCGCGTTTTCGGGCTCATCGGGTCGGGCCCGGGCGGGGCGGATGGCGGAAGTGAAGACGTGTCCGGAGCCCACCGGGAAGGCGACGCACTCCGTCTCGCGATGAGGGCGAGAGACACCCGGGGCGCCCGGACCGCGTGTCTGTCCGCCCGAGTGACGGCTCCGGCGGCAGGGCTCTCCGTCAAGTAAGGGTCGGCTAAATTGAGCTCGCCTCGTCCGAGGTCAGAGCCCCTACCCACCATTCTCCGGAGCCCGCATGCGCCCCGTCCGCTTCTCCGCCGTCGCCACCGTGGCGGCCGTGACTGCCCTGACCGCTGTGACGGGGTGCGCCGAGAAAGCCGACGCCGGCGGCGACGGCGCGGTGAAGGTCACCGCCACCGACACCTCCTGCGAGGTCTCGAAGAGGACGTTCCCCTCCGGCCATCTCCAGCTCGCCGTCGAGAACAAGGGCTCGAAGGTCACCGAGGTCTATGTGCTCTACCCCGACGACCGCATAGTCACCGAGCGCGAGAACATCGGTCCCGGTACGAAGGCGAACATCACGGCAGAGATCAAGCCCGGTCCGTACGAGATCGCCTGCAAGCCCGGCATGAAGGGTGACGGAATCCGGCAGAAGGTCGAGGCGACCGGTGGCAAGGCCGTCAAGCGCGACCCCGAGCTGGACGCCGCGGTCGCGGCCTACCGGCAGTACACGCTCGACCAGGCGGAGGAGACCCTCCCCAAGGCCCAGGTGTTCGCCGACGCGGTCAAGGCCGGAGACGTCGAGGCCGCGAAGAAGGCTTACGCGGAATCGCGCATCGGCTGGGAGCGCACCGAGCCCGTCGCGGAATCGTTCGGCGACATCGACCCGAAGGTCGACCTCCGCGAGGACGGGCTGGAGGAGGGCCAGGACCTGGAGAAGGACTGGACCGGCTGGCACCGCCTGGAGCGGTCCCTGTGGCAGGACAAGAAGATCACCGCGCGCGACAAGGAACTCGCCGACCTGCTCATCAAGGACCTGACCGTCTGGCAGAAGAAGGTCGGCACGGCGGAGATAACCCCGACGTCGATGGCCAACGGCGCCAAGGAACTCCTCGACGAGGTCGCCACCGGCAAGGTCACCGGCGAGGAGGAGCGCTACAGCCACACCGACCTGGTCGACTTCAAGGCGAACGTGGAGGGCGCGCAGAAGTCCTACGAGCTGC
The DNA here is from genome assembly GCF_041435495.1 of Streptomyces sp. NBC_01116. Taxonomy (NCBI): domain Bacteria; kingdom Bacillati; phylum Actinomycetota; class Actinomycetes; order Kitasatosporales; family Streptomycetaceae; genus Streptomyces; species Streptomyces sp. NBC_01116. The sequence goes on from NZ_CP108644.1 coordinate 6,665,316, forward strand.
TGAAGCCGGTCGCCTCGAAGAACGACGCGGCGCTCACCGAGGAACTGGACACCCGGTTCGCCGAGCTGAACACGCTGCTGGACAAGTACCGCGCGGACAAGAACAGTTACGTCTTCACCTCGTACGACAAGGTGGGCAAGGCGGAGCGCAAGGAGCTGTCCGACGGCGTCAACGCGCTCGCGGAGCCGCTGTCGAAGCTCGCCGCCGCTGTGGCGAAGTAACCGGCCGGCGAGAGCGGAGCAACGGTCATGACGGACACGTCCCACGGTCCGGCCGATACCGCGGCCCCTTCGAGGGCGGGGCGCCCCTCCCGGCGGTCGGTGATCGGCTGGGGCGGCGCCGGGCTCGTGCTGGGCGCGGGAGCCGCGGGCGGAACCGCGATGACGCTCGCCGGAGGCGCGGAGCCGGCCGAAGAGGCCGGTGCCGCGGTGCCGTTCCACGGCGAGCACCAGGCGGGCATCGCCACGGCCGTTCCCGACCGGCTCCACTTCGCGGCCTTCGACGTCACGACCCGGGACCGGGCCGCACTCGTCCAGCTCCTCAAGGACTGGACGGCCGCGGCCACCCGGATGACCCAAGGGCACGCGGTCGGCGACGGAGCTTTCGAGGGCCTGCCCGAAGCGCCCCCGGACGACACGGGCGAAGCCCTGGGCCTCAAGCCGTCCCGCCTCACCCTGACCGTGGGCTTCGGCCCCTCCCTGTTCGCCGCGGGCCGCTTCGGCCTGGAGCGCCGCAGACCCGGAGCACTGGTCGAGCTGCCCAAGTTCCCCGGCGACAACCTCGACGCCGCACGCAGCGCAGGAGACCTGTGCGTCCAGGCATGCGCCGACGACCCCCAGGTCGCGGTGCACGCCATCCGCAACCTCGCCCGCATCGGCTTCGGCAGGGTCGCGGTCCGCTGGTCGCAACTCGGCTTCGGCAAGACCTCCTCGACCACACCCGACGCACAGACACCGCGCAACCTCTTCGGATTCAAGGACGGAACCAGCAACGTCTCCGGCACCGACCGGGCGATGCTGGAGCGCCATGTCTGGGTACCCCCGGCCGACGGCCCCGACTGGATGGCCAAGGGGTCCTATCTCGTGGCACGCCGGATCCGGATGCACATCGAGACCTGGGACCGCACCTCCTTGCAGGAACAGGAGGACGTCATCGGCAGGAACAAGGGCGAAGGCGCACCCGCGGGCAAGACGCGTGAACACGACACCCCGTTCCTCAAGGCCATGCTGCCCACCGCGCATGTGCGCCTCGCACACCCGGACTCCAACGGGGGAGCGAGGATGCTGCGCCGCGGCTACTCCTTCACCGACGGGACCGACGGCCTCGGACGTCTGGACGCCGGCCTGTTCTTCCTCGCCTACCAGCGCGATGTACGGGACGCGTTCATCCCCGTACAGCGGAACCTGGCGCGCAACGACGCGCTCAACGAGTACATCCAGCACGTGGGTTCGGCCGTCTTCGCGATACCCCCGGGCGTCCTGGACGAGGACGACTGGTGGGGCCGAGGGCTGTTCTCCTCATGAACACAGCGGAGGGACCGGCATGTTCGGCAACTATCTGATCGGCCTGCGCGAAGGGCTGGAGGCGAGTCTCGTCGTCTGCATCCTCGTCGCCTACCTGGTCAAGACCAAGCGTCGGGACGCGCTGAAGCCGGTATGGGCCGGCATCGGCGTCGCGTGCGCGATCTCGCTCGCCTTCGGCGCGGTACTGGAGTTCGGCTCCCAGGAACTGACCTTCGAGGCTCAGGAGTTGCTCGGCGGATCCCTGTCGATCATCGCGGTGGGCCTGGTCACCTGGATGGTCTTCTGGATGCGGCGCACCGCCCGTCACCTCAAGGCGGACCTCCACGGGAAGCTGGACGCCGCGCTGCAGATGGGAGCGGGGGCCCTGGTCGCGACAGCCCTGCTCGCCGTGGGGCGAGAGGGCCTGGAAACCGCCCTGTTCGTCTGGGCCTCGGTCCGCGCCAGCGGCGAAGGCACTTCGGCACCGCTCATCGGCGTGCTGCTGGGCATCGCGACGGCCATCGTGCTCGGCTACCTGTTCTACCGGGGCGCTCTCAAGATCAACCTGGCAAAGTTCTTCACCTGGACCGGCGGCATGCTCGTGATCGTCGCCGCGGGTGTACTCGCCTACGGAGTCCACGACCTGCAGGAGGCACGCTTCCTGGGCGGGCTGGCCGACAAGGCGTTCGACGTCAGCGCCACCATTCCGCCCGACAGTTGGTTCGGCACGCTCCTCAAGGGCGTCTTCAACTTCCAGCCGGACCCGACCGTTCTCCAGGTCGTGGTGTGGTCTCTGTATCTGATGGTGACCATGTCCTTCTTCCTCGCGCCGCAGCGGCCCTCGTGGAAGGTGCCCTCGACCGTGCCGACACCGGTAGGGGAGCGCACTCAGACGCCGAGTAGAGCCTCGCAGAAACGGCCAGGTGCTTAGACCGTGTCCTACGTGGTGAGGCGGATGAGTCGCTTGTAGCTCGGTGGTGCGCGCAGGGTCAGACGGTGGAGGCGCCTCCTCCATGGCGCGGGGCGGCGAACAGGTCCGCGAGCCCGCCCCGGCCCCGTCGGCTCCCTCCGTTTCCGTCGCCGCGCGCACGTAGCGCACACTATGCCCGTAACGACGTGACCCGTATGCCGGATTTGTGTGTCGCGCGCTGTTGAGCTGCACGTATTTCCACATGCTTTCGTGTCCACATGTTTCGCGATGACGCATCATGTGGAGTGCGTGGCGATTCTGGAGCCGGTGAAGAAGGACGCCTGACCTGGGGTTTCCTGGTCTTCGTGAGCTGCTCGACCTGTTTCCGGGCCAGCAACGCGTGAGGGCGCGTCGGTCCTGCTGAATCAACCTGACCTGCGGTTTCAGTACGGGACGTCGCGGTCCTAGCTAGCGGCATCAGGGCTTTCCTCGGGCTGCTGACGCTCAATTGACGCACGTTCTGAAGCCCCGTCACGTTGGCCCGGCCGCGTCCACGGACGCGGCCGGGCCAACGGCTTGGTCGCCGACCCGCAAGCCGCCGGCCCTATGACATCGCGAATGCCAAGCCTGATTTTTGGCTGATGACACTCACTCATTGCCGGGTGTCGCCCCAGTAGCGATTTCTCAGCGTCACTGACCACAGCCATTCTCGACGAGCGGCTGCTGGACTTCGAGGTCCTGTCCATTAAGGCGTTGCTCGCCGGCTTCAGGACTTGCGGCCCGTGGCCCGAGAACATGCCGCCGTCGGACTGGTGGGCGGACTTCGGACTGCCCGCGACAGGGGCGACGGAGCCCGCCGGGAACAGCGGTGGGCAGCTGGCGGCGGTCGCCCGGGAGTTTTCGGTCCGCGCAGTCGCGCCCCGAGAATGAGTTGACAGTTATCGGCTCAAGATCTAGGGTCCATGACCCGTACTGCTTGATCCAGCTATGATCGACGCAGTTCTCGCCGACAGCCGAGGTGCCGTTCTTCGGCAGGTCGGGCCTTACTAGGATTACTCCAACCGATTGCGGCCCGACGGGCTTCCTGAACAGGACATGCCCCCACCCGCACGAGTCACTCGTGCCCTGGGGGAACCACCTCGTGTCCATGCTCCTGCTGAAACTGTCGGCGGAGGATCTGCTCACTCTGAATTCGCGTCGCAGAATGGTTCCGCACCTTGCTGCCCGATGGCGCCACTTCAGGGGCGCGGACGCCTCATTGTCGGAACGTTCCGCGTGGGCGGAAAGCCTGGTGAGCCTGGCGAACGACCTGGTCGCGGCGGAGCGCGGCAACGTGGAGATGATCGTCGAATGTGCCGCCACGCTCGACGAGGTGAACCGGTCCGAGAACCCACGCCTCATCGACGTCGTTCTGGTGGGCCGACACCCGGAACGCAACGTGCCGTCGGTCCAGTTGGTCGAGCTGAAGCGCTGGTCGACGGTGACCAGGGTGGAGCAGGCCACGGCAGACCTGCTCTACGTGCCGGCCATGGACGAGGTGAAGCAGCACCCTGCACTGCAATTGCGCTCGTATTACGAGGCGTTCACGAGTGACAGGGGCCCCTTCCGGCGCTCGGACTTCGAATGCGGAGGTTTCGCCTACCTGCACAACGCCGCGGATGATTCGGTTCGGCCCTTGACCGACGTGGACGCGCCGACAGGTGCCTACGCCCGCGTGTACACGAGAGACCGGCGCGCACAATTGCTGTCCGACCTCCAGCGGAACTTCGCCGTTGAAGGCGCGGCCTCAGAGGCCGAGAGGATGCTGCAGAACATGGGGTTGCGCAACACCCCGCTGCTCGACGCGATGATCTGGTCCCGCGGGGCCGACACCGTTTTCACCCTCCGTGGGCGCCAGAAGGCAGTCGCCGACCAGGTCCTGGAATCGGCCGCCAAGGTTCTACCGGATCCCGAGCGTCCCACCTTGGTCCCGGACGAGCAACGGGTGATCTTCCTGGTGACCGGTGGCGCCGGAACGGGAAAGAGCGCGATCGGACTGCAGATCAAAGCGGAGCTGGAGGCACAAGGCCGCACGGTCAACTACGCAAGCGGCAGTAGGGCGTTCAACGGCGCGCTTCAAGAGCACGTCGGATACGGAGACCGGGAGTTCAGGGAGTCGTTCACGTACTTCAGCAATTTCGTCAGACCACCGGAGCCACCCCTGGACGTGTTGATCTGCGATGAGGCACACCGACTACGCGACCGCTCGACGAATCGATTCTGGAAGCCCGAGGACTGGGGCACGGGGCCACAGGTGGACGAGCTCCTCGCCGCGTCGCGACTGACGGTCTTCTTCATGGATGAAGGGCAGTCGGTGAGGCCGAACGAGGTCGGTACCGTACAGCTGATCAAGGAGGCTGCTGCCCGCCACGATGCCCGCCTTGTTGAGGTCGGGCTTCGCGAGCAGTTCCGCTGTGGCGGCAGCGACGCCTACCCCCGTTGGGTGCGCGCCGTGCTCGGTGTGACGGACGAGGAGGCCGAGTGCTGGCGCCCGGACGGCCTGATGCACGTCGAAGTGGCGGACACCCCTGAGGAACTCGAACGGATCATCCGTGCCGAAGCGCTGGCCGGTGCGTCTGCGCGCATGGTCGCCGGCTATTGCTGGCCTTGGACCAAGCCACTCGGCAAGGAGAGGCGGCTGGAGGCCGATGTGCGCATCGGCAACTGGCACCGGCCGTGGAACGCGGACAGCGACACCTTCTGCGCTGACGACGTGCCCCCGTCCAAGATATGGTCCGTGCACGAGAACGGCCTCGGCCAGATCGGTTGTGTCTATACGGCGCAGGGCCTCGAATGGGACTGGTGCGGCGTCATCATGGGCGAGGACATGGTGCGCCGAGACGGCCAATGGGTGTTTCGTCGGGGCAAGGAGCGCAAGGACGAGGAGTCCGACGCCAAGCGGGTGGCTTGCCCCGGCTCGTTCGACCCGAAGGTGAAGGCGGGCAGTGTCGACGACGAGGAATTCGCCAGACTCGTCCGCCACGCTTATCACGTGCTGATGACCCGGGCCAGCCGGGCAACCGTGCTCTATTCCACAGACGAGGAGACCCGGACCTACCTCAAGGAACTCGTCGGGCCGGTCGAGATCCACGCGTTGCGTCCTACGCGGGAGAATCTGCCTGCCGAGGCGCGTAAGCCGCACCTGCCCCGGCCCAGCAGGGGAAGACGTGGCAAGAGGAATCGGAAGGGGCGCAAGTCGCAGGGGCCCGATCTGACGCTGTTCTGAACGCGCTTTCGCGTTCGGTGTGAGTGGCGGGCTCACCGGGCCCGCCACCCGCCTGCTCTAGAAGAGCAGACCCGCAATCGACAGCAAGGCCGTCACCACAAGATTGGTGACGACTCCGACGGCGATCTCGATCAGGATCTCGCGGATCCGTTCACGACGCGCAGGCTTGTACTCGACCGAGGTCATGGCCGCTCCAATGCAGTGAGATCGGAATGGCAGGGGGACGCCCTGCGGGCATCCACGCTCGCGTCGTGTGTCGCCACACGACGGGCACAACCATTCGTCGCTCACGGGTCATTGGGGCATGCGTACCGACCCTTGCCTCGTACCCTCCGGGAAGGTGCGCAGCGCGATCATGCTATCTCGCGGCCTCGCCCGCGCGTCGTGGTTTTCGCAGTGTTCCAGTGGTCGAGAGCGCCCTGATTTTCGCGGCGCCTCGAAGGCGGTTGGTGCTCAAGGTGTCGGAGGGATCAGCGTGCGGAGCTTCTCGCGGGTCTCGGGATCCGTCGAATAGACGACCGTCCCGATCATGCCCCGGGTGAGAAGCACCTTGTACGTATTGCGCACGAGGCGATCCACGTCGTCGTCCGATGTCGCCTTCGTGAACGATGGATCCTTCGACGCTGTGCGGTCCACCACCCAGTGGTCGGTCCGCCAGACGAGGTCCGGGCCCATGATGACACCCGACCAGTCGTACTCGAAGCCCTGCGCGGTGTACACACATCCGACCTGCCCGAACCCCTCGGGGGTGGTGGCCCACAGTGGCGCCGGCGGTGCGCCGAGCAGGGCTCGGTCACCGTAGAGGTTCCACGGCCTCGCCCAGTCACCGATGACCACGTCGGTGGGCAGCGCGTTCATACTGGAAGTGATCTTCGTCGTCCACTTCCAGCAGTAGCCCGCGGACATGCGGGCGCTATAGCCCTGCGCCCGTTGAGCGGCCAGGAAGTCTTCGAGTTCCTGCGGGGTGTCGACGGTCATCAAACGCACCTTGTCGTCCGGCTCCCACACGGTGGGATCTTGACCTTCGAGCCCCAGAAGGTCGACGACCCACTGCATGTACGCGTCGCTGCCACCACATCGGAACTGACTGTCCAGTTCCACCACGGTGCATGCGAGCCCCAATGCGGCGGCTGCTTCCCGAATCTGCTCCTCCGTCCCCATCTCGCCCGGTCGGACCACTTGGTGCTGGTCCAGCAGGAAGACCGGAACCCGAGCCGCTGCCATCAGCTCCGCCACCTGCGGTCGGCCCGTACGGAGCGTCGCCTTCGTGTAGCGGTTGGCGGAGGTCTTGCGCAAGCGGTGCGCCTCGTCGCAGACAAGGACGTCGAGATCGTTGGGCCCAGCCTCCATGAAGCTGTTGAAATAGCGGAAAAGCCGCTGCACTTCGGGCTTCCGGGTGCCGGCGATCTTGCGCATCGTCTTGGTGAACGACTGCGAGCCGGTGGCGTGCAGGGCGGGCACCCCGCGCCGGTAGAGGTCTCCGAGGAGAGACAGGGCGATCACACTCTTGCCGGAGCCCGGCCCCCCGGTCACCACGACGACCCGTTTGTGATCCGCTTGTCGCGCCCGCCGCACTGCGGCCATGACCGTCTCGTAGGCGAGCCGCTGTTCATCGAGCAGGACGAACTGTTCCCGGTCGCGCACCTCTGCGGCGGCAACGGCCATCAGCTGCCTCGACGGCCTGACCTTGGCCTGCAGCAAGGCATCGGCCGCATCCGCACCGGGTTTCGCGGCCAGGCGCGAACGCAGGTAGCTCAGGAAGGCGCCGCGCTGATCACCGGTGAACATCCGGCCGCGATCGTCTTCTGCGACATGGCGGAGGCCCGCCACTTTGGCCTCCGTCGCGTTGTGCAGGTATGCCACGCCGACGACCGACTTCGGACTGTTTTCCAGAGCCCCGTTGAACGAGACCAGGTAGTCACAGTAGCCGCGCACCTGCTCGATCGGATTGAGGATCGGATGGTCGTAGGCGTCGATATGGCAGAGCAGCGGATCCTCCGGCTCGGGGTGGGCTTCGCTCCACTGCTTCAGTTCGACCACCACGTACGACGCCTCACCGGTGGCTGGATGCACGCCGGCCAGTATCACGTCAGCGCGCTTGCTGGTCAGCGGCAGCCCGTACTCCAGCAGCATTTCCACTTCGCCGAGCCCGGCTTCCACGAGCACGTTGGTGAGTGCCGGGATGCTGCGCTCCCAAGCCCGAACCTCCGCCGGCTGGGGACGGTGACGGTGCTGGTGCAGGAAGTTCTCCGCCAGGAGCCGCGCCAATCGGCCCTCGACGTGGGTGCGGGTGGCCAGTGACGCCGCAGACTCACGGAACAGCAAGAGAATGCCCCCAGGCAGCACGAAGTAGCTCGTGCGGGTGGGGGCATGTCCTGGTTCCGCGAATGCGGAGTGGAAGCCTGTCGGGCCGCTGAGTCTGTCGCGGCCATTCTAGAGCAGGCAGCGGATCAAGAGCCTGGCCTCACGTTTCAACGGGTGGACGCGGTGTGGAACCGTACCGTGTCGTGCGAGGCCGCTCGCGCGCCGTCGAAGTCGGCCAGTCGCGCGGCAACGGTGGCCACCGCGAGACGCTGGGGGAGCGCTGCTGAGAACTTCAGGCCGTGTACGGCTCGGTGATCGACATCGGGCAACACCAGCGCGTTTCCGCCGTCGGCATCCGCACTCGCCACATGTCGGGTGTCAGGTCTTCCCTCAGCCGCACGTAGCAGTCCGTCGGTCGTTGAACGGGGTCACTGATCGACGGAAGGGTGGTGGCCAGTGTCGCGTTCGCCCGGTAGCCGGCCCACGTCCACCAACGCACATCCGTTCCCCGGCGGGTGATCAGGGAGCCGTCAGCATCCGTGATCTGTGGAGCATCTTCCTCACGCCACTCGGTCAGGCACGCCTCGGCCCGACGGGTCAGAGAAACCAAGGGGTCTGCTCCGAGAAGTACGTCGCGCATCGAGCGGGTCAAGGCTTACGAGCGACCGGCGAGGGAACCGCCCGTCCATTTGGCGACGCCACCACCGTCGGCCGGCTCGACGAAGGCCCGCTTGCGCCCCCAGTCGATGAACGTCACTTGCCAGCTGCGTCCGCCGAGCAGCAACAGGCGCGGGCCCGGCCGCTCTTCCATCCGGACGGAAGGGGCCGTCTGCCCGATCTCGGTACGACCGGACAGAACCGTGAACCCCGGGGGAGCGGGGAAGGAAGCGGTCAATTCGATGAAGTGACGCCGGCCGAGGCGTCGCTCCGCCTCGGGGCCGATGAAGAGCATGCCGGCGTCCTCGTCGAGGAATCCTTCGTTCACCAGGTGTCGCAGGATGGGAGCCGCTGAGCGGTCGAACGGGGCCAGCCCGTTCCACACTTCTTGCCATGTGCCGGTCACCGATGCGGTGCTGCTGGAGCGTGGCAGCGAGCAGCTGTTGCGCCACGAGATCGCGAGGTTCTGGAGGCGGTGTTACCGGTTCGACCCAGCCGCGGCCCCAGAGCAGCAGGAGAACGGCGGCTCGCAGCAGGGTGTCCTTGCCGGTGGCGAGGAACAGACAGTTGCGGGTGGTCCCCGAGCGCCTGTCGGTACGGCCGATGCGCTGGAGGAACGATGCCACGGTGCGGGGCGAGTCGATCTGGATGACGCGATCCAGGTCGCTCACGTCGATGCAGTTCCAGTGTGGAGGTGGAGACGATGACACAGTCTCGTGCCTCTGCGAGGGCCTGTTCCGACCTGGCTCTTTCGTCGGCCGAGAGCGAGGCGTGCGAGAGGAACACCGTCACTTCGCGCGCCCGCAGGGCGGCTCCCAGCTCCTCCACCTGTCGTCTGGACTCGCAGGACACCAGCCGCTTCTCTCCTCGGTGCAAGGCGGCGATCAGCTTGGACGCGTTGTCGAGCGACCCTACGTAGTCCAGCTCCACCTCGCCTGGAGGCCGGAGGTTCCCGGTCGTGAGGGCGACGGTCGGGGCTGCAGCAGAGGTGCGGGTGAGGTCGGGGGCTACGAGACGCCCCGGCGCTTGCCTGCACCCGATCCCTCTTGGTCTACACGGCACGGGCCAAGCAGCTCAAGGACATGGTGTACGCAGCCATGGGCGACGTGGCCGTGGTCGCTGGTGAGGATCACCGCCATGCACTGGGCCGCCGCGACCCGCAGCAGATCGCGCAGCCGCCCTATCGGCTTCCCTACCGTATGACGCCATCTCAATGACGCAGCATGTTGGGTGCGTCGCGACCCTTGAGCCTGTGGCAAAGGGTGCGTGACCTGCAGTTTTGTGTGCGCGCACTATGTGCGGTGTGGGCGTTACGGGCAATATCTTGACGTCAAGATGACGCTCATTACGGAGTTTCCGCAGCAGCCAGGAGAGTTGAGCATGGCCATGGCGTGTTCACCGAGGTAGCGGGTCTTGACGTGATCGCGATTGTGGCGTCGCCGTCAGCCGCGCGGGTGCTTGCCGCGCGCCTGGGAATGGAACGCACCGGCCGGCGCCCTGGTAAGCGCCTTGTCGGCCCATCACTTGATGTCGTCTGCGGTGAGGGCTGTCGTGCCGGCCCCGTCTGGCTCGGCGAAGCCGGCCGTCTCACCCGGCCGATCCTGCGTCGGGACTTGTGAGCCGTTTGAGCGCTCTTTGTAGGGCGACGCCCAGCATGGTCCCTGGCAGGCCGCAGTGGGCGGGCTCCAGGCGAGGAGACGCAGTGGACAGCGAGTGGTTGCGAAGGTTCGTCCCCCCGGGCGGGCGGCCTCCTGCCGGTGAGGGGGCGGTGCGCTTGGTCTGCTTCCCGCACGCGGGCGGGGCGGCCAGTACCTACCTTCCCCTCTCCAACGGCCTGGCGCCGGACGTCGACGTGGTCGCCGTGCAGTATCCGGGGCGACAGGACCGGCTCCGGCAGGAGCCGTTCACCGACATCCACCGGCTCGCCGAGCGCCTGGCCGAGGTCATCGCCGCCGCGGACGACGTCCCCCTGGCGTTCTTCGGGCACAGCATGGGAGCCGTTCTCGCCTACGAGACGGCCCGGCGGCTCATCGAGCGGGGGCGGCCCGGTCCCTCCCACCTCTTCCTGTCGGGCAGAGGCGCGCCCGACACGCGGCCCGAGGCCCTGGAGCGGCTCCGCACGGACGCCGACATTCTTCAGGTCGTGCGCCGGTTGGGCGGGACTGTTCCGCGTCTGTTGGAGGACCCTGACCTGCGCGAGATGGTCATGCCCGCGCTGCGCGCCGACTACCGGGCGATCGACTCCTACTCCTGGAAGGCCGGCCCGCCTCTGGACGTGCCCATCTCGGTCCTGATCGGTGACCGGGACCCGCTCATCTCCGTGGAGAGCACCGTCGGCTGGAGGGACCGCACCACGGCCGGCACGACGACGCACGTCTTCGCCGGAGGCCACTTCTACCTCGACGAACGCCTTCCCGAGGTGGTGGAGGCGATCCTGGACGGTCTGGGACCGCTCGTCGGGACCGCGGTCGGACCTGCCTCCTCGGCACGGGGCGGCGGCTGACCGGCCGCGTTGCCGCCGGCGGACACGCGGAGCCGCGTGCCGGTGGAACGCGGTCCCCACCCGGCTTTGTGCCTCCTTTGTGAGGGCTTGAAGCGTGGCCGGGGAGCATGACACCTGTTCCTGGCCGGTGCCCCGGGCCGCCTCGCGGCCGTCCCGCGGACCACCGGCCCGTGGTTCTGACACACAGCTGGGGGAGCTATGCAATTCCGCATTCTGGGTCCGGTGGAGGTAGTCGGGGGCGGGGGATCGGTGGCGCTGGGCGGCACCAAGCAGCGCGCCACACTCGGCTCGCTGCTGTTGCAGGCGAACAGGGTGGTCGCCACCAGCCAGCTGCTGAACTCCCTCTGGGAGGTGGACGACGCCCCGGTGACCGCTCGCAAGATCCTTCAGAACGCCATCTACGGACTGCGCGGCGTCCTCTCGGGCGGCTCCGCCGACGCACGGAGCGTCAAGCTGCTGACACAGCCCCCCGGTTACATGCTGCGCGTCGATCCGCGGCAGGTGGATCTGTACCTCTTCCAGCAGTTGGTCGCGGAGGGCCGACAGCAGCTGCACAGCGACCCCGAGGCGGCGTCCCGTCTGCTGCACGAAGCGCTCGGCCTGTGGAGGGGGCCGGTCCTCGCCGACCTGGTGGAGGCGGGCATGGAATGGCCCGAGCTCGCCGCGTTGGAGAAGTCGCGGCTCGACGCCACGGAGGACTACGTCGACGCACAGCTCGCCTGCGGACGTCATCACGCGGTCCTGGCCGACCTGGAACGGATGGTGCAGGCGGAACCGCTGCGCGAGCGGTCCTGCGCCCAGCTCATGCTCGCGCTGTACCGGTGCGGACGTCAGGCCGACGCGCTCAGTCTCTACGGCCGGGTCCGCTCCGTCCTCATCGAGGACCTCGGGCTGGAGCCCGGCCGCGGGCTGCAGAAGTTGCAGCAGGCGATCCTCACGCAGGACAGCGCGCTGTCCCTGGAGCCTGCCGGTGCGCGCGCCGCTGCCACCGTCTCCTTCGACGCCCGGGGCCAGGCACCGTCCGGACGCCGCGAGCCGGCCCCGGCCATCGGCGGCGGCGCCGCCCACGGCGGGCCCTCGCTCGCGGCCCCGGCCGCCCCGTCGGAGCGCTGCCGGACGATCCCGGACGCGGCGCCGTCCGGTGGCGCGCCGCAGGAGCCGCCGCGTCCGGTCGGCACCGAGCGGCTCCGGGTCGGCGTCCTGTCGGTGCGGACGAGGCTGGCCGTCCCGCTCGGCGCGAGCGGCCGGGAGGACCTGGACGACCTCCTCGACGGCGCCGCATCCGTGGTCAGGCAGCAGATCGAGCGGTTCGGGGGCTCGGTGACCGCGTCCATCGGGTCCACCACGCTGGCTCTCTTCGGCCTGAACGCCCCCGGGGAGGACGACGTGGTGCAGGCGGTCCGCGCGGCCCTGGCCGTACGGGACGTCCTCGATGTGTTCGACGGGGCCGGCGCCGACGGGGGAGGGCTGAGCATGTGCGCGGCCGTCGACATGGGTGAGGTGCTGCTGCGGCAGCGCCGTCCCGGGGACGCGCCCACGATCGTCGGCGCCGTGCTGGACGCGTCGCAGAGCCTGCTGTCCGACACGGACGCGGGCGAGGTCCGGGTCAGTGACGCCGTACGGCGGGGAACCGAGGACGTCTTCGTCTCCGTGCCGACGGAGACGCCGACGGGCGCCGGATGGCAGGTGATCGGGATAGTCGACGAGCAGCTCGGCAAGCCGGAGGCCGACGCCTCCGCCCGGAGCTATGAACTCGACTTCCTGCAGGAGCTGGTGCGACGGACCCAGCGCTGTTCGGCACCCCATCTGGTCACGCTGCTCGGGGAACGCGGCTCCGGCAAGACCCGTCTGCTCCGGGACCTCCGGCACCGGATCACCACCCGGTCCGAGCCGGCCCGATGCCTGAACGGCCGCACCCACGCCTCGTCCGGCGAACACCCGCTGCTGGCCCAGGCCCAGCTCCTCGCCGACTACTGCGGTGTCCGGCCCGGAGCCGACGTCGCCGAGGCGCGGGCGGCCGTCGACCGCGCCGTACGGTCCCTGGCCCCTTCACCGCCGACGGCCAGCCGGATGACCGCGCAGCTGGCGCGGTTGTTCGACCCGTCCGCGGTGAGGCACGAGACCGGGCCCGTGCTGGAAGCCTGGTGCGACTTCTTCCGCGAGGCCGCGCGTCGGTCCCCGCTCGTCCTCTGCCTCGACGACGTCCACCAGGCGGACGACGCGGTCCTGCGGGCTGTCGAGGAACTGGCCGAGTCGGCGGACGGCGCTCTGGTCGTCGTGGCCGCCGCCGACCCCAGCCTGCTGCGGCGCAGGCCGACGTGGGCCGGCGGCAAGAGCCATGCCACCACGGTCACCCTGGACCGCTCGGAAGCGTTCACGAACGAACAGTTGGTCTCGTTCCTGCTGTCCGCCGCCGGAAGCGCCCTCCCGCAGATGTGCGGCTGACGGGCGGCCCGGCGTACGTCTCAGGGCGCCGGCGTCACCCATCCGTCGTGGGCCCGCCGCAGCAGGCTGCGGGTTCCCAGCCCCAGAGCCTTCATCAGCCGGGCGGGCTCGATGCCGGGACTCGGCGCGTCGTCGCGGAGCATCACGCGGGCGGCACTCGCCACGACCAGGCCGTTCAGAGCGACAGCCTGCGGCCGGGGCAGCGCCGGGAGAACGACGGCCGGGGCGGGGCGCCCCGTCCGGCCGTCGGCGAGAGCCTTCCGCAGCATGTCCCCCGCGTGGCGCAGCAGCGTGGAGCGCGCCTCAGGATCATGGAGCTCGGCGGGGTCCAGGACTGCGGTGAGCGATTCGTCGACCGCCGCGAGCACCGCACGGGCGAAAGGAGTTCCGGGTGAGGCCTCGCTCCGTCGCCTGGCGGCTGCCGCCGAGCGTGCCAACCCCTCGTTGAGCGTCTCGACGAACCACTCCCCGGCCAGGACCGCGAGGTCACGGTCTCTTTCCGTTCCACCTCCGGTGCGCATGACGAGGTCCGCCTCACGTCCTGGCCGAGGCCGGCGACGCGGAGCGGAGCCGCTGGAAGGCGCCGTCGAAGAACAGCAGACCGGAGTCCTTCGGACCGACGCGTGCTCCCAGCACATCGCCGATGAATATCGAGTGGTCGCCCGATGTGTGGGAGTCGGACAGTTCGCACTCGAGCCAGGCGAGTGCGCCGGTCAGCAGTGGGGCTCCGGTGAGGGGCCCGGGCTTCCAGGCGACACCGTCGTACTGGGTCGGACCCAAGGGCCTCTTCTTGTCCGCGAAATAGCGCGCCAGTTCCTCCTGTTCGGCGCTGAGAACCGAGATCCCGAAACGGCGTTCCTTGGTGATCGCCTCATGCATGACCGCGCTGTGCGCCACGCAGCAGAGAATGGACGGCGGTACGAGAGAGACCGAACTGAAAGCGTTCGCCGTCATCCCGTGAACACTCTCACCGCCGACGCTCATCACGATGACGCCCGTCGCGAACCGCGCCATCGCTGCCCGCAGATCTGACGGTTCCATGTCCCCACCCACAGCTGCTTCCTCGGTCGTTGTCGCCCGCATACCGAATCCTCCAGCAGACTCAGTGGAATACAGATCGGATTTCTTCGGCGCCCGTGGTGTTTCCGGCCGCCGATGCACCGTATCCGCGGACATCCCACCTCCCGGTCACTGCCCAGTCTGCGTCCGGCGGTCGATTCCCACCGCCGTGGGATTGTTCGACCCGCCGTCACCGAGGAGCCCGCGGTGCGGTGCGGTGGGGCCGCGGCGAATTACCGCGCGCTTACTGCGAGGCGCATGACCGCCCGTACGCTGCGCATTCCGTGCCGCCCCGGGAGTCCGTGCCCGGGGCGGGCGACGCTGCCCGATCATCGTGCGAGAGGCGACCATGCGCTACACCCACCTCGGCCGAACCGCTCTTCAGATCAGTGGGATCTGCCTGGGCACGCTGAATCTCGGTGTCCGGGCAGACGAGCCCGAAAGCTACGCCATTCTGGATACCGCCGTCGATTACGGAATCAATTTCGTCGACACGGCCAACCAGTACGGATGGCAGAAGTACAAGGGCTTCTCGGAGGAATTCCTCGGATCGTGGTTCGCCCAGGGTGGTGGCCGGCGCGAGAAGACGGTTCTCGCGACCAAGGTCGGCAATCCGATGAGCGAGTGGCCCAACGAGTCGGGTCTTTCGGCGCGGCACATCATCGCGTCCTGCGAGGCGTCGCTGCGACGCCTGGGGACGGACTGGATCGACCTCTACCAGATGCACCACATAGACCGGCATGCCCCGTGGCCCGAGGTGTGGCAGGCGATGGAAACGCTCACCCAGCAGGGAAAGGTGCGCTACGTCGGCTCATCGAACTTCGCCGGATGGCACATCGCGGAGGCTCAGGAGAGCGCCGAGCGCCGGAACTTCCTCGGTCTCGTCTCGGAGCAGAGCGTCTACAACCTCGTCACGCGCCATATCGAGCTGGAAGTCATTCCGGCCTGCGTGCGGTACGGCGTGGCGGTGCTGCCGTGGTCGCCGCTGCACGGCGGACTGCTCAGCGGTGTTCTGCGGAAGCTGTCCGAGGACCGGGCGATGAAGAGCGGCCAGGGGCGGGCGGCCGAGGCGATGGAGCTTCACCGGGACGCGATCGCGGCGTACGAGAAGCTCTGCGCGGAGATCGACGCCGAGCCCGCGGAGGTCGGTCTGGCGTGGGTCATGTCCCGCCCCGGGGTCACGGCCCCCGTGGTCGGCCCCCGTTCGGTCGAGCAACTGGACAGCGCGGTGCGGGCGATGGACCTGCGGTTGTCGGACGACGTCCTCAAGCGTCTCGACGCCCTGTTCCCCCCGGTGGGGAAG
This sequence comes from Streptomyces sp. NBC_01116, assembly GCF_041435495.1. Lineage (NCBI taxonomy): Bacteria > Bacillati > Actinomycetota > Actinomycetes > Kitasatosporales > Streptomycetaceae > Streptomyces > Streptomyces sp. NBC_01116. The sequence continues at coordinate 6,681,264 of NZ_CP108644.1, forward strand.
GGCGGGCCGGGGCCGGAGGCGTGGGCCTGGTAGCGCCCTTACGGGCCCGCGGAAAACGTGTCCCGGCGTGCCTGTTCCCGGGCTTCTCCGGCTCTGCCGCAGGCCGCGGACCATCTGTCAGAATCCAGCCATGAGTAATGATCTTCTTATCGGCAAAGTCACGCTCATCACGGGTGCGAGCAGCGGGATAGGGGCAGCCGCCGCCCGCGTCTTCGCGGCGGAGGGCGCCTCGGTGGTGCTGACCGCTCGCAGGGAGGACCGGCTCGCCGCGCTGGTCCACGAACTCAGGGGCAAGGGAGCCGAAGCCGCGTACGTCGTGAGCGACGTCACGACGGGCGAAGGGGCCGCCGCTGCGGTCGATCTCGCTCTGTCGGAGTTCGGCCGGCTCGACGCGGCGTTCAACAACGCGGGAATCGGCGGCGACCGAACGCCCCTCCACCTGATGACGGACGACGTCTACGACAGCATCATGGACGTGAACGTGCGTGGCGTCTTCAACTGCCTGCGCGCCGAGATAGCCGCGATGCTGCCGGGCGGTGGCGGGACCATCGTCAACAACAGCAGTGTGGGCGGCCTCGTCGCGATCCCGACCGCCGCCCCCTACATCGCTTCGAAGCACGCGGTCGTGGGCCTCACCCGCGCTGCGGCGGACGAGTACGCCAAGCAGGGGATACGGGTGAACGCCGTCGCCCCGGGGACCACGCGCAGCGAGATCACCGCGGACTGGTTCGGCCGCAACCCCGGCCTGGAGGAGCTGGTCAACTCCATGACTCCCCAGGGGCGTACGGCCGAACCGGAAGAGGTCGCCGCCGCTGCCGCGTGGCTGCTGAGCGACCGGTGCCCCTTCCTCACCGGAACGGTGCTGCCGGTGGACGGAGGCTTCGTCAACCAGTGAGTCCGTCATGCGGCGCCGGCCGGCCGGCCGGGCGTCCGCGGTCGGCGCCGCCGTTCCGTTCCGGGTGCAGAATGTCGGCGTGGAACTTGGTGACGCCGCCCTGGACGCCGCTGACGCGCACGGTGGAGCGGGAGCCCGGCGCGGACCGCAACGTGGCTTCCAGCCAGCAGGGTTCGTCGAACTCGACGTAGTGCAGGTAGGAGACGGACACCCGTGAGGGCATCACGGGGTCCGGCCCGAGCACGGCCCGCGCCACCTGGTCGGCGGCCTCCAGCAGAGCCAGTCCCGGTACGTGGTCGACCGGGTGGTCGAACAGGTGCAGGTCCCGCACATCGTTGCGGAGCTGCCAGCGACGGGGCCGCTCGGTCGCCGCGATGGCGACCTCGGTCTCCGAGCGCCGCCCGAGGAGGGACGGGGCCACCGGGGCGGGAAGGGGCCAGACACCCCAGTCCACGGTGGCGTGTTCGCCGCGCAGCCTTCGGTAGACGGCGGGGGAGACCCATCCGAACTCCGCCTCCGCCCGCGCGACGGTCACCTCGCCGTGGAGGATGCGGAATCGCATGTGCAGTGCCCTGCCGGCTCTGGTCACGTCCACCAGGACCCGCAGCGGTGTGGTCCGCGCCGGCGACGCCCGGAGTTCGGGGGACAGCGCGAACTCCAGTGAGTTGAGCAGCGTCTGGTGCGAGAGGGGCACGCCGTACTCGGCGTGCGCCAAGGTCAGGCCGCACTGCCGGACGGTCTGGGCGACCAGTCGCGGGTCGTAAGGGAGGGAGCAGGAAAGGGGCGGCCACCGGACCGACACGGCGAACAGGTCGGGCCCGATCTGGCCCCAGTTGGTCACCAGAACGGAATCCTGGTGATGAAGATGGGTGTAGGCGGCAAGTCGTGACGGGTCACCCGATGTGTGACCCCTGGAACTTTCCTGGTTCTTCGCAGTAGTGCTCACGTCGGACACAAGCCCCCCGGACCTTGTCGATGCTTAAGCGGTGCGTCGTAAACTACCGGCCGACGGTCCGGTTTTCTTCGCACATCAGTGTGAGTTCAAGCACTGGTCAACAACGCACAAAGGGGGTAAAGAGTTGGCAATACAGGAGCGGGCGCTGCATACACGCAAAGTCATCCTGGAGGCCGCGGCGGAGCTTTTCAACGAACTCGGGTACGAGGCCACCACGATCGCCGCGCTCATCGATCGCCTGCCGGTGACAAGAGGCGGCGTGTACTTCCACTTCACTTCGAAGGCATCTCTGGCGGAGGGCGTGCTCGCCGAAGCCGTCACCACCGAGGGCGTGGTCGAGCAGCAGTTCAAGCTGCAGGAGTGGGCGGACCTGGGGCTGCTGCTCGCCCACCGGATGCCCGCCGAGCCGATGCTCAGGGCCTCGATCCGGCTGGCCGTGGACCCGAACGCCCGACGCCTCTTCGGCACGCGCTGGCCCGACTGGATCAGGCTGGGCGAGGGGCTGTTGACCGAGGCGAAGGAGCGGGGGGAACTGCTGCCGCACGTCGTGCCGGCCGAGACCGCGAGGCTGCTGGTGGGCGCCTGGACCGGCGTTCAGCTCGTCACCGAGTCCCTGCCGGGTCGAGGTCTGCCCCAGGAGGTGTCGAACCTCTACGCTCTGATCCTGCCGAGCATCGCCGCGCCGGGCGTCCTGGCCAGACTGGAGGTCTCGCCGTTCCGTGCGGAACGACTCCTCGCGGGAGCGCGGGCCCGGGCTGTCGACTGAGTCCGAGGCCCCGTTCACCGGTCTCGTACGGTCGGCCGTAGGCGTACGATCCACCGGTTCGTCCGGGGATGCCCGGGTGGCGCCCGATCGATGAGGAGGGCGCCCTCGTCGTCCTCGATGGGTGCGATCGTCGCGCTCTCGGAGTCGTTGCCGGGCGTTCCGGGGGCGGGATGACGTATTTTCGCGAGCGTCGACATGGAAACCGGACAGCCGTCATGATTTGGAGGACGGACAGGGGGCCGGCCCGCGCCGGGCGCCCCGCGGTCTATTGGGTAACGGGGGGCCTGGGGCTATGAAGGGGTATCGCGACGTCCGGGCGCGGGCGGCATCCGGTCTCGGGCCGGATCTGTTCGACTCGATGCAGCGGAGTCGGCAGCGTGCCAACGCTGAGCGGTATGTGCGAGGGCTGTTGGTGGTGCCGGGGCGCAAGACGTTACGCAACATCGCCTCGCAGTTCGACGGCTTATCGGCCGAGCAGAACGTCCATCACTTCATCAGTGAGTCGCCCTGGGAGTGGATGCCGATACGGCGGTCGCTGGCGCGCCGGGTCCAGGGGATGCTGGAGCCCGAGGCCTGGGTGATCAATTCCACGGTCATCCCCAAGACGGGTTCGTACTCGGTCGGCGTGGATCCGCAGTACCACCCGCACACGGGGCGGAGCGTCAATGGGCAGCGGGTGGTGGGTAGCTGGATGGCCACCCCGCGGACCGCGGTCCCGGTCGACTGGCAGCTGTGCATCTCCGGCCGCTGGCTGGAGGACCCGCTGCGGACGCGGGTCGCCATTCCCGCCACCGTCACGGAGAGTTCCGTCGAGACGTGTGTGCGCGCGGCGGTGGCGCAGGCCGTGAGCATCGGAGGGCTGCCCGGCGGGCCCTTCGTCATCGACGCCGTGGAGGCGGACACGATGGCCTTGACCCGGTACCTGCTGATGTCCGGAAATGTCTTCGTGGTGCGGGTGGCTCCCGAGACGCTTCTCCGGCTCGACCGGGCCGAACTTCCCCGGTACGGCGACCGGGAGCAGCCCGCGGGCGAGCTGGCCGCCGCGCTCACCCGGCTCCGTCGCCGGGTCAATTCGGCGGACGGCCCCATGCTCGCGGCGGCGATTCCCGTGGTGATGCCCCGGTCCTCCGGCGGCCGCAGGATGACGCTGGTGGCGGAGCGTGCCGAGGGCATGCCCGATCGCCTCTGGCTGACCAGCGCTCATACGCTGTCCGTCGCGTCGGTGTTGAGGCTCACCCGGCTGGTCGGCGTGGTGGCGCGGGGCTTCTCCACGACCTCGGAAGCCGTGGGGATGCTGGATTTCGCCGGGCGTTCCTACCCCGGCTGGCACCGGCACATGACCCTGGCCTCGGTGGCCCACATGGCTGCCGCGCTGAACGTGGAGGGTTCGCCCACCGAGGGCGGAGGGTCGTGAAGCGACCCCGAAAAGCATACTACCGTCCGGTAACTTGACTTTCTCTTGGATTGATCCGGGGGTGCGTGGCGGCTGCTCCTTAATGTTGAGGTCACGACCCGAATGGAACCGAGCAGCGAAGTGGGCGCCGATCGCGCCGGAACAGGAGCGCAAACCGTGCAGTTCAACCTCATTGGCCCCTTCGAGATCGTCACCCACCGTAATGAAAAGTTCGCGCCGAAGGCTCCCAAGGTCTGCCAGATGCTCGCCGTGCTGGCGCTCCAGCCCCGGGAAGCGGTCTCCGCCAGCACGCTCATCCGCGAGCTGTGGGGCGAGAATCCACCAAGGGGAGCCGCGCGGACGCTCCAGACGCACGTCTATCACGCGCGGCGGATGCTCGACGACGCCCAAGTGGCCCTCCCGGGCCGCGCACTCCTGACAACGATGGCTCCGGGGTACCGCCTGGACATCGCCGACGACGAGGTCGACGTCCGTTCGTTCGAGGGATCCGTCAGGAAGGCCCATCAGGAGCTGGAGGGCGGGGCGCCCGAGCGTGCCGCGGATCAGCTCGACCGCGCTCTCGCGCTGTGGCGCGGCCCGGTCCTGGACAACATCCCGGTGGGCGGAGTTCTCACCGGCCACGCGGTTCACCTGGAGGAGCTGAGGCTCCACGCGCTCGAACTGCGCGTGGAGACCGAGATGAGGCTCGGGCGCCATCGTGAGTTTCTGCCCGAGCTGCGTGCCCTGGTGCACGAGTACCCACTGCACGAGTGGTTCCACGGCCAGCTCATCTCGGCCCTGCACCGGTCGGGTCGCAGGGGCGAGGCGTTGCAGGCCTATCAGAATCTCTACCGCATCCTGAATCGCGATCTGGGACTTGAGCCGTCCCCCGAACTCCAGCTGCTCCAGTCCCAGATCCTCAATTCGAGCCCCGGGAGATATCCCCGGCGGATCCGCCGACGTGACGAGGTCAGGTCCGGTTACGTGGTCACATCTCTCTGGGCCGCGGCAGACGCCGGCTAAGGGCTGTCCCGTAATCCCTGGCGGGCGCGCGACGACAGCTACGGCACCTCGCCGCGTTGTCGGAACATCCCCATACATCCAGTATGCGGACGCCCCTCCGCCTTGCGATGCACCGCATCTGACGCCGCACGCTGATCCACCAGGGCTTACGGGACAGCCCTTAGGCAGGAGCGCGCGGGTCGGTGAGCGTCGGTCGACCGCATCCGCCGGGTCAGCGGCCGACGGTGCTGTCGCGCAGCGCGACCTGTGGGGAAACATAGGATGAAACAACGCGGCACGGTCAACCTCGGGACCATCATCCGGTAATGCGGCATGAGTTCCGACATCGCACTTTATGGGTTACCAGTAGATGACCGTCGCGCACGGACACCACTTTAGGCTCACCTTTCTGCATGGTTTTCCAGGTCATTCAGGAAGGGCGATCCGCGCGCGATGAAGAGCAACCACAATTCAGTTGAGGTCGGAGCGCAGCGCGAACGGGAAGAGGGCATCGCCGTCATCGGCATGGCCTGCCGACTGCCCGGGGCGGCCGGACCGGATTCCTTCTGGGAACTCCTCCGCAGCGGTTCCGACGCCATCACCGACGCGCCCGCCGACCGGTGGGACGAGTCGGAGCCCCCAGCGGGAAACAGCGCCGTTCGCCGGGGTGGATTCCTCGACGGCCCGGGCGACTTCGACGCCGCCTTCTTCGGCGTGTCCCCGCGCGAGGCGGCCGCGATGGACCCTCAGCAGCGGATCGTCCTGGAACTGGCCTGGGCGGCGCTGGAGGACGCGTCGATCGTCCCGGAACAGCTGCGCGACACCCGGACCGCCGTCCTCGTGGGGGCGCTGCGCGACGACTACGCGGGCCTGGTCAACCAGTACGGCGACGGTGCCGTCACGCAGCACAGCATGACCGGACTCAGCCGCGGCATCATCGCCAACCGGGTCTCCTACCACCTGGGTCTGCGCGGCCCCAGCCTCACGGTGGACACCGCCCAGTCCTCCTCCCTGGTCGCGGTTCACCTGGCCGCCGAGTCCCTCCGGTCCGGGGAGTCGACCCTGGCCATCGCCGCCGGCGTGCACCTCAACCTGCTGTCCGGGAGCGCCGTCGTCGAGGAGCGGTTCGGCGGACTCTCGCCGGACGGCACCACCTACACCTTCGACAGCCGGGCCAACGGTTTCGTCCGCGGCGAGGGCGCCGGCGTCGTCGTCCTCAAACCCCTCTCCGCCGCCGTCGCCGACGGCGACCGCATCCACGGTGTCATCCGCGGCAGCGCCGTCAACAACGACGGCGCGACGGCCGGGCTCACCGTGCCCGGCGTCCAGGCGCAGCGCCAGGTGCTGACCGAGGCGTACGCGAAAGCCCGGGTCCACCCCTCCGAGGTGCAGTACGTCGAGCTCCACGGAACGGGGACTCCTGTCGGCGACCCGGTGGAGGCCGCCGCGCTGGGCGCGGTGCTCGGCGCCTCCCGGAGCGCGGACGATCCGCTGCTCGTCGGCTCGGCCAAGACCAACGTGGGCCACCTCGAAGGCGCTGCCGGTATGGTCGGCCTGCTCAAGGGGCTCCTCAGCCTCACTCACCGCGAGATCCCCGCCAGCCTCAACTTCCGGACACCGAACCCGGCCATCCCGCTGGACGAACTCGGCCTCTCCGTGCCGGTCGGGCCCACCCCGTGGCCGCACCCGGACCGCCCGCTGGTGGCGGGCGTCAGCTCGTTCGGCATGGGCGGGACCAACTGCCACGTCGTCCTCGGCGAGGCCCCCGCGGCCGAGTCCGGGCCGCGGACCCCGTCCCGGGGCACTGTGCCGGGCGGGGTGCCGTGGCTGGTCTCCGGGCGTGGAGCCGCGGCCCTGCGTGCCCAGGCCGCCGCGCTGGAGGACTTCACGGCCGTACGCAGGGACGACCCCGTCGATGTCGGATGGTCCCTGCACACCACCCGTACGGCCTTCGACGACCGAGCCGTCGTCCTCGGATCGCACCCGGAGGAACTGCGTTCCGGCCTGAGGGCGCTCGCCGCCGGGACGCAGGCACCGGGTCTCGTACGCGGAAGGGTCCAGCAGGGCGGTCTCGCCTTCCTGTTCACCGGGCAGGGGGCCCAGCGCGCCGGCATGGGCCGCGGTCTGTACGAGGCGCACCCGGTCTTCGCCGAGGCCTTCGACGCCCTGTGCGCCGCCTTCGAACCGCACCTGGACCGGCCGCTGGCCGAGGTGATGTCCACCGGTACCGATCTGGAGCGGACGGGATACGCCCAGCCGGCCCTGTTCACCCTGGAGGTGGCGCTGTTCCGGCTGCTCGCGTCGTGGGGGCTACGTCCCGACGCCGTCGCGGGACACTCGATCGGTGAGATCTCGGCCGCCCACGTCGCCGGGATCATCCCGCTCGACGACGCCGTGACACTGGTGGCCGAGCGGGCCCGTCTGATGGAAGCGCTGCCGGAAGGCGGCGCGATGGCCGCGGTGCGGGCGCCGGAAGGCGCGGTGGCGGACCTGCTCGCCGGCCGTGAGGGAGAACTCGCGCTCGCCGCGGTCAACAGCCCCGATTCGGTGGTCCTCTCCGGTACCGAGCGCGCCGTCGCGGAGGCGATGGGAATCCTGGCCGAACGCGGCCACGAGGCCCGCCGGCTGACGGTCAGCCATGCCTTCCACTCGCCCCTCATGGACCCGGTCGCGGACGACTTCCGCCGGGTGGCCGAGGGCTTGACCTACCGGACGGGCGACTTCCCGGTCGTCTCCACCCTGACGGGGAGGGTGGCCGAGGGCGAGGACCTGCGGAGCGCCTCCTACTGGGCCGGCCAGCTCCGCGGCACCGTCCGCTTCGCCGACGCCGTGAAGACGCTGACCGACCTGGGCGTCACCACCTTCCTGGAGATCGGCCCCGACGGGGTGCTCTCGGCGCTGGCCGACGCCGTGACCGACGGCTCCGCCACCGCCGTACCCGCCCTGCGCAGGGAGCGCGACGAGGCGCGGACGCTGGCGACGGCCCTGGCCGCGCTGCACGTCCGGGGCGTGGACGTGGACTGGGGCCCGCTGTTCCCGGCCGGGGCCCGCCGGGTGCCGACGCCGACGTACGCCTTCCAGCGCACGCGCCACTGGATCGACGTACGGCCCGGCGCCCGGCGCCCGGCGCCGCCCGTCCTCCCCGCGCCCCGGCACGACGTCCGGAGCCCGGATTCCGACAACGGGGGCGGGGTGCTCCCCGGCTCGGCTCCCGAGCTGGTCACCGGGCTCGTCGCCGCCGTCCTGGAATACGGTCCACAGCAGCGCGTGGACCACCGGCTTCCCTTCAGGGAGCTCGGCTTCGACTCCTTGATGTCGGTCGAACTGCGCGACCGCCTCGCCGAGGCCACCGGCCTGCGGCTGCCCAGCGGCCTGATCTTCGACCACCCCACCCCCGCCGCGCTCATCGCCTACACACGGGCGGCGCTGGACGGCACGGCGGACGAGGACGCCGGGGACGGGACCGCTCCCGCCCTCCGCGACGACGAACCCATCGCCATCGTCGGCATGGCCTGCCGGTATCCGGGCGGCATCGCCTCACCCGAGGACCTGTGGCGTCTCGTCGCCGAGGGCGGCGACGCCATCGGCCCGTTCCCCGACGACCGGGGCTGGGACCCGGACCTGTACGACCCCGACCCCGAACGGACCGGCAAGAGCTCGGTGCGCGAGGGGGGCTTCCTCTACGACGCCGCCCACTTCGACGCGGGCTTCTTCGGCATCTCGCCGCGCGAGGCGGCCGCGATGGACCCGCAGCAGCGACTCGTCCTGGAGTCCGCGTGGGAAGCCGTCGAACGCGCGGGCATCGACCCGCGCACCCTGAGCGGCACGCGCACCGGCGTCTTCGTCGGCGCCACGTCCCTGGACTACGGCCCCCGGCTCGCCGACGCGTCCACGGAGGCCGAGGGACACGTCCTGACCGGCAGCACCAGCAGCGTCGTGTCCGGCCGGGTGGCCTACCAACTGGGCCTGATCGGGCCCGCGATCACCGTCGACACCGCTTGCTCGTCCTCCCTCGTGGCCCTGCACATGGCGGTCCGTTCACTGCGCTCCGGCGAAACCACCATGGCGCTCGCCGGCGGGGTCGGCGTCATGTCCTCCCCGGGGATGTTCGTCGAGTTCTCCCGCCAGCGTGGACTCGCCGGCGACGGCCGGAGCAAGTCGTTCGCCGCGAACGCCGACGGCACCTCCTGGGCCGAGGGCGTCGGCCTGCTCCTGGTGGAGCGGCTCTCCGACGCCCGACGCAACGGACACCACGTCCTCGCGGTGATCCGGGGCTCCGCGGTGAACCAGGACGGCGCCTCCAACGGGCTGACCGCACCCAGCGGGCCGTCGCAGCAGCGGGTCATCCGCGAGGCGCTCGCCGACGCCGGGCTGCACGCCTCGGAGGTCGACGCCGTCGAGGCGCACGGCACCGGAACGGCCCTCGGCGACCCCATCGAGGCCGAGGCGATCCTCGCCACCTACGGCCGGGACCGCCGCGGAGGAAACCCGGTCTTCCTCGGCTCCCTCAAGTCCAACATCGGCCATGCCCAGGCCGCGGCGGGCGTCGGCGGCGTCATCAAGATGGTCGAGGCCATGCGCCACGGCCTGCTGCCCAAGACCCTCCACGCCGACGAGCCGACTCCGCGCGTCGACTGGGCCTCCGGTTCGGTCGAACTCCTCGTCGACAGCCGCACATGGCCCGGCGCCGACCGCCCCCGCCGCGCCGCCGTCTCCTCCTTCGGCATCAGCGGCACCAACGCCCACCTGGTCCTCCAGCAGGGGAGCCCCGAGCCCTCCGCCGCCCCCGCCCCGGAAGCAGAGCCGGTCGAGGGGCCCGTCGCGTGGCCGCTCGCCGCCCGGGACGAGCCCGCGCTGCGCGCCCAGGCGCGCCGCCTGCTCGACCATCTCGACGAGCATCCGGCGGCCGACGCCGCGGACATCGGGTTCTCGCTCGCCACCACACGTACGGCCTTCGACCACCGCGCCGTCGTGACGGGCGGGACCATGGAGGCCCTGCGAGCGGGACTCGGCGCCCTCGCCGACGGCCGGGAGGTTCCCCACCTCGTCACGGGCAACGCCACCCGGACGGTGAGCACCGCCTACCTGTTCGCCGGTCAGGGCTCCCAACGCCCGGGCATGGGCAAGGAACTCGCCGCCCACAGTCCGGTCTTCGCCGCCGCGCTCGACGACGTCTGCGCGGCTCTCGACCCTCACCTGGAACACCCGCTCCGCGACGTCATGTTCGCCGAACCGGACACGTCCCGGTCGGAACTCCTCCACCGCACCGCCTACACCCAGCCTGCCCTCTTCGCCTTCGAGACGGCGCTCCTGCGGCTCCTGGACCACCACGGTGTCGTGCCGGACTTCCTCGCCGGCCACTCCGTCGGGGAACTCGCCGCGGCCCATGCCGCCGGAGTCCTCACCCTCACCGACGCCGCCACCCTCGTCAGCGCGCGCGGCCGCCTCATGCAGGAAGCCCGCGCCGGCGGCTCCATGATCGCCGTCGAAGCGACCGAGGCCGAGATCATCCCCACCATCGCCCGGTACGACGGCGCCCTCGCCGTCGCGGCGGTCAACGGCCCCCGTGCCGTGGTGGTCTCCGGTGACACGGCGGCGGCGCTGGAAGCGGCCCGGCACTGGCACGACCAGGGCCGGCGCACCCACCGGCTCCGTGTCAGCCACGCCTTCCACTCGCCCCACATGGACGGCATCCTCGACGACTTCCGCACCATCGCCGCCTCCCTCACCTACCACCGGCCCGCCGTTCCCGTCGTCTCCACCCTGACCGGAACCACCGCCACCCCCGAGCAGCTCACCTCTCCCGACTACTGGACCGACCACATCCGGGGCACCGTCCGCTTCCACGATGCCGTCACCACCCTGCGGACCCAGGGCACCACGACCTTCCTCGAAGTGGGCCCCGACGCCTCGCTCGCCTCCCTCGCCCAGGCCTCCCTCACCGAACCGCACACCACCGCGATCCCCCTCCAGCGGGCCAACCACCCGGAACCGCAGACCCTGCTCAGCGCCGTCGCCCGGGCCCACACCACCGGCACCCCCGTGGACCTGGCGACACTCACCCCCCGCGCCGAACGCGTCGCCCTTCCCACCTACGCCTTCCAACGCCGTCCCTACTGGTCGGCGCCCGCGCCCCGAACCGATGTCAGGGGGCTCGGCCTCGACGAGATCGGCCACCCGCTGCTGACCGCTGCCCTCACGCCGGCGGACCGCGACGAACTCCTGCTCACCGGCAGCCTGTCGCTGCGGACCCATCCCTGGCTCGCCGACCACGCCGTCGCCGACGCGGTGCTCCTGCCCGCCACCGCCTTCCTCGAACTCGCCCTGGCTGCGGGGCACCGGGCGGGCGTCGAGCACGTCGCCGACCTCACGCTGGAGGTGCCGTTGACCCTGTCCGAACAAGCGGTCATCGGCGTTCAGGTGGCAGTCGCGCCACCGGACCCCTCCGGCGCACGCGCCTTCACCATCCACTCCCGGCCCGGTCTGCCCGACGCCGCCCCGGGCCCCTGGACCCGGCACGCCACCGGTCTGCTCGGTGCGCTCCCGAGCACCGCCCCCGAGACCGGGGAGGACAACGATTCCTGGCCGCCGGGCGGCGCGGGCGAGGAGCCGCTCGGCGATGCCTACGAGCGACTGGCGGAGCTGGGCTACGCGTACGGCCCCGCCTTCCGGGGACTGCGGCGGCAGGGGAGCCTCGACGGCCGGATCCACGCCGAGATCGAACTGCCCGAGAACCTGCTTCAGGACGTCGGGGGATTCGGTCTGCACCCGGCCCTGCTCGACGCGGCCCTGCACCCCCTGGTGCTGGCCATGGCCGACTCCGGCGCCCCGGACGCCATCCGCCTGCCGTTCACCTGGAGCGGGGTGACCCTCCACGCCACGGGGGCCACCACGGTGCGCCTGCGCGCCACGCCGACGGGAGACGACACGTACGCGCTGTCTCTCACGGACCCGCACGGGGCCCCCGTCGCGACCGTCGACTCGCTCGTGATGCGGTCCGTGGCCAGGGACCGGGTCGCGCCGGCCGGGGCCCCGTACGCCCAGGCCCTCTTCCAGGTCGACTGGCACGATCTCCCGGCGGCCCGGGAACCGCGGCGCGGCGTCCTGGAGGTGAGGGGCGGACGGCTGCCCGAGACCGCCGGCGCCGACGACCTCGTGGTGCGGCTCGACCTCGATGACGCCGGAGCACAGCACACACCGGAGGCCGCGCACACCGTGGTCCGCGAGGCTCTCGGTCTGACACAGCGGTGGCTCGCCGACGACAACTTCCGGGACTCCCGGCTGGTGTTCGTCACCCGGCGGGCCGTGGCGGTCGAGCCGGACGAGCCGATCGACGGACTGGACTCCGCGGCGGTCTGGGGACTCGTGCGCTCCGTGCAGACGGAGCACCCCGGGCGCGTCGTCCTCGTCGACCTCGACGAGGGCACCGACGACCGGCTGCTGCGTGCCGCCCTGGCCACCGGCGAACCCCAGCTGGCCGTTCGGCACGGCAAGGTGAGAATCCCCCGCCTGCGCCGGGCGGGCGCCGGATCGCACTCCACCGCTCTCGATCCGGAGGGAACCGTACTGCTGACCGGCGGCACGGGCGGTCTGGGCGGACTGTTCGCCCGTCACCTCGTGCGTACTTACGGGGCGCGCCACCTTCTGCTGACCAGCCGTCGCGGCCCGGACGCCCCCGACGCCGCGGCCCTGACCGCGCAGCTCACCGAACTCGGCGCCCGCGTCACCGTGCTGGCCGCCGACGTCTCCGACCGGGAGTCGGTCGCCACCCTGCTCGACGGGGTCGACCCCGCGCACCCGTTGACGGCCGTGGTGCATCTGGCGGGCGTCCTCGACGACGCGACGACCGAGGCGATGACCGAGGCACAGCTGGAGACCGTGCTGAGGCCCAAGGCGGACGCCGCCTGGCACCTGCACGACCTGACCCGCGACCTGGACCTGGCCGCCTTCGTCCTCTTCTCCTCGGTCTCCGGTCTGCTCGGTACCGCCGGCCAGGCCAACTACGCCGCCGCCAACAGCTATCTCGACGCGCTGGCCGCGCACCGTCTGGCCCTCGGGCTGCCCGGCGTATCGCTCGCCTGGGGGCTGTGGGACGGATCGCACGGGATGGGGACGCGTCTGGACCGGTCGGACGTGGCCCGCTGGGCCCGCGCCGGGATCGACCCGATCGACGAGGAGACCGGACTCGCCCTGTTCGACGCTTCCCTGACGACCGGAAGCGCCCTCGGCGTGCCCGTTCCGCTCGTCCCGTCCAGGCTCCGCGACGCCGATGACGTGCCCGCACTGCTCCGCGGCCTGGTACGGACACACCGCGCGTCCGTCACGCCCGCGGCCCGGGCGGCGGCCGGTGCCGACTGGCCCGGGCGGATCGCCGCCCTGCCCCGGGACGAGCGGGCCGACGCGGTCCTCGCTCTGGTCCAGGAGGCGGTCGCCGGCGTGCTCGGGCACGCGGGAGCCGATCAGGTCGATCCCGAGCGGGCTTTCAAGGACCTCGGCTTCGACTCGCTCGCCGGGGTCGAGCTGCGCAACCGGATCCACCGCGCGACCGGTCTCCGGCTGTCGACGACGGTCGCCTTCGACCATCCGACCACCGCGGCGCTCGCCGCGCATCTGAGTGAGCGCGTGAGCGGTACGGTGTCCGCTCCCGCGACCACCACGAAGCGCGGCACGGTCACGGACGATCCCATCGTGATCATCGGCATGGCCTGCCGGTTCCCCGGCGGAGTGCGCTCGCCCGACGACCTGTGGCGCCTGGTCGCCGAGGGGAGGGACGCGATCGACGCGTTCCCGGAGAACCGGGGTTGGGATCTGGAGGCTCTGTACGATCCGGATCCCGAGGCCGTGGGTACGTCCTATACGCGGCACGGTGGGTTCCTGTACGAGGCGGACCGGTTCGACGCGGAGTTCTTCGGTATGTCGCCGAGGGAGGCCACGGCGACGGATCCGCAGCAGCGGCTCCTTCTGGAGACGGCGTGGGAGACCTTCGAGAACGCGGGGATCGACGCGTCGACGCTGCGGGGCTCACGCACGGGTGTGTACACCGGCGTGATGTACGACGACTACGTGTCGCGTCTGCCGAAGAGCCCGGAGGAGTTCGAGGGCTTCCTGCTCGCGGGGAACCTCTCCAGCGTCGTCTCGGGCCGACTGTCGTACGCCTTCGGCCTGGAAGGGCCCGCCCTCACGGTCGACACCGCGTGCTCGTCGTCACTCGTCTCCCTGCATCTCGCGGCGTCAGCGCTGCGTGAGGGGGAGTGCGATCTCGCGCTGGCGGGCGGAGTCACGGTGATGGCGGGTCCCCAGACCTTCGTGGAGTTTTCGCGGCAGCGGGGGCTCGCGGTCGACGGGCGGTGCCGTTCGTTCTCCTCGGACGCGAGTGGTACCGGCTGGTCCGAGGGCGTCGGCCTGCTCCTGGTCGAGCGGCTCTCCGACGCCCGGCGCAACGGACACCACGTCCTCGCCATCGTCCGGGGCTCCGCCGTGAACCAGGACGGCGCCTCCAACGGCCTCACCGCACCCAACGGACCCGCCCAGGAACGCGTCATCCAGCAAGCCCTCACCAACGCCGGCCTCACCACCACCGACATCGACGCCGTCGAGGCCCACGGCACCGGAACCACCCTCGGCGACCCCATCGAAGCCAACGCCCTCCTCGCCACCTACGGCCAGAACCGCACCCACGACCACCCCCTCTACCTCGGCTCCCTCAAATCCAACATCGGCCACACCCAAGCCGCCGCCGGCGTCGGCGGCGTCATCAAAATGGTCCAGGCCATGCGCCACGCAACCCTCCCCAAAACCCTCCACGTCCACAACCCCACCCCCCACGCCGACTGGGACTCCGGCCACATCGAACTCCTCACCCACACCCGCGACTGGCCCACCCACGACCGCCCCCGCCGCGCCGCCGTCTCCTCCTTCGGCATCAGCGGAACCAACGCCCACCTCATCCTCGAAAACCCCCACACCAACACCAACACCAACACCGAAGCCGACACCGGCACCGACAACGAGACCGGTGGCGGGGCCGAGGCCGGGGCCGGGGCTGTCACCGAAGCCGGAGCCGGGGCTGTCACCGGGGCCGGGGCCGGGGCTGGTGCTGGGGTGGTGCCTCAGCCGGTCTCCTGGGTCCTGACCGCCCGCACCGCACCCGCCGTCACCGCCCAGGCCACCCGCCTCCTCGACCACCTCCACGACAACCCCCACCTCACCCCCACCGACATCGCCCACGCCCTCGCCACCACCCGCACCACCCACGACCACCGCGCCGCCGTCATCGGCACCACCCGCGACGAACTCCTCACCGCCCTGAACGCACTCACCACCCACACCCCCCACCCCAACACCCTCCCCACCGCCAAAGCCCAAACCCCCCACACCACCTACCTCTTCACCGGCCAGGGCTCCCAACGACCCGGCATGGGACAACAACTCCACACCCACAACCCCGTCTTCGCCACCGCACTCGACCACACCTGCGAAGCCCTCGACCCCCACCTCGAACACCCCCTCCGCGACATCATGTTCGCCCGCCCCGACACCCCCCAAGCACAACTCCTCCACCAGACCCAATGGGCCCAACCCGCCCTCTTCGCCCTCCAGACCGCCCTCCACCACCTCCTCACCCACCACGGAATCACCCCCCACACCCTCATCGGACACTCCGTCGGAGAAATCGCCGCCGCACACGCCGCCGGCATCCTCACCCTCACCGACGCCGCCACCCTCGTCACCACCCGCGGCCGCCTCATGCAACAAGCCCGCACCGACGGCACCATGATCGCCGTCCAAGCCACCGAAACCGACCTCGCCGAAGACCTCGCCACCCACCACACCCACATCACCCTCGCCGCCATCAACAGCCCCACCGACCTCGTCATCTCCGGCGACCACCACACCGCACACACCCTCGCCGCCCAATGGCGCCAACGCGGCCACAAAACCCGAACCCTCCACGTCAGCCACGCCTTCCACTCCCCCCACATGGACGACATCCTCGAAGAATTCCACGCCACCGCCACCACCCTCACCTACCACCCACCCCACACCCCCCTCATCTCCACCCTCACCGGCCAACCCACCACCCCCACCGACCACACCACCCCCCACTACTGGACCCGCCAACTCCGCAACCCCGTCCGCTTCCACCACGCCCTCACCCACACCCCCACCACCACCCACTACATCGAAATCGGCCCCGACCCCGTCCTCACCACCCTCGCCAAACACCACCACCCCCACACCACCACCATCACCCCACTCCACAACAAACACCCCGAAACCCACACCCTCACCACCGCCCTCACCCACACCCACACCACCACCCACACCACCCCCAACCCCAACACCACCCACCAACCCACCACCCCCCACACCCCCCTCCCCACCTACCCCTTCCAACACCACCACTACTGGCTCAACGGCTCCCTGTCGGCCACCGACGCCGACGGCCTCGGCCAGACGACACCCGGCCACCCGCTCCTCGGCGCCGCGGTGCGCGTCGCCGACCGGGACGCGTATCTGTTCACCGGACTGATCGGGCGTCGGCTCCAGCCGTGGCTGACCGACCACGCGGTCCACGGGACGGTGCTCCTCCCCGGCACCGCGTTGCTCGACCTCGCGCTCACCGCGGCTCGGCAGACGGGCTGCGAGCTGGTCGAGGACCTCACGCTGACAGCGCCGTTGGTGCTGGACGGGAGCGGGGACACCCGGATCCAGGTGGTGGTGGACGAGCCCGACGAGTCCGGAAGGCGGCGCCTCGCCATCCACTCCCGGAACGTCGGCGACGGACTCGACGACGACCGGCCGTGGGCCCGGAACGCCGAGGGCGCCATCACCTCCGGCGCGGCTCCCTCCGAGGGGCTGCACGTGTGGCCTCCGCGCGGAGCGGACGAGGTCAGCCTCGACGGGGCCTACGAGCGGCTCTCGGCCGCGGGATACGACTACGGGCCGGAGTTCCAGGGCCTGAGCAGGGTGTGGAGGCGGGACGACGAGATCTTCGTCGAGGCCGAACTCGGCGGGGAACGGACCGGCACCACGCCCTTCGGCCTCCACCCCGCCCTGCTGGACGCGGTGCTGCACCCGCTGTTGCCCGGGGTGATCACGTCGGACGGACCGGCCTGGTTGCCCTTCACCTGGTCGGACTTCACCCTCCACCGGCCCGGGGCCACCACGTTGCGGGTGCGGCTCACGGTCACCTCACGCGGGGACGACGCGCTGCGGATCGCGCTGACGGCAGCGGACGGGGCGGGAAGCGCCGTCGCGACCGGATCGCTGCTGCTGCGGCCGTTGTCGAAGGAAGCCCTGCGCACGTCGGGCGGCGCCTCGGACGGGCTCCTCCGTATGGAGTGGACGCCGCTCCGCGGTGCCGGCGGGGCGCGGCCGCTCCCGTTCGCGATACTCGGCGCCGGTGCTCTCGCCGCCGGGAGCGATGCGCCGCGGTTCGCCGATCCCGCCGCACTCCACGCGGCCGGCCCGCTGCCCCCGGTGGTTCTGCTGCCCCTGGTGGACCCGGCGCAGGACGGCCCGCTGCCCGAACGCGCACGGGGGGCGGTGCTGGGGGCGCTGGAGGCGGTGGCGTCCTGGATCGAGGACGAACGCACCGCGGACTCCCGGCTGGTGATCGTGACCCGCCGTGCGGTGGCCGTGGGGGACGAGGACGTCACCGACCTCGCGCACGCCGGCCTCTGGGGCCTGCTCAGGTCCGCGCAGACCGAGAACCCCGGACGCTTCACCCTGCTGGACGTGGACGACGACGTTCCCGGACCGGTGCTCGCCGCCGCGCTCGTCGACGACGAGCCGCAACTCGCCGTCCGCGACTCCACGCTCATGGCGCCGAGGCTCTCCCGCACCCTGCGGGAGTCGAGCGCCGATGCGGTCCGATGGGACAACGGCACCGTCCTGATCACCGGCGCGACCGGCGCGCTCGGCGGTGTCCTGGCCCGGCATCTGGTCACGGAACACGGGGCCCGACGGCTGCTGCTGCTGAGCCGACGGGGGGAGGCGGCGCCCGGAGCGGCCGAACTGGCCGCCGGTCTGGAGGCGCTGGGCGCGGACGTCGGCTTCGCGGCCTGCGACGCGGGTGACCGGGACGCCCTGGCCGCCGTGCTGGAGAGCATCCCCGACACCCACCCGCTGACCGCGGTCGTGCACACCGCGGGGGTCCTGGACGACGGGGTCGTCACGCGGATGACGCCGGAGCAGTTGGAGAAGGTGCTCAGGCCCAAGGTCGACGCCGCGTGGAACCTCCATGAGCTGACCCGGGACACCGAGCTGACGGCGTTCGTCCTGTACTCCTCGGTGGCGGGGCTGCTGGGGACCGCGGGGCAGGCCAACTACGCGGCGGGGAACACCTTCCTCGACGCCCTGGCCGGACATCGGCGGGCCATGGGGCTGCCGGGACTCTCGCTGGCGTGGGGGCTGTGGTCAGGCTCCGGCACCATGGGCGGGGACCTTCAGGAGACGGATCTGCGGCGGCTGTCCAAGTCGGGACTCCTGCCACTGGCCCCGGACGACGCCATGGCTCTCTTCGACGGGGCGATCCGCGCCGGCGAGAGCGTCGTCGCGGTGACCCGGCTGAACGGAGCGGCACTGCGCGCCGGACCGGACACGCTCCCGCCGGTCCTGCGCGGACTGGCGGGCCCGAGCCGGCAGCGGCGCGCCCGGGCCGCGGCACCGGACGACGCGAGGGACGCGTCCCTCGGCGAGCAGCTGGCCGGACTGGCCCCGGAGGAGCGCGAGCGCATCCTGACCGACCTGGTGCGTGCCCAGGTGGCCGGCGTACTCGGACATGCCACGCCGTCCGGTATCGCCGCCGACAGGTCCTTCCAGGAGCTGGGCTTCGACTCGCTCACCGCGGTCGAACTCCGCAACCAGCTGAACCGGGCGACAGGGCTGCGGCTGCCCACCACGCTGGTCTTCGACCATCCGTCGCCGGCGGCGATCGCAGCGCACCTGGACGGAGAACTGACCGTGGCCGAGGTGTCGGGCGCCGATCCCGTCCTGGCCACGCTCACGGCCCTCGCCGACGAGATGGTCGTGGCGGCGGGGACCCCGGACGCGCAGAAACTCATCTCGGAGCGGCTCCGGGAACTGCTCAAGGCCGTGGAAGGGGCCGGAGCGAGTCGGGGCGGTGAGGGCGAGGACCGCGAGGACCTCGACTCGGCGAGCGACGAGGAGCTCTTCGCCCTCTTCGACGAACTCGACTGATTCCTGCACGAAGAGGGCCTGCCACCACGGTGTCACCGTGGTGGCAGGCCCTCTTCGACGCGTACGGCCGGGCGTGAAGCGGGAGCTCCGCTGTCAGCCGCCCGACCGGTTCTCCCGCGTCAGCCGTTCGAGGAGCGGTACCACCTCGGCCGGGCCGGGCGCCGCCAGCAGATCGTTGCGCAGGCCGGCGGCGCCCCGTCGGAAGGAGGGTTCGCTCAGCACGCGCTCCAGCCGGTCCCGCATCTCCGGGATGGTCAGGCGGCGGTGGTCGAGCGTCAGTCCGGCGCCGCTCCTCTCCAGATAGGAGGACGTGGCCGGCACGTCCATGTGCTGGGTGGCGAAGGTGTGTTCGTTCCCCTCGTCGTCCACCGTCGTGAAGTCGTTCTCGTCCGACGTGATGAGCTGCGGCACGTTGGCCGTCGCGGCCGCCGCGAAGGAGCCGATGCCGCCGTGGTGGATGAAGGCCGACGTGGTCGGCAGCAGCAGGGTGAGAGGCATGTAGTCGACGGTCCGGACGTTGTCCGGCAGGGTGGTGATGCCTTCCAACTGCCTCTTGTCGAGCGTGGCCACCACCTCGACGTCCATCGTGGAGACCATCTCCAGCAGGCTCGCCACCCGTGCCTGGCTCTCCTTGAAGTACGTACGCATGGACACGCCGAGCGATATCGCGACCCGGGGCCGCTCCGGTCGGGCGTAGAGCCATTCCGGGACCACGGCGGTACCGGTGTAGGGCACCCATCGCATGGGGATCGTACGGTGGGTCACACCGAGCCGCATCCCCGAGGGCACGGGGTCCACCGTCCACTGTCCGAGCAGCAGTTCGTCGTCGACCTCGACCCCGTAGTGGTCGGCGACCGGCCGCACCGTGTCGACCATCGGATTCTCCCCGAGCGCCGCCCCGAGCACCCGCCGCCGTTCCGCGAACCGGTCGATAGCCCAGCCCCAGTAGTCCTGCCCCCACAGAAGGCGGGCGTGTGCCGCCCCGGCAGCGCGTGCCGCCACCGCGGCCGACGGCCAGCACGGATCCCACAGGACGAGATCGGGTTCCCAGTGCCGGGCGAACCGGACCAGTTCGTCGACGGCCGCGTCGACGGTGTCGGATGCGCGGTCCAGGGGATGGAAGTCCCACATGAGGGGCAGGACGAACGTGCGCAGCGTGTCCCAGAGGTAGCGGTCGCCCGGGGAGAGGTCGAGAGCCTCCGCGAGGCGGTCGAGGTTCGCCTCGGTGTCGTCCCCGGTCCGTGACTCGGGAAGGGGGCCGTCCTCGCCGAGGGCCACCGGCACGAGCCCCAGCGAGCGGATGGTCTCCGCCATCATGGGATGGGCGGCCACCCGGACCTCGTGCCCGGCGTTCTGGAGCGCCCAGGCGAGCGGGGCGACGGGGTACAGGTGTGCCTTGGCGGGCCAGGTGGTGAACAAGACGCGCATGAATTTCTCCCCCTTGAGGCAAAATCCGGACCTGTTAGTACAGAGAGCAGGTTCTTCGGAAGCTACCACGGGGTTATGTGTTCATAATGCATTTAATTACCGGGCGATGACTGGTGTGCCGGGTGAAGGTATTGCCAATCCAATCCCGCGCCGTCCTGGTCCGCGGGATGCGGGATGCGGGATGTGGGATGTGGGGAGAGGGAAGCGACGAGTGGCCCTCCGTGGAGCATGGAGGGCCACTCGTCATGGGAAATCGGGCGAATCAGTCCGATGCGGGTGCGGCTCCGGGCTGCGGGAAGTACCCGGTCTCGACGAAGAATTCGATGTACTTCGTGAACAGCTCCTCATTCATGGCGGGGCAGGATATCCCGCTGTCTTTCAGTGCCTCTTCGGTTTCCGATACGTCGAACTCCGGATAAAAACGGGAGCTGTCGGAAAGCATCGCCTCGAATGCGCTCATGAGTGGATTCATCGGGTTGTCCCGGTCGGATTCGACCGCGTGGCGCCATGCGTCCCGGCTCCGCGGCTCCAGCCGATAGCCGATCGACCGCAGATGGGCGAGGAAGCCGGGGAGGTCGAGGCTGCTCGGATTGGACAGGTGGAACGTCCGTCCCGCGGCCGCGTCCCTCGCGGAGAGCGCGACGATCGCACTGCTCACGTAGTCCACCGGCACGGCGTGCACCGATCCCTTGAGCCCCTCCGGCACGGCTCCCGCCCGCAGTAGCCCCTTGAGGCTGAGCCAGATGAAGTCCTGGGTCTGGCAGGCGCCGTTGCGCTGATCGCCGGAGACCACGTCCACGCGGTACACGGAGACCGGCAGCCCCCGTTCCCTGGCTGTCCCGATCAGTCGCTCGGCGGCCCACTTGCTCTGTACGTATCCCGTCGACAGCGCCTCGGGGGGGCCGGTCGGGTCGTCCGTGCGTACCGGAGTGCCGTCCTCCCGGGAGCCCGGGAAGACACCGACGGTGGAGACGTAGTGGACGGGCACGGTCCGGTGACGGGCCGCCAGGCGGAGAACCTCCTCGGTCCCCGCGACGTTCGCGGCCTCCAACTCGGCGTAGGGACGGAGCCAGTGCACGGAGGCCCCGGCGTGGTAGACGGCGTCGACGGAGGCGGCCAGCGCGTCGAACTCCGTCTCGACGAGTCCGAGGCGGGGCTTCTCGAGATCGCCGGTCACGATCCTCAGACGGCCGGGTTCGATCTCGTCCCACAGGCGATACCACTCCAGGTTGGCCCGGAGCCGTTCCATCGCCGCCTCCTCGTCGGCGCCCCGCACCAGGCAGTGCACGGTCGCCCGGGTCGTCCGCAGGAGATCGCGCAGCAGGAAGGCGCCGAGGAATCCGGTCGCTCCGGTGAGCAGTACGGCGGAGGGGTCGGGTGCTACGTCCACCACCTCGGCGGCCGGCCGGACGTCCTCCGCCAGCTCCGCACCGCCGTCGAAGTCCCGGGGGAGCGGAGGCCGGGGTCCGGCCGCATCGTTGTCGGTGCCCGAGACCACGGTCCGGCGCAGGTACTCCGCGAGCGCGGCAGGGGTGGGGTGGTCGAAGACCAGGGTTCCCGGGAGCCGCGTGCCGACGATCGCCCCGAGCCGGTTACGGAGTTCCACCGAGGTGAGGGAGTCGAAACCGGCCGAGCGGAACGGCAGTTCCGCGTCCACCGAACGGCCGTCGGAGCCGGTGTGGCCGAGCACGGTGGCGGTCTCGGCCCTGACCAGCGCGAGTACGGCTTCCCGCTGAGCCTCCTCGTTCAGGTCCGCGAGCCGCTCGGCGAGTGAGATCCCCGCATCGCCTGCGTTGTCGGCGACGGGCCGCGGCAGCCTGCCGACCAGCCCGGTCAGGACCCGCGGGCCGAGTGCGGCGTTGGCGCGCAGAGCCTCGACGTCCACGGGTGTCACCAGGAGCGAGGGGCGGCCCGTCGCCAGCGCGGCGTCCATGAGGGCCGGTCCGGCGTCCTCCTCCACCGGGCGCAGCCCTGTACGGGCGATGCGCTGGAAGTCGGCTTCGTCGAGATGCCTGCTCATGCCGGTCGGCTGGTTCCACAGGCCCCAGGCGAGAGAGGCCGCGGGGAGGCCGTGTTGGGCCCGATGGTGGGCTAGGGCGTCGAGGAAGGCGTTGGCCGCGGCGTAGTTGCCCTGGGCGGGCCCGCCCAGGGTGGCGGCGGCGGAGGAGAAGAGCACGAAGGCGCTGAGGGGAAGGTCCCGCGTGAGCCGGTGCAGATTCCAGGCGGTGTCGGCCTTGGCGCTGAGCACCGCGTGGAGGCGCTGCGGCGTGAGGGTGTGCAGAAGGGTGTCGTCGTTGGTCCCGGCCGCGTGGATGACTCCCCTGAGGGGGTGGTGGGCCGGGATGTTGTCGATGAGGCGGGCGAGGCCGGCGTGGTCGGTGGTGTCGCAGGCCGTTATGGCGACGGTGGCGCCGAGCCGGGACAACCGGTCGTGGAGCTCTCGCGCACCGGGTGCGTCCGGGCCCTGACGGCTGACGAGGTGAAGGTGGGTGACGCGGTGGTGCGTGACGAGATGGCGGGCGAAGATCGCGCCGAGCGTACCGGTGCCGCCGGTGATCAGGACGGTGCCCGAGGGGTCCCAGACCGGACCGTGGGCAGAGCGGTCCCCGGCGGGGAGCCGGGACAGCCTCGGTACGGCGGCGATCCCCGATCGCAGGCGCAGCTCGGGCTCGTCGGACGCGAGCAGCGCGGGCAGCACCGCGCGGGAGGAGGCTTCGTCGTCGGTGTCCACCAGCATGATGCGGCCGGGCGCTTCCGACTGGGCCGACCGGACCAGTCCGTGGACGGAGGCCGCCCCGAGGCCGGTCGTCCCGCCGTCCCCGCCGGCCGAGCCGCCACGGGTCAGCAGGATCAGGCGGGTGTCGGCCAGCGATTCGTCCGCGAGCCACTCCCTCAGCAGGCCCAGCGCCCGTTCCGTCGTCCGGTGCGCGGCCTCCGCCCCGGAGGAGGACCCGGAGATCCAGGGCACGACGACCGCGCCGAGCCGTCGACCGGCGGCGACCGCGTCGTGTGCGGCCCGTACGTCCCCGAGGACCTCGGCGCCGGGAGGTGCCTGGTCCGTGCCCTCCGGACCCAGAACCCCCCAGCCGGTCGTCTCCCGCACGGCGGGCAGCGGCAGCGGACGATGCTCCACGCCGAACAGCGCGTCGCCCGGAGCGTGCCCTGCCGCTCCGGCCTCCCCGGCACCTGCCGGCCGGAACGCCAGCGTCCCCACGGAGGCGACGGTCCGGCCCGAGCGATCCGCCAGTACCACCCGCACCGCGTTCGGGCCGGTGGGCGTCATCCGTACCCGGAGCGCCGTCGCCCCTGTGGAGTAGAGGCGGACGTCGTCGCACCGGGCCTCGAAGGGACCGGCGTCCTCGGTCTCCGGCGGGGGACTCCCGACGCCGCACACGCGGGCCACGGTCAACGCCGCTTCCAGCAGGAGAGGGTCGATGCCGTATCCCGGCAGGGTCGCCCCGGCGTCCTCGGGACGCCACACCTCGGCGAACACCTCGTCGTCACGCAGCCAGACGGCCGACACTCCGTAGGGAACTCGGCCGGTCGACGGGTCGCGCAAGCTCTCGACGTCCACCTCCCGCGCGTCCACCGGCGGCCAGGAACCGAGTTCCAGGGGCTGGTCCGGTCCGCTGAAGACCACCGTTCCCTCTGCGGTGAGGTTCCAGGGGGTGTTGGTGTGGTGGGGGGTGTGGGGTCGGGTGTGGATGGTGATGCGGTGCTGGGGGGTGGTGCGGGTGCTGGTGCTGGTGTCGGTGTTGGTGTCGGGGGTGTTGTTGGTGGTGATGGTGGTGTGGATGTGGAGGGTGGTGTGGGGGGTGATGGGTTGGGGGGTGATGGTGAGTTGGTGGAGGTGGGTGGGGCCGAGTTCGTCGGCTGCTCGGAGGGCGGTCTCGATGAGTGTGGAGGGGGGGAGTGCGGTGTGGTGGGTGATCCAGGGGTGGTCGGTGGGGTTGATGTGGTTGGTGAAGTGGAGGGTCTCTGTGCTGCCTGTGCTGCCTGTGCTGCCTGTGCTGCCTGTGATGTCTGTGGTGTTCGGGGTGTGGGGGAGGGGGAGTGCGTTGCCGAGGAGGGGGTGGTTGGTGGGGTGGAGGCCCCAGTGGGTGGGGTCGCTGGTGGGGCGGCCCGCTGTGAGCCAGTAGCGGTGGTGCTGGAAGGCGTAGGTCGGCAGTGGCGTGCGGGTTGCCGGCGGCAGCAGGGCCGCGAGGTCCACCGTCGATCCGCGCAGCCGCAGATGGGCGAGGACGGTGGCGAAGGTGGTGGCCTCGGGCCGGTCGGGATGCAGCAGCGGGAGCGCTGCCGGTGGCCGGTCGGGCAGGCAGAGCTGGGTGAGCGTCGTGAGGCTGCTGTCGGGTCCGGCCTCCACGTAGTCGGTGACCCCGTGGCCGTCGAGGTAGTCGATGCCCTCGCGGAAGCGCACCGTACGGCGGATGTGATCCGCCCAGTAGTCGGGCGAGGCGAGCTGTTCGGCGGTGGCGGGCCTGCCCGTCAGGTTGGAGATGACGGGGATGCGGGGCGGGTGGTACGTGAGGCCGCGGGCCACGGCACGGAAGTCGTCGAGGACCTGGTCCATATGGGGCGAGTGGAAGGCGTGACTGACGGAAAGGAGCTTCGCGCTCTGCCCCTGGGCGTGGAGCCGCGTCACGATGGCCTCGACGACGGCCGCGTCGCCGGAGACGACGGTGGCCTCGGGGCCGTTCACGGCGGCGATGGCGACGGCCGAGGGAGGATATTCGGCCAGGAGGGCCAGTGCCTCCTCCTCCCCTACGCGAAGAGCCGCCATCGCCCCGTGAGCCGGGGCGGACTGCATGAGACGGGCTCGTCGGGCCACCAGGAGGGAGGCGTCCCGCAGATCGAGCACCCCGGCGACATGCGCCGCGGTGATCTCGCCGACGGAGTGCCCCAGCAGGTAGTCGGGGGTCACACCATGGTGTTCGGCCAGCCGGTAGAGGGCCGTCCCGACGGCGAAGAGCGCCGGCTGGGTGTATGCGGTGCGATGCAGCAGGGCGGCGTCCGGGGAGTCGGCC
Source organism: Streptomyces sp. NBC_01116 (assembly GCF_041435495.1). Classification (NCBI taxonomy): domain Bacteria; kingdom Bacillati; phylum Actinomycetota; class Actinomycetes; order Kitasatosporales; family Streptomycetaceae; genus Streptomyces; species Streptomyces sp. NBC_01116. The sequence continues at coordinate 6,706,932 of NZ_CP108644.1, forward strand.
GACGCGAACAGGACCTGGGTGAGGGGGCGTTCCAGATGCGGGTCCAGCTGGGCGAGTGCCTCGTCGAGAGCGCGGGCGAACACCGGCTGGTTCTCGTACAGTTCACGCCCCATGCCGGGACGTTGACTGCCCTGCCCGGTGAAGAGGAAGGCGGTCTTCCCTCTGGGCGAACCGTCGGAGCGGAGCACGCCGGGCGCGCGTTCGTCCCGCGCGAGCGCGCCGAGACTGGTGAGGAGTTCGTCGCGGGTGGTGCCGATGACGGCGGCGCGGCGGTCCAGGGTCGCGCGGCCGGTGAGCAGGGAGAGCGCGACGTCCGCGGGAGGCGTGTCCGGGTTCTCCCGTACGTGCTCAAGGAGGCGATGGGCCTGCGCCGCCAGCCCGGGCGACGACTTCGCCGAGAGGAGCCACACCACCGGCTTCCCTTCGTGGGCGTGGCCGGAGCCCTCCCCGGACCCCGTGTGCGGCTCCGCCGCGGGGGCGGGGTGCGAGCCGTTCCCGCTCTCCCGGGTGTCCGAAGGAGCCTCTTCGAGCACGACGTGGGCGTTGGTTCCGCTGATGCCGAAGGAGGAGACGGCGGCGCGGCGGGGGCGGTCGTGGGCGGGCCAGTCGCGGGCGTGGGTGAGGAGTTCGATGTGGCCGGAGTCCCAGTCGGCGTGGGGGGTGGGGTCCTGGACGTGGAGGGTCTTGGGGAGGGTTCCGTGGCGCATGGCCTGGACCATCTTGATGACGCCGCCGACCCCCGCCGCCGCGACCGCGTGGCCGATGTTGGATTTGAGGGAGCCGAGGTAGAGGGGGTGGTCGTCGGTGCGGTTGCGGCCGTAGGTGGCGAGGAGGGCGTTGGCCTCGATGGGGTCGCCGAGGGGAGTGCCGGTGCCGTGGGCCTCGACGGCGTCGATGTCGGTGGTGGTGAGGCCGGCGTTGGTGAGGGCCTGTTGGATGACGCGTTCCTGGGCGGGTCCGTTGGGTGCGGTGAGGCCGTTGGAGGCGCCGTCCTGGTTGACGGCGGAGCCCCGGACGACGGCGAGGACGTGGTGTCCGTTGCGCCGGGCGTCGGAGAGCCGCTCGACCAGGAGCAGGCCGACGCCCTCGGCCCAGGCGGTTCCGTCGGCCGAGGCGGAGAACGACTTGCACCGCCCGTCGGGCGCGAGCCCCCGCTGCCGGGAGAAGTCCACGAAACCGCCCGGGTCTCCGTTGACCGTCGCCCCGCCCGCGAGGGCCAGGGTGGATTCGCCCGAGCGCACCGACTGGACCGCGAGGTGCAGGGCGACCAGGGAGGAGGAGCAGGCCGTGTCCAGCGACACGGCCGGCCCCTCCAGACCGAAGGTGTACGCGATACGCCCCGACGCGACACTGCTCAGCTTGCTCGTCATCAGGTAGCCCCCCAGCTCCTGCGGAGCGTGGAGCCCTAGGTAGCTCTCCTCGACCACCCCGACGAACACACCGGTGCGGCTCCCGCGCAGTGTGTGGGGGTCGATCCCCGCCTGCTCGAAGGTCTCCCACGCCGTCTCCAGCAGCACCCGCTGCTGCGGGTCCATCGACAGGGCCTCGCGTGGGGATATGCCGAAGAACTCCGCGTCGAAGAGGGTGGCCCCGTCGAGGAATCCGCCCTCCCTGCTGTAGGAACGGCCGGGTTTTCCGGGTTCCGGATCGTAGAGCCCCTCGATGTCCCAGCCCCGGTCGGTCGGCCACCCCGAGATGGCATCGCGTCCGTCCGCGACCAGACGCCACAGATCATCCGGGGACCCCACACCGCCGGGGAACCGGCACGCCATCCCCACGATCGCGATCGCTTCCGTCTCCGCGGCACCCGCCTCCAGCTCGGCCAGCCGTTGACGCGTCTTCTGGAGATCAGCCGTCACCCACTTGAGGTAGTCGACGAGCTTCTCTTCGTTAGCCATGTGTGACACCCGTATCTGTTGTGCGACGACGGTGGAGGGGCTGATCAGTCCGTGGTCCGGCCGAGTTGGTTGTCGATGAAGGCGAAGATCTGGTCCGTCGAGGCCTCCTCGATCTCGTGGACCGCGTCGGAGCCCCCGGGAACGTCGGCCTGGGTCAGCCGAGCGAGGAGCGCCCGCAGCCGCGCCGTGACCTCGGAGCGGTCCTCGTCGTCCGGGGAGGCCGAGGCCAGCGCCGTCTCCAGCCGGGCCAGCTCGTCGAGTGCCGCCCCCGACGACGCCTCGGGCACGAGCAGCGACAGCAGGTGGCCGGTCAGGGCGTCCGGAGTGGGGTGGTCGAAGACCACGGTGGTCGGCAACTGCACCCCCGCCGTGTGGCTCAGGCGCCGGCGCAGGTCCAGTGCGGTGAGGGAGTCCAGGCCGAGTTCCTGGAAGGACCGGTCCCCGGCGATGGCGGCGGGGTCGGCATGGCCCAGCACCGAGGCGACCACGGTGCGCACCACGTCGAGCACGGCCTCGTGCCGCATCGTGACGTCCATGCCCGCCAGCCGCTGGGCCAGCGGCGGCTCCAGGCTTCCGTCCGCGGCGGTCCGGCGCCGGACCCCGGTGCCCGCCGCGGCCTGCCGGGGTGCGTACGCCCGGCCTTCGCGCAGCGCGGCTTCCGCGTTTCCGGACGCCAGCACGGCTTCCAGCGGCCGCCACGGCGCCGCCGTGTCGTCGGCGTCGACCAGGACGAGCCGGCCGGGCGCCTCGGCCTGGGCGGAGCGCACCAGCGCCCGTACTTCCGCCGACACCGATTCCCCGTCGGCGCCCGCTCCGTCGTCACGGACCACGACCACGAGCGGAATGCCGGCGAGCTGGCTGTCGGCCAGCCAGTCGCGGAGCACCGCTACCACCCGGTCGCCGGCTGTCCCCGGCGAGTCCCGCTCGTCGACCGGATCCACCGTCGGCAGCTCGAAGATCACGGCATCGGGCGCCGAGTCGCCCCGAGCCGCCTTGCCCACCGCTGTCACGTCGTCGTACGGAGTGACCAGGGTCTGCTCCGCTCCCTCGGCGCGCCCGCCCAGCGACCCCCAGCGCACGGTGGTGCGGAGGCCGTCAGCGTCGACGGGCAGCCAGTTCGGACCGGGCACGGCGTCGTTCGCCGGTCCGGCCGTTGCGAGCTCGGAGGTCGGGACGTCCCGGAAGACGACGGACTCCACCGATGCCACGAGCTCTCCCGACGCATCCGTCAGCCGCAGGGCGAGCGACCGTTCGCCGGTCTCCGTCACCCGGGCCTGCACGGCGGAGGCACCGGTGGCGAACAGCCGCACTCCCCGCCATTCGACGGGCACCGCCGTACGGCCAGGGCCGGCCTCGAACGGGTGCTCGGCGAGGGCGGCATCCCACAGTGCGGGGTGCAGCCCGTAACGGTCCTTGTCCACCCGGTCCTGCTCGGACAGCTCGGCCTCGACCGTCGTCCCCGGGCCCTTTGGCTCCCCGGCGGGAACGGTGTCGGGGGAGCCGGAACGGAGGTACCCCTCTGCGGTGAGGTTCCAGGGGGTGTTGGTGTGGTGGGGGGTGTGGGGTCGGGTGTGGATGGTGATGCGGTGCTGGGGGGTGGTGCGGGTGCTGGTGTTGGTGTCGGGGGTGTTGTCGGTGGTGATGGTGGTGTGGATGTGGAGGGTGGTGTGGGGGGTGATGGGTTGGGGGGTGATGGTGAGTTGGTGGAGGTGGGTGGGGCCGAGTTCGTCGGCTGCTCGGAGGGCGGTCTCGATGAGTGTGGAGGGGGGGAGTGCGGTGTGGTGGGTGATCCAGGGGTGGTCGGTGGGGTTGATGTGGTTGGTGAAGTGGAGGGTCTCTGTGCTGCCTGTGCTGCCTGTGCTGCCTGTGCTGTCTGTGGTGTTCGGGGTGTGGGGGAGGGGGAGTGCGTTGCCGAGGAGGGGGTGGTCGGTGGGGTGGAGGCCCCAGTGGGTGGGGTCGGTGGTGGGGCGGCCCGCTGTGAGCCAGTAGTGGTGGTGTTGGAAGGGGTAGGTGGGGAGGGGGGTGTGGGGGGTGGTGGGTTGGTGGGTGGTGTTGGGGTTGGGGGTGGTGTGGGTGGTGGTGTGGGTGTGGGTGAGGGCGGTGGTGAGGGTGTGGGTTTCGGGGTGTTTGTTGTGGAGTGGGGTGATGGTGGTGGTGTGGGGGTGGTGGTGTTTGGCGAGGGTGGTGAGGACGGGGTCGGGGCCGATTTCGATGTAGTGGGTGGTGGTGGGGGTGTGGGTGAGGGCGTGGTGGAAGCGGACGGGGTTGCGGAGTTGGCGGGTCCAGTAGTGGGGGGTGGTGTGGTCGGTGGGGGTGGTGGGTTGGCCGGTGAGGGTGGAGATGAGGGGGGTGTGGGGTGGGTGGTAGGTGAGGGTGGTGGCGGTGGCGTGGAATTCTTCGAGGATGTCGTCCATGTGGGGGGAGTGGAAGGCGTGGCTGACGTGGAGGGTTCGGGTTTTGTGGCCGCGTTGGCGCCATTGGGCGGCGAGGGTGTGTGCGGTGTGGTGGTCGCCGGAGATGACGAGGTCGGTGGGGCTGTTGATGGCGGCGAGGGTGATGTGGGTGTGGTGGGTGGCGAGGTCTTCGGCGAGGTCGGTTTCGGTGGCTTGGACGGCGATCATGGTGCCGTCGGTGCGGGCTTGTTGCATGAGGCGGCCGCGGGTGGTGACGAGGGTGGCGGCGTCGGTGAGGGTGAGGATGCCGGCGGCGTGTGCGGCGGCGATTTCTCCGACGGAGTGTCCGATGAGGGTGTGGGGGGTGATTCCGTGGTGGGTGAGGAGGTGGTGGAGGGCGGTCTGGAGGGCGAAGAGGGCGGGTTGGGCCCATTGGGTCTGGTGGAGGAGTTGTGCTTGGGGGGTGTCGGGGCGGGCGAACATGATGTCGCGGAGGGGGTGTTCGAGGTGGGGGTCGAGGGCTTCGCAGGTGTGGTCGAGTGCGGTGGCGAAGACGGGGTTGTGGGTGTGGAGTTGTTGTCCCATGCCGGGTCGTTGGGAGCCCTGGCCGGTGAAGAGGTAGGTGGTGTGGGGGGTTTGGGCTTTGGCGGTGGGGAGGGTGTTGGGGTGGGGGGTGTGGGTGGTGAGTGCGTTCAGGGCGGTGAGGAGTTCGTCGCGGGTGGTGCCGATGACGGCGGCGCGGTGGTCGTGGGTGGTGCGGGTGGTGGCGAGGGCGTGGGCGATGTCGGTGGGGGTGAGGTGGGGGTTGTCGTGGAGGTGGTCGAGGAGGCGGGTGGCCTGGGCGGTGACGGCGGGTGCGGTGCGGGCGGTCAGGACCCAGGAGACCGGCTGAGGCACCACCCCAGCACCAGCCCCGGCCCCGGCCCCGGTGACAGCCCCGGCTCCGGCTTCGGTGACAGCCCCGGCCCCGGCCTCGGCCCCGCCACCGGTCTCGTTGTCGGTGCCGGTGTCGGCTTCGGTGTTGGTGTTGGTGTTGGTGTGGGGGTTTTCGAGGATGAGGTGGGCGTTGGTTCCGCTGATGCCGAAGGAGGAGACGGCGGCGCGGCGGGGGCGGTCGTGGGTGGGCCAGTCGCGGGTGTGGGTGAGGAGTTCGATGTGGCCGGAGTCCCAGTCGGCGTGGGGGGTGGGGTTGTGGACGTGGAGGGTTTTGGGGAGGGTTGCGTGGCGCATGGCCTGGACCATTTTGATGACGCCGCCGACGCCGGCGGCGGCTTGGGTGTGGCCGATGTTGGATTTGAGGGAGCCGAGGTAGAGGGGGTGGTCGTGGGTGCGGTTCTGGCCGTAGGTGGCGAGGAGGGCGTTGGCTTCGATGGGGTCGCCGAGGGTGGTTCCGGTGCCGTGGGCCTCGACGGCGTCGATGTCGGTGGTGGTGAGGCCGGCGTTGGTGAGGGCTTGCTGGATGACGCGTTCCTGGGCGGGTCCGTTGGGTGCGGTGAGGCCGTTGGAGGCGCCGTCCTGGTTCACGGCGGAGCCCCGGACGATGGCGAGGACGTGGTGTCCGTTGCGCCGGGCGTCGGAGAGCCGCTCGACCAGGAGCAGGCCGACGCCCTCGGACCAGCCGGTACCACTCGCGTCCGAGGAGAACGAACGGCACCGCCCGTCGACCGCGAGCCCCCGCTGCCGCGAAAACTCCACGAAGCCGTCCGGTGTGGACATGACCGTGACTCCGCCTGCCAGCGCGAGATCGCACTCCCCCGCCCGCAGCGCGGACGCGGCCTGGTGGATGGCCACCAACGACGAGGAGCACGCGGTGTCGACGCTGATCGCCGGGCCCTCCAGCCCGAAGGTGTACGCGATACGCCCCGACGCCACGCTGCCCGCGTTGCCGCTGAGCAGATACCCTTCCAGGTCCTCGGGCACGTCATGCACCCGTGATCCGTAGTCGTGGTACATCACGCCGGTGTACACACCCGTGCGTGAGCCCCGCAGCGTCGACGCGTCGATCCCCGCGTTCTCGAAGGTCTCCCACGCCGTCTCCAGAAGGAGCCGCTGCTGCGGATCCGTCGCCGTGGCCTCCCTCGGCGACATACCGAAGAACTCCGCGTCGAACCGGTCCGCCTCGTACAGGAACCCACCGTGCCGCGTATAGGACGTACCCACGGCCTCGGGATCCGGATCGTACAGAGCCTCCAGATCCCAACCCCGGCTCTCGGGCCAGGTGGAGACGGCATCGCCGCCGTCGGCGACCAGGCGCCACAGATCGTCGGGCGAGGCCACGCCACCGGGGTACCGGCAGCCCATCCCCACGATCACCACCGGATCGTCCTCCTCGCTCCGCGCCACGGCCGCCGACGGGAGGGACGTCCGCTCGCCGTCCGCGAAGAGCAGCGTCGCGAGGTGCCCCGCGAGGGCGGTGGGCGTCGGATGGTCGAAGACCAGGGTGGTGGGCAGCCGCAGGCCGGTGGCGACGTTGAGACGGTTGCGCAGCTCGACCGCCGTCAGCGAATCGAAGCCCAACTGCTTGAAGGCGCGGTCGGCGGCGACCGCGTCCGCGTCCCCGTGCCCCAGGACGTCGCCGACATGGCTCCGTACCAGCCTGGTCAGCGCCTGCCGCCGTTCGTCGAGGCCCATCCCCGACAACCGTTCCACCAGCGACGACCCGCTCCTGTCGCCGTCGCTCGCCCGGCGGCGCACCACCGGGGCGAAGCCGCGGAGCAGGGGGTGGGGAGCGGCTGCCGCACGCCGCACCGACGTCAGGTCGAGGCGCGTCGCCGCGAGGAGCGCGCGGTCCCGGGCGATCGCGGCGTCGAAAAGGGCCGCACCGTCCTCGGACGACAGGGGCGCCAGACCGGACTGGGCCATCCGCCGGACATCGATGTCCGTCACATGACCGGTGCTCTCGCTGGTCTGTGACCACAGGCCCCAGGCGAGCGACGTCGCCGTCAGACCCTGTGCCCTGCGGTGGTGGGCCAGCGCGTCGAGGAAGGTGTTCCCGGCCGCGTAGTTGGCCTGCCCGGCGGTGCCCAGCAGACCCGCGAGGGAGGAGTAGAGAACGAAGGCGCGCAGGTCCAGATGGCTGGTGAGCCGGTGCAGGTTCCACGCCGCGTCCACCTTGGGCCGCAGCACCGGGGCGAGGCGCTCCGGCGTGAGACCCGCGAGCATCCCGTCGTCCACGGCGCCGGCGGTGTGCACCACGGCCGTCAGCGGCCGGTCGGCGGGCACGGCGGCCAGGACCGGGGCGAGTGCCTCCCGGTCGGCGGCGTCGCAGGCGGCGAAGGTGACCTGTGCTCCCAGCCCGGTCAGCTCCGCCCTCAGCTCCGCCGCCCCTGCGGCCTCCTCGCCGCGACGGCTCAGGAGCAGGAGGTGACGGGCGCCGTGCCGGGCCACGAGGTGCCGGGCGAGCAGGCCGCCGAGCGTGCCGGTGGCCCCCGTGATCAGGACGGTGCCCTCGTCCCAGCCGGGTTCCTCCCGCGAGGTGTCGTCCGCCGGCGGGACGCGGGTCAGCCCGGGGACCAGTACGGTCCCGCCCCGGATCGCGGCCTGGGCCTGGTCCGACGCGGCCAGGGCGCCGAGCAGGGGGCCCGAGCTGTCGTCATCGACGTCCACCAGGAGGAAACGGCCGGGGGCCTCCGCGTGCGCGGAGCGCAGCAGGCCCCATAGCGCGGAGTGCGCCAGGTCGGTGACGTCCTCGTCCCCGGCCGCCACCGCGCCACGCGTGAGGACGACCAGCTTCGACGAGGCCAGCCGCTCCTCGTCGAGCCAGGCGCGGGCCGTCCGCAACACGTCTCGCGTCGCCTCGTGGACCTGACCGGGCAGCGCGTCGTCCCCGGGCGGGGACGCGGGCAGCGGGAGCACCACGACCGAGGGCGCCGCACCTGTGCCGTCGAGCGTGCCGAGCAGCCGGTCGAGGTCAAAGTGGTGGTGCTCCGCGGCCACGCCCAGCGAAGCGGCGAGCGGGTCCCCGGCCTCGCCCAGAACGGCCCAGTCCGCCGAACCGGTCCTCGCGGAGTCGAAGGACAGCTCCGTCCACTCCACCGCGAGCAGGCCGTCGCGCACGATGTCGGCGGGGGACTGCGCCAGGGAGTCCGGTGCCATCGGCCGCAGCGAGAGCGACGTGACGGTGGCCACCGGTGCGCCCGTCCCGTCCGCGACGAACAGGGCGGCCGACTCCTCGCCGGACGTCGTCAGTCTGACGCGCAGCACCGACGCGCCCGCGGCGTGCAGAGTCACCCCGGACCAGGAGAAGGGCAGCAGCGCCGGTCGGTCCTCGCTCAGCACGGGCAGCAGCAGGGGGTGGAGCGCCGCGTCGAGCAGCGCGGGGTGCAGACCGAACAGCTCGGCCTCGGAACGCTGGTCCTCCGCGAGCGCGACTTCGGCGAAGAGTTCGCCCTCTCCCCGCCACAGCCGCCGAAGCCCCTGGAAGGAGGGGCCGTAGTGATAACCACTGCGTACGGCGCGGTCGTAGAACGCGTCGACCTCGACCTCGGTCGTGCCGGGAGGCGGCCAGGACGTCAGATCACCATGGCCGGTCCCGGCCGCCGTCGACAGCAGTCCCGTGGCGTGCGGCGCCCAGGGCCGGTCGCCGTCCGCCTCCCGGTCGGGCCGGGAGAACACCTCAAGCGTCCGGCGGCCGTCCGGGTCCGCTTCCCCGATGACGACCTGGATGCTCACCCCTTCGGACTCCGGCAGCAACAGCGGTGCCGACAGGGTGAGTTCCTCTACATGATCACAGCCGACGTGCTCGCCCGCGCGGAGCGCCAGCTCCACGAAGGCGGTGCCCGGCAGGAGTACCGAGCCGGCCACCGCGTGGTCGGCCAGCCACGGGTGCGACCGGACGGAGAGACGCCCCACGAAGAGGAAGGCGTCCCGGTCGGCCACTCCCACCGCCGCCCCGACCAACGGATGACCGGCCGGGACCAGTCCCAGTCCGGCGGCGTCTCCCGGGGCGGCGACCGGCTCCAGCCAGTGCCTGCGTCCCTGGAAGGCGTACGTGGGCAGATCGACCGGACGCGCGCCCGTCCCGGAGAAGACGGCGTCCCAGTCGATGGCGACGCCCCGGCAGTGGGCTTCGGCCACGGAGCGCCAGAACCGGTCCAGACCGCCCTGGTCGCGTCGGAGTGTGCCGAGGATCCCGGCGTCGGTCCCCTCCAGGGTCTCGCGGACCCCGACCGCCAGGACCGGATGCGGGCTGACCTCCACGAAGGTCCCGAATCCCTGGCCCAGGAGCGCGCGGACCGCACCCTCCAACTGCACGGTCTCGCGCAGGTTGCGGTACCAGTACTCCGCGTCCAGCTCAGGACCCTCCACCCAGTCCCCGGTCACGGTGGAGAAGAACGGAACCTCCGCCTTGCGCGGTGCCACCGGGGCGAGCAGCCGGCCGAGTTCGTCCCGGAGGAGCTCCACGTACGCCGAGTGCGAGGCGTAGTCGACGGGGATGCCGCGGGCGCGCACCTCGTCGGCCAGGCAGGCCGCGAGAAGCTCCTTCAGCGCTTCGGACTCGCCCGAGACCACCACGGAGGACGGCCCGTTGACCGCGGCCACCTGGATGCGTTCCCCCCACGGGGCGATCCGCTCCCGGACCTGATCCGCGGGGAGCGGGACCGAGACCATGGTGCCGAGGCCCGCCAGCTCACGGCCGATGGCCTGGCTGCGCAGCGTCACGACGCGGGCCGCGTCCTCCAGGGAGAGGATGCCCGCCACACACGCGGCCGCGATCTCCCCCTGGGAGTGGCCGATCACGGCGGACGGCTCGACGCCCTGGGCGCGCCACAGGTCGGCGAGCGACACCATCACGGCGAAGAGCACCGGCTGCACGACGTCGACGCGCTCCAGCGGGGCGGCGTCCGGCGCACCGCCCAGGACCGAGCTCAGGGACCACTCGACGAAGGGGGCGAACGCCTCTTCGCACTGAGCGATCCGGGAGGCGAACACCGGTGAGGTCTCCATGAGTTCCCTGGCCATGTCGGCCCACTGCGAGCCCTGTCCCGGGAAGAGGAACGCCGTCCGGGAGGCGGGCGCGACGGTACCGGTCACCACCCCGGAGGCCGTTTCACCGGAGGCCAGTGCCCGCAGCTGGGCGGAGGCGGCCTCGTGGCTCCCGGCGACGACGACGGCACGTCGGGCGAGTCCGGCCCGGCCGGTGGCCAGGGAGAACCCGATGTCGGCGCGGGAGGCCCCGGGCTCCGGACCGAGGTGGTCCAGCAGACGCTGGGCCTGCGCGGCCAGCGCCCGGGGGTCCGCTGCCGACAGCACCCACGGCAGGACACCGGGCTCCGGCGCCGGTTCCGGGACCTGAACAGGTACGTCCGCCGTCTCCACGACGGGCGTCTCCTCCAGCACGACGTGGGCGTTGGTCCCGCCCATCCCGAACGAGGAGACGGCGGCGCGGCGGGGGCGGTCGTGGGCGGGCCAGTCGCGGGCGTGGGTGAGGAGTTCGACGTGGCCCGATTCCCAGTCGACGTGCGGAGAGGGGTCCTGGACGTGGAGGGTCCTGGGGAGGGTTCCGTGGCGCATGGCCTGGACCATCTTGATGACGCCGCCGACGCCGGCCGCGGCCTGGGCATGGCCGATGTTGGACTTGAGGGAGCCGAGGTAGAGGGGGTGGCCGTCGGTGCGGTTCTGGCCGTAGGTGGCGAGGAGGGCGTTGGCCTCGATGGGGTCGCCGAGGGGAGTGCCGGTGCCGTGGGCCTCGACGGCGTCGATGTCGGTGGTGGTGAGGCCGGCGTTGGCGAGGGCCTGTTGGATGACGCGTTCCTGGGCGGGTCCGTTGGGTGCGGTGAGGCCGTTGGAGGCGCCGTCCTGGTTCACGGCGGAGCCCCGGACGATGGCGAGGACGTGGTGTCCGTTGCGCCGGGCGTCGGAGAGCCGCTCGACCAGGAGCAGGCCGACGCCCTCGGCCCAGGCGGTTCCGTCGGCCGAGGCGGAGAACGACTTGCACCGCCCGTCGGGCGCGAGCCCGCGCAGCCGGGAGAACTCCACGAAACCGGTGGGCGTGGCCATCACCGCCGCCCCGCCAGCGAGGGCCAGGGTCGATTCGCCCGAGCGCACCGACTGGACCGCCAGGTGCAGGGCGACCAGGGAGGAGGAGCAGGCCGTGTCCAGCGACACGGCCGGCCCCTCCAGACCGAAGGTGTACGCGATACGCCCGGCGGCGATGCTGCCCGCGCTGCCGCTGTAGAGGTAGCCCTCGAATCCCTCGCCCGGCAGGTGCGGACGCGATCCGTAGTCCGTGTACATCAGCCCCGTGAAGACCCCGGTCCGCGAGCCCCGGAGCTCCCCCGGGTCGATGCCCGCACGCTCCATGGCTTCCCAGGCGGTCTGCAGGAGCAGCCTCTGCTGCGGGTCCGCGGCGAGTGCCTCGCGCGGGGACATGCCGAAGAACTCCGGGTCGAACAGGTCCGCTTCGTGGAGGAAGCCGCCCTCGCGGGTGTAGGAGGAACCCACCCGCTCGGGGTCCGGATCGTACAGAGCCTCCAGATCCCAGCCCCGGTTCTCGGGGAACGTGGACACCGCGTCCACCTCGTCGGTGACGAGCTGCCACAGGTCCTCCGGGGACGCCACTCCGCCGGGGTAGCGACAGGCCATTCCCACGATGGCGACCGGCTCCTGAATCGTCTCCTCGACCTCGCGAAGCCGCCTGCGCGCGTCACGGGCGTCAGCGATAGCCCGCTTGAGATATTCGCGGAGTTCCTTCTCGTCAGCCACGTGATGTCAGCTCCCCAAGGTGATGTGCTCGTTCGCGCGTGGGAGAGCTCCTCACCACCGATCGGACCGGTACGGCTGAACCAGGAATTCCCTGTGCCGTGGGCCGCCCCCGTGTGAGGAACTTTCCAGCGTGATGAGCATCGAATGCCTACGAGACGTTCATGGCGCCGGGCCTTGACGCCGTACGCTGCGCCGGGCAATTGACCGGAATTCTTGATGTGCAGTGCGAAGAGGACGCTAGCAGCGCCTGCGGCGGAATGTTCAACGCGCAGTAATGACGCGGCAATCGCGGATCATTCGAGGGGGAGCCCGTGCGGGCAGCAAAAAGCCGGACCCGCCCCTGTGGGCAGGTCCGGCCGGCTGTCGGTCAGCGGTCGGCGGTCTGCAGCGATGCGACGGAGAGCGGGCGGCCCCGGTCCTCGGCCAGGCAGATTCCCGGCTCCTCGATCACCTCGGAGGGAGTGGAGGCGATCAGGCCCTCCAGCACGGTGCGCGCGGCGGCGAGATCGCCGACGGCCCGGTCGATCCGCTCCCGCTCCCGGCGCAGATCGGGGAGCATGCCCGAGCAGGCAGGGGTGAGCCCGCCCTCCTCGTCCACCATGCAGGGCATCAACGCCGCGATCGTCTGCGTACTGAGCCCCGCTCCCAACAGGATGCGGATGCTCCGGACCGTGTGCACGTCCCCCTCGGCGTACTCGCGGTAGCCGCTGGGCCGGCGTTGTGGGCGCAGCAGCCCTTGCTCCTCGTAGTAGCGCAGCAGGCGCTCGCTGACGCCGGTCCGCTGGGACATGGCTCCGATGCGCATGTGACGATCACCACACAGATTCGAGTTGACTCTGACATTGATGTGACACTTTAACCTGTCCCACATGACAACACAGCAGTCAACATCCCCCCAGAACAGCCCTGTTACCGTCGTCGGACTCGGCCCCATGGGTCTCGCGCTCGCCGAGGCGCTCCTGAAGCAGGGGCACCCCCTCACGGTGTGGAACCGTACGCCGCAGAAGGCCGACGACCTCGTCGCCCGGGGCGCCCAGCGTCCCGCCACCGTGGCCGAGGCCGTCTCCGCGAGCCCCGTCACCATTGTGTGTCTCAACGATTACGACACCCTCTACGAGGTGCTCGCGCCGGCCGCCGACGCGCTGCGCGGCCGTGCTCTGGTGAACCTCAACTCCGGTACGCCCAAGGAGGCGCACGCGGCGGTCGCGTGGGCCGCCGAGCGCGGCATCGACTACCTCGACGGCGCGATCATGGTTCCTCCGCCGCTGGTCGGGGACCCGGAGTCCGTCTTCCTCTACAGCGGTTCGCAGGCCATCGTCGAGCAGCACCGGGTCACCCTGGCGAGCATGGGCGACCCGCGGTTCCTCGGTGCCGACCCGAGCCTGGCGGTGCTCTACAACACGGCTCTGCTGGGCCTGATGTACTCGACCATGAACGGCTTCCTGCACGCGACCGCCCTGGTCGCGTCGGCCGGTGTGCCGGCCGCCACGTTCGCGGAGCTGGCCGTCAACTGGTTCATGCCCACGGTGGTGGACTCGACCCTGGTCGAGCAGGCCCCGGACCTCGACAAGGCGAACTACCCCGGTGAGTTCGGCACGATGGAGATGAACCTGAACGCCCTGGCGCACATCACCCGCACCTGCGTGGAGCAGGGTGTCGACGCCCGGCAGCCGGCGCTGATGAAGGAGCTCGCCGAGTCGGCCATCGAGCAGGGCTACAGCGGCAAGAACTACTTCGCCGTGTTCGAGGTCTTCAAGAAGGCGGCGCAGTCCGCCTGACGGCCGCCCGGCGGTACCGCGGATCTTGTCGCCGGCCTCAGCCCTTCCGGGCTGGGGCCGGCGCGGTGAAGTCCGCCCGCCCAAGGGCTGTCCCGAGGTCCCGTCGTTCCCGATGAACCGCCTGTTACTCGTCGATGTAGCCCCAGTGGAGAGCCCTCACTATCTTCCAACTCGGGTTCGGAACCAAGTCCGTACCCGGTTCCAGGACAACGGCAGTGACAAGAATCGTTTGGGGCGATTTTACTGTGACCAACACTCACGCGGGCGGCGTCGAGGAACATCTCGAAGAGTATGTCCGCGATTTCAACTCCGGAGATTTCGCCGCAGTCGATCGGCACTACACCGAGGATTCGATATCGGTCTGGGACCCCAAGACCGCGCTGACCGGTGCGGCGCGCAGGGATTCCCTCGCCGAATTCCTGCGACTCGGACCGAAACTGACGTCCAGGATCAGGGAGTCGCATGTCACGGGCGACACCGCCCTGCTGGCGGTCGACTGGACCATGGAGGTCACCGACGCCGACGGGGTCACGGAACACCTGGCGGGCATAGGCGCCGACGTCCTGGCCAGGGGAATCGACGGCAAGTGGCGCTTCGCCGTCGACTCCCCGTACGGCGACCCGCGCAACAGGACCGAATGAACGCCCCGATGGCACGGCGATGCGGGGAGCGGGCCGTCGTGCTCGGCGCGGGCATGGCAGGTCTGTTCGCGGCCCGGGTGCTCTCCGACGCGTACACCACCGTGACCGTGGTGGACCGGGACACGCTCACCGGCCCGATGGAGCCACGCCGAGGAGCCCCGCAGGGACGACAGGTGCACGGCCTGCTGGCCCGCGGACACCAGATCATCGAAGAACTCTTCCCCGGTATCACCGACGAGATGGTCACGGCCGGGGCGAGCATCGGCGACCTGGCCGGCAACCTGCGCTGGTACGTCAACGGCGTACGGCTCCGGCAGAGCCGCTCCGGCCTCGACGCGCTCACCTCCAGCCGTCCGTTCCTGGAGGGCCATGTGCGCGCCCGCGTGCGGGCCCTGCCCAACGTGGAGTTCCTGGAGGGCCGGGACATCCTGCGGCTCGTCGCGACGCCCGACCGGAGCCGGGTCACCGGCGTCCAGGTGACCCGCCAGGGCGGCGGAGGAGCCGAGGAACTGCTCGAAGCGGACCTGGTGATCGACGCGACCGGGCGCGGATCACGAACCGCGGCGTGGCTCGTCGAGCTGGGCTACCCGCAGGTGGAGGAGGAGCGCAGGAAGATCGGCCTGGGGTACGTGACCCGGCACTACCGTCTGAGGTCCGACCCCTACCGGGGAGACACGGCGATCAACATCATGGCCTCGGCGGCCCTGCCCCGCGGCGCGATCGCGGCGAAGGTCGACGGGGACCGGACCGTCGTCACGGCGTACGGAATCCTCGGTGACCATCCGCCGACCGACCCGGAGGGCTTCCACGCCTTCATCGCGTCCGTGTCCGCGTCCGACATCATCGACGCGCTCCGGGACGCCGAGCCGCTGGACGACCCCGTCGGCTACCGGTTCCCGGTCAGCCTCCGGCGCCACTACGAACGTATGCGGCGCTTTCCCGCGGGGCTGTTGCCGATCGGCGACGCCGTGTGCAGCCTCAACCCCTCGTACGCGCAGGGGATGACCGTCGCCGCGCTCGAAGCCGTCACGCTCCGCCGGCATCTCCTGCGGGGGACGGCTCCGGATCCGCTTTTCTGCCTGCGTGATCTGTCGGCCGACGCGATCGACCGGGTCTGGGACCTGATGATCGGCACCGACCTGTCGTTCCCCGGCGTCGAGGGCGAACGGACCCCGATGACCCGGATCAGCCACTTCTACGTCGGCCTGGTGCAGCGTGTCGGCACCCGGGATCCGGCCGTGGCCGACGCGTTCCTCAGGGTCATCGCCCTCATGGAGCCCGCGGAGTCGCTGATGCGTCCGGCACTCCTCCTGCGTGTGCTGCGCGGAGCTCTGGCAGGACCAGCCAACCGGTCGGCCGCACGCCGGCCCCGTACGACTCAGAGAGGTGTCCGCACGCCGTGAACAAGGAATCTGTCGAGCTCATCCACGGATACATCGAAGCGATCAACGAACGGGACGGTGCACGGCGCCGGTCGATGCTCGACGAGCTGTTCACCCACGACGGCTCCTACATCGACCAGAACCTCACCGAGCCGCTCGTCGGACGCGAGGCGATCGACGTGTCCATGGTCGAGATGCAGGAACTCGCCCCCGACGACTACTTCACGGTCGTCTCGCTGCTCGGGGCCCACAACGACATGGCGCTCTTCACCTGGCGCTGGGGCACGCCCGGCGGCGCGATGTCCCGGGCCACGGGCACCGACACCGTCCTGTTCCGGGACGGCCGCATCCACCGGATTCTCGGCTTCATCAACTGAACGCTCGCGGGAGCGACGCGTACCGCCCCGTCGTACGGGCCGGGGGCCAGGTCCTGGCCGTCCCCGCACCGCGACCCCATCATGCTCAGGAAGGCGACATGACCAGCACATCATCTCCGGTCGAGTCCGTACTGCACCAGGTCGGGGAGATCGTCCCCAGGCTCCGTGAGAACGGTGAGGCCTCAGAGGCGCAGCGTTGGATCGTCGACGAGAACATCGCGCTCCTGGAGAAGGCGGACGTCTTCCGCATCGCCACACCACGCCGGTTCGGAGGCCTCGACCTGGACCTCGCCGACCAGAGCCGGGTCATTTCCGAGATCGCCCGCGGCTGCGGATCGACCGGCTGGGTGTCGATGGTCTGGATCTCGAACGCCTGGGTGGCGACGCTCTACCCGGACCGGGCCCAGGACGAGATCTTCGCCCGGGACTCCGTCCGGATCTCCGGCGGATTCACCCCGAGCGGCACGCTCACGCCCGCCGAGGGCGGGTACGTGCTCAACGGCAGCTGGCGGTTCAACACCGGCTGCCGGGGTGCCGACTGGAACATCGCGGCGGCCCTGCTGGAGCGTCCGGACGGCACGTTCGAGGATCTCGTCGCCATCGCGCCGATGTCGGACTTCACGGTCGCCGACGACTGGAACACCTCGTCCGCCGCCGCCACCGGCAGCGCGACCTCGACCGCCAAGGACGTCTTCGTCCCCGCGCACCGGGTGGTGAGCTTCGAGAACGCCATCCTCAACAACACGCCTGGCCGGGCCCACGCCGGTGCCAACGGCCGTGACTACGGGCTGTTCAGTCTCGTCATGGCCGAGTGCGCGGCCGTCCTCACCGGCATGGCGCGCGGTGCCTACGAACTGTTCCTCGAACGCCTACCCGGCCGGTCGATCACGTACACGTCCTGGAGCGACCAGAAGCTGCATCCGCTGACGCAGATCCAGGTGGCCTCCGCGGCCAACCGGATCGCGGCGGCGGAAGGGCTCGCCGCTGGATGGCTGGCGCTGCTCCAGCGGCGTGCCGACGCGGGCGAGCAGCCCACCATCGAGGAGAAGGCGACCGTGCGGGGCCAGGCCGCCTACGCCGTCGAGCTGGCGAAGGAAGCCATCGACACGCTGTACAACGCGAGCGGAGCCACCGCGATCCAGCGGAGCGTCCCCATCCAGCGTTTCCACCGCGACAGCCAGGGGCTCTCGCTCCACGCCCTGCTGCTGCTCAGCACGAACCTCGAGACGTACGGGCGGGTCCTCCTGGGACTCGACCCGGACACCCCGCTGCTGTGACGCACGGGCGGATCGAGCCGGTCCGCCCGTCGCCGCGGCACACCAATGACATGCACGAACACCTCACGACGACATCCCGCGCGGACTCGTTGTCCGCGCGGTCGGTACAGCACGTAACAGGGGGAATGGTGAACAACTCTCGATCGCTCAGCCGCAGGACGCTCATCAGAGCGGGCGGCGCGACCGCACTGGGCGCCGGCGCGGCGACGGCTCTGGCACGTCCCGCGGCGGCCCGGCACCGGGCGCCTTCGGCGGACTACGACGCCATCGTCATCGGCGCCGGGTTCGCCGGCGCCACGGCCGCCCGGGACCTGCGGGACAAGGGGCTCCGTCCGCTGGTTCTGGAGGCCCGCGACCGCATCGGCGGCAGGGTGTGGAGCACCACGCACTTCGGTGAGCAGATCGAGCTGGGAGGGACCTGGCTGCATCCGAACTACCACCGCACCTACGCGGAGATGCGGCGCTACGGCCTCACCACGGTCGGGGACGTGGCCCCCACGACGTTCATCGTTCCGACCGAGAGCGGCTACCGGCCGGTCGACCCGGTAGCCACGGGCGCCCGCATGGACGAGCTGCTGGGCCAGATATTCGACGGCTCCCGCCAGTACTTCGAGCGCCCCGAGGAGCCGCTGTTCCGTGCGGACCTGCTCGCGAAGGTGGACCGGCTGTCACTGGCCGACCGGATGACCCAACTGCGGCTCTCGACCCAGGATCTCAACCTGATCGAGGGGCAGATGGCCACCTACTCGGGTGGGAACGCCGCGCAGGGCGGCCTGACGGCGCTCGCCCAGTGGTGGGCCCTGTGCGGCTGGACCCCCGAGGGCTGGAACCAGATGAACGCGGCCCGGGTCAAGAACGGCGCCGTGACGCTGATCCAGGCCATCCTCGACGGAGCCCAGGCCGACGTCCGGCTGAGCACCCCCGTCGCGAAGATCTCGGAGGCGGGTGGGCGGGTCACCGTGACCACCAAGAGCGGGGCGCAGTTCAGTGCGCCCGTCGCGGTCGTGGCCGTACCGCTCAACAAGTGGAAGTCGATCCAGTTCTCCCCCGGGCTGCCCGCGGTGCACGCCGCCGCGACGAAGGAGGGCGTCGGGATCCGGCCCATCGCGGCCAAGATGTGGATCCGGCTCGCGGGCAACCTCGAACGCGTCGCGGTGCAGGGCGCCGCGGGCGACCCGATCGCCTCGATGTTCACCCACGGCTACCTCAGCAACGGCGACAGCCTGATGATCGCGATCAACGGCCCGGGCCTCGACGTCACCAGCAAGGCGAGCGTCGACGCCGCGATCAAGCGGGTGCTCCCGGACTCCCGGGTCGTGGACATGCGGGTGCAGGACTGGGCCAACGACCCCTTCTCCGACGGTGGCTGGGGCATGCGCAAGCCCGGTCAGATGCTGCGCCAGCTGCCCGCCATCCACCAGCCGCACGGCCGGATCACCTTCGCCAACGGCGATATGCCCAGCGGCTGGATCGGTTCGTTCGAGGGCGCCATCGAGACGGGCGCCCGCGCCGCGAGCCAGGCCGCCGCGCTCGTCTGAAGAGCCCGGCCGGCCGGCCGAACACCCACCAGGTGACCTTACGGAGGTACTGCATCATGGCCACGGAGACCACTGCGCACACCCTGGAACTTCCCGACGACCCGGAACAGCAGAACGAGGTGTTCCTCGAGGCCTTCAACTCGGGCGAGGGCGCGGTCTTCGACAGTCTCTACCGCGCGGACGCGATCTCCAATCTCTCGGGCCGGCCGCTGACCGGCACGGAACGCACCCGGGTCATCACGGAGATGCTCGCCCAGAAACCGCTGCTGGACGCCGAGTTCCGGGAGGCACACGTCGCCGGCGACGTGATGTTGATCGTCGTGGACTACGACCTGGACCTGCCGGAGCCGGACGGGGCGCGGGTGCGGATGCGCGGCACCTGCACCGACGTGCTGCGTCGGGGCGCCGACGGCAGATGGCTCATGGTCATCGACCGTCCGGTGCCGACCGAGGCCGTCGCGTAGACCTGTCGTCCCCGCAGCGTCGTCCGGCCCGGGCGGGAGATACCGCCCGGGCCGGACGACGCGCGGGAGCTTCCCGAGACGGAACCCATGGAGAGACCTTCTGATGGCTGAGACACGCTTCGAGCGACCGACGGCCGGGGCGGAGGGCAAGCGCCCGCCGCTGCCCTCGCTCACCGGGATGCGGGGCGTCGCCTCCGTGATCGTCTTCCTCTGCCACATCATCATCGTGGCCGGAGACCTTCCCTACGACGTCGACATCCTCGGCATATTCGAGGACGCGGACGTACGCGACACCTACCGGACCGTGTTCGGCGTCGTCGGCTACACCTGCGTCTCCTTCTTCTTCGTCACCAGTGGATTCATCCTCACCTGGGCCAGGCGGCAGAAGGACACCCGCAGAAGCTTCTGGCGCAGGCGCTTCTTCAAGATCTTCCCCCTGCACCTGGTGACCTACGCGATCGGCATGGTCTGCCTGACCGGCACCCTGACCTCCGCCGCCGACATCCCCGGTGTGTTCCTCCTGCAGAACTGGATCCCCGACAACCGGGTCATCTTCGGCTCCAACGGCCCGAGTTGGTCGATCTCGGCCGAGCTCTTCTTCTACCTCATGTTCCCGCTGCTGCTGCCCTGGATCAACAGGATCAAGGAGACCCGGCTGTTTCCGTGGCTGATCGGCATCACCGTCGCCGTGTTCGCGGTCACCGTCTTCAGCTACACCGTGGTCCCCGTGGAGCACCAGGTCTGGTTCAGCTACGTCTTCCCGCCCGTCCGCATCCTGGAGTTCGTCGCCGGGATCGTCCTCGCCCGACTGGTGATCAGCGGCCGCTGGTTCCACCTGGGTCTGGCGCCCGCCGGGCTGCTGCTCCTGGCCTCGTGCGTCGTCGCACGCAACGTCCCCGAGGTCTTCGCCTTCGCCGCGGTGACCTTCGTCCCGGTGGTGCTGCTGGTCGGCGCCGGCATCACGGCCGACCTGGGCGGCCGGCAGAACATCCTGGGCGGCCGGTTCCTGGTGTGGCTCGGAGACCTCTCGTTCGCGTTCTACCTGGTGCACCTCTCGGTCCTCGTCGGCGCCAGGCGGCTGGTCGGCATGGACCAGTCCTGGAGCATTCCCGGCGCCCTGGTGTTCATGGCCGTCACCTACGCGGTCACCCTCTTCTGCGCCTGGGTGCTGCACACGTACATCGAGAACCCCGCCATGCGGCGCTGGAGCTCGCCGCCGAGGCCGACGCGGCCCGCGACGACGGGCGGCGCACCGGAGAAGGCGATGGAGCCGGTCGGCCCCCAGGGCGACACCACGTCCCGTGACAGTGAATAGGTGAGCAATGAATTCCACCGAGACCACCGACGTCAAGCTGGCCGAACCTCACCTCGAACAGGTCCTCGCCTCGGCCGGGATCGGTGTCGAGTACACCCGCGCCGAACGGAACACCCTCTACTACCGCGACGAGGAGGGAACGGAGATCCCCGTCCTGGACCTCGTGGGCGGCTTCGGCTCGCTGATCCTCGGACACAACCACCCGGACCTCGTGGCCCACGCGAAGGACCTCCTCGACGCGGGCACCCCGATCCACGCGCAGTTCTCTCCGCACCCCCACGCGAACCGCGCCGCCCTCGAACTGAACCGGATCGTCCACCGTGAGACCGGCACGGAGGAGCCCTACTTCGCCGTGTTCGCCAACAGCGGTGCCGAGGCGGTCGAAGCAGCCCTCAAACACGCCGAGTTCGACCGCGGCCTCAGGCTGGCGGAACTCCGCGACGAGCTGGCGGCCCACCGCGTGGCCGCCCGTGCGGCCGTGGCCGCGGGGGAGAACGTGGCGGCCTCCGCCTACGCCGCCGCCGGGGTCGCGCCCGAAGCCGGATTCGAGGGCCTGATCGAGGCGGTGGAGCGCGAGAACGCCCGCCGGCTCGCCCGCTCCCCGCTGTTCCTGGCGCCGGAAGGGGCTTTCCACGGGAAGCTCGTGGGCAGTGTGCAGCTCACCCACAACGAGGCGTTCCGCCTCCCCTTCGGATCGCTGGCCGCCCAGGCCCGCTTCGTCCCCGTCGACCAGCCCGGAGTCCTCGGCAAGATCGTGCGCGAGGAAGGCGCGGTGGTCCTCGACGTCGTGACCCGGGACGGGGAGGTGGGAGTGGTCGAGCGACCCTTCCCCCTGTTCTGCGCCTTCCTCATCGAACCCATCCAGGGGGAAGGCGGCATCAGGGTGATCAGCGAGGCGTTCGCCCAGGAGGTCCGGACGCTCTGCCGGGAGATCGCGTGCCCCGTCGTCGTCGACGAGATCCAGAGTGGCATGGGCCGCTCGGGCGCCTTCCTCGCCAGCTCCCTCATCGGCCTGCGCGGCGACTACTACACGCTGGCGAAGAGCCTGGGCGGCGGCATCGCCAAGACCTCGGTGACGCTGATCAGGGAGGGGTGCTACCGGCAGGACTTCGAGCTGGTCCACAGCTCGACGTTCGCCAAGGACGGCTTCTCCAGCCAGATCGCGCTCCGGACCCTCCAGCTCCTCGAGGCCGACGACGGCCGGGCCTACCGGACCGCCCGGGAAGTGGGCGGGAAGCTGCTCACGATGCTGGAAGAGGTCCGGTCCGACTTCCCCGACGTGATCAAGGACGTACGGGGGAAGGGGCTCATGCTCGGCGTGGAGTTCCACGACCAGGTGCGGGCGGCCTCGCCGGACCTGCGGGCCGTCGCGGAGTCGGGCTTCCTGGGCTATGTGATCGCCGGCCACCTGCTGAACGCCCACCGGATCCGGGTGTTCCCCACCGGCAGCTCGGTCAACACGTTGCGCATCGAACCCTCGATCCATCTCTCCGACGAGGAGATCGAGCAGTTGCGGACGGCCCTGCGGGCTGTCGGCTCCCTCCTTCGGGACCAGGACGTCCAGCGCCTCGTCGGAGCCGGGTGACCTCGATTCCCGCAATCCCCGGGTCCGATTCGCGGACCCGGGCAGGCGGCCCGTCGGCCGCGGCGACACGCCGCGGCCGACGGGCCGTCCGAACTACGTCGGCGCGGACTCCCACCCGCTGACCGACCGGAAGGAACCAACCGATGACCTCCAGAACCCAAGCCCCCGAGTCGGAGCTGGAACCGACGCAGAACGCCGCGCGATGGCTGGCCTTCTGCGTACTCGTCCTGGCCGTGCTTCTCATCGCCGTCGACGGCACGGTCCTGGCGCTCGCCACGCCCTTCATCAGCGAGTCGCTCAAGCCGTCCGGGCCGCAGCTCCTGTGGATGGGCGACATCTACTCCTTCGTGCTCGCCGGACTGCTCGTGTCCATGGGCAGCCTCGGCGACCGGATCGGCCGCAAGAAGCTCCTGCTGTGCGGCGCCGTCGCCTTCGGCCTGGCCTCGGCGCTCACCGCGTACGCGCCCAGCGCGGAGATGCTGATCGCCGGCCGGGCGCTGCTCGGCATCGCCGGCGCCACCCTGATGCCGTCCACCCTGGCCCTGATCCGCAACCTGTTCACCGACGCCCGTGAACGCAGCCTGGCCATCGGCATCTGGGCCGCGGCGATCTCCGCCGGCGCGGCCTTCGGCCCGATCCTCGGCGGGTTCCTGCTGGAGCACTTCTGGTGGGGATCGGTGTTCCTGATCAACCTGCCGGTCATGGCCGTACTGGTTCCGGTCGGCATCAAACTGCTCCCCGAGTCCAAGGACCCGAACCCGGGGCCCTGGGATCTGTTCAGCGTCGTGCTGTCCATGGTGGGCATGATCGGCACGGTGTACGCGATCAAGGAGGCCGCCGCCCACGGACTGCGCGCCGACGTCGTCGTGGCGGCCCTGCTCGGAGTCGTCGGGCTGGTGCTGTTCGCCCGCCGTCAGCTGGCGCTCGAAGCCCCGCTGATCAATGTGCGGCTCTTCCGCAACCGGGGATTCTCCGGAGTCATCGGGGCCAACCTGCTGTCCGTTCTGGGGCTGTCCGGTCTGATCTACTTCCTGTCCCAGTTCTTCCAGCTCGTCCAGGGCCGCAGCCCCCTGGAAGCGGGTCTGGCGGGGCTCCCCGCCATGCTGGCGTCGATGCTCTCGGGGGTGGCGGCCGGCTGGTTCGCCCGTCGCACCTCGGCCCGAGCGGTCGTCAGCGGTGGTCTGGCCCTGATCGGGGTCGCCCTCGCGGTGCTGACGACCCTGGACCGCGACACCGGCTACCCCCTGCTGGGAACGTCCCTCTTCGTCCTCGGCGTGGGGCTGGGCCTCGCGTTCGCCGTCGCCAACGACGTCGTGCTCTCCAGCGTCCCCAAGGAGCAGGCGGGGGCCGCTTCGGCCGTGTCGGAGACCGCGTACGAGCTCGGCATGGCGCTCGGCATCGCGACGCTCGGCTCCATCGTCACCAGCGTCTACCAGGACTTCCGCGTTCCGCCGGGTACTCCCGACGCGGTGGCCGCGGGCGCCAGGGACTCCCTCGGTGCGGCCGCCGAGGCGGCCGCACCCCTGCCTCCCGAGCAGGCTCAGGCCCTGCTGACCGCCGCCCAGGACGCCTTCGTCGACGGTCTCCGGAGCGCCTCGGCCCTCGGCGCGGCCCTGCTGTTCGCCGCGGCCGCGGTGTCCTGGTTCCTGCTCAAGGGGACCTCGGTGAATCAGGGGAGTGAGCACTGAGGAGACGGACCGCCCGGTGGCTCACAGGGCCACCGCTCCCGTGGCCAGCGCAGCCAGAAGGGTCCTCGCCTGCACGTTCACGTAGTGGCCGTGCAGCACGAGCGAGCTGAGCTGGCCCGGGGTCACCCAGGCGTGACCGGCGGGCGCGGCCCGGGGAGCCTGCTCCTCGTCGGCCTCGACGAACAGGTAGCGACTCTCCGCGTTGAGGAACCGGCCGCCCTCCTCCGCGTGCAGGGCTTCGTAGCGGACGCGCGAATCGTCCGCTTCCCGCACGAGGTCGAGGAAGGGAGGGCGGTCGGGCCCGGTGCGGTGCGCGTAGTTGAGGGGGGTGTGCTGGACCGTCGGGGCGAGCTCCACCGTGTCCAGGAAGCCCCCTTCCACCTTGGCGTTGGCCAGGACGTGCGGAACCCCGTCGAACCGGCGGGTGACGAACGCGGTGACGCCCGTCCCGCGGGGCTCGAACAACGGTTGGGTCCAGCCCCTCACCTCCCGGTTGCCGGCTTCGACCGAGACGGCCACCACCCGGAAGTAGCGGCCCCGCGCATGCGTGATCGCCGACTCGCCACGGGACCAGTCGGCGATACGGTGCAGCGGCAGCAGGTCGGCCCGTACGTCGTGCCGAGCCCGCTCGGCGGTGAACCAGGACCGCAGCTCGGCATCCGGGAGCAGGGCGTCGTTCCCCTCGGCGGGCAGCGGGAGGCAGGCGAACACGGACCGCGCGTCCATGTTCACGACGTTGTCGCGCAGCAGCAGCCGGCCGATCTGCCCGAGGGTCAGCCAGCGGAAGTCCTCGTCGAGCGGCACGTCCTCGGCCGTCTCGACGATCATGTTGCGGTTCGCCTTGCGGTAGAACCAGGCACCGTGCTCGGACTGGAGGGAGTCGGCCAGCACCCGGCCCCGCCCCGGGCGCACGAAGTGGTCGATGTACTTCACGTCCGCGCCCCGGTGGGCCTTCGTGTAGTTGCTCCGGGTTGCCTGCACGGTGGGGGACAGCTGGACGAGCCCGGGATTCCCCGGCTCCATCTTGGCCTGCATCAGGAAGTGCAGCACCCCGTCGAACTCCTTGGCCAGGATGCCCAGGATGCCGACCTCGGGCTGACGGATGATCGGCTGCTGCCACTGGGCCGACCGCCCGTCGCCGGTGCTGACGGACAGCCCTTCGACCGTGAAGAACCTGCCGCTGCGGTGGGTCAGGTTCCCCGTGTCCGCCGCGAACGACCACCCGTCGAGCTCGGCGAAGGGAATGCGGTCGACCCGGAAGCTGAACGCCCGGGACCGTTCCGCCAGCCACGCGTGGAACTCGTCGGTACGCAGGTCCACGCCCTCGTCGGCATGTTCGCGGGACCGGTGGCACCTGCCCGGCAGTCCGTGGTCGGCGCGGGGGCGCAAGGAGCGGGTGCGCGTCCGGTCAGCCACGGCTCAGCTCCTTGGACGCCTTCCACCAGTGCACGTTGTCGCGGTACCAGGCGACCGTGTCGGCGAGGCCCTGTGCGAAGTCGGTCTCGGGGGCGTACCCCAGTTCCTCACGGATCTTGGTCTCGTCGAGCGAGTAGCGTGGGTCGTGTCCCTTGCGGTCCGGGACATGGACGATCCGGGACCGGTCCGCTCCGACGAGTTCGAGCAGGAGCTCGGTCACGGCGAGGTTCGTCTGCTCGTTGCCTCCTCCCACGTTGTAGACCTCTCCCGGCCGGCCCCGGGTGAGCACCAGCTGGATCGCCCGGGAGTGGTCGTCGACGTGCACCCATTCGCGGACGTTGAGTCCGTCTCCGTACAACGGGACCCGCTCGCCCTCCAGCAGATTGGTGACGAACAGCGGGATGAGCTTCTCGGGGTGCTGGTGGGGGCCGAAGTTGTTGGAGCAGCGGGTGATCGACAGATCCAGTCCGTGCGAGCGCCAGAAGGCCCGTGCGATGAGGTCGGACGCCGCCTTGGACGCCGCGTAGGGGGAGTTGGGTAAAAGCGGCCAGTCCTCCGTCCAGGAACCCGACTCGATGGTTCCGTACACCTCGTCCGTCGAGACGTGCACCACGCGCTCCACGCCCGTGGCCAGACAGGCCTCCAACAGGACCTGGGTCCCCTGGACGTTGGTCCGGATGAACGCGGAGGCCGAGGCCAGGGACCGGTCCACATGGGACTCGGCGGCGAAGTGGACGACCGCCGTGTGCCCGGGCAGGAGACCGAGCAGCAGCTCGCGGTCGCAGACGTCTCCCACCACGAGTTCGAGCCGGGGGTGGCCGAGGGGGATGTTCTCCTTGTTGCCGGCGTAGGTCAGCTTGTCGAGAACGGTGACGTGCGCCTGCTCGTAGCCGGGATAGCGCCCGGCGAGCAGCGAGCGGACGTAGTGCGAACCGATGAATCCGGCGCCGCCGGTGACCAGGATCCTCACGCCGCCACCTCCACCCGGGTGTGGTCGCCGACCACGAGCCGGCTATGGGAGGCCCCGTGATCGCTCGGCCCGATGCTGGCGCAGCGGCCGATGAGCGAGCCGTGCAGCCCGGGCACCCGGATGATGGACGCCTCACGCATGACGATGGAGTCGGCCAGTCGGGTCGACCGCAGCACGCAGTCCCGGTCGATCGAGACGTCGGGACCGATGTGACAGTCCTCGATCACGGTGTCCGCGCCGATGATGACCGGGCCCACGATGCGGGAACGCACCACCCGGGCGCCCTCCTCGATCACGACGGGGCCGATGATCTCGCTGTTCGCGTCGACGTCCCCCGCCACGCGGGGTGTGATCTCCGCGAGCATCCGCCTGTTGCAGTCCAGGACGTCGTCCGCCTGGCCCGTGTCCTTCCAGTAGCCGGTGTACTCACTGGCCCGTACCCGGGCGCCCTGGCCGACCAGCCACTGGATCGCGTCCGTGATCTCCAGCTCGCCGCGGGCGCTCGGTGCGATGGCGGCCACCGCCTCGTGGATGGCGGAGGTGAAGAAGTAGACGCCGATGAGGGCCAGGTCGCTCCGGGGGTGCTCCGGCTTCTCCTCCAGGGCGACGACCCTTCCGTCCGCGTCCAGCTCGGCGACCCCGAAGGCCCGCGGATCGGCCACCTTGTGCACGACGAGCTGAGCCGCGGGGCGGCTGCCGCGGAACTCGGCCCCGATATCGGTGATGCCCGTCGGCAGCATGTTGTCCCCGAGGTACATGACGAAGTCGTCCTCCCCGAGGAAGGGCCGCGCCAGCGCGACGCAGTGCGCCAGGCCGAGCGGCCGGTCCTGGCGCAGATAGGTGATCCGCACCCCGAAGCGCGAGCCGTCGCCCAGCGCCTCGGATATCTGGGGAGCCCAGTCGCCGACGATGACGGCGATCTCGGTCACCCCGAGGTCGCGGATGTTCTCCAGCGCGTACTCCAGGACGGGCTTGTTCGTCACCGGGATGAGTTGCTTGGGCATCGAGTAGCTGAAGGGGCGCAGGCGGGTACCCGACCCGCCCGACAACACCAGGGCCTTCATGACAGTGTGTTCCTCGCAGCAGGGGAAGGGGAACGTCGGACCGCTTCCTGCCAGGTGGCGAGCAGTCCTGCGGACTCGGCCGCGCGGAGACCCGGCGCCGCCGCGTCCTTGGCGGATATCAGGGGAGGTTCCTCGTAGCCCCAGGGGAGGGCCAGGTCGGCGTCGAGCGGATCGATGTCGATCTGCGTGCCGGGAACGTGCTCGCTGGACAGGACATAGCAGATGCAGGTGTCGTCGGCGGTGGCCAGAAAGCCGTGCCCGACACCTTCCGGGATGTACATGGCGCGGCCCGAAGCGGCGTCGAGCTCGGTGACCTCGTAGGCGCCGAACGACGGTGATCCGACCCGCAGGTCCACGATGATGTCCCGCAGCGCACCGCGGACACAGCTCACGAACTTGGCCTGTCCCGGTGGAATGGTCACCGAATGGATTCCTCGCAGGGTGTTGCGGCGCGACACCGAGTAGTTGATCTGCTGGGGCACAAAGGGGTGGCCGATCGTCCTTTCCATCCGGCTGGACCGGAAACTCTCGAAGAAATTGCCCCGCTCGTCGGGTAGTTTCTCCGGAGTTACGGAATACGCTCCGAGCACCGCGGTTTCGGCGATATGCATCAAGGGCTGCCTCTCCTGGCCGGGGCTGTCAGGGGCGGGTGGCGAGGAGCCGGTTCCCGACAGCCGCGCGGAAGGTCTGAGCCACGGTCCGTACGTCCTCCTCCGTCAGGCCCTGGTGCAGGGGCAGCAGCAGAGTGGAATCGGCCGCGGCCTCGGCCCCCGGCAGCTCGGTGCCGACCGCGCCGTAGGCGGGCACCCGGTGCAGCGGCGGATACCGGAAGGTGGTGTACACGCCCCCTGCCAGCAGGTCCGCGGCGACCTGGTCCCGGACCGAGGGATCGAGCTGGACCCAGTAGAAGTAGTACGAGGAGGTGTGCCCCGCCGGCAGCGGTGGGGGCAGCCGTACGCCGTCGAGCCCCGCGAGCCGCCGGTCGTACTCCGCGGTGATCTCGCGGCGCCGCTCGACGAACGCGGGGAGCTTGCGCAACTGCACGCTGCCGATCGCCGCGGTGAGGTCGTTCCCGATGATCCGGCGCCCGAACTCGTGCACGTCCAGGTCCCACCAGCGGTCGGACACCTTGGCCGCGGCGAATCCGCTGGCCTGCTCCAGGCCGTAGTAGGCGAGTCTGCGCGCCTTGCGGGCGAGTTCGGCGTCGCGGACGTAGATCATCCCGCCGTCACCGGTCACCAGGGTCTTCATGGCGTCGAAGCTCCAGATGCCCACATCGCCGAACGTCCCGCACCTGACGCCGTCCACCGCCGAGGAGACGGCGCACGCCGCGTCCTCGATCAGTCGCACCCCGCGCTCGCGGCAGAGCCGAGCGACGGCCGCCACGTCACCCGGGCGACCCGCGTAGTGCAGGAGGAGCACGGCTTTCGTACGAGGGGTCAGTGCCCGTTCCACCTGCGCGGCGCTGGGGTTGAGCGTATGGGCGTCGACGTCGCAGAAGACGGGCCGGGCCCCGGTGGCCGCGACGGCGTTGGCCGCCGACACGAAGCTCGCCGAGGGCAGGACGACCTCGTCGCCCGGACCGTACCCGAGGAGTTCGGTCGCCAGGAACAGGCCGGCGGTGGCCGCGTTGATGAACAGGACGTGCTCGGGGTCCACACCCAGGTGCTCGGCGAACTGCGCCTCGAACTCCTTGGTCCTGGGCCCGCGCCCCAGCCAGTTGCTCTCGAACACGTCCGAAACGGCGCTGAGTTCCTCGGCCCCCAGGCTGGGCTGGAACACGTTGATCATCGTGATGCTCCGATCGCGAATCGCATAGGGCCCCGCCACGGCCGGCCCCATCCGCGCATGGGTTCACCGGCATTTTCTTTTGAGTGCGGGGCGGGAATCTCCACGGCTTCGACCGCCGTCGCTCCTCCGGCGGGCAAGGTATTCAGACAGGCTTCGACTGCCTTTTCGGCGGACAATTCCGAGTGGGGCAGAACCTACCGGCGGGCAGTAATGGCGCGGTAATCATCCGTTCCCGGGAGCCGGAAAACGCGACGGGCCCCGGCCGTACCCCGTGAGGGACGGCCGGGGCCCGTTCGCCCGGAATTCTCCGGGCCCGGTGCCACGACGTGGAATACCCGCGCCGGGCGGGCGGAGCAGCACGCGCGCGGGCACGGACGCGCGCGGGACAGCCCTTAGGGCTCGGGCAGCCAGCCCTCCCGGACGAAGCGGTCGGCGCAGGCGCCGAACATCTCCTCGTGGTCCTGGGGGCAGACCACCCCCGTCCCGGACAGCTCGTCCACCGCGGCACCGGGATCGAAGACCAGGCCCCCCTCCGAACCGCTCCCGGTGAACTCCTCGACCAGGGTGCTCAGCAGGGGGAACGCGGCATTCCCGGGGCTCTCGCCTATCCGCTCCAGCCAGGCACGCGGCTCGACCCCGGGCAGGTCGTACCCTCGCGCCCGCAGCCACCCCAGCGCCGTCTCCAGGCGCAGGAGACGGCCGGCCGCCAGATGGTACGTCCGGCCCGAGGCGCCGGCACCACGGGACAGCTCCACCAGCGCGTCGGCGACG
The DNA here is from genome assembly GCF_041435495.1 of Streptomyces sp. NBC_01116. Classification (NCBI taxonomy): domain Bacteria; kingdom Bacillati; phylum Actinomycetota; class Actinomycetes; order Kitasatosporales; family Streptomycetaceae; genus Streptomyces; species Streptomyces sp. NBC_01116. The sequence goes on from NZ_CP108644.1 coordinate 6,736,984, forward strand.
TAGTCCACCGGAGCGAGGTCGAAGGCGGTGTCCACTCCCGCGGGAGCGGCCTGCACCTGCACACAGCCCTTGAGCATCAGCCAGAAGTAGTCGCCGCGCTGACAGGCGCCCGTCCGGCTGTGGCCCGCGATCCGGGTCGGCCGGTACAGGGAGACTGGCAGACCCCGCGCCCGCGCCACCTCGACCAGCCCTTCGGCCACCCACTTGCTCCTGGTGTAGCCGTGTCGCAGCGCTCCGGGCGGCCCGGTGGGGTGCTCGGGGCCGACCGGACGGCCGGCCGAGCCCGTGTAGACGCCCACCGTGGAGACGTGGTGCACGGGCACGGTGCGGTGCCTTGCGGCCAGCCGCAGGACCGTCGCGGTCCCGTCCACCGTGGCGGCCCTGAGCTGCCCGTACGGCGCGACCAGGTTGACCGCCGCCCCCACGTGGTAGACCGCGTCCACGGTCCGCGCCAGGACGTCGAAGTCCTTCTCGGGCAGTCCCAGCAGCGGCTGGGCGAGGTCGCCGTGGACCACCGACACCCGCCGCTCGCAGCGCTCGTCCCACAGCCCGTACCCGTCCAGGACGGAGCGCAGCCGCTTGTCCGCCTGCTCCCGGTCCGCGCCGCGCACCAGGCAGTGCACCGTGGCACCGGTCCGCTCCAGCAGCGCGTGCAGGGTGAAGGCCCCCAGGAACCCGGTGGCCCCGGTGAGCAGCACCTGGGCGGGATCGGAGGAGAAGGCGACCACCTCGTCGGCCGGGACGATGTCGTCGGGCAGCGCGATCTCGGCGCTCAGATCCGGCTCTTCGGCCGGTGCGGCACCGTCGACGAGGGCTGCGAGCTGCTCCACCGTCGGGTTCGCCGGGACCGCGCTGAGCGGCAGACCGGTACCGAGTTCCTGCCTGAGCCGCAGCACGAGCCGGGTGGCCAGCAGGGAGTGGCCGCCGAGGGCGAAGAAGTCGTCACGGACGCCGACACGGGCCAGGCCGAGCACCTCGGCCCAGACCGCGGCGATCCGTTCCTGGGTGGGGGTGGCAGGGGCGACGTAGGCGTCCGAGGGCGCCGTGTCCAGCTGTTCGGGGCTGGGGAGCGCGGCCCGGTCGAGCTTCCCGCTCGGGGTGAGCGGAAAGGCGTCGAGCACCATGAGCACGGGAGGAACCATGTACTCGGGGAGCTGCCGGGCGAGCGCCCGGCGCAGCGTCTCGGCCTCCGCCGTCCCCAGGTAGTAGCCCAGGAGACGGCGGCCGCCGGCGGACTGCTCCTGCGCGACCACGGCCGCGTCGGCGACGCCGGGGAGCGCCCGCAGCGCGGACTCCATCTCGCCGGTCTCCACCCGGTGCCCGCGGATCTTGACCTGGTCGTCGCGCCGTCCCAGGCACTGGAGCCGGCCGTCGGGGAGATACCGGGCGAGGTCGCCGGTGCGGTAGAGCCGCGTACCCCCCACGGTGGGGAACTTGCGCGCGGTCAGCTCCGGCTCCCCGAGGTAGCCGTCGGCCAGGGACTCCCCGGATACGCAGAGTTCGCCCACGGAGCCGACCGGGACGGGCCGCAGCGACGCGTCGAGCAGCCGGATGCCGGTCCCGGCGATCGGGCGCCCGACGGACGGCGAGACGGGCCAGAGGTCCGGGTCGCCCGCCAGCCGTTCCGCGGTGACCACATGGGTCTCGGACGGGCCGTACTGGTTCTCCAGCACGGCCCCGGGGGCGCGGTCCCGGAAGAACTCCCGCAACGCGGGCGTGACCTGCAACTGCTCCCCGGCGGTGACCACCTCGCGCAGCGCGGGCAGCCGCCGGTCCGTGGCGCGGGCGCACTCGGTGAGCTGCTGGAGGGCCACGAACGGCAGGAACAGCCGCTCCACGTGCTCGGCGGCGAGCAGGTCGAGCAGGCCGACCGGGTCGCGCCGCACGTCCTCGTCGACCATGACCAGCGTGCCGCCGGTCGCCCAGGTGCCGAAGAGCTCCTGGAACGCCACGTCGAAGTTGAGCGGGGCGAACTGAAGGGTGCGCGTCCCCGGCCCGGCCCCGGACCTGGCCCCCTGCCAGGCGATCAGATTGGCCAGCGCACGGTGCGGCAGGGCAACGCCCTTGGGGCGCCCGGTCGAACCCGAGGTGTAGATCAGGTAGGCCGGATCACCGGGGGACACGGTGGATGGCCGTGCGGGTGAGGCCGGAGGGACGAGGTCATCCATGACCAGGGCCCGGACACCGGGGACGAGACCGGAGAGGTCACGCTGGGTCAGCACGGTCCGGATGCCGCTGTCGGCGGCCATGTGGGCGATGCGGTCGGCCGGGTAGTCGGGGTCGAGGGGCAGAAGGCAGCACCCGGCCCGGAGCACGCCCAGGACCGCGACAGCCAGCTCCGGGGACCGGCGCAGGCAGACGCCGACGGGCCGTCCGGCGGCGCCGCCGTCCACGAGGCGGGCGGCCACAGCCGTCGCCGCCGCGTCCAGCTCCGCGTAGGTCAGGGACCGGTCGCCGTGCACCACGGCGAGGGCGTCGGGGGTGCGCAGGGCCTGGGCGGCGACGGCCTCGTGCACCGGGGGAGGGCCGGAGGCGGGCGTGTCGCCGCGCGCCCATTCCTCAAGGAGCGTGTGCTCGGCGGCGGGCAGGAGGTCGAGTTCGGCCAGGGGGCGGAGGGGCTCGGCCACCACGGCGCGCAGCAGCGCCGCGAGCCGCTCGGCGAGACGCTCGACCGTGGAGCGGTCGAACAGGTCGGTGGAGAAGTCCCAGTAGCCGCGGAAGCTCCTCGCCTCGGGGATCATGTGCAGGAAGACGTCGTACTTGGCCGTGCCCGCGTGCACGTACATCCGCTCGGCCGCCACCCCCGGCAGGTCCAGCGCCGGGGCCGGTGCGTCGTCCACTCCGATGACCACCTGGAACAGGGGAAAGCGGCCGGGCGAGCGCTCCACGTCCAGCTCGCGGATCAGATGGGAGTAGGGGACGTCGCGGTGCGCCACGGCACCTCGGACCACCGCCTTGGCCCGGCCCACCAGATCGGCGAAGGAGTCCTGGGGCGTGACGCGCTGACGCAGCGGCATGACGTCGGACAGGCAGGCGATCAACGGCACCAGGTCCTCGTCGTCCCGGCGGGAGACCGGTGTGCCGACGACCACGTCGTCCTGTGCCGAAGCATGGGACACGAGGGCGGCGACGGCGGCCGCCAGCACGGCGAACGGAGTGGCCCTGGCCGCACGGGCCACGCGGCGTATCCCCTCACCGGTCTCACCGTCGAGGACGAACTCCACCCGGTCGCCGCGGAAACCCGGCGCCGTGGGACGGGGCCGGTCGAAGGGGAACGACGACTCCTCCGGAGCCCCGGCCAGGGTTCTCCTCCAATACTCCGTACTGGTCCCGGACGGGGCCTTCTGCTGTTCGGCATAGGGGCCGGACTGCAACGGAACCTCGGGCAGGCCGGCTTCCGTGCCGCTCAGCGCCGCCCGGTAGAGCGCGCTGAACTCGGTGTCCAGCAGCCCCCAGCACCAACCGTCGATCACCGCGTGGTGGACGGCCACGACCAGGACGGCGTCGTCGTCGGCCAGCCGCAGCAGCGTCGCCCTCAGCAGCGGCGGACGGTGCAGGACGACCGGCCGGACGGCCGCCTCGGCGAGTGCGCCGGACAGCTCCGCCGGAGCGACGAAACGCACGGTGAGGTCGACGGGGGACGGGTCCAGGACGGTCTGCCGGGGCACTCCGTCGACGAGGTGGAGTCGACTGCGCAGCGCCTCGTGGCGCACCACGATGCCGTCGAGCGCCGCCTGGACGGCGCCGGGCACGATCCGGGCGCCCCGCAGACGGTACGTCCAGGACTCCAGGTAGCGCGAGGCGCCCTCCTGGAACTGGTCGTTGAGCCAGATCGACTCCTGCTCGAAGGACATGGGGTACGTGGGGTTCATGGGACGGGGCTCTCCGGTGTGGGTTCGACAGGGGGGCGGACGGCGGCGTGCGCAGGCGTGGTTTCCGGCCGCCGTCCGGATACCTCGGGCCGCTGTTCAGAGCGAAGCGCTCAGGGAGCGGTGGTCGAGCTTCCCGTTGGCCGTCGTGGGCAGAGCGGACCGGCGCTCGACGGTGCGCGGCACCATGTAGGCGGGCAGAAGGGAGACCAGTGCCCGGCGGACGGAGCGGGAGCCCGGATCGTCGGACTCCTCGGAGGTGTAGAACATCGCGAGCCGCTCGTACCCGCTGCCTTCCGCGGCCACCGGTACGACCGCGGCCTCGCGCACTCCGGGGATGCTCCGGGCGGCGGCCTCGATCTCGGCCGGCTCGACGCGGTGCCCGGAGATCTTCACCTGACGGTCGGCCCGGCCGTGGAAGTGCAGCACGCCTTCGGCGTCCAGACGCCCCAGGTCGCCGGTGCGGTACACCCGGACCGGGGCGCCGTCGAGCATGACGGTGGGAAAGGCCGCGGCGGTGTCCTCCGGGGCGTTCAGGTAGCCGGCGGCCAGACCGTGTCCCGACAGGCAGATCTCCGCCTGGACGCCCGGGGCGGCCGGTCGGTCGCCATCGAGGAGATGGACGGCGGTGCCGGGGACGGGTGTTCCGATCGGGATCCCTCCGGCGCGGGCGCAGTCCGCGGCGGTGACCCGGTGGGTGGTGGCGAACACGCAGCTCTCCACCGGGCCGTAACCGTTGGTCAGGAGGGTGGACGGATACCGGTTCAGGAACCGTGCGACGTGTTCGGAGGAGAGGCGCTCACCTCCCGTGAGGACCTGCCGGACGCCCGCGAAGCAGGGGCGGCGCGGGTCGTCCTCGTCCACGAACAGGTTGAACAGGGTGGACGTCAGCCAGACGGTATCGACCCCGGTCTCGGCGACCAGGTCCGCGAGGGTGCTGGGCAGCAGGTAGTCCGTGGGCGCGATGACGCAGGTGCCACCGCTGGTCAGCGGTCCCCACAGCTCCATACTGAAGGCGTCCCAGGCCGGCGGGGCGGCCTGTAGGACGACCCGGCCGGGGCCGAAGTCCGCGAAGGCTCCCGGGCCGCCGAACAGACGGGTCGTGGCGCGGTGCGGGGAGAGGACGCCCTTGGGGGACCCGGTGGTCCCGGAGGTGAAGAAGACCGCGGCGGGGGCGTCGGGGCCGATGTAGGCAGAGGGCCCCGCCGTCCTGCGGGCGGCGGCCCGCGCCAGCGATCCGGCGGGGGGCGACCAGTGCCCCCGGCCGGAGTCGTCGGTGACCAGGACGGGCGAGTCCAGCGCGGCGGTCACCCGGGCGACCCGTTCCCGGGGCCAGCGAGGATCAAGAGCGGCGTAGGCCGCGCCGCACTTGAGGACGGCGAGGAGAACGGCCGCCAGGCGGGACGAGCGGGGCAGCAGGATGGGGACCACCGTGCCGGGGAGGACGCCCACGGCGGCGAGTTCCTGGGCGTGGACGTCGGACGCGGCGTCGAGCGTCGCGTAGTCGACGTACTCGCTGCCGTCGATGAGAGCGGGCGCGGTGGGGCGTATGCGGGCCTGCTCCGCCACGGCGGTGTGGATGAGGTGAGAGTGCATGGAGCGCGCTCCTGAGCGGCCGGACGGGCGGTGGAAAGGGTGACGGGAACTCAAGCGACGAGGCCGGTGGCGAAGTCGCCGAGGGACTCCGCCTCGAAGAGCGCCTCCGGAGCGGCCTTGATCCGCAAGTCCTTGGCGAGACGGGCACAGATGCGCATGGCCTGCAGCGAACTGCCGCCGAAATCATAGAAGTCGTCGTCGGGGGCGACCTGTGCGACGTTGAGCACCTCCGCGACTATCGCGAGGACGGCTGCGGCGGCGGGTGCGCTCGCTGCTTGCTGAGGCATGGAGATTCTCCAGGTGGTGGTCGGCGGTTCGGATGCCAGGTCGTCCGAGAGGTGGGAAAGTGCCTGCTGGACCGCCCGCCCGCCTGCGTGAAGCGGATGAACGGCGGCACCTCCTCGTCGGCAGGAGGCAGTCCGTCAAAGAGGGACGAGCATCCGACCTGTTCGGTTGCCCTGGAGTCTCCTCGTCCGGAGCCCGCCCACGGCGGCCTGTCACGGCCCATGCTGGGCGTCGCCCCGCAAAAGGCGCTCAAATGCTCCACAAGCCCCGGCGCCGCAGCGCGGCGACAGCCGGCGACCCCCCGACGTCCGACGGCGTCCACCGCGTCCGGGACCACGACCACACCGGGAATCCGTGCTGCGGCGCGGCCGGATCGCTGGCGGCCGCACGGGATCACGCCGCGGGCTTCGCCGCCTACGAGCGTGACACCCGTGCGTTCGTGACCCTGAACCAGGATCAGGTCGGCACGGGCGATGCCGCCCCTTTCCCGACCACCGCCCGGGCGCTGGAGCAGCGCAACACCATGCTGCGCTCGCTGGGCTCCCTGCCGCCCCCGACGGAGGGGCGGCCGGCCCATTCTGCTCTGGTGCTACCGGAGTTCAGGCTCCCGGGGTGAGGTCGGCCCCTGTCTGCCGGGGAACCCGCAGGGGGTTGTCGTCGCGGAGTTCGGGGGGCAGGAGGGCGTCGGGGAAGGACTGGTAGCAGACCGGGCGCAGCCAGCGCTCGACGGCGAGGGTGCCGACGCTCGTCGTCCCGGGCGAGCTCGTCGCCGGCCACGGCCCCCCGTGCACCATCGCGTGGCAGACCTCGACGCCGGTGGGCCAGCCGCCCCACAGAACACGGCCCGCCCGCTCCTCCAGCACCGGCAGCAGAGCGATGGCCGTCGCCCGGTCGGCGTCGGTCGCGTGCAGGGTGGCCGTCAGCTGCCCCTCCAACTCCTCCAGCAGGGATCGGAGTTCGTCCGTCCCCGACCAGCGCACGACGAGCCCGGCCGCGCCGAAGACCTCGCCGGAGAGGTCCTCGTGCGCGGTGTACGCGGCCGCGTCGCACGCCAGGACGACGGGGGCCGGTGCGTACGGGCCGGCCCCGGCCGCGCCCCGGGCCACCTCCCGTACGCCCGGTACGGCCTCCCGCCGCCGTACGCCCTCGGTGTACGCGCGGGCGATGTCCGGGGTGAGCATGACCTGCCCCTCCGCGGCCTTCACGGCCCGGGCCGCGGCCGAGAGGAAGGCGTCGCCCGCCGGTCCGGCCGGCAGCAGCAGGAGGCCGGGGTTGGTGCAGAACTGGCCCGCGCCGGCCGTCAGCGACGCCACGTACGCGTCGGCCGCCCGCTCCGGTTCCGCGAGGGCCCCGTCGAGCATGATCACAGGATTGACCGCGGACATCTCGGCGTGGACCGGGACGGGCACGGGGCGCGACCTGGCGGCGGCGATCAGCGCCAGCCCGCCGGTCCGGGAGCCGGTGAACCCCACCGCGGTGATCCGCGGATCGCCGACCAGGGCGAGGCCGACGTCGTGCCCCCGGCCCACCAGCAGGGAGAACACCCCGGCCGGCATGCCGGTGCGCGTGGCCGCGGCCGTGACGGCGCGGGCCACCGCCTCGCCGGTGCCCGGGTGCGCCGGATGCGCCTTGACCACCACGGGGCAGCCGGCGGCCAGCGCGGACGCGGTGTCGCCGCCCGCGACCGAGAACGCCAGCGGGAAGTTGCTCGCCCCGAACACGGCCACCGGGCCGAGCGGGATCCGCCGGAGCCGTACGTCCGTGCCGGAGGGGCCGGAGTCGATCCGGGCACCGAGGGCCGCCCCGCTCCGGACCAGTTCGGCGAAGAGGCGCAACTGCATGCAGGTGCGCCCCCGTTCACCGGTCAGCCGGGCCGACGGGAGTCCGGTCTCCCGGGCGGCGAGTTCCAGCAGGGCGTCGCCGAGCGCCTCGATCTCCTCCGCGCAGGCGTCGAGGAAGGCCGCCCGCCGCTCGGGCGGCAGGGCGCGGAAGGCGCGGGCGTCCGCCGCGGCGAGCCGGGCCGCCTCGGCGACCTGTTCCGTCGAGGCGTCCCGGTGCGGAGGGCCGAACGGTTCGCCGGTCGCGGCGGTGACCGCGTACCAGGCGTCCCCGGTGCCGGGGACCTCGCGGCCTGCCAGGAGCGAGTGTCCGGTCAGGGGCGAGTGCCCGGTCAGGGGTGAGCTCCCGGTCGGAGGCGAGTTCCGGTCCAGGGGTGAGCTCCCGGCAAGGGGCGCGGGGCCGTTCAGGGGAGCGGGTCCGTTCGGGGAGGGGTCCCCGGGCAGAGAGGGGTTTCCGGTCGGGTTCACAGCGATGCGTCTCCCTGTGCGCGCCGGTGAGCGGCGCGCCGTCGTGGGGTGCCCGGGTGAAAGTCACCGGGGCGGTGGCGTTGTCCTCGGGTCGTCCGGATGTATAGCCTAAGCAATGGCATGTGACATTGCACTAAGGAGCGGTCATGAAAGTCGTCGTCGTCGGAGCGGGCATCGTGGGCGCCGCGTGCGCGTTCCACGCCGCCGCGGCCGGGCTCGACGTCACGGTCCTCGACCGTGGTCCCGTCGGCGCGGGCACGACCAGCCGGGGGGAGGGCAACATCCTTCTCTCCGACAAGGAGCCCGGCCCCGAACTGGAGCTGGCCCGGCTCAGCCGTGACCTCTGGGACGAGGCGGGCGAGGAACTCGGCCCGGACACCCTCGAACTGGAGGCCAAGGGCGGCCTGGTCGTCGCGAGCACGCCCGAAGCCCTCGGGGCCCTGCACGCGTTCGCCGCGCGCCAGGCGGCCGCGGGCGTCCGCACCGAGGCCGTCGAGCACGTCGGCGAACTCGAACCCCACAGCGCGCCCGGCCTCCCCGGCGGCGTCCACTACCCGCAGGACGCCCAGGTGCAGCCCGTCCTCGCGGCGGCCGCGCTGCTGCGCGCCGCGGTCCGGCACGGCGCCCGTACCCGCACCGGCGAGGCCGCGTCCGCGGTCACCGGGGCCGACGGCAGGATCACCGGAGTGCGCACCGCGGACGGCACGGTGCTGCCCGCCGACGCGGTGGTCAACGCCGCCGGGACCTGGGGCGGGGAGGTCGGCCGCCGGCTCGGCGCTCCCGTCGAGATCCTGCCCCGCCGGGGCTTCGTCCTCGTCACCGAGCCGCTGCCGCCGATGATCCGGCACAAGGTCTACTCCGCCGACTACGTGGCCAACGTCGCCTCCAGTGACGAGGGCCTGGAGACGTCGTGCGTCGTCGAGGGCACCCGCGGGGGCACGATCCTGATCGGCGCCAGCCGTGAACGCGTCGGCTTCGACACCTCGATGAACCCGGCCGTGGTGGCCACGCTCGCCGCCCGGGCCTGCCGCCTCTTCCCGTTCCTGCGCGGCGTCCACCTGATCCGCGCCTACCGGGGCTTCAGGCCGTACTGCCCGGACCACCTGCCGGTCATCGGCCCCGACCCCCGCGTCCCCGGCGTCGTCCACGCGTGCGGCCACGAGGGCGCCGGCATCGGCCTCGCCCCCGGGACCGGCGCCCTGGTCACCGCCCAACTCCTCGGCCGCCCGTGGCGCGGCGCCGATCCGGCCGCCCACACCGGCCTCCTGCCCGACCGATTCCTCAACACCGGAGGTGTGCCCAAGTGACCGCAGTGACCGCGTTCACCGTGGACGGCGAACCCCTGCCGTTCCTACCGGGACAGACCCTGGCCGCCGCGCTCGTCGCCTCGGGCCGGGTCGCCTGGCGGACCAACCGGGGCGGCCGACGTCCCCGGGGGATCTTCTGCGGCATCGGCGTCTGTTACGACTGCCTGGTGACCGTCGACGGAACGGGCGGGCAGCGCGCCTGCCTGGTCCAGGCCCGCGCGGGCATGGCCGTCACGACCGGGGAGGGCGACGATGCGTGAGCCCCGCGACGCCGTGGCGCCGAGCGGACCCCGTGACTCCGCGGTGGTGGACGGGCCCCGTGGCTCCGCGGTGGTGGACGGGCCTCGCGACCTCGTGGTGGTGGGCGCGGGACCGGCCGGCATGGCCGCCGCCGCCACCGCCCTGGACGGCGGTCTGCGGGTCGTTCTCGTCGACTCGGGCGCCGCCCCGGGCGGCCAGTTCTGGCGCCACCCCCCGCTCGCCGCACAGGAGGCCCTCCCGACCGCCGACCTGCACCACGGGCTGAGCACCTACCGGGCGCTGTGCGCCACCCTCTCCGCCCACGAGCGCACCGGACGGCTCACGCTGCTGCTGAACCACCACGTGTGGACCACGGCCCGGGACGAGGACGGCTTCACCGTCCACGCCATGGACCGCAGTCGGGCGCCGGAGGAGCGGGCCGTCGTGCTGCGCGCCCCTGCCCTGCTCGTGGCGACCGGCGCCTACGACCGCCAACTCCCCTTCCCCGGCTGGGACCTGCCCGGCGTGCTCACCGCCGGCGGGCTCCAGTCGCTGCTCAAGGGCGGGGGAGTCGTCGCCGGCCGCCGGGTGGTCCTCGGCGGCACGGGCCCCTTCCTGCTGCCGGTCGCCGCCGCCCTCGCCGCCCGCGGGGCGCACGTCGTCGCCGTCTGCGAGGCGGCGGCGCCCTCGGCCTGGCTGCGCCACCCCGCAGCCCTGCTGCGCAACCCCGCCAAGTGGGCCGAGGGCGCCCGGTACGCGGGCACCCTCGCCCGGCACGGCGTCCCGGTCCGCACCCGCACCGCGATCGTCGGCGCCGAGGGGGACGGGCGCGTCGCCGCCGTGCGCATCGCCTCCCTGAACGCCGACGGGCGCCCGCGCCCGGGCACGGAACGCCGGATCGAGACCGACACCGTGGGCGTCGGCTGGGGCTTCGTCCCCCAGCTCGACCTGCTGCTCCCGCTCGGCTGCGACCTCGCCGACGCGGGCGACGGCACCATGGCAGCCGCCGTCGACGACGGACAGCGCACCACCGTGCCCGGGGTGTACACGGCGGGCGAGACCTGCGGCGTGGGCGGGGCCGCGCTCGCGGTGAGCGAGGGCCGCCTCGCCGCCGTCTCGGTGCTCACCGACCTCTCCGCCCCCGGCCGGCCCGGCACCCGCGGCCCGGCCGCGGAGCGCCGGGCGGTGGCCCGGCACCGCGCCTTCGCCCGGGCGATGGCACGGGCCCACCCCCTGCCCCCGGCCTGGCCCGCCTGGCTGACCCACGACACACCGGTCTGCCGGTGCGAAGAGGTCACCGCGGGGGCGGTCCGTTCCGCCCGCGCCCACGACTCGGCCGCCGACCACCGGCAGGTCAAACAGCTGACCCGGGCCGGTATGGGCTGGTGCCAGGGCCGCATGTGCGGGCCCGCCGTGCACTGCCTCGTGGCCCGCGACCAGCCGTACACCCCGGCCGAACGGCTGATCGCGACCCCCGTCACCCTCGGTGCGCTCGCCGACTCCGGCGAGCCCACTCCCGACCACACCTGAGGAGTTCCCATGGACCTGGACCGCACCTCCGCCCCCACCCGCATGCCCTGGCACGGAGTCATCGTCGCGACGAGCCTCCCGTTCGACCAGGACCTCGCCGTCGACCACGGCGCCTACGGGGACAACGTTGCCTGGCTCGCCGAACAGGGCCTGCACGGCGTCGCCCCGAACGGATCGCTGGGCGAGTACCAGACCCTGACGTACGAGGAGCGCGACCGCGTCGTGGAGACCGCCGTTGCGAACGCGCCGGAGGGCTTCACCGTGATGCCGGGCGTCGGAGCGTACGGCGCGATCGAGGCGAGGCGGCACGCCCGGTTCGCCAAGGACGCCGGCTGCCAGGCCGTCATGTGCCTGCCGCCCAACGCCTACCGGGCCGACGACCGCGCCGTCCTGGAGCACTACGCGATGGTCGCCTCCGCCGGACTGCCCGTCACCGCCTACAACAACCCCATCGACACCAAGGTCGACCTGCGCCCGGAGCTGCTGGCCAAGCTGCACGCCGAGGGATTCATCGTGGGCGTGAAGGAGTTCTCCGGCGACGTCCGCCGGTGCTACGCCATCAACGAACTCGCCCCCGGGCTCGACCTGATCATCGGCACCGACGACACCCTCCTGGAAGTCGGCGTCGCCGGCGCCAAGGGCTGGGTCGCCGGCTACCCCCAGGTCTTCCCGCGCGCCTGCCTCGACCTCTACAACGCCTCGCTGGCGAGCGATCTCGACACCGCGCTCCCGCTCTACCGGCAGCTCCACTCCGTACTGCGCTGGGACAGCAGGACCGAGTTCGTCCAGGCCATCAAGCTCGGCCAGGACATGATCGGCCGGACCGGCGGCGTCTGCCGTCCGCCCCGGCAGGCCCTGGACCCGGAGACCGAGGCCGTCGTCCGCGCCGCCACCCAGGCCCTCATCGACGCCGGGGTGAACTGACGTGCGCAGCAAGGTCTGTTACCACGCGGTCGACTCACACACCGAGGGCATGCCGACCCGGGTCGTCACCGGGGGTGTGGGGGTCCTGCCCGGCGCCACGATGGCCGAACGCCGGCAGCGGTTCCTGGCGGAGCGCGACGGGCTGCGCACCCTGCTCATGTGCGAGCCGCGCGGGCACGGGGCCATGTCCGGAGCGATCCTCCAGCCCCCGACCCGGCCGGACGCCGACTTCGGCGTGCTGTTCATCGAGGTCTCCGGCTGCCTGCCCATGTGCGGCCACGGAACCATCGGCGTCGCGACGGTCCTCGTGGAGACGGGCATGGTCGAGGCGGTCGAACCGGAGACCGTCATCCGCCTCGACACCCCCGCCGGCCTCGTCACGGCACGGGTCGCCGTGCGCGACGGCCGCGCCGAGTCCGTCACCCTGGAGAACGTCGCCTCCTACAGCCACGCGCTCGACCAGGTCGTCGAGGTCGAGGGGTTCGGCCCGGTCCGCTACGACATGGCGTACGGCGGCAACTTCTACGCCCTCGTGCGCACCGAGGACCTCGGCATCCCCTTCGACCGGGCGGAGAAGGGCCGACTGCTGGAGGCGGGCCTGGCCGTCATGGGGGCGATCAACGAGCGGAACCCGGTGGTCCATCCGGAGAACCCCGCGATCGACGTCTGCCACCACGTCTATCTGGAGGCGCCCGGCTCGACCGCCGAGCACTCGCGGCACGCCATGGCCATCCACCCCGGCTGGTTCGACCGCTCGCCCTGCGGGACGGGAACCAGCGCCCGGATGGCCCAACTGCACGCGCGGGGACTGCTGAGGACCGGGCAGGACTTCGTCAACGAGTCCTTCATCGGCTCCCGCTTCATCGGCCGGATCCTGGCGGAGACCACGGTCGGCGGCAGGCCCGCCGTCCTGCCGTCCGTCACCGGCCGCGCCTGGATCACCGGGACCGCGCAGTACCTGCTCGACCCCACGGACCCCTACCCGACGGGATTCACCGTATGACCTCCGATCCGTCCGCCGTGCAGACCGCTCCGGCGTACACCGGGCCGGACCGGACGGCGTACACCGGGCCGATCGACACGGTCGACTGGCACACCGGGGGCGAACCCTTCCGGATCGTGCCCGAGTCCCCGTCGGCCGTGACCGGGCACGGGCCCACCGTCGCCGAGCGCCGCACGGCCGCCGTCGCCGACGCCGGGGTGCAGTGGACCCGGGCCCTGCTGTGCGGCGAGCCGCGCGGCCACGCCGACATGTACGGGGCCTTCCTGGTGCCGCCGGACGACGCCGGGGCCCACCTCGGCGCCCTCTTCTGGCACAAGGACGGCTTCTCCACCGCCTGCGGCCACGGCACGATCGCCCTCGGCGCCTGGGCGGTCGCCACCGGCCTGGTCCCGGCGCCGGCCGACGGCACGACGGACGTCGTCGTCGACGTCCCCTCCGGCCGCGTCACGGCGAGCGTGCGCACGGCCGGCGGCCGGGTCGCGGACGTGACGTTCGTCAACGTCCCCGGCCATGTCCACGCGCGCGGCGTCGAGGTGGCCACCTCGTGGGGGACCGTCACCGTCGACATCGCGTACGGCGGCGCCATGTACGCCGTCCTCCCGGTCCACCGGCTCGGCCTGCGGGTCCGGCCGCGGGACGTCACCGCGCTCGTCGCGGCCGGCCGCGAGATCCGCGACGCGCTGAACGCCGCCCGCGCCGCCGAACACCCCGAGGACGCCCGGCTGTCCGGCGTCTACGGGACCGTGTTCACCGAGGAGGCCGGCGCCCCGGTCGAACGGCCCGACGGCACCTGGCTGCTGCACCACCGCAACGTCACGGTGTTCGCGGACGGCCAGGTCGACCGCTCCCCCTGCGGCTCGGGCACCGCGGCCCTGGTCGCGCTCCTCGCCGACGCCGGGGAACTGCGCCTCGGCGACGAGTTGCGGCACGAATCCGTGGTGGGCTCCGTCTTCCGCGCCCGGATCGAGCGGCCGACGACGGTCCACGGCCTGTCCGCGGTCGTGCCGGCCGTGACGGGCACCGCGTACGCCACCGGGACCAGCCGCTTCACCGTCGACCCCGACGACGCCCTCGCACCCGGGTTCGTGCTGCGATGACGGTGACGCTCGACGCGGCGGACGTGCGCGCGCTCGGTCCGGCCGGGGCCGTCGCCGCGGTCCGGGAGGCGCTGGCCGGGGGACTCGACCCGGACGGCGACGTACCGAGGGCGGTCGTGCCGCTGGCCCACGGTCAGGGGCTGCTCATGCCCTCGGAGTCCGGCGGCTGGTTCGGCGTGAAGGTCGCCACCGTCGCGCCCGGCAACGCCGCACGCGGGCTGCCGAGGATCAACGCCACGTATCTGCTGCACGACAGCGCGACCCTGAGGCCGGTGGCCCTGTTGGACGGGGTGGCGCTGACGACCCTGCGCACTCCCGCCGTCTCGGTCGCGGCCTGCCTGGACCGGCTGCGCGCGCTCGCCGCCGGGGGCGGGGGGCTGCGCCTGGTGGTCTTCGGCGCGGGCCCCCAGGGGGAGGGCCACGCCGCCGCCGTCCGGGCCCACGTCCCGGTGGCCGACGTCACGGTCGTCACCCGGCGCGGGGGGCCCGCGCCGGGCTGGGCGGACCGGCACCTGTCGGCGGACGGCGGGGGCGTCGGCGCCCAGGTGCGGCGGGCGGACGTCGTCGTCACCGCGACGTCGGCGCGTGAACCGGTGGTCGACGGGCGGTTGGTGCGCGGCGGCGCGGTGGTGCTGGCGGTCGGCTCGCACGAACCGGACGCGCGCGAGCTCGACAGCGTGCTGATGGGCCGCGCCACCGTCCTGGTGGAGAGCCGCGCGACCGCCCTCCGCGAGGCGGGTGATGTCGTCATGGCGATCGGCGAGGGCTCGCTCGCCCCGGACGACCTGATCTCCCTGGCGGAGCCGACCGGTTCGAGGGGGGACGTCCCGGCCGGCCGCCCGCTGGTCGTGAAGACGTGCGGGATGGGCTGGCAGGACCTGGTGGTCGCCGTCGCGGCCCACCGACGGAAGGAGCGGGAGGCAGGGAAGGAAGGGAAGGAGAGGAACGAGGAGGCGCCGGGGGAGCGGAGCTGAGCACCCGCCGCCGGCCCGACCCGTACCCCTGGCGGGCCGTTGCGCCGACGCGCGCCGCCCCGACCGCACTTCGCGTCAGCGCGCGCCGAGCTTGCGGGACGGGGCGGTGCGTTCGGCTTCCCGCTTCCGGGCCGCCCACAGGGTCCGTACATGCGCGAGATGGCGGCGCATGTGCTCCTCGGCCCCCTCCGCGTCCCCCGCGATCATGATGTCCAGGAGCGCGGTGTGCTCCCGCGCCGAACCCACCAGCGACCCCTCCTCGGACAGATCGGTGAGGCCGTAGAGCCGGGAGCGCTTGCGCAGGTCGGCCACGGTCTCCACGAGCCGGGCGTTCCCGGCGAGGGCGAGCAGGTCCAGGTGGAAGCGGCGGTCCGACTCCAGGTAGCCGATCAGGTCGCCGGCCTGCGCGGCGGTCACGATCTCCTCGGCGACCGGGCGCACCGCCTCCAACTGCTCGCGGGAGGCGGTGCGGGTCACGCGGCCGATGGTGGGGATCTCGATGAGGGCGCGGATCTCGGTGTACTCGTCCAGGTCGCGCTCGGAGAGTTCGGTGACGCGGAACCCCTTGTTGCGCACCGCCTCGACCAGGCCCTCGCGGGCCAGATCCAGCATGGCCTCGCGCACGGGCGTGGCGGAGACGCCGTACTCGGCGGCGAGGGTGGGCGCGGAGTAGATCACGCCGGGCTGGAGTTCGCCCGCGATCAGCGCGGCGCGCAGGGCGCCCGCCACCTGGTCGCGCAGATGCTCCTGCACCGAGATGAGTTTGCGGGACCTCAGCTCACTCATGCATTCCCCTTCAATGATGTGGCACCGCACTATACAATGTCACGTTGCGCTGTGCCTCATCGCTCGAAGGTCTGCGCTGTCGGCTGCCCGTCCAGGGGGCGGGCCGTCCACAGGCCGCTGTCGTCGGCGAGCGCCTCCGTTGCCGGAACCGGCAGGATGCCCCACGCGTGCAGCCTTTCGGCGATGACCCGCATGGCCTCGCGGTGGAAGTCCCGGAACCGGGCCCCGGGGCGCAGGGCGCCGATGGCCGTTTCCTGTGCGGCCAAGGCCAGTTCGCAGACGCCGCGCCGGGCCGGTGAGAAGCGACCCGACAGGGGCGAGGGTGCCCTGGCGGCGGGCGGAGAGCGTCCGTCGGCCCCGGCGTCCGCGGTGCTCACGGGACCGGTGGGCGGTCCGTGCCGCGGGGACACGTTTCGGTAACGGGATGGCGCACACCTTGGCTGTGCAATTTCACATTACTATGTTACGGGTCACACCATACGGACGCGGACGCTTTTCCGGCCCGCTCCGCCTCGCGTTCCGCAAGCAGTCGCCCTCCGGGCCGCTCGGCCGTCCGGACCACCGGGCCCTCCGGGCCGTCCCTTTCCTCCGGCCTCTTCCCGCTTTTGCCGCGCCTTTTTCCCCGTACGAGGAGTGCACCCATGTCCCGTCGCACCCGGATGCTGTCCGCATCCCTGAGCACCTCGCTCGCCCTGGCCCTGCTGGGCGCCTGCTCCACGCAGGGAGGTGACGACCGCGACCCGGACAAGCGACAGCCCGGTGTGGCGACCGGCACCGTCATCGGCGGCACGCCGAAGCGGGGCGGCACCCTGACCGTGCTGTCCAACCAGGACTTCGCCCACCTGGACCCGGCCCGCAACTGGGTCATGCCGACGATGGACTTCGGCACCCGGCTGATCTACCGCACCCTGACCACCTTCCGCGCCGCACCCGGGAAGAAGGGCAGCGAGATCGTCCCCGACCTCGCGACCGACCTCGGCAGATCCTCCGACGGCGGCCGCACCTGGACCTTCACCCTCAAGCCGGGTCTCGTCTACGAGGACGGCACCCCGATCCGGGCCCGCGACATCAAGTACAACGTCGAGCGGTCCTTCGCCCCCGACCTCGCCGGCGGACCCGACTACGCCCAGCGCTACCTGGCCGACACCGAGGGGTACGCCGGCCCGCTGGACGGCGAGCACCTCGACTCGATCCGCACCCCCGACGACCGGACCATCGTCTTCTCGCTGCGCAGGCCCGTCGCCGAGTTCTCCTACACGGTCACGCTGCCCACCTTCTCGCCCGTGCCCGAGTCCCGCGAGAAGGGCGTCCAGTACGACCTGCGGCCCTTCTCCTCCGGCCCGTACCGCATCGAGAGCTACGCGCGCGGCAAGAAGCTGGTGCTCGTCCGCAACACCCACTGGGACGCGGCGACCGACCCGGTGCGCAAGGCCTACCCCGACCGCATCGTCGTGATCCAGGGGCTCAAGGGCGGCCAGATCGACGACCGGATCATCGAGAGCGCGGGCGTCGACGCCTCCGCCGTCGAGTGGTCCGACCTCCAGCCCTCCAGCGTCGCCAAGGTCCTGCCGAAGCCGGAGGTCCGGCAGCGGCTCTCCGCCGAGCGCACCGGCTGTACGGACATGCTCGCGCTGAACACCTCCCGGGCGCCGTTCGACGACCCGAAGCTCCGCCTCGCGATGCAGTACGCCGTCGACAAGGAGGCCCAGGTGACCGCCAACGGCGGACCGGCCCTCAACGACGTCGCCACCGCCTATCTGCCCCCGTCCCTCACGGGCGGCCGGGCCGCCGCCCCGGTCCACGGCGGGCCCGCCACCGGGGATGTGAAGAAGGCCGAGAAGCTGCTCGCCGAGGCGGGCAAGGGTGACGGCTTCGACACCACGATCACCGTGTCCACCGGGGACAAGACCCGCGCCGAGGCGCTCCAGCAGAGTCTGGCCCGGGTCGGCATACGCCTGCGGATCGAGACCGTCGACCCCTCCGTCTACTACGACACCATCGGTGATACCGCCGCCGCCCCCGACATGGCCATCAGCGGCTGGTGCCCCGACTACCCGTCCGCCGCCACCTTCCTGCCGTTCGTCTTCGACGGCCGCACCATCAAGCCCAAGGGCAACCAGGGCAACGTCTCCCAGTTCCGCGACAAGGCCGTCGAGCGCCGCATGGACGAGATCGCCGCGATGGCCGACGCGAGCGCCGCCAACAAGGCGTGGACCGCACTCGACCGGGAGATCCAGCGCACCTCCCCGGCCGTCCCCCTGCTCTGGGAGCGCAAGCCGCTGCTCGTCGGCGACAACATCGCCGGAGCCTTCGGACACCCCTCCTGGACCGGCCAGTTCGACTTCGCCGTGATCGGTCTCAAGGACCCGTCCCGAAGCAAGGGCTGAGGGGACGAGGACGCCTACCCATGAGCACCGTCACCGCCCCGGCCACCGGACCGGGCGACGCCCCGGCAGCCGGCGGACCCGGCTCACCCGTCCTGCCCGACGCCCCCTGGCGGACCACCTGGCGCCGCCTGTGGGGTGACCGGGGCAGCCGCACCGCCCTGATCGCCGCCGCCCTGCTGATCCTGGTCGCCCTCACCGCGCCCCTGCTCAGCCGGCTGGGCGGCTGGTCGCCCACCGCCTTCGACGCCGACGCCATCGACCCCTACCTCGGCGGCCTGCCCCACGGCGCCCTCGGCGGCATCAGCGCCGAACACTGGCTCGGCGTCGAACCGGTCACCGGCCGCGACCTGTTCGCCCGCGTCGTCCACGGCGCGCAGGTGTCCCTGCTGATCGCCTTCACCGCCACCGCGATCGTCGTCGTCACCGGCACCGCCGCGGGCATCGCCGCCGGGTACTTCGGCGGACGCGTCGACACCGTACTGAGCCGGCTGATGGACCTCACCATGTCCTTCCCCTCGCTCATCTTCATGATCGCGATGATGTCGGTGGCCCAGGACGTCGACCGGGTCGTGCTGATGACCGTCGTCATCGGCGTCTTCGGCTGGCCCGGCATCGCCCGCGTGGTGCGCGCCGAAGCGCTCTCCCTGCGCCACCGCGAGTTCGTCGAGGCCGCCCGCGCCTGCGGCAGCGGACCCTGGCGCATCCTCACCCGGCAGGTGCTGCCCAACATCTCCGGACCCGTCATCGCGTACACCACGCTGCTGATCCCCGGAATGATCAGCACCGAGGCGGCGCTCAGCTTCCTCGGGGTGGGCGTGCGCCCGCCCACCCCCTCCTGGGGCCAGATGATCGCCGAGGCCGTCGCCTACTACGAGACGGACCCCATGTACTTCATCGTCCCCAGCGCCTTCCTCTTCGTCGCCGTCCTCGCCTTCACGGTCCTCGGCGACGCGCTGCGCGACATCCTCGACCCCCAGGGAGGACGCCCGTGATCGCCTACCTGATCCGCAGGCTCCTCGGCGTCGCCGGCGTCCTGCTCGCCATCTGCGCCGTCACCTTCGTCATCTTCTACCTGCTGCCCGCCGACCCCGCCTCGGCGGCCTGCGGCAAGACGTGCAGCCCCGAACGCCTCGCGGAAGTTCGCCACTTCATGGGCCTCGACCAGCCGGTGTGGCGGCAGTTCGGCGACTACCTCGTCGGGATCTTCGCCGGCCGCGAGCTGGGCAGCGGCCCCCACGCGCTCCAGTGCGGCTTCCCCTGCCTCGGCTACTCCTACGAGAACGCCCTGCCGGTGTGGGACCTGCTGATGGACCGCCTGCCCGTCTCCGTCTCCCTGGCGTTCGGCGCCGCCGGCCTGTGGCTGGTGCTCGGGCTGGGCGCCGGGGTGACCGCCGCCCTGCGCAAGGGCGGACTGCTCGACCGCACCCTGATGGTCGGCGCGGTCGCCACCGCGTCCCTGCCCGTCTACTTCACCGCGGTGATGCTCCTGTACGGCCTGGTCCGGCTCACCGGGCTGCTGCCCTATCCGGCGTACGTCCCGCTCACCGACGACCCCCTCGCCTGGGCGGCCAACCTGCTGCTGCCCTGGATCGCCCTGGCCCTGCTCTACGCCGCCATGTACGCCCGCCAGAGCCGCAGTTCGATGATCGAGACGATGGCTCAGCCGTACATCAGGACCGCCCGCGCCAAGGGCCTGCCCGCCCGGACCGTCGTGGTCAAACACGGGCTGCGGTCCGCGATGATGCCGGTCCTCACGCTCTTCGGCATGGACCTCGGCGCCCTGCTGGCCGGAGCGGTCATCACCGAGTCCATCTTCGGCATACCCGGCGTCGGCAGGCTCTTCTACGACGCCCTGCAACGCTCCGACCAGCCCGTCGTGCTCGGCGTCACCCTGCTCGCCGCCTTCTTCATCGTGGCGGCCAACGTCGTCATCGACCTCCTGTACGCCGTCGTCGACCCGAGGGTGAGGAACTGACGTGCCGCCCACCACCGAACCGGACCACCCCCTGCTGCGCGTCCACGACCTGCGGGTCGCCTTCGACACCCCCGCCGGAACCGTCCAGGCGGTCGACGGGGTCTCCTTCACCGTGGAGGCCGGCCGCACCCTGGGGCTGGTCGGCGAATCCGGCTCCGGCAAGTCGGTCACCTCCCTCGCCGTGATGGGCCTGCACCGCCGGGCCCGGGTGAGCGGATCCATCACCCTCGCCGGACAGGAACTCCTCGGCCTGACCGACCGCCGCTTCGGCCGGCTGCGCGGCCGCCGGATGGCCATGGTCTTCCAGGACCCGCTGTCCGCACTGCACCCCGCGTACACCGTCGGCGAACAGATCGCGGAGGCCCACCGCCACCACTTCGGCAGCGGCCGGCGCGTCGCCCGCAGACGCGCCGTGGAGATGCTCGGCGAGGTCGGCATCCCCGAACCGGCCCGCCGGGCGGGGGAGTACGCGCACCAGTTCTCCGGCGGCATGCGCCAGCGGGCCATGATCGCCATGGCCCTCGCCTGCGAACCCGAACTCCTCGTCGCCGACGAACCGACCACCGCGCTCGACGTCACCGTCCAGGCGCAGATCCTGGAACTGATCGCCCGGCTCCAGCAGGACCGCGGACTCGGCGTGCTGATGATCACCCACGACCTGGGCGTGGTGGCCCGCGTCGCCCACGAGGTGCTCGTCATGTACGGCGGGCGTGGCGCCGAACAGGCCCCGGTGGACGAGTTGTTCCAGAGTCCCGCGCACCCCTACACCCGGGGTCTGCTGGACTCCCTGCCCCGCCTGGACGACCCGGACGACGCACCGCTGCGCGCGATCCCCGGCTCACCGCCGTCACCGGCCGAACCGAGAGCCGGCTGCCCCTTCGAACCGCGCTGCCCCCGGGCTGCCGCCGCCACCGCCCCGGAGCGGGCCCGCTGCGCCGGGGAGAGCCCCCGCCCCACCGGCGTGCCCGGCGGCGGGCGGCTGGTCGCCTGCCACCTGCCCCTTTCGGCCGTCCTGGCCGTCCCGCACTCCGGTCCGCCCGGCGGGTCCCCCGTACCGGCCGAGGAGGCCCGATGAAACCCACGCTCTCCAAGTCCCCTGCTCCGGACGCGAGTTCCACGGAGAGTGAGGGCGCCGCGCCCCTGCTGTCCGTACGCGGTCTGGTCAAGACGTTCCCCGGACGCCGTGTCCTCGGCCGGGCCGCCGCGCCGGTCCGCGCGGTGGACGGCGTCGATCTGGAGCTCGCCGCGGGGGAGACCCTCGGGCTGGTCGGGGAGTCCGGCTGCGGCAAGTCCACCACGGGCCGGATGCTGGTCCGGCTCCTCGAACCCACCGCCGGGACCGTCGAGTTCGAGGGCCGCGACATCACGCATCTGTCCCAGCGCGAGCTGCGGCCGGTCCGGCAGCACCTCCAGATCATCTTCCAGGACCCCCACGCCTCCCTGAACCCCCGGCAGACCGTCGCCCGGATCATCTCCGAACCCCTGCTCGTGCAGGGGGCCACGCCCGGGGCGGCCCGGGACAGGGCCGCCGAACTGCTCGACCTGGTGGGGCTGGGCTCCGAGCACCTGGACCGGCACCCGTACCAGTTCTCCGGCGGCCAGGCCCAGCGCATCGGCATCGCCCGCGCGCTGGCCACCGGCCCCCGCCTGATCGTCGCCGACGAGCCGGTCTCCGCGCTCGACGTGTCCGTACAGGCCCAGGTCGTGAACCTGATGGAGCATCTGGGCGACGAGCTGGGGCTGTCGTTCCTCTTCATCGCCCACGACCTGTCCGTCGTGAAGCGGGTGTGCGACCGGGTGGCGGTGATGTACCTGGGCCGCATCGTCGAGATCGGCGACAAGCGCGAGCTGTACGACAGGCCGGCGCACCCCTATACCCGGGCGCTGCTCTCGGCGGTTCCGCTGCCCGACCCCGCGGCGGAGCGCCGCCGGGAGCGGATCCTCCTGCTCGGCGACCCGCCGAGCCCGGCCTCGCCGCCCAGCGGCTGCGGCTTCCATCCGCGCTGCCCCAAGGCGCAGGCCGTGTGCCGTACGGAGCGGCCGCTGCTCCAGGTCGTGGGCTCCGGCGCGCGTACGGCGGCCTGCCACTTCCCCGAGACGGGCTGACAGGCGCCAGGCGGCCCGTCAGGCGCCCGGCGGGGCCGCCCCCTCCCCGCCGGGCCGCGTTCACCAGAAAGTCGTACTGGATTCGGCCACATGTCTTCCCAGTGATGTGTGACCTGTGCCATTGTACATGTCACAGGGCGTGGGCATGTCAATTCCGGACATGGACCCCAATCCGTCCGGCCGACAGCACGGCACGACAACACCCCCTGGCCCACGCCCTGTGCATCCCATCGGTCACGCATGTGCGTGCCTCCGATCCCTCATGGGAGGAAACAACGTGAGAACCACACTCGTCCGCCGAGGTGTGGGTGCCGTTCTGCCCCTGGCTCTGGCCGGGGCGATGAGCCTCGCGCTGCTCGTGCAGCCGGCCCAGGCGCAGCCGAACTCCCCTTCGGCCGCCACGGCATCGAACGCGTCCCAGCCGTCCCGCCCCGCCGGCTCGGCCGACCCCGCGCCGCAGGCGCAGCAGTCCCCCACCTCGGACCCCGGCCACCAGGCCAAGGACCGGTTGAAGGCGTCCCAGCTCCCCCCGCTGAGCGCCGACAAGTCCCCCCTCAAGGAGGCCTACGGCGAGCACGACGCCCCGTCGAAGCAGAGCGCGGGCCAGAAGTCCTCGGCGAAGGCGGCCGCCGTGTGCGACCCGGCCGAATTCACCGGCCGCACCGGCGCCGAACTGGTCCGGCACATCAGGGCGTCCACCACGGACTGTGTGAACACCCTGTTCAGCCTGACCGGCAGCAACGCCCAACTGGCTTTCCGAGAAGCCCAGATGACCTCGGTGGCCTACGCGCTGCGCGACAACGCCGCCTCCTACCCGGGTGACGGGAGCACCGGCATCCCGCAGCTCGTGCTGTACCTCCGCGCCGGGTACTACGTGCAGTGGTACAACCCGGACGTCGTCGGACCGTACGGCCCCACCCTCCAGACCGCGATCCGCTCGGGCCTCGACGCGTTCTTCGCCAGCCCCCGCTCGCGCGACGTCACCGACGCCAACGGCGACACGCTCGCCGAGGCGGTCGTCCTGATCGACAGCGCCCAGGAGAACGCCCGGTACATCTCCGTCGTCAAGCGGATGCTGGCCGACTACGACTCCTCCTGGAACGCGTCCTCACGGATGCTCGCCGCGCTCAACAAGGTCTACACGGTGACCTTCCGGGGTCATCAGGTGCCCGCGTTCGTCAGCGCCGTCGAGTCGGACCCGAGCCTCATCGACTCGCTGTACCGCTTCGCCGCCGACCACCTCTCCCTGCTGGAGGGCGACCACGCGTACCTGACCTCCAACGCCGGACGTGAACTGGGCCGGTTCCTCCAGCACACGAGCCTGCGGAGCAAGGTCCGGCCGCTGGTCACCGCCCTGCTCCGGGACACCTCCATCACCGGCCCCACCGCCCCGCTCTGGGTGGGCATAGCGGAGATGGCCGACTACTACGACAAGGCGGACTGCGCCACGTACGGCGTCTGCGACCTCCAGGAGCGCCTCAAGCGCGAGGTCCTGCCGGTCCGCCACACCTGTAGCCCCAGCATCCGCATCCTGGCCCAGCAGATGACGTCCGCCGAGCTGAGCGCCAGCTGCACCAGCCTCATCCAGCAGGACGCCTACTTCCACCGGATCGCCAAGGACAACGGCCCGGTCGCCGACGACAACAACACCGCCATCGAGGTGATCGCCTACGACTCCAGCGACGACTACCAGACCTACGCCGGCGCCATGTACGGGATCGACACCAACAACGGCGGCATGTACCTGGAGGGCGACCCCTCCGTCGTGGGCAACCATCCCCGCTTCATCGCCTACGAGGCCGAGTGGCTGCGGCCGGACTTCCACATCTGGAACCTCAACCACGAGTACACCCACTACCTCGACGGCCGCTTCACGATGCACGGCGACTTCGCCGACAACATGACCACCCCCACCATCTGGTGGGTCGAGGGCTTCGCGGAGTACATCTCCTACCACTACCGCCAGGAGCCCTACACCGCGGCGATGACCGAGGCGGGCAAGGGCACCTACGCCCTGTCCACC
Organism: Streptomyces sp. NBC_01116; assembly: GCF_041435495.1. Classification (NCBI taxonomy): domain Bacteria; kingdom Bacillati; phylum Actinomycetota; class Actinomycetes; order Kitasatosporales; family Streptomycetaceae; genus Streptomyces; species Streptomyces sp. NBC_01116. Next base: position 6,761,392 of record NZ_CP108644.1, read on the forward strand.
CTCTTCAGCACCGACTACAGCCACGACACCACCCGGGTCTACCGCTGGGGCTACCTCGCCGTGCGGTACATGCTGGAGAAGCACCCCGCCGACCTGGACAAGGTGCTCGCCCACTACCGCGCCGGCGAGTGGAGTGCCGCCCGCACCTACCTCACCAGCACCGTGGGCACCCGCTACGACAGCGACTGGAAGACCTGGCTGGCGGCCTGCGCCGCCGGTGACTGTGGTGGCGGCGGCGGCCAGCCCGGCAACCAGGCCCCCACCGCCGAGTTCACCGCGGCGGTCAAGGACCTGACGGTCACCCTCACCGACCGCTCCACCGACGCCGACGGCACCATCGCCTCCCGCTCCTGGGACTTCGGCGACGGCACCACCTCCACGCAGACCAACCCCGCCAAGACCTACAGCGCCGCGGGCAGCTACACCGTCCGGCTGACCGTGACCGACGACAAGGGCACCACGGCCACCACCACCCGGTCGGTCACCGTGACCGGCGGCTCCGCGGTCGGTGAGTGCACCGCATCCGACACCCGCGTGCTGGGCAAGAACTGCCGGCGCGGAAACCTCTCCGCCACTACCGGCAACTACGCCTACCACTACCTGAACATCCCGGCCGGCACCAAGACGCTGAAGATCACCGTCAGTGGCGGCACCGGCAACGCCGACCTCTACTACAGCAACTTCGGCTGGGCCACCACCGGCGCGCACACCAACCGGGCCACCGGGGCCGGCAACTCCCACACCCTGACCATCAGCAACCCGCCGTCCGGCGCCAACTACATCAGCCTTTACGCGGCGGCCGCCTTCAGCGGCGCCACCGTCACCACCGAGTACTGACCCACTGCTTCACCCCCGGCCGGGGTCGGCGCCATCGGCGCCGGCCCCGGCTCGGCCGTGCGCGGGGCGGCCGGCGGTGGTGGGCGGCGGTGGCCCGGTCGGGCCAGGTACGGGTGCCGATCTCTTCCTTAAGCAGGGCCCAGAAGCTTTCCGCGGCAGCGTTGTCGTAACACGATCCGGTGCGTCCGCAGCTCTGCCGCAGCCCCAACGCCCGTATGTGATCGCGGAATTGCGCCGATGTGTACTCGCTGCCGCGATCGCTGTGGATCACGCATCCGGGCTCCAGGCCGCCTCGGCCGTAGGCCATGTCGAGGGCGTCGACGACGAGCTCGGCGCGGTGGTGGTCGGCCATGGCGTAACCGACGATCTCGCGGGTGGCCAGGTCCAGCCGGCAGGCGAGGTAGAGCCAGCCCTCGGCCGTCGGGAGGTAGGTGATGTCGCCGACCAGCCGGGTGCCGGGACGCTCGGCGTGGAAGTCGCGGACGATCAGGTCCGGGGCCGGCTTCGCCTTCGCATCCGGCCGGGTCAGCGAGCGGTGCTTGCGGTGGGTGACGCCGCGGATGTCGCGCTCACGCATTACGCGGGCGACGCGCTTGCGGTTCACCCGTCGGCCCAGGCGGCGCAGTTCGGCGTGGATGCGCGGGACACCATAGGTGTGCCGGGAAGCGATGTGCACCACGGTGATCTCGTGCGCGAGCGCGTCGTCGGCGGCCTGCCTGACACGACGGGCGGCCTCGCCCTCGCACCAGGCGTAGTACGAGGAGCGGGCCACCTTCAGCACCCGGCACAGCAGGACGATCGGGTATGTCGCCTTCTCCGCGTGGATCAACCGGTACAACGCGGTCACCGGTCGCTCTCCTTCACGAAGAAGGCCGTCGCTTTTTTCAGGATCTCGATCGTCTGCTGCTGTTCACGGACCTCCTTGCGCAGCCGCTTGAGCTCCTCGCGCTCGGCGCTGGTCAGCTCACCGGAGCCACCCTCTCCCCGGTCCGCCTTCGCCCGGCGGTACCAGCCGCGCAGGGACTCGGAACTGATGCCCAGTTCCCGGGCGACGGCGGTGACCGTCTTGCCCGAGGAGTCGACGAGCGCGATCGCGTCCCGCTTGAACTCCTCGGTGTACCCCTTCGTGTACTTGTTTCCCACCTGGTGCTACTTCCTCCGGAACCTCGAGTCCCAGTCTCCAGGTGTCCACGATCAAGGGGAAGCTTCAATCGCGCCTACAACCTCAGTATTGGGCAAGCCGCTGCCGAAGGGCCGCCGTGCCTCACGGACGGCGGCCCTCCTCATGGTGCGCGGACCTGCTACTCGCCAGGCTCTACCTGGAAGTGGCTGCCATTGGAGCCCGGCGGGTCGGTTTGGTCCCGTTTCAGCCTTGGTGTGGGCTCAGGGGCCGGGCGAAGTCTTTGGTCAGCAGGACACCACGGCCGAGACGGTGGCGGTCGACGGGGGCCAGCCCCACTGGTTCACGGAGAAGCTGTCGGTGACCGTCGAACCGCACGGCGCGGTAGTGACGATACTGCCGACCGAGGTCGTGCCCGCCTGCACGAGGACGGTCGGGTTGATGGGCGCGATCGGGGCGCCGCCGACAACCGTTCCGGAGACCGTGAAGCCGACCTGCTGGGGCTGCCACCCGGAGTTGGTCGTGGCTGCGACCCCGTAGAAGCGCACCTGGTTGCCGGTCACCTCGACACAGGCTCGGGTCAGCAAGATCCCGGGCGCACCGGGGGTGCCGCAGGTGATGACGGGGCCGGCCGACCCGGTCGGCGCGGTCGGCGCGGCGACGGCTTCCTGGCCGGTGGCCAGGGCAGCCAGGGTCGCAGCGGCGACCGCAACAGCGGCAAGACTCTTCATGGGGTCCCTCTCTCTTTCGTTGCCCTCACTGGAGAGCAATGTGAAATGTCACATAGCGTTCGGATGAATCATGGCAGTGCATCGAGGGGCAGCGCCGGATTCCGAGGTAAAAAGTATCTTTTCTGCTTGTGTCGGCCAATAACTGGCCTGAATGGCGCGTCAGTGGCCACGCGGGAAGTTGCCGCACGTGCACCGGTGTCGGCGGTGAAGGAGGCGGTCGCACTCGAACGCGTTCCGGTGACGGGCCCGCTTACCCGAACGGTCGATCTCCCGCGAGACCGAGACTGTCGGCCGATCAGGAATGCTGGCTCTGTTCACGTCGCACGGTTCTGGCGCTACTGAAGCTTCCCCTTGATCGTGGACACCTGGAGACTGGGACTCGAGGTTCCGGAGGAAGTAGCACCAGGTGGGAAACAAGTACACGAAGGGGTACACCGAGGAGTTCAAGCGGGACGCGATCGCGCTCGTCGACTCCTCGGGCAAGACGGTCACCGCCGTCGCCCGGGAACTGGGCATCAGTTCCGAGTCCCTGCGCGGCTGGTACCGCCGGGCGAAGGCGGACCGGGGAGAGGGTGGCTCCGGTGAGCTGACCAGCGCCGAGCGCGAGGAGCTCAAGCGGCTGCGCAAGGAGGTCCGTGAACAGCAGCAGACGATCGAGATCCTGAAAAAAGCGACGGCCTTCTTCGTGAAGGAGAGCGACCGGTGACCGCGTTGTACCGGTTGATCCACGCGGAGAAGGCGACATACCCGATCGTCCTGCTGTGCCGGGTGCTGAAGGTGGCCCGCTCCTCGTACTACGCCTGGTGCGAGGGCGAGGCCGCCCGTCGTGTCAGGCAGGCCGCCGACGACGCGCTCGCGCACGAGATCACCGTGGTGCACATCGCTTCCCGGCACACCTATGGTGTCCCGCGCATCCACGCCGAACTGCGCCGCCTGGGCCGACGGGTGAACCGCAAGCGCGTCGCCCGCGTAATGCGTGAGCGCGACATCCGCGGCGTCACCCACCGCAAGCACCGCTCGCTGACCCGGCCGGATGCGAAGGCGAAGCCGGCCCCGGACCTGATCGTCCGCGACTTCCACGCCGAGCGTCCCGGCACCCGGCTGGTCGGCGACATCACCTACCTCCCGACGGCCGAGGGCTGGCTCTACCCCGCCTGCCGGCTGGACCTGGCCACCCGCGAGATCGTCGGTTACGCCATGGCCGACCACCACCGCGCCGAGCTCGTCGTCGACGCCCTCGACATGGCCTACGGCCGAGGCGGCCTGGAGCCCGGATGCGTGATCCACAGCGATCGCGGCAGCAAGTACACATCGGCGCAATTCCGCGACCACATACGGACGTTGGGGCTGCGGCAGAGCTGCGGACGCACCGGATCGTGTTACGACAACGCTGCCGCGGAAAGCTTCTGGGCCCTGCTTAAGGAAGAGATCGGCACCCGTACCTGGCCCGACCGGGCCACCGCCCGCGCCGAGGTCTTTTCCTTCATCGAGACCTTCTACAACCGCCGCCGCCTGCGCAAGCACAAGATCTTCGGCTACCTCACACCGGCCGAAACCAGACAGCGGCACCAACACGCCCTCGCGACATAACGAACGAGTGTCCAAGATCACAGGGGAACTTCAGCCGGCAACAACCCCAAGTTGGAGGTCTATGTGCAGAGCCGTTCGGTGAACAGGAAGCTCAAGGCCGATACGCGCCTGCTCATCATGCTCGGGCCGGTGCCGAGGTGTCCGTCGCCACCGAGACAGCGAGCAGGCCCAACGCCGCGCCCATGAGGTAGCGCTGGACGCGGAGCCAGGTGGGGCGGCGGGCGAGGAAGACGGCGATGGCTCCCGCCGCCAGGACGATGCCCAGATTGACGGTGAGGGCCACCACGATCTGGACGGAGCCCAGCAGAAAGCCCTGGAGCAGGACGTTTCCCGCCTCCAGGCTGATGAACTGCGGGATGAGGGAAAGGTACATGATGGCGATCTTCGGGTTGAGCAGATTCGTCATCAGGCCCATGGTGAACAGCTTGCGCGGGGAGTCGTGCGGCAGCTCCTCGGGGGCGAAGACGGACACGCCCCCGGGCCTCAGAGCGTTCCAGGCCAGATAGGCCAGGTAGGCGGCGCCGGCCAGCTTCACGGCCACGTACAGCTCGGGCACCGCGAGGAAGACCACCGACAGTCCGAGATTCGTGGCCAGAAGGTAGACCAGGAAGCCCACGGCCACACCGCTCAGGGAGATCACCCCCGCGCGTCGCCCCTGCGTGATGCTCCGGGAGACGAGATAGATCATGTTGGGGCCCGGGGTGAGCACCATGCCCAGGGCGACCATCGCGACCCCCAGCACCCCGCTCAGCTCAACCATGGTCGCCCGCCGCTCTGTTCGTGGGGCGACGGTCGGGTCCGGCGCCCTGTGCACCGGCCCCCCGCGACCGGTGCAATCGGAGTCTAGGGTCGCCGTTCTGCTCGGTTCAATAGGTGCTATTGCACTCGGTGCAATGCCATGCTTGACTGCCGCTCGCCAGGGATTCGATGCCGAACGCTCACCAGGGAGGCGAAGCCCGTGAAGGACTTCCGGTCCGTCGCCGACGAGGTGGCGGAGGAGATCGCGGCGGGGCGGCTCAAGGGTGGGGAACGACTGCCTCCGCAGAGGGAGTTCGCCCGGCTCCACGCCATCGCCGACTCCACCGCCGCCCGCGTCTACCAGGAGCTGGCCCGCCGGGGCCTCACCGTCGGCCAGGTCGGACGCGGCACGTTCGTCACGGAGGCACCCGGCGCTCCCGCTCCCGCCCCGGCCCTCTCCGAGCCCGCCGACAGCCGGGTCGACCTGGAGCTCAACCACCCCGTCGTCCCCGAACAGGCCGGGCTGCTCGCCGCCGGCCTGGAAAAGCTGGTGCGCGCCGACCGCCTGGAGTCGTTCCTCCGCCCGGTCGGGCCCGCCGGTACGCCCGCCGCCCGCGAGGCCGCCGCCGATCTCCTCGCGCGCGGGCGGTGGCGGCCCGACCCGGAGCGGATCCTGTTCGCGGGCAACGGCCGCCAGGCCGTCTCCGCCGCCGTCGCCGCGCTGACCCGGCCGGGCGCCCGGCTGGGCGTCGAGGAGTTCACCTATCCGGTGCTGAAGGCCATCGCCGCCCGGCTCGGTGTCGTCCTCGTGCCCCTGGCCATGGACGGGGACGGGCTGATCCCGGAGGCGGTGGAGGAGGCGCACCGCGCTGATCCGCTGCACGCCGTCTACGTACAGCCGGTCCTCCACAACCCCCTGTCCCTCACCATGCCCGAGCGGCGGCTCGACCAGTTGGCCGAGGTGCTGCTGACATCGGGGATCCACGCGATTGAGGACGCCGTCTGGGCCTTCCTCCGGGACGACGTGGCGCCCCTCGCCGCGCGGGCCCCCGAGCGGACCGTCCTCGTCGACAGCCTCTCCAAACGCCTGTCCCCGGGGCTGTCACTCGGATTCGCCGTGGCCCCCGCCGCGACGGCGGGCAGGGTCGCGGGGGCCCTGCGCTCCGGCGGGTGGACCCCCATGCGCTTCCCACTGGAAGCGATGGCGCAGTGGCGGGCGGACGGCGCCGTCGACGCCCTCGTACGGGCGAAACAGCGGGAGGCAGGGGCACGGCAGGAGATCGCCCACCGGCACCTCGGGGACTTCCGCACGCGCAGCGCCCCGCTCTCCTACTACCGCTGGTGGGAACTGCCCGGCCCCTGGCGCGCCGACACCTTCGTCGCCGCCGCCGCGCGGCAGGGCATCGCGGTGACCCCGGCCGCCGCGTTCACCGCGAGCCGCCCCCGGGGCCCGCAGGCGATCCGCCTCGGCCTGGCGTCACCCACCCGGGAGGTCCTCTCCCGGGCCCTCGCGACCCTCGCCGACCTCGCCCGGTCGGCTCCGGACGACTACGCGGGGGAGTGAGGGCGCGCTCCCCGGCGGGCGGGCGCGGCCCTCACGGTGGAGGCCGGAGCCGCGGTCGTGGCCGCCCTCAGGGCGCCCGGTCCCCGCGCTCCGAGGTCTCCTCCAGAAGTCCGTCGAGGTCCTTCAGCCGGTCCAGGCCCTTGACCGCCCTCGCCATGCGGTGGTTGCCGCTCAGGGTGGTCCGGTGGCGGTGCAGGAAGGCCCAGTAGCCCGCCGTGTACGGGCAGGCGTGGTCGCCGGTCCGGTCGGTGGGGCGGTAGGCGCACGGGGCGCACAGGTCGCTCATCCTGTTGATGTAGGCGCCGCCGGAGGTGTACGGCTTGGTCGTCATCCGGCCGCCGTCCGCGTACTGCGACATGCCGACGACGTTGGGGAGCATCACCCAGTCGTAGCCGTCCACGAAGCAGCGGTGGAACCAGTCGGTCACGGCGGCCGGGTCCCAGCCGTCCTGGAGGGCCCGGCTGCCCAGCACCATGAGCCGCGGGATGTGGTGCGTCCAGCCGGTGTCCCGGACCTGGGCCAGCACGGTGGAGAGGCAGTTCGCGGTGACCGCGTCCGCGTCCAGGTCGAGGAACCAGTCGGGCAGCGGCGCGGTGTGGCGCAGCGCGTTGCGGCCCCGGTAGTCCTCGCCGAAGTGCCAGTAGAGCTGCCACACGTACTCCCGCCAGCCGGCGATCTGGCGCACGAAGCCCTCGACGCTGTTGAGCGGGGCCTTGCCCGCGCGCCAGGCATCCTCGGCCCGCTCGACGCATTCGGCGGGGTCCAGGAGCCCCAGGTTGAGGGGGACGGACAACAGGCTGTGGCTCATCGTGGGGTCGGCCGCGAGCATCGCGTCCTCGTAGCGGCCGAAGTCGCCGAGGCGGTGCGAGACGAAGCGCCGGAGCGCGGCCAGCGCCTCCCGCCGGGTGACGGGGAAGCGGCGGGGGCCGTCGCGGCCGACGAACGAGACCTCCCCGTCACGCTCCCAGCGGTCGAGGTCGTGGCGCACCTCGTCGTCGATCCCGTCCTCGCGCGGACGGTAGGGTGCGGGCGCCTCCAGGGTCGAGCACCCCCGGGGCGGCGGCTCGCGGTTGTCGTGGTCGAGGTTCCACGTCCCCCCGGCGGGCTCGTCGCCGTCCATGAGCAGCTCGTGGTGACGGCGGACCCACCGGTAGAAGCCCTCCATCCGCGGACGGCCGCCCGTGTGCTCCTCCGCCCACGCCCCGAACTCCTCCTGCGGCAGCAGGAAGCCGCGGGCCGGGAGGACGTCGACCTCGTCCCGTGCGGTCACGAAGCCCAGCGCGGCGCGGGAGGTCGGGTGGCAGACCGTCAGGCGGTCCCCATGGCCACCGAACCCCGCCTCCGCCAGGCCGTCGGCGTAGGTCTCGGCCTGTACGTAGCGGACGCGGTCGCCCAGTTCGGCCGCCCGGTGCCGCATCGCGGAGAGCACGAGGTGGGCCTTGGCCCGGTGGAAGCGACGTCTGCGCAGTACCGACCGGGCCTCGATCATCAGGACGGGGGCGTGTGCGTCCGGTCCGCCGCGGCGGGGGTCCAGGAAGTGGGGGCCGAGCTGGTCCCCGAAGAGCCAGTGGGTGCGTGGTGCCATGAGGTGCGCCTGTCCTGCCGTCGGGTACCGCTCCGGCCAGGCTAGGGACGGCAAGGAAGACCCTCGTGACACCACGCCGGGCCCTGGTGGAGTCGTCGAGCTGCCGTCCGCCGGGCGGTGCATGGCACTACCGTGACGAGGACGCCGCCGTCATCCGCCGCAGCCCCGTGTACTGGAGCGCGGAGTAGACCGCCACGATCACGGCGCCGATCAGCAGGAACACCACCCCGAACCCGTTGAGCGGCACGAAGTCGGCGAGGGCCATCACCACGCACCCGACCGCGCACAGGGCGTTCACGACGACGACGGTCCTGGCCAGGGCGGGCGGGATCACCGGATAGCCGCCGATCAGCGCGAGGCAGGCGGCCCCGCCGATCTGGAAGATCCCGAACGCCACGGCGAACGCCACCGGCATCCCGGTCGCGGAGCCGAGCGGCACGGCCGCCGCGACCAGCACGACGCCCATCACGGCGGTGCTCGCGCTGTCGACGCGCAGCACCAGACGGAGGAACCGGGCGGCGTCCCGTGCGGGGGCCACCGTCGCGGACGGGGTGAGGGCGTACGTCATCTCGGATCTCCTTCGGCCGGTGGGGTCGGTGACACCGTGCCACGCGCGGGGGCCCGCACTCCATGACCTCCCAGGTCATGGGGGCCTGGGCGGCGGACACTGGATACGGTGAGGTCATGGAGACCGAAGAGCCGCCCCGGGTGGGCCTGTTGCTCCGGGAGTGGCGTCGCCGTCGCAAGCTCAGCCAGCTCGACCTGGCGCTGCGGGCGGATTCCTCGACCCGGCACCTCTCCTGCGTGGAGACGGGCCGTGCCCGGCCGAGCCGGGAGATGGTCCTCCGGCTCGCCGAGCACCTCGACGTCCCGCTGCGGGACCGCAACGGCCTGCTGCTGGCGGCCGGTTACGCCCCCGCGTACCGGGAGTCGCCGCTCGACAGCGACCGGATGGCCATGGTCCGCTCCGCGGTCCGGGCGATGCTGGCCGGCCACGAGCCGTACCCCGCCGCCGCGATCGACCGGATCTGGGACATCGTCGACCGCAACGACGCGATGTCCCTCCTGCTCGGCACCGTGCCGCCGCACCTCACGGAGTCGGGCGGCAATGTGATGCGCCTGATCCTCCACCCGGAGGGCCTCGCCCCCCAGTGCCTGAACTTCGCCCAGGTCCGAGCCCACGCCCTCGGGCGGCTGCGGCACCAGGCCGACACCACCGGCCACCGCGATCTGCGGGAGCTGTACGAGGAGGTGTCCGCCTACCCGGCCCCGCCGGACCTCGACGCCGACCCCGGACCGGTGGACCCGACGGGCATCGTCGTCCCGCTGCGCATCCGCACGCCGCTCGGCGACATGGCGTTCTTCAGCACGATCGCCACCTTCGGGGCTCCCGCCGACGTGACCCTCTCGGAGCTCGCGGTGGAGTCGTTCTTCCCGATGGACGAGCAGACCGACACCTTGCTGCGCGGCCTGGCGGCGATGGGCGGTCCCGAGGGTCGGTGACGGCCCGTTCCTGAGCGGGGCCATCCCCGCGGCCCGCCGCGGGGATGGCCCCGGAAGGCCCGCCCGCCGGTCCGCATCCGCTGTGCGCACGGCCGGGCCGCCTGCCCGATCAGCAACCCGCCTGCGTTTCCCCTGCCCCTCCACAAGGTCACCCTCCGGTTGACTTCATACCCCTGGGGGGTATCTTGGGCGGTGAGTGGTCGCGATCCGGCGACCTTGACGAGGAGTGAGCCATGCATACCGGTCTCAAGATCACGGCCTTCGCCGCAGGGCTCGCGGCGACCTTCGGATCGGCGTACGCGGCGGGCGGGGCCATGGATCCCGCCGTCGCCGCGAAGGAGTCGTCCCACCAGGACAGTCACGGCGCGAAGGATCGCCCGGCCGCGGAGAAGGGGGCGGTGGAGAAAGGCGCGGAGAAGAGCGCGGGCCAGGCCCCGGAGCTTCCCGGCGGCCTGCAGATCTCCCAGGGGGGCTACACCCTCGACCTCCGCACCCCGCGCGTCGAGGCGGGCGAACCCGCCGAACTGCGCTTCGCCGTCGTGGACGACGACACCTCCCGCAAGGTGACGGCCTTCAGCCGCGAGCACGGCAAGGAGCTGCACCTGATCGTTGCGTCGAGCGACCTCACCACCTACCGGCACCTGCACCCCGAGCGGGCCGCCGACGGCACCTGGTCCGCCCCCGTCGAGCTCCCCGGGGCCGGCGGCTACCGGCTCTTCGCCGACTTCACCCCGGACGTGAAGAACGCCGAGGGCGTCACCCTGGGCGCGGACCTCGCCGTATCGGGCGACGCGCGCCCCGAGGCACTGCCGAAGGCCGAGCGGACGGTGACCGTCGACGGGTACGAGGTGACGCTCGACGGGGCGCTGCGCCCCGGTGCGGGCAGCGAGTTGAAGCTGGAGGTCGAGAAGGACGGCAAGCCGGTGACCGACCTCCAGCCCTACCTCGGCGCGTACGGCCACCTCGTCGCGCTGCGCGCCGGGGACCTGGCGTACCTCCACGTCCACCCGAACGGCGAACCGGGCGACGGGCGGACGGAGCCCGGACCGGACGTCTCCTTCACCGCGACGGCCCCGAGCAAGGGCGCCTACCGCCTCTTCCTCGACTTCCGGCACGAGGGGAAGGTCCGTACGGCCGCCTTCACCGTGCACGCCGGGGGCGCGGCGGCCGGGGAGCCCGTGCCGGAGGACGAGAAGTCCGCCGAGCACGCGCACTGACCGCGGCCCGTCCCTTCCGGGCGGACCGCATAACGATCGGCACACGGGCGGAGCGCGTACGGGCGGAGAGGGCCGGCCGACGGCCCCGGCGAGCAACAGCCTTGTCCCCGGGGCCAGTCCACGGATCCGCCCCGCCTCGGAGCGGCGTGCCGATGAGGGGCGTGAGGCCCGGCGGCCCCGCCGCGCGGCCCTGGTGCGCGGTGGTGCGGGAGGGGCGCTTGTTGAGGTGCCGACGCCTCTGGCTTAGGCTTACCTAACCTTCACCTGCTCGGCCAACCTGAGGACCCCCCATGCTCGGCTTCACCCGCGTGCGCCGCCACACCATCGCCGCGACGGCCACCACCGTCGCCCTCGCCGTCGCCCTCGTCGGCTGCTCCTCGGACGGCGACGGCGACAAGGACGGGGCGAAGGACTCGGCGAAGAGCGGGGGCGGCGCCTTCCCCGTATCGATCAAGAGCTCGCTCGGCACCGCGAAGATCGAGGAGAAGCCCGAGCGCATCGTCACCCTCGGCCAGGGTTCCGCCGAGACCGCGATAGCCCTCGGCCAGACCCCGGTCGGCATCGAGAGCTACCCCTGGGGCAGCGACAAGTCCGGCTACCTGCCGTGGATCAACGAGGCCGTCAAGAAGTCCGGCGACGAGCTCCCCAAGCAGTTCACGGGCGGCGAGGAGATCGACTTCGAGGCGATCACCGAGCTGGAGCCGGACGTCATCCTCGCCCCCTGGTCGGGCATCACGCAGAAGCAGTACGACGTCCTCAAGGACATCGCCCCCACGGTCGCCTACCCCGACCAGGCGTGGAGCACCGACTGGGACCAGCAGATCGACATCATCGGCAAGGCGCTCGGCCGGACGAAGGACACCGGCGCCCTCAAGACGAAGATCGAGAAGCAGCTCGCCGACGCCGCGGCCACCCGGCCGAACTACAAGGACGTCACCTTCTCCTACATCTACAACTCCGGCCCCGGCACCCTCGGCGTCTTCAAGCCCGAGGAACAGCGCGTCAAGATGGTCTCCTCGCTCGGCCTGAAGGTCGACCCGGTCGTCAACGGCTTCAAGGAGACCCCCGGCACCGACTCGGCCCTCATCGGCCTGGAGAACGCCGAGAAGCTCAAGGACAGCGACCTCGTCTTCACGTTCTACACGGACGAGAAGAACCGCAAGGAGATCGAGGGCCAGAAGCTGTACGGCGCGATCCCCGCGATCAAGAAGGGCGCCGTCGTCGCGAGCAACGACAACTCCTTCGTCACCGCCTCCTCGATCATCAACCCGCTGACCGTGCCCTGGACGATCGAGCGCTACCTGCCGATCATCGACAAGGCCGTCAAGACCGCCGGCAAGTAAGACCGGTATCCGGACCGCCGAGCCCACAAGGCACACTCCACTCCCATGGCAACCACCACGGTCGCACCGCCGAGCGGCGCCGGTACCTCCCGTACCGACGCCGCTCGGCTGGCGTTCCTCCTGCTCCTCGGCCTGGCCGCGCTGGCCTTCGCGCTCTGCGCGAGCGTCATGTTCGGCAGCCGCAGCACCTCGCTCGGTGAGGTCGTCGACGTCCTCGGAGGCACCGCCGACCCCAACGTCACCGTCATCGTCGAGAGCCGCTACCCCCGCACCGTCCTCGGCGTCCTCGCCGGACTCTGCCTCGCCGTCGCGGGCACCCTCATGCAGGGCGTCTCGCGCAACCCGCTGGCCGAACCGGGCCTCCTCGGCATCAACGCCGGCGCCTCCGCGAGCATCGTCGCCGCCACCGCCTGGCTCGGGGCCTCGGGCGCCACCGACACCATGTGGTGGGCGCTGCCCGGAGCACTGGTCGCCGGCATTCTCGTCCACGTCATCGGCTCCGCCGGTACGGGGACGAGCGTGGTGCGCCTGGTGCTCGCCGGAGCCGTGCTCACCGCGGTGCTCATGGCGTTCATCCAGGCGGTGACCCTCAGCAAACCGCAGGTCTTCGACAGCTACCGCTACTGGGTCGTCGGAGCGCTCGGCGGCCGCGACTTCGACGTCTTCTGGTCCGTCCTGCCCTTCGCCGCCGTCGGCTTCCTGCTCGCCCTCGCCCTCGGCCCCGGCCTGAACGCCCTGGCCCTCGGCGACGCCACCGCCGTAGCCCTCGGCTCGCACCCCGGGCGCACCCGGGGCGGCGGACTGCTCGCCGCCACGCTGCTCAGCGCCGCCGCGACCGCGGCTGTCGGCCCGATCGCCTTCGTCGGCCTCGCCGTTCCGCACGTCGTCCGGGGCCTGGTCGGCGTCGACTTCCGTGCCCAGATCCTCTTCTCCGCCCTGCTCGGCCCCACCCTCCTGCTCCTCGCGGACGTGGTCGGCCGGGTCGTCATGCGCCCCACCGAACTCATGGTCGGCGTCGTCACCGCCTTCATCGGCGCACCCGCGCTGCTCATCGCCGTACGCAGGATGCGGGGCACCTCATGACCGTCACCGAACGGACCGCACCCGTACGCAAGGCTCCCAAGGCCCCCCGCGGCTACCTGGTCGTCGGCCGCACCGTGGCGATACCCATGCGCCGGGCCTCCGTGTTCGCGGGCGCCGGGCTCTTCGTCCTCCTCCTCGCGGCCGCCGTAACGACGTTGGCCTGGGGGCGCCTCGGCATCGACCTCGCCGACCTGCCCGCAGCGCTCGTCGGGGACGCCGAGGGCAAGGACCGGTTCGTCTTCAACCGGCTGCGCGGCCCCCGCCTCACCGTCGCCATCGGGGTCGGCGCGGCGCTCGGCGTCTCCGGCGCGCTGTTCCAGTCCGTCACCCGCAACCCGCTCGGCAGCCCGGACGTCATCGGGCTCTCCGCCGGGGCGGGCGCGGGCGCCGCGTTCTGCGCGCTGATGTTCCCCGACACGGTCCCGGTCCCCGTCGGCGCGCTCATCGGCGCGATCCTCGCGATGGCCCTGGTGTACGTCTCCACCGGCACCGGCTTCCGCAACCCCGCCCGGCTCGTCATCGCGGGCATCGGCGTCGCCGCGATGGGCGCGGCCGTCACCCAGTACGTCGTCTACGCCCTGGAACGCGACAAGGCCTCCGTTCTCACCGCCTACGTCAACGGCAGCCTGACGGCCCGCTCCTGGACCGACGCCACCACCGTCTGGCTGGTCCTGCTCGTCGCCGCCCCGCTGACCGCGCTGATCTCCCGGCGGCTCGACATCGGCGAGATGGGCGACGACATCGCCGAGGGGCTCGGCTCCGAGCCGAAGAAGGCCAAGACGCTGGCCGTGGTCCTGGCCATCGCTCTCTCGGCCGCCGCGGTCAGCGTCTCGGGACCCATCGCCTTCATCGCCCTGACCGCGCCCCAGATCGCCAGACGCCTCACCCGCGGCTCCGGCCCGCACCTGCTGCTCTCCGCCCTCACCGGCGGCCTGCTGCTGGTGCTCGCGGACCTCTGCTCCCAGCAGCTGGCGCTCTTCGACGACCTGCCGGTCGGGATCTACACGATGGCGATCGGCGGCGCGTACCTCGGTTATCTGCTGGTACGGGAATGGCGCAAGGGCGTGCTCTGAGCGGGCGGGAATTCCCTGCCGCCGACAGGTGCTCCGGCCCTCCGGTGGCAGGCGGTCCGGCCGCGGGGAGAGGGCCGGAGGCGGCACCGGGGCGGTGACGACTGGTCACGTACAGGTTCGTCGACCATACTGCCCGCCGTGGAGCAGAGCATAGATTCGAACAAGAAGCCCGAGTTCGCCGCAGGCACCGACCCGGCGTTCATCCCCCTGCCCGGACTGGCGGCGCCCGTCGCGACCCGGAAGCCCGAACCGGAATCGGAGGCCGGTCCGGAGGACGCTGTTCCGGAATCGGGAACGGAGAAGGAGGCGGAACGCGGCGCCGAGGCCGTGGCGGACGCCGACGCCGACGCCGACGCCGACCAGGAACCGGAATCGGCGGCATCGGCGGCGGGCGACGCCACAGCGGAGGACCGGGCCGGGAGCGAGGGCGACGCGGCCGAGGAGGGCCCCGTCTTCGAGGTCAGCGACCGGCGCGGCTCGATCCGGGTGGCGCGGGAAGGCATCCGTTTCACGCTCGACGACCAGGAGGCCGAGTTCGGCTGGGACGAGATCGGCGCGGTGGAGACCACCCCGGCGCGCTTCGGCCGCCGGTTCACGGTGACCGTCCACGTGTCGAGCCGCCGCTGGTTCAACGCCGAGGTCGAGGCGGCGAGCCGCGCCGAGCTCAAGGGCTGGCCGGCCGAGCTGGACACCGTCCTGGACGCCTACTTCGAGGAGTCCTGAGCCGTCTGCCGTGAGACACCCCGCCGGGGTGTCTCACGGGCGTCCCGCCGATGAGGCGGGGGCCGGACGGCGGTTCCGGCCGCGCCGCGCGGCGCCGGGGTCCTGCCGTGCGGCGGCGAGCGCCGCCCCACGGCCGCTCGTACCGCGCTCCGTCGCGCGCCGGGTCGCTTCGTGACACCGGGTCCGGCCCCCGCGTGCGGCGCGCCCGGCAGTGCGGTCAGGGCTGCTCGCGGTTGCGGCCCCGGACGCGCATCGCGACGTAACCGACCAGGGCGACCGCGGCCAGTGCCAGCACGATCTTGGTCACGACGCCGACGTACGCCCCGACCACGTCCCACTGGTCGCCGAGCCAGTATCCGGCCATCACGAGCACCGTGTTCCACACCAGGCTGCCCGCCGTCGTCAGCCCGACGAACAGCGGCAGCGGCATGCGCTCCACGCCCGCGGGCACCGAGATCAGACTCCGGAACACCGGCACCATGCGGCCCAGCAGCACCGCCTTGGTGCCGTGCCGGGCGAACCACTCCTCCGTCCGCACCAGGTCGGAGGCCTTCACCAGCGGCAGCTTCGCCCACCAGGCGTGCATCCGCTCCCGGCCGAACACGGCCCCGATCCCGTACAGGACCACCGCGCCGACGACCGAGCCGAGCGTCGTCCAGAACAGGGCCGAGACGATGCTGAGCACCCCCTGCGAGGCGGCGAACCCGGTCAGCGGCAGGATGACCTCGCTGGGCAGCGGCGGGAACAGGTTCTCCAGCGCGATGGCCGCGCCCGCGCCGGGACCGCCGAACGTCTCGACCAGCCCGGTGGCCCAGCCGACGACGCCCCCCTGCGGATCCGGGGCGGCGAGCGGTTCCGGCGCGGCTGCCAGGGTCAGATGCATGGGTCCATGGTCCCTCAGGCTCCGTCGAGCACCACGGAACGGCTCAGATGCCGCGGCAGGTCCGGGTCGAGCCCCCGCGCGGCCGCACGGGCCAGAGCGAGGCGCTGTACGCGTACGAGATCGGCCAGCGGGTCGAGGGCGCCGTCCACCCACTGGGCGCCCGTCGCCCGCACCTGCCCGGGCAGGCCCTCGGGGGCCTCGCCGAACATCCAGGTCACGGTACCCGCGGTGGAGATGCTGATGGGCCCGTGGCGGTACTCCATCGCGGGATAGGACTCCGTCCAGGACAGCGACGCCTCCTTCATCTTCAGCGCCGCCTCATGGGCCAGTCCGACCGTCCACCCCCGCCCGAGGAAGGAGAACTGGGTGCTCCCGAGCAGCCCGTCGGGCAGCGGCTCGGCCAGCGCGGTCTCCGCGTCCGCGACCACGGCCTCGGAGTGCAGGCCGAGGTGGGCGCGGAGCAGGGTGAGGGCGGTCGTGGCGAAGCGCGTCTGGACGACGGACCGTTCGTCGGCGAAGTCCAGGACGACGAGGTCGTCGGCCGCCGCCCTGACCGGGGTCGTGGGATCGGCCGTGACGGCCACCGTGCGCGAGGTGCCCCGCAGCCGCTCCAGCAGCTCCAGCACCTCGGTCGTGGTCCCCGAGCGGGTCAGCGCGACGACGCGGTCGTAGCCGCGGCCGAAGGGGAACTCGGAGGCGGCGAAGGCGTCCGACTCGCCCTGGCCGGAGCCCTCGCGGAGCCCGGCGTAGGCCTGCGCCATGTAGAAGGAGGTACCGCAGCCGACGACGGCGATCCGCTCGCCCGCGACGGGTAGGCCGGCGGCCCCGGGGCCGCCCGCCAGGGCGGCTGCGCGCCGCCAGCAGGCGGGCTGACTGGCTGTCTCGGTCTCGGCATACGACACGTCTGCACTCCACGGGAACGAGGTGGACCACGGGAACGGGGCTGAGCTGGGCCGATCAGCCCGCATGTAGAATTCTGCACGTTACATGCAGTTATCGAGCAAAAACAAGCAAGCCGCAGGTGGGTGAGGGGCTCCCGGGAGGCCCTGTGCGACGCTTGCGGCGGTCCGGCCACCGGCGACCGCGTTCCCGCGAAACGCGGTGCCCGCGCCGGACGGTGAGGAGACGCTCTTGTCCAGGGACGCCCGGTGGGACGCGCTGCTGGAACTGGTCGGCAAGCACGGCAGGGTGGACGTCGAGGAGGCGGCGACGGCGCTCGACGTCTCGGCCGCCACCATCCGCCGCGACCTGGACCAGCTGGCCGAACAGCACCTGCTCACCCGCACCAGGGGCGGCGCGGTCGCGCACGGGGTCTCCTACGAACTGGCGCTCCGCTACAAGACGGGCCGTCACGCGCCGGAGAAGCAGGCCATCGGCCGCGCCGTGTCCGGCCTGGTCGCCGTCGGCGAGGTCGTCGGCCTGACCGGCGGAACGACCGTGACCGAGGTGGCCAGGGCGCTCGCGGTACGCCCGGACATCGTGGGCGAGACGGCGGTGGCGGGCGGCCAGCCGACGCTGACCGTGGTGACGAACGCCCTCAACATCGCGAGCGAGCTGGCGATCCGTCCGCAGATCAAGATGGTCGTGACGGGCGGTGTCGCGAGGCCCCAGTCGTACGAGCTGACGGGCCCGCTCGCCGTCGGCGTGATGAACGAGATCACCCTGGACGTCGCCGTCCTCGGGGTGAACGCCATCGACATCGAACGCGGTGCGTACGTCCACCACGAGGGCGAGGCCAGCGTCAACCGGCTGCTCGCGGAACGGGCCCAGCGGGTGGTGGTGGCGGCCGACTCGTCGAAGATCGGCAAGCGGGCCTTCGCGCGCGTCTGCGACCTGGGCCTCGTCGACGTCCTGGTCACCGACACCCGCATCGGGGCGGAGGCGAGGGTCCGGTTCGGCGAGGCGGGGGTGCAGGTCATCACGGTCTGACGGGTCCGGTCGTCATGAACCGATGTCCACCGGGTATCGGATGCGACACGGAGGCGGACTTCGCCGTGTCGCTGGTACGCCGAACGGGTGAGGGGCGAGAGGATTGCCCGATGAACAGTGAGTGCAGCCGGCGGGAACCCGACCGGCTCGACGACGGGGTGGCCCTGTGAGCAGGTACGACAGGTATGACAGATACGACGCCACCGACGAACAGTGGGAGGGGCTGGCACAGGTCGTACCGCTGCGCGGCCGCGACGAGTGGCCGTCCCGGATCGACCACCGCACCGTCCCCGACGAGCGCGCCGCCGAACAGCGCCGCCTCGTCGTCCTGCGGGTGCAGGTCTTCGCGGACGCGCGCGAGGTCGCCGAGTACCTGGTCGCCCAGGTTCCGGTGCTGCTCGACCTGACAGCGGCGGAAACGGACGTGGCGAAGCGGATTCTCGACTTCAGCAGCGGTGTGGTCTTCGGCCTCGGCAGCGGCATGCACCGTGTCGACCGCAACGTCTTCCTGCTCGCGCCGGTCGGCATGGAGGTCGAAGGGGTCACGCCCGCGGGTCTCGCCCAGTAGCCCGCGGGCCTCGCCCAGGAGGAGGAAGCGGCAGTCGGGGCGGCAGCCGGACCGGACCGCCGCCCCCGGCCGGGCCGTTCCGTCCTCCGTGCCGGGTGGCGGGCGGGGGAGGCACTGTCGGTGGCCGGTGATAGACCTGGGGCCGTGACATACATCGATGTGGCAGAACTCCAGCGGCGGCTGGTCGCGTTCGCTGCGGCGCGCGACTGGGAGCAGTACCACACCCCGAAGAACCTGGCGGCCGCGCTCAGTGTCGAGGCCTCCGAACTGCTGGAGATCTTCCAGTGGCTGACGCCCGAACAGTCGGCGGGAATCATGGAGGACCCCGAATCGGCGCACCGGGTCGCCGACGAGGTGGCGGACGTGCTCGCCTATCTCCTGCAGTTCTGCGAGGTGTTGGGCATCGATCCGACGGCGGCGCTGGCGGCCAAGTTGGAGCGGAACGAGAAACGCTTCCCCCTGCCGAGCGCTCCGGAACCCCCCGATCGTCACTCTTCGGAGTGAGTGAGATATCCACAGTCGACTTCCTGTCCACAGATTTCCGATTTCCTCTGGCCTTACGGTGCTGTCTACCTCACTGTGGGTAATGAATGAGGTGAGCGGGTTTTCGTACGGACGGGGGAGACACATGGAAGCGGAGCGACTCATCGAGGCGGGCCGGCGGGCTCTGGCGGGCAGCCGGGGTGCGCTGGACGTCATGGCGGAGGCCTGGCAGGCACAGGCGCTGGCCCGGGCGATCGGCAGTCGGCTGGAGCTGTACGGCCCGGTGGAATTACGGAGCGAGGCGCGGGCGCTGGGGGAGATCGGCGCCGGATGCTCGGCGCTGGATCACCCGACGGTGCTCTCCGGCGGCGCCAGGGCCGCCCGGCTGTCGGTGATCGCCGATGTGCGGTCGGTCCTGGCCGGGCTCGCGCTGCTGCTCGGAGAGGCCGGTATCGCCCTCGTCGGGGTGGCCTGCGACACGGGGGAGGACGGTCTGTACTGGCAGTGCATCGAGGCCATGGACGCGGCCGACGAATCGTTGGAACGCGTGCACGGGATGCTGAGGCGGCTGGCGGAGAGGGAGCGCGACGGCCCCTACGGCGGCATACGCGGCCCCGCGGCATCGGCGGCGGGGCCCTGAGGGGAAGACGGCGGGGCAGGGCGGAGGAGTCCGGCAGGGCAGGACGGGGGGAGACGCGGGGAGGCCCGGCCGGGCTGGTGGGCGGGACCGGGTGCCGGAGGGGCAGGATGGAGGGCATGGATCTTCGCATCTTCACCGAGCCCCAGCAAGGGGCCGACTACGACACCTTGCTCACCGTCGCCAAGGCCGCCGAGGACCTGGGCTTCGACGCCTTCTACCGCTCCGACCACTATCTCCGCATGGGCTCCGGCGACGGTCTGCCCGGGCCGACCGACGCCTGGATCACCCTGGCGGGACTGGCACGCGAGACCCGGCGGATCCGGCTCGGCACGCTGATGACCGCCGGCACGTTCCGGCTGCCGGGCGTGCTGGCCATCCAGGTGGCCCAGGTCGACCAGATGTCCGGAGGCCGGGTCGAACTGGGCCTGGGGGCAGGTTGGTTCGAGGAGGAGCACAAGGCCTACGGCATTCCGTTCCCGAAGGAGAAGTTCGGCCGCCTGGAGGAGCAGCTCGCGATCGTCACCGGCCTGTGGGCGACGGAGGTCGGCAAGACCTTCAGCTATGACGGGACGTATTACCAGCTCACCGATTCGCCCGCGCTGCCCAAGCCCGCCCAGGCCAAGGTGCCCGTCCTGATCGGCGGTCACGGCGCGACGCGCACCCCGCGGCTCGCCGCGCAGTACGCGGACGAGTTCAACATCCCGTTCGCCTCGCTGGAGGACAGCGAGAAGCAGTTCGGCCGGGTCCGGGCCGCCGCGCAGGCGCACGGGCGCTCGCCGGACGACCTGGTGTACTCCAACGCGCTGATCGTCTGCACGGGCAAGGACGACGCGGAGGTCGCCCGTCGCGCGGCGGCCATCGGCCGGGACGTGGAGGAGCTCAAGGCGAACGGGCTGGCGGGTTCGCCCGCCGAGGTGGTCGACAAGATCGGCGCCTACGGGGCGATCGGCTCGTCGAGGATCTACCTCCAGGTCCTCGACCTGGACGACCTGGGCCACCTGGAACTGATCTCCTCGCAGATCCAGTCGCAGCTGACCTGACCTGACCTGACCTGACCTGACCTGACCTGACCTGACCTGACGAGGAGGAGGCGGCTGTGAGTGGCGTTCGCACGCTCGCCGACGCGCTGGAGGCCGGGCCCGTCCTGCTGGACGGCGGGCTCTCCAACCAACTGGAGGCGCAGGGCTGCGATCTGTCCGACGCGCTGTGGTCGGCCCGGTTGCTGGCCGCCGCGCCGGAACAGATCGAGGCCGCTCACCTCGCCTACCTCCGGGCGGGCGCGCGGGTGCTCATCACGGCCAGCTATCAGGCCACCTTCGAAGGGTTCGGGCGGTACGGGATCGACCGGGCCGGGGCCGGGGCCCTGCTCGCCCGCAGCGTGGAGCTGGCCCGGGGCGCCGCCGACGCGGCGCGCCGGGCCGACCCGGGGCGGGAGACCTGGGTCGCCGCCTCGGTCGGACCGTACGGGGCGATGCTCGCGGACGGCAGTGAGTACCGGGGCCGTTACGGGCTGAGCGTCCGGGAGCTGGAGCGTTTCCACCGCCCCCGGGTGGCGGCGCTGGCGGCCGCCGGGCCGGACGCCCTGGCGCTGGAGACGGTGCCGGACCTGGACGAGGCGGAGGCCCTGGTCCGGGTGGCCGAGGAGACCGGACTGCCGTACTGGCTCTCGTACAGCGTGGCCGGCGGCCGGACCCGGGCCGGCCAGCCGCTGGAGGAGGCGTTCGCGGTGGCGGCGGGGCGGGACTCCGTTCTCGCGGTCGGGGTCAACTGCTGCGATCCGGAGGAGGCGCAGGGTGCGGTGGAGCAGGCGGTGGCGGTCACGGGCAGGCCCGCCGTGGTCTACCCGAACAGTGGGGAGGGGTGGGACGCCGGAGCGCGGGGGTGGACCGGGCGCGGCACCTTCGACCCCGGGCGGGTGCGGGCCTGGACGCGGGCCGGAGCCGGGCTCGTCGGAGGCTGCTGCCGGGTGGGGCCGGACCTCATCACGGAGCTGGCAGGCCGGCTGGAGCGCTGAAGCGGGTCGCGGAAGGCAGGGTGCGCGAGAAATTGCCTGGTGAGGGCAGGGGGCGAGGATCATACTCGGACAGGTGTTCCTGACAATCGGTACGACCGGCACTCCTGAACGTCCCGCCACGGACCTGGGTTTCCTGCTGCACAAGCATCCCGACAAGGCGCAGGCGTTCTCCACCTCGCACGGCCCCGCGCACGTCTTCTATCCCGAGGCGTCCGCCGAGCGCTGCACGGCCGCACTCCTGCTGGAGGTGGATCCGGTGGCGCTGGTGCGGCGCGGCAAGGGCAAGGGCCGGGGAGGCGCGCCCGACGCGGCGCTCGCGCAGTACGTCAACGACCGGCCCTACGCGGCGTCCTCGCTGTTGTCGGTCGCCCTCGCGGCCGTGTTCAAGTCCGCGCTCGGCGGTGTCTGCCGGGCCATGCCCGAGCGGGCCGGAAGCCCGTTGCCGCTGCGGATCGAGGTGCCCGCCCTGCCCGCCAGGGGCGGCGCCGAGCTGGTGCGCAAGCTGTTCGCGCCGCTCGGCTGGTCGCGGGTCGACGTCACGGCCGTACCGCTGGACGAGGAGTTCCCCGCCTGGGGCGACTCCCGCTACGTACGCCTGGTGCTGGAGGGCGAGTTGCGGCTCGCCGACGCGCTGCGGCAGCTCTACGTCCTGCTCCCGGTGCTCGACGACGCCAAGCACTACTGGGTCGCGCCCGACGAGGTGGACAAGCTGCTGCGCGCGGGGGAGGGCTGGCTGGCCGGCCACCCCGAGCGGCCGCTGATCACCCGGCGCTATCTGTCCCACCGCTGGGGGCTCACCCGCCAGGCCGACCAGGCCCTGGAGCTGGTCCGGCTCGCCGAGTCGGACGACCTCGATGTCGACAGCGTCGACAACGCGGTGGACGAGAGCACCGACACCGAGGAGAAGCCGGTCCCGCTCGCCGAGCACCGGCGCGCGGCGATCCTCGACGCGCTGCGCGCCGCGGGGGCGGGCCGGGTGCTCGATCTCGGCTGCGGACAGGGCCAGTTGGTGCAGGCGCTCCTGCGGGACACGCGCTTCACCGAGATCGTGGGCGTCGACGTCTCGATGCGCGCCCTCACCATCGCCTCGCGGCGGCTGAAGCTGGACCGGATGGGCGAGCGCCAGGCGGACCGGGTCACCCTGCGGCAGGGTTCGCTGACCTACACGGACAAGCGGCTGACGGGGTACGACGCCGCCGTGCTCAGCGAGGTGATCGAGCACCTGGACCCGGACCGGCTGCCCGCCCTGGAGTACGCGGTGTTCGGCGCGGCGCGACCGGGGACGGTGCTCGTGACCACGCCGAACGTCGAGTACAACGTCCGCTGGGAGACCCTCCCGGCCGGGCACGTCCGGCACGGGGACCACCGGTTCGAGTGGAGCCGGGCCGAATTCCGCGACTGGGCCGGGCAGGTCGCCGGGCGGCACGGATACGCCGTCCGGTACGTGCCCGTCGGGCCGGACGACCCCGAGGTGGGGCCGCCGACCCAGATGGCCGTGTTCACCCGGACCGACGCCACCACGACCACCGGAACGGCGGGGAAGCCGGCCGGGAAGAAGACCGGGAAGACGAAGGAGGCGGAAGCCGCATGAACAACGACCACAGCGACGCCGGTACGGAAAACGCCGCCACCACCGCCGCGCGGGTCCTGCCGGTGACCGACCTCTCCCTCGTCGTCCTCATCGGCGCGAGCGGATCGGGCAAGTCCACCTTCGCCCGCAGGCACTTCAAGCAGACCGAGATCGTCTCCTCGGACTTCTGCCGGGGACTGGTCGCCGACGACGAGAACGACCAGAGCGCCAGCCGCGACGCCTTCGACGTGCTGCACTACATCGCCGGCAAGCGCCTGGAGGCCGGGCGGCTCACCGTGATCGACGCCACCAGCGTCCAGTCCGAGAGCCGCAAGCAGCTCGTCCAGCTGGCCCGGAAGCACGACGTCCTGCCCATCGCCATCGTCCTGGACCTCCCCGAAGAGGTCTGCGCCGCCCGCAACGCGGCCCGCCCGGACCGGGCCTCCATGCCGCGCCACGTCATCCAGCGGCACCGCCGCGAGCTGCGGCGCTCCCTGCGCGGCCTGGAGCGCGAGGGCTTCCGCAAGGTGCACGTCCTGCGCACCGAGGAGGAGGCCGAGAGCGCGACGGTGGTCCTGGAGCGCCGCTACAACGACCTGCGCCACCTCACCGGCCCGTTCGACATCATCGGGGACGTCCACGGCTGCCGCTCCGAGCTGGACGCCCTGCTCGGCAAGCTCGGTTACGTGGAAGGCGCCCACCCCGAAGGCCGTACGGCCGTGTTCGTCGGCGACCTCGTGGACCGGGGCCCCGACAGCCCCGGCGTGCTGCGCCGCGTCATGTCCATGGTGTCGGCGGGCAACGCCCTCTGCGTCCCCGGCAACCACGAGAACAAGCTCGGCCGCTACCTCGCGGGCCGCAAGGTCCAGCTCACCCACGGGCTCGCCGAGACCGTCGAGCAGCTGGAGCGCGAGGACGCCGAGCACCCCGATTTCCGGGGCCGGGTGCGGGCGTTCATCGACGGCCTGGTCAGCCACTACGTCCTGGACGGCGGCAAGCTGGTGGTCGCTCACGCCGGGCTGCCCGAGAAGTACCACGGCCGCACCTCCGGCCGGGTCCGCTCGCACGCGCTGTACGGGGACACGACGGGGGAGACCGACGAGTTCGGGCTGCCCGTGCGCTACCCGTGGGCCGAGGAGTACCGGGGCCGCGCCACCGTGGTCTACGGCCACACCCCGGTGCCCACCACCTCCTGGATCAACAACACCATCTGCCTGGACACGGGGGTCGTCTTCGGCGGGAGGATGACCGCGCTGCGCTATCCGGAGCGCGAACTGGTCGACGTACCCGCCGAGAAGGTCTGGTACGAGCCCGTCAAGCCGCTGACCAGCGAGGCGCCCGGGGGCCGGGAGGGCCGGCCGCTGGACATCGCCGACGTCCAGGGCCGCCGGGTCGTGGAGACCCGGCACCTGGGCCGCGTCGCCGTCCGCGAGGAGAACGCCGCCGCCGCGCTGGAGGTGATGAGCCGGTTCGCCGTCGACCCTCAGCTCCTCGCCTACCTCCCGCCCACCATGGCGCCCACCGCCACCTCCCGCGAGGACGGCTTCCTGGAGCACCCGGCCGAGGCCTTCGCGCAGTACGCCGCCGACGGCGTGGAGCGGGTCGTGTGCGAGGAGAAGCACATGGGCTCCCGGGCCGTCGCCCTGGTCTGCAAGGACGCCGTGGCCGCGACCGCCCGGTTCGGCACGGCGGGCCCCACCGGCGCGCTGTACACCCGCACCGGACGCCCGTTCCTGGACGACACGGCGATGACCGAGGCGGTCCTGGACCGGCTCCGCACCGCCGTCGCCGCCGCCGGGCTCTGGGAGGAGTGGGACACCGACTGGGTGCTCCTGGACGCCGAGCTGATGCCGTGGTCGCTCAAGGCCGGCGGGCTGCTGCGCTCGCAGTACGCCGCGGTCGGCGCGGCGTCCGGCGCGGTCCTCCCGCCGGCCGTGGCCGCGCTGGAGCAGGCGGTCGCCCGGGGCGTCGAGGTGGCGGGCCTCGCCGGACTCCAGCGGGCCCGCGCCAGGGACGCGGCCGCGTTCACCGAGGCGTACCGGCGGTACTGCTGGAGCACCGAGGGGCTGGACGGGGTGCGGCTCGCGCCGTTCCAGATCCTCGCCGTCCAGGGCCGTTCCCTGGCCTCCGTGCCGCACGACGAGCAGCTCGCCTGGCTGGACCGGCTCGTGGAGCACGACCCGACCGGGCTGCTCCGGATCACCCGCCGGCTCGTCGTCGACACCGGGGACGAGGCCTCCGTGCGCGCGGGCGTGGACTGGTGGCTGGAGATGACCGGGCGGGGCGGCGAGGGCATGGTCGTCAAGCCGCTCGGCGCCCTCGTCCGGGATGCCAGGGGCCGGCTCGTCCAGCCCGGCGTCAAGGTGCGCGGCCGGGAGTATCTCCGCATCGTCTACGGCCCCGAGTACACCCGCCCGGAGAATCTGGAGCGCCTGCGCTCCCGGTTCCTCGGCCACAAGCGCTCGTTGGCGCTGCGGGAGTACGCCCTCGGCCTGGAGGCCCTGGACCGGCTGGCGGAGGGCGAGCCGCTGTGGCGGGTCCACGAGGCGGTGTTCGCCGTCCTGGCCCTGGAGTCGGAGCCGGTGGACCCCCGGCTCTGAGCCGGGGGGCGTCGTGGACCGGCCAGGATCCGCCGCACACCCCCGGGTCCAACCCGTAGGCGATTCGCCGGGTGAACGGCGCTCCGCGCGGTGAGGATGAAGGCATGGGATACCAAGTCGACTCCGAAGCCGGGCGGCTGCGCCGCGTCATACTCCACCGGCCCGATCTGGAGCTGAAGCGGCTCACACCCAGGAACAAGGACGCGCTCCTGTTCGACGACGTCCTGTGGGTGCGCCGCGCCAGGGAGGAGCACGACGGGTTCGCCGACGTGCTGCGCGACCGGGGGGTCGTCGTGCACCTCTTCGGCGATCTCCTGCGCGAGTCCCTCGACATTCCGGTCGCCCGGCGGCTCGTGCTCGACCGGGTCTTCGACGAGAAGGAGTACGGCCCGCTCGCCACCGAGCATCTGCGGGCCGCCTTTGAGGAGTTGTCCTCACAGGAGCTGGCGGAGGCGCTGGTCGGCGGCATGACCAAGCGGGAGTTCCTGGAGCGGCACAGCGAGCCGACCTCCGTGCGCTTCCATGTGATGGACCTGGACGACTTCCTGCTCGGCCCGCTGCCGAACCACCTCTTCACCCGGGACACCTCGGCGTGGATCTACGACGGGGTCTCCATCAACGCGATGCGCTGGCCCGCCCGGCAGCGCGAGACCGTCCACTTCGAGGCGATCTACCGGCACCACCCCCTGTTCACCGGCCCGGAGGCGGGCGCCTTCCACCACTGGTCGGAGGGCCAGGACGACTATCCCTCCACCATCGAGGGCGGTGACGTCCTGGTCATCGGGCAGGGCGCGGTCCTCATCGGGATGAGCGAGCGCACCACACCGCAGGCCGTGGAGATGCTGGCCCGGGGCCTCTTCGACGCCGGCTCGGCGCGCACGATCGTGGCGCTCGACATGCCCAAGGCCCGGGCGTTCATGCACCTGGACACGGTGATGACGATGATCGACGGCGACACGTTCACCCAGTACGCCGGTCTCGGGATGCTCCGCTCGTACACCATCGAGCCCGGCAGCGGCCCCCGCGAGCTGAAGGTCACCGACCATCCGCCCGAGCACATGCACCGCGCCATGGCCGCCGCCCTCGGCCTCGACTCCATCCGGGTGCTCACCGCCACCCAGGACGTGCACGCGGCCGAGCGCGAGCAGTGGGACGACGGCTGCAACGTGCTCGCGGTCGAGCCCGGTGTCGTCGTCGCGTACGAGCGCAACGCCACCACCAACACCTATCTGCGCAAGCAGGGCATCGAGGTGATCGAGATCCGGGGCAGCGAGCTGGGCCGGGGGCGTGGCGGGCCGCGCTGCATGAGCTGCCCGGTGGAGCGGGACCCCGTGGCGTGAGGGACGGACGGACCGCACCCCCTGCCCCTGTATAGGGATACGGTAGATCGTATAGACTTCCAGTTCTGCCCGCGCGCAGTGCGCCGATCCCCGTCCGACCCCAGGAGCAGTCATCATGGCCATAGACCTCACCGGCCGTCACTTCCTCAAGGAGCTGGACTTCACCTCCGAGGAGTTCCTCGGCCTGGTCTCCCTGGCCGCCGAGCTCAAGGAGGCCAAGAAGGCCGGGGTCGAGGTCCAGCGGCTGCGCGGGAAGAACATCGCGCTGATCTTCGAGAAGACCTCGACCCGTACGCGCTGTGCGTTCGAGGTCGCCGCCGCCGACCAGGGCGCCTCCACCACCTACCTCGACCCGTCGGGCTCCCAGATGGGCCACAAGGAGTCCGTGAAGGACACCGCCCGGGTGCTCGGCCGGATGTTCGACGGGATCGAGTACCGGGGTGACAGCCAGCAGGCGGTCGAGGAGCTGGCCGCGTACGGCGGAGTGCCGGTCTTCAACGGGCTCACGGACGACTGGCACCCGACCCAGATGCTCGCCGACGTGCTCACCATGACCGAGTTCCGCGAGGGGCCCGTCGCGGGGACCGCCTTCGCCTATCTCGGGGACGCCCGCTTCAACATGGGCAACTCCTACCTGATCACCGGCGCCCTGCTGGGTCTGGACGTCAGGATCGTCGCCCCCGAGGCGTACTGGCCGGACGAGGCCGTCGTGGCGCGGGCCCGGGTGCTGGCCGAGGTCAGCGGCGCGACGATCACCCTCACCGGCGATGTCGCCGAGGGCGTCCGGGGCGCCGACTTCGTCGCCACCGACGTCTGGGTCTCCATGGGGGAGCCCAAGGAGGTGTGGGCCGAGCGCATCGCCGCCCTCGGGCCGTACGCCGTGACGATGGACGTCCTGCGGGCCACCGGCAATCCGGAGGTGAAGTTCCTGCACTGCCTGCCCGCCTTCCACGACCTCGGAACCCAGGTCGGCCGGGACATCCACAGCCGGTACGGGCTGACCGAGCTGGAGGTCAGCGACGAGGTCTTCGAGTCCGCGCACTCGGTCGTCTTCGACCAGGCGGAGAACCGGATGCACACGATCAAGGCCGTGCTGGTCGCGACGCTCGCGGGGAAGTAGCCCAGCCGCCGCACCAGCCGGTACGGGTACGGAGCAGGGGTGCGCATCCCCATACGCCCGATTGGGTGAACATGCGCGGTGGTGGCTACGATGTCGCCTCTTGGTGGGGTTCGGGCTCGCGATGCCCGGACCCCTTCCCATGTGCCGACCGCGGTCCCCACGGCCGCCGTGCACACCGGGAAACGTCCCCCCACTGCACCACCAGAGATGAGAACGTCCCGCATGAGCACCGGTCTGCCGGATTCCGGCACCCCGCAGCGCCCCGGCCCCTCGAAGCCGGGGCTGCGCCGCAAGAGCCCCGATCAGCTCATCGCCGAGTCCGGCGGCGACCTGGAGGGCCACGGCCTCAAGCGCACGATGGGCCTCTTCCAGCTCGTCTGCTTCGGGGTCGGCGCGATCGTCGGCACCGGCATCTTCGTCGGGCTGTCCGACAGCGTCGCCGAGGCCGGCCCCGCCGTCGTGATCTCCTTCGTCCTCGCCGCGATCACGTGCATCTTCACCGCGCTGTCCTTCGCGGAGCTGGGCAGCGCCATCCCGGTCTCCGGAAGCTCGTACTCCTTCGCGTACGCGGCCCTCGGCGAGCGCACCGCGTTCCTCGTCGGCTGGTGCCTGCTGCTGGAGTACGGCGTGTCGGTGTCCGCCGTCGCGGTGGGCTGGAGCCAGTACGTCAACGAGCTGCTGAACAGCGTGATCGGCTGGGAAATCCCCGAGGCCCTGTCCGCCGGTCCCGCCGACGGCGGTGTGGTCAACCTGCCCGCGGTCGTCGTGATCGCCATGGCCGCCGCGCTGCTGGTGCGCGGTGTCCGGGAGAGCGCCACCGCGACCGCCGCCATGGCGATCCTCAAGATCGGCATCCTGGTGGCGTTCTGCGCCGTGGCGTTCAGCGCGTTCCAGGACGACAACCTCATGCCGTTCGCGACCCACGGGCTCGGCGGCATCACCGCCGGCGCCTCACTGGCGTTCTTCTCCTACATCGGTTTCGACGCCATCACCACCGCGGGCGAAGAGGTCAAGAACCCCCGGCGGAACATCCCCATCGCCATCCTGGTCTGCATCGGCGTCGTCACCCTGCTCTACTGCGCGGTGGCGCTCTCGGCCATCGGCGCGATCGGCTCGGACGCCGTCGCGAACAAGAGCGCGGCCCTCTCGATCGCCGTCAACCAGGTCACCGACTCCACGGTCGGCGGCGGCATCATCGCCTTCGGCGCGGTCGTCGCCATCGCCTCGGTGGTGCTCGCCGTGATGTACGGGCAGACCCGCATCCTCATGTCGATGTCCCGCGACGGTCTCATCCCGCGCGTCTTCGAGCGGGTCTCGCCCAAGACCCACACCCCGGTCGCCAACACCTGGATCGTGGCCTGCGTCTTCGCGGTCCCGGCCGCGTTCGTCCCGCTCGACGTCGTCGTGAACCTGACGACCATCGGCACACTCGCCACGATGGTCGCCGTCAATGTCGCGGTGGTGGTGCTCAGGCGGAGCGCCCCCGGGCTCAAGCGGACCTTCCGGGTGCCGCTCTACCCGGTGAGCCCGCTGCTGGGCGTCGCGTTCTGCCTGTATCTGATGTACGGGACCGGCTGGACGACCTGGGTCCAGTTCGCGGTCTTCCTCGCCGTGGGCTCGCTCCTGTACGCCGGTTACGGGCGCAAGCGCTCCCGGCTGGTCAGCTCCCCGGGGACGGACCCGGCTGCGCCGGTATCGCCGGAAGCGTGAACCAGACGGCCTTGCCGTGCTCCGTGGTGCGGTGACCGCACGCGGAGCTGAGGGTCCGGATCAGCAGCAGGCCGCGGCCGTGCTCCTGCCAGGGATCGACCTCGAAGCCCGGTCGCGGCCGGGACAGGTCGCCCGGCGGAGCGGGGTCGCGGTCGTGCACCTCGACCTGGCAGCCGGTGGGCAGCAGCTCCACGACCAGCTCGATGGGCTCACCGCCCAGCGTGTGCTCGACCGCGTTGGCCACCAGCTCGGCGGTCAGCAGCTCGGCGGTGTCGCTGTCGGCCGGGGCGTCGATGTCCGACAGTGCCGTACGGATGAGAGCGCGGGCGATCGGCACGGCCGCGGTGGAGTGCGGCAGGGCGATGCGCCAGGAGGCGGGGACGGGGACGTCGGGCGGCACGGCAGGGTTCCGTTCGGGAGCGGGTCTTCCTCGAAGCGGGAGGTCTCGACTTCTGGGGTTCACGCGGTACTCGTGTCGAGACTTCCTGGTTTCAACTTTACGAACCGCTCCGGGCCGGCCATAGAGGCGGTCGGCCGGAGCAAAGGGGACTTTCGCCACAACGGTCTCATGGATGGTGTATTGCGACCTCGTGACGGCAGTCACGCAAAGGTGATAACTTCGGAGGCGGAACGCGACCCGCGCACGGCCGGCACCAGCCCGATCGCTGAAGGGGACCCCTCCATGAGCCCGTTTCCCAGCTCGGCCCCGAGCGCCGAGGAATGGCGTCATCTGCGGCTGACCCGGGACGACGGTGTGGCCACCGTCACACTCGCCCGCCCCGAGAAACTCAACGCGCTCACCTTCGGCGCCTACGCGGATCTGCGCGACCTCCTCGCCGAACTCTCCCGGGAACGCTCCGTCCGCGCCCTCGTCCTCGCCGGAGAGGGGCGCGGCTTCTGCTCCGGCGGCGATGTCGACGAGATCATCGGCGCCACCCTGGCCATGGACACCGCGCGGCTCCTCGACTTCAACCGGATGACCGGCCAGGTCGTCCGGGCCCTGCGGGAGTGCCCCTTCCCGGTCATCGCCGCCGTCCACGGTGTCGCCGCCGGAGCCGGAGCCGTGCTGGCCCTGGCCGCGGACTTCCGGATCGCCGATCCGTCGGCCCGCTTCTCCTTTCTCTTCACCCGGGTCGGCCTCTCCGGCGGCGACATGGGCGCGGCCTACCTGCTGCCCCGGGTCGTCGGCCTCGGCCACGCCACCCGGCTCCTGATGCTCGGGGACGCCGTCCGCGCCCCCGAGGCGGAGCGGATCGGGCTGATCAGCGAGCTGGTCGAGGAGGGGAGGGCCGGCGAACGCGCCGCCGAGCTGGCCCGCCGCCTCGCCGACGGACCGGCCCTCGCGCTCGCCCAGACCAAGGCCCTGCTCACCGCCGAGCTGGACATGCCGCTGGCCGCGTCCGTCGAGCTGGACGCCAACACCCAGGCCCTCCTGATGCACGGCGAGGACTACGCCGAGTTCCACGCCGCCTTCACCGAGAAGCGGCCCCCGAAGTGGCGGGGGAGGTAGCCGTGCCGGCTCCCGGAACGGCGGGGGAGGCAGCCGCCGCACCGGCCCCCGGGGCCGCCCGGCGCCCCGGCGCCGCCGTGCCGGACCGCGTGCGCCGGATCGCGGTCGTCGGCGGCGGCCCCGGCGGGCTCTGGGCCGCGGCCCTCCTCAAGCGGCTGGACCCGGACCGTGCCGTCACCGTCTTCGAGCGCAACGCCCCCGACGACACCTTCGGCTTCGGCGTCGTCCTCTCCGACGAGACCCTCGGCGGCATCGAACACGCCGACCCCGAGGTGTACCGCGCGCTGAGGGCCGAGTTCGTCCGCTGGGACACCATCGACATCGTCCACCGCGGCCGGACCCACACCTCCGGCGGCCACGGCTTCGCCGCCCTCGGCCGCCGCCGGCTCCTGGAGATCCTGCACGAGCGCTGCGCCGGCCTCGGCGTCGACCTCCGCTTCCGCGCCCCGGCCCCGCCCGCCGCCGAGCTGGCCGCCCACCACGACCTGGTCATCGCCGCCGACGGGGTGCACAGCGCCACCCGCGCGGCCCACGCCGACTCCTTCGGCCCGAGCGTCACCGAACACCGCAACCGCTACATCTGGCTCGCCGCCGACTTCGCGCTCGACGCCTTCCGCTTCGAGATCGCCGAAACCCCGTACGGCGTCATGCAGTTGCACGGCTACCCCTACGCGGCGGACGCCTCCACCGTCATCGTCGAGATGCGCGAGGAGGTCTGGCGCGCCGCCGGGCTCGACACCTGTGACGCGGCCGAATCCACCGCCCGCTGCGCCAAGTTCTTCACCGAAGCGCTGGACGGCCGCCCGCTGCGCGGCAACAGGTCCTCCTGGCTCGCCTTCCGCACGGTCACCAACTCCCGCTGGTCACAAGGCAACACCGTGCTCATCGGCGACGCGGCCCACACCGCCCACTTCTCCATCGGCTCCGGCACCAAGCTCGCCGTCGAGGACGCCCTGGCGCTGGCCGCCTGCGTCGAGGAACAGCCGGACCTGCCGGCGGCCCTCGCCGCGTACGAGGCCGAGCGCCGCCCCGTCGTCGCCTCCACCCAGCGCGCCGCCGCCGCCAGCCTCCGCTGGTTCGAGGAGCTGGCCACCTACGTGGACCAGCCGCCCCGCCGCTTCGCGTTCAACCTGCTCACCCGCAGCCGCCGGGTCACCCACGACAACCTCCGGCTGCGCGACGCCTCGTTCACCGCCGCCGTCGAGGAGGAGTTCGGCTGCCCGCCGGACACCCCGCCGATGTTCACCCCGCTGCGCCTGCGCGGCCTCGAACTGCGCAACCGCGTCGTCGTCTCCCCCATGGACATGTACTCCGCCACCGACGGGCTGCCCGCCGACTTCCACCTCGTCCACCTCGGGGCCCGCGCGCTCGGCGGCGCGGGACTCACCATGACCGAGATGGTCTGCGTCAGCCCCGAGGGCCGCATCACCCCCGGCTGCACCGGCCTGTGGAACGACGAACAGGCCGCCGCCTGGCGGCGGATCACCGACTTCGTCCACACCTGTGCCCCCGGCGCCGCCATCGGTGTGCAGCTCGGCCACTCCGGCCGCAAGGGCTCCACGAAGCTGATGTGGGAAGGCATCGACCAGCCCCTGGAGACCGGCAACTGGCCACTGACGGCCGCCTCCCCGCTCCCGTACGAGCCGGGCGTCAGCCAGGTCCCCGCGGAGCTGGACCGGGCCGGACTGGACGCCGTGCGCGAGCAGTTCGTGGCGGCCGCCCGGCGCGCCGCCGACTCCGGCTTCGACCTCCTCGAACTGCACTGCGCCCACGGCTACTTGCTCTCC
Source organism: Streptomyces sp. NBC_01116 (assembly GCF_041435495.1). Taxonomy (NCBI): domain Bacteria; kingdom Bacillati; phylum Actinomycetota; class Actinomycetes; order Kitasatosporales; family Streptomycetaceae; genus Streptomyces; species Streptomyces sp. NBC_01116. The sequence goes on from NZ_CP108644.1 coordinate 6,794,653, forward strand.
GGCTTCCTCTCCCCGCTCACCAACCGCCGCACCGACGCCTACGGCGGACCGCTCGCCGGACGGCTCCGCTTCCCCCTCGACGTCTTCGACGCCGTACGCGAAGTCTGGCCGCGGGAGAGGCCGATGACGGTGCGGATCTCCGCCACCGACTGGGCCCAGGGCGGCACGGAGGCGGCGGACGCCGTGGAGATCGCCCGCGCCTTCGCCGACCACGGGGCCGACGCCATCGACGTCTCCACCGGCCAGGTCGTCGCCGGGGAGCGCCCCGAGTACGGCCGCTCCTACCAGACCCCGTACGCCGACCGGATCCGCAACACCGTCGACGTTCCTGTCATCGCGGTCGGCGCGATCTCCTCCTGGGACGACGTCAACTCCCTGCTCCTGGCGGGCCGCGCCGACCTCTGCGCCCTGGCCCGCCCGCATCTGTACGACCCGCACTGGACCCTGCACGCGGCGGCCGAACAGGGCTACTCGGGCCCCGGAGCGCCCTGGCCCCTTCCGTACGGCGCGGGCAGCCGCCCCCCGCCCACCGGCCGCACCGACGGGCCGAAGCCCCGGCTCACGCTGGGCTGAGGCAGTCGTGGCACCGGCACGGGACCGGGTGCGGCACCGCACCCCAGTGCTCCTCGCGGTACCGCGGGGCCAGGCGGGCCAGCAGGGCGGTCAGCTCCTCGGCGTGCTCCCGCGTGGCCCAGGAACCGTCGACGCCCACCGCCGCCGCGCGGCGCAGCACCGCCGGGCTGTACACCGCGACGGGCCGGAACGTGTGGAGATTGCGGGTCGCCATGTCGATGGTGATGTACGCGCCGGTGTGCCGGCCGCGCCCGATGGTGGTCAGCTCCTCGTGCCCCATGCCTCCGTAGGTGCCGACGACATGCACCTTCGACCCGCCCCGGTACGCCTTGGTCCCGGGCCGCAGTTCCTGCCCGCCGTCCCCGTACCGCCGCCACCGCACCACGTTCGCGGCGACGAGCCACAACGGCTCCGCCGCCACGGGCTCCACCGTGACGGGCTCCGCGTCCGTCGGCTGCTCCGTCACGGGTTCCTCCTCAACAGCATCCGGTCCGCCACCGGTTCGTAACCGATCCGCAGATACACGCCGTTGCTCGTCGGGTTGGCGAGGTCGGCGAACAGCACGACCTCCGCCGCCCCCGCCTCCCGGGCGGCCCGTCCGGCCGCGTCCGTCACGGCGGCCGCGTACCCCCGGCCGCGAAGCTCCGGCGGGGTGTACACCAAGGTCACCCGCACCGTGCCCGCCAGCATCCGGGAGCGCCCCGCGAGAGCCACCGGAGCCCCGCCGCTCTCCCAGAGGGTCAGCGCCCCGCGTTCCGTGCCCTCGTCCACCAGCCACTCGGCCGAGGACTTCGACTGCCCGGTCGCGTCGGCGAAGCCGCGCACCCACTCCACGAGCAGCGCCCGGTCCGCCCGCGTCGCCGTCCTGGCCCGGCCCTCCGGCGCGGGGGAGGGCGGTCGCGGCGGGCCCAGCCGGTACAGCCGCTGCTCCTGCTCGGTCCGGTAGCCGGGGAGCCGGGCGGCCAGCAGTGCCGCGGTGTCCCGGTCCGCGGTGACGGCGTCCAGATCCGGGCCCGCGCCCAGGGCGTCCGCCAGTGGACCCACCGCTTCGGCGGGCACGGAGTCCAGCAGGGCCGGATGCGGCGGAGTGCGCAGCAGGGTCCCCGCCACCGCCCCGTCCGCCCCGCGCCACCAGCCGAGCACCGGATCGCCCTCGCCGTAGTGGTGCGGGCCGCTGCGGCTCAGCCGCTCGGTGACCGTCAGCGTCACCGTGTGCGCGACGGGCCGCGCGGCGAGCGACGCGCCGGCCGCGGCGAGGAACGTGCCGGTGTCGTGCGTGAAGGTCCAGGCCATGCCTCATCCTGCCCGTGGGCCGGGGCCCGGGGCACCTGGATTTCACCCCCGGCGGGGCTCACGGCCGTACGTACCGCTCCCCGGTGTCCCGCAGCCGCTCGTGCAGTTGGCCGAACACCTCCGCCGACCGGCCGCCCGGCCAGTCCCCGGGCAGCAGCTCCGGCGGCAGACCCGGGTCCGCGTAGGGGAGTTGCCGCCACGAGTCCAGGGCCAGCAGATAGTCCCGGTAGGCGGTCTGCGGGCGCGGCGGGTCGTCGGTGTCCCCGGCGTCCTCGGAAGCCTCCCAGTCCCGCAGCACCGGCTCGTGCAGTTCCAGGAACTCCTGGTGCAGCCGCGCCACCGCCGCCAGGTCCCACCAGCGGGCCACCGCCTCGCGGGTGGCGGCGAAGCCGAGGTGCTCGCCGCGGAACAGGTCCACGTACGGGGCGAGTCCGAGCCGCTCCAGGGTGTGCCGGGTCTCCTCGTACAGCCCGGCCGGCGCGATCCACACCCCTGGCGCGGCCGTGCCGAAGCCGAGCCGGGCCAGCCGCGAGCGCAGCAGGTGCCGCTTGTTGCGCTCCGCCTCGGGCACGGAGAACACCGCGAGCACCCAGCCGTCGGAGAGCCGCGGTGCGGGCCGCCCGTAGATCCGCCGGTCCCCGTCGTCCAGCAGCTGCCGGGCGTCCGGCGACAGCGCGTACCCCGCCGAACCGTCCGCCGCACGGGCGGCCACCAGCAGCCCGCGCCGCTTCAGCCGCGAGACGCAGGAGCGTACGGAGGGGGCGTCGACGCCGACGGCGTGCAGCAGCCGGATCAGCTCCGACACCGCGAACGGGGCGCCGTCCGGCGGGCGGCCGTAGGCGCCGTAGAGCGTGACGATCAGGGAACGGGGGGTGCGCAACTCGGCCACGTGATCACTCTAGAGGCCGGGCCGGGGGAGAGTCGGGCTGGTCCCGCAGCAGGAACCGCTGGAGTTTGCCGGTCGCCGTCCGTGGCAGGGACTCCGGGAAGACGAAGACGCGCGGGCACTTGTGCGGGGCCAGACGGGCCTTCATATGGGCGCGCAGCGAGTCCGGGGTCTGCTCCGAGCCCTCCGTCAGCACCACGTGCGCCACCACGATCTCGCCGCGCAGCTCGTCCGCCCGGCCCACCACGGCCGCCTCCGCGACCTCCGGATGACGCAGCAGCGCGTCCTCCACCTCGGGGCCCGCGATGTTGTAGCCGGAGGAGATGATCATGTCGTCGGCGCGGGCCACGTAACGGAAGTAGCCGTCCGGTTCGCGGACGAAGGTGTCGCCGGTCATGTTCCAGCCGTGCCGGACGTACTCCGTCTGCCGGGGGTCGGCGAGATAGCGGCAGCCGACCGGGCCGCGCACGGCCAGCAGCCCCGGCTCGCCGTCGGGCAGTTCGTCCCCGTGCCCGTCCACCACCCGGGCCTGCCACCCCGGTACGGGCACCCCCGTCATGCCCGGCCGGATCGCGTCGTCGGCGGCGGAGATGAAGATGTGCAGCAGTTCGGTGGCCCCGATGCCGTTGATGATGCGCAGCCCCGTCGCCTCGTACCAGGCCCGCCAGGTCGCCTCGGGGAGGTTCTCCCCGGCCGACACGCAGCGCCGCAGCGCCGACAGGTCGTGGCCCTCCAGCTGTCCGAGCATCGTGCGGTAGGCCGTCGGCGCGGTGAAGAGGACCGAGACCCGGTGCCGGACCAGGGCGGGCAGCAGCTGCCGCGGGCCCGCCTGTTCCAGCAGCAGCGTCGAGGCCCCGGCCCGCAGCGGGAAGACCAGCAGCCCGCCCAGGCCGAACGTGAAGCCCAGCGGCGGGCTGCCCGCGAACACGTCGTCGGCCGAGGGGCGCAGGACGTGCCGGGAGAAGGTGTCGGCGATGGCCAGGAGGTCCCGGTGCAGGTGCATGCAGCCCTTGGGCCGCCCGGTGGTCCCCGAGGTGAACGCGATGAGCGCGACCTCCTCGGCGGCCGTGTCCACCGCCCGGTACGGACCGGGCCTGGCCTCGGCCAGCCGGGTCAGGTCCCCGGGCGCGTCCCCGCCGAACGAGGTGACCCGCAGTCCGTCCACGTCCGCCTCGGCCAGATCCCGCACCGACCGGGCGTCGCACAGGGCGTGGCCGATCCGGGCCAGCGAGCAGATGGTGGCCAGCTCCGCCGCTCTCGCCTGCGCCAGTACGGTGACGGCGACCGCGCCCGCCTTCATGACGGCGAGCCAGCAGGCGGCCAGCCACGGCGTCGTCGGCCCGCGCAGCAGCACCCGGTTGCCCGGCACGACGCCCAGGTCCTCGGTCAGCACATGGGCGACGCGGTCCACCGTCTCCAGCAGCTCGCCGTAGCTCCACGCGCTCCCGTCGCCGGAGAGCAGCGCGGGGCGGTCCGCGCCCCGTTCCTCGACGGTGCGGTCCAGCAGCTCGTGCCCGCAGTTCAGCCGGTCGGGGTAGCGCGGCGCGGGATCGTCCAGGAGGAGCTCCGGCCACTGTTCCGGCGGCGGGAGATGGTCGCGCGTGAAGGTGTCGGCGTGGGCGCCCGCGGCGTGCCCGGACGGCTCGGGATGCGCGCCGGGGACGCGTACGGACGCGTCGGCGGCGGCTGTGGGCGTGTTCGGCGAGGAATTCGGCTCCATGAAGGATCGCCCCCTTGTCGCCTCTGGAGCGTATCGTTTGGGTGACGGTAGTCAACGGTCCGCGATAAGGCAGGACGGGCGATGCGATGCGACGAGATGCCGCGCGCCGCGACAGCGCACCCGACACGCACCAACCCGCCATGCACCCGGCACGGCGCGAAACGATGCGACACGACGCGACAAGAGAGGCGCGGCCATGACGGCATTCTCCCTCGAACCGGAACAGACCGCCTGGTGCGAGGAGCTCCGCACCCTCGCCGCACAGGAGCTGCGCCCGCTGGCGGAGAAGGGGGAGCCCGGGCGCGTCAACCGTCCGCTGCTGGCCGCTCTCGGCGAGCTGGGCCTCCTCGGCCGGATGCTGGGCTCCGGGGCTCTGGACCTGTGCCTGCTGCGCGAGTCCCTGGCCCGGGGCTGCACCGAGGCGGAGACGGCCCTCGCCCTCCAGGGCCTCGGCACCACCCCGATCGTCCAGGCCGGCACCGCCGCCCACCGCGAGCGCTGGCTCCCCGAGGTCCGGTCCGGGCGGGCCGTCGCCGCCTTCGCGCTGAGCGAGCCGGGCGCGGGCTCCGACGCGGCGGCCCTGGGCCTGGCCGCCGGACACACCCCGGCCGGCTGGGCGCTCACCGGCGAGAAGTGCTGGATCTCCAACGCCCCCGAGGCCGACTTCGCCGTGGTCTTCGCCCGGACGACCCCCGGGGCGGGATCGCGCGGCATCACCGCGTTCCTGGTCCCGTCCGACCGCCCCGGACTCACCGGCTCCGCCCTCGACATGCTCTCCCCGCACCCCATCGGCACCCTGGAGTTCGACGGCGTACCGGTCACCGCCGACGACGTGCTCGGCGAGCCCGACCGGGGCTTCCGCGTCGCGATGAACACCCTCAACCTCTTCCGGCCCAGCGTCGGGGCGTTCGCGGTGGGCATGGCCCGCGCCGCCCTCGACGCGACCCTCGACCACACCGCCCACCGCACCGCGTTCGGCGGCCCGCTGAGCGACCTCCAGGCGGTCTCGCACCAGGTCGCGGAGATGGCCACCCGCACCGAGGCCGCCCGCCTCCTGGTGTACGCGGCGGCCGCGGCGTACGACGCGGGGGAGAGCGGCGTGCCGCGCCGGGCGGCGATGGCCAAGCTGTACGCCACCGAGACCGCGCAGTACGTCGTCGACGCCGCCGTCCAGCTCCACGGCGCCCGCGCCCTGCGCCGGGGGCATCTGCTCGAACACCTCTACCGCGAGGTCCGCGCGCCGCGGATCTACGAGGGGGCGAGCGAGGTGCAGCGCACCATCATCGCCAAGGAGCTGTACGCGAACGCCGCCCACCGGTCCGGGCACCCGGCTGACCGGCCCGATGCCCAGCGGTCCGACCCTCCGGCCCACCGGCCCGATGCCCAGCGGTCCGACCCTCCGGCCCACCGGCCCGATATCCAGCGTTCCGGGCCCGCCGCCCACCAGCCCGCCGCCCAGCCGCCCGACGCCCGGCACCCCGCCGCCCGGCAGTCCGACGCCCGGGAGCCCGTGAAGCCCGCGGGCCGCACCCAGGAGCCGCCCGCATGAGTCCGTCCCACCGGATCAACCCGGCCGAACTCTCCCCGCCCACCGGCTTCAGCCACGCGGTCGTCGCCACCGGCGGGCACCTGGTCTTCCTCGCCGGGCAGACCGCACTCGACCCGGACGGCAAGGTCGTCGGGGCCACCCTGCCCGACCAGTTCGCCGTCGCCCTGGGCAACCTGCTCACCGCCCTCCACGCGGCCGGCGGCGCCCCCGCCGACCTCGCCCGGGTCACCGTCTACGCCACGGACCTCGCCGACTACCGGTCCCACGCCCCCGAGCTGGGCCGGATCTGGCGCAGGCTCGCGGGGCGCGACTACCCGGCGATGGCCGTCATCGGGGTGGCCCGGCTCTGGGACGAGCAGGCGATGGTCGAGATCGACGGGTTCGCGGTCCTGCCGTGAGCCGGGCGTCCGAGTAGCGGCGGGAGGGCGGCGGGGCGAGGCTGAAGGGGACCGGATGCCGAGCCGACCAGGAGAGTCAGCGGTGACCAGCCGGCCGCCCCCGAGCCCCGCCGCCCGCTCCTACGAGGGCGAGGGCATCGTCGTCGGCTTCGACGCGCACCGCTGCCTGCACGCCGCCGAGTGCGTGCGCGGGCTCCCCGCCGTCTTCGACGTCGACCGCCGCCCGTGGATCCAGCCGGACAACGCCCCCGCCGACGAGGTCGCCGACGTCGTCCACCGCTGCCCGAGCGGCGCGCTCCAGTACCACCGCACCGACGGGATGCCCGACGAGGTCCCGGACGTTCCCACCCACGTCTCCCTCCACGCCGACGGGGTGCTGCACGTGCGCGGGGATCTCGAAGTCGCCACCCCGTACGGACCGCGCCACGAGACCCGGGTGGTGCTCTGCGGCTGCGGAGCCACCGGCGACACGCCGTACTGCGACCACAGCGGACCCTGCGCCGCACACGGCTGAGGCGCCCTTCCGGAGACAGTGGCCGGGACGTGCGCGGCGCGCCGGTCGGGTGAATCGGCCTGAGGGATATATCTGTATTTAGTGCATTTTATTCCGGATGCCCCGCCGCCCGAACCGGACACCCCTCGGTGATCGCGCTCATCGTCGCCCACTTCGCGCTCGCGGCCTGCGCGGGCCCGCTGGTGCACCGCCTCGGCCGACGGGCCTTCGTCGTGCTGGCCCTGCCCCCGGCGGCGGCCACCGTCTGGGCCCTCACCCGCTGGAGCACCGCCGCGTCCGGGGGCGCGGACACCTGGTCCTGGCAGTGGATCCCGGACTACGGCGTCGCCCTCGACCTGCGCCTGGACGCGCTGGCCGAACTGATGGTGCTGCTCGCCGCCGGGGTCGGCGCGCTCGTCCTGCTCTACTGCGCCTCCTACTTCACCGACGACACCCCGCAGCTGGGCCGCTTCGCCGGGAACCTGCTCGCCTTCGCGGGCACGATGCTCGCCCTCGTCCTCGCCGACGACCTGATCACGCTCTATGTGTTCTGGGAGCTGACCACGGTCTTCTCCTACCTGCTCATCGGCCATGGCAGCGAACACCGGCACAGCCGCCGCTCCGCCCTCCAGGCCCTCGTCGTCACCACGTTCGGCGGCCTCGCCATGCTCGTCGGCTTCCTGATCCTCGGTCAGGCCGCCGGCACGTACCGGATCTCCGCGATCGTCGCCGACCCGCCCGAGGCGACCCTCGCCGTCTCCGTCGCCGTGGTCCTCGTGCTGTGCGGGGCCCTGTCGAAGTCCGCGATCTGGCCGTTCTCCATGTGGCTGCCGAACGCCATGGCCGCACCGACCCCCGTCAGCGCCTATCTGCACGCCGCCGCGATGGTCAAGGCCGGTGTCTACCTGGTCGCCCGGCTGGCCCCCGCCTTCGCCGACGTCCCCGTCTGGAAACCCGTCGTGATCGTCCTCGGCGGTGCGACCATGCTGCTCGGCGGCTGGCGGGCGCTGCGCCTGAACGACCTCAAGCTCGTCCTCGCCTACGGGACCGTCAGCCAGCTCGGCTTCCTCACCCTGCTCGCCGGGACCGGCAACCGGAACGCCGCGCTCGCCGCCGCCGCGATGATCCTCGGGCACGCCCTCTTCAAGGCCCCGCTCTTCCTCGTCACCGGCATCGTCGACCACGCCGCCGGCACCCGCGACCTGCGCGAACTGTCCGGGGTCGGCCGCTCCCTGCCGTACGTCGCCGGTGTCGCCGTGCTCGCCGCCGCCTCCATGGCCGCCCTCCCGCCGCTGCTCGGCTTCGCCGCGAAGGAGGCCGCGTTCGAGGCGCTGCTGCACGGATCCGCCGCCGACCGCTGGGCGCTGGCCGTCGTCGTCGCGGGGTCCGCGCTGACCACCGCGTACAGCCTGCGGTTCGTCTGGGGCGCCTTCGCCCGCAAGCCAGGGGTGCCCGACACCCCCGTCCACCGCGTCGGGTGGGCCTTCCTCGCCCCGCCCGCCCTGCTCGCCGCCCTCGGCCTGGTCCTCGGCCCCGGCGTCGGCTGGACCGACCGGCTGCTGGGCGCGTACGCCGACACGCTCCCGGCCGACGGGAAGCCGTACCACCTCGCCCTCTGGCACGGCTTCGGCCTCGCGCTGCTCCTGTCGGCCCTCGCCTGGGCCGCGGGCGCCGTGCTCTTCCTCGGCCGCGCACACGTCACCCGGCTCTCCCGCCGGATCGCCTGGCCCACCGCCGACAGCGTCTTCGGCCACCTGCTGCTCGGGCAGGAACGTCTCGCCCTCCAGGTCACCGGCTTCATCCAGCGCGGCTCCCTCTCCGTGTACCTCGCCACCACGCTCCTCGCCATGCTCGCCGGACAGTTCGCCGTCCTCATGGTCGACACCCCCTGGGACGGGGCCGTACGCCCCCGGCTCTGGGACAACCCGCTCCAGGGCGCGGTCGCGGCCCTGACCTGCGCCGCCGCCCTGCTGTGCCTGACGGTGCGACGGCGCATGAAGGCCGTCGTCCTGGCCGGCCTCACCGGCTACGGCGCGGCCCTGCTCTTCGTCGTCCAGGGAGCGCCCGACCTGGCGCTCACCCAGTTCTGCGTCGAGACCGTCTCGATGATCGTCTTCGTGCTGGTGCTGCGCCGGATGCCCGTCCACTTCCAGGAGACCGTGAGCACCTGGCGGCGGGCCGCCCGCGTCCCGATGGCCCTCGCGGCGGCCGCCACCGTCGGCGTCGGCATGTGGGTCGCCGCCGCCGCGCGCACCGCCGAGCCGGCCGGCGCCGCCATGGTCCGGGAGGTCGCCGACCACGGGCTCAAGGACGTCGTGGCCACCATCCTCGTCGACCTGCGCGCCTGGGACACGATGGGGGAGTCCGCCGTGCTCGCGGCGGCGGCGATCGGCGTCACCAGCCTCATCTACCTGCACCGCCGCAGCGAGGGCACCATGGTCCAGGAGGAGTTGCGGGGCCGCACCGCCTGGTCGCTGTCGGCCCAGCACTCCACCCGACTGCCGCAGGGCGACGACGTGGCCCCCGAACGCGGCTGGCTGGCCGCCGGAGCCACCCTCGCCCCCGAGCACCGCTCGATCGTCTTCGAAGTGGTGGCGCGGCTGCTGTTCCACCCGATCCTCGTGCTCTCGGTCTATCTGCTGTTCTGCGCCGAGAGCCTGCCCGGCGGCGGGTTCGTCGCCGGACTCGTCGCCGGACTCGCCCTGATCACCCGCTATCTGGCGGGCGGCCGCTTCGAACTCGCCGAGGCGGCCCCCCTGCAACCGGGTCTCTTCACCGGACTCGGCCTCTTCATCTCCACCGGCGTGGGCCTCCTCGGACTCGTCGACGGCACCGTCCTGCACGCCTTCACGTACTACGGACACCTGCCGGTCTTCGGCAGGTACCACCTGAGCACCTCGGTCCTCTTCGACTTCGGCGTCTACCTGCTGGTCCTCGGCGTCGTCCTGGACATCGTGCGGGCCCTCGGCGCCAAGATCGACCGGCAGATCGAACGGGCGGCGGGCGTCCTCACCCCCGAAGGCGGCCCCGAGGCGGGAGGGACCCCCCGATGATCGTCAGCGCCGCTCTCCTCGCCACCGCCGTCGTGCTCTGCGCCGTCGGCGGCATCCTCATGCTCACCCGCCCGCTCACCCGCATCCTGCTCGGCGCCGTCATCCTCGGCAACGGCATCAACCTGCTGGTCCTCTCCTCCACCGGCCGGGCCGGCGCCGCGCCCCTGCTCTACGGGGTGTCCCTGAGCCGGGTCACCGACCCGCTGCCCCAGGCCATCGCGCTGACCGCCATCGTCATCACCCTGGCCACCACCGCCTTCCTGCTGGCGATGGCCTACCGCAGCCACCAGATCACCGGCACCGACGAGGTCCACGACGACCTGGAGGACCGCCGCGTCGTGCTGCGCGCCGAAGTGCTCGGCGAACGAGCCCAGTTGCGCGAGCAGTTCCGGTCGGGTGCCGAACCCACCGCCGAGGAGCGCGAACGCTACCGCGAGGAGCGACGCCGGCTCCGCGACCGGCTCCGCGCCGACCGCGCCCGCCAGGCCCGGGGCCGCGACGCCTCCGGCAACCTCTGGAACGACGTGCTGGGCGCGGACCCGGAGGACTACGCCCGCGACGGCGACGCCAAGGCGGACGACCGCTACCCCCGCGACCGAGGAGCCGACGGATGAACGCGCTCGTCCCGCTGCCCGTGCTGCTGCCCCTGTGCGCCACCGGCCTCAGCCTCGCCTTCGGCACCCGTCTGGGGCGCTTCCAGCGCTTCATCAGCGTCGCCGTGCTCTCCGCCGTGCTCGCGCTCTCGGTGATCCTCATGATCGCCGCCGACCGGCAGGGCCCGCTCTCCGTCCACCTCGGCGACTTCGCCCCGCCGCTGGGCATCACCCTGGTCGCCGACCGGCTGTCCGGGCTGATGCTCACGGTCTCCTCGGCCGTCACGCTCTGCGTGCTCGTCTACTCCCTGGGCCAGGGCATGACCGACCGGGACAAGGAGACCCCGCTCGCCGTCTTCCACCCCGCCTATCTGATCCTCGTCGCCGGGGTCTCGTGCACCTTCCTCGCCGGCGACCTCGTCAACCTCTACGTCGGCTTCGAGATCATGCTGGTCGCCAGCTTCGTCCTGCTCACCCTCGGCGGCACCGGACCCCGGATGCGGGCGGGCTCCACCTACGTGATCATCTCGCTGTTCTCCTCGATGCTCTTCCTCACCGCCATCGCCATGACGTACGCGGCCACCGGCACCGCCAACTTCGGCCAGCTCGCGGGACGGCTGGCCGACCTCCCCATCGGCGTACAGACCCTCATCCAGGCGCTGCTGCTGACCGTCTTCGCGATCAAGGCCGCCGTCTTCCCGCTCGCCGCCTGGCTCCCCGACTCCTACCCCACCGCCCCGGCCCCCGTGACCGCCGTCTTCGCCGGACTCCTCACCAAGGTCGGCGTCTACTGCATGCTGCGCACCGAGACCCTGCTCTTCCCGGGCAACCGCCTCGGCGACCTCCTGATGGCCGTCGCGCTGGCCTCGATGGTCATCGGCATCCTCGGCGCGGTCGCCCAGACCGACCTGAAGCGGCTGCTCTCCTTCACCCTGATCAGCCACATCGGCTACATGGTCTTCGGGATCGGCCTCGCCACCCGCGAGGCGTACGGCGGGGCCATCGTGTACGTCGCCCACCACATCACCGTCCAGACGACCCTGTTCCTCGTCGCCGGGCTCATCGAACGCCGGGGCGGCACCACGGAGCTGACCCGGCTCGGCGGGCTGGCCAGGGCCGCGCCGATGCTCGCCGTGCTGTTCTTCGTCCCCGCGATGAACCTCGCCGGGATCCCCCCGCTGTCCGGCTTCATCGGCAAGCTCGGGCTGATGCGCGCCGGTGTCGCCGACGGCGGCGGCTGGGCCTGGCTGCTGGTCGCGGGCTCGGCGGCCACCAGCCTGCTGACGCTGTACGTGGTCGCCAAGGTCTGGAACCTGGCGTTCTGGCGCGCCGCCCCGCCCGGCCAGGCCGCCGCCGGAACGGTCCTGGAGTCCGGCGACGACAGCGACGACGACGCGGACGCGGGCCCCGACAGCATCCCCGGCACCGGCGACGAGGGAGTCGAGCCCGTCCACCGCCCGGCGGGCCGGGCCGTCGCCGCGACCCTGCACGAACGGGCCGTCATCACCACCAGCCGGCTGCCCCGCCCGATGGTCGCGGCCACCGCCGCGACCATCGGGATCGGCCTCGCCTTCACGGTGTTCGCCGACCCCCTCACCGCCTTCACCGACCGCACGGCCGCCGAGCTCCTCCAGCGGACCCCTTACGTCCAGGAGGTGCTGCGCCGGTGAAACGCATCCTCGGCCTCTCGTTCCGCAACGCCGATCTGCCGCCGCTGAGCGCCGAGTTCGGCACCCGCCGCCGACGCGTTCTGGACCTGCCGCTGATCGCCTGGCTCACCCTCATCTGGGTGCTGCTCTGGTCCACCCTCACCTGGGCCAACGTCATCACCGGCCTGGTCGTCTCGGTCGCCGTCTGCCTCGCCTTCCCGCTGCCCCGGGTCGACCTCGGACTGCGGCTCCACCCCTGGGGCATCCTGCGCCTGGTCGGCTATCTCCTCTACGACATGTACACCTCCGGGGTGAAGGTCACCCGGCAGATCTTCCACGGCCTGCCGCACCGGGCCGCCGTGATCGGGGTGCCCCTGCGCTGCCGCAGCGACCTGATGCTCGCGGCCACCGCCGTCGCCGTCTCCAACGTCCCCGGCGGCTCCATCATCGAGGTGCGCCGGGCCACCGCCACCGTCTTCCTGCACGTCCTGGACGCCGACCGCCCCGAGGAGCTCGAAGCCGCCAGGCGCCAGGTGTGGCGGATCGAGGAACTGACCGTACGGGCCTTCGGCACCCCCGACGAGATCGCCCGGGTCGCCGACCCCCCGCCACCGCCCCAGCTCGCCGCAGGGAGGCCCGCACCATGACCGCGCCCGAACAGGTCGACCGCGTCCTGCTGACCGCCGCCGTCGTCCTGATCCTGCTCGCCGGCGCCCTCCTGCTGGCCCGGATCTGGCGGGGCCCCTCCATGCTGGACCGGGCCATCTCGCTGGACGTCTGCGCCGCCCTGATCATCGCCGGACTCGCCGCCAAGTCGGCGTTCGCCCGGGACCCGTTCTACTTCCCGATCATGCTGGTGCTGGCGTTCCTCGGGTTCACCGGCTCGGTGGGCATCGCCCGCTTCATCGCCGTACGCGACCGGCCCCGCCCCCCGCATCCCGACGAGGCCCAGGAGGACCCCCGGTGAGTCTCTGGCTCGCGATCATCGACACGACCGGCGCCGCGCTGCTCTTCATCGGCGCCGCGATCTGTCTGCTCGGCGTGATCGGCATGATCCGGCTGCCCGACGTCCTCTCCCGCAGCCACGCCGCGACCAAGCCGCAGACCCTCGGCATGATCCTGGTGCTGGCCGGGGTCGCGCTGCGGCTGCGCAGCGGCATGGACCTCGCGACCCTCGGCCTCATCGCCTTCTTCCAGATGCTCACCGGCCCGGTGGCCTCGCACCTGGTGGCCCGTTCCGCGTACCGCACCGGCCAGATCGACCACGGTGAGCTGCTCTTCGACGAACTCGACGAGCAGCTCACCGACAGCAGGTGAACGCGCGGCGGACCGCGTACCTGGGGGCTCCGCGTGCCGCTCCGCCGCCGGGCGTAGGGTCGGAGGGGATCGCGCAGCGCGCATGTCGAGCGGGGGGGCAGGGAACCATGACGTACGGAACGGTCACGACGGTCAGCAGCAGTGACGGGCACACGTTCAGCAAGGAGAGCCGGGACAGCGTGACGCTGCTCGCCGGCCTCGGCGTCGAGGGCGACGCACACGCGGGCGAGAGGGTCAAGCACCGGTCCCGGGTCGCGCAGGACCCCACCCAGCCCAATCTGCGGCAGGTCCACCTGATCCACGAGGAGCTGTTCACGGAGCTGGCCGACGCCGGATTCACCGTGGCTCCCGGAGAGCTGGGCGAGAACCTCACCACCCGGGGCATCGACCTCCTGGCCCTCCCCACCGGCACGCTTCTGAGGATCGGCGACGACGCGGTCGTCGAGGTCACCGGCCTGCGCAATCCCTGCCTCCAGATCGAGGGCTTCCAGGAGGGGCTGCTGAAGCAGGTCGTCGGCCGGGACGCGACGGGCGCGGTCGTCCGCAAGGCGGGTGTCATGAGCGTGGTCCGCCGGGGCGGGGTGGTCCGCCCGGGCGACACGGTCGCCGCCGAACTCCCCGCGGGCCCGCACCACCCGCTGGAACGCGTCTGATCATCTCACCCGCCCGGTCCCCGCCAAAGCGCCCACGGGCCGGTGTCCGCATGCCATGATGCGGGCAATGCCGGACGCTGGGGGGCGTATGGGAAGCACGGGCACAGTGCTGCGCGAACTGCGCGGCGCACAGAAGAGCGCCAAGGGCGTCTCGCTCTATTCGAGGTACGTGAACCGGCCCGCCGGGCGGGTGCTCGCGGCCGGGGCGTACCGGGCGGGCATGACGCCCAATCAGGTCACTTTGACCAGCGCGCTGTTCACCTATGGCGCGGTGGCGTCGGTCGCGCTCGTCGAGCCGTCCTGGTCGCTCGGCGTCCTGGTCTGGGCGGCCCTCGCGGTCGGCTTCGCCTTCGACTCCGCCGACGGGCAGCTCGCCCGGCTCACCGGCCGCGGAGGGCCGGACGGGGAGTGGCTCGACCATGTCGTGGACTGCGGGAAGCTGCTGCTCGTCCACGCCGCGGTCCTGATCTCCTTCTACCGCTTCGGCGAACTGCCGTCGGACGCGTGGCTTTTGCTGCCGCTCGGATTCCAGCTGGCGGCGGTGGTGACCTTCTGCGCGGGGCTGCTGCGCGAACAGCTGGGCAAGGCGGCGGTGAGCGCCCGTGGCCCGTCCTGGGCGGCCCCGGACGCGCAGGCTCCCGTCTCGCGGGTGCGGGCCGTGGCGCTGCTGCCCGCCGACTACGGGATGTTCTGCCTGGTCTTCCTGCTGCTCGGCGCACCCGGGGCCTTCCGCGCCGGGTACGCCGTGCTCGCGGCGGTGCAAGCGGTGTTCCTGGCGGCCTTCCTCGCCAAGTGGTTCAGGGAGCTGAAAGCGCTCCGGGCCGGTTGACGAGCACGTCCAGCGCCCGGCGCAGCTGGGTGCTGGACGTGTGCACGGTGTACGGGAAGTAGACGACCTCCACGCCCACTTCGGCGAAGTCGCGTTCCAGCTTCTTCCCCTTCTCCGTGCCCCGCCAGTCGTCCCCCTTGAAGATCACGTCGAACCGGACCTGCTGCCAGGTCTCGACCTTGTCCGGCACGGTCTCCACGAACGCCGCGTCCACGAAGCGCACGCTGCGGACGATCTCCAGTCGTTCGCGGAGCGGGATCATCGGCGTGTGGCCCTTGGCGAGGGCCGCCATCTCGTCCGACACGACCCCGGCGACCAGGTAGTCGCACTGACTGCGGGCGTGCCGCAGGATGTTGAGGTGCCCGACGTGGAACAGGTCGTACACCCCGGGTGCGTAACCCACCCTGTGCTGCACCATCCGTATCTCTCCCCCCACGGTCAACGTGATCCGGTGATGTTCCAACGACCTTACTGTGAAGAACACTTGTGCAAGCCGTGAACGGATAAGCTCGGCAGGGGCTGTTCCCCGGTGGAGGCAGCGGCTGTCGTGGGGGGAAGGCGATCATCCGAATGTCCGAAGAGTCAAGGCCCAGTCCGATCCGAGGCCGCCGACTTCTGGTGGTTTCGACCAACTATGCACCGGAGCTGACGGGGATAGGCCCGTACGCCACCCAACTGGCCGAGCACTGGGCCGCGTCCGGCGCCCGGGTCCGGGCGCTCACCGGTATGCCGCACTACCCCTCCTGGCGGGTGGAAGAGGGATACCGGGGTGTCCGGCGGGCCGTGGAGATACGCGGCGGCGTCGGCGTGCACCGGCGCGGGCACTATGTGCCGTCCCGTCAGAGCGCTTTGAAGCGTGCCGCGTTCGAGGCGAGCGTCCTCGCGACCGGACTGTACGCGCCACCGCCCGGACGCCCCGACGCCGTGATATCCCAGATGCCCAGCCTCGCGGGCGGCGTCATCGGAGCCCGCCTCGCCCGACGCCACCGCGTCCCCCATCTGCCCGTCGTCCAGGACCTGATGGGCGCCGCCGCCGCGCAGAGCGGCATCCGGGGCGGGGGCAGGGCCGCCGCCGTCGCCGCGGCCGCCGAGCGGTACGCGCTGCGCGGGGCCGCCCTCGTCGGCGTCATCCACGAGAGCTTCGTCCCCGGCGTCACCGCACTCGGGGTCGACCCCGGCCGCATCCGCGTCGTGCCCAACTGGACCCATGTGCAGGGCCCCACCGCCGACCGCGCCGCGACCCGCGCCCGGCTCGGCTGGCCCGAGGGCACCCCGGTCGTCCTGCACTCCGGCAACATGGGCCTCAAGCAGGGGCTGGACGTCCTGGTGGACACCGCCCGCATCGCCCCGGACGTCCGCGTCGTCCTGATGGGCGACGGCAACCAGCGCGACGCCCTGCGCGCCCGCGCCGAAGATCTGGACAACGTGGACTTCCTGGAGCCCGCGGCGGCCGAGGAGTTCACCGACGTCCTCGCCGCCGCCGACGTCCTCGCGGTCACCCAGCGCGCCTCGGTCCTCGACATGAGCGTCCCCTCCAAGCTCACCTCCTACTTCACCTCCGGACGCCCCGTGATCGCCTCCGTCGCCGACGAGGGCGGCACCGCCGACGAGGTCCGCCGCTCGGCGGCCGGAATCCTCGTCGCCCCCGAGGACCCGGCCGCCCTGCTCGAAGCGGTGCGGAAGACGACCGCCGACCCGGCCGCCGCCGACGCCCTCGGGGCCGAGGGGCCGCGCTACGTCGCCCGCCATCTGAGCCGGGAGGCGGGCCTCGCCCGCTTCGACGACCTGCTCGCCGAGGTCCTGCCGGACGCACGAGGGAGTATCCGCCGATGACGTCGCACCACCGCGCCCCGGACGACCAGGACGAGCCGGCGCTCCTGCGCGACCAGTTCCGCCAACTCCTGCGTTACCGCTCCCTGCTGGCCACCGGAGTCGCCGTCGGCCTGCTCGGCGGCGGCTTTCTCGCTCTCGGCGGCGACGACGTCTACACCGCCACCGGCGAGGTGCTCGTCCGCTCCGCGATCTCCGACCCCTTCGCCGCCGGATCCACCGCAGACAAGGGCATCAACATCGGGTCCGAGCGCCAGACCGCCGTCAGCGACACGGTGGGCACCCTGGCCGCCGGGACCCTGCTCAAGGCGGGCGACGACGTCACCTCCCGCAAGCTGCTCACCGGACTCCAGGTCACCAACCCGCCCAACACCCTCACCCTCCGCTTCTCCTACACGGCCGCCACCCCCGAGCAGGCCCGCGCCCGCGCCGAAGCCCTCGCCGGGGCCTATCTGGCCCACCGCAAGGCGCGCACCGAGGAGAGCATCCAGAACATGTCCGACGGCTACCGGGCCCAGCTCGGACCGCTGGAGGAGAAGCGCGACCTGCTGGAGAACCAGATCGGGGCGGGCGCGGAGGACGACGTCAGCAGCGCCCGCGCCAACATCATCGTCTCCATCTCCGAGCTGAGCCGGAAGATCTCCGAGCTGAAGGCCCTGGACACCACCCCCGGCTACCTCAACAAGAAGCCCGTCGCCCCCACGTCGCCCACCGGACCCGGCCTGCCCCTGCTCCTCGGGCTCGGCGGCGTCGTCGGCCTCGCGCTGGGACTGCTGCTCTCCTGGGTGCGCCTCGTCTTCGACCCCGCCGTACGCTCCACCCGCGAGCTCGTCCGCTCGCTCGGCGCACCCCTGCTCGGCACCCTGCCCCGGGAACGCGCCGCCGCGGGCAGCCTGCTCGCCATCGGCCGCGGCACCTCCCGGCTGGCCGAGGAGTACCGCGCCGTCGCCTTCCGGCTCGCCTACGACCCGTCGTTCGCCGAGAGCCGCCGCCTGCTGGTCACCGCCCCGCGCGGCGACAGCACGGAGGCCGCCGCCGCTGCCGCCAACCTGGCCGCAGCCTTCGCCGAGATGGGCCGCGACGTCCTGCTCGTCGAGGCGGACCTGCGCACCCCCTCGCTCGCCCGCGACCTGGGCTCCGCCGCCCACGAGGTGCGTCCGCCGCGCTGGGCCGCCGAGGAGGGCGGCGGTGGCTGGCCCGCCGGCGGCCGCACCAATGTGGACGTGCCCGGATCCGGCGCCTTCGCCCTGATCCCCGGGACCGTCGTCGACAACGTCCCGCGCGCGCTGACCTCCCCGCCCGTCGGCCGCATCGTCGCCGAGGCCGAGGGGGCCGGCAACGTCGTCATCGTCCTCGCCCCGCCCGTCCTCTCCTACGCGGACGCGGTCGCCCTGGTCGACCGGGTGGAAGGCGTCATGATCGTCTGCGATCCGCGCGAGGTGCACCGCAGCGACCTGGAACGCATCCGCGAGATCATCGGAGCCTCCGGCGGCTCCGTGCTCGGCGCGCTCCTCCACCCGGGCCGGGGACGGCGGCGCCGCGAGCGACGGCAGCCGAAGCCGACCCGCCGCCGGGGCGGTGGCGGCGGGCCCACCCTCACCGCCGGGCCGGACACCACCGGGAACACCGGCGACCCCACCGAGACCCTCGGCCTGCGCACCTTCACCCTGCCGGCCGCGCGCCGGTGAGAGCCCGCACCGCCGTCCTCTGTTCGGTCGCGGACCAGGGCGTGGCGGCGCTCACCAATATCCTGGTGCTCCTCGCCGCCGCCCGGCTCTCCACCCTCACCGACTTCGCCCGCTTCTCCGCGGTCTACCTGGTCTTCACGGTGCTCCTCGGCGTCGCGGGCGCGTACACCGGGCAGCCGCTGGTCCTGAGGCGCGGCGCGGGGGAGGAGACCCGGGGCGCCTGCCGGTCCGCCGTCGCCTTCACCGTCCTCGCCTCGGCGACCCTCGGCGCACCGCTCGCGGCCGTCTGCGTCCTCGTCCCCGGCGACACCGCCCGCGCGCTGATGACGCTCGGTCTCGTGCTCCCCGTGGTGCTGGGGCAGGACGCCGCGCGGTACGCCTTCTCCACCCTCCAGCGGCCCCATCTCGCGCTGACCGCCGACCTGGTGCGGCTCGGCTGCGTGCTGGGGGCGCTCGCCGCGCAGGACCACGGGGCGTCCCCGGCGCGCCTGATCGCCGTCTGGGGCCTCTCCGCCCTGCCCGCCCTGCTCCTGTCCGCCGCCCTCCTCCACCGGGCCACGGCGGGGGCCCCGGTGCGGCTGCGCCCGATGCTGCGGCGCGGATATCTCGGGCAGCGCTTCACCGTCGAGTTCGGCGTCGGCAACGCGACCGGCCAGCTGTCCGTGCTCGGCCTGGGCGCGGTCGGCAACCCGCTCCTCGTCGGCGCGCTGCGCGGGGCCACCACCCTCTTCGGACCGCTCAACGTGCTCTACACCTCGGCCACCTCCTTCGGCCCCCCGCTGCTCGGCCGCATCGGCGACGAACGCCGCCGGATCCGCGCCACCGCCGCCCTCGCCGCCGTCCTCGCGGCGACCGCTGCGCTCTGGGCCACGGTGCTCGCCCTGCTGCCCGACCGCGCCGGACGCGAACTGCTCGGCGACACCTGGCCCGCGGCCGCCGCCCTGCTCCCCGCCACGGGCAGCCAGTACGCGGCGATGGCCGCCGGCACCTGCGGGCTGCTCGCCCTGCGGATGCTCGACCCGCGCACCACGCTCAGCGTCCAGGTCGTCTTCTCGCTCACCACGGTGGCGTTCCTCGCGGGCGGTTACGCCGTGGGGGGCGTCCCGGGAGCCGCCTGGGGGCTCGCCCTGGGTTCGCTCTGCAAGGCCGTCGCGACCTGGACGAGGGTGGCCCGGCTGCGCCGCCGGGGGCCCGCGCCCGAGGGGCCCGTCAGCGCCGACGCGCTGCCCGCTGCTCCCTGAACGTGGTGATCAGCACCAGGCACAGGGCCGCGATGGCCAGCTTCCCCACCGCCTGGAGCAGCGGGCCGCGCAGCAGGATGAAGGTGTATCCGGCGATCAGCGGGGCCGCGATGGCCAGCACACTGCCCGAACCGGGACCGGCCCGGGTGACCGCGAGGGCGTACCTGCGGTCGGTCCGGGCCGACGCGTAGCCGATCAGCGCCATCCCGCCGATCATCCCTGCCGGACCGAGATCGACCCAGAACTCGGTCCACAGCGGGGCCGAGAGGTTGGTCATCCGCAGCCCCATCCACTGCCCGACCCGGACCCCGGTGTCCTCCGGCTTCCCGCTCCACACCGCCCGCGGCACGAAGAACAGCGCGGAGCCCGTCAGCTGGCGGCCGTAGGTGTGCCCCCGGGTGTCGACCCACGAGATGGTGTTGGCGAACATCACCATCTGGTCGTAGTCCTTGGTCACCAGCGGATCGAAGACCGAGGCCGACTGCACGGGCCGCTCTCCCCCCTCCTCGTACCGGAACTTGTCCGCGTACGGGAACACCACCAGCGCCCCCACCACCCCCGTCGCCAGCACTGTGCGGTAGAACGCGGCACTGCTCGGGAACGCGGTGAACACGAACGCCATCAGCACCGTGAGGAACCAGTAACGGGCGTTGGAGACCGGGTTGTTCACCACGAGGTTCAGCATCGCCAGCGCCACCCACACCAGCACCGTCGACGGGGTGCGCCGGGCACGGCGGGAGGTCGCCAGCCGGCGGGTGTAGAACAGCAGCGCGAGCAGCGCGGGGACCTGGCCGAAGCCCTTGATGAACGCCGAGCCCACATTGGACCCCTCCGTCACCACCCCGCTCGCCGCGACGGTCTCGTTGATCTCCTGCCGGCTGGAGAAGAAGACCGCGGGCCCGCCCAGCTTCAGCACGTAGAACGCGCTCGCCGCGAAGGCCAGCACCACGAGAAGCCGCAGCCGCACCGGATGCGCCCGCGCGGGCCCCTGGCCAGAGCCCCGCGCGGAGGGCGCCCGGCGGCGCAGCGGGCGCCGCGAGGCCAGCAGCGCCCCCAGGTCATAGGCGGCACACCCCACCAGGATCATCGAGATCGCGGTCACCAGGTCCTGACGCGGCCCCACCATCGGCGTCGGCGTCTGCCCGATCACCACCTGGGCGAACGGCGCCACGCCCATCGCGATGTACACGAACATCCAGAAGACGCCCTGGAGCAGCCGCCGCCGGGTCGAGAGGATCATCGTCGCCAGCCTGGCCCCCGCATAGCAGGTCAGCACCAGCTGGAGCCAGTACGCCGTGTCCCGGACCCCGCTGCCGGGCTGGGCCGCGATCACCGCGGGCAGGAAGCAGACCAGCCCCAGGATGAGCGGCACGGACAGGGCCCGCGACAGCATCGACCAGGCGATCGGCCGCTCGGGAGGCTCCGGAGGGCCGCCCGGAGCGCCCTGCCACGCAGCCACACGGTCGGCCTGCTCCTGCGCCGACGTGTGCACCGACGTCATGCGCCCCCCAGGGATCAGTGAACCGCTGAACACTCTAACGAATCGCCCCACTTGAGGAAGGCCGATGGCTACTCTGTGAACAAGTGGCCATGGTCGAGGGGAACTCCGGTGAAAATCCTGCACGTTGTCACGCTCCACACTCCGGACCACGCCTTCGGCGGTCCGACCCGGGTGGCGTTCAACCTGTCCAGGGTCCAGCGGGCCGCCGGGGACGACGCCCGCGTCATGGCCCTCGGCGACGGCTTCCCCGGCGGTGAACTTCCCCGCCAGGTCGAGGGAGTTCCGGTCCACCTCTTCCAGGCGCGGCACCTTCTCCCGATGTTCGAGGTCAGCGGCATCACCTCCGCGGCGCTGCTGAACACCGCGCGCCGCATGATGCGCGGCGCCGACCTCGTCCACGTCCATCTCATGCGGGACCTGGTGACCCTGCCCGCGGCGCTCCTCGCGCTCGCGACCCGGACGCCCCTGGTCGTCCAGACCCACGGCATGATCGACCCCACCGAGAAGAAGGTCGCCCAGCTCACCGACCTGCTCGGGGTCCGCAAGGTGCTCCGTGCGGCGGACGCCGTCCTGCACCTCACGGAGATGGAGCGGGTCGATGTGAACGCCGTCGCCGCACCGGTGCCGCTCACCCGCACCGTACGGCTGGTCAACGGGGTCCGCCCGCAGGAGCGCAAGCCCGCCCGTGAACCCGGCCGCCCGCCCACCGTGCTCTTCCTCGCCCGGATCCAGGAGCGCAAGCGGCCCGAGGACTTCGTCGCCGCGATGCCGCACGTCCTCGCCCGCCACCCGGACGCCCGGTTCGTGCTGGCCGGGCCGGACACCGGCGCGCTGGCCGGCACCCTCGCACTCGCCCGGAAGCTGGGTGTGGCCGACTCCCTCGACCACGTGGGCCCGCTGGAGCACGATCAGGTCCTGGCCGCCGACCGCGAGGCCGATGTGTATGTGCTGCCGGCGATCGAGGAGCCGTTCCCGGTCTCGGTGCTGGAGTCGATGTCGGTCGGCACCCCGGTCGTCATCACCCGCACCTGCGGGCAGGCCCCCGACGTCTCCGGGGCGGGGGCGGGCCGGGTCATCGACAGCCGGGTCGGCGAGGACGCGGCCAACGCCCGCAAGGTCGCCGACGCGATCCTGGAGCTGCTGGAGCCGGAGGCGGCGGAGCAGGCGGGCAAGGCCGCCTGGGAGCTGGTGAACGAGCAGTTCACCATCGAGGCCGTCACCGCCACCCTCCGGCGGACCTACGAGGACGTGGTCCGCCGGAAGCGGGGACGATGACCGGGACGCTGATCAACGCAACGGCTTCTCCCGCGATTTGAGGGCGATCTGCCAGCGGTAGAAGCTCATCGCCAGCGCGAAGTCGAAGCCCGCCCGGCCGTCCAGGAAGCCCCGCCGGTAGAGGTACATGTACGCGAACGACACCACCGGCTTGAACGGCGCCTTGTGGAACAACTGCCCCTGGCGGGACTTGACCTGGCGCACCTGCTCCTTCACCTGGGGGTGCTGCTCCAGCCACGCCTCCCAGTCCGAGTAGCGGTTGTGCCGCTCGAACCAGGCGGTCACCGGATCGAGGTCCTGGTGCTCGATGGGGTGGGTGAGGGTCCCCACCGTCGCCGCGACCGGCTGGTAGTGGCCCTCCACCTCGCCGATGCCCGGGGCGTCGAGGTCCCCGACCTCCGGGTAGTGGGAGCGGGTCCGGTCGGTCAACGAACGCTTGCGGATGGTGTATCCGTGGCGCAGCCGCTTCCCCGAGAACCAGTAGCCGAGCGGTATGTCGTACGCGGCGGGCTTCGGGGCCGCCGGGTCCCGGAAGGTCTCCCGCAGCTCGGCCAGCAGCCCGGGGCTGAGCCGCTCGTCGCCGTCCAGGAGCAGAATCCAGTCCAGGTCGGTGCGGACGTTCTCCAGGCACCACTGCTTCTTGCGCGGGTGACCCCCGTCCCAGGTGTACGTGACCACCTCGGCCCCGCACTCCTCGGCGATCTTGACGGTGTCGTCGGTGCTGTGGGAGTCCACCACCACGACCGCCTCGAAGTGGCCGAGCACCGACTTCACCGCCTCCGCGATGTTGAGGCCCTCGTTCTTGGTGGGGATCGCCACGGCTATGGGCAGCTTCGGCTTTCCAGCGGTCATCCCTCGGCTCCTTCGGGCAGCCAGGCGTAGCAGCCTGTGGAGGTGAACGTGCGGGCGGACTTCGGGATCGTGATCTTCCGGGACGTGCCGGTGTCGGAGGCGCCGGAGGACAGCTCCTTGCCTCCGGCCCCGGTGATCTGCCAGGAGCAGCCCGTGGTGGGGGAGGCGGAGCGGTAGACGCCAGGCCGGAGGCCCTTCCCGGTGTGGGTGCCGTCCGGGTAGGCGTACGCGGCCTCGTCCACCAGGTCCTGGTGCCGGGGGCAGAGCCCGGCGACCGCGTCCGCCGCGTCCGGGATCTCGTCCGTCGCGATGGCCCCGACGGCGGTGTCCCGGTCGGCCTTGACCAGATAGCGGAGCTTGTCGCAGGTCTCCTGGCCGGTCTGGAGCACGGCGGCCGGGTCCATGCCCGTCGGCACCCGGTCCTCCAGATACTCCTTCTGCTTCTTCGTGAACGTCCCGGTGGCCGGGGTGACCTCGCTGGACGGCTTCTTCGGGCCCGTGGCGGGAGCGGAAGGCCCGACGGCCGCCGGGTCCTCGGGCTCCCTGGCGGAGGGCGTGGCGGGTGAGGTGGGCGTGCCGGCGGACGGGCCGGGGACGGCGGGCGCGGAGGCCGCGGGGCGCTGGGCGCCCGCGGCCTCCGGACCGTTCCCGTCCGCGGACGAGCCGCAGGCGGCCAGCGCCGCCGCCGTCATGACGACGACGGCGCCGGCCAGGAACGGGTTCCTCATCGGATCAGCCATTCCTCAGGGCGTAGTGCGCGCTGACCTGCGAAGAGGACAGCGTGGTCGGGTAGACGGCGGTCTCGTCGATCTGCCCGGCGAAGAAGTTGCTCGTCGGGCGGCTCGGCCAGCCGGACAGGTTGTCCCCGCCGACCCGCCAGTAGCCGGGGTTGCCGTCGTTGACGGAGACCAGGATGTTCGACGCGCGCAGCTGCCCGTCGACGTAGAGCGCCATGCCCTGCCCCAGGTGGCCCTGGGTGGCGACGACATGGTGCCACTGGCCGTCGTTGTAGGCGGCCGGGGTGGTGACGGTCCGCGCTCCACTGCTCTGGACGCCGAACACGAGCCTGCCGTCGTTGCGCATGTAGACGTTCTTGTCCTGGCGGGTGCTGTTCTGCTGCGTCATGTTCCCGAAGCCGATGATCTTCCCGCCCCGGGTGGTGGTGGTCCTGATCCAGGTCTCCACCGAGAACCGGCCGGGCGCGGCGTGCTGCCGGTTGCTGTAGGCGTAGTCGTCGGTGCCGTTGAAGCCGATCGCCGTCGAGGGACCGGCGACCGCCGCCGGGGTCTGCCGGTAGGTGGGGCCGTTGCGCAGGAACCCGCTGTTCAGGTTGCCGCTGCTGTCGTGGGCGAACGTGGACGTGCCCTCGTCGTAGCGCCAGTAGAGGGTCGCCCCGTCGGACCTGACCCGGGCCGGATACGCCTCCGTCGTGCTCTCCACGGTCGCGGACTGGGCCGCGGACTTGGCGCTGGTGTTGGTTCCGTCGCTCGCGGTGATCCGGTACGAGTGGGTCTCGCCCGGTGCGACGTCGGTGTCCGTCCAGGTCAGCTGGGGCCGGTCCCAGAAGACCGAGTAGCCGGTCGTCGTGTGGACCGGGGTGTTCGAGCCGTCCTTGTAGATCCGGTACGTCAGCTCCCCGTCGTCGGTGTCGAAGCTGGTCTGCCAGTTCACGTCGATCCGCCCGGGCGTCAGCGTGGACAGGCTGACGTTGGGCACCCAGGGCGCGCCCGTGTCCGGGCCGTCCGCGAACCGCGTGAGACCCTGCTGCGGCTTGCCGTTGGTGGTGGTGAACTCGCCGCCCACCCAGAGGTAGTGGCGGCCCCCGCTGCTCGCCTGGGTCATCACCCGGGGCCCGACCGGCTCTCCGATGCCGTCGTTGGTGTCCGGGAACCACGGGAGCAGCTTCGGGTCGTCGACCGACTGGGCCAGCAGATGCTTGCGCGGCTGGTCGGGGAAGGCTCCCATGCTGGAGCAGTCGTGGGCGTGGCTGCCGCTGTACAGCACGCCCGAGTGCACCAGCACCGCCTGGGTCGCGCCGAGGCAGGTGTCCCGCCAGCGCTGGTTGAAGTCGTCCAGATCCAGGGCGATCCGCCCGTCGAACACCCCGCCGCCGGTGCCCTCGTTGCCGGTGTAGAAGCCGGTGGCGTCGGTGGTGATGTCCTGGACCGTGGAGTTCTCGTGGATGAACCCCGGGTAGGACTTGGCGAGCTGTCCGGTGGTGGCGTCGACCACCGCCAGTGCGTGGGTGTTCGTGCCGTTGATCCGGAAGAAGTCACCGCCGAGCAGCACGTGCCGCCCGTCCGGGGTGAGCTCGACGGCCCGCGCCACCTCGTCGGCGTTGGCGGTGAAGGGCAGCAGCGAGGCTCCCGTCGTGACGGCGGCGAAGTGGCTCCTGGTCTGCCCGCCGACCGTGGTGAAGTCGCCTGCCAGATAGACCGTGTCGTCGGTGACGGCGAGCCCCCGCACGGTCGCCGAGACACCGATCTTGAAGGTGTTGCTGACCTTGCAGGTCTCGGTGTCGATCGCCGCGATATTGCTCACCCCGACACCGTTCACCGCCCCGAACTGGCCGCCCGCGTACAGCGTTTCGCCGTCCGGGGACAGCGCCAGCGCCCGGACGGTCGCGGTCCCCGACGAGATGGTGAAGGACAGCGAGCAGTCGGTGGGCGCCCCGGTCGCCGCGTCGAACGCGGCGAAGTTCACCGCCTGCTGTTCGTCCGTCCCCGGAGCGGCGGTGGGGGGCCGCAGGGTCGAGAAGGTGCCGCCCGCGTAGACGACGCCGTCGCCGGCGGCCATCGACCAGACGATGCCGTTGGTCTGCCAGGTGGTGAGGTCGTCAGCGGTGATGGCGACCGGTGGTGTCAGCGCCGCCGCCGGAGAGCTCCCGGCCGCGGTCGCGGTCAGGGCTCCGGCCAGTAGGCCGAGAGCGGCGGAAGCGGCCCGTACACGGCCGCGTCCTCCGGTTCCCCGCCCCGTACTTCCGTTCATCATTCAGCTCCGAAGGTGAGATTCGAGCTGCGGCCTGGAGGCCGCGGATCCTGCCTCGCCCGACCGGACGCGCGGACAGTCCGTCGCGCTGCCGGTCGGGTGAGTGAGTAGGCGGAGCCGAGGGCTCCGCCCGGTGCCGGCGCGGTGAGCTCCACCGAGGAGCCGGTGGAGACGGCGGTCGCGCCGGTGATCGTCCCGAGCACGGGCGCGGCTGGCGCCGGCCGGGAGTAGGGGGTGGCCGACGACGCGGCGCGGGCGCCGGTGAACGGCACCACGCAGCCGCGGTCGGCGCAGGAGGCCATCGGGCCGGAGCGGGCCGCCGGGCGGACGCGCGGGAACGTGCCGCCCGGCCCGTTCACCTGTCCACCCGGACGGCGGCGCCGCTCAGCTGGTCGTCCAGTCGGCGGATGTCGGCGTCGACCATGATGCGGGCCAGCTCGCGCGACCTCACCTCGGGCTTCCAGCCCAGCAGTTCCTCGGCCTTGGACGCGTCCCCGATCAACGCGTCGACCTCGCTGGGGCGTTCGTACTTCGGGTCGTAACGCACGTGCTCGCGCCAGTCCAGCCCCGCGTGCTCGAAGGCGAACTCCACGAACTGCCGGACGCTGACGCCCTCCCCGGTGGCGACCACGTAGTCGTCGGGCGTGTCGCACTGGAGCATCCGCCACATGGCTTCCACGTACTCCGGCGCGTACCCCCAGTCCCGGACCGCGTCGAGGTTGCCCAGGTGCAGTCGGTCCTGGAGCCCGGCCTTGATCCGGGCCACGCCACGGGTGATCTTCCGGGTTACGAAGGTCTCGCCCCGGCGCGGCGACTCGTGGTTGAAGAGGATCCCGTTCACCGCGAACATGTCGTACGCCTCGCGGTAGTTGACCGTGGCCCAGTACGCGTAGACCTTCGCCACGCTGTACGGGCTGCGCGGGTGGAACGCGGTGTTCTCGTTCTGCGGGGGCGGACTGGCGCCGAACATCTCGGAGGACGAGGCCTGGTAGATCCGGGTCTCGATGCCGCTGGCCCGGACCGCCTCCAGGAGCCGGATGGTGCCCAGGCCCGTGACGTCCCCGGTGTACAGCGGGGCGTCGAAGGACACCCGTACATGCGACTGCGCACCCAGGTTGTAGACCTCGTCGGGCTGGATGTCGCGCAGCAGGTTCACCAGCGCCACACCGTCGGACAGGTCCGCGTGATGCAGGACGAAGGAGCGCTCCGGCTCCTCGGGTCCCTGGTAGATGTGGTCGATCCGCTCGGTGTTGAAGCTGGAGGAACGGCGTATGAGCCCGTGCACCGTGTACCCCTTGTCGAGCAGCAACTCGGCCAGATACGAACCGTCCTGGCCGGTCACTCCGGTGATGAGCGCGGTCTTCGCCACGATTCCCCCTTCTCTGCTGATCGCCTCGGCGGCGACCTTCACCGACATATCTGAATTGGGACGTTCTGCGGTGAAGTGTCACCGCAGTCCCTCTCTGCTGGCACAATCCGAGCCATGACGACCGAACTCCCCGCCCCCTCCCAGGAATCCGCCCGCCCCCTACTGCGGCCCGGCTCCCGCGTATTCGTCGCGGGACACCGCGGCCTGGTCGGCTCGGCGGTGGCCCGCCGCCTCGCCGACGACGGCCACGAGGTGCTCACCCGCGGCCGCGACCTCCTCGACCTGCGCGACGCCGCGCGGACCGGGACGTATCTGAAGGAGGTCCGTCCGGACGCCGTGGTGCTGGCCGCCGCCAAGGTCGGCGGGATCATGGCCAACAGCACCTACCCGGTGCAGTTCCTGGAGGACAACCTGCGCATCCAGCTCAGCGTGATCGCCGGCGCGCACGCGGCCGGGACCGAGCGGCTGCTCTTCCTCGGCTCCTCGTGCATCTACCCCCGGCTCGCGCCCCAGCCGATCCGCGAGGACTCGCTGCTCACCGGCCGGCTGGAGCCCACCAACGAGGCCTACGCCCTCGCCAAGATCGCCGGAATCGTCCAGACCCAGTCCTACCGACGGCAGTACGGCGCCTCCTACATCAGCGCCATGCCCACCAATCTCTACGGGCCCGGCGACAACTTCGACCTGGAGACCTCGCACGTGCTGCCCGCCCTGATCCGCCGCTTCCACGAGGCGCGGCGGGACGGGGCGCCCGAGGTGACCCTGTGGGGCTCCGGTTCCCCGCGCCGCGAGTTCCTCCATGTCGACGACCTCGCCGCCGCCTGTGTGCGCCTGCTGGAGGCCTACGACGGTGACGAACCCGTCAACATCGGCTGCGGCGACGACCTGTCCATCCGCGAACTCGCGGAGACCGTCGCAGAGGTGACGGGCTATCAGGGGCGTGTCGGCTGGGACACCACGAAGCCCGACGGGACGCCCCGCAAGCTGCTCGACGTCACGCGCCTCTCCTCCCTCGGCTTCACGCCGCAAATCCCGCTGCGTGACGGCATCGCCCGTACCTACGCGTGGTGGCTCGGGCAACTCCCGCCCGGACGTTGACCGTTCGCCGCCGCGGAGCGGTCCCTCGCGGCGGCGCACCGGCCGCGCTCCTCGTATCCGCACGCCCGCCGCCCTCAGTAGGCCCCGCGGCCGTCGGCGACGGCGCGCACAGTACGGGCGAGAAGTCCCAGGTCGGCGGAGACCGACCAGTTGTCGACGTACCAGAGGTCCAGCGAGACGGTCTCCGGCCAGGTCAGATCGGAGCGGCCGCTCACCTGCCACAGGCCGGTCAGCCCCGGTTTCACGGTGAGCCGGCGGTGCTCCCGCTCGTCGTACCGCGACGTCTCCTCCGGCAGCGGCGGGCGCGGGCCCACCAGCGACATGTGCCCCAGCAGTACATTGAGCAGTTGCGGAAGCTCATCGATCGAGGTGCGCCGCAACAGCCGCCCGACCGGCGTCACCCGAGGGTCGCTGCGCATCTTGAACAGCGGGCCGTCGACCTCGTTGGCCTCGAGGAGCTGCGCCTTGAGGCTCTCCGCGTCCGCCACCATCGTGCGGAACTTCCACATGGTGAAGGGCCGGTCGTGCTGTCCCTGCCGGATCTGCCGGTGGAAGACCGGCCCCCGCGAGGACAGTCGGATGCTCACGGCCACAGCCAGGAGCATCGGGGCCAGGGTCAGCAGCCCGAACAGGGCCCCCGTCCGGTCCAGCACGTTCTTCAGCACCGCCTGCGGGCCTCCGCGCAGCGGCGGCGCTATGTGCAGCAGGGTGAGCCCGGCCGCGGTGACGGGGCGCACCCGCTCGGCCGTCACCCCGGACAGCTCCGAGACGACGGACAGCGCGACGCCGCCGTCGTGCAGCCCCCAGCCGAGCCGGCGCAGCCGGTCGCCGGTCAGCAGCGGCCCGGGAGCCACCAGCACCAGGTCCGCCGCGTGGGCGTAGACCCCGCCGAGCACCGTGGTCACCTCGTCGTCGGCCGGGCAGGACCCGAGGCGCCCCGGCACCTGCACACCGTCCAGCTCCAGCCGGGCGGTGCCCACCGGTATGGCGGCGACCAGGCGGTAGTCGTGGTCCGTACGGGAGTTGAGCAGCTCGGCCGCCCGC
Organism: Streptomyces sp. NBC_01116; assembly: GCF_041435495.1. Lineage (NCBI taxonomy): Bacteria > Bacillati > Actinomycetota > Actinomycetes > Kitasatosporales > Streptomycetaceae > Streptomyces > Streptomyces sp. NBC_01116. The sequence continues at coordinate 6,824,545 of NZ_CP108644.1, forward strand.
CCGACGCCCGACGCCTCGCCGACCAGCAGGACCCTGCGGACCCGGCGCCCGGAACGCGGCCACCGGCGCAGGCCCGCCGCCGCCGTGGCGACCAGCAGCCCCGGTGCCACGGCCACGACGGCCGTGGCCGGGTCCATCGGGCTGCCCGCCGCCGTGTGCAGGACGGCCAGCAGGCCGATGAGCACGAGCCAGTCCCCGACCGGGCCGAGCGCGCCGGACCCGGCCCCCGGCCGGTCCGCGTACCGCCCCCGGGCCCCACGCAGTCCGACCCAGACCAGCCCCGCCACCGCGGCGGCCGTCACCGGGCGCGGCTGGTCGCCCGCGCGCAGCAGCAGCCAGGCCGGACCGGCCAGCCCGAGCAGTTCGGTCAGCGCGGCCAAGGCCGGGCCGGGCGTCCGCTTCCGCCGGGCCGGCGGCCGGCCGGCCGGGTCGCGCTGTGCTGTCGGGGCCCTCCACAGCTGTTCCAGCGCCGCCGTGCGGTTCCTGGACGCGGCGGTGCGGGGGCGCGGCGCGCCCCGGAGCCCTACCGGTCCGGATAGGTCGGTATCAGGTATTTCGACATGCCCCATGAACCCCCCAGTCACAGTCGCACCCCCACAAACACGACGCATCCGTCGATCCCGTGGACTGCCGGACGCGCCCCCGCTCGGTGCACGATATCCACACACGTGCCATTTCGCTGGAGTTCCCGTGAAGTTCAGGCGGCTCGGTCCAGACCTCTCCGATCGGCCCGTACCGACTGATGTCGCCTTGTGCGTACGGATGTTGATGGAGCGGCGGTTGGGTAAGCGCTTGTGACGGGCGCCGCCGGGAGCGGTCTGCTCAGTGCCCGCTGCTCTCGTAGTGGCGGGACTGCCGCTCCCAGAAGCGGTACGCGATGTACATGAGCGCGACGCCGATGCCCGGCGTGCCCCAGGCGAGCCATTCCGGTACGGCGAGTTCCTCCTCCCGGTCCATCAGCACGGTCGCCGGCAGATAGGCGACGAAGGCCAGCGGGAAGACGAAGGTCAGCCCGAAGCCGGCCACCGGGCCGAAGATCTTCAGCGGGTAGTTGCCGAAGTCGCTGAAGATCATGTCGATGGCGAACTTGATGGGGGAGACCCTCTTCATCCTGAAGACCAGTGCGGAGGCGGCCAGTTGCAGTGCGCCTTCCACCAGGGCGCCGCCCACCACGGCGAGCAGGAGGAAGCAGACGGCCAGGGGGGACCAGTCGACCGGCGCGGAGGCCGAGGCGATGGACAGGAGAACCGCACCGCCCGCCAGGTCACCGAGCGAGCTCAGCCGCACCCTGCGGGTGAGGAGCTGGACCAGCGGCGACACCGGACGGACGAGGTAGCGGTCGTACTCGCCCTCGATGACGACCTCGTCGACGTGGATCAGCTGGTGGCCGGGGAGCAGCCACAGGCCGTGGGCGGTGAGCCTCATGCCGTAGAGGAAGGCGATCTCCCCCAGGCCCCAGCCGCCGACCTGCCCGAAGCGATCCAGGACCGCCCAGATGAAGGCCAGGCCGACGCCCTGGTAGAACAGGCCGCCGATGATGTTGATGAACAGGTTCCCCCGGTACTGGAACTCGGCGCGGAACGCCGCACCTGCCAGCAGGAGATAGACCCGCGGACCTCGCATCATCCCTCATCCCCCCTGCGACATGACGCGGCGCCGGGCGCGCGACCAGACGAACGCGGCCAGCGCGCCGAGCACGACGATCCACGCGAGCTGGACCCCGAGGGCGGCCGCGATGCCGGCGCCCTCGGCCTGGCCCAGGTAGACGGCCGCCGGGGTGTAAGCGGTGGCCTGGAAAGGCAGCCATTCCGCGGCGGCCCTGACCGGGCCGGGCATGAACCACAACGGGATCAGGGCCCCGGAGAAGAACTGTGCGACGAAGCGGTAGGCCATGAGGGCGCCGCTCACCTCCAGGGTCCAGAAGGAGACCATGCCGAGCAGCAGCCCGAGCAGCTGGTTCACGAGCAGCGCGCCGATCAGCGCCACCGGGTAGGCGAACCCCGCGGCCGCCGAGGCGGGTGCCTGGCCCGCGCCGATCAGCAACGCGAACGGCAGCGCGACCAGCAGCACCGGGACCGCGGCCGAAGCCCACCCGAGCTGGCCGGCGAGCATCTGACCGGGGAAGCCGATGGGCCGCAGCAGGTCCACCGCGACCTTGCCCTCCCGCACCCGCTGGTCGATGGGGGAGGAGCGCCACGGGCTGACGAGCTGGTACTGGAGCGTTGTCAGGGTCGCGTACGCCGTCATGGTGGTGAGGCTGAGTCCGTCCACCTCCTCACGGCCGTCGTAGAACGCCTTCCAGACCACCGTCAGCAGCCAGATCTGGAGGAGCATCATCGCGAAGGACGACAGATAGGCCGTGCGGTAGGTGAGGGCGGCGCGGAACTCGATGCGGGCGCAGGCGAGATGGGCCCGCAGCGGCGTCCGGGACGGCTGCTTCACGGCGGCGCGGGCCGTCGGGGCGGTCATCCGCGGTCCGCGTAGATCCGGTGGATGACGCTCTCCAGCTCGGGTTCCACGATCGACAGGTCGGTCACCCGGTGCTGCGCCAGCACCGCGGCCACCAGCTCGGCGGGCGGTGTGCGGACGGGGTCGAAGCGCAGCCACACCTTGCCGCCCTCGCGGCGGACGACCTCCGCGCCCTCGACGCTCTCCAGCCGGTCGGTCTGCACCACGAGTTCGCGGTGCGGGGCGTAGCGGCTCTTCAGCTCGTCCACCGCGCCGTCGTAGGCGACCTTGCCGTGGTCGATGAGGATGATCCGGTCGCAGAGTTCCTCGACGTCGTCGAGGTCGTGGGTGGTGAGGACGACCGTGGTGCCCGACTCGCGGTTCAGTTCCCCGACGAAGGTGCGTATCCGCTCCTTGGCGATGACGTCGAGTCCGACGGTCGGCTCGTCCAGGTAGAGGATGTCGGGTTCGTAGAGCATCGCGGCGGCGAGGTCGCCGCGCATCCGCTGGCCCAGGGAGAGCTGGCGGACGGGGGTGTCGAGGAACGGGCCGAGGTCGAGCACCTCGCTGAACTGCCGCTGTTTCTCGCGGAACCGGGCCTGCGGCACGTCGTAGAGACGGCCGATCAGCCAGAGCGAGTCGCGCAGTGGCAGGTCCCACCAGAGCTGGCTGCGCTGGCCGAAGACCACGCCTATCCGGCGGGCGTTGCGGGACCGGTCCCGCCAGGGCGTGGCGCCGGCGACGGTGACCGTGCCGGACGTGGGTACGAGGATGCCGGTGAGCATCTTGATGGTGGTGGACTTCCCCGCACCGTTGGGGCCGAGATAGCCGACCATCTCGCCCCGCTGGACCGTGAAGTCGATGCCGTCGACCGCACGCTTGACCGTCTTCTCACGCGTCAGCAGGGTGCGGACGCCCGCGAAGGCGCCCTCCTGCCGTCTGGGCCGGCTGAACTCCTTGACGAGGTCTGCCACCTCGATGACGGGCATGTGTGCCTCTCCTGGAGCGGGACGCGCCCTGGCGGGCGAGGTCGGGCTGAGAGTGTGCACACGAGCGCTTGGTCTAGTCCAATCAATTTCTCCGTCGGACCGGCCCTCACCGTGTCCCGTCGAAGACCTTCAACGGGCCCTTCGGAACGGGGCTTTCGGGGCCGCCCCGCGGGTCAGGACGTGCCGTCCGCGCGCCGCCTGGCCCGCCGGTGGATCAGCAGCCCGGCGCCGACGAGTGCCGCTGCCGCGAGAGTCGCCGACATCACCGTGGCGCCGGTCGCGGCCAGGCTGCCGCCTCCGGCCGTGGTGGCGGGGCCGCTGCCGCCACCTGCCCCGCCGCCGACCGTGGAGCCGGTGCCGCCGGACGCGCCGGAGCCGCCGGCCGTACCGGTGGAGCCGGAGCCCCCGGTGGTGGAGCCGCCGCCCGACCGCGTACCGCTGTCACCGCCCGTCGACCCGTCACCTTCGGTGCTGCCGCCTCCGGTCGAGGCGTCACCGCCGTCGCTGTCGCCGCCCGTCTCCCCGCCACCGGTCGTCGGCGCGGTGACGGTGAGGGTCACGGCGGAGGTGCGGGTGGTGCCGGCGGCGTTGCGGAACTCGGCGCGGTAGCGGTAGCCGTCCTGCGCCGTCCTCGCGGTGAACGTGAGCGCGGGCCCGGTCGCGCCCTCGACGTCCTTCCAGGTCTGCGAGCCGTCCGGGCTGACCTGCCAGCGGACCGTGGGCTCCGGGGAGCCCTCCGCCGCCGCGGTGAGGGTGACGTCCTCGCCGTCCTCGGCCGCCAGGTCGGCGGGCGCGCGGGTCACCAGCGGCGAGACCTGCCGGACCAGCCTGGTGATCTTTCCCTCGGCGGGGCTCGTCACGAAGACGGTGGCCCCGCCCGGCTCGACGGCGAGCGAGGCCGCGCCGGACTGCGCGTGGTTGCCGGGCAGCGACAGCTCCTTCGCGGCCACGGCGAAGTCCTCGGTGTCGTACACGGTCAGCGTGCCGTTGTTGTCGTTGGCCGGATCGGAGAGGTCCCCGCCGTCCTGCCAGACCACATAGGCCCGGCCCGTCGCCGGGTCGAAGGCGGCGTCGCGGGCCAGGTCCTTGCCGACGAGCGTCTTGAGCGGCTTGCCCGCCGCGTCGAGGACCACCACGGACCGGTCGACGCCGACCCACACCGCGCCGGTGGCCGGGTCCGTCTCGGTGAACCCGGCCGTGCCCGCGCCGGGCAGGTCGAAGGAGGCCGTGACCGCGAACGACGTGAGGTCCACCCGGTGCAGCTTCCCGGCCGCGATGTCGCTGAACCAGAGCGCGCCCCGGGCGGGGTCCGAGGCGAACTGCGTGCCGCCCGGGAGGGTGAGGCTCCGGGTCGCCGTGCCGGTGGCCCGCTCGATCTCGGAGAGCTTCGCGCCCTGGGCGACCAGCACGGTGCCCGGGGTCGTACCGGGGGCGATGTCGGTGATGGTGAACCCGGTGAGCCAGACGCCGGAGGCCTTCTTGTCCCCGGACCTGGCGCTGCCGACGCCCCGCAGCGGGTAGTTGTAGACGACGCCGTCGCCCGGCAGCGGTCCGGAGATACGCGCGGCCGCCGAGGTGCGCGGCTCCCCGCCGGGTCCGGGGGCCTGGCTGATCCAGCTCTCGGCCCTGCCGTCCCCGGGGTTCAGCACATGCAGCCCGCGCTCGTCGACGTCCGCGGTGTCGGGGAGGTTGTCCGCGCCGACGTACAGCTTCTTGGAGTCGGGGTGCAGCAGCAGGTCCAGCGGCTTGCCGGCCGAGGTGAAGTCGGCGGCGGCCCTGTAGGAGACGGTCCCCGCGGGCACGTCGACGCCCTCGCCGCCCGGTTCGCCCGGCTCCTGGCCCGCGAAGGCGACGGGTATGCGGACGTCCTGCGACCGGTCGCCGGCGGAGCGGTGGTCGGCCCGGGTGACGAGGGAGCAGGTCACCTCGGCGCAGTCGAGGCCGTCGCCCTTCGCCGTGATCCGGAGCTCCACGTCGAAGGTTCCGCCGGGCCCGAAGGCGCGGGCGAGATCGCCCTCGTACGGGTCGCCCGGGGGCACGATCCACTGCGAGGTCTTCGAGCCGCCGCTCATGTCGGCGCCGCCGAGGCAGGGGGAGGGCACCCGGTTGTCGCCGTTGTCCTTGCACAGGGCGACGTAGATGCCGGATCCCAGGCCGTACCCCTCGCCGGTGACCCGGACCTCCTCACCGGCCGGGTCGAGTCCGGTGGTGGCCGAGACGGTGAGCTTCTGCCCCTCGGGGCCGGTGGCGGTCCTCGGGGTGCCGGCGTCGGCGCTGACCGCCGCGCCCGTGGGGATCGCCGCGAGCAGCAGGGCGGCGACGGCGGCCGTACCCGCCCGGCGGCCGAGTCCGCGTCGGCCGTCCGGCAGGGTGCCGGGAGCGGTGCCCGGAGTGGATGTCATGTCATTCCTCGTCACGACGCGTGGGAGCCCGGCCCCGGCGCGAGCGGCCGGGACCGGGCGAATGGCTGGGCTGTGCGGTGCTGTCGGTCAGCGCTACACGAAGGTGACCGGGGCGTGGACGTCGTACTTGCGGTCGTTGGTGTCGGTGTGGTCGGCGCGGGTCACGATGGCGCACTCGACGGTGTCGCCGCAGACGTTGCCGCCGCCGAGGTCGGCCTTGACGTGTATCCGGACGCTGAAGGTGCCGCCCGCGCCGAAGGGCGAGGTGTTGGGGAGGCCGCCGCCCAGGCCGGACACCCAGTGCGAGGCGCCGGTGGTGCCGGACTGGTCCTGGCCGCCGAGACACGGCGAGGGCTTGTTGGCGCCCTGGGCCCCGTTCACCACGCACAGGCTCACGTACACACCCTGTCCGGTGTTGTAACCGCTGCCGGTGACGGTGATGTTGGCGCCCGCGGCGGCCGCGGTGTCGGGTCCGGAGAGCGACAGGTTGTAGGTGGCGCCCCCGTCGGTGACCGTACGGGTGCCGGTCGCGGCGGCGGCCGGGGAGGCGAAGGTCAGGGCCAGCGCGCCGGCGGCGAACGCGGCGAGGCCCGCACGGGCGACGGTACGGGTGGAGGGAACAGCACTCATGAGATGAGCACCTTTCTCGGCATCGGTAACCAGAACCACGGACACCCAGTCGACTTAGGTAAGGCATACCTAAGTCCAAGTCTGTTGGGTTGTCAACAAAGGCGCTGCGCTCAGATGCTGCCCAAGGGCGCTGCTCCCAGGTGCTGTTCACGGGCGATGCTGTCCACGGGCGGTGCTGCGGGCAGCGCCTGAGGACAGCGCCTCGCGGGCGGTCCGGTCAGCCGGTTCCGGCCGGCGGGAGGGTCTGCTCGGTCCAGATGGTCTTCCCGGTCGGGGTGTACCGCGTGCCCCACCGCTGGACGAGCTGCGCCACGATGAAGAGTCCGCGGCCGCCCTCGTCGTCCGCCTCGCTGTGCCGCAGGTGCGGGGAGGTGTGACCGGTGTCCGCGACCTCGCACACCAGGGTGCGGTCCCGGATGAGGCGCAGCCCCAGCGGACCGCCCGCGTACCGGACCGCGTTGGTGACCAGCTCGCTGACGACCAGCTGGGTCGCGAACACCAGCTCCTCCAGGCCCCAGGCCTCCAGCTGTCCGGTGGCCAGCTCGCGGGCGCGGCCCACCGACAGCGGTTCGGCGGTCAGCTCCCAGTCGGCCACCCGTTCCGCGTCGAGTTCGCGGGTGCGGACCAGGAGGAGGGCGGTGTCGTCGGTGCTCGTGCCGTCGGGCACCAGCTCGGAGACCGCCCGGTCGCACAGCTCCTCCAGCGACGCCGAACGGTCGCCGAGCACCCGGCCCAGTGTGTCGAGGCCGCGTCCGATGTCGTGGTCCCGGTCCTCGACCAGGCCGTCGGTGAAGAGCGCCAGCAGGCTGTCCACGGGCAGGTCGATCTCCATCGACTCGAACGGCAGCCCGCCGAGACCGAGCGGCGGACCTGCGGGCAGGTCCGGGAACGACACCTGGCCTCCCGGACCGACGATCGCCGGCGGCAGGTGCCCGGCCCGGGCCATGACGCAACGCCGGGAGACCGGATCGTAGACGGCGTACAGGCAGGTCGCCCCGGTGGTCACGTCGTAGGTCTCGACCGGCCCGCCGTACGGGTCCGTCCGTTCCTCCGCCGGCTGGCCCACCAGATCGTCCAGCCGGGTCAGCAGTTCGTCGGGGGCCATGTCGAGCTGTGCGAAGGCCCGTACGGAGGTGCGGAGCCGGCCCATCGTGGCGGCCGCCCTGAGCCCGTGCCCGACCACGTCCCCCACCACGAGGCCGACCCGGGTCCCGGACAGCGGGATCACGTCGAACCAGTCCCCGCCGACGCCGGTCACGTCGTCGGCCGGCAGGTAGCGGTAGGCGGTCTCGACGGCGGACAGCGGCGGCAGGCGATGGGGCAGCAGCTGCCGCTGGAGGGCGAGGGAGGCGGTGCGCTCGCGTGTGTAGCGGCGCGCGTTGTCGACGCAGACGGCGGCCCGGGCCGCCAGCTCGTCGGCCAGGGCGACCTCGCCGTTGTCGAACGTGGTCGCCCGGTCGGGGCCGAGTGGCCGGCCCGAGGTGCCGAGGCCCGCGCCCCGGTCGAAGGTGACGAGCCCCAGGATGCCGCCCCCGGCCCGCAACGGGACGACCAGGGTGCTCTCGTCGAGCACGAGCCCGCCCGAGGACAGGCTGCGGTGCTGCGGCGATCCGGGCGGGTACGCGACCGGCGGATACGGAGACGGGGACGGCGGCGCTGGCAGGGACGGGGGCGGGTACGGCGGGGACGGAGACGGATGCGGCTGCGGCGCCTCGCCGGGGCTCTGCCCGGCCTCCGGCTGCCCGGCCTCCGGCTGCCCGGCCTCCGGACGCCCCGCCTCCGGCTGCCCGGCCCCCGGGACACCGGGATCCGGCGTGGCGGACCCCCGCGCCGACCGTTCCGCCACCCGCAGCAGGGACATGTCCGCCGGGCTGCCCACCGCCGCGGTCTCCCCGGTCACCGCCGCCCGGGTGACGTCCACCCGTACGGTGACGGCGAAGTCCGGCACGGCCACCGCGGCGATCTCCTCGGCGGTGGTGGCCACGTCCAGGACGGTGCCGATGCGGCGGCCGGCCTCGACGAGGAGGGCCAGCCGCTCCTGGACCCGGTAGCGGTCGGTGATGTCGAACGCGTCCTCGCAGACACCGAGCGCGTGCCCGTCGGAGTCCTCCAGCCGGTAGTACGCGCAGGACCACAGGTGGTCCCTTCCCGGGTCGCTGGGCGGCTGCCCCCGGAAGTGCAGGTCGAGGACCGGCTCACCGGTGTCGAGCACCTGACGCATCACGCCGGCGAGGGTGTGCGGATAGCCGGGCGTCACGAAGGAGCCCGCCCCGTACAACTCCTCGGCCCGCTTGCCCCGGAACGCGGCCAGCGGCTGCCCCATCTCCCGCTCGTAGGCGGTGTTGCTCCAGCTCAGCCGCAGGTCGGTGTCGTAGATGGCCAGACCGACGGGCGACTGGGTGGCCAGACCCTGGAGCAGGGCGAGCCGTGACTCCCAGTGCAGCAGCGCCTCCACCTCGGCCGCCACCAGGATCCGGTCCGGCACGCCGGGGCCGCGCACCCCGGCTCCGCCGGGCAGCGGACACGTCGCCGTCGCCACCAGCAGCTCACGGCCGTCGCGGGTGCGTGCCACATGGATCTCGTTGCCGAAGAGCGACGGTGGCCCGGGGCCGGGACCGGGTGTCCCGGCCGCTTCCGCCGGGAGGACGCCGCCGGCCGGCCGCACCGAGAGGAACGCGGTCAGAGGCCGCCCCAGGGCGTCGGAGGGGTCGTAGCCGAGAAGCTCGGCCGCCGCCGGGCTCCAGCCGATGACGGTGTTCTCGGCGTCCAGGACCACCGTGGCCGCCCTGGTGACGTCCAGGGGGCCACGGAAGTCGGCGCTCTCCGCCGTGCTCGCCGCGCTCACGGCGCGACACCGGCCCGGTTCATCATTCTCAGAATCCGCCCTGCCCGGGCCCCGCACAACCGCGTGATCCGGGCCGCGCCCGCCGGGCGCCGGGCTCAGCGCACCCCGTCGGGCCGGAACTGCACGCTGATGCGCGGTCCGACGGCCCGCGCGGTCTTGGGCACCGCGTGCTCCCAGGTGCGCTGGCAACTGCCGCCCATGACGATCAGGTCGCCGTGCCCGAGCGGCCTGCGGACGGCGGCGGGGCCCGGTCGGCGCGGCCGCAGCGCGAGGTGCCGGGGGGCTCCCAGCGAGAGGATCGCGACCATCGTGTCCTCGGTGCTTCCCCGGCCGATGGTGTCGCCGTGCCAGGCGACCCCGTCCCGCCCGTCCCGGTAGAAGCACAGCCCCGCCGTGGTGAACGGTTCGCCCAGCTCGGCGGCGTAGTGCTCGCCGAGCCGGGTGCGGGCGGCCTCCAGGGCCGGATGCGGCAGGGGATCGTGGCGGCCGAAGAAGGCCAGCAGCCGGGGGACCGCCACCACGCGCTCGTACATGACGCGCTGCTCGGCCCGCCAGTCGACGTCGCGGACCAGCGTCTCGAACAGGGCGTCCGCGCCCCGGAGCCACTGCGGCAGCACGTCGATCCAGGCCCCGTGCCCCAGATCGGTGCGCCGCAGTCCGCTCAGGGGACCGGCTTCGACCTCGGCATCCTGGTCGAAAAGCGAGCTTTGCAGGTGTACGGCCATGGGGAGAGCGTAACGCTATTCGAGCAGGTGTGCGAATAGCGTTCGATGCTGGAACGGGAACTCCGGCTCAGCCTTCCTTGATCAGATCGGCGCACTTCTCGCCGATCATCATCGTGGTGATGCACGGGTTGACCGTCGGCAGGACCGGCATGACGGACGCGTCGGCCACCCGCAGCCCCGTCACCCCCTTGACCCGCAGCATCGGGTCGAGCGGCGAGTCCGGGTCGTCCGCCGGGCCCATGCGGACGGTTCCGGCCGGGTGGTACACGGTGTTGTGCGTCTCGCGGATGTAGTCGAACAGCTCCGCGTCCGTGGTCGCGCCCGGCCCCGGAGCCAGCTCCGCGCCCGCCCAGTCGGCCATCGGGGGCTGCGCCACGATCTCCCGCGCCAGCCGCAGCCCGTACGTCATCACCCGTACGTCGTGCTCGTCGGTGAAGTAGCGCGGATCGACCCGGGGCTTGTCCCGGAAGTCCCGGGTCCGCAGCCGCACCGTGCCCCGGGACCGGGCGCGGGTGACGTTCGGGGTCAGACAGAACGCGTTGTCCGAGGTCGGATAGCCGCGCCGGTAGGTGTTCAGGTCGAACGGCACCGAACCGTAGTGGAACATCAGGTCCGGCCGGTCGAGGCCCGGCTCGGTGTCCGCGAAGATGCCGATCTCCCACCACTGGGTGGAGGCGGTGACCATGGGCCGCTTCGCCTCCCACATGATCACGCCCTCCGGGTGGTCCTGGAGGTGCGAGCCGACGCCGGGGGAGTCCACCCGCACGTCCACCCCGGTGTCCCGCAGATGCCCGGCCGGACCGATGCCGGACAGCATCAGCAGCTTCGGGGAGTCGATCGCCCCGCAGGAGACGATCACCTCGCGCCGGGCGCCCACGCTCCCGCTGTGGACGGTGTCGGGCTCCAGGTACTCCACCCCGGAGCACCGCTCGCCCTCGAACAGCAGCCGCTTCGCCTGGAGCCCCGTCCGCACCTCCAGGTTGGGCCGCTTCCCCAGCACGGGGTGCAGGTACGAGACCGAGGCGGAGGAGCGGGTGCCGTCCTCGCGGGCGTTGATCTGGAACCAGTGCGCGCCCCGGATCACCGTGGAGCCCGTGTTGAACGGGACGGTGGGGATGCCGGCCGCCGCGCAGGCCGACAGCAGGGCGCCGCCGCAGGGGTCGAGCGGCGGCACGGTCCGGATGGTGACCGGACCCGAGCGGCCGTGGTGGTCGCCGGGCGCGTCGTTGGTCTCCAGCCGCCGGTACAGCGGGAAGCAGTCCGCCGAGCTCCACCCCGTACAGCCCAGGGCTCCCCACGCGTCGAGGTCCTCGGCCGGGGCCCAGAAGGCGATGCACGAGTTGTGCGAGGAACAGCCGCCGAGCACCTTGGCGCGGGCGTGCCGCATGAAGCTGTTGCCCCGCTCCTGCGGCTCCACCGGGTAGTCCCAGTCGTAACCGGACTCCAGCAGGGCCATCCACCGGTCCAGCCGCAGGACGCTCTCGTCCCCGACGTCGGAGGGGCCCGCTTCCAGGACGCAGACGGTGACGGCGGGATCCTCGGTGAGCCGGGCGGCGATGACCGCTCCGGCCGTACCGCCGCCGACCACGACGTAGTCGAACACGGAACGGGGGCTTGCGTCGGGCATCACGACTCCAGGGTTCAGACGGCCGGCGGGGACGGGGGAGCGGCGGGGGCGTCGGGGTCCGGTGTCCCGGACCGGTGCTCGGCGAGCACGCCGGTACGGTGCCGCTGGACGAACCAGTAGTAGGCGAAGCCGCCCAGCGCGACGACGCCGATGAACAGGAACGCGCCCCAGCGCAGGTACCAGTGCTGCGGGCCGGTCGCGTTGTACACCTCGGCGCGCGGCCAGGCCAGGTTGAGCGACATGGCCGTGCCCCAGAGCACGGCGGCGACGTTGACCGGCAGCCCCCAGCGGCCCAGCGAGAACGCGCCCTCGCGCGGCTCCCAGCCGCCGCGCAGCCGGCGCAGCAGCATGGGCACGGTGACCAGCAGATAGGCCACGTAGATCATGATGATCGCGATGCTGGTGATCACCGAGAAGATCTGCGGCTGGTTGATGTTCACCACCAGGATGACGACGCCGACCACCCCGATCAGCACGGCGGGCACCACGGGCGTCCCGAAGCGCGGGCTGACCCTGGCCAGTTTCGACCCGGCGGGCAGGTTGTTGTCCCGCGCCATGGCGAACATCAGCCGGATCCCGGCGGCCTGCACCGCCAGCACGCAGACCGTGATCGCGACGACCACCGCCCAGAGGAAGACCTCCCCGACGGTGTCGCCGAGCGTCGCCAGCACCACGTACTGCAACCCGCCCGTCGACAGCTCCTCGGCCTTGAGGTCCGGCACCGCGAGCAGCGCGAACAGCAGGATGAACGCGCCGATCAGGAACGACGCGATCAGCGCCCGCAGAATGGCGTGGGGCGCGTTGCGGCCCGGGTCGTGCGACTCCTCGCCGAGCGAGGACGCCGTGTCGAAGCCGTACATCACATAGGCCGAGGCCAGCGAGGCGGTGAGGAACGCGCCGAAGTAGCCCAGCGACTGACCGCTGCCCAGACCGTACGTCTCCGTCAGGGCGGTGCTGGGGCCACGGGTGATGTGGGCCGCCAGGAAGACGATGAGCAGGACGGCGGCGATCAGTTCGATGAAGACGCCCGCGGAGTTGATCCGGGCCATGAGCTTGACCCCGAACGCGTTGACCAGCGTGGAGAACAGGATCAGCACGCTGCCCAGCAGCACCGCGTTGGCCGCCTGGTCGTTCCTGCCGCTCCCGTCGCCCACGAACTGGAACCAGTCGTCGATCTGCGGCAGCGTGATCTGGTAGGCCAGCGCCACGGCCGACAGGGTGACCATGGTGGCCGTCATCATCATCCAGCCGCCGAGCCAGCCGACGTGCGGGCCGCCCATCTTCTTGGCCCAGTTGTAGATCGAACCGGCCACCGGGTAGCGGGCCGCCAGCTCGCAGAAGCACAGGGCCACCATCAGCTGCCCGCAGAAGACCATCGGCCAGGACCACCAGTAGGCGGGACCGCCGAAACTGACGCCGAAGTAGAAGAGCTGGAAGGTGCCGGTCAGGATCGAGATGTAGCTGATCCCGGCGGCGAAGGTGTGGAAGTTGCCGAGCGTACGGCGGAGTTCGGGCCGGTAGCCCAGCTCGCCGAGCGCCTCGTCGTCGGCCTTGCCGCGGGCCTCGGCCGCTCGGTCCCGTCCCGGACCGCTGTCCGGACTCACTCGAACCACCGCTGGGGAACCGCGGCGACATTGCGCCAGATGTGCTTGGCCTCCTGGTACTCGGCCAGCCCGGCCGGACCCAGCTCGCGTCCGAAGCCGGACTGCTTCATGCCGCCCCACTCCGCCTGCGGTACGTAGGGGTGGAAGTCGTTGATCCACACGGTGCCCGCCCGCAGCCGTGAGGCCACCCGGTGGGCGCGCCCGCCGTCCCGCGTCCACACGGCGCCCGCCAGCCCGTACACGGTGTCGTTGGCCAGCCGGACCGCGTCGTCCTCGTCCCGGAACCGCTCGACGGTGAGCACCGGGCCGAACGACTCGTCCTGGACCACGGACATCGAGGTCGCGCACTCGTCCAGCACGGTGGGCGGGTAGTAGAAGCCGCCCGCCAGCGCCGGATCCTCGGGCCGCGCCCCGCCGCAGCGCAGCACCGCGCCCTCCGCGATGCCCTCGGCCACGTACGCCTCGACCTTGTCGCGGTGCGCGGCGGAGATCAGCGGCCCGCTGCGCGCGTCCTCGTCGAACGGCCCGCCGAGCCGGATCCGGCGGGCCCGCGCCACCAGCTCGTCGGTGAACCGGTCGTGCAGCTCGTCCTGTACGAGGAGCCGCGCCCCGGCCGAGCAGACCTGCCCCGCGTGCAGGAACACCGCCATCAGCGCGTAGTCGACGGCGGTGTCGAAGTCGGCGTCGGCGAAGACGATGTTGGGGTTCTTGCCGCCCAGCTCCAGGGCGACCTTCTTCACGGTGGGCGCGGCCGCCGCCATGACGCGCCGCCCGGTGGCGAGCCCCCCGGTGAACGACACCATGTCCACCCGCGGGTCCTCGGTCAACGGCGCGCCCACGTCGGCACCGGCACCCAGCACCAGATTGGCGACCCCGTCCGGCAGCCCGGCCTCGGTCAGGAGCCGCATGAGCAGGACGGCGGTGTGCGGGGTCAGCTCGCTCGGCTTGAGCACAAAGGTGTTGCCGGCCGCGAGCGCGGGAGCGACCTTCCAGGCGGTCTGGAGCAGCGGATAGTTCCACGGCGTGATGAGCGTGCAGACCCCGACGGGCTCGTGGACGACACGGCTGTCCGTGTCGGCGCTCCCGGTGTCGACGACCCGGTCGGCGCCCCCGGCGGCGGCGAGGTTGCCGAAGTACCGGAAGCAGTTCGCGATGTCGTCCATGTCGTAGGCGCTCTCGACCAGCCGCTTTCCCGTGTCCAGCGACTCGGCCCGCGCGAAGACGTCCTTGTCCCGCTCCAGCAGCTCCGCCACCCGCAGCAGCAGCCGCCCCCGCTCGGCGGCCGGCGTCCCCGGCCAGGTCCCGTGGTCGAAGGCCCGCCGGGCCGCGGCGACGGCCGCGGCGGCGTCCTGGGCCCCGCCCTCGTCGACCTCTGCCACCAGCGTGCCGTCGGCCGGGCAGCGGATCTCCCGCGTCCGCCCCTCGGCGGCGGCGGTCCACTGACCATCGATGAACAGCTCCGGCATGGCTCCTCCTGTACGGGGTGGGACAGGCGCCCCGCCAGGTGCGGACTTCCGCGACGACCGGCTCCCTGGGTGACGACGTCAGCACAGACGGTAGGGCGGACCGTCCGGGCGCGCAGTGCGGGCGGGGCCGACCGGAGCAGTCGCCGACCGGGACGGCGGACGAGTCCTTCGCACGGACGACGGGCGAGCCCTGACCTGGACGCCCGTTCGGCTACCGTTCCCCCGTACGGGCCGACATCCCCAGCCCACGCTGTTCTCCGAGGAGTTGCCCCCATGCCGCAGATCACCGTCGACTACTCCGGCACGCTCGCCGCGACCTTCGACCGCCAGGCTTTCGCGCTCGCCCTGCACCCGCTCGTCGTCGACACCGTCGCCGCCCGCCCGGAGGCCTGCAAGACCCGCTTCCGCCGGGTCGACGACTTCGTCATCGGTGACCGGACCGAAGGTCATGCCGTCCTGCACGTCGAGATACGCCTGCTCCACGGCCGCACCGACGCGACCAAGATCCGCCTCGCGGACGCCGTGCTCGATCTGATCGCCGCCCGGGTCGAGCCGGCCGACGGCATCACCCTGCACGCCTCCGTCGAGGTCCCCAACCTGGACGCGGCCTTCCGGAAGCGCTGAACGGGCATCGCGTCGGGTGGGCAGGGCCGGAAGGCCGGAACGTCGAGTGAGTGGAGTGCCAGTCATGCGGGGAGGCAGCGTCGCCGTCGTCGGCGGCAGCATAGCGGGGTGTGCCGCGGCGCTGGCCGCGTCGCGCGGAGGGGCCGAGCGGGTCACCGTACTGGAGCGCGCCGACGACCGGCTCCGTGACAGAGGCGTCGGAATCGCCCTCCACAGCGACCGGTACGACGAGCTGCGGGAAGCCGGGTACGTGGACCCGGAGATGCCCTGGGCGCCGCTGACCCGGCGGGTGTGGAGCGTGCGCGACGGGGAGGCCGTTCACGGCCGGGTCGTCGGCGAGCAGCCGTTCCCCTTCCGGGCGTACAGCTGGGGCTCGTTGTGGAGCGAACTGCGGCGCCGGGTGCCCGATGCGGTGTCCTACCGGTCCGGGGCCGTCGTCACCGCCGTCGAACCGGACGCCGACGGGGCGACGTTGCGGCTTGCGGACGGGTACGAGGAGCACTTCGACCTCGTGATCGGCGCCGACGGATACCGCTCCGTCGTGCGCGAGGCGATGTTCCCCGGCGCGGACGCCACGTACGCCGGATACATCGGCTGGCGCGGCACGTCGCCGGACGTCGCGGACCTTCCGTCGGACGGCGACGACGCGCACAACATCGTCTTCCCCGGCGGCCATTGCATGATCTACCGCATCCCGGACGGCGTCGGCGGGCACCGGCTCAACTGGGTGCTCTACACCGCACCCCCGCAGACCGACGGCCTCCACCCGGACCTGCGGACCCCCACCTCCCTGCCGCCCGGCCGCCTCAACTCCGAACTCACCGCGCACCTGCGCGCCCTGGTCGCCGACAACTTCCCGCCGTACTGGGCGGCCCGCGTGCTCCGCACCCCCGCCGAGACCACCTTCATCCAGCCCATCTACGACCTGGAGGTGCCGCACTACACCGCGGGCCGCCTGGTGCTCGTCGGCGACGCCGCCAGCGTCGCCCGGCCGCACATCGGCGGCGGCAGCGTGAAGGCGCTCCAGGACGCCACGGCGCTGGAGGCCGCCTGGGCGGCCGGGGGGAGCTGGAAGGAGGTCCTGGAGGGCTACGACGAACGGCGCGGAGCCGTCGGGGCCGCCATGGTCGCCCTCGCCCGCCGGATGGGTGCCGCGCAGGTCGAGGACACCCCCGACTGGACCGCCATGGATCAGGCGGGGTTCGACGCGTGGTGGCAGGCGCAGAACAGCGGATCCGACCGGCGCAGCGGCTTCGGCGGGCACAGCATGAAGGCCGGGTAGAGGCGGCGGGTGGGGACATCGGGGCGGGCCGCGCGGAGTGTCGTCCCCGCTGCCGTCTCCGCCGGCCCCGCGCTCGTACCGCGATTGTTCTTGCTGCTTGCTTCCTAGGCTCCCGTCGCCGTCAGTTCCAGCGCCGCGTGCAGCGCCGTCGCGTCGGCGCGGGCGTCCTCCCCGGACTGGCGCAGCGTCGTCCGCCCCGAGGTGAGGACCGTGAGCGTGCGGGCGGACGCGGCGGCCTGGGCGGGGCTGGGGGAGACCAGGAGGACGGCGATGCCCTCGGCCGCCAGCGTGGTCACCAACGTGTCGATCTGCCGCACCAGTACGGGTGCGAGGCCCTCCGTCGGCTCGTCGAGCAGCAGCACCCGCGGTGAGCCGAGCAGCGCGCGGGCCAGCGCCAGCATCTGCTGTTCGCCGCCGGACAGATCCGTACCCCGGTTGCCCCGGCGCTCGCCCAGCCGGGGCAGCAGCTCCAGGACCCGGGCGGGGGTCCACACACTGGGGCGGGTGGTGTCGCCCCGGCGCGGCGGACGGTAGGACAGCCGCAGGTGCTCGTCGACCGTGAGCCCGGCGAACACCCGGCGGCCCTGCGGTACGAGACCGATCCCCGCCCGGGCGATCCGGTGGGCCGGCTGCCCGGTCACGTCGCGGCCGTCCACGCGTACGGATCCGGCGCTCGGCCGCATCAGCCCGGCGACGGTGTGGACGAGCGTCGTCTTGCCCGCGCCGTTGTGGCCGACCACGGCGTGGACCGTACCGGCGGGCACCGACAGGTCGAGGCCGTGGAGGACGGTGCCGCCGTGGTAGCCCGCGGTCAGTCCGGTGAGTTCGAGCATCGGGGGGCGGTCATCCTCTCGCGTCGGTGGGGGACGGGCAGACGGTCGGGATCGCCTCGGCCCGGGCGGCGTCCGGGCCCGCCGACGGGCCGGTGCCGTGGTACGCCTCCCGGACCTCCGGATGCGCCAGCACCTCCTGGGTCGGTCCGTCGACCAGCACCTTCCCCGCGGCCAACACGGTTACGGAGGTCGCGAGTTCGGCGACCACCTCGACATGGTGCTCGACCAGGACGACCGCGACGCTGGACGGCAGGGCGCCGATGACGCCGAGCAGCCGGGCGATGTCGCCGTCGGTCAGCCCGGCCGCCGGCTCGTCCAGGAGCAGCAGCCGGGGGCCGCCCGCCAGCGCGGCGGCGAGGTCGAGCAGGCGGCGCTGCCCGTGCGAGAGCGTCGAGGCCGGCCGGTGGGCGAGGTCCGCGAGGCCGACCGTCTCCAGATGACGGCCCGCGGACTCCTTGTGCTGCCGGTGGCGGGACGGTCTGCGCCAGGCGCCGCGACGCTGCGGATGGTGCGGCCAGCCCGCCAGGACGATGTTGTCCAGCACCGACAACTCCGCTATGACCGATGGCTGTTGGAAGCTGCGGGCGATCCCGATACGGCTCCGCTTCACCGTGGAGGTCCGGGTGATGTCGGCGCCGTCCAGGGCGATCGTGCCGTGGTCGGGCCGGTCGGTGCCCGCGATGAGGTTGAGCAGGGTGGTCTTGCCCGCCCCGTTGGGGCCGATGACGGCGTGCCGGGCCCCTGCCGGCAGACACAGGCTCACGTCGTCGACGGCGGTGAGTGTGCCGTACCTGCGGGTGAGCCGGTCGAGGGCGAGGACGGGAGGGAGCGTGGTGGTCGGTGCGGGTGACGGTGTCATGGGGAGGCCTTCCCGGCGGAGGTCGGGGCGGGCGCGGACGGAGGTTGATCCTCGGCGGCGGAGGCGGCGGAGGCGGCGGAGGCGGCGGAAGCGGCGGAGACCCCGGGTGCCCCGAGCGCCCCGGGCGCCCCTGGTGTTCCGGGAGCACCTGTCGTATCGGAGGGCGGCCCGTTCTCCCCGCTCCCGCCGCCGGGTCCGCCGCGCAGCCCCGCCAGGCCGCGCGGCAGCAGGTACACGGTGGCGACGAAGAGCACGCCGAGCAGCAGCGGCCCGTGACCGGGCCAGGAACCGGCGACCCAGTCCCGGGTGGCGACGATGAGCCCGGCGCCCAGCAGGGCGCCGATCACCGACGTCGTACCGCCGATGACCACCGCCAGCAGGGCGAACGCGGCGATCTCGAACCCGACGTCGGCGGGGGAGAGGTACTGCTGGACGGTCACCATCAGCGAACCGCCCACCCCGGCCAGCGCGCCCGCGCAGATGTGGGCCACCAGCAGGTAGCGCCCCACCGGGTGCCCGGAGGCGCGCATCCGCGCCTCGGCGCCCCGGGTGCCGGTCAGCAGTTTCCCCGCCGGGGAGCGCAGGACGAGCAGGGTGACGGAGACGGCGACGACGGCGACGACGAGCGCGTAGGTGTACAGCTGGCTCTCCTCCAGCATCTCCTCCCCGCCCCACAGCGCCCGCGTGGCCGGGAAGCCGACGAGGCCGTCCGCGCCGCCGGTGACGGACTTGAGCTGGTTGACGACCGCGCCGGTCAGTTCCCCGATGGCGAGCGTGATCATCAGGACGGTGGTGCCACGCGCCCGGATCACCGCCGGACCCACCACCAGGGCGAAGACGGCGGCGGCGAGCGCCGAGAGGACGAGCTGCACGGGGCCCACGGTCCACCCCGCCTCCGCGAGGTTCGCGGTGGCGTACGCGCCCACGGCGAACGGCGCGGTCTGCCCGAGGGTGGGCAGCCCGGCGTACCCGGTGAGGACGGTGACGCTGACCGCGAGCAGCCCCAGGGCCAGGGCGGAACCGGCCAGCGAGATGCTGTACGTGTCGAGCAGGGCCGGCAGGGAGATCAGCACCAGGAGCAGCACGAGCAGCGGGGCCGCCTGCCGCCACGCGGGCCCACCCGGCAGCCGGCTGGTCCAGGCGGGCAGCGGTCGTCGCCGCAGCACGGCGACGAGGCGGCTTCGCAGCCGGGCGACCGGGTCCTGGGCGGCACCCTCGGGGCCGTGCGCCGCCGCCGGTTCCGCGAAGCGGGAGCGCAGCACCAGCACCGCCGCCATCGCGGCGAAGAGCAGATACGGCGCCAGGTCGGGCGCCAGCGAGACGCCCAGCGTCTGCACCTCGCCCACCGCGATCGCCGCGAAGAAGGTCGCCCACAGGGAGCGCAGCCCACCCAGCACGACCACCACGAGGGAGAGCATCAGCACGTTCTCGGACGTACCGGGGCCGGGACCGATGATCGGCGCCCCCAGCACGCCCGCCGCCCCGGCCAGCGCACCCGCCGCCGCGAGGACGCCGGTGTGCACCGCCCTGGGGTTGCGACCGGTGGCCGCCAGCATCTGCGGATCGTCGGCGGCGGCCCGTACCGCGGCGCCCATCCGGGTCCGGGTCAGCACCCAGGTCCCGCACGCCGCGAGCAGCACGGCCATCACGATGAAGCAGAGGCGGTAGGCGGGGTAGCGGTGCCCCAGCAGCGTCACCGAGGTGTCGAGCGCTTCGGGGACGCGTACGGGGAGTTCGTCCGCCCCGAACACCTGGATGAGCAGGTCACCGCCGATCAGGGCGAGCCCGAACGTCAGCAGGGCCTGCGCGAGATGCCCGCGCCGGGCGAGCGGAGCCGTCGCGGCGGACAGCCCCGCCCCGGCGACGCACGCCGCCGCGGTTCCGGCCGCCAGACCGAGGGCGAGACCGCCCCAGGTCCCGTCGCTCAGCTCGGCCCCCGTGTAGGCGCCGATCGCGTAGAGCGTGCCGTGCGACAGATTCAGCACACCCGCCGTGCCGAAGGCGAGGCTCAGGCCGGCGGCGACCACGAACAGCAGCAGCCCGAAGGCCACGCCGTCCACCGCCGGCACGAGGTGGGCATCGAGGAGATCCACGTCAGCTGCCGAGCGTCGCCAGGTCCTGGACCATGACGTTGGCCAACTGGGCGCCGTCCGGCCGCACCTGGCGCAGGTACCACGTCTGCACCGGCGAGTGGGCCTTGTCGCCGAACTCCCAGGCGCCGCGCGGACTGTCGATCTGGCCCAGACCCGCGATGGCCTTGTTGATGGTCTCCGACGTCACGTCGCCGTCCTTCGCCGCGTCGGCGATCGCCTTGTCCAGCACGGCGGCCGCGTCGTACGACGCCATCGCGTAGGTGGTGGGCTGCGTGTCGTGCTCCGCGGTCCAGTCGGCGGCGAACGTGCGGTTGGCCTCGTTGTCCAGGTCGGCCGCGTAGTTCAGGACGGAGTAGATGTCCTTCGCCGCCGCGCCCTGCGCCTGGAGCACGCTGCCCTCGGTGACGAAGGCCGTGTACAGCGGCAGATCGGCGATGTCCGACTGGGCGTACTGCTTGGCGAAGTCGATCGCGGCCTTACCCGCGTAGAAGCAGTACACCGCCTCGGCGTCCGTCTTGGCGATCTCCGCGAAGTACGGCATGAAGTTGGTCGTCTTCGGGAACGGCGTCCAGGTGGTCTTGCCGTCCGGGTTGGCGAGCTTCCCCTTGACCCGCTTGAACTCGTCGGTGAAGCCGCGCAGTTCGTCGTGGCCGCCCTGGTAGTCGGGGCCGATCGCGTAGACCGGTCCGTCGACCTTCTCCTTGATGTACGGGGCGATGGCCCGGCCCGGCTCGTCGGACAGGAAGCTCGTCGTCCAGACGTACTCGATGTCCTTGACCGGGGGCCGGGCGTTCGATCCCAGGAAGGGGATCCTGGCCTGCTGGATCAGCGGCAGCACGGCGTTGACCGAGCCGCCGCCGACGAGACCCGTGAGCACGTCGACCTTGTCCTTCTTGACCAGCTTGGTGGCCGCGGGCACGGCGGTCGGCGGGCCGTCGCCCTCGTCCGCGACGATGAGCTCGACCTTGCGGCCGCCCAGCTTGTTGCCGTGGGTCTCCAGATACAGCTTGAAACCGTCCCGCAGCTCCGTGCCGACCGGCTCGTAGGTGCCCGACAGCGAGGCGACCAGGCCGACCTTCACGGTGTCGTCGCCGGCGCCGCTGTCGCCGCTGCAACCGGTGACGGCCGTCAGGCCGAGGACGAGGGCGGCAGCGCCGGCCGACCGGAATCCGCGGCGGTGGGGACGGGACGGGGCGGAGAAGAACATGGGGGCTCTCATCACAGTGTCGGGGGAAGGGGCGTCGGGGTGCCGGTGGGAACGGGTGCGGCGGGGAGGCCGCCGCACCCGTGGGAGTCCCGGCCGGCGAGTGGTCCCGGGGTGGGAGACGGCCGGACCGGCGGTCAGCGAAGGGGCGGGAGGCTCGGATCGCGGACCTGGGGAGACAGCGAGTCGCCGACCTGGTTGATCAGTTCGGACATCATGTAGCTGACCTCGCCGATGTCCGCGTCCCTGGTGGTGGTGACCAGCAGCGAGGCGCCGCTGGAGACGGCCATCGAGAACATGTAGCCGCCCTCCATTGCGGTGAGGCTGTGCTCGACGGGATCGGTGTCGGTCAACTGTGCCGCCGCGGAGAGCAGGTTCACGACGCCGGACGCGATGGCGGCCAGCCGCTCGGCGTCGTCGCGTTCCACACCGGTGTACGCCAGCGCGAGTCCGTCCACGGACACGGCTATCGCCTGGGTGACTTCCGGGAGGCGCCCGGCGAAATCGCTCAGGATCCAGCTCAGGTCGGAGGAGGTGGTCATTTCTCGGTCCGTTCGGTGGTGTCGTCCGGGGCGGAACGCCCCCGGTGGTTCGTGCTCCGGTTGATCCCCTGGGCGTAGGCCGCCAGCACGTCGGAGACCTGTCGGGAGTCCCGTCGGCGGGGCGACGGCCGCGGAGCGCCGGCTCCGGGGCGGCGCTGTTCGGCACCCTCCCGCTTCCCCGGGGCGGGCCACTGCTGAGGCGTTCTGCGCTGCCGCAGGGGCAGCCCCGAGGAGCTGACGCCGGCGACACGTGACACCGGCTCGGCGTGCACGGGGTGCGGCGCGGGCGTGCTGCCGTGTTCCTGATCGGGTGTGCCGCTGCCTGGCCCGCCGCCGCGGGGCCCCTCGTGGCCGGACGTGGCTTCCCGCTCGCCGCCGACGGGGCCCACCCCGACCGGGGTGCTGTCGTGGCCGGGGCGCGCGCCGGCCGCGGCCGGATGCCGGCGGCCCTTCGGCCCCGGCGGTGTGACCGGCCGGGGCGCCTCGTAGCCGGAGCCGCCGCCGAGTGTGCCCGGCGTCGGAGGCTGGTCCTCCTCCAGGTCCAGGGCCAGCACCTGCGCGGGCAGGGTGACCTCGGCGATGGTGCCGGGGCCGGAGGAGTCGCGCAGTTCGACGACGATGCCGTGGCGCGCGGCGAGCCGTGCCACCACATGCAGCCCCATGGACCGTACGTCGCCGATGCCGGCCTGCGGTTCGAGCAGCGCGGCGTTGTGGACCGCGCGGCGCTCCGCCGTGATGCCCACGCCCTCGTCGACGATCTGCACGACGGCCCGGTCCCACAGCCGCCAGACGGCGACCCCGACCTGCTTGTCCGGGGGCGAGTACCGGGTCGCGTTGTCGAGCAGCTCCGCCAGGATGTGCGCCACGTCGTGCACGGCGCGGGCGGTGATCCCGATCCCCGACTCGATCACGCCCAGGGAGACACGGTCGAACCGCTCGATCTGCTGGGCGGCGGCCACGATGACGGTGGAGCAGCCCACATCCGCCGAGCGCACCCGGGCGTTGCCGTAACCACCCAGCACCAGGAGGTTGTTGGTGTTGCGCTCCATGCGGACGGCGAGGTGGTCGAGAGCGAAGAGGGTCTTCATCCGCACGGGGTCGGCCTCATCGCGCTGCACGGTGTCCAGCTCCGACACCATGACCGCGGTCAACCGTGCGCCCCGACGTGCGACCCCGACCAGTGTCTCCGCCAACTGATCGTGCACGAATGCCTGTTGGGCCGCGAGGCGGACGGCCTCGTGGTGGACGGCGTTGAACGCCTCACCGACCTCGCCGATCTCGTCCTCGCCCGTGGTCCCGACCGGGTCGCCGGTCCGCCGGGCCACCTCCTCGGGCGTCGCGCCGCGCAGTGCGCCGGGCTGGGACAGCTCGCTCATCACGGCGGGCAGCCCGGAATGGGCGACCTCATGCGCGGCGTTGCGCAGATCGCGCAGCCGCCGGACCATGGCGCGGCCCAGCCGGATCGCGACGACGACGACGCCGACCAGGGTCAGCACCACCAGCGCGACCTCCGCGCCCGCCGTCCAGATGAGGGTGGTGCGTACGTCGGAGACCTGGGCGAGGACGGCCGCGTCGACCCGCTTCTCCACCGAACGCAGCAGCTCCTGACGGTCGTCGGCGGCCTGCTGCCACTCCTTCGGGGTGACCGTGATGTCCTTGCCGGCGCCCGTCCGTCCGATCTCGTCCTCAAGGCGCCGGGCCTCCAGCGCCTTCGTACCGGAGAGGGTGCGCTCCAGCCAGGCCCGCCATGCGCCGGGCCCGAGGTCGAACATGGCGCCGGTCGACTCGGTGTAGCCCATCCGGCCGGCGTCGAACGTGCGCTGCGAGGCGGTGGTGAAGCCGCCCGCGGCCTGCGCCCTCATGACGGTGACCTGCTGCTGGGCCGTGTGTTCGGCGGCCTCGGACAGGGCGGCGGCGGCGCGGATCCGGTCCGCGATATCGGCGTCCACGCCGTCCGCCTGCGCGATGCCGTCGCGGTAGCTGTTGAGGTCGGCGATCACGATGCGATAGCCGAAGGCGAGGGCGGAGACGGTGCTGCTTCCCGAGCGCACCTGGGCGCGCAGGCCGGGCATCTCCTCGATGAAGCGCTCGATGCGGTCCAGGGCGCCCTGTGCGCTGCCGGGTACGGAGGAGAGGCTCTTGGTCCGGCCGAGGAATCCGGCGACGCTCTCGTCGGTCGCGTTCGTGCGCAGCCGGAAGGCTTCGGCGTCTGTCTGCTCGGAGACCAGGGCGGTGGCCGCCGCCCGCTCGCTCTGTAATCGGTTGGCCAACTCGCTTGCCCCGGCGGCTGCTTCGACCATCGAGGTCAGCCGGTCGGCCTGGAGTGCCTGGCTGGTCGCGGGTGCGAGTGCCAGCACCGAGAAGGCGACGGCCACGGTGAGCGGTGCCGTGACGAGGAGGACGAGGCGACGGTTGATTTTCACTGCGCGGCTCCGTCGCCGGAACCGGGCTCGAGTATCGGTGACACGCGGATACCTGTACCTGTTTACGGATCGTGGGGGTGTCGGTGAGGGCGTGCTGGTGTGTGGGGGGACGAGGTTTGCGGTGGGGGGAGCGGTGCCCGTGGGGCAGGAGAGGCCCCAGCGGCGCGCGGCATGATCCTATGCCGTAGTGCGCACCTCCGGATGGGTGAATCCTTGAAAAATCTGCGCACCGATCGCACAGAGGCATTCCGACTTCGCTCACAAGTGAGCGTGTAACAAGGGTTTTTGACTGTTCGGGCCACTGAGGGTGTCATGTGAACCTCGGCGGAGTGAACGCCGATGGGCGTCGAACACCACGTGCGATCCTACGAGTTGCCGGACCGTGGGTCAGTGTGTCAGTGGGTGAGTAGGTTCAGTGGGCCAGTAGGTCAGTAGGTCAGTAGGTCAGTAGGTCAGTAGGTCAGTGGGTCAGTAGGTTCAGTGGGTCAGTTGGCCAGTGGGCACGTCGGGGGAGCGTCGATGGACCGGGACGGATTCATCTCGTACAGCCATCTGCGCGACAGGGAGCTCGCGCAGGCCCTGCAGCGGGGCATGCACGAACTCGCGCGGCCATGGACGCGACGTCAGCAGATCAGCGTCTTCCGCGACACCACGAGCCTCTCCGCCAACCACGACCTGTGGTCGTCCATCCTCGGTGAGCTGGAGCGGTCCCGCTACTTCATCTACCTCGCCTCACCCGAGGCGGCGGCCTCGCGCTGGGTCCAGAAGGAGATCCAGTTCTGGCTGGACAACCGCTCGCCGGAGCGCATCCTCATCGCGGTCGGCTCCGGGACCGTCCACTGGGACCCCTCGGCGGGCGACTTCGACTGGTCCCGGACGACCGCGCTGCCGCGGATGCTCGAAGGGGTGTTCCGCGCCGAGCCGCTCTGGGTGGACCTGGTGGAGGTGCGCACGAGCCAGAAGTACTCCCTGCGGCAGCCGGAGTTCCGCAGCGCCGTCGCGGCCCTTGCCGCACCCCTGCACGGCCGGGACAAGGACGAACTGGACAGTGAGGACATCCGGCAGCGCCGTATCGCGCTCCGCCTGCTCCGAGGCGCCGTCACGGTCCTCTCGCTCCTCCTCGCCACCTCCCTCGCCGTGGGCGGCTATGCCTGGAAGATGCGCGGCGAGGCCCTGGACCGTGCTCTCGTCTCCGCGTCACAGGCGCTCGCGGCCCACTCCATGGAGCTGGCCGACACCGATCCGCGCAGGGCCGCCCAGTTCGCCCTGTACGCGGACGAGGTCGAGCCGACGGGCGAGTCGGCGCGGGCGCTGACCCGGGCCATGGACGCCAACAGCGGCGTCGCACGCCATCTCCAGGGCGGACTGGGCGCCGCCGCCAGCTACAGCGGCTCGGGGGGCGACGCCGCCACCCAGGTCGCCGTCAGCGGTGACGGCAGCACACTCGCCTACTTCTCCGACCTGGGCGGAGATGCGGGACGGGACCGGGAGGTGCATGTCTACGACATCCGCGAGGGCCGCGAGATGAAGGACCTCAGGACCCAGTGGCCCCTGGGCGGAGGCGCGCTGGAACTGAGCGCGGACGGCCGGACCCTGATGCTGGAAACCTCGTACAACAGGATGGAGGTCTGGGACGTCCGGCGGGCGAAACTGCTCCGCACGATCACCGCGAGCGAGGGCAGGGAGCTGGCGCAGGCGCACAGACGCCTGCACGCGTACGCGATGTCCGGCGACGCCCGGTGGATCGCCGCCACCTACCGGACGCCCGGAGACGAGGACACCCTGTGGCTCACCGTCTGGAACGCGCACACCGGCGAACGCGTCGACCACCGGCGGGCCGGAGGGGACCTCCGGCTCTCCTTCACGGCGGACTCCCGTCTCCTGAGGGCGCTCGACACCTCCGGAGCCGGCCTCAGCACATGGGATCCGAGGACCCGGCAGTGGAAGAACGCCGGCCCACTGCCGGACATCCCGATCGCCGACCGCTCCGTCACCCTCTCGGCAGGCGCTACCGGTACGGTCCTGTTCGGCTCGACGGACCGGGCGGCGGCCGAGCTCTGGGACCTCCGCGCGGGCAAGCGGCTCGCCACGGCCACGGGTTCGCTAGGACACGCCGCGCTTCCGGCGGACGCCTCCGGTTCGGTTGTGGCCGCCCGGGGCAAGCAGGTCGCCCTCTTCGACTCCACGCTGCGCCGACCGCGCACACTGGGCTCCTTCGCGTGGCCCGTCAAGAGCGTCGCGGTCTCGAACGACGGCCGGTGGGTGGCCGCCGGGTCCGGGGACGGAGCCGTCTCGCTCTTCGCCGCGGACGGAGCGGGCTTTCAGCGGACCCTGCCGAACGAGGGCCGGCTGAAGGCGGGTGAACTCGCCGCGGACGGACGGATCGCCTACCGGCCCGGGCCGGAGGGTACGGAGCTCTGGGCCGTCTCCGACCGCGAAAGCGGCCTCCGGAGACTGGGCCGGATACCCCGCCCGATGCGCGCGCACGACACGGCCGTCGCCGCCACGAGCGACGGCAGCCGGGTCACCGTGGTCGACGAGGGCGTGTTCTCCACCTGGGACCCCCGCACCGGGAAGCCGGTGGGGGAGGAGAAGTCCTTCGACTACCGGTTCGGACCCGACCAGGGGCTGCGTCTGTTCTACCTGGCGGACGACATCCACGTGGTGAGTGCCTGGGACAGCGGCATCCACCTGATCGACACCCGGACCTGGAGCGTGAAGCAGACCCTCCTCCCCGAGGAAGGCCCGTACCAGCTCCTGGCCATGTCCGGCGACCGCAGGACCCTGGCGGCCGTCGAGTCGGCCGTGGGCGCTGTCCAGGTGTGGCGGTGGTCGGGCGAGGAGCGTTTCGAGGAGGTGATGACGGGCGGGACGCCCCCCTCGTCACGGAACCTGCGGGTCGCCGTCAGCCACAGGGGCGAGAAGCTGGCCTCCGTGGACTCCGACGGGCGCATCTCGCTCTTCGACGTCGGTTCCGGCCGGGCCGTCCTCAGCTCCGTGGTCGAGGAGCCGGGACTCCCGGAAGTGGTCTTCAGCCGCGACGCCCGCACCCTGGCGCACGCCTTCAGCACCGATACCCGGAGCGGCCTGGAGTTCTGGGACGCCGGAAGCGGCGAGCACAGGGGTGAGTGGGTGCTGGGAGCACCCGCCCCGTCCTCCGCGGAAGAACCCTCCCTGCAGGTCGTGCCCGGCTCCGACAGCGAGGTCCTCACCCTCGACTCCGCGGGGACTCTCCTGAGCCGGTCCCTCGACATCTCCGGCTGGCGCGCGAAGCTGTGCCGCATCGTGGACGACCCGCTGAGCAAGGCGGACTACGACCGGTACCTGAGCGGTCTGGCCGTCGACGCCCCCTGCCGCGCGTAGATGTCCCACCCCACCTGTGCCGCGGGCGCCGGACCCGCGGTCCGGCGACGTCCGGGGCGCGACGCCCGCTCAGCCCCGGGTGCGCGCGGCGCCGTCCGTCGAGGGCCTGTGGTCGCCGTCCGTCCCGCCCTCGGGTGAGCGGGGCGCGGGGACGACACCGATCAGCGCCTCGGCCTCACGTACACCGGCGAGGCGGGCGAAGCCGACCGCGTAGTCGTAGATGTCGCGCTGGACCTCCCGCAACGCGGCCCGGCAGGCCGCGTTCCGCGACCACGCCGATTCCGGGCTGTCCGGGTGCGCCCTCTCGAAATCCTGCAGAAGCGGGTGCCAGTGGGAGAGGAACGGGCGCAGCGCCTGGTTGAGCATCGTGATCGCGAGGTACTCCACCGTCTGCCCGCTCGGCACGGCGGCGGACGGGCGGCTGGCCTTCAGCGTCTCGCGCGTCGTCGCGAAGAGCCCGTACATGGAGCTGAGCGCCTCCCGGACCACCCCCTGGTCGCTGGCGAGCGGCTGGGTGGACACCCTCGTCACGGTCTCCACGAACAACTGCCAGGCCACCTGCCGGGAATCGTTGTTGACGGCGAAAGTGAGCTCGCTCAACTGCGGGACCGTCACCTTCACCTCGGTGAGGCGGGCGGTGCGCTGGTACCACTGGACCGCGACCACGGCAGCCGCGCCGGCGATGCCGCCGGTGATGGCGAACAGGCTGCGGCTCGTCACCTGGGTCAGGCTGAAGACGGCGAGCCCGATGACCGCCCCGATGACCGCCGCGCTCAGCAGCCGGAGCGTCGTGCCCCTCAGGATCCTCCACCTCTGGTTCGGTACCCCTCCGGGCTGCGCTGTGCTCATCCGCTCCCACCGACCCCTCGTGCCCCTGTGCGCTGTACGTACCGGCGACGTGACCGGTGGGAACGAACATATCGCCAAACGGCTTCGCCACGGGCCCAAAGGGCTCTCGCCGTAGCTGGGTTGACACCTCCACGCCCGCAGGCCGGGTGGCGCGGAGACGGCCGGAGGTGCGGAGGCCGGGGCCGGGAACGCCCGGCCGGTGGACACGACATCGAACGAACTGGCGACTATGCGGAAGGCGGTACGGGTGCACACCTGCGCTCGGGTCCACGGCCCTCCACCGCGTGTCGGTCGCGCGATAGCATGCGAGGTCCTTCCACCTGATCGGTCTCGACCCCGAAGCAGAGGGAACGACATGTCTCCCAGCTCCTTGCCTTTCTTACGGCGGCCGTTCCTCCGGCGACCGTTCCTCCGGCGTGGCTCGGCCGTCGCTCGCACCTCCCTGCTGATGCCGGCCCTGGCGGCGGTGCTCGTCGTCGGGTGCTCCGATGCCGACGGGCCGGACCGAAGCGGATCGGCCGGGAGCAGGCCAACCGCGTCGGCGGGCCCGGCCGCCTCGTTCCCGCCGACCCCGCCGCCGGCGGCCGGGTGCGCCGGAAAGCCGCTCGACCACCGGGACATCCAGCATCCGGACCTCGGGCCGGTCCGCGTGTTCCTGGTCCAGCGGCCCGTGTCCGTCAGCCGGCCGACCGGCTGTGTCGCGGCCGTCACCGGAAACGGGCGTGCGCTGGACCCTGTCGAGGTGGACGCCAACTGGAGCATGGAGGACCCGTTGCGCTTCGCCGCTCCGGCGACCGACTCGACCGGAAACACCTTCGTGATCTACAACCCCGGGCGCTACGACGGGGTCCTGGTGCTCGTCCCCACCGCGGACGGATTCGCCGACATCGGCTGGCGGAGCGCGGACGACCATTACAGCGGCGGCAGATTCGCCTACTACTACGCGAGGACCGCCGGTCCCGGCAAGGACGGCGCGTATGCGATCGTCCAGTCCATCAAGGGGTGTGATCCCTCCTGCGCCGAAGGCGCCACCGCCAAGGTGACCTTGCGGTGGGACGGTCGCGACTACCTGCCGACCGGTTGATGCGGACGCGTTGGTGGCCGCGCGGGCGCGGGCTGGGTTCGGCGTCCGCACGGCTGCGGTCCCTCGCGCCCGCCCGCGGTCGGGTCAGGACCGAGCTGGGGTACGGCGTCTTCCTGTCCTACAGCGGTGAGCGCGACCGGCGATGGCTGCCCGGCCTGCGGCAGGTGATCGAGAAGCAGTCCCGCCCCTGGTACCGGCCGCCGCGTATCAGGGTCTTCCTCGACCGGACGGGTGTGTCGATCGGCCCGGAACTGTGGGGCAAGATCGAGGCCGGTCTCGCCCGCTCCGACTGGCTCGTGGTCCTGGCGTCGCCGGAGGCGAGGTCCTCGGTGTGGGTCGACCGGGAAATCGCGTGGTGGCTGGAGCACAGGTCGGTGGAGACCGTCCTGCTCGTCGTCACGGCCGGGCGGCTGGTGTGGGACGAGCGGCGGGGCGACTGGGACCCGGAACGGTCGACGGCGCTACCGCCCCGGCTGGCAGGGAAGTTCGCGCGGCAACCCGTCTGGAAGGTCGTGGACCTGCTCCCGGACGAGGACGCGGGGTTCTCTCCCGACGTCGACGGTGTCGCCCTCGGCGTCGCCTCCGTGGTGCGCGGCCTCTCCGAGGACGCACTCCGCTCGGAAGGACTCCGCGAAACCCGGCGTAACCTGCGGACGGCCAGGGGCGTCGCAGCCGCCCTGGGCTGTCTGCTGCTGATCGCGAGCACCCTGGCGGTGGTCGCGGTCCTCTCACGTTCCGAGGCGACGCGGGAGCGCGACCATGCCGTTGTCCAACAGCTCATCACCCAGGCTTCGTTGCTCGCCGACCGGGACCCGTTCGCCGCCCGGGTGAAGGCGTTGGCCGCGTGGCGGATCAGCCCCACTCCGGAGACCCGTTTCGCCGTTCTCGACGCCTCGGCCAATCCGGCGTCCGGAGTGCTCTCCCACTCGGTGCCCGTGGAGGCGGTGGCGTTCAGCCCCGACGGCAGGACCGTCGCCTCCGGTGGTGGCGACGGGGTGGTGAGACTCTGGCGGACCGGGACACAGCGGGCGGTGGGGCGTCCCCTCATCGGGCATCACCGGAGCATCACCTCGATCGCCTTCGCGCCGGACGGCAGGACCCTCGCGACCTCGGGCTTCGACGGCACCGCCCGGCTCTGGGACGTGGCCCGCCGCAAGCAGATCGGCGCCCCCTTCAACAGCGGTGCCGGGAGGGTCCATTCCGTCGTCTTCGGCCGCGACGGCAGCACACTCGTCACCGCCGACGAGGACCTCTCGGGGACCGTACGGGTATGGGACCTGGCGACCCGCCGCCAGATCGGCCGGCCGCTCGTCGGCCCGGGACAGTTCCTCGCCCTGGCCTCCGACGGCAGCAAGGGCGCCTGGGCCGCCCAGGACGGCGTACGGCTCTGGGACATCGCCTCCCGCACACCGGTCGGAGGGGTGCTGAAGGACCGGGGCAGCATCGTCACGTCGCTCTCCTTCAGCCCCGACGGCAAGACCTTCGCCGCCGCCGACATCGACGGCGGCCTCCAGCTGTGGGACGCCGCGGCGAGGACCCCGATCGGAGAGAAGATCCCTACCCCCTCCACGGGGATCACGACGATCACCTTCAGCCCCGACAGTACGAAACTCGCCGCCGCGTACCAGGACGGTGGTGTGCGGCTCTGGGATCTCCGGCGGGGCGGCCGGGTGGGCGGCCCGCTCATCGGCCACACCACCACGGCCCGCGCCGTCGCCTTCAGCCCGGACGGATCGGTGCTCGCCAGTTCGAGCGACGACACCACGGTCCGCCTCTGGGACATCCGTACACTGCGGCAGACCGGAGCGCCGATCGACACGGGGGCACAGAAGGCGACAGCACTCAGCCCGGACGGACGGGCCCTGGCCGTCGTGGACTCCGAGGGGACCGTGCGCCTCTGGGACGTCGCCGCACGACGCCGCGTCGGCGGTGTGCTGGCGCGCGACGTCGACGAGCTGAGCCCCACCCTCGCGTTCCGCCCCGACGGCGCCGTGCTCGCGATCGGGTCCGACGGGCTACGACTTCTGGATGTCGCGACCCGACGCCCCGTGGGCGAACCGCTGGTCGGCGCGGGCGAGGTCGGTGCGCTGACGTTCGGCCCGGACGGCAGGACCCTCGTCAGCAGCGGTCCGGAGTCCGTGCACGTATGGGACCTGACGGCACGGCCTCCCGCCGGCTCAGCGCTCGGCGCCTGGTCCTTCAGCCTCGCGGTGAGCCCGGACGGCCGCACGCTCGCCACCGCCACGGAGGACGGCACGGTGGCGTTCTCGGACATGGCCACGCACCGCCGTACCGGCGAGACCCCGATCGATCACACCGCGCAGCTGGCGGGGGTGGCCTGGAGTCCGGACGGTACGACGCTCGCCACCGCGAGCCGCGACGACACCGTGCGCCTCTGGGACGCGGCCACACAGGAGCGGATCGGGTCGCCACTGCGGGGCCACCGCGGCGGCGTCACGTCCGTGGTGTTCAGCCCGGACGGCAGCACCCTCGCCACCGGGGGCAACGACCACACGGTCCGGCTCTGGGACATCGCCAGCGGGCGCCAGATCGGCGATCCGATGGAAGGACACGGCGCGCGTGTCATCGGTGCCGCGTTCACCCCCGGCGGTACGACGCTGGCCAGCTGGGCGGAGGACGGCACGGCACGCCTGTGGAACGTCGGAGCGGCGGCCGACCCGGTTCGGTCACTGTGCGCCTGGGCGGGCGGCGCGTTCACCGCCGACCGATGGCACGAGAGCGTGCCCCCGGGCCCCGAGCCCCGCCCGCTCTGCCCGTAGTGAGCGGGCAGGACGACCGGCGAACCGGGGCGCGGACGCGGAGCACGCGCCGCCCCCTCCGCGAACGTTTGCAGGTCAGGTCGCCGGGACGGCCGACTGGCGGTGACGTTCGCCGTGCTGCGGTGACCTGAGCGGCGACGGCGATTCATTTCCTTGCGCTGGTCGGTCTGTACGCGGTCACCGAAGCGGCTATTAAATAGAGCGCTCGTTCTAGGGCATGGTACGTTCTCGCCGTGCACCGAATAGAGCGATCCTTTTAGCAAGGAGCGGAGATCTCATCATGACCAGCACCAGCACCAGCACCAGCACCAGCACCAGCACCAGGCAGTCGGTCACCGTCATCGGCCTCGGCCCCATGGGGCAGGCGATGGTCGGCGCCTTCCTCGACCGCGGATACGACGTCACCGTCTGGAACCGCACGGCGTCGCGCGCAGACGCTCTGGTAGCCCGTGGGGCGGTGCTCGCGCCGAACGTGAAGGAGGCCCTCGCCGCCAACGAATTGGTGATCCTCAGCCTCACGGACTACGACGCCATGTACGCCACTCTTGAGCCCGCCGCGGAGACGCTGGCCGATCGGACCCTGGTGAACCTCAGCTCGGACACACCGGAGAAGGCCCGCGCCGGGGCCCGCTGGGCAGCCGAACGGGGCGCTGTCCAGTTGACCGGCGGCGTCACCGTACCGCCCTCCGGGATCGGGCAGGCCGAGTCCTCGACCTTCTACAGCGGCCCGCGCCAGGTCTTCGACCGGCACCGGCTCGCGCTCGAAGTCATCACCGGGCGGACCGACCACCGGGGAGAGGACCCCGGGCTTGCCGCGCTCCTGTACCAGGTCGGCATGGTCATGTTCTGGACCTCCATGCTGAGTTACTGGCAGGCCCTCGCCGACGCCAACGGCCTGACGGCGGAGGACATCCTGCCGCACGCCGTGGAGACCGCGAACTCGCTGCCGGGGTTCTTCTCCTTCTACTCCGAGCGCGTCGACACCGGCCAGCACATCGGCGACGTGGACCGTCTGGCCATGGGGATGGCCAGCGTCGAGCACGTTCTGCACACCAATGCCGACGCGGGCGTCGACACCACCCTTCCGGCCGCGGTCGCCGACCTCTTCCGGCGCGGCATGGACGCCGGACGCAGCGCGGACAGCTTCTCCAGCCTGGTGGAGCTGATGAAGAAGGCCGAGGCGTAGCCGGGCCGGCCCGACGGGTGGCTCACCGCGCAAGCTGACAAACTGCTCGCCATGAGGGAAACGGGTTCATGGCTGAAGTGATCGCGATGCTGGAGGAGTTCAGGGGCATCGCCCCGCTGACCGCCGAGGCCGCGGCGGCGCGGTTCCTGGCTCATGGGTGGACGCCCGGGGGCAAGACCCGTGACGGCGTGGAGACGTCGTGGGACAAGGGCAGCGTCGGGGGCTGGATCCGGACGTTCGATGGTGGGGCGGTCAGCGTCTCGTTCTTCGTCTGGATCCGCGACGTAGACGAATCGGGCTACTTCGACGACCTGGATGCCGTCTACGAGCAGGGGGAGCAGGTGCTGGCCGACTTCCTCCCCGAGATCGAGGAGTCCCGGCTCGCCGGCCACCTCATCGAGGCCGAGCAGACGGAGGCGGACAGGGACGAGTTCATCAGGCTGAAGAAGTGGACCCTCGACGGCCGGTTTCTCACCGCCGGTGTGATCCAGCACGACACCGATCTTCCGGTGATGGTCATGGTGGTGCTGAGCGCCGACGAGCGGCAGTGGCTGTGCCGAGGCCCAGGTCTTACAGCAGTCCCCGGGTCACGCCGTCACGCCGCCGACCCCCGGGGGCTCCGATACGCGCATCTCTCTGCGTCTGGTCAATGATCCAGTCCAGGGCGTAGGGGCCCGTGCTGTAGGTGGGGGCCGTACGCCAGATCTGGGCGAAGACGTCGACCAGGGCGTCCTTTGCCTGGTCCGCGGTGGAATGTCTGGATCGCAGGAGGGCGAGAAGCAGCGGCGAGACAAGGTCGTACAGCTCGGCCAGGGCCTTCGTGCTGCCGTGGGCGATCAGCACCAGCAGGTCATCAGCCCGCGCCGTTGCTCGTCCAGGCACCACGCACGCGGCCTTGGGTGAGTGACCGACACCCTGATTCCGCTGCCGTGTCCCAGTCTCCGCTTCCTTCACACATCTCACCTTATCGGTGCTTCGGCTGCCGCCTGGCCCGGGGCCGTAAGCCCTCTCGGTCCCCCGGCCACCGGTCAGCTTTCAACCAAGGCTCCAGAAGGGTGCATTACCGCTCCGGCGAGGCGGGGCACTTCGGCATGCGGCAGGAAATCCGTAAGAGTTCGTGTTGCCCGACAGCCGTTACGTCTTTCGAGAGGACCACTCATGCTCCGCCGTATCGCGTTCACCCTGGCCACTGTCGCCGCCGCCGGTTTCGTCGCCGCCGCCCCCGCCGCCGCCAACGACTGGGAGGGCGGCAAGGCCGGCGGCGGCTACCAGCACGTCGAAGGGCACAAGGCGAGCGCGGACTACCTGAACCTTGGCGGCCCGTACGGCATCACCTACGCCAAGGAGAAGAAGGCCGGCTTCGAGGCCGAGCGCGGCTACTTCTACGCCCAGTACCTCCAGGGCCGCTAGAACGCACCGCGTGCGGGGCCCGCTCCTCGTGAGTGGGCCCCGCACGCGTATGCGGCGAGGAACTCGACGGGTTCCGGGAGGCGGGCTGTCGTGGGGCACCCCAGGAGTGGCACCCCACGACAGCTGTTCCTCACAGGCCGTCACCGCGAGGAACGGGTGCGGCGGCCATAGTCGATGGCGCCGCAGTGCGCGGTGCTCCTTCCCAAGCCTCCGCGCACAGGCTATTCGCCACCGGACGGGCGGTGGATTGGTCCGCGAGAGGACTTCTCACCGGTCGGCCCGACTCTTCCGCCCACGGCCGAGGCCCGGCACCGAGGACTGGCCGGACCGGCCGGCGAGTGGAGACCTTGGGAACGACGAGGGCGGGTGTGCCCCTTTCAGCCCAGTGGTCGGTGATGTGCCGTCGCGATGATCGGTTCACCGCGTAGGTCGTGGCGAACTCGATCCCCAGAGCCATGAACGCCCCGCACGGACCCGACACCGGCACGAACCCCATCCCCGCCGCTGTCCCGACCGCGACAGCGGCCCCCCGCGGCACCGTGACCGCGGCCACCGCCACGGTCCGCCCCGCAAGCGGGTGCAGCACCAGCCCCACCAGTGCGAATCCGACGAGGGCGGCGGCGCCGCTCCGGCACAGGACGACGAACCCGATCACGCGTGCGGGCGCCACATACCGGCTGGACGCGATCGGCGTCGGCGGTCGGCGCTCTCCCACCGCCCTCGGCGACCTCAGTTCCGCCAACAGGCGGTGAAGAGCTTCCGGTTCCCGCCGCCGGAAGCCGAGCCACTGGTAACGGCGCACCTCCGCGCTGTCCGGTGGCAGGCGTTCCGTCTGGGACGCGGCACCAGGCGCTGGACTCGATACTCAGTGCTGGGCTGCCGACGGATCCGGTGGTGATGTGGCGGGACCCGGCGAGCGCCGGGCCAGGCGGGGCCACGTGGCCCGAACCACTCCGGGCCCGGCCTCGCTGCTCAGCACGGACTGCGCCAGGTCCCCAGCTCCCACTTCTTCCGCATGGAGGAGAGGCCCAGCCTGCGGGACTCGGGGCAGAAGCGGTCGGTCGGCTCGGTGTACTCCACGTGGAAGACGGCCTTGCCCGCCTCGATGAACGGTGTGAGCCTCGCGCACTCGCCGTACTGCGCGCACTGCTCGTTGACCGCGAAGTCGAAGGCTCTCACCAGCTGCGGGATCTGCGAGAGATCATTCTTCAGGCCCACCGCCAGGCCGCGTTCGTGGGCGATGCCGGCGATCATGCGGTTGTATCGCAGTTGGTCCCGCGCGGTGAGCGGGAAGCCCGTGTCGTCGGCGTACCCCTCCACGAGGTCGGGCTCCACCGCGTCGAATCCCTTCTTCCGGCACATGTCGAACCGCCGTTCCATGATCGGCCGAAGCAGGGAGATCCGCCGGATGTCGAGCCAGCGCTCACCCCGCCAGCCGTTCGGCCCGCCCAGCACCGAGCGGGGGAAGGCATCCTTGTCGGGCCGGTAGTCCTCCCAGGCGCCCACGTTGATGTAGCAGATCACCTTGCGGCCCGCGCGGTGGAGCCGGGCGACGTCCTCGGCGTCGTTCTCGAAGCCGTCGATGTCATAGACCGGCACGTCGGCCGCCTCGGCGTCGACCTTCCCGTCGAGCTGCCACTGCCAGGCCAGCCCCGGACGAGGCTGCCACCGGCCCTTGCTCGGTCCGCCCGATGCCGGGTCCCGG
The DNA here is from genome assembly GCF_041435495.1 of Streptomyces sp. NBC_01116. NCBI lineage: Bacteria > Bacillati > Actinomycetota > Actinomycetes > Kitasatosporales > Streptomycetaceae > Streptomyces > Streptomyces sp. NBC_01116. The sequence goes on from NZ_CP108644.1 coordinate 6,861,518, forward strand.
CTGCCCGTATCGGAGCAGCCGGACAGCAGGGTGCTCACCACGACCGCCAGCACGGCTGGCAGGGCTGCCCACGGCAGGGCTCCGCGTCTCACCGCCCTGCTCCGGACAGCACCGGCGTGAGCCGGGCCCACGGGTTGGGTGGCTTCCCGGTCACCGGGCCCGACACCGCGGCACCACGCTCGTGGGCGGTGCGCACGGCCAGCGGGGTCAGCGCCTCGGGTACGTCGTACACCAGGTGGCAGAAGCGGTCGGGCGGACAGCGCGTCGTCCAGTCGGGCCTGCTGAACGCCGACACATAGGTGGTCCAAGGGCCCTCGAACGTGACGAGGAGATCGGCGATGCCGGCGTAGCCGGGAGCCGGGTGCACGCCCGGGTTGAGGACCACGGGCGACGCACCCTGCCGGCGCAGCGAGCGCACCAGCTTCCGGTAGGCGGGCAGCGCGTCCCCGGCGGCGCTCACCCGGTCGAGGAAACAGCCGTCGGTCGCATACCACTCCCGGTGCCGGGCGGCATCGGCGGTGACATCGGCGGAGGACCGGGTGCCGTAGTCGGTGTCCACATAGCCGAGTACGCGGGCGCCCGCTCCCCGCAGCGCCCCCGCCGCGGAGACGAAAGCGGGATCGGGGGCGCCGCCCGGCCCGTCCGCGGGATTGAGCACGACCGCGTAGGTACGGTCGGCCGCCTCAATGAGCCGGTGCCAGGCGGCCGGGTCCACGGCCGGGTGGACGTAGAGCGGGATCAGGAGGCTCACGATGACGGTTCGCCTTCCTCGTGCGGGGCCGGAGGGCTGGCGCCGGCGGACCACAGTGCTGTCAGAGACTCCCGGAGCGCATACGAGGGACGCCAGCCGAGGGCTGCCCCGGCGGCAGAGATGTCGGAGCGCTGCCAGGACACCTGCTCCGAGCGGGCGGAGCCGACGCCCTGTTCCTCGATGCGTCCGCCGAAGCCCGCGATCTCTGCCAGGGTATGCACCAGTTCACGCACCGGTACGGCGTCGCCGCCGCCGATGTTGAGCACGCGCGGCAACGGCCCGGGCGCCGTCACCGCCTGCTCCACCGCCCGTGCCACGTCACGTGCGTCGACGAAGTCGCGGTACGCCGACAGGTCCCCGAGGCGGAGCACCGCGTCCGTGTCCGAACCCGCCTCGCGCAGGAGCCGGGTGACCCGGCCGGGCAGTCCGCCGGGAGGTGCCCCGGGCCCCACCGGGTTGCCGACCCTGAGGACGAGTGCGTCCAGGGCCGAGGTCGTGACGGTGACCGTGCCGGCCAGCTTCGTGGCCCCGTAGGCGCTGAGTGGGCCGGTGGCCGCCGACTCCGCCGTCGGAATCCTGCCGGTCCCCGGGCCGTACTCGGCGGCCGAACCGAGATGGACCAGCCTGGCCGAGGGACAGGCCAGAACCATTGCCTCGCACAGGACGGCGGGCCCCCGGGCGTTGGCCTCCGCCAGCGCCACCGGGTCCCCGCCGGTCGCGCCGGCACAGTTGACCACGGAGTCCGGCGCCGCCGACGCCAGGGTCTTCGCGAGCCGTTCGACGGAGTCGGTGGCGAGGTCGACGGGAACGTCGGCGGCGGGGGACCGCCCGCCGCCGAGGACCCGCGCGCCCTTGAGAGCACCGAGCCGCTCGGCGACGTGGGCCCCCAGATAACCGGTGGAACCGAGGACGAGAATGCGCATACGCTGCTCAGGCCCCCTTGAGCAGCAGGGACTTGCGGCTGGTGAACTCCGCGTTGGCCCGGTCGTAGTCGTCGGGACGGCCGATGTCCAGCCAGTAGCCGTCGAAATCGTAGGCGTGCGGGGGGTTACCGGAACCCAGGAGGTCCAGCACCAACTCGTCGAAGCCCAGCGGCAGTCCGGCGGTGTAGCCGTCGAGTGTGGCCCGGGTCAATCCGTACACCCCCATGGAAACGCGGTAGTCCAAGCTCGGCTTCTCGGTGAAGCCGACGACCTTGCTCGCGTCGGTGGTCAGTACGCCGAAGTCGATGCGCACCTGGCGCGCGTACGTGGCGATGGTCAGAGGTGCTCCGGAGTCCCGGTGTCGGTGGAGGACGTCGGCGTAGTCGAGGTCGGTGAGAATGTCCCCGTTCATCACCAGGAAGTTCTCCGGCAGCCGTTCACGCATCGTCAGGAGTGGTCCCATGGTCCCCAGCGGGGATTCCTCGGTGGAGTAGTCGACTCTCAGGCCCCACTGGGAGCCGTCGCCGACGTAGGCCCGGATGATCTCGCCGAGATGGCCGATGGCGATGGTGCAGCCGGTGAAGCCGGCCGAGGCGAGCTGGCGCAGGACGATCTCGAGGATGGCGTGCTGGTCGCCGATGGGCACCAGCGGCTTGGGCAGAGCCGTGGTGTAGGGCCGCAGCCGGACACCCTTGCCACCGGCCATGATCACTGCGTACATGGTCTTCCCCTTGCTCGAAGTGCCGGATGTGGTCAGATGTTGTACGTGCCGGTCTTGTAGCGGGCGAGATTCCCCGGCTCGCGGAAGAACTCCACCGTCCGCGCGAGGCCCTCCTCCAGGCTGTGCGCCGGGCTCCAGCCGGTCGCCGCGTGCAGTCGCCCAGCATCCGCGACCAGTCGCATGACCTCCGAGTTCGCGGGCCGCAGCCGCTGCGTGTCCTCGCGGACGTCGAGCGTGGTGTCCATCAGCTTGCCGATGAGGGCGACCAGGTCGCCGACGGAGATCTCGCCGCCCGTACCGGCGTTGAAAGTTCGGCCCACGACCCGCTCGGCGGGCGCGGAGCCGACCGCCAGGAACGCCTGCGCGGTGTCCCGGACGAAGGTGAAGTCCCGGGTGGGACGCAGGTCGCCGAGGGTGATGGTCCGCTCCCCCGCCGCGACCTGGCCGATGACGGTAGGGATCACGGCCCGCATGGACTGCCGCGGCCCGAAGGTGTTGAACGGCCGCAGCGTCACCACCGGGGTGTCGAAGCTGGCGTGATAGCTGTCGGCCAGGCGGTCCCCGCCCGCCTTCGAAGCCGCATAGGGGGACTGGGTGTTGATGGGGTGGTCCTCGGTGATCGGCACGGTCTGCGCGGTGCCGTAGGTCTCGCTGGTGGAGGTGTGCACCAGCCGCGGTGTGCCCGCGGCCCGTACCGCCTCCAGCACGTTCAGGGTGCCGGTGATGTTGGTGTCCACGTAGCTGTGGGGCGCCCGGTAGGAGTAGGGGATCGCGATGAGCGCGGCCAAGTGGTAGACGCTGTCGGCCCCTTCGACGAAATGGCGGACCGAACCCGGGTCCCGGACGTCTCCGAGGACGATCTCGACCTGGTCCAGGACGGCGGGGGAGAGGGTCTCGAGCCAGCCGTACGAGGAGAAGGAGTTGTACTGCGCCATGGCCCTCACCCGGTGCCCGGCGGCGACGAGCGCCTCGGTGAGGTGGGAACCGATGAAGCCCTCGGCTCCGGTGACGGCGGCGAGCGATGGGGCGTTCAAGATGGTTTCCTTCCGGTGGTTGGTGGTCGGTGGTCGGTGGCGGTTCGAGGGGCCCGGGAAGCGGACGCCTGTGGCGGGTGCGCGGTCGGTGGAGCCCGGTCAGCTGTGGGCGGCGGGTCGGCCCAGCCGCCGTACGGTCAGCGCGGTGAGACAGAGCACGGCAGCACCGCAGCTCAGCGGCAGCGCCGCGGTGCCCGGTGGCGCGCCGGTCAGCGCCCCCGCGCCGGAGAACGCCGCCGCGGTGAGACATACGGCGGCCGGCGGCCAGGCGGTGCCGAACGCCTGAAGCAGCAGGGAGACCCACAGCGTTGCGGCGAGCAGCAGCAGGGTGGCGGGTTCGGCGTTCACGAGCAGTGCCGCCGGCGTCAGGGGGCCGAGGTACACCAGCAGGCAGCCGGCGAGAACGGCGGCGGAGCGGGCCCGGAACCCGCCGAGCGTTCTCGTGGACCGCAGTGCCGCCACCGACAGGCCGCGGTAGCGGTACAGCAGCCACTCGGCCGGCCCCATGCTCAAGGTCAGCACGATCACGGCCCAGGGATGGTCCCGGCCGGCCAGGAACACGAGTGATCCGGCGGCCAGTCCGAACAGGCCGTACGGCAGGGACGGCCACAGCCCCAAACGCGCGGTACCGGGCGCGGCCGGGGCCGAGCGGGTGGCGCGCAGCGCCCAGCCGGCCGCGGCGACCGTGCCGAGGAGCGACAGCAGCGGCAACCCGGCGCGGAGTGCGTTCCCGGGTTCCCACCACAGCAGCGACGCCCCGCCGACGGTGACCGGCACGAGGGCCGCCAGCAGCAGCCGTTCGCGGCCCAGTACGAGCAGCACACCGGCCGCCGCGAGGTAAGCGGACTGGGCCGTGACGGCCAGGGCCGTCACGGCCGACCCCGAGAGGGCGGCGCCGGCGGCGGCGGCCGCGGCAGCGCCCAGCGGCGCCCCCTTCGCGAGGGTGCGGCCCGCCTCCAGCCGCCCGGTCGCCAGGCGCACGTACGCCCGGTGGCCCAGTGCCTGGTTCCACGCCCACGAGATGAGCCCGGCCACCACCAGCGCCCGCACCGCGCCGTCAGGAGGCAGCAGCCGCCCGGCGAGCGCGTACGCGAGGCCGGGGAGCGCGAACAGCAGCCCTCGCAAGGCGCAGCGCACATGGTCGGGCCGCCAGGTATCGGCGGGACGGGGCGGCTCGGGGAACGACCGCGGTACACGCCGGTACAACGCCGTCGCGAGCGAGAACAGGTCGGTGTGCCCGTACTTCTCCCGGATCAGGTCGCCGGTGAGGCCCTCGGACTCCAGCAGGGCGGCGACCTCGTAGGGGTGGACCGCGGGTGCTATACGGTCGGCCAGTGCGGCGGCCAGCTCGTCGACCGCGTCGGCTCGCGCCCCGTGGCCGGGCAGGACCGGGGCCGGCGGGTGCGGGCCGGCGAGGCGCAGCGCGAGGGTGCGGTCGTCGGCGAGGCGCAGGGCCAGCGTGTGCTGCTCCGCGCCGCCCGGTTCCAGCGGCATGGGCCCACTCATCCGACCGCGCTCCTCACCGGTGAACTGCCCACCGTCGTCGGCGCGTGTTCCTCTACGGCCGAGAATGCTCTCCGGCCGCCGGACTCGGACAGCTCCTGGTAGATGGAACGGAAGGTGTCGATGGTCTGCCGGAGGGTGAACTGCTCGATCACTCTGAGCCGGGCCCCCTCGCCCATCGTCCGGCGCCGCTCGGCGTCGGCCAGCAACTCCAGGGCCGCGTGGGCCATCGCGGCCGGATCGCGGGGCGGCACGACGAGACCGGTGTCGCCGACTGCCTCCCGGACGCCGCCCACGTCCGTGGAGACGGTCGCCCGCCCGCATGACATGGCTTCGATCAGGGTGAAGGGGAAGCCCTCGCTGATGCTGGAGAGCATCACGACGTTTCCCGCCGCGTAGGCGTCCCTGATGTCCTCGACCCGGCCCTCGAAAGTGACCGCGGCGGCCTGGCCCAGCTCCGCGGCCAGCGCCTCGCACCTGTCCCGGTAGGCCTCCCCGCCGCGCGGCGTGCCGCCGAACAGGCGCAGCCGCGCGGCCGGCATCCGCTCCCGTACGAGGGCGAAGGCGCGGATCAGGGTCTCCAGGTCCTTGATCGGGTCGACGCGGCCGGCCCAGCTGAGGACGGGGTCGGCAGGTTCCGGGCCGGCGGGCGGAAACGCGGCGGGGTCCACACCGTTGTAGACCGTCCTGATCGCATCGGGCGCGGCGCCTCCGTGCTCCTCCCAGAGCCGGTTGTAGCGGTTGCCCGGGGTGATCAGGGCGGCCCGCCGGTAGGTCTCCTCCGCCAGCAGCCGGAAGAAGCCCAGCACGAGCGCCTTCACCGGCCACCGGTAGGGAGCGGTGCGGTATCCGAGGTAGCGCTCGCGCAAATACACGCCGTGCTCGGTGAGCAGCAGCGGCACACCGTGCCGTTCCAGCGCGGCGAGGCCCGGCAGGGCCGCCACGCCTCCGCTGACCGCGTGCGCCACTCCCACCTCCGGGTACGGTGCGGCCAGCGGACGCAGGGCGTGCTCCAGCAGTGCGGTCGCGGTCACCGCGTCCTGCAGGGTCGGCCGGGCCTCGCGCGCCGCGAGCCCGGGCCGGTTCCAGAGGGCCGTCAGGATGCCGATGGCATGGTCTCCGCGCAGGAAAGGACTGAGCCTGGCGTCCTGGGCGGCCCGCGCCAGCGCGTACAGAGCCGGGCCGAAACCGCCTTCCGCGCGCGGGTCGAGCAGTGCGGTCACGAACCGCTCGTAGGACTCGGCGAGCCGTCTGCGGTGGTCTCCGCGCGGCGCCCGCCCCTCAGGGGTGGGACCCCACATGGGGACGGAGACGATGCGGCCGATGTGGGCGGGGGCGTCCCAGACGACCGGCTCGCGGCCGGTGCCGGTGACGGCGATCACGTCGAACGCGATGTCCGGCATGCCGGTGACGAGTTGGTCGCACCAGACGCTCACACCACCGTGACTGTGCGGGTAGGTGCCTTCGGTGAGCAGGGTGACGCGCGACACGCCGGAGTGTGGCGCGCCGTGGGGAAAGTACATCGATCTGCTCCACGGCCGGGAAGTGAGGTTGTCGGGCCCGGGGGTCGCGGGCCCGTCCCGGCCGCCGCACCGGCGACCGGGACAGGAGGGCGTACGCCTGTCAGCGCTCCGCGCCGTAGCGGACCTGCTCCGCGACGCCGGAAGGCACTTCGGTCCGCGGTGCGGCGTCCGTCGGTGCGCCGGTCACGGCGGGCCTCCCGTACGGCCCGTCCGCCACGGCCGGCGGGCCCGCGGACACGGGCAGGTCCAGGCTGTAGGGCAGGCCGTCGGTCGAGGCCCAGCCGGAGACCTTGCCGGCGTAGGGAGCTCCGAAGCCGGTGCCGCCGTGCTGGGTACCGGCCGGCATGGTGGCCGCGATCGCCACGCCCCCGGGAGCCCGCACGGTCACGCTGTCGCCGATCCGGTAGGCGGTGACCTGGCCCGCGTCGAGGGCGGCCCGCCAGGCTGCCCTGCGCTGCATCTCGACGCCGATGTCCTTCATGCGGAGATTCACCACGGGGGTGCCGCCGGTGAACAGGTCGTCGTAGGCGCCGAGCACACCGTCGAGCACCGGATAGGCGATGCGGTCCTCGGCGAGGTTCGACTGGTGGATGAAGTGGGGCTTGGGGTCGTTGGAGAGGACGTGCCCCAGCGCGATCCGGGTCTCCAGCGGGACGATGTGGTCGGTGTAGCCGGTGGCGATGTCCAGCGGCGCCGCCAGGCAGGTGGAGGTGGCGGGGTTGTCCTCACAGATCCCGCTGCCGCCCTGGGCGCGCCCGGTGTAGATCCAGTTGTACTCGTCGACCTGCTCGGCTTCCCGCCCGGCGTTGTAGAAGACGTTCATCGGGTAGCGGGAGACGGTCGTGGCGGTGCCGACCCGGCGCTGCACGGGGTCGCGGGAGTTGTCCGAACCCAGCCACTCGATGCCCGTGTCGGTGAGGGCGGGCCCCAGGTTGGGGTTGTCCACGGGCTGCTGAGGGGTCACCTTCAGGCCGGAGTGTTCGCCGGTGACCAACTCTTCGCTCCTGAGCGGGAGTCCGGCTGCCACGCCCCACGCCTCGTTGGTCGCGATCTCGTCGGCGATCTCGTTCCGGCCGACCCACCGGGTGGATCCGTCCGGGTTCTTCGCGCACGTCCACGGCACCACGCTCGTGTTCTGCACGCAGCCCAGGAAGGCGTGGGTGTAGGTGTGGTTGATCCAGCGGAACTGGTCCCGGCCGGCTATGAGCCTGTCGGCGAGGGCATCCTGGCCGCCGTTGTCCTCGCGGTGGTCGAGGGTGCCGGAGGCGTTGTAGGCGAAGTCGAGTGTGAAGTCCCGGCGGTTCTGCCAGGCGGTGGCGTGATCCACGTCGGCCGGGACCATGCGGATCGGGTTCGGGGTGCCCTCGCCCGGCTGACAGTCCACGTCGCCGGGCGTGCAGTTGAGCACGGTGTCCCAGCGGTCGTCAGCGGCGAAGACGTCGTCGACGTGGACCGCGAAGTAGTTGCGGTCGGCGCCGAGGTGCACGCCACCGGTCATCCACTCCACGATGCCTCTGGCCAGCAGTCGGTACTGCTGCTGGTACCGGTTGTAGACGAAGGTGACGACGAGCTCACGCCGCCCGTCGTGCCGGTACTCGCCCACCAGGGAGCCCTTCGTCGGCCTTCCCGGGATGGCGGCCTGGACGTACGGGGTGAAGTCGGCGCCCGCCACCGGCGTCGAGAGGTAGGCGTAGGACTCGCCCACGGTGGGGGAGTTGTCCTCGAAGGGGACAGCGCCCTCCAGGTAGCCGAAGGGCCCGGCCTTGCCGGCCTGTGTCACCTCGGCCCGTATCCCGTCGACGGAGCCGGCGTAGCCCGTGCCGACCGCCGCGTTGAGTCCCACCTGAGGACGCGCGTAGGTGTAGGCGTCGACCTGCGGGATCGAATACGCCTGTTCGTAGGCCACGATGGCCGCCATTTCGGCGGAGCCCGTCGGGAACGGGTTGTCGTTGGGCAGGACGACGGCCTGGTACTTCGCGCGCGGTCGGCCGTCGACGGTGTCGGCGAGGAAGCCCGCGTCGATCACGGGCCGGCCGGCGTCCTCCAGCTCGACCTCGGTGTACGGCGTTCCGGCGTTCTCCAGTTCGGCGGCGATGGCGTCGGTGGACGGCCCTCCGTCGCTCACGACGAGCACGCGCAGATCGACGCGCGGTGCCGGATCGTCCGCCTGGGCGGCGGCAGCCGGTAACCCGATCGTTGCCATCAGCGCGCCGACTACGAGCGCGGTGGTGCGAATAGTCCGCTTCATGCGGTGGAAATCCCTCCCCAGGGCAGGGGAGGTTGGGCTCCTGTCGGAGCCTGCCCCACCCCATGGCCACGCCGCCGCCCCTCTGAGGCAACGGTCGTCGACGCTTCCGTCGAGACACATGGTGAGGTCCGTGTGGAGTTTTTGTGTGACTGCCGGGAAACTTGACGGAAAAGCATATGTGGCGATCAATCTGACAAGGTGGTCGTCGTCTCCGGTTGCGTCGCTCCCGGGCCCGGAGGTGAGGAGTCGCCCGCAGGCCGGTGTGCTGCTGCGGAAGGCGAACGGCGGAATGCGGGCTGCTGGAACCCGAGGGCGAGGAACCCCAAGGGGCTGGACCCGAATCCCGGTCGGCGTGGGGCTGCATCAAGTCATTCCTGGATGACATGCCGACGGCGGCCAACGTGGAGCTGGGGTCGGCCGCCGTCTTCGTCCATGGGGTGCCCGCTCAACACGGATGTGCGCCCCTGGGGGTGCGCGGGGGCGCGGTCACGCGCACAGCACGCGGGTCTCGGGTGTGTAGACCGGGCCGCCGCTGAGGCTGCTGCTGTCACTGAACTCCGCGTAGAAGTACGAGTAGAAGCCGATGTTGCCGTTGCAGCCGGAGTCTGCGGCGACCTGCAGGGTCAGGGTGACGGTCCGGCTCTGGCCGGGCGGGATGGTGGTGCCGTAGTTGCCGCCGAGGTTCGCCGGCCCGGTGCCGGAACACGGGACGGCGCCGGTGTTCGTCGCCAGGCTGCAGCCGGTGAAGCTGTACTTGAGGTCGGGACGCTGGGTGGTCAGCCAGGTCGGATCGATGGACTGGTAGATGAACCAGATGTCGTACGTCTGGTTGTTCTTGATCGTCATCGACAGGTTCACCGCACCACCGGGCGTGGTGGTGGCGGCGTCGGTGGCGAAGGACAGCTCGGCCGGGGCCGGGGCGGCGGCGTTCGCGGAGGGCGCCAGGCCGAAGAGCGCGAGGGCGAGGGCGATGATCGTGGCGAGACCGAGACGTCTCGTGCGAGTGGATCTCATGGCCGGGGAGCGTAGGCGCGGCCCCCGCGCACCGTCTGCACCCGGAGTCGCCCCGTGCTCGCAGCGCGGCTGAAAGTGATTGGATGGTGAAGGTCTTGTGCAGTCGCCTTCACGCGGTGGTGTGGAGGGCCGTTCCCGCACGACAGCGCCATGATGCGGTGCGGGTACGGAGAGTTGTCGCGCGTCGCCCTGCCGGACGATGCGGGTGGCGAGGTCAATGGCGGATTCCGGCGGCTCGTAACCCGCGCCGAGGTGTGCTCCGGCACCCACCCCGATTCCGGGCACCCTGTCGGCAGGCCTCCTCGGGTCGCTTGTGCGACGCCCGCATGCCCAAGCACGTGCGGGGCGGTTGAGTTTCGCCGCGATGGCATCAAGGTCGTCCTGACCTTGCTCGTGGGGTGCACAAGGTACTGAAAGGCAACAGTGATCAGTGCAGGGCCGTGCAGGTAGGTATTCGCAGGTCGGATGACATGCTGCGGTGTCGTGCCCCTCATCTCCATGGGGCACGACACCCCGCCCGTCAGATGTCCCGGAAGAGACCAGTCGCTCAGCTGACCTGCGGGAACGCTCGTTCATCAGCCTCTGACCTGGGGAAACGGCCTTTCGGTTGTTTCACGCCCGTGCCTCTTGATGCGGCCGAAAGTCCCAGGAAAGTCCCAGAGGGCTCCCAAGGAGACCAGGCGTTCTTTCCAGGTCATGCGGGCTATGCAAGACGCCAGGAGCGAAGCCGGTTGCGAGCGGAACATGGTGACGATCGCGAGTTCGAGTCGGGCGGCTCTTCGTGGGGGAGCACCACCCTGCGGCTGCCGCGTCGAACGGCCACGGACAGGCGTAGGCATCGACGTCGTCTTTATGCTCTGCATCCGCAGCCGAGACGCGCTGCTTAAGCGCGGCAGCGAGCGACCCGGTCAAGCGGGAGAGCAGGGGCCGAAGGTGACGTTCGTCTCTCGCGAAGTCATCTATGCTCGCCTCCAGTTGGTGTGACCAGTTCGCTGCAGGGGGGCGGAGAGCCGCGTGGCCGATGAGATCAAGTACGAGTACAAGGCCGTGCAGACGGTTCGGGGCACCGACGGTTTGGTGATCTCGAAGATGCAGAAGGACGGATGGGAGCTCGTAGAACAGCTCCCAGGAAGACTTCGCACCACCCTCAACTTCCGTCGGCCGAAGAGGCCACTGCCTTGGCGTCTGATCGGGGTGGGGGTTGCCGCCCTCGTGGTCTTGGCCGCCATCATCGGCACGGGCGTTGCGCTCGGCGACGGCGACGAGGAGAAGGGCGCGTCAGCCAGTTCGCCGGCCGCCAGTGAGAAGCCTTCCGCTACGCCGCCCGTAGACGAGCCGACCACCGCTGAGGTGATCACGGCGCAGAACAGTCCCGAGTTCGCCACGTTGTTGAAGGCGGATCCGTGTGGCGAAGCGAACGTGAACTTCGCAACCAAGCACGAGGGGCAGACGGTCGCCTTCGACGGGTCAATCAGGCACATGGCGGCCCACGCGGATGCCCGGACCCGCTACGACTTCCTTCTCGGCCCGGGCGACAAGGGGCCGCAGACGACGGACGGCCCGAACTTCAAGTACGAGGACGTCAACACCGGAAACCTCCACCTGACCGGCAAAGAGGTCTCTGCCACCATTGCAGTTGGCGACAAGTTCCGCTTCACCGCCGAGGTCATCGAGTTCAACACGGTTCAGTGCCTGTTTCGCCTCGCCCCGGTCTCGACGGAGACCCGGTAGCCGAGATGGCCAGCTTTCCCAACATGGAGGAAGCTGTCCGAGGGAACGGCCCCCTGCTCCATCCATTCGAAAGTTTTGCATTTTCCCACCAGCTTGCCAGACGGCAGCGCCATCCTTGACCCATGCCCGCATCCAGCCCTGCCCAACGGCTCGCCGACCACATTCGACACTTCCTTGGTAGCGGACCGTTTCTCCAGCCCGGCGGATGGACCCACATGGGTGCTGTCATCTGCGACGTCAGCTTCCAGCCACGGTGCACCTACGAGAGGACTCTCCGACCGCGGCTCCTCCACTTGCAACTGAGCTGGGCTGATGCAAGAACAGTCCGCGGATTCCAGCGCCGGCTCGTCACGGAAGACCTGGCTGTGGCAATGAAGTTCAACCACGCACAGAAGGTCGCGACGGCTCACGCCATCACCGACCTCCTCGCTGCCGACGGGGTCGATACCCGCGAGGGCCTTTATGCCTGGCTCGATCATCAGGCCAATCGCGCCGCTCTGCGCGCGGTGAAGGGAGTGGGGCCGAAGAGCATCGACTACGTAGGCAATCTCGTCGGCCGTTCGCACGTCGCCGTTGACGTACATCTGCGTGCCTTCGCCGTGGATGCTGGTGTTCCGGACCTCCCATACGACCAGTTGCGCGCCGTGTATGAGGAAGCCGCAGCGCTTCTCGGGCACGACAAAGGCGGGCTGGAGCATGCCGTTTGGCGGCATAGGTCGAAGGCCATGTAGCCACCCAGCGGGCCTGGCCGTTGTAGGTGGGGGGGGGTACAGGAGGCTGATCGCTCGTGGACGATGCGCGGCCGAGTTCGCGGACCATGTCTCCGGTCCTCTCGTCCCGCTAGCTAGCGAAGATCCTGCGGCGGCACCATCGAGGCCAGATGGAACCGTCTTGCGGCCTGGGCAAATACCGTGATCCCGTGCGTCGGGTCACCTGTTCGATTCGTTATGTGGCTGGAGTCGCGAGACCTGCCCGGTCCCGGCGGCCAAGGGCACCACGGAGCAGGCGAGCCGGACCCCGTGGACGGGCGTTCAGTCGAGCGGACTGGACGCCCGTCCCGGCCGTGGCTTGGGTCCGGGCGAACGTCAGCAGCGGAACCCGTGGGTCGTGTCCCGGGGCTCGACGTCGGTGTAAGGCTTGAACCACTCGTCCCACAGGTCTTCTTCGGCCACGTCTGCTTCCAGGAAGTCGTGCGCCCTGTCGCTGACGTCGAGCAGCCCGCTCTCATTAGCGAGGAACTCCCAGTCATAGTCGAACCGAGAGGCCGGAAGAGTTTGGTAGACCTCGTCCGCGCAGACGGATTCGATACTGAACCCGCCGATGCTGTTCACGGCATGGCCGAACAGCACGCTCTCGGCCAGGCAGTGTGGTTCCGGGATGCCACCGGCGAGCAGATCGGCCGCGAGGTCGTCGTAGGCGCGAGCGCAGTGAAGCAGGAACCAGTTCGACTGGGCCCCCGCGCTGACCGGAACGCTGTACTCCCAAAAGTCGGGGTCATAAGCGGCGAGGTACGTCTTGTCCGCAAGGTCTTTCAGCTGCCGATGGAGAACGAATGCGGTCCTGGGCGTTACACCAACGCCGCTGCAGTCCTCGCAGCCGCGCCCTCGGGGGGACGAGTCGCAGACAGCGCACTTTGCGCAGTCCTCGTCCACAGTGCAGCCGCAGTTCGGGCAGCTCCCGCAGTCGGTAGCGCTGAAAAGCGAGAATGCGGCCGCGTTGCGCTGTCCCAGACTCTCCGTAACCGCCCGCGCGGTTCTGCGCGCAGCCTGGGCCCGTGGGGCGTCACCATTTGCGTCCTTGATCTCCCCCGCGATGTCAGTGATTGCCCTCCTTAGGGGGCCAGGCAGGGAAGCCGAACACCGGTGAACCTTCGTGAGGGCGCCTGTTCCTCCCTGGAGAGCCGCATTGAGCGTGAGGGTGAGCAGCTGGGATTCGTCGCGATCCTCGAACGTCCCGATCTTCGAGAGCTCCGGTCCGCGGGGTGTCCCCCGCATGCTGAACAGGATGGCGCCGTTGCCCTTGGGCTGGGTCAGGAAGAAGAGATGCGACGGTGCGGAACGTGCCGGCATGACTGAGCCTCCGAGTGGTGCGCGCGGGCATCGAGCGCGGGCACGGCAGGGAACACCGCCGCAGGCTCGTGCCTACTACGTGAAAGATGATGTGAGAGACAAGCCGGTGGTCCGGGTGCGTCCGCAGACTCCTTGGCTGAAGCGCAGCTGGTGATCTGGCTACGAGCGAGACCCCGTTGCTGGCATGCAGAAGCCTGCCACAGAAGTGGCTGGGAACGCCAGTGAGCCTTTTCCAACCTCACGTTGAGACGCGGTGAAGGACGATGACGGCCTTCACGAAGTCCGTGCTCCGGTTGGTGCTGCAGCGGAGCTTCCGCAGGAGGCGCCAGCCCTTCACGACGGCCATCGCCTGCTCGCCGACGCCCCGGATAGTTGGCGTGGCTGTTGTTGCGCCCTCGCTTCCAGCGCTTGAGCCGACGGCCCCGGAAGGGGACTCGGATGTGCTGTCCGGCGTCTTGGCATGCCTTGATGCTCCTATAGAAGTCAAGTTGTTGAGATGGTGCCGCTGGTGTGAGTACGAGTGAGGGCGCGGTAGACCTCTCGGGCGATGAAGCGCTTGAGGCAACGGATGATGTCCTTCTTGGTCAGCCCCTGCTGGGTACGACGTGCAACGTAGGCGCGAGTGCGCGGGCAGTAGCGCATCCGCACCACCGCGATCATGTGGAGAGCGCGGTTGGCCTGGCGGTCCCCGCCTCGGCTGAGTCGATGCCGGTCGGTGCGCCCTGAGGAAGCCGGCACTGGGGCGGCGCCGCACAGTGCGGCGAACGCGGCCTCCGAGCGCAGGCGTTCGGGGTTGTCGCCAGCTGTGACCAGGAGCTGTCCTGCGGTCTCGGTTCCCACGCCGAGCAACGCGACGAGCTCGGGCCCGGCGGACGTGGTGAGCATGGTCATACGTTCGGTGACGTCGTCGATCTCCTCGGTGAGTATGCGGATGCGACGTGCCAGTTGCCGCAGCGCATAGCGAGCGGCGTCAGCAGGACAGCGGAGATCAGCTCCCGGCCGCAGCCGAAGGCAGCACTTGACCAGAGCCTTCCGGGTGAGACCCGTGAGCGACGCGCGCAGAGGCTCGGGTGCGGTTACCCGCAGGCCGATGAGTTGGTTGATCGCCTGGGTTCTGGCCTTGATCGCGGAGGCGCGGGCTACACGCAGTTGGCGAAGGGCTTCCACCGTGCCGGTGTGGGACTTGGGAATCGCCGTAGCGCGTCCTGAGGCCGCTGCGCGGGCGGCGGCGTAGGCGTCGATCGGGTCGGACTTTCCGCGGGCATGTCGGGTGCCTCGGTCAGGGGCGTTGACCTCGACCACCATCAGGTCGGCCGCGCTCAGCACCGTCGTCAAGCCGGCGCCGTACGAGCCGGTGCACTCCACCCCCACCGCTTGTACGTGCCCGAACGTGATGAGCCACGTCAACAGGGCACGGTACCCCTGGGTGGTCGTGGGAAATTCTTGGTCGGCGACAGGGCGTCCCAACGGATCCACGACGGCGGCGTGGTGGGTGTCGGTGTGGGTGTCGACTCCGGCGAAGACTGTGTTCTCGGCCTGCTGATCGATCATGTTGGAGTGCTGCCTCCTCGTCGTGCTGACAGGGCAACACGCATGCCGGTCGAGACAAGCGGACACGACAGTGACGGGCCTTCTCGCACAAGCTCCTATGAAGTCACGATGCCCCTGGCCGGCCACGTGCGATGGCGTCACCGGCAGATCGACGGATCAAGGCAAGGACACGGAATTCCGGTCAGTCAGCCCAAGGGACAGACCTGTCGGCGACGCCATTACCCATCATCACTGTCCGCCCAGCACTTCAGTCACGCGGCGGCGAGTGCGTCGACGATCCCGCGCTAGCGGGCAGCGGTCAAGTCGTGGGTGGAGCCGGGCAGGGCCGGGGAAGCCCACAGCAGTCGGCCGAATGTGAGGACCTGAACGTTCATGCCGTGCCGTTTGCGTTTGCCCGAGTAGTACGAGGTTTCGACGGTGATCCTGTCCATGGGCAGCACTGTGCCGTCCAGGATGACGCACGCCTTGGCTGTGGCGGTCTTCATGGCCTCGACCAGGGTCGGAGCGCGGGCGGCCAGGACATCGAGGGCCTCAGTCCGGGCCGCGCCCGCGACCTGACCGGTCGCTTCGGGATGCCCAACTGGCCAATGCCGTCACAGCGGTGGCGCGCTGACGGAAGCAGGATGTAACCTCCTCTCCAATTCAGAGAAGAGGAGTCGCTATGGCGACGCGGGTTGACTTTAATTTCGGTGATGACGGAAGCCAGGAGAGCGTCGTGATCTCCTCCGACCAGCTCGCCCGAGTGGTGCGCGCCGCACTGCAAGACAAGGTGCTGCTGTCGGAGCAGGCCGCACCTCATGACCTGTGGCGGGACATCGAAGCCGTGACCAGGCTGGTGGGGGGCTTGGAGGATTGGCGGGAGAGGGCCATCGTGGCGGTCGATGAAAGCGGCACCGTGGACCGGTACGCCCTCGGTATCGCTGCGAGCATGGGCGCGGCGAAGCTGTACGACCTGCTGGAACGGCACGGCCGGCCACGCAATCAGACTCGGCTGACTCAGGTGGAGGTGCTGGAGAACCGGGTGACCAGCGAAAACGGAGAGTGGGACGCGGTCCGCGTCGTAGCCACCATGAACAGCTACGGCTGGGAGATCGACGATAAGCGGGCCCGTGCACTGCTGCGGGCGCTGACCGAGCAGGAGGTGCTGGAAAAGATTCCGAACCGAGGCGGGCGCGCCGTCTACCAGATCGTCGGCCCTCGGGACTGGCTGTACTGCCTCGACCCGGAGCGCGACACGATCGAGAACGGCCCCTCCACCCCAGCGCGGGTCGCAAGGCTGGCCCGCGACGACGCCGGTCCGACCGAGTGGTGGCTCGGGAAGTCGCTGAAGCGGATGAGGGCCGGCGACCGGTTGTGGATCTACTTCGGCGGGGCCGAAGGAAAGATCGCAGCGATGGCGCATGTGAAGTCGTCACCGCGACCGGCGCCTATCGGTTCGCAAAAGCCGTACGAGTTCGACGCCGAACTGGACCTGAAGGCGACTACGGCTCTGTGCAAGTCGCCGGTACGGCTTGAGGAGATGGATCAGAAGCATCCGCAGGCATGCGGAGAGATGCGGGCGGCGGACGTGAAGCTGGCCGAAGCGCGTACCGGCCTCTGACTGCTCTTCCCCGCTGGGCGCGCACCGCATCGCGATGCGTGCTCAGCTCTTGAGGGCTTGCTCGATCCGCTCGAAGTCGTTAGGGCTGAAGTTGCCCCGGCTGATCTGCACCCTCCGGCTTTGCTTCAGCGTTGCCACATTCGGATACGACGCCAGCTCTGGCACGGCGATCTTCCAGATGGCCGCGATGCGCCCGAGGATGATCACCGCGTCACGGGACATGGCACGGCGCACCAGGTGGAAGGCGAAGGACTGGGAGGGCAGTGTGTAGGGGATCGGCCGCCACGATTGCGAATGGTAGCCATGGAACTGCACGGCAAGGATCCGCCGGGCGAGTTCGTCGTGACTGTGCCCCTGCTTCGTCAGGCCGTTCAGGGCCCGGGACCACCACCGGAGTCCAGGATGGTCCTTGTCAGGGTGCGTCAGGAAGTGGTTGGGGGTCCCGCCGGCGTTCGCGATGTGTTGCAGCGTTCGCTCGGTCACGCCGGGCCGGGCGTAGGCAGCCGGGTCTGCATCGCTCACGCCTGGGTTGGCCAGCAGCATGACCAGGGGCGCGTCGTGGAGGCCGATGAACGGCTCCGGCGGGAGGGTCAGGTTGAGCTGGTAGGGCGCGTGCGAAGGGTGGACTTGGGCATCGGCGAGGGCTTGCAAGTGCGGCAGGTCTTCGGGGACCGCGTACGGTGCGTTCCTGGTCGTGCGGGTCCACGGATTGAGCACCTGATCCCCCACTATCCGCGTCGTCATGGCATGCAAGCCTACGAGCATCCTGCGAGCGGACCATCACCGCCTCAGGACGGTGAAGAGCACCCGCTGGTGCGCGGGGGGCCCTCCTGATGGTGTTGGCAAAACCCGTCGCCTTGACGAACTCCGCCGCACTTTGACCCGGGTGCTGATTTTCTCCAAGAAGACAGATCGCACCCCGCGAGCCTTGACCCGCGGGGGGTCCACTCCAGGGACCAGCCTCTGTCCTACTGGGATTCCTCGGAACCGTTTTCGCTCGCTTCAGCGATCTTGCCGCCGACGTATACCACGCTCAGCGCGAGGGCGGCTGCACCGGCGGTTGCCACCAACTTCATCCCCGCCCCCAGGAACTGCTTGTTCTCGCTGTCCTTCTCGCCTACCCGCTGTACGTTTTGGTCGAGGCGGTCGTGGAGGGCCTCCCGTTGCGCCCAGCTGAGGCCGTCCCGGCCGAGGTCGGCCTGCACAGCGTCCCGCTGGTCCTGTGAAGCCTTATAGAAGTGGTTCTGACTGTTCTCATTGGCTGCGATAGTGGACTTGTGGGCCTCTTTGACCGCATCGATGTCGGCCTTGCCCAGGTCCTTGAAGGCAGGGAACTGCTCGATGAGCTTGAGCCGCACCTCGGTGGCCATCTCGGGCATGGCTGCTGCGAGCTTGAGCACCTTGTCCTTGGACAGGTTCCGCCAGTTCGGGATACCCAACTTCCGCTTGACCGCCGCTTCGTTCACGTAGCCCATTCCCTGACTCCGTTCGTCGTCCCGTGAGGATCCTGGATAGTAGCGCTCCCCACCGACAAGCCGCTCTTCCTCGTCCTCGGGCTGCTCGCCACGACTCTGTGAGCGGGACTGCTGCATGAGTTGGTGACAGCGGGGTTATGCAGCAAGGGCTCCGGGTGGGGTCATCATGGCTTCGTACTCGATGGGGGTCAATCGGGCCAGGCGTTTCTGGCGCCGGCGGCGGTGGTAGGTGCGTTCGATCCAGGTGACGATCGCGATCCGTAGTTCCTGGCGGGTGGCCCAGGTGCGGCGGTCGAGGACGTTCTTCTGCAGCAGCGCGAAGAAGCTCTCCATGGCCGCGTTGTCGCCTGCGGCGCCGACCCTGCCCATCGATCCGATCATGCTGTGACGTGCGAGAACGGCGACAAATTTCCGTGAGCGAAATTGCGACCCGCGATCGGAATGAACGATGCATCCGCCGACCTGCCCGCGACGGGCGACGGCGGACTCCAGGGCGGTCACTGCGAGGCGGGACTTCATCCGGGCGTCGATGGCGTAGCCCACGATGCGGCCGGAGTAGACGTCCTTGACGGCACACAGATATAGCTTGCCCTCGCCGGTGGCGTGCTCGGTGACGTCCGTGAGCCACGTCCGGTTCGGGCCGTCGGCGGTGAAGTTGCGGCGCACGCGGTCGTCGTGGACCGGCGGTCCGGCCTTGGCATTCCTGCTGCGGCCCTTGCGTTTGCCGAAGACGCTCCACCAGCGGTTGTCGCGGCAGATCCGCCAGGCGGTCCGCTCGGCCATCGCCTCACCGCCCGCGCGGGCCTCGTCGGCCAGGAAGCGGTGACCGAACTCAGGATCGTCGCGGTGAGCGTCGAACAGGGCGCCTGCCCGATATGCCTCGGTCAGCTCGGCGTTGGTGACCGGAGAGGTCAGCCACCGGTAGTAGGGCTGGCGGGCCAGCCCGAGTACCCGGCACGTCACCGCCACCGGCACCCGGCGAGGGGCAGGGACAGCGGCCAGCTCGCGGACGAGCGGGTACATCATTTTGGCGGCAGGTTCGCCTGCGACAGATACGCCGCAGCTTTCCGCAGCACCTCGTTCTCCTGCTCCAGCAAACGGATGCGCTTGCGGGCCACGCGCAGCTCGGCCGACTCACCTGACGGCATTGCGGGCCTGGCGCCCTCGTCGGTCTCGGAGCGGCGCAGCCACTTCGACAACGTGATCGGGTGGACGCCGAAGTCAGCGGCGATCTGTTCCAGCGTGACGCCGGGCTCGCGGTTACGCGCGACCCGCACGACGTCCTCGCGGAACTCCTTGGGATACGGCTTGGGCCCTGAGACATCCTTCCAGGCCGACTCTCAGCAAGCCAGGTCAGGTGTCACCTATGGGCGCAGCAGTCCCGTCCATTTCACCTTGTTCATGCTTGTGTCCATGGCCGCAGCGAGGCATATACGGTGTCGCTTTCCAGCTCATGTCCCCGGTCAAGGCTTTTTAGCAGCGCCGTGGAGGCGGTGAGTCGGTCCGGGTAATAGAGTTCGGGCGCCAGGCAGGTGGGACAGTCCTCGAGCAGGCAGAAGGGTGAGAGCTGTATAGGCTCGTTCTGGGGCGTCAGCATGTAGAGACTGCCATCGGCCAAGGGGACGTCGGTTTGGAAAGTGATGGGCTCGAAATCAGGGTGATCGCCCATGAGTACGAGGCCCGAGACTTCGAACTTTCCCACTTCGGGAAGCCAACGCAGCCTGTCCATGTGCACCCACCGGGCTCGCGCCAAGAATGTACACCAGGACAAACTGCTGAACATCATTCGCTCCAGTTTTTCCGAGCTCCTGTCGAATTCTGCCCGCGTCCGCGGCCCCGCACCGTGCCTGATCTTGTTCCTCAGGATCACGAGAGCAGAGAGATCCGCCATCAATCCCTTTTTCCCTTTCTTCTGGGTCGTGGCCTCAGCCAGCCCGGACGCGGGATCGCCGATTTCCTTGGCGTCTGCTCCTACGGCTCGAATGACTGCTACCCAGTGCCCCAGTGCCACACCACCGCCTCCCACGGCCTGCTTCCACTGAACGATCTCGGGCAGATCCTGTCGCCCCCGGTTCGCGGCAATGGCATGGGCGACGATGCCGAGGGAAAGGATGAGCGACTCCACACATTGGAGGGCAGCCTCATGCTTCTCTGCGGGCGACGTGCTGTGCCGGAACTTCCGCACCGCCCGAGCAATTCCATAAGGATACGTCTCCTGGAAAATCCTGTATGGCTCGCTCTGCTTTCGGAGATTCTGGGCGATCAGCGAACTCAGTTCCGCCGCTTCGTCGAGTCTCGCGCGACGCTCACTGCTCGACCCCTTCTCGAAGATACGCAGCCGGGCGTCGCGAAGCTGGTCCCGGATCTTTTCCGACTCCACCTGCCCCTCTGCGAGTCGGGCGATGGATGTACGAACTTCCTCGAAGTCTCCTTCACATATCGGGACACGGATATCAGCGAGGTCAGCGCGCCTGATGCGAGGTATGACGCTGTAAAGCTTAATCTGCTGCTCTGCTTGAGGGCTCGAAAGATAGGTGACGAGATACTCGGAAGGGACTGGATTCTCCAGGGGCCTGATGACGATCAGGCCCTGGCCGGGCTGCACGCCCTGATATTCCGCGGGGAGAATCGTCCAGTGCCGTACGTTCGCAAGGTCGCGGCCGACTATGTCGCCTTCTCGTAGCCTCCACCGGGGCTCGCGCCGGTCCTTGCGTACCGGAAGGGTATCGACGGGGCAGAGCTGGGAGGCCAGCAGAGAAGGTTGCAACACTCTTCTCCGCACGTCCGGGTCGCCCGAGGGCGCTGCTGGACCCGTCTCCCTAGCTGCGACCGAACCGCCGTAGATTTCGGAGAAGTCCCCTAGCCGAACACTTTCTCGAGCCAGCTCCTTCGTCTCGTGGGCCTGCCTGTAGTAGTTCAGGGAAAGGTTGTAGCCACTCTTGGCGATCTCCTTCTTCGAAACCAGAAAGCTCTGGTCGCTCGGCCTACGGCCCCGTTCGCTCGTGTGGCGCAGCAGCCAGCGGCTCACTACGTCAGGGAGGTTGTTTTTGGCGTGCTCGGACCGATCAAGCCTTTCGCTCGGGGTCGGGCCGAGCTTTTTCGGGGAGAGGAGCGGTGTGCGCCGGTCGTCAAGACTCCGCCCGTCCGCCGTGACGTCGTAGAACCAGACGCTGTCCGTGCCCCTGCCGCTGGTCTTCGTCAGGAAGAGGATCGATGTGGACACACCTGCGTAGGGCCTGAACACACCACTGGGAAGTTTCACCAAGGCATCGATTTGGTGATTCTCGACAAGGATTTTTCGTAGTTCCTTGTGGGCCTTGGTGGAGCCGAAGAGAACACCGTCCGGGACGATGACCGCCGCCCGCCCGCCGGGTTTGAGCAGTTGCAGCACCAGGGCCACGAACAGCAACTCGGTCTTCTTCGTCTGGATGACTTTCTGGAGATCGTCAGCAGCGGCGTCGTAGTCGAGGCTGCCCGCGAAGGGTGGGTTGGTGAGGACCAGCGAGTACCGCCCGCTGTCCTCGACCGTGTTCTGCGCGAGCGAATCGCGATAGCGGATGTCTGGGCTCTGTACCCCGTGGAGCCACATGTTCATCGAGCCGATTCGCAGCATCGTGTTGTCGAAGTCGAATCCCTGGAACGTGGTTTCGCCGGCCTGCTCGTGCCGGGCTGGCCCCTCCGGCGTCTCGGGCCGGTTCCGGTTGACGTACTCCGCTGCCGCGACGAGGAATCCGGCACCCCCGCATGCGGGGTCGCAGATGACCTCTCCGGGCTGGGGAGCTGTCATTTCCACCATGAGCTGGACAATGTGCCGCGGCGTCCAGAATTGCCCGTTGTGGCCCGCTTTCGCGACTTTGCCCAGCATGTACTCGTACACGTCGCCGCCGACGCCCACCGCGTCGAGGGGTACGCCCTCAAGCGTGTCGACAACCTTTGCGAGCAATCCAGGTGTGGGGATGCTGAAGCGCGCGTCAGCGAAGGGCCCGAGGAACTCCGGGTTTTCGTTGCCGTAGGTGCGGAGCAAGGGGAAAATCTCGTCGCGGACCGTGGCGAACATGTGTTGCGGCGCCTCGTCCAACAGGCTTGACCAGCGTAGCCGTTCGTTCAGCAGCGGCGTACTCACGGAGTCGACCGGTGCGCCGGCCGCAGCGGCGTCCCGTTCCTGAGAAGTGCGCCGGACGTCGAGCATCCGTATGAACAGCAGGTACGTGATCTGTTCCAGGATCTCCAGCGGATTCGACAAACCGCCCGACCAGAAAGCGTCCCACAACCGGTCGATCTTGCTCTGGAGTTCACGTGAAAGCACGGTGCAGAGGCTATCCGAGTATGCCGTCCGACGGTGGCGGGACGCCGTTCGCCGCCGCTTCGCAGGGGTCCGCGATACCCTGCGTTTCGGCTGTTGCGCCGTAGCTGTGCGGCGGGACCGGCGTCAGCTGGGGACGACCGAGGGACATACGAGGAGAATCGTGGAGCACGGCGATGCGCGAGAGCGCTGCGAGGAGCCAACGGCCCAGTGCGACGAGGGCGGGATGATGACCCGTCCTGTCTTCATCGTCCAGGACGCCGGCGCTGCCGAGCACCGCCGATGACCGCCGCCGTTCCGCCGCTCGACGACGTCACAGGAGCGCGCCAGGAGCTGACCGTCGTGCTGCCTGTACGGCTGTCGTGCGTCCCCGAGTGGCCCGAAGGGCCCTTCCCCTTCGAAATGGGCAACCGCCGAACCGATGCCCGGATCCGGTCGACGTACTTCACTCCCGCTTCTGCCCGTGCGCTGTACGGGGCGCCGGGAAGAACCTGCCGCTGGCACCTGCCGCTCGACGTCAAGCACGACGGCATGCGTCTGCTCGGAATGGAACTGCTGCGCGCGGCCACGGCCCGCAAGCCCCAACAGGCGCTCGCCGTTCTGCACTTCACGGTGGAAAGGCCCCTGCTGCCCGTGGTGCGGGCCCTGGCCGGGCGGCTGCCGCGTGAAGCCGACGCACCGCTTTCCGGACCGTTCGACCCGGCCCGGCTGCTCGACGGGGTCGCCGACCTTCGCGCGGCCGACGCGCCGTCCTTCGACGCTCGGCCCTACACCATCGCCTTCCTGAGCCCTGCGGGGCAGCACACCCCGGCCCTTCGCGCCAGCCTCGAAGGTGAACTGCCCGCCACCGCGGACCGTTGGCTGTGGCAGTTGGCGTCACGCTCCACTCCAGAGGACTTCCCTCTGCCGCCGGAGACCGCTGGTGAGCAGCTCAAGGACACCGTCAGGATCTCGGCGGACTGGAGCGCCTTGGTACTGCGTCAAGGGACAGCTTTCCTCGGCCACCGGACAGACACAGGGGAGGGTGACTTCTTCACCTACGGTGCGCTGCACTCCCGTACCGTCTATCTCGACGCTCTGCTCCTAGGGGCTTTGCAACGCGATCACATCGACGAGCTTACCGACGAGCTCTCCGAGGTATTCGTCTCACTCCGGCCGGCACGTCGCCTCTCGGCATTGGAGCGGAGCATTGCGGTCTTCCGCAGCACCTACTGGCGGCAGCACCTCACCGCCCACGGCACGGCGAACGATCTGCTGCTCGCCTTCCAGAACCAGCACCGGCTCCCCGTGAGATTCAACGAGATCCTCGCCGAAGCAGCCGACTACAGCAGGCTCGTGCAGACGCAGGAGAGCCAGCAAATCAGCGGAGCGCTGGGCGTCCTGACCATTCTCGGCCTGCCTCTCGGTACGGCGCTCGGTATCCTGCAGGTCCTCGACGACCATTCCGTGGCACACCTGTACATCGCGCTCGCCCTCTCGATCGCCGTCACAGCGGCAGTACTCACCACCCGGTACGGGCGCCTGGTCGTGTCGTCACTACGTGGCGGGGAAGGCAAACCAAGGCCGTAGGGGGTCCCGCTGCATACGGTCGCCGGGCCTGCCGCGCGGGAGGGGAGTCGACGTGGGTGGCGGGGCCTTGGAGGCGGGGCCAGGGGCCGTGGATCACGGCTGGGTCATGGACGCCAAGGTGGGGCGGCTGTCGTCAGGGCAGTGGCTGTTCGGTCCAGATGATCTTGCCGTTGGAGGTAGCGGGTCCCCAGCGTGCGGTGAGCTGGGCGACGAGGAGAACCACGTCTTCGCTCAGGTGGGTGGGTAGCAGGGCGTCGAGGACCGCCTCGCAGGTGTCCTCCAGGGCCCGGCCGGCGCAGGCCAGGACGCTACGGAGCTGGTCCAGGCCGGTGTCGATGTCCTGGTGCCGGTCCTCGACGAGGCCGTCGGTGTAGAGGACCAGCTGGCTGCCCTCGGCCAGTTGCAGCTCGACCGTGTCGAAGGGCATGCCGCCGAGGCCGGGCGGCGATCCCGAGGGCAGGTCGACGAAGTCCACGTCACCGTCGGGACCGACGATCGCGGGCATGGGGTGACCGGCGCGGGTGAGGGCGCAGTGCCGGGACGCCGGGTCGTAGACGGAGTACAGGCAGGCCGCGCCGATGATGCTGGAGTCCTGGTGGGTGTTTTCCACCGCCCAGTCCTCGCCCCGGTCGAGACGTGCGACCAGGTTGTCGAGGTGGGTGGGGAGGTCGTCCGGGGGCAGGTCCAGGGAGCAGAATTTGTCGACGGCGGTGCACAGCCGGCCCATGGTCGCGGCGGCGTGCAGACCGTGGCCGACGACGTCCCCGACGACCATTGCGACGCGGGCGCCGGAGAGCGGGATCACGTCGAACCAGTCGCCGCCTACCCCCGCCTGCGCGGACAGGTAGCGGTACGCGATCTCGACCGCGCTCTGGTCGGGGCGGCCTCGGGGCAGCAGGCTGCGCTGCAGGGCGAGGGCGGGTTGTGTTCGCGGGTGTAGCGGCGGGCGCTGTTCAAGACAATGGAAAAGCGTTCGTCACTCTTGGCAGCTTCGATGATCTCCGGGTCGGAGAGACCGGCCGCTAGCTCCGCCGGGGCCCAGCGCATGACACACGTGATCGTCGGGACGGCGTGAAGTTCCTCCTCCAGCTCGACGCACACCAAGCAGCGTTTCAACCTGCAGATACTGCGGTGTTGCAGCGTGCGGTCTGCACCAACTCGTAAGCACATCCGGCAACTTCTTGCCGACCTATCCGGGTCGGCGCAGGTCAGCGGGACTCCAGTGACTAGACCGAGGCCCTAGCGTTCTCGATGGATTGCAGAGGGCCCGACTTCATCGGGTGCGCCAGCCGGTCAGTCCGATAGCCCACAAGCGCGCCTGCCGAGCCAATGGGCCCTGCTCGGGCACTTGGCCGTAGGAACCTGTTCCGTTCCGGAGAGGGGGGATGTGCCGTGCGTCATGACGCTCGTTTGACGCTCTGGGCTCCTGTAGACGGGATAACGAGCCGAGAAATGGCCTCTGACCTGGCTCTTTCCATGACCTGCTCAAGCCGGCATCTTTTCGATGACTCATCACGTGAAGAACGTGGTGCACGTCGTCGCTCCTGGCCCAAAGTCCCAGAAAAGTCCCAGGGACTCCGCCACACCCCGCCTCAACTTGCATTTGTGCAGGTCAGAAGGGGTGCGACGGGGTCATTTTTGCGGGCTTTCAGATGTCCCGGAAGAGACCAGGGGCCACGGTGACCTGCTGCGATGAATGGCCGAGGGTCGCTGACCTGCGCGAATGACCTTTCGGTTATTTCACGCTCGTGCCGATTGATGGGACCGGAAGTCCCAGAAAAGTCCCAGGGGGCTGCCACTGCTGACGGGCGTCTTTCGGCGCTATACGGCGGTACGGGTTCGTCGAACGGCCTCGTTTCTAGCGCTGCCGGTGGAGCCTAGATGCCGAGTGGCTGGCGCTCGGCCGGTACCTTGCGGGATGGTGGGGTCCTGATGATCGACGACGACTCTGTGGTCGCTGATGGCAGTGAGCCGGCGGCGCCCGCCAGCCCTCGGACGCCCTACAGTGAGAGGCCCGTCGCGCGGGCGCGGCGGGCGAAAGCTCATGAGCTGATCGAGCGGCTCGTCGCCGAGGGCCGCGTTCGGATCATCGACCCTGATGACGACGAGGTCGCGGAGTGGCGGCGCGTCGTCAACTACGCGAAACGGCACGGCCTGGAACCAGCGGGCAAGCGCATTGAGAAGGTTCCGTACGGTGGACCGGGGATGGAGCTGTTCCTTGCGGATGGCCCGCATCCCAATGCGCGGAGTCAACGGCCGAAGGAAGGCGGGGATCCGGTTCCCGTTCCCTCGCGGTTGGGGAACCTCCATCCGATCGTGACCGCGCTCAAAGACGACGAGCGCCGACTCGTCATGCCTTCTGTGCTCCGCCGAAGGTCGCTTCTTCTGCTGCAGGGACTGTCGGCTGAGGCGGTCCGGCGGGGGTACGAGGTACGGAAGGCCCACTCGTCTTTCCACCCGCGCGAGGGTGGAGTGGAGATTGCTATCGACGGCCTCCCTTACACCGTCAGTGTCAGGCAGGAGTTCCCGCAGTCCTTGGATCCCGACCGCTCCTCTCGTCTCGTCGTGGAGCTCGCTCACGGCCTGACCGACCGGCCCGGCCGCTGGCGAGATCGGAAGACCCGGACGCTCGAAGAGGCCCTGAACGCGGTCCTTGGAGAGATCGAGGTACGAGCGGCAGAAGACGCTCGGCGCAGGCAGGACGAGCAGCAGGTCATTGTGGAACGCGAAGTTCGATGGCGAGCGGCCGTGGAGGTGGCGAAAGAACAGGCTGTTCGCGAACAACTTGCCCAGGCGCTACGCGAAGAGGCCGGGCGCTGGCAGGAGTCTGCAGCCCTCAGCGCGTACTGCACGGCCTTGGAACGTCGTATTGGCGAGCTTCACGGCGTTGTGGACGAGCCGACTCTGAGCCAGACCCGGCGCTGGTTGGAGTGGGCAAGGGCGTACATGAGGTCGATCGACCCCTTGAGTGAGCTTCCGAAGATGCCGGAGGCACGCGAACCCACGCCGGAGGAACTCAAGCCATATCTCAAGGGATGGAGCCCTTACGGGCCGGAACGGCGGGGCGGTCGGTGACGCGCGCGTGAGCAGTTCGTCGACCTGCTGCCGATGACGCATCATGTGGAGTGCGTGGCTATTTTGGAGCTGGCGGCGAAGGGCGTCTGAGCTGCGGGTTTGCCGATGTGTATTGTGTGCGCTATGTGCGTTACGGGCGGCATCTTGACGCTCGCAGGGCGATTTTCCTGATGAGGTGTCATATATTCCGGCTGGCTCATCAGGAGTGCTTGGCCGCCTTTCGGACCGGACTTGGCGTGTGGTTGCGCACCCTTGCGGGTGTTGCATCCGCGGTGTGTGAGCCGTTCAGGGACCCCGGTCGGCGGTACGGCTGTCGATGCTGGGCCCGCGAGGGTCGTTCACCGACTCGTCGGGGTCGACCGCTTAGTCACCGACCCAGCAGCGCCAGCCGTCGCGCTCGGCGGCATCATCAAGAAGACTTATCCGAGCAGAGTAGCCTGCCCGGCGGTTGTCCCGCGCACCTGGCTGCGTGCGGCGCATCCTCAGGGCCCCGCCGCCCCGTCCCGGCTGGACCTAGGCATCGCCGTGGCCGGTGGCGTCCGTGACGGGTCAGGCGTGCCATTCCAGTCGTACGGGCTCACGGGCCGCGGCAAGGGCACCGTCGAGGTCGGCGAGGCGTTCGGCGAGGGTCGTGGTGGCGATACGGGGTGGGAGGGCTGCCGAGAACTTCAGGCCGCGGACGGCCCGTGGGTCGACTGTGGGCAGTGTGAGGGAGTCGGGGAGTTCGGCGCGGGCGGCTTTCCAGTCGGCGGGGGAGAGGTCCTGGCGGAGCCGGACGTGGGTGTCGGTGGGGCGCTGCACGGGGTCGGCGAGGTTGCCGAGGGAGGCGGTGAGGGTGGCGTTGGCGCGGTAGCCGGCCCAGGTCCACCACCGGGCGGCGTCCGCGTCGCGGACCAGGAGGGAGCCCGCAGGGTGAACTTCGCGGGGTGCGCGGTCCCTTCGGAGTTCAGCGAGGGTCACAGTGGCGCGGCGGGTGAGGCGGACGTCGGGATCAGTACCGAGAAGGACGTCACGCATGGAGCGGGTGAGCGCGTACGACAGACCCCGGGTTTCGTTGCCTTGCCATTTGGCGACGCCGCCGTCCTCGACGGGTTCGACGAAGGCGCGGCGCCGGGCCCAGTCGATGAAGGTGACCTGCCAGCTGCGGCCGGCCAGGAGCAGCCTGCGCGAGCCCTGTCGTTCCTCGGTGAGGACAGCGGGGTCGATGGTGCCGATCTCGGTACGTCCGGCGAGCACGGTGAACTCGGGAGGCGCGGTGAAGGAGGCGGTCAGTTCCATGAAGTGCCGACGCCCAAAGTGCTTCTCGGCTTCGAGGCCGATGAACAGCATGCCGCCGTCGTTGTCGAGAAAACCTTCGGAGACAAGGTGCGAGAGGAGTGGCGCGGCGGACCGGTCGAAGGGGGCTAGGCCGTTCCACTGCCTGGGCCACAGCCGGTCACCGATGCGGTGCTCCTGCAGGGTGATGGCGAGGAGTTGCTGGGCGACGAGGTGGCGGGGAGAGGGCGGCGGAGTGACGGCCTCCACCCAGCCGCGGGACCACAGGGTGAGCAGGCCGGCGGCTTGGAGCAGGCTGCTGGGCCGGGTGGCGAGGAAGAGACAGTTGCGAGTGGTGCCGCTGCGGCGTCCGGTGCGGCCGATGCGCTGCAGGAACGAGGCAACGGTGCCGGGGGAGTCGATCTGGACGACTCGGTCGAGGTCGCCGACGTCGATGCCGAGTTCCAGGGTGGAGGTGGACACGATGACGCAGTCACGCGCCTCGGCGAACGCCTGCTCGGAGCGTGCGCGTTCGTCGGTGGAGAGGGAGGCGTGGGAGAGGAAGACGGTGACCTCGTGGGCGCGCAGAGCCGCGCCGAGCTCCTCCACCTGTTTGCGGGAGTCGCAGAAGACCAGCCGCTTCTCGCCGCGGTGCAGGGCGGAGATCACCTTGGCGGCATTGGCGAGCGAGCCGACGTAGTCGAGTTCGACGTCTCCGCCGGGGCGGGGGGGACCACCGGAACCAGAGGTGTTGTCACCGGCGGGCAGGGTGACACCCGGGGCGATGACCTGGCCCGACCGGCCGGTGGGGCTCGCGCCCTGGAGCCAGGTGAGCAGGGCGTCGGGGTTACCGACGGTGGCGGAAAGACCGATGCGCTGGATGCGGTGGCCGGTCAGCCGTTCCAGGCGTTCGAGTACGGCGAGCAGGTGCCAGCCGCGGTCGTCCCCGGCGAAGGCGTGCACCTCGTCGACGACGACGGCGCGCACCCGGCCCAGCGTGTGCGTGTGGTCGGTCTTGACGCTGATGAGCATCGCTTCGAGGGACTCGGGTGTGGTGAGTATGAAGTCCGGGGAATCGGTCCGGATACGGCGGCGTACGGACTCGGGGGTGTCCCCGTGCCAGAGGGCGGCTCGGCGTCCCACCCACTGGGCGTAGCCGTCGATCCGGGGCGCCAGGTTGTTCAGGAGTGCCTTGAGCGGGCAGAGGTACAGCACGCCGGTGCCCATCCAGCCCTGCTGGTTCATCCGCGTCAGCAGGGGGAACACCGCGGCCTCGGTCTTGCCTCCGGCGGTGGGGGCGAGCAGGAGGGCGTCCTCACCGGCGAGCAGCGGTGTGACGGCTTCCGCCTGCAGCGGGCGGAGCCCGCGCCAGCCGAGGGTGTTGACGATGTGGTGTCCGAGGATCGGGTCGAGCAGGTCGAAGACGTCGGCTGGGGCCGGGGGGACCGTCATGACGACTTCGATTCCGTACTCGGCTCGGGAGCGGTGTCCACGAACGGTTCCAGTTCCAGCTCGATGTCGTCGGCGCCGGCCGCGTTGCGTTCCGTGGGAGTGAGTTCGGCGCTGTCCAGGGTGAGGGCGTAGTGCTTGCGTGGGTCGAAGTCGTCGAACTCGTCGATCCGGTCCAGCACGTCGGCGACGAGTTTGCGCAGGTACAGACGTGGTGCGATGCCGACCTTGCCACCGAGCGATCCGGTGAGCGAGCGGGCCAGCTCTTCCAGGTAGGTGTCGTCGGCGTGGGTGGCGAGACGGTCGGGCCGGCGGGCGTCGGCCGCGTAGATCTCGCGGACCTTGCGGCCCAGTTCGCCGAGCGAGGCCAGGTCGAATCCGGGCAGGCGAAGCTGCACGGCCCGCGGGGAGTCGAAGCGGGGGTCGGTGGTGAAGTCGGTGGCCAGGCGCTGGGCCAGTGGGGGGAGGCGCTGGACGCCCTGCGGCCCGTCATAGAAGGCGGGGGTACCGGTGATGACGAGGAACAGCCCGGGGAACCGGCCGCTGTCGATCTCGTCGAGGAGTTGGCGCAGTGCGTTGAGGGATTTCTCCCGTACGTCGCCCCGCACCCGCTGCAGGGTCTCCACTTCGTCGAGGACGAGCAGCAGGCCCGGATGCCCGCAGTCGCGCAGGACGGTCAACAGCCCCTGGAGGAATCCCAGGGCGCCGAAGTGGTCGAGGTCGCCGCGGATTCCGGCGGCGCGTTTGGCGGCGGCGGCCACGGATTTCTGTCCGCCGAGCCAGGCGATGAGCGCTTCGGCCTGCGGCCCGTCCCCCGAGGCCACGGCCCGGTGGTAGCCGCGCAGTGCGGCGGAGAAGGCCGGGGTGGTGCGGGCGACGGCGGCGAGCCGGAGTTCCAGGAGCTCGTCCACCGCGGCCGCGAGGCCGCCCTCGTCGTCGTCCTCGATCTCACCGGACGCGAGGGCCTCCTCCTCCAGGGCGTACAGCCATGAGTCGATCACCGCCCGCAGCGCGGAGGGTTGGTGGGTGGCCGTGGTGAGGCGTTCGGTGAGCTTGCGGTAGACGGTCTCCAGACGGTGCAGAGGGGTCTCGGTCTCGGAGATCTGCACCTCGCTGACGGCGAGCCCGCGCCGCTTGGCGTTCTCGGCGAGCCAGCGGGCGAAGAAGGTCTTGCCCGAGCCGTACTCGCCGCGCAGGGCGTGGAAGGCGGAGCCGCCGCGGGTGACCGTGTTCAGGTTGTCGTCGAGCGCCGCCTCGAAGCGGGTCAGGCCGACGGCGAACAGGCCGAGTCCCGCCTGGGGCACGGTGCCGCGCCGCAGTGCGTCGAGGACGTCCTGGCGCCGCGCGGTGCTGATGTCGGGTGTCGGCCGGGTCATGCGGGGCCGCCTTCCAGGAACTGCTCCTGGAGCAGGGCCTTGTCGAGCTGGACGGTGCGGCCGGACTCGATGAGCCGGAGCACGGGGTAGCCGTCGATGTTGAGCAGCCGCTCCAGGACGGTGGCGAAGCGCTCTGGGTTGCGCTGGGACTTGCCGGTGGCGGCCTGGGCGGCCGCGGCGACTGCACCCGGCGAGAGCTTCCCGCCGGCCGCGAGCAGCGCGTCGAGGACGGCCGCGACGGCTTTCTCACCGGGAGCCAGACGTACGAACTCCTTCTGCGCCTTGTACGGGAGGCTGCGCACGACGTGCTCGCCCAGGCTTGTCCGGGGGAGCGGGCGGGGAGCGGCGTCCACGTCGACGGCCCGGAGTGCGACCGGAACAGGGGAGCCGGAGGCAGCCGTGGCAGGAATCCGCTCGGCTTTCTGTCGTCCGGCGGCATTCGCTGGGCTGTCGGTCTTCTCCGGTCCTGGGTCCGGGGTCCTAGCCAAGGCCGCGGCATCCGTGGTCCGGGTGTGCCACGGCGCGGTACCCGCCCCCGAGGAGGAGTTCCACCATCCGGGTTCGGTCGCCTCGGAGGGCAGCAGGACCCATCCCGACGGCACGGCTCCTTCGGCCGGGATCAGGGTGGTGACGGGGACGGTGACCTCGGCGAGTGAGGCGCCGCCGTGGTAGCCCGCCTGCCGTGCGGTGTAGCGGATGTCGTCGCGCCAGGCCAGGGTCGCGCGGCCGCTGTCGGTCCGGACGCGTGGCCCGCTCAGCGACACCTCCCCGTCCTGGGGGGTGCCGGTACGCCAGCGGGTTCCCTTGACGCCGGTGACCTGGAGGGGCAGGTTCCCGCGGTCGGTACGGTCGATGACATGTCCGTGGTCGGAGACCAGGAGGACGGGGCGACCGTGGTCGCGGGCCGCGTTCAGCAGGTCGGGCAGTTTGCCGATGTCACGCAGTCCCCAGCGTCCACTGGTGCCCTCCCGGCCTCTGGACAGTGCGTCGTCGATGGTGTTGACCACGACCGCGACCACCTCGTCCGAGGCGAGCGCCTCGATGAACTCGGGGGCGAGGCGGTGCCCGGCCGCGCCTTCGAAGCTGCCCTTATGGAAGAGCCGGCCCTCCCGGTGGCGCTTGCGCCAGAAGGCGGCGAACCCCGAGCGCTCCGCGTCCTGCCCGCCTTCGGAGGCCCGCCCGCACAGCAGGGAGGCCCGGCTGACCCGGGTGATGGAGGGCAGCATCGAGACCGCCGCCTGCCGGGCGGGGAGGGCACCCCTGCCGGGGGAGGGGACGATTTCGGTCCATACCCGCCGGTCCAGCTCGCCGGCGAGCCGGACGGCGACGTCCGCGCTCATTCCGTCGAGTACGACGATCAGCGGCCGGCCGCCGTCGCGGGCCAACGGGGCCGCGGCCCGGGCTAGCACGTCCTCGATGAGCAGGGCGCCCCCGTCGGCCTGCTGGGCTGCGTTC
Organism: Streptomyces sp. NBC_01116; assembly: GCF_041435495.1. Classification (NCBI taxonomy): domain Bacteria; kingdom Bacillati; phylum Actinomycetota; class Actinomycetes; order Kitasatosporales; family Streptomycetaceae; genus Streptomyces; species Streptomyces sp. NBC_01116. The sequence continues at coordinate 6,894,142 of NZ_CP108644.1, forward strand.
TCGGTCCAGCGGGCGAGCAGCGCGGCGAACGCCTCGTCGATGGCGGACCGGCGCTCCCGTACGGCTCTTATGAGCCGCCGGTAGGCCTCGCCGATGACCGGGTCGGGTGATTCGTCGCCCTCGGCGAGGATGCCGACGGCCAGGTCGACCCAGCCGGTGTCGGCGAGATGTTCCTGTACGGCCTGGCCGACGTGGGAGAGGGCGGGCATTGGCACGGCGAGTCGGCGCAGCAGGCGGACCGCGGTGTGTGCGGTCTCGGTCGAGTGGCCGTACACGGCGGCCAGTTGGTGCGCGGCGAGGTCGTTCAGTGCTGATTCGGCGTCTCCGGCCGCATCGCCGCTTCCGGCGTGCGCACCCTCGGTGAGGGCGGTGGCCAGGGAGCGCAGCCGGCCGCGGTAGCCGGAGGGCAGCAGGCGGTCCGAGGTGATCAGGGTGTCGAGCCGGGCTCCGGCGGCCAGTCGGTCGGCGCGTTCGAGGACGCCGAGGAGCCGGTGCCGGGCCTGGTCGGCCTGGGCCCCGCCGCCTTCCGCTTGCGCGGTCCAGCGGGTGAGGACCCCGGTGGCTGCTTCCGCGAAGGGCTTCAGCCGGTCGAAGGCGGTGAGCGCGCTGCCGAAGAGCGAGCCGAGGGCGAAGACAGCAGCTTCGGACCGGGACGAGGCGAGGGCGGCGGAGGCCAGTGCGCCGAGCGGCAGGGCGTCGGCGCCCCGTCCTTCGGCGGCCAGGGTGAGGAGGATGGGGGCCGCTTCTCCGGCAGCCCGGCCGAGCCATTCGCCGAGACCGCGCCGCTCGTCCTCGGACAGCGCGGCGAATCGTGCGGGGCCCGAGGCGCCGCGGGTCCAGGAGAAGAGGGTGTCGGCGTCCAGGTCCAGGGTGTCGGCCTCGGTGTCGCCGAGGCCGAGCCGGGCCGCGAGCAGGGCGCGTACGGCCCGGTCGCGGGTGAGGACGCCACTGGTGCGGGGCCAGCCGTCGAGGGGTTCGGCCGCCAGGAGGGCGTCGAGCAGCCAGTGCTCGCCGAGCATCCGGGGGTCGAGGTCGGCCGCCCCGAAGATCTGGGCGACGATCTCGGTCCGGTTCACAGGCAGCGGCCGCCGGTGCGGCGCGTGGGCGCGCAGGTCCCAGCCGAGCTGGTCGGGCGGGACGGTACCGGTGACGACGAGGACACTGTCGTCACCGGTACCGTCCTCAGCCTGTGCGAGGTGGCGGTTCCAGGCGTCGGCGATGCCGAGCGGGGAGTCCTGGTCGGTGACGAGGACCCGGCGGTGCCCGGTCCCGACCCGCACGGTGAACTCCGTGTCCTTGTCCGCGCTGTCCCAGACGGCGTCGACCAGGACGAGCCGGCAGCCGGGAGCGCGGGCGAGCTCGGTCTCCAGGAGTACCTCGACGGCCCGGCGGCCGGCGACGGGACGGGTGGTGCTCATCCCTGTTCGCCCTCCCCCGTCTGTACGGTGCCGTCGCCGACAACCTGCCAGACGATCCGCACCGCCGCGTCCGGGTGCGCGGCACGGTAGGCCTCGATCTCCTCCCGTACGGCGGTCAGCTTCCGGGGGAGCTCAGCGGCTCCGGAGGGGCCGGCGTCCACGACGTGCGGGGCGGCCGGAAGACGGTCTTCCGGCCTGCTGTCGTCACCGGAGCGCTCGTCGGCCGGCGGGATGCGGAGCTGCTGGGAGGGGCCGGGGTCGGGCAGCTTCGAGGGCACCGGCGGGATGCCGTGCTGGGACAGGGTGACCTGCTCGGCGTCCACCGGCGGCTGCGGGCCGGGTGCGGAGGCAGGCGGTTCCAGCTGGAGGGCCGCGTCCATCAGTGCGTGGGCGCTCTCGCGGACCTCCTTGAGCACGGGAATCAGGGACCGCTCCAGCTCCGTGGCCCGGGCGGCCTCCGTGATGCGGTCCAGGAACCGCTGGGCCCGGTCGCCCACGGTGTCGTCCCGTGCGCTGAGCTTGCGCACACGTTCGAGGAGCGCCCAGTCGGTGCTGTCCAGGGCCGCGGCGAGCTCCGCGGCGCTGTCCATAGTGTGTGAGAGATCGCGGTCCGGTGTCTCGTACGACAGGGCGGCCAGTTCGCGGACGAGGGCGGTGGGGTCGTCGCCGTGCCGGACGAGCCGGGCCAGGAGCGCGGCGGCGGTGTGCAAGTCCTCGGTGCGCGGGGCCTGCTCCGTTGTGTCGAGGCCGAGGAGTGAGGCGTGGCGCTTGAGGACGGACCGGACGTCTCCCACGCTCTTCTCGTATGCGGAGGCCTTGGCGTGGACGTCGGCGGCCAGCTCGTGGACGTTGCGGGCGAACAGGGCGGGCTTGGCGGGGACGCCGAACAGCCGTCCGGCCCGGGTCCGGGCCGCCGCGTACTCCTCCTCGCCGGGCATCTCCTTGGCACGCAGCGCCCACCCGGGCCCGATTTCGTCCAGTGCGGGGGCCGCCTCGACGGCTCCGTACTTCTCCCAGGTGCGGTTGTCGAGCAGGGCGTAGACGGCGATCAGCAGATTGGTGATCTGCTTGTCGAGGCCGCGGTACCCCAGTCCCTTGTCCTCGGCGGGACGGGTGATCCAGCGGCGGATGTCCTCGGCGGTCAGCTCGGTGGCGTCCTTCTGGCCGTTGAGGGAGGCGACCTGGTTGATGCGGGTCCACCACTCCCGCTTCAGGAGCAACGGCCCCTCGTGGACGGTGCCGAGGTCCAGGGGCTCCACGACCCGCTTGACGGCCCGCAGGTCCTTGGAGTCGACCTCGATGCGAGTGTCGCTCTCGCCGAGCGCCAGGGTGATCCACTTCAGGGCGGTGGTCAGCTCGCTCTGACTGACCGCCTTGGGTACGGAGCCGGTGCCGGGACCGAAGTCCGGGTGCTTGTCGTACATCGCCGAGAACAGTCCGTCGGCGAGCTGGGCGACCGCCTGCGGGAACTGCCTGCTCGCCGGGGGCTGCGGGCGCGGGTGCTCGGGCTGCAGGGACAGGAGGTGCCGGCCGTCGGTCACCTCCGCGCCGACGGTTCCCTCCTTGGCCTGAGTGAGGCCGTAGACCTCGCTCAGTGCGCCGGCCAGGGTCTCGGTGAGCGTCTCCCGGGCCCGCTCCAGCTGGTTGCGGGCCTTGGTCCGCTCCTCGGGCAGGAAGTTGCGGGTGTACTCGGAGAGCCGGTCGCGCTCGAGCAGGAAGTTGATCCGCATCAGCCGCCCCAGCTGAGCCTTGCGCTGCTCGGAGAGGTAATCGCTCAGCCAGACCAGGACGGGAGCCTCGTGGCCGCTGTTGATCAGGCCCTGGACCCGGTGGTAGGCGTCGTCGGGCGAGCGGCGGAGGCTCTCGTCGAAGGGGTAGTCGAAGACGATCCTGATGCGGCCCTGTTCGGAGGCGGTGAACTGTTCATCGGTGATGCTGACGGGGGAGTGGACCGATCCGAAGAAGAATTCCACGGTGCGCTCGGAACCACGCCAGACGATCTTCTTGGTGTCGAGGAACTGCTCCGGGCCCTTGCCGAGTCCCAGTTCCTGCCGCATCCGCTCCCGTGCCCAGGTCTGGCGGACTCCGGTTTTGTCCTCGCCGGCCACGGCGTCCAGGATCGGCTCGACGTCGAGGTCGGACAGGTGGATGGAGAAGACCGGGTCGTCCCCGCCCTCGGCGCGCAGCTCGGCGGGGAACTCCAGCTGCAGGGCCTTCATCCGCTCCCGCACCCGCTCGCCGACCGGGACGGTCCGGGAGCGGACCGAGCCGTGGTTGAGCGCGGCGAGCCGGGTGCCGGTGAGCTGGCGCAGAGCGGGTACCTCGGGGGCGAGCGCGGCGAGCAGCAGGGTCTTGACGAAGCGTTCGTCGGCCCGGAAATCGGTGCTGTCCGGAGAGCCGTACTTCTCCAGCAGGTGCGCCCGGGCCTTGGCGTGGAACCGCATCGCGGACTCCGACTCCTGGTTCAGCTTGTCGGTGAAGGCGGTGCCGGTGCCGTGGATCAGCACGTCCCACAGGTCGCCGAGCGGGATCAGGCTGCCGAGCTCGGTGTCGGCATTGAGTTCCATGAGCTGCTGCACCAGCTTCAGCCCTGAGCGCTCGCGCTGGAGCGCCCCGGACAGGGCGACCAGCACGTTGAGCAGGGCCGGGGAGAGCGGGTACACCGACCGAAAGTCCTCCCAGCGCGAGCCGGTGGCGCCGTCCCCGTCGAGAAGCACGTCCTTCACGATCTGGCTGGTCCGGTCGATACCGGCGAACGCGGCGTCGAGGACCGCCTCCTGGCCGGCGCGCGGCTTCAGGACCCGCTCCTTGATGATCTCCGGGAGGTTGCGGTCCTCCAGATTGATCACCTCGAAGCGTTCTTCGAGGTACTTCAGGGCCTGGTTGAGGTTCTCCACGTCGGAGCCGAGAACGTCCTTGCCGACGAGCTGGGAGAGGTCACGCTGCCGGGAGACGAAGGAGATGATCGGCACCGGCCGGTCGGGGTTGGTGGTCTCGATCAGCTTGACGGTCTTCTGGATCTGCTCGTTGATGAAGGTGCGGTCGGACATCTTGGCCTGCAGCCACAGCACCAGCTCGTCCAGGAACAGCACCACCCCCTGGTAGCCGAGGCCCTTGGCGTGCTTGCTGATCTCGCTCAGCCCGTCGTCCAGCGGGATGTACGCCCCCTCCTCGCCGCCGGTGCTGCCCGCGTACGACTTCATCGGGCCGTCGAACAGTGCGGTGACCAGCTGGTCACGGCCCGGGTCGCCGGCGGGGGCGTCGAGTGCGGCGTCGAGTGCGGCGGCCGTCCAGCCCTGGGCGGGGGCGGCGCCGATCGGCCGCAGCTCGGGGGTGTCGTCCCCGTCGGCCGGGGCGGCGGGCGGCACGGGGGCCTTCTGCGACCTGGGCGCGGGGAGCAGCCGGAGGAACGCCTCGTCCCCGATGGAGGCGCGCAGGTTACGGGCGTCGGCGAGCAGCGAGTCGGCCCGGAAGACCAGGGGGGTGGCCTCGTCGGGGTGCAGCTTGCGCACGGCGTCGGCATAGCCGCCGAGCAGCGCCCCCTCCAGGCTGGGGTAGCCGACCAGGTGGAAGGGCACCATCAGGAATTTCTTGTCCCGCAGCCAGTCCTGGTGCCCGGTCACCACATCGCCGAGGCGCTCCTTGGTCTGGGCGGCCGGGTCTCCGTTGAGCACGGCGTGCAGCACCGTGAGGAAGTGACTCTTACCGGCGCCGAAGGATCCGTGCAGGTAGGCGGCGTACGAGGTGTTCTTCCGCAGGGCGTCGCGGACCAGCCGCAACGCCTTGTCGAACTCCTTCGCCAGCTGCGGGGTGACCACGTACTCGGCGATGGAGCCGGCCGACTTCCCGGAGAAGCCCTGCGACAGCTCGATCTTGAAGTCGCCGGCGTGGGCGTCCTCCTTGATGTCGAGAACGTCCCTCAGTACGGTCCCGTTGCCCATGGCCATCAGCAGTTCCAGCTCCCCACAGCGTCCTCGCCCCGCGCTGCCGCACCACCACGGCCGGGCGTGACTTCTATCCTGCCAGCTCACCCGGGTGGAGGAGCCCGGATCGGGACGGCGGAGCGCATCAGCCAGGGGCTCTGGAAGGGCGGAGACAGGCCCATACAGTCTTGCCGGGCGCGCCCTCGCGGGGCCGCACCGCCAGTCCTCGGCGAGCGCCGCGACGATCATGAGACCCCGGCCGGCCACGGCGGTGGCGTCGGGGGCGGCCGGGGCGGGCAGGCGCTCGCCCCGGGTGTCGCTGACCTCCACCCGGATCAGGCCGTCCCGCTCGCGGCTCAGACGCAACAGCGCGCCCCGCCCGCGCACCGCCCCGTGCGTGACGGAGTTCGCCGCCAGCTCGGCGACCACCAGGGCGACGGCGTCGTTCGTCTCCGAGCCGTAGCGGTGTGCCCAGACGTGCAGCCGGTGGGTGGCCAGGCGGCGGGCGAGGCGGGCCCCTGGTGGGAGAGCAATGAACACGCGGGTTTCCGCAGGTGAACTGGTCTGGGTCAAGAGCAGTTACAGCGCGGGCAGCGCTGGGGACTGCGTCGAGGTCGCCGCTACCGTCGATGCCGTCCACGTGCGGGACTCCAAGCGGGCCGAAGGGCCGACCTTCGCCGTCGGGGCCGAGGAGTGGGCCGCGTTCCTGCGCATCGCGGGGCACGGCTGAAGTACGTGGCCCCTTAAGGCTATTCGTGCTACTTCGCCGCCCGGCGCCCGCCCCGCTTCGGCTCGGGACGCCAGTCCCGCAGGTCGGAGGGGGAGAGGTCGCGAGCCTCCAGAGCGATCTTGAGAGCGGTGCGGAACTCCTCCTTCGCGTTGCTGCCCCAGTCCTCGTCGTACGCGTCGTACCACTGCTCGACCCAGGGCAGGACCTCGGCGAGACCGGCCAGGAGCGGCACGTATCGGGGGTCCTCGCGGGGCCAGCCGTTCTGCTCCAGGCGGTCGGTGATGAGACCGGACAGGGCTTCGGCCTGTTCACGGTGGTCCCAGCCGGCCCAGCCGATCAGGAGTGAGGGGTCGCCGTCGGGGGCGGAGCCCGGGTAGGAGATGAACCGTTCCTTGGGTACGTCGAGCTTGCCGCGGTTCGACCAGTAGCTGTGCCTGAGGAAGTCCGCGGAGGTGTACTTGGGCGGGACCTTGATGTCGAGGCGCTCGCCGGACTCGTCCTCTTCCCGCTGGCGCTCCCAGACCTCCTCCCACTGTGCGCGCTTGCGCAGCCCGGACTCCTTGTAGCGCAGGACGGCCAGGTGCGGCACGTGCTCGGTCTCGATGACGGCGGCGAGGACCGTGGACAGCCGGGCCTCGCGCTGGCCGAGATGGTCGGCGGCGTAGAGCGCGGCGACGGTCTGCACGTCCTCGTCGTTGCGGAGCCGGTCGGCGAGCTGGTAGATGGTCATCGGGCAGGCGGAGTCGAAGCCGTCCCGGTCGGTGTACCAGAGGTCCTTGCGCTCGGCGGCGTCCAGCAGCCAGGTCCGCAGGGCGGCGGCCTCACGCTTCCCCCACGGCTCGGTGGACCAGCGGCGCTTGAACTCGGGGCGCTCCAGGAGGCGGATGTCCTTGTCGTGCGCGATGAGGTCCAGGCGGGCCTCGACGACGCGGCGGTAGGCCTCGGGCCAGTCGGCGGGGATCTCCGTGGTGGGGGTGGAGTGGTGCCGGGTGAACCAGGCGGTCTCCGCGTCGCTGCGGGCGAGCGCGATCTCGAATGCGCGCTGTCCTAGGGCGAGTTGGGGCGCGTCTGCGTCGGTCAGCGTGTCGGGGCTGCCGGACAGGGTGGTCCGTTCGACCTCCTCGGGGGTGAGGAGGCCGTAGAGCCCGTACACGGTCCAGTCCAGCTCCTCCTGGAGGAGGATCATGAGGGCGCGAATGCGGTCCTGGGTGGCGCGGGCTTCGTCGAGGCAGGCCCGGGTGGGGAGGGCGGCCACGATGAGAGCGGACGGCTCGTGGTCGGCGAGTTGCTGAGCGAGAGTGTCTAGCTCGCGGGCCAAGGGCAAAGGGGAATTCGACGGGAGCGGGAACTGGTTAAGTTTTGTTGAGCTGAACTGGTAAAACTCTTCCCAGGCCCAACGTCCGGTGGAGCGCTCTCCTCCACGGTTCCCTTTTCCTTGACTCACTTGCTTTAGCCAGAAGCAAGCGGCCGAAGAATTAAGGAACCCGAGCAGCTCAAGATGCTGCTCCTCGCTTGCCCCCTCAGGCAGTTTGATCACCGGAGCGGTCTGCTTGAACACCTTCCCGCCCCGGTCCAGCACGAAGTGATTGTGAGTGGAGACTTCGCCGTACGCGATCGACAGCGGCGTTCGCAGCTTACTCGTGGTCAGCCGTCCGTACTCCGACCACTTCAGACCGCCCTCGACCTTGGTCTTCCTGCCGAAGAGGATGTTGTTCGCAATGCTGGTCCGGCTCGGCCACATGAAGTGATGGAGAGGTTCGATGTCCTCCACGTCAATTGGTTCGAACTCCGGTGAGTACGGGAACAGGGCGGCTTCGAAATCTCCGCCGTTCCAGTCCCGGAGGAGGTCTCCGGTGACCATGGGGCGTGTCCATTCCTCCGGAATTCCGGAGGTCTTCACGGCGCGCTGCGGCAGCAGGTAAAGATCGTCCTCAAGCGTGAACGAAGTAATCCCCAACGACTCGGCGACGCTGCTCAAGCGGGCTGCCGAAGCATCTTCGATCCGCTCCAGCAGGTCCCCCGCCCCACCCCCACTCAGCGACCACGGGTGCTCCGCGAACCGCGCCCGCTCCGTGTCCTCCACACTGACCCACTCCGACTCGCTCCCTGGCTTGCGCCACTGTTCGGTGATCGCCTGCCAGACCTTGCCCTGGGCCGCGTACTTCGGCTCGTCCGGCTCCCCCCGGACGCCCAGCACAGCCCGGATCGGCCGGCTCTGCCGGGCGACCTGGTGGCGGCCCGCCAGGATGACGGTCGGCGTGCCGTGGCCGGGGATGAACGCGCCGGAGGTGTCGATGACGTGGGTGAGGTCGACGCCCGCGTAGTTGTCGGTGCGCCGGGTGCCGGGGTCCTTGTAGGGGCCGCCCTGGAAGAAGGACTGGATCAGCGTCGACCCAAACTCCCGCTTCATGAAGGAGTTCGCCGTGATCTGCCCGGTGAACCCGCCGTCACGACCCGATCCGCCCGCCCGGACCGCCAGCTCGAAGATCCGCTGGGCGAAGGGCACGGACAGCGCGTACTTCCCGGAACAAGTCCAGTATGCCTTGCGGTAGTTCGCGTTCTCCAGAGGGTCCTTCACCGTGATGTACGGCGGGTTCGCCACCACCACGTGGTACGAGCCGCGCCCGAGCAGGTCCACCCGCTTGACGTAGTCCTGGACGTCCTCCGTCCGGTACGTGAAGACCTCGTCGTTCCGCTCGGCGTCGTCCAGCGTGGCGTCCGTCTTCCGGCCGGCCTCGCGCCCGTGCAGCAGGGAGTCGGCGACCGCGATGTTGATCGGCACTCCGGGGGCGGCGGAGATCGTCCTGACCCCGCACTCCTGGACCACGGCGACCAGCATCCGGAAGCGGGCGATGGCGACGGCGAAGGGATTCTTGTCTGCCCCGTGCACCGCCTCCAGCGAGCGGCGGATCAGCAGCCAGTCCTCCTCGCCGGGAGCCGCCTCGCGCCACTTGGCGAGGATCCGGCGGAAGAGCCCGAGTAGGAAGTGACCGGAACCGCAGGCCGGGTCGATGCAGCGCAGACCCCGTACCTCCGGATTCTCCGGGTCGTCGGTGTCGTACATCTCGCCGTCCCAGTTCACTGGACGGTGCTTCCACACCGGCTCCAGGGTGAACTCCTCCACCGCCGGCTCCAGGGTCAGGTCGAGGATGAACTCCTCGACGAAGTCCGGGGTCTGGAGCAGGGCGTAGGTCTTGCGGGCGTGCTCGGACAGGTCCTGGTAGAGGTCGCCGAGGAAGCGGGTGTCGAGCGCGGGGTCGGTGAAGTCGTGGCGCAGGGTGCCGTCGGCGCCCCGCTCGCGCCAGAAGGCGAGCAACCGGGCCCCCGCCGTGTAGGACGGATTCAGCTCCCACAGCGGGTTGTGGGCGGGGTCGAAGAGGCCCCCGGTGATCTCGTGCTCGCGGCCCAGCGCCCGGAAGGACTCCTGCAGCCAGTCGCGGTCGTTCTTCTCGGGGTGGCGGCGGAAGAACGCGTCGTGGTTGTCCTGGGCCTCGGCCAGCCGCTCGCCGGGACCGGCCAGCCGGGCCTCCCGTACGAGGCGGTTGTCCTCGCAGAACCGGACGAAGACGCAGGCGAGCACCCAGGCCGAGGCGATCTGGACCAGACGCTCGTCCAGCCAGCCCTCGTACCGCAGGGAGGTGCGTTCCGCACCCAGGGCACGCTCGTACTCGGCGGTCAGGGCGGCTTTCGCCTCGCCGCCCTCCGCCTCGCGCTCCCGCAGGTCCTCCACCAGGAGGGCGACCTGCTTCTGCAGATCCTTCAGCAGCACGTCACGGTCCAGCGAGGCGGTGGCCGCCTCCGTAGTCTCGGGCGTGCGTGCGTCCTCGGGGGGCACGGGCGGCACCTCGTCTTCCTGGTTCTTCGGAGCGTTGGTCCCGCCAGGTCGCTCGTCCTCGCGGGTCCGTCCATCCTGCCAGGTCGGTGTCCGGTACCGGCCGCTACCTGCGGCCGGTCAGCGGGATGCCGCCCTTGCGTCCGAGGCCGAAAGCGAGGCGGTAGATGTCGGGCAGGTCGAGCAGCGCGTGCTCGTCCCGCTCCTTGTCGCGCCGGCGCATCACGCCCAGGTCGACCAGCTCCTCGATCAGTCGGGGCAGGTCGTCCGGGTGGCGGGGGCCGGTGATGACCAGCTCGGGCCGGTCGTGCTGGGTGTAGCGGGCGGAGTCCCGGCGCAGCTCACTCGGCAGATCGTGTTCCTGCCAGATCTCGATGATCTTCCCCTGGGTGATCGGTACCTGGCAGCCGGACAGCGGCTCTATCGCCGTCCTGACCCACGGGGTGTCCTCGCCGACCTGGTCCACCCGCACCCTGGACGCCGCGCGCACCCCGCTGTGGATGGCGGAGTGGTGCAGCGCACGGTCGTGCCCGGGCCGGGTGACCTCGGCGGCCTCGGACAGGGCCTTGAGGAAGCTGCGCGGGCTGATCCGGTCCTTGCTGTCCATGAGGTGGTTGGGCAGCCAGGTGTAAGGGCGTCCCTGGCGGACGTTGCTGCCCATGTACGGGTCGGCGATCTGCTCGAACAGCTCCGTTTGAGCCTTGGCGTCGTTGCGCAGGGCGATCGGCGGGACATGCCGGGCGGACGCCCCGTCCGGCCCCTGGGTGCTCTCCCAGCCGCCGGTGATCCGGCGGAACCTCTCAGCGTCCGCGCCGCCCTCGTTGCCCAGATGATGAAAGAGAAGCCCGTACAGATCGGTACGGGACCAGGTCAGTTCCGCCGCGTTCCCCGACAGTTTCGACGCGTCGGGGAAGAGCTGCTTAGCGGCCTCGAACATGTCGGGGCGCAGGAACACCTTGAAGCGGATGTTGCGCGTGCCGAAGCGCATCCGCTGGGCGACCCTGAGCAGTCCCGCGATCAGCCGGTCCACGACGCGCTGATCGGGGTGCAGATGCTCCAGGCCGTCGAAGACCAGGAGATGCACCACGTCCTCGGCGAAGGCCCGCGCGTCCGCCTCCTCGATGGTCCGGTCGGCCGGACCGGGATTCGCACGGAGCCAGGAGAGCTTGTCGCCCCACTCGGTGAGCGCACACAGCTCCGGTTGCCCGAGCGCGGTGAGCAGCACGGCGTACCAGATTTCCTCCGGCAGAGCACCACCGTCCACGAGGCGTGGCAGCGCCATCGGGCCGGGATAGGAGTCCGACCGTATGTCCTGGCCGTAACCGGGGGAGACCTGCAGCTTATTGAGCCGGTTGATGCGGTACTCGGCCGCCGCCGCCGCCCGCAGGACCGGGTCGAGGAGGGACCGCGCCCAGAAGGTCTTCCCGTCACCTCGGCCGCCCTCGACCACCGTGGAGTCCACGTACAGGGCGGACCGGTGGAGATCCGGCATGTACAGCGAGTGCGAGTCGGGCCGCCGGGTGTCCGCGTCGACCGTGCCCTCCAGCGCCCTCGACAGCAGATCGCGGTAGGCGTCGGCGCTCAGCGGCTCGGTCATCCCGTCTCTTCCTCGTCGTCGTTCCCGTCGACCGGGTCGGCCAGGACCAGCGGAACGACCGTCGCGAGGAACTCAAGGTACGCGGCCCGTACGAAGACACGCTCCTGCCACTGCGGGGAGTCCGGGACGTTCATGCCGACCAGGCCCGGCTCGAAGAGGATCGGGACCGGGTGATGAGGAGCGGAGTCGTCCTCCGGGGACGGGGCGAACGGGATACCGCCTGTGGTTCCCTCACCGGAATCCGACCGCTGCGGATCCTCGGCCGTGCCCTCGGCCATGACCTCGTCGTAGAGCGTGGAGAAGCAGTCGTAGGAGTTCAGCCGGAAGGATCTCAGGTAGATTTCCATCGGGTGGTGGACCGAGTCCGGCACCATCGAGGCCACCATGCGGAGCTTGTGTCGGATGTCCGGGCCCTGCCCGGACGCCGCCCACGCGTCGAAGAGGTCCCGGTATCCTGACCAGGTCTGCGCATTGTCCGCGCCGAAGAGCAGCGCGAGGTCGCACAGCCGGGAGATGGTCACGGCGGCGACGTCGTGGATGCCGGCCCGGCTGTCGAGCAGCACCACATCGGGGCGGCGCCCGCTGTCGCCCTTCTCCACCGCCTCCTCGCAGGCACGGACGGTCGCCTCCAGGCGGTCCGCGAAACTCGCGCCCGGGGAATCGGCGTAGACACGGTTGAGCTTGTCCACGTAGGCGTTGGGCGTGCCGTCGCCCGCCCCCCGAGCCGGGGCGATCCACAACTCACCCCGGTTGCGCGGCTCGTACCCCGACCTGGTCACGATCTCCAGGCCCTCCTCGTTGCCGAGAGCCGCCTCCACAAGGTGGTCGACGACACCGTGGCGGCACAACCGCCCCGTCCCGAGAAGCAGCGGGCCGATACCCGGCGACTCCAGGTCCAGGTCGATCACCAGCACGATCTTGCCGGTGTCGGCGAGGGAGCGGGCGAGGACCGAGGTCGCCGTGGTGCGGCCTACGCCGCCCTTGAAACCGTACAGAGCGGTGCGATGGGTGCGGGGCCCGAGCTTCGGTGCGGACGGCGTGGAGACCTGGGTCCAGCCCTCGCCGACCACGGTGTTGTCCAGGAACCGCACAGAGCCGACGGAGGTGGACCCGTCGGGGGCGTTGATCGCACGAGGGGACCTGAGCAAGGCGTCGGCCGAGAACATCCGGGACTTCAGCAGGACCCGCCGCTTGCCGCAGTACGGACCGAGCCGGTCGTGCAGGGTCGCCGACCAGCGGTCGTGCTGTCCGGCATCCACGCCTTTGCCGTCGTCATCAACGATGAGAGTGAACCGGCCGAGCACGTCCCGTACCAGTACGACGTCGTACCCCTCCTCCGCCACGTCCCGTGCGATCCCGAACGCGATCGGGCGGGAACTGTCGAAGCGGACCGGGAAGTCGTCCGCGGTCATGAGGTCCTTCCGGTGAGCTCGTACAGCTCGTACAAGGAGAGGGCGAGGCGCGCGGCCTCCTGGCGGCCGGCCACGACCGAGTCGGAGACCTGTCTGCCGTCCCGGTAGCGGTCCGCCAGGTCCCAGGACGCGAAGACGTTCAGCCGGTCGACGGCCTCCACGAAGGCGGGGCCTCCGCGGCCGTACGCCAGCAGAGGGGCCGCCCCCAGGACCTGGTTGATGTGGCCCAGCCAGTCCTCTTTCCCGGTCAGGGGATTCACCCACCGTGCCCGGTTCGCCGCAGTCCCGTTGCGGTACGTGGACACGTCGTGCACCGCGAACCGCAGCAACAGGCTCTTCAGCGCGCACTCGGCGGCGAACCCGAAGAGGTGGTCGGCGGTCGGCCACCGCTGGTCGCCACAGAGATAGACGGCATCATGGTAGTGCCGCGCTCCGGCGAGGGCGTACTGCTGCTCCATCACCGCGTCCTGGGCTCTCACGTCTTCATCCGGCACGCGCTGATCATAAGCGGCGAGGCTGCTCCGAAGGGGTGAATTCGCGCAGGTCGTGGGCGGTTGAGCTTGCGTCAGGGATGGCCGGCGAAGGAAGGGGCCCCTGCGCCGTGACGCCGCCGCTCCCCTCACTCCTCCCCGCGAAGTTCCCTCAACGGTAGCCCTTCGAGGACCACCCACTCGCTCACCCGGTCCACCACGTCCACCGTGCGTCCCTCCAGAGCCGGGGTGGCCTGGGGGTCGTCCATCGGGACGAGCAGCCACAGGCCGTGCGGGGTGTCGGCGGGGCGGCGGGCCGACTGCTGCAGGGAGACCAGGAGTTCGCGGCCGCCGGCCTCCCAGTAGCGGGCCACCAGACCGGCCCGGTGCAGCAGCGGGACGGTGCGCGGGCCCGCCTGCTCGGCCAGGTCCGCGCACCGCTGTGCTACGCGCTCGGCGGCGAACCGGGTGTAGGAGCCCAGGGCAGTGCCCAGGAGGCCGGTGGCGGTGAACCCGGCGTCCGCCTTCAGCAGGGCCCGCCAGGGCACCCCCTGCTCCTCGGCCAGTTCGCGCAGCGCGGTGAGGAACAGGTCGTCCAGGGCGATCGGGAGAACACCGCAGCGCTCGGCCAGCCGCTCGGCGAGGCCCGGAAGGTAGGCGCCCCTGACGGTCAGCGCCAGGAACCCGCCCCGGCGCAGCGCGTCGTCGAGGCGCAGGGCGAGGATCCGGCGCGGATCGCGCCCCTCGGCCAGCTCCGCCTGTGCGTCGCCGTAGAGAGTGCCGGTGCCGGGCACGGACGTCATGGTGTACGCGGGCCGGCTCCGGTCGGGATCGTGCGCGGGCGGGAAGAACAGCGAGCGGTCCCGGTCGTACTCCAGCGGGAAGCCGGCCTTCTCCAGGGCCTCCTCCAGCTCCACGTACGTGATGTCGGCCAGTACCGCCAGGCCCGGGAAGCGGGAGCGGAGCCGGGCCAGCAGGTCATCGGCCCCGATGCCGATGGCGCGCCGCACCCCGGCCGCCGCCTGGGAGACGCGCAGTGCCCGGTCCAGACCGAGGTCCAGGGGGAACAGCTCGAACCGCGGAGAGACGCCGACACCGCCGGCCATCGACGCGGCCAGCGCCACGAGACGGGTGTCGGCCGGGGGGGCCATCCCCTCCGGTGCGGGCACCGCGCGCAGTTCGCGCAGGACGGCCTCCTTGCCCGGCAGCGGATCGCGGGCCGCCAGGGCCTGGGCGGCGTGGCCGAGCTCGGTCGCGTGATCGGCCAGCTCCACCGGGGTCGGGTCGTCGCTTCCGGGAAGGTCCTCCAGAGCCAGCAGGACCGTGCCGCCGCGCCGCAGCACGGCGATCCGGGGCGGAGGAGCGGACCCCTCCCCGTCTCCGACCCCGTGCTCGATCCCGTGGGCCTCGTCCAGCCGGCGCGACTCGGCCTCGACCGCGGCTCGTACCACGGCCAGCGCCAGCGCCTGCAGGTTCGCGCGGTCCGTGTCGTCGTCCACGTCCTGCGGGGCGTGCCTGACCCGGAGCTCGGCCGCGAGCTCGGCGGCCGTCATCACCCGGCCCTGCTCGGACAGTACGGTCACCAGCTCGTCGCGGACCCGGCCGAGCCAGGGCAGTGCGGCCCACTGCCCTATCGCGGCGCTCTGGTGCTGCGAAACGGTCGGCTGGCTGATGCCCAGGGCCTTGGCGATGGCCGGCTGGGAGGGCCAGCTCTCGGCCAGGGCGGCACCGGGCAGACCCAGGGTGGCCAGGACGACGTCCGGCCGCGGCCGGGTGCGCCGGCCCGTCGTCGCCGCCGGGGTGAGCCGGGCGGCCAGGGTCTCCACCGACTCCAGCGCCTCCTCGGGGGCGTCGGCGGGCAGCGAGACGGGCTTTCTCCCCGCAGGGCGCTGCCGCAGCTCCTGGAGCCACTGCTTGCGCCGCCGGTTCAGCTCCTTGCGGATCACGTTCCCGGCGCCCCGGGCACGGGAGATCGAGTACGCCGGGACGTCCAGGAGCGCCTCCACGGTGGAGGCCCCGAGACCGGCCGCCACCGAGACGGCCCGCGGCGACAGCCCCGCCGCGTCCAGCGAGGTCTTCGGCCCGGCAGCCGCGGCCGCCTGTTCCCGGGCGTCCTCCACGTCCTCGGCCTGCCGGTCCACCGTGGCCGGGGTGGTCGGCGGCCGAGCCGAGTCCGCCCGGCGGAAGACGTCCCGCCAGGCATCCTGCAGCAGACGCAGACTGCCGTAGCGCTGATCGAGATCTCGATGCAGTGCCCGGTGGAAGAAACTGGTCAGTCCCTCCCGCAGGGCGGACTCGAACAGCTCGTCAGCGACATGGAGCTCGGCGTCCGCGACGGTCAGCGGATCCACCTGGCCATCGCCCCACAACGGGCGTTCGCCCGTGGCCATCTCGTACAGGGTCACCGCCGCCGCGTACCACTCGGCGTAATCGTCGTAACGGGAACGACGGCTACTGCCCAGGAACGGGTCGAGATAGCCGCGGGTGCCGGCCCGCAGATCCTGGTCGGATGCGTTGGCCAGCGAGAA
This sequence comes from Streptomyces sp. NBC_01116, assembly GCF_041435495.1. Classification (NCBI taxonomy): domain Bacteria; kingdom Bacillati; phylum Actinomycetota; class Actinomycetes; order Kitasatosporales; family Streptomycetaceae; genus Streptomyces; species Streptomyces sp. NBC_01116. The sequence continues at coordinate 6,910,052 of NZ_CP108644.1, forward strand.
GTCGAACAGCATCAACTGCCAGGAGCCGTCGTTGCGTTTGAACAGGCCGAGGTTGTCCGGCTTGATGTCACGGTGCCGCACCCCACGGGCGGCGAGAGTGTCCAGAGCGTCGAAGAGGTCGGTGCCGAACCGCTCCAGCTGCCCGTAGCCGAGCCGCCCCTCACCTCGCAGCCGCGAGCCCAGGCTGACCGGCTCCCGGTCCTGGGGGGAACGGAACCCGCCCGCGTACTCGATCTCCAGGACGGTGCGGCCGCCCACCTCACGCGGGTCGGCGAGCAGCTTGACGATGCGGCTGCCGCCGACCTCGCGCAGCGCCTTCGCCTCGGCGTAGAGACGGGCGTCCTTCTCACGGTCGAGGGCCACCTTGAACACCCGCAGGGAGGCTTCGTCGTAGGCGCCCTCTTCGGTGCGGTGGGCGACCAGGATCGCGCGGGCAGTGGCGCCGGTGCCGAGGACCCGTACGACCTCCCACTCCTGGTCCAGATACTGCCCGGCCTTGGCGGTCAGCGGGTCGACCGTCACCGCCGCCGACCGTCCGGTCTGCGCGAACTCGGCCTCCGCGGCGTCGAGCAGCTGCAGGAACTCGTCGGCCGAGGTGAGCCGGTGCTGCACATCGGAGGCGGTGGCCCGGAAGACCAGGTCGTCCAGGGTGGCCGAGACGCTGTCGGAGACCGCGTACGGATGCAGGCCACCCTCGGCGGCCAGCCGGTCCACCAGGGAGCTGCGTACCTCGGCGGGAGGCTTCCCGGTCAGCAGGAGGTAGGAGAGGCTACCGAGGCCGAAGATGTCCAGGTCGACCGGGTCGGCGAACTCCCGGGACGTCTCCGGGGCGAGATACACCTGGGCCGTGTCGGCCACCAGACCGGAGTCCAGCGGAGTGTCGGCCAGCGACAGATGGGAGCTGGATTCGAAGTCCCGGGCGGCCGTCTGCCAGTCCGCGATCCGCAAGGTCGGGTCCGTGCCGTCCTCGCGGGCGCTGACGTACACCGAGCGGGCGGCCAGCGCCCGGTGGTAGAGCGAGCGATTGTGCGCGTACCGCACGGCCTCGGCGAGCTGGCGCACCAGATCCAGACGTATCGTGGGGGAGAGGAGGCCCCCATAGGCGTTCAGGTAGGCGTCCAGCCGCAGATCGGCCTCGCGGTGCCGGAAGAGGATCGCCGGGCCGCCCTGGTGCTCGCGGATCTGCACGGCCTGGACGATGCCGCGGTGGTTGATCCCCTGCAGGACCTGATACTCGCGACGGGCCGCACGGTCGAGGCGGCTGCGCTGCTCGGCGGACGAGTCCTGCCCCGACAGATAGATCCGGACCCGGCCGCTCTCCTTGGCCAGGCTGTCGTCGCGGACCGCGAGGCGGTCCTCCCACCCAGGGCCCGCGTCCAGAGCCCGCGGCTCGAGGCGCCAGTCGTCCCCGTACCGCAGATGAGCGGTGGAATGGCTGATCCCGACGCGTTTCATCAGCTGTTCGAGGCGGGCGCTGTCCTGCGGGGTGACCCGCCAGCTCTCCCGCTCCGGAGGGAGTCCGAGCAGCCCGTCCCAGATGCCGGGCAGCCCGCTTCCGGAGTCGTTCAGCCCGTAGACGGCGGTGCGCTGGAACTCGTCCAGCTCGCTCACCAGGGCGGCGTCGTGCAGGAAAACGGCCGGCTTGATGAAGGGCACCTTGCGCGGATCGATACCGGAGGCGCGGGCTGCCTGCTCCAGCTGAGCCTTGAGTTCCTTGGCCTTGAGATCGGTCAGGTGCAGCGGATTACGGAGCGTGCGCACCCGGTCGCTGTGGAACTGCCAGGTGTCACCGTGGTTCACCACCCGGCCCGGATGTCCCTTGAGCTCCAGGAGGTACACGCCACCGGGCACCGCGATCAGCAGATCGCACTCGTTGACCCGGCCGGTGACGCCGGTGAATTGGAAGGTGGCCCAGGCCCGGTACGGCTCGGTCGCCGGCATCAGCCGACGGATGTGGTCCAGACCCTCCTGCTCCCAGCGGAAACCGGAACGACGCGGCTGGAACCAGTGCTCACGGGCCGGCGGCGGACCGGGGCGAGGAGCGGACGGCCGGGGAGTCGACGACACCTGGGGACCTCCGGTACGGGACAGGCGGGGACGGGCTTTACGAACGGTGGAGGGCGCCGGGGTGCGGGCCGGGTCCGGCGCATGCCCCAGACCTGTACGGAATCGTAGTCGCAGCGGGCTGACCGGCTGGTCCTGTTCGCGATCACCCTCCCTCTCCGGCTCTCTTCCGGGCACGGGGGCGTATGACGAGGCGGCCCAAGTCACTCAAGGGCCCGGAGAGTTCGCCACGGTGGCCGGCCGCGGTAGGTGGCAGGAGTCGGCGGTCCCCGCCGTCGCCGACGGGCCCGGGCGATGGCCGCGTCCCTGCGCCTGGCGGGGCGCGGCTGACGGGTGTGCGAAAGGGCTGCACACTTCGAGGGAGAGGTGCGCCGGGCCTTTGTTGTAGCGGGCGGTGACGGGGCCGTGTTCGACCTCAGCTCTCACGCCGTCGGGGGCGTCGTCCTCGGTGCACGGCTCGGCCAGGCGCTGGGCGAGGTCGTCCAGCCATTGCTGTGCTCATTGCCGGAGTGAGGAAATCCGGGCGGCGTCCAGACCGTACGCCTCGCACTCCGTGTCGCTGACCCATTCCGGGGTATCCAGCCGGTCGTGGAGTTCCCGCAGGTCGAATTCCTCGGGGCGGCGTGCGCCCAGGTTCTCCAGCTTGCCGATGCTGCACTGTTCGGCTGCGTCGTGCGGTGTCGTGGGAGCTGGGGATGAAGTCGCGCAGGGTGCGGCGAATCTGGATTTGCTCTTGCTGCCCTCGAACTTCAGCTCCGTGATCCGCGGGCATGATTCCGGGTCACCCTGTGAGCATGCGAAGGGCGTGTGATAGGCGGTAATTCAGCGTCTCGCCTGCCGAAGGAATCCGTGCTGCTAAAAAAGCGGCGGATCGCCGTGCAGATGGTCTGGGGCTGCTTCAGAGGGAGTTCCGGCCGTGTTGGTGAGGAGCCGGTAGAGCAGGTGCTTAGAAGACACCTGCTCTGTTCTGGTGCTTCCACTCGTTCAGGGCTGACTATTCGACAGGCTGACCTCTGTGATTCCGGCGCCAGCATGGTGGTTCGCCGATGGCAGACACATTGACCCGGGAAAGGACTGGAATCGTGCGGTGAAGCAAGCGAACCTAGATCAGCTGCGGAAGAGTGCGCGAGAGCGGCGCAAGGTAGCACGGGATCGCCGGTTACCCAAACCGGCGATTCTTCGGAGTATTGATGGTGTTCGGTCGCCGTGCGATTCGCCTGGGATGGCCGAACTGCCGTGTCTATCCATGCCTCACCCTCAAGGAGCTCTTCCATGACCGCAGTCGTCAATGAACAAACGTCTTATTTGTCCGATCGGCAGTGCTTCGCGATCCTGGACCGGGCCAGCGAAGATCCGCAGAATGGCCTCGCCCTGCGAGCCTTCCTGGCTTCCATCGCTCTCGCGGCTCTGCGCCCGGAGGAGGCCCGGGTGCTGCGCGTGCGAGACGTGGAGTTCGGGGACGACGGCACCGGTTGGCTCATGGTCCGCCCTCAGGCACAAGAGCGCCGCGAGGAGGTTTCGGACAGCGCCGGTACCGTACGGCGTGTTCCCGTCTGCCGTGAGTTGGCGGCGATTTTGAAGGAGGAGACCACCCGGCGTGATCTCCGCCCTGATGACTCGATATTTGTCCTCGACAACGGACGACCGCTGACCGCCCAGGTCTACCGAAAGACTTGGCAGCAGGCGCGAGCAGTAGCCCTGCAAGCACATGAACTGAACTCGCCGCTCGGTAGGCATGTCTCGGCTCTCCGTGACGCGCGAATTGCGGCGTGGCTGAAGAACGGCGACCAGACGGCGGGCCACATCCTTGCGGTGGCCGAATGCGCCGGAATGGACGCTCCTCGCCTCGCCGAACGCTTCGCGAACTGCCTTCGCAAGCCGACCCGGGACGAAATCCCTTGGGATCGACTCGAAGCCGCCTTGGCCCTTCCTGAGCCGAGCCAGCCGACTTCGACCGCACGGCGTCCGTAGCGGCACACCGGGTCGCGGCTTGTCCGCGATTCGTGCCTGCCTCACGACAGGCACCGGCTGCGCGGACCAATGGTTTCCGCCCAGTCAGGTTCGCCTCTCCCGGCCCTCACAGAGAACCCCCAGATGCCTGCACGACCCTTGCCTGCCCCCACTGCTTCCTCCACGGCGGTACGCGCGGCATTCCTGACCGTGAAGGACGCCGCCGATTACCTCGGCCTCTCACCCCACACCCTCTACGTCTGGCGCCACCGCCGGCAGGGACCGCCGAGCTTTCGCATGGGCCCTCGCGGTCGCGTCATGTACCGAGTGGAAGCCCTCGACGCCTGGGTCCGCGAACAGGAGCAGGCCGACTCCCGCTCCAACCCCGCCCTCAACCCACTCAGCGTCCGCCCGCAGGAGCGTTCCGCCAGCTTTACCACCGCCTGACACAGCCTCCTGCGCCGTAGAACGTCGCCGTCACCCTCATCACAAAGGAGTTCCACCTGGCCGGCTACATAGAAGACCGATGGCTGAAGAAGCGCCCGAACCCGAAAACCGGCAAACGCGACCGCACCGCCATGTACGGCAAGTGCACCCGCTACCGAGTCAAGGGCATCCCCGGCGTCAAGGACCGTTCCTTCGACGCACTTCAGGACGCCAAGACCTGGCTCGCCCAGGCCCAGACCGATGCACGCCGAGGCGAGTTCGTCGATCCCCGGGACGGGGCCATCTCCGTCAAGGACTACATTGCGACCCACTGGTGGCCCACTCAGAGCGGTGACCCGTCCACGATCGAGCGGATCGAGCAGAGGGTACGCCGCCACATCGTTCCCCACCTGGGTGCTCAGCCGCTCAACGCCATCGGCACGGAAGTCCTGCGGCACTGGAAGAAGCGGCTGGAGAAGGACCTCGGTCCGACCTCGATCCGTCTGGTCTGGGCGACGCTCTCCAGCGTCCTCCAGGCTGCGGTCGAGGACCGTCGCCTCGGACGCAACCCATGCCGGTCCAGCACGGTCGGGCCTCCGCCCGCGGCCCCTGGCAGGGTTGAGGCGTGGCCGCCCGAACGGGTGCTGGCGGTACGGGAGGCTCTGCCGGACCGCTACCGGATACTCCTCGTGATCGGAGCAGGTCTCGGGCTCCGCCAAGGGGAAGCGCTCGGACTCTCAGCGGACGATATCGACTTCGAGAAGGAAGTCGTCCACGTCCGGCGGCAGATCAAGATGGTGCGAGCGAAACTGTGCTTCGCGCTTCCGAAGGGCCGCAAGGTCCGGGACGTGCCGCTGCCGGCCAGCGTGGCCCGGGCAATCCGGCAGCACATGGAGCAGTTCGCACCGATCCCGGTCACGCTGCCCTGGGACGACCCGACTCCGGCCGAGACGCCGGTGGAGGCCAAGCACCGGCGGCCGAGGACCTACAGCCTCCTGGTGACGGGACGTGAGCGGAAGGCCATCAACCGGAACTACTTCAACTCCTATGTGTGGAAGCCCGCTCTGGCCACGGCGGGTGTGATCGCCGCGCTGGACGAGGGCACCGATGGTGCTCGCGTGTGGGAGCCGTCCCGGGAGCACGGCTTTCACGCCCTGCGCCACTTCTTCGCCTCCGAGGAACTGGAGTCTGGCGAATCGGTCGTCTCCCTGGCACGCTGGCTGGGGCACTCGGACCCCGGGTTCACGCTGCGGAAGTACTCCCACTTCCTGCCCCGCGCCGGCGCACGAGGTAGCGCCGCCATCGACGTGATCTTCGCGTAGCCGCGATCGGTCCGCTGGGCCCGTGGAGTGTGGCTCGTAGCCCGCCGCAGGCCCAAAGTCCCAGAGGAGTCCCAGACATGCCGCCGCCCCCCTTCCTGACCTGCTGAATGGCAGGTCAGACGGGGTGCGGCGGCATCGGCGTATCAGATGTCCCGGAACTCCACCACTATGACCTTGACCTGCATGGACGGCACCGCCTGAAGATCATCTTGCACAAATGTTGCACAAGGTGGGTTGATCAAGGTCAAGCAGCCTTCGAATACATGCCCTTGACCGCCTGGCGGACCTTCGACCCGGCGCCCGCGACGCGGTGGACATACTTACGGAGAGTACACGCCGGATCGGAGTGTCCGAGCCTGTCCGCGAGCGTGTACACGTCCACCCCGCCGTTGATCATCATGGACGCGTACAGGTGCCGGAGAGCATGCATCATCTTGTCGTGCGACTTCTCCCACCGGCGACCCCTAGCCGTGGGGTCCAGCGGGGCGATGAGCCCGACCGCGGCGAGTGCGGGCTTCCATACGTCGCTGTTGAACCAGTTCGATTGGATGGCGGTCTTCTCCCGGGTGTAGAAGATCAACCGCACCGTCACCGGCCGGCTGTGCCTGGTGCGGTGAGGCCGTGTCACTTCGACCGGCGGGAACTTCTCCATGTGCTCCTTGAGGGCCTGGGCTACGGCGTCGTCCAGCTCAACCCAGCGGTCCTTGGGGTCGTCGTCATCCCCACCCTTGGGCCTGTCGAAGACCAATACAGGCCCGGCGTGTGCCACCTGGCTCTGAATGTGGACCATAGGCCCGTCGGGGTGCTCCCAGTCGATGCCATCGGGGCTGAGACCGAAGATCTCCCCTTGGCGCATCCCGAGTCCTCGCCCGCAGTCGACGAGCGCCTTGTACCGCTCCGGCAGCTCGACACGGATCTTGTCGGTGTCGTCCCATTTCAGCACCAGTTCCTTGGGGCCTGATCCGCCGCGCTTCGGCTTGACGGCCTACACCGCTCGCAGATGGCACGGGTTCTTCCGGATCAGTTCGTCGTCCACCGCCAGGTCAAAGGCGGACTGAAGGTTGTTGAAGACCAACCGCAAGGTTGAGTCCTCCAGCAACTCGCGTTGCCCCCTGAGCCAGTCCCGCAGCGCCGAGGCTGACACGTCCTTGACCCGCATCTTCCCTAGGGGCGTGGGGACGACGTGAAGCCGTATCCGCTGTTCGTGACGCTGGTACGTGCGCCGATTGTCGAAGGTCTGTCCGTCGAGCCACAGCGTGACCAGCTCGCTCACCCGGATAGCCCCGGCCTTGGGGTTGACGTAGGTCCCGTCATCGACGCCGGCCCGCATTTTCGTCTCGTGCTTCTTGGCGTCGACTTCCTTCGCGAACAGCTCGGTCTGCTGGACGCCCTCCCGGGTCCCGCCACCGCGCCTGCCACCGCTTCCCGACCCCGTGATCCCTCGTCGGAGACTTGCCGTGTTCCTTGCAGACCGGGTCTCCGGCCCTCGGGCGCGACTTGCGCCAAGGGTCGTACGGCATGCAGGCAACTCCTCAACATCGGGCGGCCTTTGATGCTATTGGCGAGAGATGTGGTGATACGGCCGCCATGTGAGCGAATGAAAAATTGATCCCTTGTGGGAAAAATTGCCGCTCTCTACCGTCGGCTGGAGTAGGTAACGATCAGCAGGAGACGGAGAGCCCCATGGCCTCGAAGCGTCCAGGAGCAGGCAGCGAGCCCCTGCGCGCCAAGGCGGCGGCGGAGGAAGTCGCAGCGTATCTACGAGTTGGCGTAGAGACTCTCTATAAGTGGCGGTACGCGAGAACGGGCCCGCAGGGCGTTCGCACCGTGAAGTACCTCCGCTATGACTGGGAGGACATCGAGGCGTGGTGGGCTGAGAAGAGGGCGCAGCAGACGGCATGACGTCGCATGCCGTACGGCATGTCTGCGCGGCCGTCATTCGGTAGCACGCTGGTCGCCGAGTACTACTGCGCGAGCCTGACCATGCGGTAGCTCTCGCCGCTGTTTGGCGTTTCCCCCGGCCACGGTGCACCGGGCTGAGCACCAGCCGTGGCGTTCAGCGACTACCTTGTCGAACTCGGCAACCGTGATCGGGACACCAACGTCCTCGCTGACGTGACAGCTACCACCCCAACAACGTCGTCCGCTTCCGCCCCCAACTGGCCACACTGCGGGCGTAGTGCCGACCCGGCCACGGATCCGGTCGGCTGTCGTGGGCGACGAGTGGCGCCGCATGCCGAATGCCTGGCGCATCTCAGCGACGCCGACCGTTCCGCGTACCTGGCTCGCCTGCGCCCTGGGGATAGCCTCGACCATCGCGGCACCATTATGAGTGAGAGCCTGCTGAGGGCGTTGCTCGCCCCGACCATCGATTCGGAGACAAGGAAGCCCGTTTTGGGGCACCTCCGGTTCGACCATGCGGAGATTCTCGGGGATGCCGGTTTCGACCGCGTGACGGTGCGCGGGAAGGTCTCATTCCGCCACACCAAGGTCCGAGGGAACGTCCGCTTCGTGAGAGCGGAGATCGGTGGGAGCGCCGAGTTCAACGACGCGAGGATCGAGGGGAGCGCGTTCTTCGGCCACACAAAGATTGGCAGCGTCTTGAGCGGTATGCCCGGCTCCGTGAACCGACGAAGCGTCTCGTTCAACGGTGCTGAGATCCGCTCGGTCGTCGGGTTCGCCCACGCCGAGATCAGTGGGGATGTGGTATTTGTCAGGGCGAAGATCGGCGGCGAACTCCAGTTCAACGGCGCTGAGATCGGGGGGAACGTATTGTTCCGCTACACGGCGATCGGCTGGGGCGCCACGTTCAGAGGCGCCGTTTTCAGAAGCGCCACTGAGGTCGGGACGCTGGTGTGCAAGGACGCAGTGGACCTCTCAGAGGCGACCTTCGAGTCCGGCGTGACGATAGAGGCGTCGGCTCGCGCCGTGATATGCCGACGGACTCGGTGGGCCTCCACCGCCACACTGCGCCTGCGGTTCGCCAAGGTGGACCTGAGCAACGCGTTCATGGAGTACCCGGTGAGTGTCTCCGCTCATCCTCGGCCTTTCGCCCGCGGCGGAGGGGAGATGGCTGAACCTGAAGTGCCTGGCCCTCTCGTTCGGGTCACATCGCTGCGGGGCGTGGATGCCGCGCACCTGGTACTCGCCGACGTCGACCTGTCCCGGTGTCGGTTCGCCGGAGCCATCCACCTTGATCAGTTGCGGATGGAGGGACGGTGCCCCTTTGCTGCAGTTCCCTCCGGGATCCATCGGCGAGGACTCTGGCCGGTTCGTTGGACGCCACGTCGCATCCTGGCGGAAGAGCAGCACTGGCGTACCCACACCACCAGCGCAGCTGGCTGGACTCCCAGTCAGTCGGGGGAGCCACCGGAGCCGGCCGCACTGGCACCGATATACCGGCAACTACGCAAGGCCTTTGAGGACTCCAAGGACGAGCCCGGTGCCGCCGACTTCTACTACGGCGAGATGGAAATGCGGCGGCTTAACCGCGATACACCCCGAGCCGAACGGGCGTTGCTGGCCGCGTACTGGGCGGCTTCCGGTTACGGGCTCCGGGCCTCGCGAGCTATGGGCTTGCTACTGGTGTCCATGACCACCACCGTGCTGGTGATGATGCTGTGGGGCCTACCGAAAGACGATCCTAAACCCGAAAGCACAGGCACTCTCAACGGCCCGAGAATCACGATCACGACCGATACGCCTGACCCAGTCAACCCCGACGGCCCGCTCCTGAAGCGTCTGTCCACCGATCGATTCGAGAAGTCGCTGCAGGTGGTCATCAACTCCGTGGTGTTCCGATCCTCTGGGCAGGACCTGACCACCGGGGGAACCTACATCGAGATGGGTTCCCGCCTTGCTGAACCGGCCCTGCTCGGCCTCGCGGTCCTGGCGGTCCGGGGACGCCTTAAACGATAGTGACCGCGGCCCGTCGACCAAGCAACGGACCAGTCCAGCCTCGCCGCCGCGTTGAGTTCGGCGAGTAGGACCTTGTGGAGCCGCTGCCACACGCCAGCTTCGTTCCACTCCCGCAGTCGGCGCCAGCACGTCCGTTACGGGACACTTTGGCTCAAGGCCGCGCTACCCAACTGAGCAGTGAGCTCCAGAGGGTTCTATGGCATAGCGGACCTGTTGCCCGCGCACGGTCGGCCCCTTGATGAGCCCCCGCGTATGGCAAAGGCGCTAGCTGGGTTGGCAGTTCGAGGGTCGCCCCTGCTCCAGTGGACGCGTGTCAGCTTGGTCAGGTTCATGCCTGTGCGTAACGGAAAGCACTCAAAGTGACCGTCCTAGTGAAAGCCGCGGGCCGCCACCCTTAGCTTGATCTCATGGCAGCTGGCGAGCGTCAACAAGAGAAGGGGCGCGAGGGTGTCTACTTCGCGCGTGAATGGCTTGAGAGCACAACGCGCGCATGCGGTAGCCGTCGCTCTTCAGCGAGATGACCTCGGCATGGTGGACGAGGCGGTCGATCATCGCGGCGGCGATGGTGTCGTCGCCGAAGACCTCGCCCCAGCGTCCGAAGGGCTTGTTGCTGGTCACGATCACCGAGGCGCGTTCGTAGCGGCCTGAGATGAACTGAAAGAACAGGTTCGCAGCCTCGGGCTCGAAGGGGATGTAACCGACCTCGTCGACCACGATCAGCGGGATCCGTCCCAGCCGGGTCAGCTCATCGCTCAGACGCCCTGCCTGGTGGGCCTCGGCAAGGCGGGTGACCCACTGGGCGGCGGTGCCGAACGCGACCCGGTGGCCGGCCTGGCAGGCCCGGATGCCGAGCCCGGTGGCGAGGTGGGTCTTGCCGGTGCCGGGCGGCCCCAGAAAGATCACATTTTCCTTTCCGGCGACGAAGTCCAGCGTCCCCAGATGGGCGATGGCCTCGCGTTTCACGGACCGCTGGTGATCGAAGTCGAAGTCCTCCAGCGACTTGCGGGTGGGGGAAACGAGCCGCCCGGACGCGCCCTTCGGCGCCGTGGGAGTCGCGGGCGGCGACCTCCTTTGCAGGCAGCCAGATACTCCTCGTGGCTCCAGCCCTCATCACGGGCCCGCTCGGCGAGCCGAGCGGCAGCATCCCGCAGGGCCGGGCCTTCAACGCCTAGGTCAGATAGATCAGTTCGGAGCCGACGTCGCGGCTGGTCCTGGCCTGGTTGGTGCTGTTCTTCGTGCTCATCACGCTGCCCCTTCGCCCGTGCTCAGTCCGCCGTCGATGACGCCGAAGATCCGGTCGTAGGTGTCCAGCGACCGCTCCTCGACCTCCGTCGCATCCGTCGGCGCCGGTTCCGTGCCGGCTGCCGCCTTGCGGGAGGCCGCGGCAGCAGCCGCGTCGTGAGCACACGAGGTAGTGGGCGCAGGGGAGTTGGGACATTGGGAAGGCCTCGATGTAAGCCACCGCGTGAACGAGCAGGCCTCTGCCGCGTTCTCCCAAGAAAGGCGGCAGGTGCCTGCTCACAGAGTTGGCTCCCCGCTAGGGTCGGACGCACCCGAGGAAGTCCGAAGGCGGTTCGTTCCTGTCGTCGTCGCTGACGTCGTACAGAATCGTGCAGCGGGTAGGGACGGGAGGCGGTGGGGGCTCAAGCTCATGGGCGTCCAGCAGTGCCCGGACATGTCCGGGCAGCACCTGCGGGCCCTCATGCAGGACCGCGTCAGCAGCCTCGGACGTATCCTCGTACGGCACCTGAGCGAAGGCTTCTTCCCCCCACCTCATGTGACTGGGCGTCACTCGTCGAGAGGGGTCGGAGCGCTCACCCCTGGATTCATCACCAACAGACTTCTGAGACGTGGCTGCATCCCTGGCCGAGGAGAATGTTCGGCCATTGGCTCGGACGCGCCGTTGGCTGGGAAGTGCGCCAGCCACCGCCGCGCGCCCGGAGCCATCCAGATGCTGCACGGCTGTGAAGATGCTTCGCAGTACCTCTTCGCCGCCGCGCCGTGTATGCGGCAGCCGTTCGTCGCACAGAACACGATTCCAAGGAAGGGAACTCTGCCACAGCCGTTTATGGCGGATGTTCTGGTACTGCTGCCGTCGGTACAGCTCAGCCTGTACGTCGTGCGCGGACACGAGGCTGCAGCCATGGTGCGAGCCGTCCTGGGCTACATGGCCGCAGAGAAGGCCGGCATTTGCGGCTTTGTCCTGCTCGCCGCCGTCCCAGGCCCAGTGGTTGTAGAGCAGATAGAGCGGCATGCACTGCACGGCAGCCGCGTGCTGGATCAACTGGTCGCACTGGTAGGCCCGCTGCTTCTTCACTGCGTGCTCGAAGAGATAACGGCCGTACCGGTCTGCTTTCTTGGCTTGAATCCGCAGTCCGATGCCGTGGGATCGGTTGTGTATCCACATCTCCCAGTCGGCGCCGTTAACGCGTTCCGCGGACTTGTCGAACTGGATTACCTTGACTCGACGGTCAAGGAACTCGCGGAAATGGCGCATGTTCATGTCTGTGAAACTCTCCTCGTTGGGGGCGGGAGGGCTTCTGTATCCGCTCTCCAGCCAGCGGAAGGTGTCACTGGCCATCCACAGCAGCACGCTGCACAAGGACGATCGGTTACCTGGCAGCGGCCTGGAGGGAGCGGCGGCGTCGAGCGTCATCACGTTGCCAAGCCAACCAGACGGCACCGACAGCGTGGCACGAGGCCGGTCACAGCAAGCGGGCTCGCCGTGTCCATGTCTCTCGAACAGGGAGAACGGGGTCACGGCGGCCAGAGCCCCGCCGTCCGCGCTACCCCCGCTGAACTTTGTATGTCTACCTACGAGGAACGGGGTTACCTTCGTCGAGGCGCAGGGCTTCGTACGCGTCGGTCACGAGCCGGAAGGCGGCGTCCTCGGCCGACACAAGGTCAATTTCGAACGGGCCTACGGCGAAGAGGGGTCTGCGTTCGTCGTCGTCGACCTTCCAGTTAAGCCCGCGGTTGAACTGCTCGGACAAGGCGTCGTCCGGCTTTCGGTCCTTGCGCGGCACGCGCGGCTGCTGCAGGTGCCCGATTCCCATGGCGTAGTCCCGGAACTCGTAGACAGACTTCTGACCTGCGCAAATGACCCCTCTCGAAGATCATCTTGCACGGTTGTCGCGCAAGCCGAACGGAGCAGGACTCACGCGGCCCTGGTGTAGGCGCTCCGGACCGCGATGCGGACCTTAGAACCGGCTCCCACGACCCGGTGCACGTATTTACGCAGGGTAAACGCGGGATCGGCGTGTCCGAGGCGGTCCGCGAGCGTGTACACGTCTACCCCGCCGTTGATCATCATCGACGCGTACAAGTGTCGGAGCGCGTGCATCATCACGTCGCGGGACTTCTCCCAGCGTCGTCCCTTCGCGTCGGGCTCAAGGGGCTTGATGAGGCCGGCCGACGCCAGGGCCGGCTTCCAGCAGTAGGAGTTGAACCAATTCGACTGAATGGCGGTCTTCTCCCGAGTGTAGAAGATCAGCCGCACCGTGACCGGGTCGCCGCCTTTGCTGCCCCACGGTCGGGTCACCTCGACCGGCGGGTACTTCTCCATGTGCTCGCGGAGGGGGATGGCCACGTCGTCGGTCAGTTCGACCCACCGGTCCTTCGGGTCCTCGTCGTCTCCGCCCTTGGGGAGGGCGTATACGAGGAACGAGCCGTCGTGGACTACTTGCCGTTGCACGTGCACCATGGCGCCGTCCGGATGTGCCCAGTCGATATCTTCTGGTGACAGGCCGAATATCTCTCCTTGCCGAAGACCCAGGCCGCGACCACAGTCGACGAGAGCTTTATAGCGGTCTGGAAGTTCGGCACGGATCTTCTCGGTGTCCTCCCATGTCAGGGTCAGCTCTGCCCGGCCGCCACCTCCTCGCTTCGGCTTGGCGTCCTGCACCGATTTGGCGAGGCACGGATTTTTGTGTATCAGGCTGTCGTCCACGGCCAGGTCAAAGACAGCCCGAAGATTGTCGAAGACCAGGCGCAGCGTGGAACTTTCGAGCAGCCTGCGACGGTCGTGCAGCCAGTCCAGCAAAGATGAGGCGTTCACGTCCTTTACGCGCATCTTCCCAACTGCGGTAGGAACGACGTGCAGGAGAACCCGCTCCTTGTGGCGTCGGTAAGTCCGTGGATTCTTGTGTTCGTGCCCCTTGAGCCACGTAAGGGCGAGTTCACCGACCCTGACCTCACCGGCACGAGGGTTGATGTACGAGCCGTCGTCCACTCCGGACCGCATCTTGGTCTCGTGCTTGCGGGCTTCGACCTCGGTGCGGAACAGTTCCGTCTGCTGGACATCTTCCCGGTTGCGCCATCGGGCCTGCCACCGCTTCCCCGTCCCGTGATCCCGCGTCGGGACTTTGCCGTGTTCCTTGCAGGTCGACTCCCCGTCTTTCGGGCGCGACTTGTGCCAGCGGTCGTACGGCATCGACTCAACTCCTAGTTTCCAACGGCCCTTTGAGTCTATTTGTGGACTCTTTCTAATCAGGGCCATCGTCGCCGGCGAGATTGTCTGCCCGTTCATCGCGCCCTGAGTGAATTGGATGTTGATCCAGGCGAGCTGAAGATGTCAAATGCATTCTTGGGGTCTTCGCGACAAAGGGTGCAGAGTGGTAGAGAAGATTTCACCTAGGTGAATGCTCGCTGAGGGTTCGGCGAGCCCTCGCCGAACCCTCAGCGAAGATTCGCCGGTGTCCTTTGAGAGTTCGCAAGAGTCGTAGGTATTTCGTCGAAAGGCCCTCTGTTTGGTCCGGCCGGAATTTAATGCAAACGTTCCGTGCACCACCACGGCGGAATACCGCTCACGTGGTTCTTTCCTGCCTGCTTCGAACCGTTCTGGAGTGCCCATGCGTCGAACCACTGCCCGCGCGGAAGAAGCCGCTGGCGGCGCGGGGGACCGTTGTCCCTTGATGAGCGCGGAGGAGTTGGCTGACTTTCTGGGCGTACCGCTGAACACGGTCTATATATGGAATCACCGACGCCAGGGGCCGCGAGCCCACAAGGTCGGACGCTATTTGCGCTACCGCTGGCCGGAGGTAGAGGCATGGCTGCAAGCTCAAGCGGTGAATCGCGCGACCTGATCGGCCAAGATTGGCTGGCGCCCTTGTCCTTGGTCGGGCGACAGAACCCGGCGTACAGCCCGACTCGTCTGCCCCCACCTGGGCCTTTGCCTCGGAAAGGGCCTCTGACCTGCGTCGGAGGCCCTTTCCGGTCTTTCAGGGGTGCTGCGCTAAGACCCGTCCCGTAACTGCTGGTCAGGGGTGAGATGATCTTGCTGTGTCTGGTGTGATCACGGCGTCGCAGCCCTCCTGGATAGGCCCGTTCAGCGGGCTGAGCCCGCGTCAGTTCGGCAAGCTGATCACTGCGCTCCGGCGGGAAGGTGCGGATCCGGTGCGTAAGGGCCGGCCGTGGAGCCTGCCGCTGGAGGACCGCGTCCTGTTGGTCGCCGCCTACTGGCGGACGAACCTGACCCTGCGGCAGCTGGCGCCGCTCTTTGGGGTGTCGAAGTCCGCGGCCGACCGCATCATCGACCACCTCGGGCCATCGCTCGCCCTCCAACAGCGCAAGCGGTTCCGCAAGGACACCGTGCTGATCGTCGACGGCACCCTGGTCCCCACCCGCGACCACAGCATCGCCGAACAGTCCAAGAACTACCGGTACTCCACCAACCACCAGGTCGTCATCGACGCGGACACCCGGCTGGTCGTCGCGGTCGGCCGCCCGTTGCCCGGCAACCGAAACGACTGCAAGGCGTGGGAGCTGTCCGGCGCGAAGGCCGCCGTCGGCAGGACCACGGTCATCGCCGACGGCGGCTACCGGGGCACCGGCCTGGTCATCCCGCACCGCCGCGAACCCGGCCAGAGCGAACTGGAGCCATGGAAAGAGGAGCACAACGCCTCGCACCGCAAGGTCCGCGCCCGCGTCGAGCACGCCTTCGCCCGGATGAAGACCTGGAAGATCCTCCGCGACTGCCGCCTCAAAGGTGACGGCGTCCACCACGCGATGCTCGGCATCGCCCGCCTGCACAACCTCACCCTCGCCGGGTGACGAAGGAACAAGCAGGTCAGCGAGCACGCCGTAGATCATTTACGGGACAACGCTTAGGCAGCGAAAAGTCCCTCGGACAGGGCTGAAAGTCCCTGAAAAATCCCTGGAGCGGAGGGGCGGATGACGCCTCTGAGCTGGTCGGGGGTGATGTGAAATCACGCTGTCGCTCCCTCCCTCAGTCTGTCACTGCCGTGAGGTGGGGGATGGCCTGCGGCGGAGTGACTGTGGTCTGGGCATGGTGCCGACCAGTCCCCCTGGGCACCTTCTGGTACCAGCAGACCGGAGACGAGGTCCCACGGTCGGTGATGGGCGAACTACACGACGCGGTACTCGACGCACAGCAGCAGAACCGGTGACAACCAACCGCGCTGTTCCCGTACCTCTGCGACGGAGGGCGGAATCAGACGGAAGCCGCCTGCGCTTTCACTGAAATGCGAAACACCGATCAAGCGAGTCGCGTTCGAAGCCAGATACGAGCAGCGGGTCCGTACGTGGCGGCAGAGGGAACGAGCATGCAGGTGATGCTCGTGCCAGCAGGTTCGCTCCACTGGGACGACGGTGAGGACGGGACGAGCGTTGCGCCGGCCGGTGCAGGCAAGCACTCTTTCAGCGCCGGAGGGCACGACCCAGGGAGGGAAGGTCGGGCGGGCGAGCTCACCGGCCGACTGAAAACGTCACGCCGATCCGACCGCGACTCGAACCGTGAGACCGCGTACACCCTCCCCGGGCCCAGCGCCTGGCTTGTGCTCGCCGATGACTGGCTTGTGCTCGCCGATGAACTGAGCGCGGTTGGCGCACTGAGCACCTCCGAGACGATGCCTTCAACGGGCCGTTCCTCCGGTCCACGGCTGTTCGCCTGCAGCCCCAGGCCCAGCGCATTCTCTGTCGGTCAAGGGCGCGTGCACGAATTCGTCTGGGCGCACGGGGCGGTGTGACGTCTGGAGAAGACGGCGTGAGCCCGGTTTCGGAAAGAAGAAGATCTTCGGCGGCTTCTGATGAAGAATCGGCGGCAGAGACACCGCTACGGAGGAACCAGTCGTGAACGTGATGCGCTTCGACACTGGCGCCGGGGACTTCGCCCTCAGCATCCAAGAGGAGAGCGTGCAGCTTCTCCGGGGCATGGGCACGATCTGCCTCCAGATGGGCCTGAAGGTGAAGGCGCCGGATCCCACCACGGAGGGCCGCAGGCTCTTGGCGTTGCAGGTCGATCTCTACGGCACCGGACAGCCGTACCAGCGAACGCTCATCGGGCGGGTGACGGAGATGCTCCCGTTCAGCCCCAAGATCGGCGCCGCGAGCACGGTCCTGAAGTTCCTCCTCACCCCGGCCCAACTCCACGCCGTCAACGAGGCTCGCCTTGGTGGAGATCTACGGATGGAGCTGGAAATCACCGGCACGCTTCCTCAGGCTGCCGGCTACCCCGGGAGCACGACGGAGGTATTGCATTTCAGCGTTGCCAAGAGCCGCTGGATCGATCAGATCAACGCACTCGGTCCTTCCGTCGCCTTCGAGATGCAGGTCCCGTTCCCTCTTCAGGACGACCCCCGCGCGGAGCCGGCCCAGCGTCTGCGTGCCGCGCAGCGTCGGCTCCTGGAGGACGACATCGACGGCGCGATTCTGGAAGCCCGCAGGGCCCTGGAGTGGATCCGGCTTCACAGCGGATGGACCTGGCCTCTCAATAAAGATCCCCGCCAGCGCGGCAAGGACGAGCGGTGGGCGGCGATCCGCGTGGCCGTGGAGGACCAGACCAGTGGATCGGTGCATGAGGACGAGGTCACGAAGACGTTCACGTACAGCCGGGACGAGGCCAAGGCGCTGATCGCCATTGCCGCCGCGCTGCTGACAGTGGTGGACAAGCCCGTCTGAGTCGTTGGACTCGGGGTGACAGTAGAGTCTGTACATGGTGACGCGACTGGGCAGGATCGAAGCCCTGCTGGGCCAGCGGCTCGATGAACTGGACTACCAAAGCATCGCTGAGCTTGTGGGCACTCCTGAAGCAGCCGAGGGCGAAGACCTCGACTACAAGCAGGCGCACTACAGCCAGGACGAGCGGGGTCGCGAGGAGCTGGCCAAGGACATCGCTGCTTTCGCCAATCACACAGGCGGGCTCCTCGTCATCGGGATGGCGGAGAGCAGAGGCGTGCCCAGTCGGGTGTTCGACGTTGACTTGGACGATGCTCGACTACGCCATATCCGACAGGTCATCGTGGCCAATACGGCGCCGCCTGTTCCCTACGAGCCCATCCCTGTCCACAACCCCGACGCACCGGGCAACGGCTTCCTGCTGCTGGCCGTGCCACGCAGTCCCGCTGGCCCGCACGCCGTGACAGCCCCCGCGAGCAAGTCGTCCAGAGACGTTCTGCGCTACCCCCGGCGCGGTGGCAGCAGAACCGAGTGGCTGACTGAAACCGACGTCGCCACCGCCTACCGCGCACGTTTCACCGCAGCGGCCGAGCGCGGACAGCGCCTCGCCGACATCGAAGAGGACCTGGTCGACGCCCTGGCGGCTCGCACCACACCGCATGTGATTGTCACTGTGGTTCCCGAGCAGCCCGGCGACATGGTGATCGATTCCGCGCGATTCACCCGCTACCAGCGAGAGCTCCTTGGCACTCAGCTCTACCTCGGGCAGCCAGCCAGCAACTTCGGTCGGGTGAACGTCGGTCCGCGGCGGCTGATCGTGACAGATGGGGGCGGCAGGTACTCCGCGCGCGCCGAGCTGCACCGCGACGGCAGCGCCACCATTGCGCTGCCCTTGAATGGGCGGATCCATGTGGGCGACTACGAGGAAGCCCAACTCCACACCGCGGAGCCCGGAGACGTCGTGTATCCGTTGCTGTGCGCCCTGCCTTTCTTGGCAGCCCACGCACGCGACCGGGCAGCCGCCAGCGGTCTCGCACAAGCCAACGTCACTCTGGTGGCTGACATGGCCGCACATCCGACGCAGGCCCGGGTAATCGATCTCGACCGGCCAGACATCGTGCCTTTCCGTGTTGACCGGGTCGATCCGGCGACAGGGCGGCCGCGGCCACTGACGGCTGAGTACTACCCGCACGCTACGGCAGAAGCCGGCGTCCTCCTTGACGACCTAGCTGACTGCGAGCGCGGTCTCCTGCAAGCCACCGCCGTCCTCGCCGACGAACTTTTGCAGACCTATGGCTATCCCGAGACCGGGCTCATTACCCGCGCAGGGGAGCTCAACCCCACCGGCTTCTCAGAGCGCACCTCAGGGGCCGTCACCGAATGGGCACAGCAGCGCGGTTTGCTGTGACCAACAAAAGTTGGAGCCCCAGTCAGCTTCGCTCTGACCGGGGCTCTTTTTCCGTTCACCGTCAGGCGGAACGATGCTGCTGTGATGGGTCGTTTCTGTGCGGCGGCGCCATCCTCGGCAGCAGAGGAGGCGTGTCTGCCTTCGGCGCTAACATCACGGACAGCCGCCAGGGGATTACGGGCGTGCGGTACGAGCTGCACGACCTTCTCGGCGACGTTGCGAGCGAGGTCGTCGAGGACGGACTGGTAGATGGCTCGCGTGATCCGGGTCTCGGAGTGGCCGAGAGTCTCCGAGACGACCTTGATGTCGACGGGACTCGCCAAACAGGGCGAGTACCCGGTCAAGGTGCTGCGCCTCGGCAACGCCTACCGGGTGGTGACGGCTGACCTGTTGAAGCTGCTTGGTCTGGAGCGCCGGCAGCCCGGCGGAGACTAGGTGCATTTCCAGCGGCGCCTCTCCAGGGTGAGGACCGCCTTGGCGGTTGACGTCATGTGGCTGGGCCTAATTCGGGAGCTGCGGGAGACGCGCCAGGACGGATCTTGAGCAGGCCGAAGGCCTGCGCGGCCAGGAGGCCGATCACCGCGGTGGTGTAGGCGTGTGCCGTGCCGACCGAGATCTCGAAGCCAGCGGCTACCTGAGCCATGGTGTCGTGCTTATGCAGGTGCACCAGAGCGACGAGCGCGCGTTGGCGCGGCGGGAGCTTGCAGCGGCGATCACCCTCGCGGGCGACGATGAGGGCCTTAATTAACCCTGATCTCGAATGACCGTCAAAGCGGATCAAGCCCAGACCCTGGAGGTTCCCTGAATCCGAGGATCAGAGGAGGTGCCGGTTCGGCGCCTGTGCAGCGTTTGCGTACTCAGGCAGTGCAAGAACTGTGACGCCGGCGTCTTCGAGGGTCTCGGTGCCATCGGCGCCGACGACGAACGTATCCGGTTCGCTCCAAGCGGTGACGACGCGGCGGAGGCCCACGTCGCGGATGAGCTGGGCGCAGGGGCGAGGTCGGGATGCCCGTCTGGCGCATGGCTCCAAAGAGCTGTAGATCGTGGCGGTGGCGAGCCGGGCGTCCTCGGCGGGGAGCTTGGCGAGGGCCCCTTCCTCTGCGTGGTCGTGGGGGTCGCTCTCACGGGAGTAGCCGCGGGCGAGCTCGGTCCCGTCGGCCGCGACGATGACCGCCCCCACGCTGAAGGCGGTCTCCGAAGGTGGGCAGAGGGCGGCCAGCTCACAGGCGAGGGTGAGCCAGTTCCGGTCTGCGCTGTTGGGCTCGCGGCCGGTGCCGGGGGCGCCGGCTGAAGAGGTGATGCTCATCGGGGCTCCGTCGAGGTGTCCTTGGGGGCGTACCTCAGGAGTACCACGTCACCGATCTGGCGGGTCTCCAGGAGCCGGAGGCGGGCGGCCGGGCCGCCGGGGTAGCTCGCGGGGCCGAGCATCCTTACCGCATCGGACTGGCCGACCAGGAGCGGGGCGATGACGAGTTGGAGTTCGTCGGCAAGAGCGGCTTCGAGGAGCTGTGTGTGAACGGTGCCACCCCCTTCGACCATGAGCCGCTTGACGGCGTACTCGTCACCGAGGATGTCGAGCGCGGCCGGCCATACGGCCTCGGCGGGGACGCTCTGAACGGTAGCCAGGTCACCGAGGTTGGCGCGAGCCTTCGCGGTGGCCTCGTGGCCCACGGCCAGGACGAGCTTGTCTCCGCCGTGGTGCCAGAACTTCCAGCCGGGGTCGAGATTGCCCGTTCCTGTGATGGTGACCTTCAGCGGGTACTCCGGCTCACCGGCGGCGACCCGGGACGCCCTGCGTTCCGTCGAGTTGACGAGGAGTCGGGGGTTGTCGGCGCGGAGTGTGCCGGCGCCAACAAGGATCGCGTCGACACTGGCTCGTACGGAGTCGACGCGCTCGAAGTCCTCCTTGTTGGAGAGCAGGAGCCGGTCCTCGCCCGGGCGGGTGTCGAGGTGGCCGTCGATCGATACAGCTGCGGACAGCAGGACGTACGGGCGGGGCACGGTATCTCCAGGCGGTGTACGCGGGTGAGTCAGGCGGGATGCAGAACGATGCGGTCGAGTGAGGCGCGGAACTCGGCGACGCCGTCCTCACCGGTTGCGGGGGCCAGTGCCTGGTCGAGCCGGTCGAGCTGTCCGAAAATGCGGGCAGATCCGGTCTCGGCGGCGATCCCGACGGCCTGCCCACCGATTCGGGCAGCGAGGGTCACGTTGCCTGTGCCCGCATGGGCACGTGCAGCGCGAGCGAGGTAGACACCGCGGTCCCGGCGATATGCGGACGGAAGCACTGCGAGGGCGCTGTCGAAGCCTGCCGCGGCCTGCTCATACTCGCCGAGTGCGGCGAGGGAGCGAGCTCGGGCGGTGCTGATGTACGCCGCATCGAGCCAGGAACCCCAGACACCGTCGGAGCCCGCGCGCCCGAGAAGAGCAAGCGCGGTGTCGTAAGCCCTGTGGGCTTCGCTGCCTTCACCGAGTACGGCACGCGCGTGGGCCTCGTGCAGAACGGCGATGACTTCGAGGCGGCTCCCGGGTCGGGCGGTGCGTCGGGCGGCTGCGGCGAGGCCGAGAGCGTCGGCAGGATGACCGGTGTCGACAGCCAACTGTGCCTTACGGCCGAGGATGTACGCGGTGAGATCGGTGTCGCCGGTGATGTGGGAAGCGTCCAGTGCCTTCGCGGTGTGGCCGTGGGCGGTGCGCTCGTCGCCGATGTCCTGGGCGAACCAGCCTGCCAGCTCTTCGTATCGCGTCTCCAAGGCGAGAAGCTCGACGGCGTCGGTGCCACGAGCGGATCGACGTCTTGTGGCAAGGGAGACGAGGTGTTGTTCCAGGGCGGGCAACACGTGCCGGGGGCCGATGAGGTTGTCGGTCTGGATCATGACCCGGCGGAGTTGCGCGAAGTGCTCGAAGGGAGACCCCATGTCGGCGAGTTCGGTGGCAGCCGCCGGCGTCGCGGCCGGCATGGCTGTCGCAGCCAGGCCGGCGATCCCTGATGCGAGAACAACGCGGCGGGGCACGGGCACGAAGAGGATCCTTCCGTGGATGCGGGCGGGGACGACGACCGTGTCCGTGTCGTCTCCAAGCGAGCCTGCCCGCACGACCGCGTTCATGGCCAGGGTCTCTGGGGCGCTGGCCCCATGGCCCCGGGTACTGGCCCCATGAGTCGCTGTCCCGGCTCTGGACACCGGGACAGAGCAATCCTGGGGGGCCTCGCGCTCCGCGCTGTCCCAGCCACGAACCAATGCACCGGCGGCATCGAGGATGTCGTCGAGAGTGATGGCCGCATGTTTCGGGACGGGACGTTCAGCGCGCTCGAAGCGCCCGAGATGTGAACGGTCGATCAACGCCCTGCGAGCCAGAGCCTGCTGCGACAGCAGACGGGCCTCGCGGAACTGGCGTAGCTCGTAACCCCAGCGGTGCCATGGGCCGGCGTCCGGAGTCAGCTCGTTCGGCTGCTGCCCCACGCTTCCTCCTCCACCGTGGACTTTCGTTCACCCGCGGTCGATGTCAGCGACAGGGGCGGCTCTCCATGGGGCCTGCGGAGCCAGCGTGTGAGGCTCCATCTAGGGCCTGCCCACCGGGGCTCCGTACCGCTTTCATCGTCGGTACGAGCTGATCACACGGTATCCGAACGGCGCCTGGCACGGACCTGATTCACGTCAGTGGCGAACGTAGTGGTCGGTCGGACCGAACGCATTGCGCAACCGTCGGATGAGCCCTGCGCGGGCTGAGCGCGATCTAGGGGAAGGCGACCATGAAGACACGTAGAAGCCTGGGCGACATGATCGCCGTCTCCAGTCCACGGATCAGCCTGATGGGATCCCGGGACCGAACGGACACCGACACTGCTCGAACCCAGGAGTGGCACCGCAAACCCGCCCCGCTGGAGCGTCCGGCGCGCAGGGGCGAGCTCGTCCGGCTCCGTCAGCAGTTCCGTCGCGAGGCGACCGAAAGGTGCGACCGCCGCTCCGGTGATCGCCGTCTCCGTGTGTTGGCGTACAGCTTGGTGCTTAGCAGGCGTGCCAGGCCGGATGAGGACTGGAACACCCACCAGACCGAGGCTGAGCAGCGTGGCTACGCAATGGGAGCGAGGTTTCACGACGTAGCCGTTCCCGTGACCACGACGTGCCTCCCCGGCTCGGGTGCCGGCTGTGGCGTCTACACGCCGCCCTGGAAGCGCCCTGGTTGGGGGGAGGTCGAGCGACTGATCCGAGGCGGCTTCGCGGACGGCGTGATCGTCCTCGACCGGCACAACATCAGCTCCGATGACGACGAGTATCGCGCTGTGATCAAGGAGCTGGGTGAGCGGTACCAGGCATTCATCCACCTCGTGATCCCCGAGGAGCTGTCCGGTCCGACTTGAAGGCGACCGTTGCGGTGGATGGATGCGAAGGGCTGGGGCTGGAGACAGGCCATCGCTCAGGTTCTCCTCGTCGTCACCGTGTTCGCAGTGCTCGTCACCGTCTACCAATCCGCCTGACCGGAGGGCCGTTTTGACGTTCGAGGGATACACCAACCAGGCAACACATTTCCTGCCGCTCCGTGAGGTGGGACTCGAGCTTTGCATCGTGCCTGCAGGTGACCCGCAGGGCGCGGCATGACCGCGATTAAAGAGACCTGCGCGTGCAGTGGTCGTCTCACCCGGATCCCTGCTTCGTTGTCGAGTGGGGGGAGGGAGACCACTCACGCTCGAGGGCGACCGCACTGCCACCACCCTGGGGCGCTTGTACGGCTACAGCGAAGCAGCCATAGCGGCCCTCATGGGGCGGTGCCACAAGTCCCCCTCTTCGGCCGTGACCGAACCGTGTTCCCCCACGGCACCGTAGCTGGCCGAAGAGGTCCCAACTTCCCACCCGAGAGGACGAGCACCATGTGTGCGCACAACCCGCCGTGCCCCACGGCCATGGCTCCCGACAGGGAGGCCGCGCGACCCGTCGCGCACCGCCCTGAGCAGGGCTGGAGCCTGCTGTGCAACGGAGTGCTTGTCTTCGAGGACACCGGAGAACTCCTCCCCGACGGCCGTATCGTCGCCCCCCACCGGCCGCTCGCGCTCACGGTCGGAAGCGCGGCATGACGATCACCGCAGCCGACCTGGTCGTTCCGTACATCACCGCCCGTGAAGGCGAAGAGGCGGACTCCCTCCTCAACCTGAACGTACGCATCGGTCCTGACCGGCGCCCGCGGCTCGGGTACAAGGACGAGGCAGGGCCCGACCGAGATCTCCGCGGCGTGCTGTGGGCCCGGTACTCCATGTCACTCGGCTTCGCGGGACAGCCCACCGGGAACCCGAGGTGGCGGCTGGTGCACCCGCTCCGCCAGCGCATCACGATGGCGCTCCTGCGCTGCCAGGTGTGCACGGTCCCGCTGAAGCGTAGCGACGGCATCCTCTTCGTGGAGACGGCCGACGACGGCGACGACTACACCGGGCCGGTGAAGACCGCGCAGCCGCCGGTGTGTCTGGAGCACGCCCGGATGGCGGCCCGGCGGTGCCCCCGGCTCAGGAGCCAGGGCCACGTCGCCCTGCTGGCCACGCGGTTCCCGCTCTACGGCGTCATCGGCACCCCGTACCAGTACACCGCCGACGGCATCCAGCCCCTCGCCGCCTCGGACGCTCCACTGCCCTACAACCACCCCCAGATCGACTGGTTCCTCGCCTCTCAGCTCGTACGCGAACTGCGGGACTACGAGGTCGTCAGCCTGGACGATCTTGTGCCCGCCGCATAGACGGCTGCTCGACGGTCCTGGGCAAAGGACCGGACCGTCGAGCAGCACCCCAGAGCTTCCCGGCCCGACCATCGGACCGGGATGGCCAGAACCTGACCCCATGGCGTAGCCCCGTCGCTACGCCACGGTCCTCAGTGCGCTGGCAAGCACCACCTGTCCTACACACCAACGAATCACCTGGAGTTGTTATGACGCGAATCGTCACCAAGAGCACCACCCAGGTCCAGGAGCCGACGGCCGGCGGCCAGTCGGACGGGTTCGACCTGAACGTCTCCCTCCTGGAGGTGTCCGATGCGGCCGGGCTGACCGTCCTGACCGACGACGGGTGCGGCAGCTCCTGCGGTGCCTGCGTCACCTTCACTGACTGACCCTGACCGTCTGAACCCGGCCATCAGGTCATGAACCGCGGTCGGTGCTGTCGCGCTACTCGGCGCGTCGGCTCCGACCGCCCCTCCAGACGCACGAAGGGACACGTCACGTGGCTATACCCCCAGCGTTCAAGGCGGGCACGACCGCCCTGGTGCGCGCAGCCGCTCGACCGTCGGTGACCCAGCTT
This sequence comes from Streptomyces sp. NBC_01116, assembly GCF_041435495.1. Classification (NCBI taxonomy): domain Bacteria; kingdom Bacillati; phylum Actinomycetota; class Actinomycetes; order Kitasatosporales; family Streptomycetaceae; genus Streptomyces; species Streptomyces sp. NBC_01116. The sequence continues at coordinate 6,935,328 of NZ_CP108644.1, forward strand.
CCCCTACCGGACTTCGACGACCGGTCCTTCCGAGCCGAGGAGTTGGAGGAGGTCACCACCGGACGCCTCGCCTGGATTCGCAGCATCTGGCACGACCCGGGCATCGCACAGGCCCTCCGCCATGCCAGCCCGGTTCTCGCCGCCGAAGTCGAGGTCCTGGAGGGTGCTAACTCCCCTTCTACCCGCGAAGTCCGCCGCGTTGGAGTGTCGGTGGCGCGCTACCTCCTGCGCGCGCTGCACCGGCCCACACCGTTCGGACTGTTCGCCGGAGTCACCACGGCCACCTTCGACGCCGAGCCCCACTCCCGCTGGGGCCGGAACCACCTGGTCGTGGCCCGCGCCGGTGCGGAGTGGGTGGGGAGGCTGACCGAGCAGTTAGAAAGAAGCGGAGAGCTGCTGCCGCTCCTGTCGGTCGTCGTCAACAACACCACCTTCGAGCGCGACGGCAGTCTCGTCGTTCCCTACCAGGACGACGGGCCGACCGGTCAGCGGCGAGCGGTCGAGGTGTCCGTCGAGCTGTCGGCGCCGGTCCGGCTTATCCTCCGCGCGGCTGACGCGCCGATCCGGATCGGGGAACTCGCCGAGAAGCTGATGGCCGAGTTCCCGGCGGTGGCCCCGGAGCGCGTCAAGCGGCTCCTCGCGGGCCTGGTGCGGCGGCGCGTGCTGATCACCAACCTCCACGCGCCGGCGACCGAGACCGACGCGCTCGGTCACCTGGTCACCCAGCTCGACGGGGTCCGTGCCGAGGACATTCGTCTCCTGGCACCCGTCGTCCGGGAGCTGCGCGCCGTCCACGCCGGGCTGGAGCAGTGCGGCACCACAGAGGGCCGGGACGCCGTAGCGACCCGGATGCGTGATCTGGTGCCGGGCCTCCGGCGTCACCCGCTCGCCCTGGACCTGTGCCTGGACGCCACCGTGGTGCTCCCTGATCTGGTCGCCCGCGAGGTCGAGCGCGCCGCCACGATCCTCACCAGGATCTGCGCCCGCCCGTACGGCACCGAGCCGTGGAACGAGTACCACCAGCGGTTCTACGAACGGTTCGGCGTCGGCACGATGGTGCCGCTGCTGGAGGTCGTCGCGGACAGCGGCATCGGCTACCCCGACGGATACCCGGGCGGGCCGACCGGAGCGAGCCGCCGGCGCCTGTCGCCGCGGGACGACGTGCTGCTCGGCCTCGCCCAGGCCGCCGCGCTCGACGGCCGCGACGAAGTCGTGCTGACCGACGAGACCGTGACCGCCCTGGAGCGGGGACCACAAGAGCCACGGGTACCGCCCCACTTGGAGGTGGGCGTGCGACTGCACGCGGCCAGCCTTGCCGATGCCCGCCGCGGTCGGTTCACCGTGGAAATGACCAGCGTGGCCCGCGGAGCGGGGGTGACCGTCGGACGCTTCCTCGGCGTCCTCCCCACTGCGCAACGCGAGCGCCTACAAGCGGAGCTGGCTGACCTGCCCACGGCCGACGCCGGCACGGTGGCCGCGCAGCTCTCCTTCCCCGCGCTGTTGCCCGACACCGCCCACGTCACCCGAGCCCCGCGTGTGCTGCCGCTGGTGATCAGCCTGCAGGAGCACCGCGCCCCCGACGCCGCGGTGCTCACGCCGGCGGATCTGGCGGTGGCGTGCGACGGGCGCCGGATGTACCTGGCTGCTCCGGACCGCGGGCTGCGCGTCGAGGCCGTCGGCATGCATGCGCTCAACCTTGCCGAGCACACCCCGCCCCTGGCGCGGCTGATCACCGAGGTGTCCCGGGCGCAGAACGCCCAGGTCACCAGGTTCGACTGGGGCGCCGCCGCAGCGATGCCGTTCCTCCCCCGCCTGCGGTACGGCCGCATCGTGCTGGTAGCAGCCCGCTGGAGGCTGGAGGCCGACGACCTCCCCGACCGCCACCGGCCCGGCGCGGACTGGGACGCCGCACTGTCCGGCTGGCGGGAGCGCCGCCGCCTGCCGCAGCACGTGCTCCTCGTCCAGGACGACCGGCGACTGCCGCTCGACCTCGATGAGCCCGGCCACCGGAGCCTGCTGCGCCAACACCTCGACCGCGCCGGTACGGCGCTGCTGACGGAAGCCGCTCCTCCTGGGGCGGACGGCTGGAGCGGGGGCCGGGCCCACGAGATCGCGGTCCCCCTCAAAGCGGTCCGGCCTCCGGCCTGGCCTGCGCTGCCCACTCCGACCACCGCCCGCACGCTCTCCCCAGCTCAGATCCAGACCCCCGCCACCTCCCCGGTGATCCTCGTAGCCTTGTACGGCGACTCGCGGCGTCAAGACGCCCTGCTGACCCGGCACGTGCCCGACCTGATGCGGCGCCTCGGCTCTCCCCGCTGGTGGTACGTCCGCTTCCGCGACCCCCAGCAGCACCTTCGCCTGCGGATCGCGCTGCCCGACCCGGACGACTTCGCCGACACCACCCACACGGTCAGCGCCTGGGCCGACGAACTGCGGACCGCCGGGCTGCTGGCGGACCTGCGCTACCCCACCTCCTACCGCGAGACGGGCCGGTGGGGCTCCGGACCGGCGTGGGACGCGGCCGAGGCCGTGTTCCGCGCGGACTCACTGGCCACGCTGGTGCAGCTCGCCCAGCCTGTCCGGCCGGCGCAGCGCACGCTCGTGGCCGCGCACTTCTTCGCCATCGCCTCCGCCCTTCTCGGCGGCCCGGACGCCGGCGCGCGCTGGCTGATCGACCACATCGAGCCGACCTCGCCGAACCCGGTACCCCGCTCGCAGTTCACCGACGCCGTGCGGCTGGCAGACCCGCGCGGTGACTGGGCGGCCCTTCGGTCAGCGCCCGGCGGCGCCGCGATCGTGGACGCCTGGGCCGAGCGCACCGCTGCGCTCGCCGCGTACGGGCCGCACCTGTCCGGCCCGCACGCCGACGGCATCGCCGTGGACAGCGTGCTGACCTCCCTACTGCACGTCCACTTCGTGCGGCATGTCGCGGTGGACTTCCCTGAGGAAGAGGTCTGCCTGTACCTGGCCCGCGCCGCCGCCCTGGCCTTCACCGCCCGCGCCGGGAGGCGACCGTGACCCACACAGCAGCCGCGGTGGCCGCCGCCATCGCCGACCGGCTCGCCCACCCCGACCAGGCGCCGACGGCGGCCACTGACGACGCCAACCGGCAGCACCTCGCCTACGGCCCGACAGGCATCGCCCTGTTGCACATCGAACGCGCCGCGGCCGGGCTTGCCCCCTGGCAGCGCGCCCACGACTGGCTGGCCGCCTCGACCCGCGAGCCCTTCACCAGCGGCCCGGACAGCCACCCCTTCTACGGCGCCCCGGCGCTCGCCCATGCCGTGGCGTGCGCCGCCGACCAGCTTCCGGACTCCTACCGGCGTGGCCTCGATGTGCTGGACCGGCAGGTGACGGCAGACGCCCGGCGGCGGCTGGACGCCGCGCACCGCCGGGTCGAGGCCGGGCAGCTTCCGGTGCTCGCCGAGTTCGACGCCATCCGGGGCCTGACCGGGTACGGCGCCTACCTGCTGCGCCGCGACCCGGCGGGCCCGGTGACCCGGGCCGTTCTCGACTACTGCGTGCGTCTGACCGACCCGGTCACCGACAGCGGCGAACGCCTGCCGGGCTGGTGGGTACCGACCGGGCCGTCCGGCAGGCCGGACGACCGCTTCCCCGGTGGGCACGCCAACCACGGCATGGCGCACGGCGTCGGCGCGGTCCTCGCGCTGCTGGCGCTTGCCGCCCGCCGCGGCACCACCGTCACCGGCCACCATCAGGCGATGCGCACCATCCTGGCCTGGCTGGAGCAGTGGAAGGCGCCCACCGGGCGCGGCACGGCCTGGCCGTACTGGACCACCCGCGAGGAACTGCGCAGCGGCCGGCCCGCGGCCTCGGCACCGCGGCGGCCGAGCTGGTGCTATGGCACCGCGGGCTTGGCCCGTGCCCAGCAGCTCGCCGCGCTCGCTCTCGGCGACAGCGACCTCCAGGTCGAGGCCGAGGCCGCCCTGCTGGACGCGCTGAGCGACCGCGTGCAGCTTCGCGTCACCACGGACAGCGGCCTGTGCCACGGCTTCGCCGGTCTGATCCACATCGCGGCGCGTGCCGCCGCCGACGCCGACCGGGCCACCGTCGGCCAGCTCCGCGCCATCATCCCCGCCCTTCTCACCATGCTGGTCCCGCCCGGCACCGACCCGTACGACGCCGCCGCCCTGCTGCTGAAGGACGCGGCGGGCCCTGGGCTCCTCGACGGTGCCGCCGGAACCGCGCTGGGACTGATCACCGCAGACAGCGCGGAGCCGCCCCGCACCGCCTGGGACGCCTGCCTGCTCACCGCCTGAACCCGACCGAAGGACTTCTCGATGTGTCCCGCTCGCTGGCAGCAGCACAACATCACCTTCCCCGACCGGGACACCGGGCGACGGGCTGTCACGGAACGCCTCGCCCCCGTTCTGCTCGCCGCCGAGGCCGACGGGCAGTTCAGCGGCTGGTGGTTCATGAACAAGCAGCCCTGGCGCCTTCGGTACGTTGCCGACCAGCCGTCACCGACCGTGCTGACTCTGCTGGACGAGTGGGGGGCCGACGGCACCGCGCAGTCCTGCACGGCCGGGAACTACGAGCCGGAGACCGAGGCGTTCGGCGGTGCGGACGCCATGGCAGCCGCGCACGCCCTCTTCCACGAGGACAGCCGCCACCTGCTCAACTATCCCGTCAAGGACGGGCACCTGGGGCGGCGCGAGACCGCCATCCTGCTGATGAGCAGCCTGATGCGTGCCTCGGGTCTCGACTGGTTCGAGCAGGGCGACGTGTGGGCGAAGGTCTCCGCACTGCGCCCCGGTACCGGCACGCCCGGGTCCCCGCGCCTTACCTCGGCAATGCGGACCCTGATGACCACCGAAGCCCGCAGCCTGTGCCGCGAGCGCGGGCCGCTGGACGGCCACGGCGACTGGGTCGCCGCCTTCGAGCGTGTCGGCACCACGCTCGCCTACCTTGCCGCCCAGGGCGACCTGACCCGCGGACTGCGCGCCGTCATCGCGCACCACGCCATCTTCCACGCCAACCGTGCCGGTCTGCCGTCCGCCGACCAGCACACCCTGTTCAACATCGCACGAGAGGCAATCATGGGTTCGAGTGAAAACACCGCGTCAGCAACAGAATCAGGCTTTGCGGCCCATAGCGTCAGCACGGTGAACACCGACACACTCGCCGCCCCCGGGGCCAACGCCGAACAGCTCCGCAACGCCCTGGTCGACCAGATCAAGGCCGACGGCCACGCCCGCACCCCCGCGGTCGAAGCCGCCCTGCGCACCGTGCCCCGGCACCTGTTCGTCCCTGACACCTCGCTGGCAGACGCCTACGACAACAGCCCGGTCAACGTGAAGTACGACCCCGAGGGCACCTCGATCTCCTGCGCCTCCCAGCCAGCCGTCGTCGCCCTCATGCTGGACCAGCTCGAAGCCCAGCCGGGCGAGCACATCCTCGAACTTGGCGCCGGCACCGGCTACAACGCCGCCCTGATCGGCCACCTCGTCGGCCCGAGCGGACACGTCACCACCATCGACGTCGATGACGACCTGGTCGAAGGCGCCCGAGCCCACCTCGCCGCCGCTGGAGCCACCAACGTCGAGGCCCTGACGCGCGACGGCGCCCTCGGCCACGCCGAAGGTGCCCCGTACGACCGGATCATCGCCACCGTCGGCGCGCACGGCATCCCCCACGCCTGGCTCGACCAGCTCGCCGAGGGCGGCCGACTCGTCACCCCGCAGCGACTCACGGGCAGCGTCTCGCGCTCCATCATCTACGTGGCGCGCGAAGGCCGGTGGCATTCGGTCGGCTCGGAGATGAACACCTTCATGCCGCTGCGCCGGGGCATCGCCGACGACGACCGCCGCGCCGTGCCGCTCAGCACGGACGGCGCCGTGCGCCTCCAGGCCCCGGCCGGCCTGGCGCTCGACGCCGACGCCCTTGCCAGTGTCCTTGATGAGCCGCGCGTCGAGGAGTGGACCGGGATGACGGTCCGCGCGGGGGAGTCCCCGGAATGGATGGAGCTGTTCGTCTCCTGCGTCATGCCGTCCGGGCTCATCCGGATGCTCTTCCCCCAGACCGCCAAGGGCACGGTGCTTACCGAGGACCCCTACCCCTCGGCCACGGCCGCCGTCGAGAAGGGCGCCCTCACCTACCTCGCGCGGCGTCCCTCGGAGCAGAAGACCCCCGAGGGCGACAAGCTCTGGGAGTTCGGCGTCATCGGCCACGGCCCCGGGAGCGATGAGCTGGCCGCCAAGGTCGCCGACGCGGTCCGCACCTGGGACCGCGGGTACCGCGGCCGGGACGCCGCCTTCGAGATTCTGCCGCTCGACGCGCCCGCGGACGAGCAGCCCGGTGTCTTCGTCCTCGACACCCCGCTGAACCGCGTCCGCGTCACCTGGCAGTAGCTGATCCGCCTGCGTGGTGCCCGCCGACCGGCCGGCGGGCACCACGCGGCCCTTCCCCGCTCCTCGTCGTCTTCACCCCCGGGGGATCACATGGACCCGAACGGACCTATAGCGCAGCGCTTCCCGCTCATCTACCGATTCCGACCCGCGTGCCTGCCCCTGCCCCGGCGCGTGCACGGCTTGGCCGAACTCGCCGACGCCGCAGCCGCAAAGGCTGACCAGGGCCTCGCCTCGGCCGTCTACAACCAGGCCGCCCTCATCGCCTCCGACCTCGGGCTGCCCGACCTCGCGCGGAAGATGTGCCACCAGCACGCCGCCGCCTACCTCCACGCCACCCCCTTGCCCGGCATGACCGCGATCCGCGCCCTCGAACCCGTGGTGAACCTCGCCCGCCTCCAGATCCGCGCGGGCGCCGCCGACGACGGGCGTCACCGTCTGCTGCACCTCTTCGACGCCGTCACCAACGGCACCAGCGCTCAGTTCGAGGGAGTCCACGTCCCGGCCGACCTCACCCTCACCGACACCGACCGCCACGAGGTGCGCACCTGGCTTTGGAAGGTAGTCCTGGCCGACGGCACGCGCACCCTGACCACGGCCGGCCGCTGGGCGGAGGCGCTGGCCCACATCGAGGAACACCGGGGCATCGGGCAGCGCATGCTGGACGGCCGCCAGGTCGCCTTCCTGGCCGCACTCAGCCACACCCCCACCGACGCCGCCGCGCTCATCACCATGACCACACCCGGAGAACGCTGGGAGAACGCCGTCACCGGCTGCCTCGACGTGATGTGCAAAAAGGCCCTTCGCGGCCCGGCCGTACCCCTCCTCGACACGCTGGTCGAGGACTACGTCGAGCACCAACCCGACCAAGGCATGACCGTCTTCGACACGCGCCTCGGCCTGACGATTCTGGACCTGCTGGAGCCGCACCAGGAAGACGAAGCGCACCGGATGGTTGCAGAGCTCCACCGCCGGGCCGTCGTGGCGACCGACGGCTATGCCGCCCGCGAGTGCCTGGCTGACCACCGGTTCACCAGCCTCGCCGAGCCGCGCCAGGTCGAGGCGGCCCGACAGCTCGTCCGTGCATGCGCGCTGGGCAGCGGCAACCTCCCCGCGCCCTGGCTCGCAAGGATGACAGAGGCGCTGCGGGGCAGCGACGAGGTGATCCGTGCCAGCGTCGGGCGATCCCACTCTCAGCAGGAAGGGACTGGTGCACAGGTTTGAGGTGTAGCGCTTGGGCAGCCAGAGCAGCCCATCCTGCACGGCGTCGAGCACCAGGGGAGCCCAGGGGCGCGTGGCAACGCTCATCGTCGATAGAGGGCTCTCTGAGCGCCGAACTGAACAGGCAGGAGAGAGGCCAGACACAGCACGTCCCGCGAGTTGGCTCGCCCATCACCTCAACCTCTCTACGCTGGAGCACCATGAGGAAGGTCGCCATCGTCGGCTGCGGAGGCAGTGGCAAGTCCCACGTGGCCCGCGAGCTGGGCAGGATCCTCGACGCCCCGGTGACGCACCTGGACGCCGCGTTCTACGACGACGAGTGGAACGTTTTGCCCAGGGACAAGTTCACCGACGTGCAGCGCGAGCTGGTCTCGCAGCCGCGGTGGGTGATCGACGGCAACTACAACTCGACGCTGCAGGTACGGCTCGAAGCCTGCGACACGGTGGTCCTGATGGACGTGTCGACCGTGGCGGCCCTGTACGGGATTTTCTCCCGCCAGCTCCGGCACGGGGCCGGGCACAAGGGCAACGGAGTGCACAACCGCATCCACTGGGGCGTGATCAAGTACGTCGCCACGTATCGGCGCAAGATGCGACCCCGCGTGATGGCGAAGATCGAGGAGTTCGGCTCCGGTGCCGACATGGTGCTGCTGGCCAACCGGCGTCAGACGCTCCGTTGGCTGCGGAAGGTGGCCGCCGAGCAGTCCTGACCGGCTCGCGCCCCGGTCAGGGGGTGCTGGATGCACGAGCCCAACCCGTCCTCTGCCGAGGAAACGGCTGACCGCTGTTGCGGTCAGATGGGCCGCAGTACCTGATCAGGCTCTGCGGAAGCAGCCGCAGCGTACTCTGCGAAGTCCACGTTTCCGAGCGCCAGGTCCGCCTGGACGCCGTGTACCGCGGCGGGCACGGCTCGAAATTCACGGGGCTCCGGCGACTCGATGAGTTCCATGTAATAGACGGGGTCGAGGCCACTTACGTCCTCCCAGACTGTCGACAGAGCCAGCAACGCCCGCGCCGGCGACTTCATCGTGCCGTGGTCAGCGAGGAAGACGACCATCAGGTCCCCATCCACCACGGCGGCAAGAACCTCGTCGGGCGTTGCCCCTGACCAAGCGGGCGCTTCGACCAACTGCACTGGTGCGGCAATCTCACCGCCTGGCCCCCACGGGCGGCGCAACTCCCCAACCACCGCATTCCACGACTCGTCGTCGCTGAAGTCGGTCCTGATGACGAGAACGTCGAACAAGTCTCGTCCAATCTCAGGCAGCACTCGCGCAGGGCCCTCCGGCATCGTCATGCCCAGCACTCTCACACGCCGCACTGACACCCAGCCCCTGCGGAAGTGATCCAGAGAAACGTCCTAGCTAGTTCAGGACGGGAAGCGAGGTCAGACCGCGTACAAGACGGGCGTGCCGCCACTGAAGCTGGTCGGGCGGTACGGCGAGCCGGAGGCCAGGGAACCGTGTCAGTACCGCGCGCAGCGCGATTTCCGCCTCGGCCTTGGCCAGGGGAGCGCCGACGCAGCGGTGGATACCGTGCCCGAAGGCGAGGTGGCCGGCAGCGTCCCGGTTCGCATCGAGCTGGTCCGGTGACGGGAACCGTTCCGGGTCGCGGTTGGCGGCTCCGAGGGAGACCAGCACCGGTGCGCCTGCCGGGATGTCGGTGCCGCCGAGCGTGATGGCCTCCGTGGTGTACCGGAAGGTGGCCGTGCTGACGGGGGAGTCGAATCGAAGTAGTTCGTCCAGCACCGCAGGGATGTCGTTTGGGTTCTGGTGGAGGCGGTCGAGTTCGGCCGGGTGCTGGAGCAGGGAGAAGGTCGCGTTGCCGAGGAAGTTGGTGGTGGTCTCGTGACCGGCCACGAGTAGGAGCACCGCGAGGGAGACCAGTTCCTCCTCACTGAGCCGGTCGTGGCCGTCGCGGGCCGAGATGAGGCGGTCGAGGAGCGAGTTGCCGGGGTGTCGGCGCTTGGCGGCGATGAGGTCTGTCATGTAGTCGGCCAGGGAGTGCGAGGACGCGTCGATGACCTGTGGCTGTCCGGCCGCGAACAGTTCGCCGGACCAGCGCTGGATGTCGGGCCGGTCTTCCTCCGGTACTCCGAGCAGTTCGCAGATCACGATGACGGGTAGCGGGACGGCCAAGCCGGTCACGAAGTCGAAGGGCTCACCGACAGGCCACTGGTCCAGCAGGTCGTCGGTGACCGTGGCGATGAACGGGCGCAGTTCCGCGACCGCCCCGGTCGTGAACGCCTTGGTGACCAGCTTGCGCAGCCGGGTGTGCTCAGGCGGGTCGCTCGACAGCATGTTGTGCGCCACTGCGGGGTGGAGGCGCCGCTTTGATTCCTTGCCCGCGAAGAACGCGGAGGTGTCCTTCGAGAGCCGGGCGTCGGCGAGCGCTTCCCTGGCTTCGGAGTATCCGGTGACCAGGTAGCTGAGGCGACCGCCGGATCCGCTGGCTACGGCTTGTACGGGGCATGCCGAGCGCATGGCCGCGTAAGTGGGGTAGGGGTTCTGGAGGAAGCCGGGGTCCTGAGTTGGGTCGGTCATTTCTTCAGGTTCCAATCACTCATGGCCGGCCGTCGTCGCCGACACGCTCGACGTAGGCGTCGGCCACCAGGAGGAGCCACTGTGTGTCGGCGCGTAGATCCTCGCGGGCGGCGGCGTCTACCGACGGAGGTGCGACTTCGTCTGCGTACCGGCCAGCCTTCGAGTCTGCCAGTGCAGCTCGTACGACAGCCGCCTCCACGGCGGCGGCGCCCTGCTCGGTAGCGGTGTGGAAGTTCGACGCCGCGCTCTCCTGCACCCTGCGCGACCGATACGGCCGGAGGGCGAGGATGCCGTCGCTGATCTCGACGACGCGCCGCTGCAGCCGGAAGTCGGAGTCGTCGGAGATGCCGTCGACGTCCTCGGCCGACGATAGGACGATCTGCGGCATCGCGGCTGACAGGTCCTGCCAGAGGGGGCGGAGCGACTCGAAGGACCGGGTTTCCCAGCGGCGACGGCGGGCTTGGTTGATCGGGTAGAGGACAGCGGGCCACGTGAGGCCGAGGCAGATCAGCAGGACGGCGAGTGCCGGGGAGGTGACGCTGAAGGCGCACGTCGAGGTCACGAGCGATGAGCACTGCGCGTGCGTTTCGTCGCCCAGTCCCAGACCGAGGCCGACGATGCGTGTCAGCTTGTAGACGACGTAGACGAGAGCGAACACGCAGCCTGCCGCGGCCACCCGCAGCCCGCCCCGGATGCTGTCGCGCCGAGTCGCCTTCGACTGGCGTACGGCCTGCATCAGGAAGTCGACCACGGAGAACCCGAGGAACGAAATGTAGGGGAGTAGATAGAGCGCGTAGACCTGCGGAGAACGAGCTGTCAGCTGCTCGTAGGCGAACAGCGCGGTCATGGTGACGACCGACGCGGTGAGCAGGGCGAGACGGACCCTGATGCGCCGCCGCGCCTCGTAGGGTTCGAGGTTGAGCTGGAAGGAAACGGCCAGAACCGCTGTGGCGGCACCCAGAGAAGCGCAGTTGCTCAGCAGCCGGCCGACGTGCGGCACGATCGACTCCGCGACGTTTCTGAACAGCGGCGCATAGGAGGCGAAGGCCATGGCGAAGGAGCCGAGAAGCGCGCCCATGGCCCAGGTACCGGTCGGACGGGGCGTTCCGCGTCCGAGCACCCAGTAGCCAGCTATCGACGCGAGCAGCAACGCCATCCCGAGGAAGACAGCATTCGTCATGCGCGGAAGCGGCCTCTCCTGATGGGTTGGGCGAAGAGAGCTTCCCAGCTGTCCGGGCCCCTCTCGGGGCGGTGCGAAGGGGCCTCGCGTTCGCGGTAGATGCGTTGGCGGACGACCGTCGCCATCATCTCCGCCTCGCGCTCGTCAGCAGTCGAGTAACTCGTCCGCCCGGACATACGCATCACCAGCGTCGGGTTGACCCCCAGGGAGCGGGCCGTGTCCGCGTTGACCTCCAGGCTTCCCGGATGATCGCAGTACACATGGCACAGCTCGTGCGTGAGGATGTGCCGCTGGTGGTGGGCGGACGTGCCCTCCTCGTAGAAGAGGAGATCGGCGTCCGGGGTCTCGATTCTCATTCCGCACGGCGCATCGACCGCGCCGAGCGTGCTCAGCGGCTGCAGGACGATGGGCTTCCCGCGAAGCTCGGCTATGGCCTCGCTCAATTGGCGGGTGGTGAATCGGTGCGGCAGACGTAGGAGGTTGATCTGCTCTTCGCACGATGCGCGTAGTCGACGCGTGTCGACTTCTGGCAAGGACACGGTGCTCCCCTTCGGCCTCGGCGGTGCGTCAACTTGTGGGTGGACGGAAGCCCCGAGGATGCCAAGAGAAGGCAGGAACTCACGCTTCCTGGAAGTGGCAGTTCCGATTACGGTTGGTCACTGACGGAGGGGGCGAACCTTCCCGGTCGCCAACTCCTCGCCGTTGGGCGGAAACGTAGGAGGCCGGTGATTCGGGCGCGAGGCGGTTCGCACTCTGAGTAGTTGATTACTTGATTATCCGTTATGTCTGACTACGCTGAATGGCTGAACCATGATCGACCGGATGGGAGTTTGGGCGCCCTGTGGCGCATGTCACCCAGTGAGCGCATCCTAGGCCCGCCCTTATGGACGTGCGGGGCGGGCGGGTCGCGGGTGGCGAAGGTGGCGGCGAGTCGCTGCCTGAGCTGCTGCAATCGTGGCGGCGGCGGGTGAATCCCGATGAGATCCCCGGGCTGACCTCTGCGGGCCGTAGGGCAAAGGGCCTGACGCAGCGTGACGTGGCTCGATTGACCGGGGTGAGTGAACGCTGGTACGGGGCGCTGGAGCGGGGCATGGAGGCCAAGTACTCCGCTGACTTTCTCGATCGACTCTCGTCGGTGCTGGGGCTGAGTCGCGCTGAGCGCGATGCCCTGTACCTGATGGCGGTGGGCCATCCGCCGGTGGTCGCCGCGGTTCCGGAGGCCGGTGCGGCGGCGGAAATGGACGAGGTGCTGCAGCGGTTTCTGGACGGCCAGGCCCCCGATCCCGCCTTCGTGACGGACCTCGCCTGGAACGTGATCGGCTACAACGAACCGCTGCTGGACTGGTTTCCGTGGGCGGCTCACCAGGCCAATCAGATGCGGTGGGCGTTTCTGAGTCCGGAGGCCCACGAGCAGCTCGTGAACTGGGAGCAGGACTGGGCTCGCTCCTACCTCGGCCAGATTCGCTACGAGCGCGCCCGCCATCCGGGCCACGAAGCGCTGCAGCAGCTGGAGCGCGACATCCTCACGAGTTCCCCGGCCGCACGGCAGATGTGGGACCGCCGCGAGGTGGTCGAACACGCCGACGGAGCCCTGCGCAGGCTTCGACTTCCCCACCATCGAGGCCGAGAAGTCGGCGTGCGGATCATGGCCCTGCGGCCCATGCGTAGCGACCGTCTCCGGGTGATCGTGCTGATGGAAGCCGACTCTGAACCTGCCGAGACGTGATCGACGGGAGCGGTGCGCGCTGCTCTGTGTGCGGCCAAGTCCTTACTTGTCGTCGAGCAGTCCCGACGCTTCCGCCTCGTCGGGCATTCCTTCCAGTCGTCGGGCCTGGTCGATCACGGTGTTCACCATGCTCAGGCTCGAAGCGCTGAGACCGTTCGCGCGCAGGGCGACCCGGCGCACCTCCTGGTCGCGCATGGCGGCGACCAGCTGGATCTCGGCACGCTGGCGCTCCGCCTCCTCCTCGTCGAAGAAATAGCCCGGGTTCACGCCGAAGAAGCCGGCCAATGCTCGGATGGTCTGCATCTTCGGGTTCGAGTTGGTGCCGGTGCGGAGCTGCTGGATGGCGCTTGCGGAGATGGTGACGCCGGAGGTGTCACGGATGCCCTGCGAGACCTCCGCGTAGGTGTAAGAGCCGCGGCCCTTCGGGTGTACCTCTCGGAACAGGTAGTCGAGCAACTCCGAGAAGGTGCGCTCGCGCGATTCGGTCATCTCCAGATCTCCGTCATGGAGGCCATCATATCCACCTCAGTGGTGATCATGGTTGGCCAGGTCCAGTGTCTCGCCATTGCAGTTGACGATATAACGTAACTGCAATGTACGTTGTTCATCGGAAACATCCATTGCAGTGTTCCGCTGCTGGTGGGGGCAGGTCTATGGAAGCTGGACTTGGGCCGAGGGTCGCCATATGGTCCTGGTGCCCACAGGCGGAGATCACTGGCTGACGGAACAGCCGGGAGGGGAAGGAGACGAGCACGCGCGGGTCATGACGACCGCAGGGTGCGCAGGGGTGGATGAGACCGGCGCCCGGGAGCTACCAACTCCCGAGCACCGGGCCGACACCCCGAGGGGTACCGATCCACATCTCGCGGGCGGCGGGGCTTTTGCACGAGAACCGCCGCACCGCGTTCCTACGAACAACGGAGTATCACATGCTCGCCACGCCGAGCGTCAACCCGGCCTGCCCGGATACCGAACGACAGCACCGTCTCGCTGCTCAGCTCGCAGAGATGATCCCGGGCGCGGTCACGATCCGAGTCAGCCTCACCGACCCGAGCCGGGCATGGCCCCACCCGCGTGCCGCTATCCGGGACGAGGGCGGGAAAGTCCTGGAGGTGAGCCGGACGACGGCGACGGTCGCTGCGCGCTGGATCCTGCGGGTCTGGCCGGAGGCGGACTGGACCCGGCCGTACACCTTCGACATCCAACGCGCCGCCCTCACCTGCAGCGACCTGGCCGCCGCCGGTCGGAGCCGCTGACATGGCCCGGATACGCACCATCAAGCCGGAGGCGTTCTTCTCCGAGTCGCTCGCCGAAGTGAGCGTCGAGGCCGAGCGGACCTTCTTCGGCCTCCTCACGCAGGCTGACGACCACGGACGGCACCGCGACAACGCCGCGATCATCGCTGGGCTCCTGTGGCCCCTGCGCGCCGAGCACACCTCGGTCCATGTCGAGGACGATCTCCACCAGCTCGCGAGCGCCGGCCTGATCTGCCGGTACACCGGCTGCGATGGCCGCCGCTACCTCCACATCGTGACCTGGTCCGAGCACCAGAAGATCGACAAACCGAGCCAGTCCCGCCTGCCATCGTGCCCGCAGCACCAGGCTGTCGGCCGGTGCGGCCCCTGCAAGGGCAACTGCACAAAGCAGACCGAGGGCTCACCCACCACTCCCGGAGGACTCACCGAGACCTCGCCGAACGCTCCCCGACCCCTCGATCTGCCCGCCCAGGCCACCTCGACGTCTTCCGGGCACGCGATTGTGTCCCTGGCCGACCGGCAGGCAGCCACCGATCACCTGGTCGACGTTCCTGGCGGCTCACGATCGGAAACCACAGGTCAGGAGGCATTCCCAGAGGACTCCTCGAACCTTCCCCGAAGCCTGCCCGAAGGCTCGGCGCCTGGATCTAGGATCTTGGATCCTGGATCTCTTGTCCCTACGGGGCGCACAGCGCCCGCAGCCGGTATCTCCGCCAAGGACCTCGTCGGCGAGTACGTCGCCGGGTGCGACCAGCGCCCCCCGAGCGACGTGATCGGGCACCTCGGACGGATCATCAAGAAGCTCCTGGACGAGGGCATCGCACCGGCGCACATCCGAGCCGGGCTGGCGAATTTCACGGCCAACCCGAAGCACCCGAGCGTGCTGACCAGCATGGTCAACGAGGCGATGAACGCTCGCCCCGACGGTTTGGCGCGGCTGGGAATCCGGCCTAACGTGCCCGCCCACCAGGCCTGGACCAACCCGGCCAATGCGTCTGCCGCCTACGCCGAGGAGCTGTGATGCACACCCGTCACCGCGAACCGCAGCTCCTCGGCAACGAAGCCACGCTGGAGCGCATGGCCCGGATTCTGGCCGCCCGCAACATCGACCCGGCCGACGCCGCGCTGACCGACGACGCCGAGCCCTTCTCGCCGCTGGATGCCCTGCTGGCCGGGATGCCCCCGCGCTATCAAGCGGCTGTCGCCGACCACCCCACGATCCTGGAGTGGGTCCGGAAGGTCACCGACGCGGCCGTCGCACCCAGCCGAGGAGCCCGACGACAGATCACCACCGGACCTAGCCTGCTGATGGCCGGGGTCGTCGGCGCGGGTAAGACGCACCAGGCGTACGGCGCGGTGCGAGGGCTGGTGCAGAGCGGGGTCGGTGTTCGCTGGCGCGCGACCACCGCTGCCGACCTCTACGCCGATCTCCGTCCCCGGCCCGGGGTCGACAGTGAGCGGGAGCTGGCGGCCGTCAGCCGGTGCCCGCTGCTGATCATTGACGACCTCGGCGCGGCCAAGGCCAGCGAGTGGGTCGAGGAAGTGACGTACCGGCTGATCAACCGGCGGTACAACTACGAACTCCCCACGCTGATCACGACCAACCTGGCGATCAAGGACCTGCGTTCCTACCTCGGGGACCGAGTCGCCAGCAGGCTCGCGCAGATGACCACCCGAGTCGAGTTTGAGGCCGTCGACCGCAGACGCCACAGCGCCGCCGCCTGACCCTCCACAGGCCACCCCGCCGGACCGCGCCCTCGTACCGCCGTCCCCCCCGGGCACCTACCGCCAGCGCACCTCTCCGCCGACGCCCCTGCGCGCGGAGAGCGATCGGAGCACCCCGCATGACCAGCACGATGAACGGCCCCGCCCAGCACCGTCAGCTGGGCGACCAGACCTGGCAGGCCGACGCCGTCTGCCAGAGCACCGAGTACAACCCGGTGGACCCCGACGTCTTCTTCCCCGAACCCGACGAGACCGCCAAGATCGCAACGGCCAAGGCCCTGTGCGGCCAGTGCCCGGTCCGGCGCACCTGCCTGGACGCCGCTCTGGAAGGGGGTGACACCGACGGGATCCGTGGCGGCCTGACGGAAGAGGAGCGTGGGCCGCTGCACGACAAGCTTGCCAGCCGCCTCGACTACAGCCGCGTCAATGCCACCATCGCCGGGCGCGACGTGCACCTCACCCATGCGGAGCGCCGCGCGGTCGAGTACGCGGCCTACCGCCACGGGGTGAGCGAGCAGCGCCTGGCCTGGCTTCTGAAGGTCACCGAGGAGCACGCCAAGAAGCGGTACCGCGAGATCCGCCGGGCCGAGCGCAACCGAACCCTGAACCAGCTCACCACGAACACCCGACCCCGCGAGACCAGCGGCGAGCGCCTGATCCGCGACGACTTCGGGACGGCGGCATGAACATCGCAAGCGCGTCGAAGACGGCGCACATATCCGGGTGGGACCGCGCGGCTGTCGTGGCGCTCGGGGGCGCGGGGTGCGCGCTGTCGTACGACGCCCTGCAGCAGATGGCCGTGGCCATCCACATCCGAGGCTTCCTTACCTACCTGTTCCCCCTGGTGATCGACGGGTTCATTGCCTACGGCATCCGAGCCCTCATGGTCCTGCGCAACGCACCACTGCGCGCCCGGCTCTACGTCTGGACGCTCTTCGGCACGGCCACCGCCGCCAGCATCTGGGCCAACGCGCTCCACGCGGTGCGGATCAACCAGGACGCGGTCGCCGGCACCGGCCTCCGGCTCGGTGACGCGGTGGTCGCGGTGCTCTCCACCATCGCCCCGCTCGCCCTGGCCGGAGCGGTCCACCTCTACATCCTCATCGCCCGGGGGCCGGCCAAGGTCAGTGACCGGGAGAACCTCGGTCAGGCTGGTCACCTCGGTCAGACGGATCGGGGCGACGCCACCGAGGTCACCCGGACTGACCGAGCCGGCCAGCAGCGGCCGGCCGCCGGTCAGGTCAAGCCCGGTCAGCCGGTCACCGCCCCGACCGGCAGGCTGTCGCTGACCAAGCAGGGCACCGCCACCCGGTCCCTGACCGGGGATACGAACCCGACGGGCAGCGGCCTGCCGGTCACCGGTGACCGCGTTCGGGCTCACGGAACCCCTGACCTGCGGGGACAGACGGACAGGGCGCGGCCGGTCACTGACCGCCCCGACGACGCAGCCTCGGTCGCTGGTGACCAGGACAGCCCGGCAGCGGTCACCGCCCCGCAGGTCACCCCGTCGCCGGTCGCTGACCGGGACACCCGGACAGCCGGTGACCGGCGGTCTGACCCGGGCACCGAGGAACTGCTAAAGATCGCCCGGTCGGCGGTCAGGGCGGAGGACAAGCTGACCCGCAAGGTTGTCGCCCAGGCGATCCGAGGTCAGCAGATCCCGCTGTCCAGCGACACCCTGACCGCGCTGATGGCCCAGCTCCGCGAGCAGTACCGCCAGCCGGTCACCTCCTCCCGGACCTGACCGAACCTCCACAGAGCGGGTGACCGAGCCGGTCACCCCAGCCGGTCGCCCGCTCCCTACGCCCGCCCGACGCCCCGCCACAGCAGAAGTGGAGAACACCTGATGCGTACCCACCCGGCCACGCCCGCCGAAGTCGACTCCTGGCTGACCGTCCTGCACCAGCACGGCCACCTCCACCGGGCGCAGTCCGGCCCCGACACCACCTGGATCGTGCAACGCGAGCAGCACGACCGGCCCTGGACCCTTCACCACCCGGTCCTGGCCATGGACTGGATCGAGGAACTCGTCCGCGCAATCCAGCAGCAGGACCCGGAGACGAGCCGATGACCACCGACGACCCGGTGGTCACCACCGCCGGACAGCAGCGTGACCCCACCACGGCTCGTGGCGGAGCAAGTTGTCGCGTACGACGGTCCTACGGCCCGTCGTACGCACTTGCCCCCGCCCAGGAGGGCGGGGGAAGTCCGGCTGGTCCCCGAGCGAGGGCTCTCGGGGGCCAGCCGGGCAACCGGCACCAGGGGGCGCCGGTCACTGGGGGAGAAGACGACCGCGACGACCACCATGCGCCGCCGAGCCCGAACACACCCGCCTTCCCTAATCGCACACCGCGCCGCCGCAGCCGCAACCCGAGCCAGCGCACCCGCAAGACGACCACCCGCCTCTCCGACGACGAGAAAGCCGAGATCACCGATGCCGCCACGCAGCGCGGCATCACCGTCGCCCGCTTCCTCGCCACCGCCAGCCTCGCCGCCGCCCGCGGTTCGACCATCCTGCACACCGACGAACGACTCGACACCGCCATCGACGAACTCGCCGCCCTGCGCACCGCGCTGGCCCGCATCGGCAACAACATCAACCAGATTGCCTACATCCACAACGCCGGCGGACAGCCCCGCCCCGGCGAACTCGACCACGCGCTCACCGTCCTGACCCGGCTCATGGCCCGTGTCGACGACGCAGCCGACGACCTGGTGAGGAGGCGAAGCTGATGGTTCCCAAGATCCGGCGCGGCTCGCGAACCCACGGCCTGCTCGTCTACCTGTACGGCCCCGGCAGGCGTGACGAGCACGTCGACCCCCACCTCGTCGGTAGCTGGGACGGCTTCGCTTCCGACCCCGGCCGCGACACCAGCCCCGACCCCGACCCGAAGGTCACCCTCGCCCGGCTGGCTGCCGCGCTGGACCTGCGCGTTAAGCAGGCCGGCACCAAGGCCCCGGCCGAGCACGTCTGGCACTGCTCAGTCCGCACCGACCCCGGCGACCGGACCCTCACCGACGCCGAATGGAACACGGTTGCCCGCCGCCTGGTCCACGCCGTCAACCTCGCCCCCGAAGGCGACTCGGACGGCTGCCGCTGGGTCGCCGTACGCCACGCCGACGACCACATCCACATCCTGGCCACCATGGTCCGAGGCGACCTGCGCCGCCCCCGGATGAACTACGACTTCAAAAAGGCCCAGGCCGAATGCCGACGCATCGAGAAGGAGATGGACTTGCGCCGGCTCAAGCCTGGCGACGGCACCGGAGCCAAGACCCCCACCAGCGCCGAACGCTTCAAGGCCGAACGCACTGGCCGACCCGAAGCCCCCCGCGAGACGCTCCGCGAAGCCGTACGCCAAGCCCTCGCTGGCACCGCCACCGAAGAGGAGTTCTTCACCCGGCTACGCGAGGCGGGCCTGCGGGTCAAGGTGCGCCACGCCCCGTCCGGAGACGCCCTCGGCTACAACGTGGCCCTGCCCGGCGACCGCAACCGCCACGGCGAACCGGTCTGGTACCCGGGTTCCAAACTGGCCCCCGACCTCTCCCTCCCGAAGATCCGCCTCCGGCTGGCCAACGGCACTGCCGAGCAGGCCGCGCCTTCGGCGGCCGACGGGCGGTCGGACTGGTCCCCGCCCGCCCGCGAGCGACGCAGCGTCACCGGCATCGCCGAGCGTGCCGCCGACCTCCTCGACGACGGCGACGACAATGCCGCCACCCAGCTCGTGGGAGTCGGAGAACTCCTGGACGCGGTCGCCCAGACCTCCCCGGCCGCCACCCGCGCCGAGCTGGCTGCCGCAGCCCGAGCCTTCGAGCGGGCAACCCGCAGCCACGTCCGTGCAGAACGCGCCGACACCCGGGCACTGCGCTCGGCCGCCCGGGGCATCGTCCAGGCCGGCGGCGCGCTCGGCCGGGGTGAAGACGGCGGCACCACCGCCATGCTCCTCTCCACCCTGGTCCTGGTCACCCTCGCCGCCGCCCACTGGCACTCCGCCCGCGGCCACGCCCAGCAGGCCCACGCCTCCCGCCAGGCCGCCGCGCACCTGCGTACCGCCTACCAACAGGCCGCCGCCACGCCGATGCGCGTGCTGCATGACCAGGGCCGTGCGCTCCCCGAGGCCCAACGCCGGACACACGAGGCCACCCTCCATGCGGTTCTGCCGAAGCAGGGCGTACGAGCAGACGGCACGCCGACGAGGACCGACGCCTTGGTTGCCACCCTC
Source organism: Streptomyces sp. NBC_01116 (assembly GCF_041435495.1). Taxonomy (NCBI): domain Bacteria; kingdom Bacillati; phylum Actinomycetota; class Actinomycetes; order Kitasatosporales; family Streptomycetaceae; genus Streptomyces; species Streptomyces sp. NBC_01116. The sequence goes on from NZ_CP108644.1 coordinate 6,955,570, forward strand.
GCCCAGGCCGAGCAGAAGGGCCACGACGCCGAGGCGCTCCTGCGGCAGGCCGCCGCCATGCGCGAACTCGACACAGCCGAGGACGTGAACGACGTCCTGGTGTGGCGTCTTCGCCGCCTCGCCCAGCTCCCCGCCCGCCCGGGCGAAGCTACGCGCCGCCCGCAGGCCGGCACCCGCCCGACCAAGACCCCGGCCAACCGCACCAGTGAACGCAACGCCCCCGGGGTGACGGTCCGCCCTGCCGTCCCCGACCCGCGCAGCCGCGCACCGCGCCGCTGATCAGTTCATCCGGAGGCCGATCACTGGCTGCTCGGACTCCATGAAACCTCCTGGACAGCCGGTTCCACCTGCTGTTAGGGATGAAAGCGGGACCCTCGACCGGGAGATGACGCTCGTGCCCAGAACCACCGACCGCACCACGGAGCCGGCACCCACGCTGCCCGTCCTTCCCACCGGCGCCGACCCCCTGCTGCAGCTCCAGTACGAGATGGAGTCGGCCGACGGGCCCGGCGCGACCCGCTGCGTCGGCCACCCACACGAGCTGTCCCTCGGCGGCATACCCGCGATGTGCTCGGCCTGCCGGGCCCGGCGCGACTGGCTGCTCATCAACCATGGCCGCAACGTCTGGATCCGCTGCCGGTGCGGCAACCAGTGGCTCGAGCCCGAGATCAGCCGCGCCGACTTCGACGCCCTGATCGGCGGCCCGAATGGGACGACCTATCCGAGCGTGGAGGAGGGCCTGGCTGCCCTCGGCTTCGACGGCGTCTTCGCCGGCACCTACCTGGAGTAGGTGAGCAACAGACCAAACGCCGAGGGGTGCCACCGATGTATCGGTGGCACCCCTCGACGTTCTGAAATGGTCAGCCGCGCTTGATGCCCTTTGGCAGCTCGCCCCGGAAGTCGCATCCGGGGCACTCGTCCTCACCGTGGATGTGACCCTCGTACCAGCTGTGGACCGCCGCGTGCAGGATGGCGTCCTCGACGGAGACCTCACCGCTGTGGACCGCCTTGATGGCGTTGCTGACGATCAACCGGAGCACGGCGTTGTCGGTTGAGGGGAACGGCGGGGAGGGCATCGGCGAGTCGGTCGTCATGGCCGAACCCTACGGGCGACTAAGGGTGTTGGTCAGTCAGACGGAGTGGTCTCCAGAGGAGCCGTGCAGGTCGCTGCGAAATCCCCGGCCGACCGGCTTCCAGCCCTGGAAGGTGGCCGGCTTCCAGCGGGGCCGGTCCGGCACGCTGTCGTCGTCGGGTACAGGCAGATTGCCCCGGCTCTTCCGGCTGCGAGCGGCGCCGACGCTGATACCCAGGTGAGCGGCGACCTCGGTGTAGCCCCAGAGCTGCTGGTCGTCGGCCATGGCGTCCTCCTCGTTCGTCGGGATGAGCGTACGCAACGCGCGGGCGGGCCCATGGCAAGGCCGCCCCTGCCTGATCGGCGTAGGGCGGCCTTCTGTGGTCCTGGGTCAGACTCCGGCGAGGCGGTTCGAGAGGTCGAGGGCGTTGGTGGCGAACGCGAGGGCGGAGCACAGACCGGTCACCTCATGGAGGGTCGGACGGACCAGGCGCGGCCAGTTGTCCGGGGCGGCGGGCCAGGAGGCGAGGTGCACCTCGGCAGTGGCCAGGCCCAGGTGGGCTGTGACGTTCCACCCGGTGAGGGAGCCGGGCTCCCAGTGCAGGCGGATGCGGCCGAGGGGGAGTCTGGACTCCCTGGTGGCGAGCCACGTGACGTCGAGCGGGCCGTCGGGCCGGGCGGTTACACGCTGGACCAGCGCGCCGCGCACGCCGTCCGGCATGGGGCGCACGGCGAGGCTGCGCAGCGGAAGGACGGGCGAGGGGTGGGATCGCGACGAGATGGAAGCCTCCGTGGTGTTGAGGGAATTGGTCAGGCCCAGGCGAGGGCGGCGCGCGCCTCCGGCGGGAGGTAGCCCTCCTGGCCGTCCTCGGCGATGAACGCCGTGCCCTCCCGGACGACGACGTCGGCCCTGACGTAGTGGGCGAAGGGGAAGTCAGGGTTGATGGCGAGGCGGACTGGCAGGTCGGGGTCGAGTCCTTGGAGCTGGCGGAGCACGTGGCCGACGGTCAGGGACTGGGGCATGGGACCTCCGAGAGCGGTACGGGAAGACGGGCTTGGGCTGGTGGCGGTGTGTCAGCAGGGACCGAGGCGGGGCGGATCGCGGAGGACCTTCGGCTCTCGGGCGCGGTCGGCGAGATGCCGCCTGCGGCACTCGTTGACGTATCCCTTGCCACAGTCCTTCTTCTCCCAGTCGCCGCATGAGCAGACGGCCTTCGTGTACGCACGGCCGGGGCAGTCGGGGTGGAGCGGCTTGCCGGAGCTGGTGTGCTTGTGGTCCGCTGGGCAGAGCGTGTCGTCGGCGTGGTGGTTGGTGAGCGGGGCGCGGAAAGACATGGTGGGCAGCTCCTCGTGGGTGGGGTGGACGGACGGCCGCGGGTGAACGGGGCGGGCCATCACCGGCCCGCCCAGTGGTTCGGCGGTCAGCGCGAGGAGTGGGTGACGAGGACGGCGAGGAATCCGGCGACGGCCTCGGAGGGGGTGTGGATGCCGAACTCCTGGACCCACGCGTCACCGTGGGCGGGCTGTACCCGGACGTGCCAGACGATGCCGCGCTTCCAGGCGGTGATGTCCTCCGGGAGCCAGCCGACGTAGACGCGGCCGTCCGGGCTGGTCGCGTGGACGTTGGCCTCCGGGGTATCGACGATCACCCAGCCGAGGCCGTCGAGGAGGTCGAGCACCCGGGCGGCGCAGTGGTCGGAGGAGAGCCAGCGGAGGTCTTCCGCGGCGGGGCGGACGACGGCGGGCAGGAGGGTGGCGGAGGTGTTCACGGTTGGACGATCCCTTCGTTGACCTGCGGTTTTCCCGACACCCGTACGTTGACATGCGCCATGCCGAAGTACGTAGTCGTTTCCCCGGGGGAGACGTCTGCCGTGGGCGAACTGGAGATCGCCAGCGGGTGGCCGCAGGCCAGGGGAATGCATCGGTGAACGCTGTTGTCGTACCTGGGTTGCGGCGACGGGCCGCACAGGGCCGAAGGGGGAGCAGGGATGGCCGAGGCGAGCAGACACTGGGACGGAGCCGGGCTGGAGCGCAAGATCCGCGTTGCCGGGCGGCCGTGGACCGTGGGCGACATCGCGATGGTCGCCGACGGCCAGTGGGGCGTCGGCGCACAGCCTGACCGGTGGCCGGAGGAGGAGACGGTCGTGGAGCACCGGGCAACGGACGGCCGGCGCGTCGAGCTGACGCTGGAGGAGCTGGCCCGCGCGGTGGGCCCCCGTACCGAGGACGCCCACCGCGACGAGGACCTCGCCTGACCGTTCAGCGACGCGGCCCCGCAGCGGGCGTCGGCGGCCCGACGACGGCCACAGGTGCGGGCGGGTCGGGTATCTGGCCCGGGGTGTTGGGCGCGTGCCCGGAGCGGGCGACAGCGGCCTGGGTCAGGCGGTCCGCCGGCGCCCGGTCCGCAGGCGCGGCAGCCTCACGGGCTTCGACCACACGCCTGATCGCCTGGAGGTAGGTATGGCTTTCCGAGTGGGCGACGCGGAGTTTGACCGCCGATTCGGTGATCCGGTCCAGTTCGTAGAAGGCCGGCACGTACCCGCGCCGGGTCAGGGCGTGCAGACGGTCCTGGTGAACGGCCACCGTGTTGTCGGTGACGGCCAGGGCTGTACGGGTGTGCACGGCCGCGCGCAGGAGCGAGTCCTCGCAAGGACGGCGGACCGCGAGGACTTCCAGGACTTCGATGGGCTGGCCCCAGGCTTTCTCGATCATGGTTGTGGCCTGGTCGAGCATGGTGGCGGTGGGCATGACGGAACTCCCTTTGCGCAAGGACGCTTTCGAATGGTGTCGTATCCCGGAGAGGCCCGGGGCAGCGGAGTCAGCGGCCGTGTCGCAGCGCCGGCGAGCTGGCCGGGGGCCGGGCGACGGCTGCGGGCGCGAGGCTGCTCGACCCGCTCTGTACCGAAGACACGGTGCGGCTGCGCGCGGCCATGACCCGAAGGTCGGCTGCGGTGCGCGGGGCGCGCGTGGCGCGGTGGACGGCCTGCGTGACCGCCGTGCGCCGCACGTCGAGAGGGGTCGGAGCGGGGGATACCTGGGGACCGGCGGTCGGGCCGACCGGGGCCAGCGTGACCAGGTGCTGCAACCTGCGGTCGAGCTGCTGGCGTTCCCGGATCACCGGGGCCGAATCCGCCATGACGGCCGCTGTCGCGGCGATCAGGTGGGACGGGGTGCGAGCTGTGAAGACCGCCTCTGCCCGAGTGCCCCAGCCCGGTGGACCGGCCCACAGGGTGACGGTCTTCTCGTCCCAGCCGGAGAGACGGTTGTCGATCAGGACACCCGCCTGCCCGTCAGGGGCGACGATCTCGACGGTGCCACGCTCGGCGCCGCCGTCGCGTGTCCAGCCGGCGTCGGTCAGCGGCCGGACGGCGTCGGCCCAGTAGAGCGACGGGGCGGCCAGGAAGGGGGCGTTGGCGTCGTAGGCGTCGGCTTCGGCGTAGTCGCGGGCCAGAGCGGTGGTGAGGCCGGCGACGATCTCGGGCGGGGTGACGTGGTTGAAGGTGGCCGTCCAGCGGGGTGCGGAGAGGGCGTCTTCGGATGCGTTGATCTTCCACAGTTCGAAGTCGTCGCCGAACCAGCCGATCCGGATGCGGTGGTCCGGGCTGGTGACGAGAAGTTGGCAAGGAGTGTCGCCGAGAGCGTGGTGCGGCCAGTGAGCAACCGGTGCGAAGCCGGCGTCTCCGGCCCCGCCGGTCCCAGCCAGGTACATGGGACTGACCAGTACCTCCTGGTAGAGATACGGGGCATCAGGGGCGTGCATGGTCGAGGCTCCGGGAGTGAGGGAGGGGAAGGCGCCCGCGTGCGCAGGAGGACGAGCGGTCGGAGCGCACGCGGACGTCGTGGCAGCAGTGAAACGGTTCTGGCTCTCACCACCCCGGTCACCGTCCCCGGCCCGGTGCCGACTGGATGGTTACGGCCGCCGGCACCCGAGGTTGCGGCGCGTGACTGAACAGGGCGTTCGGCGCGGCAGCGCTGCGGCGCAGGGCCGCCGCGGTCCGGGCACCGTCCGCCGACAGTGAGACGTTGGGGTGGGTGCGCGTGGCCGCCGCGACGGGGCGCGGAGACGATGAGGTCCTCCGCTCGGTGATGGGGCTGCTCCAGTGCTCGACGCTCGCGTAGACGGCTCCCAGCGCCTGGCCGGCGTCGGTCAGCACGTAGGGGTCGCCGTGGCGCGGGCCTGCGCGGGTGACCAGGCCGTCGGCCTGAAGCCGCAGGAGCCGCTGCCGGGCGTAGCTGTTGTCCAGGCCGGCCTCCTCGGCGATGTGGACGAACCGCATCGGACCGCCCGCGTCAAGGACCTGGATCACGGCGGTCGAGTGCCGAAGATGCAGGCGGCGCAGGGCGTCCTCGACGCGTTCGGCTTCGGCCATTTGTCCGAGCGACAGGTGGGCATGGGACCAGTCCGACATGGTGCGGTGGACAGGAGCCAGTGACGTGCCGAGGGCGCTGAGCTGGTACGGGGCTCCGCGACGGTCGTCGGGCCGGATGACCAGCCCGTCAGCGTGCATCGTGGCCAGTCGCTTGCTGACGAACTGCTCGCTGATGAACGGGAGCCGGGCGGCGACGTCGCGTACCCGCATGGGGCGGTTCTCCTGGGCCAGGGTCATCGCCGACCAGGCGGTCCACTTCGGCCCGATCAGGGAAAGCGCGTCTTCGACCAGCTGAGCATCGATCGAGCCGATGGAGAAGACGGGAGGCTGTACGGGGGCAGGCATGGGAGTGTTCTTTCTGGAAGGGGTCAGCGGGAGCGGGAAGGCTTGCCGACCGCCGTGGTGACGGGGACGGCGGCCGGGTCGGTGAGAGGGCCGGGGCCCGCGGGGGCGTTGCTGCGGCGGAGGGCGGCGGACACGCGCGGCGTCGCCGTACGCGCGTCGCGGAGGGCGGCTTCGCCCTGCGGCGTGAGCGAGAGGAGCTGTCCGGGCCGGTACGGGTTCTCGCTGGTGTCCTGGCGCAGTAGTCCGTCGGCGACCAGCCGCTGCACGGTCTGTGGGAAGACCGTCGGGTCCTGCCGCTCGGCCTTCTCCCGTGAGATGAACGGGTCGTCGCCGATCGCGTTGCGACGAAAGCGAACGCCTCCGGCCGCAACGGCTTCGAGGGCTACCAACCCGCGCTCCCCGGCGACGGCCCAGTCGTCGTCCCGGTCGGGCCTCGTCTTCTGCCCGTAGCTCATATTGGTCGCGCGTTGAGCAGGCTCGGGCGAGGACAGAAGCCGCCGGTAGGCGGACAGCGACTCGACGAGCTGGCTGTACGCCCGGTCTTGCTGCGCCAGAACGTCTCCGAGTTCGGGGAGTGCGGTCCGCAGCAGCGCGTACGACACCTGGGCGCGGCCGACTTCACCGCGACCGATGCCTTCGAGTAGCCGCTGAGCCCGCTGGACCGCGTCGAGCACGCTCTCGTGTCGCTCGTCCAACGCCGCTGCGGCTCCCATGACGCGCGTAGCGGCCTGGTGCAGCGGCTCCCCCGGACCATGCGCGAGGGCGGGCACGCTTGCATCCCCGATACCGAGTACTTCGACGACGAGATGAGGCCCAGGGTGTGTGTCTGCGTCGTACGGGTTCACCGCGCCGCCTCCATCCGGGCAAGCAGGGAGCGGACCAGGGTGGGCAGGCTGTCCGGTCCGTCGCCGATCCAGGCATGGTCGGTTGCCTCGTCGAGGACGTACGCGGCGTCTTCGAGCAGGCCGCTGGAGATCTCCATGCAGGCGTCGGTGATCCGGGAGGCGGCGAGCAGCGACTGGGAGAGGACCTCGACGTAGCCGTCCGGGGCGAGGCCGGCGGCCTGGGCCGCGGTGCGGATCGCCGCCAGCTCCCGCGCGCTGAACGCGAAGTCGAACGTGTCGTCCTGCTCGGCGCCATGGGAGGCGGCGACGACCGGTTCGGAGGGCTCGGTGGGGATGCCCACCCGGGTGCAGATCTGGTCGACCGAGGCGGTCAGCTCGGCGAAGGACTCGGCGAGCCACCCCAGTGCGGAGGCGTAGGAGGCCAGGGCGAACAGGCCCGCCGGTGTGGCGGGGCGTGGCTCGGCGGCCACGAACCCTTCGAGCCGGTCGTTCAGTTCGCCGAGCACCCGGGGCCCGGCGGACAGTGGGCCCAATACGGGGTGCAGGTAGGAGCGGCCGGCGGTTGTCGGGTACTCGGCGGTGAGGATGCCGGAGACGATCTGCGCGGCGTCGGTGAGGAGATCCGCCAGCTCGGTACGGGTCAGGGGGGCGCGGTCAGCGGTCATCGCTGGGGAACCTTTCGGGGAGCGGCGGCCGGGGGTGGGGCTGTTGTTGGAGCATTTGCCGGGCCTGCTGTTGGCCGGTCGGCGCTGAGCGTCGACCGGGACCGGGCGGCCCGCACGCGTGCTTGGGCTGCGGAGTCGGTCTCGGCGTCCTGCTGGGGGCCGGTGCGCAGGTGGGCCACGTGGTAGACCGCGTAGTCCTTCCGGCTTCCGGCGGCGACGAGGTAGACCTCGCGCTTGTGGGTCGAGGTCGGCGGGGCCGGGCGGAACTGGATGACCATCCGGTAGGCGACGGAAGGGTCGACGTAGACCTTGTGGAAGCCGGCGAGGCGGCCCTTCAACGGCAGGCAGTCGTCGCTGCCGTGCACCAGGTTCTGCAGTTCCAGCAGCGCCAGGTCACGGATGCTGTCGGGAAGCTCTCGCAGGTCGGCGATGGCGTCTGGATGTGCGGCGAAGGCGAAGCGGGCGCGGCTCACAGCAGCCGCCCCTGCTGTGCCGGGCGCTGGACCGGTCCCGGCGGCGGCGTGCAATGGGCGTCGAGGCCGCCCTTCGGTACTGCGGCGACACCGGCTGACCGGGCAAGGGCGACGCGGGCCCGGACGTCGGCGCTGTCGTGAGCGCTGTACTCAGGCGGTTCGGGCAATGGGCCGCCGCGGTCGTCCAGCCAGGAACGGGCGGTGTCCACGTCGGCGAAGGCGCCCTCGCGCAGTGTGTATGTGTGGGTGCTGAAGTTTCCCTCTTCGAGGAAGACACGGATCGGTGTCTGGCAGGCGCTGGAGTCCCGGGTCAGCGTCCATGCCTCGCACGGGTCGAAGTCAGAGGTCTGGCTGTCGAGGACCTCGTACCGAGTTCCCGACTCATGGATCTGCTGTTCGATCTGAAGGGTGAGGTCGTCGGCGGGCTTCATGAGGTCCCCGCCAGACTGGGTGATCCGCTCGGGCGGGCACCCGCGCTCGATCAACCAGTTCTGGGCGAAGGACACGGTGGGGTGATAGGCCAGTTCGAAAGTGAACGTCTTCAGACTGAGGTCTCGCGCGACCTTGATCGCTGCTACCTGTGGTTCGCCCGGTGCACCCCACGTGACTGATCCGTCGTGAGCGACGACGTAACTGTGGGAGCCGTCGGGAAGGGAGTGGTGTTCAGCCAGGACCGTAACGTCACCGGCCCAGAACTGTCGCTCCGCGTGCTCGGAATCTGGGTCGGATGGGGCGAGATCGTCAAGACGAAAGTCGAGTATGTCGCTCACGAGGCCGCTCCCGTCTGCTCGGGCGCGGGGGTGGACAGCACGCGATGGTTGGGGCGGTTCGGGTTCGTCGTGCACGCCGCGAAGGGCCCGTCGGGGGCGCGCAGGTGCGCCAATGTCTGGTCTAGGTGGTCGCGGTGCCAGGTCGACGGGCCGGCCAGGCCGGCCTCCGTGTCGGTGAACTGCTGCCAGGCGAGCCAGAGTGCGTGGAGCCGGGCGACGGCCTCGGGGTGTTCGTGCCAGTGCGCGCACCAGGGACGGCTCGTGCTGATCTCCCGGCCGTAGATCGGGAGGAAGAGGTAGTTCACCCAGTCGCTGAGGGCGGCGAGTTCGGTGGCGTACGTCTCGCCGCCCAAGGCGACGATGAAGACCGAGGCGGGGTCGTTGGCCTGCTCGGGGCCGGACGCCCCGGCCGCCGGAGCACCGTTCGCCTGCTGGTCGGCAGCGGGTAGGGGAACGGGCTCGGAGCCGAGGCGGTCCAGGATGACGCCGTGCTGCTTGACCTCGGCCATGGTCTTGGCGAGGGTGCTGGCGAGGTCGTCGAGGTCTTCGTCGGTGACGCGGTACGGCTCGGGGCCGGGGGTGGTGGTCGGGCTGGTGTCGGACATGGGGGTGTGCTCCATCTGTGAGACGGCGACATGCCCGAGAGGATCCGGAGAAACAGCGGTTTGGCCCGGCCGGGAAAACCCGGTAGTGGAGCGCTACCTGCCTGCGCAGCGAGGGCAACGCGGGAAAGGCGGTGCCAGCAACTGCAGAACTCGAGAAGCCTGTTGGGGAACGACGCCGTTGCCGAGCGCGGTGAGCTGCGCCGGCCGCCCGAGCCCCGGGGTGGCGGTGACCCAGCCCGGGGCGAGGCCCTGCATCCACTCGACGAAAGCGGGACGGAGCCGCCCGGCTGCGTCGGTGGGCTCGGGACGGGTGAGCCTCTCCCATCGGGTGATGGCGGCTGCGTACGGCCCCCATCGCCGGTCCGCTCCTCGGCCTCCGACGATTCCTCCGTCCAGAGCGGCAGGACCACTACCGACAAGGGAGGCCGCCACTCCTTCCCCGGGCGGCGGCCCGGGGTGCCCGTGTCGCTGGCCCTGGGCGCGGGCAACAGCGACGCCGCCGCACTGGGCAGGGTCATGTCGCCGTTGCCATGCCGTTGATTCGGCGAGCCCTTGGTCCCGTCCGACGCCTTCGGGGTCGGCAGGAGCCACTCGACCTCGTCGGCCAGATTCGGGCCGTGGCCCCCGCTCTTCCTCTTGGAAGGGTGTTGCGAGCCGCCGTTCTTGCCGATGTTGCTGGTCGGGGTCTTGAGCAGGGTGTCCGGTGGGCCAGGCTGTGAGGAAGGTGCGCTCGCGACGGTGCGGGGCCCCGATGTCGGAGGCGCGAAGCACGAGCCACTTCGCGTCGTACCCGAGGTCGGCCAGGGATCCGAGTACGGCACCGAGTGCCCGCAGAGGAGGCTCGCCTGGGGTGTCTCCCAGACACCACGGGCAGGGTTCCACGTCGCCAGGGGAACCGGCGGGGGAGGTGAGGAGGCCGCGAACATTTTCGATCACTACCAGGCAGGGTCGGAGGGCTTCGACCGCACGGGCGACGTGCAGCCACAGCCCGGAGCGGGGCTGGGCGTTGAGTCCGGCCCGGCGGCCGGCGACCGAGACGTCTTTGACAGGGGAAGCCCGCCGTCAAGACGCACACCCGGGGGACAGCGGACCAGTCGACGGTGGTGATGTCGCCCAGGTTGGGGACGCCGGGCCAGTGGCGGGCCAGGATGCGCGAAGCGTTCGGGTCGACCTCGGCGTGCCAGGCCAGCGTGCCGCCGAAGATGGACTGCACCCCCAGGTCGAGCCCGCCGTACCCGGAACAGAGCGAGCCGATCAGCGGAGGGCGCATGACGTGGGTGGGCATGTCACCGGCTCCGTCGGACCACGCCCGCAGGAACTGCTGCCGTCTGAGCAGCGGGAGGCGGTGCCGCGGCAGAAGGGGCAGCCGCAGACCGGCTGAGAGCAGCCCGGAGCCGCACGGACGGAGGTGAAACGGTCGCCGACGCGGTACGAAGCGAGTCGGTGGCTTCACGCAGCGCCATATCCGCCGTGCTGAGCGAGTCGTCGATCATCTGCACCGCGGCCTCCCGCGCATCGTCGGCGCCGGGCTCATCGCACAGGTGCTCGGTCCGTTCCAGGAAGGAGGGCTGGCGGGCGACCTCGCCGAGGGCGGATGCCGCCTGACCGGTGGGCCGCACTGAGGCGGCGAACCCGGCGATAACCCGTGGGGTGTGGGATTCGTGCTCATGGGAGGCGCTGAAGCGCACCTCGTTGCCCAGGTCGGATCAGCTCACCGAGTGCCGAGATATGCCTGGCGACGTCGGCCACGTTGGGCGAGCGATGAGGATCTCCGAGAACGGGGAGCTTGCGACGCTGAGCGTCGAGGGCCGACGCCGTGGCGCGCATGGCGCGGATGTCAGAGCTGGGGGTGCTGTTCATGTGATGTCCAGGAGGAGAGCAACGGGGGCCGGGGAGGGGTCAGATGTGGCCGCGCGAGGGCGGCCTGGAGGCGGAGGGGGCGGGCGCGGAGCCGGGACGGACCGAGGCCGGTGGGACGGGGCGCGGCGTGCTTCGGGCGAGGGCTACGTGCACCCGGGCCGGAGGCGGCCCGTCCGGCACGGGCGTCTGAGGCGGCGGGTTCGGGGCTGGGGTGCCGTTCGCGGTCTCCCAGCGGGCGCGCACCTCGTCGAGCGGGCCGAGGGCGTGCAGCGCGTAGTTGATCAACCGGCCAGGAACCAGGGCTTCGTCCTCGGCCAGAGCACGCACCGCACGCGCGGAAGCGGCTGCGGTACGAGTGAGGGAGGCGCGCATCACCCGTTCCCCGAGCCATTCGGCGCTGCCGGCACCCACGCCGTTGCAGAGGGCGGTCAGATGCTCGCCCGACAGGGTGCCGTCGGCCAGCAGGCCGCGCCGCTGGGTTTCCCAGAGCAGGGTGATCCGGTCGATGGGTTCGCCCCGGTGGTGCAGCGCACTGAGGCACCGGTAGAGCTGCCCGTGGGCCGGATCGGCGAAATCCCCCGGCCGCAGCCAGTCCACCACCTCCTCCATGGCCCTCGGCTGCTCGGCGAGGACGGCCAGCAGGAACCGCTCGTCCTCGGCGACCTGGTCGGCCCGGACTGGCGGCATGGCCGGGGCAGCAACCGGCGCAGTGGTGGGCGCGACCGGACGCGGTTCGGTCCCCCAGCGCCGTGCAAGATCCCTGAGCACCCCGGCTAGGACGTCTGCGGAGCGCAGCGCTCCCTTGACCTCACCCCGTAGGGCGTCGGCCCGAGCCACCTGGTGGAGACGGATCGCGTGCTGGGCGACGGTGCGATGGATCGCCCCCTCCAGCACCATGCGGCCGTACACCGGAGCGTGCGCGGAACGCGGGCAGGCCGAGATCAGGGTGTGGGCGTATACCGCAGTCAGCCCTCGGACATGGCGGCCGGCCTCGTCGACCGCTTCGGTCACCCACGACAGCGGCACCGGCCCATCGGCTGAGAGCGCGGGGTGGTCGTCGCTTCGGAGCTTGCGCAGCGCGGCGAACAGCGACCGATGAACGGGCCGGTCGAAGTGATCCGGCGCGAGCCAGTCCAGGTGCGCGAGCTGGTCCGGGTCGAGAAGCACGGCGCCGAGGACCGCCTGTTCCGCACCCAGCAGCGGGTTCATCGCGCACCCCCTGCGCCGGAGCCGGAGGGGGTGTGCTGCCGGGCATGGAGGTCGGCGACCGCTTGGTCGGCAGCGGCTACCGCCGTGGCGAAGCCGTCCAGCGTGCTGGTGAATGCGGGATCGGTGGCGAGTATCGACCCGGCCCCGCTGACCAGCCACCACTGGCCGTCCCGCAGTACGACCGGCGAGCGCGGCAGCCGCCCGGGACGCGGGGTGGGCGCGCTCATGCCGACAGCCCGAAGTCGTCGTGGCCGATGGTCTTGGCGAGGGCCCGTTCGGTGATCGCCTTCGTGGCGCGGGCGGAGGCCGGCCCGACCACCTTGGCGGAGGGCTCCTTGTACCAGGGCTTGAGGTTGAGCATGGCGACCCGGATGCCGGTGGCCAGCAGCAGCACCTTGCCCTTGGGCAGGGCGCGGATCGCGTCGGGCGGCAGGATGCGTTCGGTGCGCATGCTCACCGAGGTGGACTTGCCGCTCTCGCTGGTGGAGACGGAGGTGGTCTGGACGTCGTGGTCGCCGACCTGCCTGCTGAGACGGTCGGCGAAGTCCGCGTCGTCGATGCCCGATCCGATGATCTTGACGGTGGCGGCGGAGTACAGGGCGTCCATGCCGGCCTCGCCCCAGCACCGCTGGCCCTGTCGGTAGGACTGCAGGATCGTCATGGGGATGACGCCCCGGCTGCCCAGGTGGCTGTACAGGTCCGGGAGATCCGAGATGCGGCACACGTTCGCGGCCTCGTCGAGGACGCACAGGGCGGGCGGGTCGAGCCGCCCGCCGGAGCGCTCGGCGACGATCACGGCCGCGCGCATCACGGCGTCGGCCGCCGCTGCGATGATCGCGCTTGCGCTGCCGCCGCCGTCCTTGCTCAGCAGATACAGGGTGTCGCGGGAGGTGGCGAAGGCGAACGGCTGGAACTCGGGGAGGCCCTCGTTCGGGGTGACCCAGGCGGCGACATCGGGGTCGAGCAGGCAGCTCGCGTACTGCCGCGCAGTCTCGTAGATGCCGTCGCGGGTCTCGGTCGCACCGGAGACGGTGCCCTGGAGCTGGGCGGCGACCGCGTCGTGGCCGGCATCGGTGAGCAGGTCCACCGGGGTGCGGTCGGCCGGCATGGCGAGCCAGGCCAGGACGTCGGTGATGGGCCGTCGGTGGCTGGCGGCGGCAAGGAACAGGGCGCCGAGGGTGTTGCTCGCGGCGGTGGACCAGAAGTCGGAGCCGCTGGACTCGTCCACGCTCGCGGTGACGAAGTGCCCAGCCAGACGTTTCGCACCGGCCAGGTCGCGGGCGTCGGCCAGGATGTCCCACCACATCTCGCGCGGGTGGTGGGCGATCTGCTGGGGGTCGAGGGTCCAGATGGTGCCGACCTCGGCGCGAGCGTCCACTGTCGCGGTGAAGGCGTCGCTCGCGGCCTTGTTACTGGTCAGCAGGACCGGACCAGGGGCCGAGAGGATCGCAGGGATCGCGAGCCCGGAGGTCTTCCCGCTTCGGGGAGCCATGATCGCGACGATCACGTCCTCCCATGACGCGCGGACCTCAGCTCGGCCGGGGTCGAGGGTGCCGAGCAGGATGCCGCGGTCAGCCGGAGCGACCTCTTTTACCCTCCCGGTCGCCCAGGGACGGCCGCAGGCTCCGGGCCTTCGTGGTGATTTCCTTCTCCAGCAGCGGCGCCAGGTCGGCCTTGCGGACGAGGCCCGACTTGGAGCCGGACCGCCAGCGCATCCACAGCACCAGGCCGGTGGTGATCAGGGCCAGGGTGAGCAGGCCGGGCACGACGCGGGCGCCGACCAGCAGCGCGACGCTGCTCAGGGCCGGCCACAGCACCTCGGGGTGCAGCAGCGCGTCGGTGGCGTGGAACGGGGCCCAGGGCCCGGCGCCGAAGAAGGAATTACTGATGTTGCCGGTCAGCCAAGTCAGCGAGCCGAAGGCAAGCGCGATGCCGAGCAGACCGAAGAGGAGGTAGAGAAGAGCGTCCGAACCGGTGGTGGTCGAGGGTGCGCTGGTGCGGGGTGCAAGCATGGGAATCCTGGGAGTGAGCGCAGGTGAGGGAAAGAGGGCGGGGCGTGTGCGGCTCTTCTGCTGGTCATCGAGACGCTTCCTGTTCGGGAAGGGAGTTGGCGGCCGCGCTATCGGGGAGCTTGGGGCGGCTGGGCTCGTTGATGCCTCTACGGATCTGGCGTGCCGGTGGTGGTCGATCACGGCCTCTGCCTTGAAGGGGGAGTAGCGAACGGCAACCCGGTGCTCGGGCTGGCAGAAAGACGATCCACAGGATCCGCGATTTGGCCTGGCCGGAATCCGCTGGTAAGAGCCCGGGGCAACACCGTTGCGTCAGCTTCGTGAGCGGCTGTCGTGGCAGTGGTCGAGAACTTCCAAGGGGTGGCAGCAGGCCATAAGCCCAAGGAAGAACCGGCAGAGAGAGCTGTTTGCGGCATCTGGGACGGATCGGTTTATCCCCGCCCATCTGGCTTGAGGACATCCCACCGTCACCGCCGCGAGTCCGGTGAAACCCTGTCAACATGTGTTGTTACTCCCGTAGCATTCGTCCCAGGTGGGGCGTGCTGTCCGGAGCGGGTGAGCGCACGTAGTGGTCCCTCTGAGTCGGGGAGCGCGTCCGCCCGGTTTCACCGAGGCGTCGGGACGGTCACGTTCCGGAGGAACGTCGTCTTGGGGAAGCAGAGCCGGGCACACATGAAGTACGACATCGCCGCCCCCGAACCTGCCGGAATGGTGGCCTCGCTCAGCTCTCTGGGTTACTCGTTGCCGGCCGCCGTAGCCGACCTTGTGGACAACAGCATCGCGGTCGAGGCCCGGACCATCGACGTGGAGTTCACCTGGGCCGGAGCCGACTCGTGGATGGCGGTGGTCGACGATGGCTGGGGCATGACCGTCAAGGAACTTGTCACCGCCATGACGGTGGCCGCCCGCGGTCCCGCGACTCCACGGTCAGCCACCGATCTGGGTCGGTTCGGCGTCGGCCTCAAGTCCGCCTCGTTCTCCCAGGCCAGACAGCTCACCGTGAGTTCGTCCAAAGCCGGCGGACAGTGGCACACGCGAACCTGGGACCTGGACGTCGTCGAACAGTCCGGACAGTGGCGGCTGCTCCACGGCGCGGACACCGACACCGCTGTCGTGCTGGACCGGCTCCGCAGGGATGCCGACCACGGCACGATCGTCCTCTGGCGGAGGCTCAACGGATACCACGCCGCCGACGTCAGCACCGGTGACGAGCGAACCCAGAGACAGTTCTACGCCGAGGCGGCGCGCACCGAGTCGCACCTCGGTATGGTCTTCGCCCGGTTCCTCACCGGTGCCCGGCGTCGTGACCTGAGGATCCGAGGCAACGCGGTGAGACCGTGGGACCCCTTCCTGCGTCACCACCCGTCGGTGCAACCTCTCCAGCCGGAGGAACTCCCACTGAGCGGCGGTCTGGTGAGGGTCGAGGCGTTCATCCTCCCAGGTGCCCACCGCCTCACTTCGGAGGAGTACGACCAGGCTGCCGGCCCTGAAGGGTGGCTTGATCAGCAGGGCTTCTACGTGTATCGACGTAACCGACTGATCCTGGCCGGTGACTGGCTGGGGCAACGTGGGATGCGCCGTGAGGAGAAGTACAACCTTGCACGTATCGCCGTCGACATCCCGGCCGAGACGGACGCCGAGTGGAGCGTCGACGTGAGGAAGTCGAGCGTCGTCCCGCCCGTCGCGCTCCGGACGCATCTCAACCGCATCGCGCGTAAGGCCCGGGCGACCGCGGCGGACGTGCTCCGGTACCGGGGGCAGGTTGCCGCGCGTACTCACGGCGACCCTCTCTCGTACGCGTGGCTCGTACGCCGCTCCGAGGACAAGGTCACCTGCAAGATCAACCGTAGCCACCCGCTGGTTCAGGCCGCCATACGGCCGGGTGGAAACAGCAGTACGGACGTGCGCGCCTTGATCCGTCTCCTCGAGGAGACGATCCCCGTCACCGCGCTGCGGGTGATGCACGAGACCGACAGCAGCGACGATCCGGAACCGTTCGGAGGTCCGGGCCCGGCCGACGACTCGGCGGTCGAGGTCGCGCAGCGCATCTACGAGTCCCTGGTCACGGGCGGCCGTTCGCCGGCCGCGGCCAAGGAACGTCTTCGGACCATGCCGCCCTTCGATCAACTGCAAGGCTTCTGGAGTAGGTGACAGGTTGTCAGTGACCGCCCATAAGCTCTCAGTCACCGACTTCGCCCGACCGGAGGTTCCACATGAGCGACTTTCCCGACGACCCGATGGCCAAGGCCAGGCGCCTGGTTCTCAGTTTCCTGCCCCAGGATCGGCAGCCCAAGTCCGAGGAGATCCACAATGCGGTCAACAGCATCTACGGCATGCTGGCTGCGCAGGGTGCGCCCGTTGACCGGGATCAGCTGGTCAAGGAGATCGAGGCCCTGACAGTGGTGTTCCAGGAGCGTTCCCTCGCCCTCACCGAGCACGAGGGGCACGAACCCTGGCTGCCCGAAGCGAAGAACGATCGAGACTGGGACTTCTGGGAGCGCTACCGCAGGTACCTCGAGGACGTCGTCAGCCTTCCACCCGGGGTCGTACGTCGGCTGGACCAGAGCTCGGACGACGTACTGAGCCAGCTGGAGGATCCACGCCGTACCGGACCGTGGCGTCGCAGAGGCCTGGTCATCGGCCAGGTGCAGTCCGGAAAGACCGGGCAGTACATCGGGCTCACGGCGAAGGCGGTGGACGCCGGATACCGTTTCATCGTGGTGCTCGCGGGTATCCACAACGACCTCCGAAGCCAGACACAGCTACGGATCGACGAGGGGCTCTTGGGCTTCGACACCCAGAACCAGAGCCGATCGGACGAGAACGGGCGGTCTCGCGCCATAGGCGTGGGCAGGATGCCGTTGGTGAAGAAACTCAAAATCGCCTCACCCACCAACAGCGGTGAGAAGGGAGACTTCGGTCTGGCGACGGCGAAGGCGATCAACTTTCCCCTTGGGGACTTCCCCGTAGTTCTCGTCGTCAAGAAGCACTACAAGATCCTCGAATACGTACGCCAGTGGGTGCTGGACGTGCACGGCGTCGAGGACGAGAACGGCGCCAAGGTCATCAGCGACCTGCCTCTGTTCGTCATCGACGACGAAGCCGACAACGCCTCCATCAACACCGTGCGTGACCCGGAGGCTGACCCGACCAAGACCAACGCGGCCATCCGGAAGCTCATGAAGAGCTTCGACAAGTCGGCCTACGTTGGCTACACGGCCACGCCGTTCGCCAACATCTACATCGACCCCGAGGCAGACAACTCGGAGGCTGGCGAGGACCTCTTCCCCGCCAGCTTCATCCGCAGCCTGCCGTCCCCGTCGAACTACCTCGGTCCCGAGCGGGTTTTCGGACTCCAGGTGGAGGACGAGGACGAGGCCGACGTTCAGGCCCTCCCGCTCGTTCGGCACGTGGACGACAGTGACGCCTGGCTCCCCTCCAGTCACAAGTCGGGCGACGCTCCCACCGGAGACCTCCCTGACTCCCTACGTGAAGCGATCCTCTCGTTCGTGCTCACCTGCGCCGCTCGCCGGGCCCGGGCGCAGACGAAGGTCCACAACTCGATGCTGGTGCACGTAACCCGTTTCACCGCCGTCCAGCACTTGGTGCAGGAGCAGGTGCTGGACTACCGGCACCTCATCGAGGACATGATGCGAGATCGCTACGGAAAGGGGCCGCAGATCCGTGAGGAGTTCCGCGCCCTCTGGGAGCGGGACTTCATCCCCACCACGGGCTGCTTCGAACCCGAGCAGGCCGAGCGCCTGACCTGGGAGCAGGTTTCCGACCAGATCCTTCCGGCTCTTCGGAAGATCCAGGTCAAGACCGTGAACGGTTCCTCCAAAGACGCACTCGACTACTACGACAACCGCAGGAGCGGCCTTTCGGTGATCGCCATCGGAGGGCAGAAACTCTCCCGAGGTCTCACTCTGGAGGGCCTGACGGTCAGCTACTACCTGCGGCCGTCGAAGACGTACGACACGCTGTTGCAGATGGGCCGGTGGTTCGGGTACCGCCCCGGCTACGAGGACCTGTGCCGCCTCTACACCATGCCGGCCCTCGAGGACGCCTACGTGGAGGTCACGGCCGCCACGGACGAACTACGCAGGGAGGTCGAGGAGATGGCGACGCTCGGACTCACTCCGACGCAGTTCGGCCTGAAGGTGCGGTCCTCCTCTCTCAAACTTACCGTGACCGCACGCAACAAGATGCGGAACAGCACGAAGGTCACACTGAGTTACTCCGGTGAGGGGCCGGAAACCGTGATCTTCAAGCTCGCCAAGGGCACCGTCGAGCACAACTTCCAGGCCCTGGAAACGCTCATTCACCGCATGGACGCGATTGCCGAGCCAATTCCGGCCGAGACGCCGAACGGCAAGGTCAGGTGGAACGGTGTGCCGGCAGAGATCATCTCCGAGTTCCTGAGCACCTACGAGACCGACCGTATGGCCCAGCGCGTCCGGCCGAGGCTGATCGCCAAGTACGTGGATCAGTGCACGAAGGTCGGAGAGCTTGGCAGTTGGACGGTCTGTCTGGTCGGCAGCACGAGGTCAGAGCTGCCACCTCACGAAATCGCCGGGCACACGGTCGGCCTCGTTAGGCGTGGGTCGCTCAACCCCAAGTACAGGGCCGAGGGCCGTTACACGATCCGCAGGGTACTCAGCCCGCCGGACGAGATGATCGGCCTCGACCCCGACCAGAAGGATGCGGCCCGCAAAGCCGCTGAGCGGGCGGCGAAGGAGAAAGAGACGCCCAAGACGCCGGCCGGGCCGTACATCCGACGACAGCGGCGCACCGACCAGGGGCTGCTGCTCGTCTACCCCATCGCGGTGCCGGACGCCTCCGAGGCCGGCCAGCCGACGCCGCTCGTGGGATTCCAGCTGAGCTTTCCGCACTCCGAGTACCAGTCCAAGACCGAGTACGAGGCCAACTCTGTCTGGCTGCAGGAGGACATCTACACCAAGGACGAGGAGGACGACGCGTGACGATCACCGGGGTCACCGAGGACGAATGGCGGAAGCTGGAGAGTCCGCAGGACACCCCGGGTCGCTCCAGTATCCGCATGTACCCGGACTCCCCCCTCGATATCTTCCTCTCGGTCGCCCACCCAGGTCGACAGCGCATGCTGGTACTCCGTACGGACGCGCGTTCCGCGGATCCCGTGGTGCGGTCGGTCGGCCGCCTGCCCCGGGCCGCCGGGATCGAGATGAGCCTGAGCGCGGTGTCCCGCCTGGAGTACGAGCTGCAGGTGATCCTGACCGAGAAGGCCCTGCGGGAGGTGTTCAACCCGCTGGTGGCCGACGTGGCCGCCACCGCCCAGGCGGCGTCAGGAGCCGCTGACGCTCTGGGCGCCGCCGTGGCACGCTTCGGCAGGTGGCAGGACCTGTTGCGTGCCGTTGGGACGGACGGCCTCGGTGTCGAGGCACGGCGCGGGTTGTACGGTGAACTCCTTCTGCTTGGGGACACCCTGATCGCGGAGCTCTCCCAGTCCGAGGCGGTCGACGCCTGGACCGGCCCCGCAGGGGCGAACCAGGACTTCCAGCTGTCGGGCGTGGCCATCGAGACCAAGGCCAGCACAGCCAAGCGGCCCCGGAACATCGCGATCGCGAGTGAGCGACAGCTGGATGACACCGGCACCCCGGCCCTGCTTCTCGCCTTCGCACAGCTGGACGAGCGGCGGGGAGGTTCTGGCGAGAGTCTGAACCGACGCGTCGAGCACATCCGGCAACAGCTCACCAACTCCGCAGCTCGTGTCCGGTTCGACGGCCTGCTCATCCAGGCCGGATACCTGCCGGCGCACCGGGACCACTACGACGAGCCCCGGTACACCGTGCGGGACCTGCGCTTCTGGCACGTGCGGGAGGGTTTCCCCAGACTGACCGAGTCCGACCTTCCCGAGGGAGTCGGTGACTGCTCGTACCACGTGAGTACCTCGGGACTGGACGCCTTCCGTGCCCAGATCGACGAGGTCCGTGAGCTGATCGGTGGGACCGATGCCTGAGCTGGACCTGGAGGGGTTCTCCCGCAGCCTGGTCGCCGACGTCCAGGCGACGGCGGACGCCGAGGGGACGACGACCCCCGAGGCGTTCACTCGGCAGGTCTTCGAAGACCTCGAGCAAGCCGGTGTCGTGTCCAACACCTTCACCGCCTATCACAAGGCGCACGGACATGAGGTCCACGGCTACGGAACCGGGGAGTCGGTCGCGTCCCTGGACCTGTTCGTCACGGACTTCCATCTGGCACCGCTGGAGAGCAAGCTCACCAAAGCGCAGACCGAGGCGTTCTTCAGACGACTGCTGACCTTCGCGGTCCGGTGCGGTGACGGGCTGCAGCAGCACATCGACGAGTCGTTCGACGTGTACGACATGTGCGTGGCGGTGGAGAAGTCGCTCACCGAGGTACAGCGGATCAGGCTTTTCCTGCTCAGCAACCGTGTCGGCACCTTCACCGAGGTACCGGCGTCGGAGCTTGACGGCCTTCCGGTGACCCACGAGGTGTGGGATCTGGCCCGCCTGCACCGCCACGCGACGTCGGGCTCGCTCGGTGAGCCCATCGTGGTTCCCTTCCTCCCGCCTCTTCCCTGCGTCTCCGCGCCCTCCTCGGAGGAGGACCACTCCGTTGCTCTGGCCGTGGTACCCGGGCAGATGCTCGCGGAGCTGTACGCAGAGCACGGCACACGGCTCCTGGAGCTGAACGTCCGTTCGTTCCTCCAGACCCGCGGCTCGGTCAACAGAGGAATCCGGGAGACCCTCCTGCACGCCCCTGGCCGGTTCCTGGCTTACAACAACGGGATAACCGCGACGGCGTCACAGGTCGACTTCGTGACCGGCCCGAACGGTGTGCCCACCCACATCTCAGGGATCCACGGTCTGCAGATCGTCAACGGGGGCCAGACGACCGCTTCGCTCCACTACGCGCTCACCCGCGACAAGGTCGATCTGTCCGACGTGCGGGTGCAGATGAAGCTGACGGAGGTGGCCCCTGACCGCCTCGCCGAGATCGTTCCGAAGATCTCGGAGTACTCCAACACACAGAACCGGGTGACCCAGGTCGACTTCAGCTCCAATCACGACTACCACGTGGAGGTTCAGCGGATCACCCGATCGCTGTGGGCCCCGGTGGCGGACGGCAGTGGTCAGGAGACCCACTGGTTCTACGAACGCGCACGTGGCCAGTACACGGACGAGCTGGCCAAGGCCCGGACTCCCGCGCGCCAGCGCCAGTTCAAGAAGCTCAACCCGACGAGACAGAAGTTCACCAAGGCAGACCTCGCCAAGTTCGTCCACTCCTGGCACCGGCTCCCGTACCTGGTCAGCCGTGGCGCCCAGAAGAACTTCGTGGAGTTCATGCTGCGCATCGAGGAGGCTCCACCCCGCGTGGACCTCCAGTACTGCCAGAGGGTGATCGCCATGGCGATCCTGTTCAAGGCCGTTGACCGCATCGCCGCGATCCAGGGGGCCGGCAGCCACAAGAGCATGATCACCACTTACACCGCGGCGCGCCTCTCCCTGGCTACGGACCGCCGGATCGATCTGGACCGGATCTGGCGCGACCAAGCGATCACTCCTGTCCTGGAGGCCGCCATCCACGACCTGTGCCCTCGGGTCATACGGGCGGTCACGACCCCCCGGGAGGGGAACCACGTCGGGGAATGGGCCAAGAAAGCGGTCTGCTGGGACGCGGTCTCCACAGTCCGCTGGACGGTGCCACGTGCTCTGTCGGCGGAGCTGCTCGACAGCCCTCTGGACGAAGCCGCACTCTCCGGGGGTACCGGAACCGAAACGGGAGCAGCCGAGGAGGCGGCGCTGGTTCCGGCCGACGAGTGGTACGCGATCGAACGCTGGGCCAAGGAGACACGCGCACTCGAACCGTGGCAGCGCCAGCTGGCACAGTTCGTAGGCAGGCGACTCGAACTGGAACAGGAGATCCCCGAGGCTCATGCGGCCCAAGCGATGCACACCCGTAACGAGGCGCTGCGCCTGGGCTTCAATCCCGTCCCGTAGACGTCGGGTTCGGGTGCGACGCCGCCCCGAACCCGACATATCACGGGTTCAGAGCGTCCCCTTCTCGACCAGGTCCCGGATCGCGTCCTCGGCCCGCCTCAGCACGATGCGCCCGTCACCGTCGCTGAAGGCGACCAGCCCGGTCCCCGGCGAGAGTCGGCCTCTGCCAGCAGCCCCAGCGGCAGCTCGACACGTCCCTGGTCATCAACACCGACTTCGACTGGTTCACGGAGCATGGGGAGAGTGTGGCACTCTCGCCACCGAAGGACGCCAACAGGCTGGGGATCGGAGCATGGCCAGAGAGGCTGGAAGACGGTCGACGGGCCATTGGGTCTCGACCACGAAGAGCGAACACCTTCGCGGTCGACGGACAAGGGACACCGGGCCCGAAGTAACTCTCAGGAAGGCCGTGCACCGGCTGGGCCTGCGATTCCGTCTTCAGCGCCGGGTCGCGCCACGTTGCACCGCCGACTTCGTGCTCCCTCGGTACCGAGTCGCCGTCTTCGTCGACGGCTGCTTCTGGCACGGCTGTCCGGAGCACTGTCCCGACGAGTTCCGGGGTCCCAACGCCGCGCTGTGGCAGCAGAAGATCGCGGCGAACAGAGAGCGGGACAGGCGTAACACTGCAGAAGCCGCCGCAGCCGGTTGGACCGTGGTGCGTGTCTGGGAGTGCGAGATCCGTCGTGACCCCGTCGCCGCCGCTCGACGAGTGATGGCCGCGGCTCACGAACACCACGGCTCCCTCAAGTTACTCCCTTGACAGTGTGCCTCGACAGCGTGTTCTGGAACGCCGGGGTTCCGGACCTCGCCGGCCGCCGAATTCGCCGACGACGCCCGCGCGAGAGCCCCGTCCGACATCATTGCTCCATGGTTCCCGAATTCGACGTGGAGATCCGCCACCGTCACGAACTGAGCGACCTGCTCAGCGGTCTGACGGCTGCAGACGTGGCCGGCGGATTCACAGAGCACCACGACTACCACTGCCTCGGCCTGCCGAGTTGGGCGGAAGTAGAGGAGTGCCTTGCCAGGGAAGCCGCGGTCCTTGAGAAGGCGACCTCGTCGGACGCACCTGACGGTGTAGAGGTGTTCCTGGACGCGATCCTCGAGAGTGACGACCTGGGGTACTTCGACCTCATGTGCGTACTGCAAGGAAACGATGTCGGAGTCGCCGGCCTGAGCCTTGCCCTGAGCGCAGCGCGGACAGCTACCTTCTACTCGTGTTCCGGGGGAGACGACAACAACCACCACGCCAGCTATCCGATGGTGGGTGTGGTTCCCGACGCACTGCGCGGCGCGCTGATCACCGAACTTGTGAAACTCGCCCACTGTGGCATTGACCAACAGCGGGGTCGCTGGTATCTGTACGGCCGCTCAGTGACTGCTCTCCACGCCTTGGGACAGGCGATCGTGAAACACCGAAGTGCCTTCGACGCCATGCCGGACCCAGCGTGGGTCGGCGGCCTCGACGAGGAACTCAAGAGGCTCAACGACTCCTGACCGAGGAGTCACTCCCCTGCGACGGCCAGCGTCAGCAGGTCGTCGGACAGCTCTCCGCGACGGGCACAGTGGGCGACGAGCGGGCAGTCCGAGCAGACGGGTTGAGTGTCCCGGCACAGGTCGCTACCGATGAGACGGATCGCTGCCATACGCAGCGGTGCGTCCTTTCCGGCACCCACCAGTTTCACCAGGTTGACACGCCCCTCACTGAGACGGTTCACGTGACTGTCGTCGGCTCCGTTCACCCTTGCCGCGACCCGCAGGTTTCCCGTGCCGACGAGCATGAGGTCCTCCCCGATCAGCAGCAGGTACAGGGCCTCTTCGGACGGCTTCATGGACAGCTTGGCGGGCACCTTGAGCTTCTGGTCCGCCCGCCAGGCGTTCGGCTTGTCGACCAGTGGCAGCAGACGGTCCACTCGCGCGCGGGCGGGCTTCGTGGGTGCCGCGTCGATCAGCTTCTCGAACAGTGTCGAAGACAGCGTTCTGGACTTCCTGACCGTCTCCATGATCTCCGCCATGGCCTCCGGCCTCACCTTGGTGCCGGACAGTATGGCCACGACTGCGGCGTGGAGTGGCACGGGCTCCTCGCTCGGGAGCTGGAACCAGTTCCCGCCGGCGCGTCGCCGCTCCGCCCAGTCGGTGAGCTCCTGCCGGACCTCTCGCCATCTGGGCTGGAGTCCGGGGGTGTCGTCAGAACCCTCCACGGGCTTCAGTACCTCTGCGGCAGCCTCGCCCAGCAGCGGCGGTACGGCGTTACCGATCTGCCGAAACGCGTCACTCCGTGTACCTGCGAACCGGAAACGGTCCGGGAAGGTCTGTACGCGCGCGGCCTCGCGCACGGTCAGGGTCCGCAACTGCTCCGGATGGATGTACCAGTAGCCGTCCTTGGCGATGTGCGCCGTGATGGTTCGGCTGAGTTCGTTCCAGGCCAGCTTCTTGTACTTGTCGGTGTACTTGTCCGGGCTGTACCGCTGGTACTGCTTCTCGTCGTCGCCCAGCTTTTCCTGCAGGTCGGAGTACTTTGTGGAGGAGTCCATTACCTGGAAGATCCGGTGGTCGTCCGAACGGACCCGTCGGGTCATGTGGTCCCAGATGACACCGCGTGTCGCTCCCTTCCGCATCTCCTCCGCGAACTCCGAGATCCCGCGGGGCTTGCGGTACGTGAGCTTGCGCTGCCCGACTCGCTCGGTGGCGACGACCTCCAGCTCCGGGAGGTCCCCGATCGCGTCACGCAGCGTGGTGCGCTGCGGGTCTGGCTCGCGCCAGGTGAAGTCGTCGACATCCCGTCTGGCCAGGAGAATGAGGCGCTTCCGGTGCTGCGGGACTCCGTAGTTCCACGCGTCGACGAGCCGCACCTGGGTCGCGTAACCGAGCTCCTCGAGCTCCTCCTCGATCGTGCGGATCACGAAGAAGTCGTCGTGAAGCCCCATGTCGGGAACGTTCTCCATGAGAACCACCCGCGGCCTGATCCGCTTGACCATGTCCAGATAGGCGCTCCACAGCTCCTTCCGGCGGTCCTCCGGGTCCCGGCCGTGGTTCTTCACGAGGTCACGGATCTTGTTGCGCCCAGCTCTGCTGAAGGGCTGACACGGGGGGCCTCCCGCTACGAGGTCGATGTCTGCAGGCGCCAGGATCGCCTCCAGCCTGTCCCGCTCCTCGGGGTCACCAAGATCTATGCGCAGGCTCAGGCCCGGGAAGTTCGCTCTGTGGGTCTCGAGTGCACGCTCGTCGGCGTCCACGGCGGCAGCCGTGGTCCACCCGGCCCGCTCGACTCCGGCGCTCAGCCCGCCGGCACCGGAGAAGAGGTCGACCGCAAGACGTTTCCCCTTACCAAAGCCCACCAGCCAGTCCTCGAAGGACTCCGTGGTGCAGCTGTGAGGGTGAGACGGCAGCTCAAGGCGGTCACTGCGTTCGAGAGGTACGCCATAGTGCCCCTGACTCACAGCGCAACCTCCGTAATGCATGACATGAACGAGCACCAGGAGAACACAGACGCGCTGGTGGAAGCAAGGTTTTCGGTAGATCGCCCAACCAGTTCAGCAGAGCTGACCGCCAGCGTCTCCCCAGCGTGAGTCACAGCCTGGTAGGTTCTCCGACCTGCGCCTTCGAACCGCTGTTCTGTGTCCCAAGACGATCGATCATAGTGGAATCCACTGCCATCGCGTGCGTCTCGGGCGAGTGCAATGCGCCAGGTCCCGCCCGGCACCCTGACGAAGAGCTTAGTAGCCTGGAAACGCCGTTCGAACCAGTGCCTCGCCGTAGCGGGACACCGGACGGTCAGAAATAAGGATTCTCGCTGGGCCGGTCGGCCTCGGTGGCGGCTTGGAGCAGCTCGGGGAGGTCGTCCGGCTGGGAAGAGCGTTGCTCGATCCACCACCCGGCGCAGGTGACGGCACGAGCGCTCTCCTCGATGCTCTCCCACTCCGCCTCGCTGGTTTCGCCTTCGGTGACCAGGGCGGTATACGCAGCGGCCAGGACTTGGTGGCGACAGCGCACACCCCAGGCGCGGGCCCGCTCGGTTCCCTCAAGAGGCGGCATCAGGTATTGCTCGGACCAGGCTTCGGACCCGGCCTGCTCCTCGGCCCGCTTGGCCTTGAGCCAGGCGGCCTTGTCCTGCTCGTCGTCCTCTTTGGAGGCACGCCAGCAATCGGTGCACGACTGTTTGGCGAGCCACTCGGCGAAGCCCGCCCGGCGGTCGGCGGCCCGGTCGGACAGATCGCGGTCGGCCTGGTGACCGCAAGCGAAGGTGATCGACCAGATGGTCTTCACGGCCATGGATTTGTCTCCTTGCGGGAGTTGGATCAGCGAGGGCGGGAGAACGCGATGCGAGGGTCGACCGGCCGGGCCGTCGCAGGCGGGGTGACGGGGGCGGGGGCCGGTGGCCTGCCCAGGGGGAGGCTGGCGCGGGCCGGGCTGGCGGCGAGCGCGGCGGCGCTGACCAGAGACGCACGGCGGGCGTCCTGGCCGCGTACAGGGGAAGCGGTCGTTGCGGCGGCAGGCCGGGGGCGTGCTGCTACGTCCTGAGCGAGGCGCGGGTGCACTGCGACCTGAACGCCGGACCGGTGCAGGGCCAGTGTGGCGCCGGCGACTTTCCCCAGCGCCTCATCACGGCCGGTGGTGACGGGCAACGTGTAGATGTCCAGGATCGGGTTGTGCCGCCAGCCGTGCTCCACCAGGGCAAGTCCGGTGAGGCCGGAGGCACGGTCGTCGATCGCCGCGACGATGCCGAGCTGCGGATGTTCGGCGAAGGCGACATCGGGCTCGCCGATCGGGCCCCGACCGCGGGCAGGCGCTGCGTCGGATGCCAGCGAGGGATCGAGCGCGGCGTCCACGTCGACTCGGTAGCCGGCCTTGCGCAGCAGCTCGACTGCTCGGCTCGTACGGCCCTGCCCGTCACGTTCCTGATGGGCCAGCGCTTACAGCGTCGGCTGGTCCGGAACGGGGTGGAAATCGAACCCTTTCAACATCCACGTGCTGGCCGGGAGGTTTTTCGGGTTCGCGGCGACGATGCCGTAGACGGGGTGGTGGCCGAAGGCGAGATCGGGTAACACGTCGTAGTGGCTGGGCATGACGGGTCCATCCGGGGTGGGCTCGGGTGCAGTGGTGGGCGGGGGATGGTTCGCTTCTGCCGGTGCGATGCACGAAGGTCTCCGAGGCGGTGGATGGTCAGCGGCCGGGGGTGGACGAGGGACGTGTGGGTGGCGGCGGGGCGCGTGCGGACGGATCCGCCGGCGGACCGGCCGGGAGTGCGTGCTGTCCGGCCGACGGCGAGGGGGCGAGCGCGGCGCTCACTCGTGACGAGGCAGAGGTCGGAGGGAAGGTCCTGCCCGTCTGTGTCTGGGCCCGGAAGCCCTCGGCCTGCAGCATGTCGAAGGCCCGGGTCACCGCCAGTCGCTGTTCGGCCGGGTCGGTCATGGCAGAGGGCAGCCGGTAACAGTGCCCACCGCCGAACGCCACCGCGGGGACGAAGCCGGCGCGGTGGAGCACGGCGCCGGCGGCGTGCTCCTCGGCGGATGGTCCCCGCTCCTGGCGCGGCGGCACGCCGAGCCGGTCCAGGCGGGCGTCGACGGCGGAGAGGAGATGGGGGACGCTGCCGCCGTACCGGGCGTCGGGGCCGTCGGGCTCGGAGTCGTAGATCACTTCGTACACCGCGGGCTCGGCGGACCGGTGACGGGTCGCCATCCAGCTCTCGGGGTCTCGGGGTTCTCGGAGGGCGGTTCCTGGGGTGGCGAGATGATCAGTGAACTGCCGCCGGGGAGTTCGGCGTGGACGATGTAGTCGCTGAGCCCGTACTCGACGGTGCACTCCAGGCCGCGCTGCCGTAGGGCAGAGGTGAGGGTGGCGTACCGGTGGTCCTGTTAGGAAGCCGCAGGCGGGGAGGACGATGCGCTGATCCACGCGCGGACGTGCGAGCCCTCCTGCTCGAAGGTGACGAGGACGTTGTCGGAATGCATGGGATTTCTCCGTGGCCGGATGCCCCGGGCCGTGGCGTGAGCCGCAGGCCCGGGGCTGGAAAAGGGCGGTGGTCCATGAGGTTCCGGCGATGGGCCGGTTTGTCGCTGCCGTAACTCGGTGCTAGGAGCGTCCGCGGTGGCGAGCGGGGGCCGCCGGATTGGCCACCGGGGGAGCGGGAGGCGAAGCAGGCGGAATAGCGCGGGCGCCGGGTGTGGACCGGGTCAGGGCCACGCGCGCCCGTTCGGTCTGCGCGGGCTGCTCCGCCTCCGCCCGGCTGACCAGGTACTCGCCGGCCCGTACGAGTGCCGGGCCCTGGTAGAACAGCTCGTGCGCGTAGTGCCAGCCCTCGGAGTTGCGGTGCTCCTCCGCGTGCTCCTGGTAGAGCTGGAGCGAGCCTGGTTGCGAGCCGGCCATGAGCGCCATGACCTGGTCCCACTCGTGCCGAAGCTGATGCGCTCGGGCCAGGGTGGTGTCGATCCCGCGCAGTCGGCGCAGGTCGTCGCTGATCGGCCCCTCGACGTAGTCGGGGTCGTCGGCGGCGGCGCGGACCCCGGCCAGCACCTCGGGCCCGTGGTCGAGGAACACCTCGGCGTGCTTCCACGCCTTGGCGTCTCGCTTGACCTTGCCGTCCGCGTACACCTTGTCGTCCAGCGGCCAGCCGTCCGCGTCGCAGAGGGAGTCCGAGACCGCGTCCCAGGCGTCGCACGCTTCATTGATGCCAGCGGCGGCCGAGGCCAGCGCGGCGAGGTGCCGCTGCCACGCCAGGGGGTCGGTGGTCGTGGGCGGCTGGTTCTCGCCGGAGGCGGGAGAAGTGGAGGAAGCAGACATGATCGATCCTTGTTCCTGTGCCGGTCGTTGAGCTGGGTCTCTACTCCCGCGGGTTCGATCCCCGCGGGCACGCTGGTGTGACCCGCAGGTGCAGGTCGGCGGGGGCTACCACCCTTCGGTTCACGGGGATTGGGGCGTCGGTATTCGTGAACTCACGGGCCTTGGCCGCCATGCGGGCGTCGGTGTCGAACAGTTCGCGTTCGGCCGGGTGCAGGATGTGCTGGGTGATGAAGGAGTGGCCGGCGACCTTCCACAGGCCCCGGCCCTTGGTCAGGGCGGACACGGCCTGGGTTTCCACGCCGGTCAGGCCGAGCAGGGAAGCGGCGGCGGCGAGCTGGTCGGGTTCCTGGCGGTAGATGATGCGGGTGGAGCAGTCGGCCAGGAGGCCCTCGGCCAGCACCCGCCCGCGTGAGCCGGCGTCGCCCGCGCTGAGCAGGTCGCTGAGGCGGTGGATGACCATGAGGTTCGCGATGCCGAGTCCTCGGGAGAGCTTCCACTGGCTCTGCATGCGTTCCAGCAGGCCGACGTGCCTCATCAGCCGCCAGGCTTCGTCGTAGATCACCCAGCGCCTGCCGCCGTCGGGGTCGGCGAGGGCGGACTCCATCCACGCTGAAGCGCAGGTCATGGCGAGAACCAGTGCGGTGTCGTCGCCGCTCCCTCCGAGCCGGGAGAGATCGATGGACAGCATCGGCGTGGAGGGGTCGAAGGCCACCGTCGAGGGGGCGTCGAACATGCCGCTGAGGTCGCCGTGCACCAGGCGGCGCAGGGCGTGCGCGAGGTCCTGAGCGGCAGAGCCGAGGCGTCCGGCCTGGTGGCCGAGGGCCCGGTCGAGGTGTTCCGGAGAGCCGAGGGTGTGGGCGATCTCGCCGAGCAGGGGCACCGTGTCACGGGCGGCAGCGTCAGCGACGACCAGGTCGAGGGCGAGATCCAGGGCGGTGTGCTCCATCGGCAGCAGGTCGCGCTTCAGCACGGTGCGGGCCAGGCCGGCCAGGAGGAGCAGGCGGCGCTTGCGGACCTCGGTCGACCAGTCGTTCTTGCTGACGGAGGCGGGCCGGGCCGGGGCGTCCAGCGGGTTCAACCTGCCCGGCAGCCCCGGGCCCAGCGCGATGCTGTAGCCGCCGAGGGCCTGCGCGACGCCGGTCCACTCTCCCTTGGGGTCGCACGGGATGTAGATGCGGTAGCCGTGGGCGATCGACCGGGTGGCGATGGATTTCGCCAGCGCGGACTTGCCCATGCCGATGATCCCGGCCAGTACGGCGTTCGGGTTCGTGAAGCCCTCGATCCGGCCGCTGTTGTACAGCGAGAACGGGTCGAAGCAGAAGGCGGCCTCGGCGTGGACATCACGGCCGATGAACACTCCCTCCGCGCCCAGGCCGCCCTCGGCCACGAAGGGGTAGGCGCCGCTGGCTGTGGCGGTGGTCATCCGGTGGGCGGGCAGGCGGAGCTTGCCGCCCCGGGCCGAAGCCGGGCCGGGGCGACCGGCCGGCGGGTAGGCGGGCCGCAGTTCCGGGTCGAGGGTCTGCTCGGCGCGGTGCTTGGGCGGGGTTCCGGCGAGGCGGGCCTTGTGGCGGGCTTCGGCGAAACCGGCTCGGGCGGCCCGCTGCTCGGCGCGCGAGGTCTTGCGGGGCACGAACAGGGGAGAGGCGCTGGCGCGGGTGCGAGGCATGAACGTTTCTCCAGACAGGGGGACAGGTCAGCGGCGGACGAGGCCGGTGAACGGCGTGTGCAGGTCGGCCGGGGTGGTGCGGCGCCGTACCAGGTGCGCGGTGCGCTGGTGACGCTGGCAGATGGACAGCTCCGGTGCCCCTTCGGGCAGGCCGGCCCGGCACGCCTCGGGTTCGGGCACCTCGCCCGAGTCCGGCCGGGGTGCCGCGTGGTAGGCGGCGTGGAGGTGCTCGGCGGCCTGCCAGACGCGGGTCCGGGCGGTGCGGAGCTGGTCACCCTCGGCCGCGACGAGCTGACCGGTACGGGCGGCATGGGCGTCGAGCAGCCCGTACAGCGAGACGAGGTGCGCGTGCAGGGCGTCCAGCTCGGTGCGGTTGGTGACCAGCGGGCCGCCGGGGATGTTGAGTTCGCGGTGGAAGTCGAGCGCCGCGGTGGCGAAGGGCACGAAGTCTTGCGCGGGCGGGCTGGCGGTGCGGGGCATGAGGGTGCTCTTCCGAAGTGGGAGGTCAGGCTGCGAGGGCGAGCGGCAGGGCGGCGGCGGTGAACGCCTCGGCCTGCTGCCAGGTCAGCGGCCGGAGGTCGAGCTGGGCACCGACGGCCGCGGTCTCCACCACCGCGCAGGCGGTGCGCAGCTCGTCCTCGGTGTCGGCCGAGACGGTCAGCAGACCGGTCAGGGCGACATCGGCGTGCCCGGCGATGAGCTGACGCTCACGGGACTTGATGTCCTGGTACTCGATCGAGTCGGCCTCGGAGTCGACCTGGCCGCGCCGGGCCCGTTCGGCCGCGTCGGCGATCACGCTGGACTTCTTGCGCTGGACGTCGCGCAGGGCGGCGTCCAGGCCCTTCGGCTCGTAGGACAGCGACAGCGTGCGCCTCACCCCACCGGTGAACAGGAGCTGGTGCAGGAAGCCGGCCGACGTTTCGGTGCGGGGCCAGTTCTCCACCCAGTACGTGGCGTGGACGGCGGAGTCGGTCGCGATGTGGTCCGCCTTCTCGACGACCACGACGGGGCCGGCGGCGGCGGGCTCGACTTCGGGGCGGCCGGTGGTGGACCACCGGTCCAGCGTCGGAAGGGCCTTGGGGTCGTAGGCGGTGCGCACGGCGGCAGCGATTTCGCGGGCGGTGAGCCAGCCGGTCGGGGTGAGTCCGGCGGTCCGTGCGGCCTGGTCGAAGGTAGAGGTGAGCTGCGCCAGGGCACTGAAGGCCCCGGTCAGGCCGCCGCCGGCCTGGTTGATCAGCCGTCGCGCCGCCTTGGCGTCCAGGGACACAGCGACGTACGCCTCGTGCGGGGCGGCTGCGGGGCCGGCGCTCTGAATCAGTTCGTTGTAGACCGCTCCGGCCATGGGGGCACCCGGCCGGCCGTGCTCTTCCCAATAGCGGCGCAGCGCGTCGCCGGAGTCGGGGACGGTGCGCTCGATCACCTGGATGCGGGCGATCTGCCCGGTGTGGGCGAGCGCGGCCAGCGCGCGCCCCCACCCGCCCACGTTGGCCTGCTGGGTGCCCGGGTCGAGCAACGCGTAAGCACGGGAGGAGACCTTGACCACCGCGGTCAGCGTGCCGCTGTGCGGATCGTGAACCGCACCGTACCCGCCGTCGGGAGCAGTGACCACGCGCAGACTGGCAGCAGTACCGGGAAGGTGAAGCAGCCCTTCGCGGGTCGGCCGGCGAGAAGGTCGGGTGAGCCAGACGAGCTGGCCCCCCATCCGGCGCAGCACGTACCGGCTGACGATCGGAGCCCAGTCCGCCAGGGCACGGCCCCGGTGGCGAACGAAGACGAGCAGGGCGACGACGGCCCACAGCGGAATGAGTTCGAGAGCGCCGACCACACCGCGGGTCAGAATCACGGCGAGAAGGAGCAAGCCGGTGAGGCCGACGACGGTCAACTGCGGGACGGTCAGACCGAGCAGAACGCCGCGCCTGCTGCGGTGGGGAAACTTCACGGTGGCTGTAGGGGCTTGGTGCTTGCTGGACATGGTGGTTCCAGACGGTGGGAGCGGGCGGAGGACGGGGCGTACTGCGCTCTTCTGGAGGTCACGCCGGAACCTCTCTGCTGGCGGGGCGGGGGCGGGCTGAAAAGTGCAGCTCGCCCCCTTGGTGGCGGGTCAGGAACCCGGTGGAGGCTGGGTGGGGAACATCCAGTCGGTCGGCGTCGGAGAACCGACAGCCGACGGTCCGGCGGGGGACGGCGGCGCGGCCGGGGGGCCGGAGGCCGAGGGCGCCGGACCGACAAGCGGCACGGAGGACAGGGTGCCGCCAGGAGCCGATGCGCCGGCGAGATGATCGGATCCGCCCATGACACCCTGGGCAGTCCCCCCGGCCCCTTCCGGTTCGTCCTCGCCGGGGCGGGTGATCAGCGGCGGGACCCCCGGGCGCTGGATCAGGGCCCGGCCCTTGTCGCCGGCGGCGTTGGGGTCTTCGCCGTAGCGGAAGCTGGTCTGCGGCTTGGGCGGACCGGCGTCGATGCCCTCCTTGCTGAGGGTGCCGCCGGTGGGGTTGATGCCGGAGGCGACCCCGTCGGCATCCGCCCCGGGGACCTGGCCCGGCCCCTGCGGGGCGGGGCTGCCGGTGCCGACGCGCATCGCCATGCTGCCCGCGGTCTTCGCCGCCCCGGCGGCGACCGCCATGCCGGCGACGCTGGTGCGGTGCAGGTCGTCGTGGCCACCGCCGTCACTGGCCCAGTGCACGAACTTGTACGTCGCGTACGGGCACAGCAGGACCAGCACCATCACGACGATGCCCGCCATCGCGTCGGACAGGGCCGACATGCCGTCCGAGGCGTCTGACTTGCCCATCGCCGAGACGCCGATCAGGAACACGACGGTCATCAGGAGCTTGGAGACGATCAGAGTCGCGGTGGCCTCGATCCACCCGCGCCGCCACCGCTTGGCGACCTCCCAGCCGCCGCCGGCCCCGGCGAAGACCGCGAGGGCGACCATGACCAGGACGCCGACCTTGCGCGCGACCATCACACCCCAGTAGAGGAACGCGCCGATCGCGCACCCGAAGGCGACCAGAGCCGGAACACCCCAGCCCAGGCCGTACATCGCCCCGATCTGGTTGACCTTCACCACACGGCGGATCGCGTCGTCGACCGAGGTGTTGGCCGCGTGGAACAGACCGTTGGACAACGCGTCGACCACGGTGATGGCAACAGAGGTGAAGGCGATGGCACAGAAGCTGAACAGGACACCGGTCATGGTGCCGATCACTGCTTGGGCTAGGGCGCGTTCGTCCCGCCGCCAGGCTGCGAACATCAACTGGATGCAGAACGTACCGACGGTCAGGATGAGCCCGATGGGCAGCAGCAGTTCGTAGTTGTCCCGGAACCACCCGGCATCGAGGTCGATGGCGGTGGTCGCGTTGACGGCCTTGGCGGCGAGATCCGCCGCGCTCGCTGCGAGTTCGCCCGCTGACTTCGCGATCCACGCGCCGATGCCGTTGGTGACAGCTCCGGCAGGGTTGGTGGCGAATTCGACGGTGCCGCACACCTTGTCCATCAGCGGGAAGTCACAAACTCCCATGGCGGTACCTCCTTCCTTGTGCGGGGGTCAGGGCGCGACGGCCGGCAGGACACCGACCAAGGCGCAGGGATGGTCGGGCCGGCACTGCACGGCCAGGGTGGTGGAACGGCTCTCCGCACCGCCGGCGGGCGAGCCCTTCCAGGCGATCGACTGCTTCCCGGAGACCGTGACGGCGTACACGTACGCCTGGGTGATCGCACCGGGGTCTTCCTGAAGGGCCCGGGTGAACGCGTTCGGGAAGTGCCCCTCGTTCACCGTGGCGGTGGCGAACTGGCCGTTGGCGGCCATCTCCTTCCACAGCACGGGCGAGGGAACGACCTTGTCGACCGAGGCCGGATCGGCGTACTTCGCCTCCCTGGTCAGCCACCCGCGCAGGGCTGTCCGCAGCTCGGTCTGCGAGTACGCACGGGTGTCGTAGGACCACAGCGCTACTGCGGCTGCCTTCCCGAACTCGATCGGGTCGCTGGTCTTTGGCGGGACCGGGAGAGCGCCGGAACGGGTGCCCGACGTGGGCGGACCAGCGGGTACCGCGGAGGAGGAAGCCGTGGGTGAACTCGATGGTGGAGCAGGGGCCTCGGAGGGGCTCCTGCTGTCACGGGTGAGGTAGGCGGCCAGGCCGGCGAGGGCGACGAGGACCACCAGGACGACGGTGCCGAGCAGCGCCTGGCGGCGCACGCGAGATGCGCCGCCGGGGTGGGTGGAGTGCTGAGCCATCAGTGGACCTGCGTCCCCAGCGTGCTGAAGAACGCCACCACGCCGTTCGCCGCGCCGAGCAGGAGGGCCGCGCCGGCGCTGACCAGTACGCCCTTCTTGCCGTTCGCCTCGGCCTGGTGACCGCCGGAGTGGTGGCCCCAGGCCCACACGCCCGCGCTGACGGCGAGGGCGCCGACCACGGCGACGAGTCCGAACAGGTTGATGGAGCCCATCACCTGCTTGAGAACGGAGAGGCCCGGCAGTCCGCCCTCGTTGGGCTTGATCCCGGGATCGTAGGCGAGCTGGATGACCTGGTCGGCGAGATACATTCACGAACTCCAGTTCGGTTAAGCGCACGTCAAAGCCCGTAGGAGGCGAAGCGGCGGAGCGAGAGGAACGGGGAGAGAAGGGCGCCGGTCAGACGACTCGGCGGGCCGCGAGAATCTGCGGCTTCCAGGAGGCGAGGGTCGTGATGCGGACCACGTCGCCGGTGTGCGGGGCGTGGACGATCAGACCCTGCCCGAGGGCCATCCCGACGTGCTCGGGCACGGCGGCCGTCCCCTCCGTGAAGAGAAGGTCGCCCGGCCGCAGGGCGTGCACCGATACCGCTTTGCCGTCCTTGACCTGCGTGTACGTGGTCCGCGTCAGAGAGATCCCGGCGGCCTTGTACGCCTGCTGCATCAAGGACGAGCAGTCGCAGCGGCCCATGGGGTTCTTGCCGTGGGAGTCGGTGCAGCTTCCGCCCCACTGGTACGGCGTACCGAGCTGGCCGAGTGCCCACCGGATCGCCGTCTGCACCTCTCGTGGAGCAGTGGCGGGGATCTTGTACTCGTCCGGCACCGCGCCGGCCGGGATGGTGCCGAAGTCGGTCCCGTCCCCGTCCGCCGAGCAACCGCCCGCGGAATCGGGGGAGGGACGGCCAGTGTCAGCAGAGCCGGAC
The DNA here is from genome assembly GCF_041435495.1 of Streptomyces sp. NBC_01116. NCBI lineage: Bacteria > Bacillati > Actinomycetota > Actinomycetes > Kitasatosporales > Streptomycetaceae > Streptomyces > Streptomyces sp. NBC_01116. Next base: position 6,991,392 of record NZ_CP108644.1, read on the forward strand.
GGCGAGGGACTCGGCGACTCGTCGCCGGCCTTCTGCAGCAGGGGCTCGATGGCCTCCTGCAGAGCGGTGGCCAGCGGCTCCCACTTGGCGTAGGCGTCCGGGAAGCCCGACCGCTGCACTGCCTGAGCGGCCTGGGTGACGGACAGGGACTGCCAGCCCGAGACCTTCTTGAGCCCCTCGTAAAACTTGGTCGAAGCATGCACGGGGTCGAGGATCTGGTTCGCCGTGCCCCAGCCCTGTGAAGGCCGCTGCTGGAACAACCCCAGCGAGTCGCGGTCGCCGTAGGTCAGGTTGCGCAGACCGCTCTCCTGCATGGCGGTCGCCAGGGCCACGACCTGCCCTCGGGCCGGGATGTTCATCGCGACGCCGGTGGCCTGGACCGTCTTGGCGTTGGGCACCTGATCGGCCGGGTCGTCCAGGCCCGGCACGGAGACCGAGCCCTTGTCGCCGCCGTCCAGGATGGCCTTCACCTGCTTGGCGACGGCGGCGCTGTCCACACCCTGTGCACCGTCGGTCGAGCAGGAAGCCGAGGCGGTCCCGGCGCCGATGGCGAGGATCGGAACGGCCAGCAGCAGCGGTCCGGTCGCGCACAGACCGACAAGGGCTCCAGTGGTCTTCTTCATCGCCGTCGCCGTTCACCGAGGCGGCGGTGCCGGCCGGACGACGGCGACGGAGGATCAGGGCGTGGGCGTTTCAGGGCATGCTGCATCGCAGCGGCTCCTCGGTGTTCGTAGGAGACGCGGTGCCGACCTCTCGTGCAAAGCCGTCGGCACCGCGCCGATGTGCATCCGCCCTCGGGCGGGCCCGGGTCAGGGGAGTTGGTAGCTCCCGGACGCCGGTTTCAGGACATGCGCGGCAGCCGGCCGCGCTCGTAATCTCAGGCAGTGCACGGGGCCTCCGGATGTCCGGAAAATCGTTGTGGGCGACATGCCTCCCGTACCGCTCGCCTGGACGAGACAGCACGGATAAGCACAGGTCAGCGGGGGTGGAGTGAGGCTCCTGCCCGGTGACACGGCGAGACAGTAGACCGGGATTCCGGCCGCACCAAACGACTCCTGCCCCGGGACCCCAGCGGGCGTCACCTCGTTAGGCGCGGCCGGAAAACGCCGTTAACCTCCGGCGCAACCGAGCCCGAGACGAACGCCGTTGAGCACTGTCCAGAGCAGGTCCAGATCCGCCGTGCCCTGAAAGAGGCCCTTCCCATGAGCTATACGCTGTACCGAGGCGACGCCCTGACCGTCCTGAAGTCCCTCCCGGACGAGAGCGTCAACGCGGTCATTACCGACCCCCCGTACAACTCCGGCGGACGCACTAGCGCGGACCGCACCGGTCGCACCGCCCGAGCCAAGTACGTCACCAGCAACAGCGCACACGACCTGCAGAACTTCCCCGGCGAGAACCGCGACCAGCGCTCATACCGCTCCTGGCTGACCGAACTGCTCACCGAGTCGTACCGGGCCTCGACCGAGCACGCGGTCGCCATGGTCTTCACTGACTGGCGCCAGGAGCCGACCACCTCCGACGCTCTGCAGATGGCGGGTTGGACCTGGAGCGGCACCATCCCGTGGATCAAACCCGCCAGCCGGCCTCGAAAGGGCGGGCCGAAGCAGGACTCCGAGTTCATCCTGTGGGGCGTCAAGGGCTCCCTCGACAACACCCGCGACCTCTACCTCCCAGGCCATTACATCGCCTCCCAGCCCCGCAAGGGTCGGGTCCACATCACCCAGAAGCCCGTCGAGATCATGCAGCAGCTCGTGCAGGTCTGCCCCGAGGACGGCACCGTCCTCGACCCGTTCACCGGCAGCGGCTCCACCGGGGTCGCGGCCCTGCGCGAAGGACGCCGCTTCGTGGGAGTCGAACTGTCCTCGCACTACGCCGACGTCGCCGAGCAGCGGCTGCGCGCCGAGCTGACAAAGGACGACTTCGAGCTGGCCGGGCCGGAGGCATGAGCATGAGAACGGAGAGCCCGGAACCGACCGTCCAGGGCGCCGAAGGGCGGCTGGCGCATCGAGTAGTCGATACACCAGCCGCCCTTCTCATTGGGTCAAGCTGCCTCGAAGGCCCGCCGGATGAGCGGTGCCGCCTTCTCCAGGCTGGCCGCCGAAACAACGCGAACCTCCAGGTCACCGGTCCCGAGGTGACCGATGCCGCGCATGTCCCGGGTGAAGCCCTCCTCCAGCTCGACCGAGTCCGGGTCGAGTCTGAGATAGACCAGGATCGCCTCGTGCTTCGGGCGGAAGATCACCGACGCCACGTTCACCAGTCGCCGGTAGGCGATGTAGTGCAGCAGGGCCGCGACCTCGACCTCGTCCCACGCCGTGAGCGCCTCGTCCAGCTCCCCGTACAGGTCCCGCAAGCACTCTGGTACGAGGTCGGCACCCGTCGGCGAAGGAACCGCTGGTGCCGCCGGCGCACGGTCGACCAAGGCGTCCCGCCCCCGACTCGGCCGGGACGAAGCGGCGCTCGGTGAGCCGGGCGAGGAGTCGACGAGCAGCAGACTCAGCAGGCCGCCCTCGAAGATCCGGTAGCGCACCAGGTCGATCCGCTCGGGCAGCCGCTGCACGGCCACCCGGTCGTGGTGGGAGAAGCCGGCCGCGATGCAGATCATCCGCGGACGCCGCCAGTCGATCGAGCCGGCCACTTCCGCGCCCAGCACCTTCCGCACGAGAGCCTCGAACTCGTGCTGCGCCGAGCGCAGCCAGGTCAGATACGCAACGGCCTGCGACAGCACCCCGCTGTCGGAGCCCTTCTTGAACTCGATCACCACCGGGCTGCCGTTCTCGTCCAACCCAGCGTGTCGATCCGCCCCCGGTGCCACGGGCCGGTCGCGTACTCCGACGCCACGAACCGGATGCCCAGCATCTGCTCCAGCCCGGCCTCGACCCGCCGCTGCAGCTCCACCTCCAGCGCCACCGTTGAACCCGGCAGCTCTACGTCCCGCCCGTCCGCATCCCGCCGGAACAACATCAGCTCAGCCACAGCGCCCCCACCCACGATCTATGCAAGGAGACCAATCGAACGGACGCGCTGGATATTCCTTCTGGGGATAGCAGGGAGCCGTGGCCAGTGTGAAGGCCCCGGAACATTACCCCGGATAGCGGATCGACGTGTGCCATGAATCCTCGTGAACGCCGGACCCACGGCTGCGGTCCTGGCCTTGGCACGGAACTGTCGTGGTGAGACTCGGCAGGCAGCGCGGAGGGGCATCCTCCGTGAATCGGCCCCAGTCTCCTGTCTCTGACCCACGGTGCAACGTGGCTGTGAGGGCATCGGCGATGTGAGTCCGGCTACAGCTTCTTCCGAGTGCGTGCCGGTACCGAGATTTAGCCTGGCTGGTGCCCCACTTCCTGACCGGCGGTTACTTCTGACCTCGGCGGCTTGCGTCGGGGGACAAAGCGGCGCCACCCGCGCTGGGCGCGTCGCCTGGCCTCCCACTCCGTTCGTTCTGTGAGCAACGTGTCGACTTCCGGATCGCTTCTAAGTGCCTCAAGCAGGGAGTCCAAGCTGGCCGACACGCCCTTCGACGCACGCTGAGTGAGGAAGAGCTGGTCGTTGAAGTCGTCGCTCCGCTGGGGCAGCCGCCCGCCTCGTGCGATAGCCGCCAGAGCGTCGAGGGCATCCTGTATCCACACGTTTTGCCTGTCGCGCGCCGAGCCGCCTCCTAATGGGAGGAACCAGATAGTGCCCAGGTCGTGCAGGTCTTCCGTTACGCGCATCCGAAGCTTGGCGTGCTGCAGGAAGGCCGCCTCGCTCTCCAGTGCGGTGGCGGCCCTTGCAACTTCGCGACCCTCTAGCTCCGAATCTCTAAGCTCGACGAGCCTCATATGCAAGTCCTTCATGAGTGCTCTGTCGTCATCTTGTCGTTGCTTCTTGCGGGTGTACGTCTCCTGGAGGACGTGCGCGTAGTAGCCGCCCACCAAGGTCACCAACCCCACCCAAATTTCATTCATGAGACGGCAGTATCGCGTAGTTGCTACTCCCGAAGGAGGCGTGTCGGGGCCCCGCCATGCCCGAGCGCAGACATCGCGTCGACCACCCGACAGGAGCCCATCAGCGACGCCTCATTGCCTCAACCGAAACGGTGAGGCTGGTCGGCTACCCATAGGCGGACGATGTGGTCGTCCACCAGGCTTTCTCACGGCCGCGTGGTCTCAGCCCGCCTTGAGCTGACGGTGGGCGAAGACAATGTCTCGTACCCGCAACACGGCTGTCGGGGCGATTAGTGACAGGACAGGTAGGGCGTAATGCCAGCCGTCGCCTGCGAGCACGTCCGTGCTGAGACGCATGGCTGCCTCTGTTGTTTGTGCGGCGTCGGGGGGCAGTTGCGCCAAGGCCAGGGTGTGGAACGTCTGGATGAAGGCGGTGCTGGCGGATTCGTTCACCATGCGCAGGCTGGGCGGCGTGCCGGTCAGGTAACCGGCCACGGCCGCGAACGCCTCTGCTCGGTCGTACGGGGCACTGAAGCCGTCCGCTGACGCCCGGGCTGCGGCCAGAGCTCCGAACGCCGCGTGGGCGATGGCGATGGCTGCGGTGGGCAGTTCCCAGGGCGGGATGCCCTGCCAGCTGCTCTCCCGTGCCAGTAATACCCTCTCAGCGTCCGCCTGTCGTCCAGGGGCTCTAAGGAGGAGCAGGACTAAGAGGTCTTCAACTCTCCACTGCCTTTCTGATGCTTTGAGTGTCTTCCACGCCTGCTCTACGGCCTCGCGAACCCGCTCGGCGCACTGCTGGTCTGCGTCCCCAATGGCCGCTAGAAGTTCAGCAAGATCGGCAATGTGTTCTCTCAGCTGTAGGGGTGAAGTGTCCGCGGTCCTCAGGTGCTCAAGCTGACGGTCGATGATGCTTGCGGCTTCGGCAGGGTCATGGGCGCGTAGGCCCGCCGCGACCGCTACGAGTGCGCGGCGCCTTCTGTCACTGTTCTCGTCGTCCGTCTCCTTCGCGAGCATCACGGCTCGCTCGCGCTCGCCGGCGAAGGCCAAGGCTTGGGCTGCGGCACCTTTGGCATTGCTCACGATGATGCCGGGAGCGCCGGCGAAGAGGGAGAAGTCAAGGGCTCCTTCAAAGCTGCTGGTGGCATCGGCGGCCTCGTGCGCCAGCCGTCGTGCGTCGGGGAGATGTCCTGCTGCGGCAGCTTCAACAGCGGTTGCTGCAAGGGCTTGAATCCGATCGGCCGGATCTCGGAGGCTGCGGGCCAGCAGCGCACCATCCGGATGCCGCCCCATGACCGCCAGTGCCGTGCAGAGGGTGATCAGCCACCCTTCGCGAAGCGCGGCGGCACCCTGGGATGATCCGACCGCTTGCAGGGCCTGGTGCAGCCGTCGGTGCGCCTCATCGGGGTGGTTCTGCTCGGCTAGGTGGCATGCCTGCCTGGCCAGCACCTCGGCGGACTGTTCCTCCTTCGCGGGCTCGTGCGCGTGAGTGAGTACGGCACGGGCCTCGGCTCGGACGTCCCAGCCGAAGGCGGTGTGTCTGTCCTCAGGCACACTGGTCTCAAGGTCGCGAGCTTCGTCCGCGCAGCCGACGTCTACCAACGCGCGTGTGACTTGAGTGAGCATGGGGCCCAGGAGCATCGTCAGATCGCCGGCGTCTCTCTCCGGCAATGCTTCAGGATGGGTCAGGGCAGCCTTGAGATGTTGTGCCGCTTGCTGGGCCAGAGCATGTGCTTGTTCGGGCCATTGTGTAAACAGGGCCGAAGCTGCCGCGGCGTCGACGACGCAGGTGGTGAGCCCGGGGGGAAAGCTTCGTGCGTAGTCAGTGATGCGTTCATACAGCCGGGTCGCGCGCGGTGGGTCGGCCACGGAGGCGACGAAGGCCCATGCCCTTACGGGCGCGCCGGGGTCGGCCGGGTCTCTGGATGCCACGTCGTGAGCGTGCTGTTCGGCCTCCGCCAACAGTTCCTCTGCCAGCATGGCACTGTGAGGACGAGCTGCGGCGGCTGCTCGCGCCGTCGTCTCGGCGAGCAGTGCGACATCGTCGTACGACGACACTGAGCGCAGCGACTCAAGAAGTGCGCGCCCTTGCCCGCATTGGCCGATGGTGAACAGCGCGACGGCGGCCTCTGCGACCGCCGCTTCAGCCTCATACTCGTCCCCGCTCGGCGGAGATGATTCCGCACGAGCGCGGTCGGCCCACCACACCGCGTTCTTCGCCACATCGGCCGCCTGACTGGCGTACTGGTCACCGGCACCGGCCAAGGCCCGCGCCACGCTTGCCAGACGAACCGCCTTTTCAGCAGCATGCGGTGCCAGCAGGGCGAACTGCCGTGCTCGCTGCGAATGTCCCAGCCAGGCGAACGCCACAGCGAAACTTGCCGGCAGGGACCTGGCCTGCTCAGTCAGCAGGGTCCGAGAAGCAGCGAGCCCGGCCAGGGCCACCACGTCGACCGGACGGCGTTGGCGGATCATGTGGGCGCTTAACTCGATGTCGGACAGCGCCACATCAGGCGACGCACGCCCAAGCAGGGCTTGTTGGCGTTGCGGGTCGAGGGCTATGGCGGTCAGCCGCTCCCCATTCTTGTTGCCCGCCAGCATGTGTGGATAGTCGTACAGCAGGTAAGTGGGGGTGTCGGCCGGCCAGCCCCGAGCCTGGTACTCATCCGCCCAGGCATATAGCCGGTCCTCGAACTCGCTCACGTCCCCGAGGCGGTTAAGGGCGCGATTGCGTAGTTCGGTATGTCCCAGCGCGAGGGGATGAACGCCCACCGGCGTATCCGGAAGGCGCATCTCGCCATGGGCGCCGGGGACGAGACTGCGGCCGGTGACCCCACGCAACTGCCGCTCGACGTTGAAGGGCCGCACTCCGACAAGCTGGGTCAGGTCTGCTGCCGTCAGACTGCCTCGCGCCGCTACCAGAAGTCCAAGGAGAGGGACCCCAACCTGCTCATTCTGCAACAACTGGTCGACCTCACGCCCGGCCATGCGGCTGATGTCAGCCGCATGTGGCGAGGGGGCGAGGGAGCGGACGATATGCCGAAGGCGCAGCGGGTGGTCGCCGGGCACGTCGTCAGGGATTAGCGGACAGGGCCGACCGGTGACCACCACGCGCATGCCTGCCGGAGGGTTCCGCGGCAGCAGCGCGGCAATGCTCGGTTGGCCAGCTCCTGCGGCGTCCTCGTCCAGGCCATCCACTACGAGCACTAGGCGCCGACCGCGGTCCCGGCAGGCCTGCGCGGCCGCCTGACACAGACTAGGGAAGTCTTCCGGGCGCGCACCGGCGGCTGAGGGATCCTGCTCCCCAAGGGACGCCAGCTGCCGCATTACCGATTCCAGGAAACCCTTTTGATCGTTGCGCCCCAAGTAGTCGGCGATGAAGTACGCCACCAAGTCCACATCGTCTGGTCGGTGCCTTAGGACGAACTCTGACAGCAGCGCCGATTTGCCCGCCCAGGGGCCCGCCTGCCACCACATGTACCCGGTAGCACCCGGCAAATCCTCGCCGCCGCAGAACGCGGCCAACTCCCGAAGCTCACTGTCCCTGTCCAATAGGCGAGCAGGCAGAATCCTCTGCTCAATCCAAGCGCCGTACCCGGAGGCCTTGACCGGCTCCAGCACCGTTGCTGTCTGGCGCCGCGGCCGGGCAGGTTGAGCCTGCTCCAGCTTGGTCCGCCACCAACGCTCATCGCATGGCTCTCTGGCCCACCCGCTCCACACCTGCACGACGGCGATCAACCGCTCGTCGCTACCTTCATAAGGGACCTTTGCTTTGCTGAAGTCGTCGTGCAGCCAATCCCTGAGACGCCGGTCAAGCGACGAGCCGTGCCCCTCGGCCGCCTTGGCTGCTATGCGACGCGAATACTTCTGTCCACCCTGGGCGTCATAGGCTGTTTTCGCCCTTCCTTCCAGTGCCCGCAGGGCGTCGTACAGCTCACGGGCAGCCTTGGACGTCTTCCCCATCCTCGCTCCATCCCCATCTGCCCGCCGCGTCGGGCTGCCCGCACCGGGCCCGGCGGGCACGCCCATGACCAGCAGCGTAGAGCCAGTTTTCCCGCTGTACCCGCTCTTTCGGACACCTGCCTCCCGAGCCCGGCACTGTCGTCCTGTCCGGCAGACGAGCCGGCAACGACAACATCGCATCACTCGCCGGAGGCCGCTATGACCATTACCCTCGCACTCTCCATCGCGCTCATCGTCGCCCTGGCAGTGCTGGCCGCAACCGCAGCCGCCGTTCTCGCCCGCGTCGACGGAGCCACCTTTCCCATCGCTCTCAAGGCCGCCGCCACCGTGTTCGCCGCAACCATCACCCTCGCCTGTGCCACAACCGCAGCCCTAGCCTCCGTGCTCCGCTGAATCGGATCCAGAGAGCAGGACTGACCGCCATGGCCGCCGGAAGAGGGCAAAGATCGTCACGGGTTACCCATGTCTGCGCGAGGCAGGTCTCCGCGTGAAACCCCATCGAAGAGGCCCTGAAGTTCCGACGACTCGATGCCCTGCCCGTCGAGCCAGGTCAGCTCGCGCGAGGAGTCCGCGGTCTGTCCGCCTCCCCGGTGATCTGAAGCGCTGCCACTGATCAGGGCTGTCCAGGCGCGAGCCGCCTTACCGTCCTGGGACCCGAGCCGTGCCCGCGATGCCGAACCGACCACCGGCACGTTCACCAGGAACACCGACCGCCAGCCCGCGCTCTCGCCGAACACCGACGACAGCGGGGCGGCGGAGACGAGGACGCCACCAGCGCCAGACGGAATGATGTCCACCTGTGGTGGCCTCAGACGGCAGAGTTCTCGAGCCCTGTAACCCAAGGTAGGCGAACTGGCATGTGCCGCCGTAGGGTCCGCTCCGCCGGCACGAACTCGTGGACGAGTTCGTAGGGGGGAGAGTCCCTCAGCCGGTGGCAGTCTCCGGCAAGAACTGCAGCGAAGGCCAGCAATCTGCGGTCGGCCGGGCTCTTCAGCAGGCGTGCTGCAGCCCTGGCGCCTTCGCTGACCAGCCGCGCGGTCTTAACCAACTCGTCCTTGGCGGCTGGATCACCGTGTGCAAGGGCAGGCGACAAGCGGTCTCGTTCACCGACTGCGTGAGCAGCTGCCAGGACGAGAACCGTTGATGCTGCTGTCGCGGCGAGTTCGCCCGCATTGGTCATGGCGTTTGCCAGCAAGGGGAGAGAAGCGAAGGGGAGGGGGTCGGCGATCTCCCAGAGAGGCTCCGCGACTTGGAGCCCGGCATTTACTCCCGTACGGTCCACGCGCAGCGGCGGCCGGTCAGGAGAAGTCTGACGCAGTTCCCAGCGCTCGACGCTGGGGTCCGCGATGGCGGCTCTCAGGATTGCCCGAAACGCCTCTCTCAGGCTCTCAACGGTGATGTCGGGCACGTCCAGCCGCACGAGACTGCCCTGGCGTCTGATGTCCAGCACCGGGAATCTGGCTTCTCCGGCTGCCTGAACTATCGAGAGGTCTCGGCCGACGTAGTTCGAGTCCTCCGCGTCCGAGACGACCAGCGATGCGTTCTGCGCGTAGGCCACGGCGACTCCGTGCTCGAATCCACGACAAATGGCGCGAGCGCGGATTGCTGCGTCCAGTACCTCCTCCAGATCGGCCGACTGTCCGCCCAAGAGGAGTGTGCTGTTGACAGGATCCCAGCGGAAGTCCTCGTGTGCGTTCGCGTTACGCCACTCAGAGCGGATGGTTGAAGCAAGGATCTTGCACAGGGGGTGACTGACTTCGGCTGCAAGCAGATCCCGGATGGTGGCGAGCGAGGGCCCCTGCGGAATCGGCTTGCCCAGCAGTTGCATGACCACAACAGCGGTGCGCTTGACGTCTGCTTCCAGCACGGCCCGGTGCAGGTCCATGACTGCACGCGCCCTTTCCTCCTGGTATTCCGCACGGTTGTAAGCGTCAAGGTAGGCGACCTGTCCGCGATGGGAGGACAGCAGCTCCGGTTCTCGGGCGACGTGTCGTGCGATCACTGAGCACGCCAGCTCCGGTTCGGACTTCAGAAGGGACGCCACCAGGTCGCGTGCCTGGAGGGCAGCCCGGTGAGTCACCAAGGGCCGATCGGACAACGCGAGAACGGCAAGGTGATGGAGGAGTGTCGCCGTTAGTGGCAGCGAGTCATCAATCAGATGTCTCATGCTTCGACGCAGCCGACGATCGAGCGCATCGGGGGCTTCCGCCCACGCGGCAAGAAGACGGGCCCGTGACGCCACCCCCGAGCCGGGACGCAGCTGTTCGGCTGATACCCCGAGCGTTCGACGGTAGATGTCCTCGTCGGTATGGCCGGCGTGATCAGACCAGGCGGCAGCCTCCAGAGCTCGCCCGGCTGCCTGGGCCGCGAGAGCGTACCTCCGTACTGCAGACCAAGCGGACTCCGCCCAGCCCTGTTCCAAACAGGCGAACAGCGCGTGGACCTCGCTCCGATTCGCTCGTGCCAGATCAGTCGCCAAACGTCGCTCGGCAGCGCTGGTCCGGGACGGACGGAACCAGGACACTTCCTCCGCGGCGGCACTCATGGCGACAACCGACGCGCGAAGACACCGCAACAGCTCCGGGAGCTGTTTCCCGACGGCCCGGCCAGAAGCGGTCCGTAAGCGCAGGATCTCCGCGGCGATCTCGTCGGTCTCCTGCTGAAGCCCGGGTAGGTCGGCGTCCCTCAACACGGACTTCCACTGAGCGCGGGTCACTGGCACGAAGGCGACGTCCTGCTGGCCTGTGATCTTCTCAGGAGGCGCGGAGAGATTCAGCTTTCGGACCACCGCTGGCGCCGCGGCACTGGACTCTCGGCCGACTGCGCCCAGTTGGTCGGGCAGGGATACGTCCATCACCACAGGATGGCACCAGTGGCCTGCCCGAAGCCCGTCGTCTCACCGTATTCACCCGTGCCTGCGGACGCTGACAGTGCGGGCGTGGTGACTTCCCTCTGTAATCGGCAGGTCTGTGTGCGAGGGGCGAGGACTTGGTGCGACGCAGGCCGCCACGGGACGGATCGGCTATCAGGTGATGCCTCGCTGAGCAGGGAATAGCCGTCTACCCCCCGCTACCACGACAAGGCAGCTGCACCAAATCGCTGATTCTCCGGATTCTGATCCCGCGCGCCAGCATTTTGGCCGTGCGGCTTCGCCGCGTGGTAGGCGAAAGAACGGAAAATCCGCTACTTCAGCGGTGATCACCCAGGAGGCACGCGATGTGTAACCAGTCCAAGCCTGCCGTCGAGGCTGCCTTCCTGAACGTCCAGGGCGCCGCGAAGTACATGGGCATCTCGGTGAACACTCTCTACGTCTGGCGCCATCGCCGGCAGGGGCCGCCCAGCTTCCGGATGGGGCCCGGAGGGCGGGTGATGTACCGCCGAGACCTGCTCGATGCGTGGCTCAACGACCAGCAGCAGGCGGACTCGCGGTCGAATCCGGCTCTCAACCCCCTGAACGCAGCGCCGCAGCAGCGCGAGCGGCGCCGTGCTGCTTGACCTGGAGAAACGGTTCCGAGGAGATCAGCAGTATCCGGAATTTCATGCACGCGGAGATCGTCTGTGTGTCTGATCGCGACGCGACTCGCGCCGCGCGAACCGTGACCAGGCCAAGGAGAAGGTGTGCATGGCGGGCTACATCGAGGATCGGTGGCTCAAGAAGCGGCCGAACAAGGAGACGGGCAAGCGCGAACGCACAGGACTGTGGGGCAAGTGCACGCGGTACCGCGTCAAGGGGATACCGGGCGTCCGGGACCGTTCGTTTGACACGGTCACGGATGCCAAGTCCTGGCTGGCCGAGACGCAGACCGACGCACGACGAGGGGATTTCGTCGACGCGCGCGACGGTGCGATCAGCCTTCGTGAATATGTCGAGAAGTGCTGGTGGCCGTCCCAGGTGCATCCCGCTCAGACGCTGGAAAGCATGCGGCACCGGATTTGGGGGCACGTGCTGCCGCAGCTCGGAGAGCTGGCGCTCAAGGACATCGGCGTCGCGGAGCTGCGTAGGTGGTCGGCCGATGTACAGCGGTCGCTGGCATCAAGCACGGCGTACGTCGCATGGGTGTACCTCAAGGCGATCATGCAGGCTGCGGTCGAGGACAAGCGTCTGTTCCCTAACCCGTGCAAGGGCAGCAGCTCGATCAAGCCGCCGAAGAAGCCGGAACGCAAGGCTCGCGCCTGGCAGCAGGATCGCGTTGATGCCGTACGCGAGGCGCTGGCCGACCGGTACCAGATCGCACTTGACCTCGGGGTCGGGTGTGGGCTCCGACAGGGTGAGGCGTTCGGGTTCAGCCCAGGCGACGTTCGTGGTGACTCGGTGCACATAGAGCGGCAGATTCTCATGCATAAGTCGCAGCTCTACTTCGGTCCGCCCAAGGGCGGCAAAGAGCGCGACGCGCCCCTGCCGAAGGTTCTCGCGAAGCGGCTCCTCACGCACCAGGAGCGCTTCGAGTCGATCGACGTGACACTGGCTGGATCCTGAGGAGCCCGACCTCGCACGCGGGGACCGGCGCAAGGTGACCGTCCCGCTGCTGGTCTACACCGGGCGTTGCGGTGCGATCAACCGCACCACCTGGAACACCAAGGCGTGGAAGCCCGCGCTCGCCGGCGCCGGAGTCATCCCGCCGCTGCCCAAGCAGCAGCCCGGCGAGAAGCCGTCGCGAGTCTGGGAACCCAGCCGCGAGCACGGCTTTCACGTCCTTCGTCATACATATGCTTCGGTGATGCTCGAAGCCGGAGAGTCGATCGTGTCGCTCGCGAAGTGGCTGGGGCACTCCGATCCGGCGTTCACACTCCGGACCTACACTCACTTCATGCCGCAGGTCGGCGCTCGTGGGCTGTCCGCGATCGAAGCGTGGTTCACGGATCTTGGCTGAAAGTCCCTGAGAAGTCCCAGAGGGCGAAAGAAGCCAGCCGGGTGCCGGTATATATGCAGGTCAGAGCGCGATCGCTCCGTGAGCAGGACAGAACCCGGCGTACAGCCCGACTCGTCTGCCGCCAAGGACCGCTGACCAGGAAATTGCTGGTCAGGGGTCCGTTTTCGTAGATCCGGGGGTTTAGCCAGACCCTGGTCCGGTTCGAACCGGACCGGACGGCTACGTACGTAGCCACGTAGGTAGCCATGAGAACTGGAGCCAGAGCTGGACGACGGCGCGGCCGGACCTGGCACAAACGGTCTCTGCCAAGGCCGGTTCACCCATCACGACGAGGCCCTGATCACCCGTCACGGACGAGACGTGTGCTGGTGGACCTGGGCCGGCTTTCGAGCCGACACCACCCTCACCGCCTGGCTGACCGACGTGGTCGATCCACTTCAGAGGCCCGCAGACGCCTACGTACGTCTCCGCCACGACGTCACGGGGGAGGAGTGGGCGCAGACATGGCGGCTGCCTCGGGAGGAGGAGCTGCCGCAGGTTTCCGCGGCTGCGGTACGCGGGCTCAAGTCTCCGCCGCTCTCCCCGATGATCTCGCCACCCGTGTCCTCGCCGATCCACTCGCGGATACGGACGGGGCCCGTGCCGCGTTGTCCCGACAGGTGCGCTGGGAGACCGAACAGGCCTGAGAACAGCGCCGGGACGCACATATTGGCCCCGCTGACCGGATTGCGCCCTTTCGGCGCCCATCGCCCCAGCTCACCCTGGTCCCAGACTGCCGCGGGGCAATGTGGAGGGGCCACCATGTCCGGACCGCTGTACGTTCCCGTCCTGCCCGCACGCCCCCACACCGTGGCCGCGGTCAAGGACCTCGCCCCAGGGATCCGAGACCGGACGGCGCCCCTGCGGACGCTCCCAGCCATGACCGCCTAGGGCGCCGAGGAACTTCAACAGGCGGTGGACAAGGAACTCCGGCGGGTCGCGGCCGTACAGAAATACACGCCAGCATGGCTGGACGCCCCGCACGCAGACCTCGACGAGCGCGCCTACGCGGATCTGCTCCCCTCGTACTGGTCCCACACGGGGCTCCGCCCGGTCACCGACCCGGACCTTCCCGCAGCCCACCAGGCAGTGGCCGCAGCCAGCGCACGCGACGGCGGCAACGGCCTCGGCATACGCATACGGCTGCCCGGCGCCTGGAACGACGAACTCGCCGAACGCACCGCGGCTCTGCTCACCAAGACGGGGCCCGAGGTGCGGGTGGACCTTCTTCTCGACCTCCAGACGGTGCTCCCCAGCCGTCCCGACGCGGGTAAGAAGCACTGCGCGCACTCGACGCGCTGGTCCCGCTCGCCTCCTGGCGCACGATCGCCACTCTGGCCGGTGGCTTCCCGGACGAAGTCGACGGGTTGCTCGACCGGGAGCGGGGCGAGGCCGACCGCGCGGACTGGGACACTTGGCACGAGATACGCGCGAGTGGGCGGTCGTATGCGGAGTTCGTTCGTTACGGCGACTACGGCACGCTCCCCGCCCGCAACCTCGGCAGAGCGGCGGATGACAGCGACCGGTCGCCGTTCGGACTGCTTCGATACACGACTGAACGTTCCTTTCTGCTCGCCCGGTTCTGGGCCGAGAAGCGGGGCGAAACCGGTGTCACACGGGAGGCGGCCCGCTGGATCACCGAGTTGTCGGACTTCCGGGGTGAGGGGGCGAGTACGGGCGACCACTGGTATCAGCAGTGCGCCCGGACCACGGGTTCCAAGGGCACGGGCAACGCCGGGACGTGGAACCAGGTCGGCAACGTCCAGCACATGATGTACGTTGTCTGCTGCCTGACCGGGGACGCTGATCGCCCCTGACGCCGAGAGGTCAGTGACTGCTCACCAGCGCCGCGCGCAGATCGTCCGTGAACGACTGCCAGGACGTGAGTTGCCTGACCGGACCGTCGCGATCCAGCATCTGCAGGAGCCGCGCGCGATTCGCCGAGAAGCGGGTCTGGAGCTTCTGCAGACCGCGCCCCTTTTCCCCGCTCGCAGTGGCGATCGCCTGTTTGAGCAGTGCCTTGGGGTCCGCCACCGATTCCGCCCGTGCCGGTTTCGGAAGGTCGAGTGCCATCCTGCCGTTGGGGTTGCCCGCCACTTCGCGGATCGCTGACTGGTCGAGCAGCAGCCATGCCTCCAGCATCCGAACGGGTATCGCCGGGACATGCGCCAGGCCGGGGCTCACCGCAGCCACCGCTTCCGCGATCTCGCTGCGGCGGTGGTCCGGGGGCTCGCGATCCGAATCACGGTGGATGACGACGAGGTCGTATGTCTGCCCGCTGTCGCTGAGCTGCTGGGCGGCTCGCAGTTTGCCTTCGACCCCGGGACCGGGCTTGTTCGCCAGGCGGTTCAGGTCGGGGACCGTCACCAGGATCTGCCTGCCCACGTCCCCTGCGATCCCCTCGATGTGGAAGCGCAGGCCCGTGTCGCTGGATCCCTCACACAGGTAGAGGGCGCGAATGGTCACGACGCGCTCTCCTGGAGAGTCAGGCGGGCCTCGGGCGGGGCGGTGAGGTACGCGAGGATGTCGGCCTTGGTGCCGTAGCCTTTTCCGGCGCCGCCGGCGCGCCATGTATCGGCCAGAGGACGTAGCCGTAGACCGCGCGCGGCCTTGCCGTCGGCCCCCGGGACGGTGGTCGTGTCGGCGATCAGCAGGTCCGCCGGATCGACGAGTTGTACGACGCCTGGTGAATGCGTATTGATCAGGACCTGCCGGAAGGGGTTGTCCTCGTCCACCGGCAGGGAGGGATCCACGGCCAGATCGCGCACCAGGTCCACCATCGCGGAGAGGTTGGCCGGATGGATGCCGTTCTCCGGCTCTTCCATGCAGAGCAGACCATGCACCTGCGGGTCCTCCAGCAGAACGCACAGGGCTAGGAAGCGCAGGGTCCCCTCCGACAGGCTGCGGGCCGGCAACACCAAGCCGTCGATCTCGTGGAGCTTAATCGTCAGCAGCTCACGGGTGTCGTCGGCCTCCACGTGCAGCGTCCTGACGTGCAGCCCCGACAGGTCCGAGAGGCGCCCTGCGACCCGCGAGTAGATCCGCTCCGGGTCGTCCGGAGACTTCTTCCACGCGATCCGGTCCAGGCTCCGCGGCAGGTGCAGGCCGTCGGGCTGCATCTCACTGGGGTCCGAAAAGCGATCGGGCGTGCGCAGTGCGGAAGGTTCGAGGGCCAGCCGTCGCCAGGACTGCATTTCCCGCCTGGCAGTCAGGATGGTCGGGTCGTCGTTGCGGTTGATCGTGGAGAGCATGGTCTGAGGTGCGCGGCTCGCGGGTGCCGGACGGGGCTGGCCTCGGCGGCTGCCGTCGGTATGGATGCTGACGACGGCGTCGCCCGTTTCGAGGGACGTGGAAATGTAGGGGGAGTTCGAGCGGCGACCGCGGACCACGGCGTTGCGGAAGTCCGCGGCGCGGTGCGGGAAGCGCAGATGTGACAGAGCCTCACTTGGTCTGATCCGGCTGAGATCCTCGTACCGCAGTGTCAGCCTGCCGCCCCGCTCCCCGCCCTGCGGCGGTTGGTATCCGAGGTGGACCTCGTAGCGGAGGAACGTGGACGTCGGCTCGGCCAGCCTGCCGAAGTCGTCCTCGGCCTCACCCGGGACGATCATCTCCGCGGCGAACTTCATCAAGTGCTCGCCGTCCGCATAACCGTTCCAGAACAGGTCGCGCGCGTCACCGTGCAACGTGCCATGGGTCCCGCGGACGGCCTGAGCCGCCTCGATCATGGAATGGTCGGTGAGCAGGCTCAGGAACTGGATCGCGTCGAAGACATTCGACTTTCCCGTGCCGTTCTCGCCCGCGATGCAGGTGAACGGGCCGAACTCGACCCTCAGATCCAGAAGGTTCTTGAATCCACTGACTTCGAGCCGTGTCAGCATGTGCCCCCTCGTCGGTCCAACCCTGGCGCGCCCTCGGAACACGTGGTGTCCGGCGGCGTTCAGGGCCGCCGGTGCGCACAGGAATGATAGGGCGTCAGACCGAGACGGGCCGCGCGCGTCCGGAGGTGACCGGCCACGGAACGGGGGCGGCGGCCGGCGAGCTGGCAGGATGTATCCGACGAGACAGTGGATCGTGGTCGTCGACGACGTACGGAGGAGAGGTCGCCGCTGTGTCTCCGACTGACGGAGCTGATACGGGGACGTCCTCCCTGGACAGGGCCGCGCTCGTCACGGGTGTGCGCAAACAGGTTCGAGCACTGGAGGCGGACCTCCGCGAGCGCAGCGACGACATCGACCGCTACCGCGACCGCCTACGAAGCACGTACGAAGAGGTGTGGGCAGCCGGTGGTACGACTGCCACGTACGGTGCTTGGCGGGACGAGCGCCTCACGCAGACCGCGGTGGCATGGGTGCTGGGCACGGTTTTCGTGCGCTTCTGCGAGGACAACGGACTCATCGACCGGGTCTTCATCGCAGGGCCGGGGTTGCGTTCGGCGGAGGCCGAGGAACGGCAGTACGCCCGTTGGGTCGAGGATCACGGGACCAATGACCAGGACTGGCTGGTGGAGGCGTTCACGCACCTGGCGCGGTCCCACGTAGCGCTCGCGCGCATCTTCGACAGGGCGCGCAATCCGTTGTGGGAGCTGTCACCGTCTCCCCGAGCCGCCGCCGAATTGATTGAGTTCTGGAGGCGGCGAGGCGAAGACGGGTCTCTTCTCGTCGACTTCACTCACCCCGGACTCGACACCGACTTCCTCGGTGACCTGTACCAGGACATCAGCGAGCCGTCGCGAAAGGCCTACGCGCTGGTCCGAACTCCGGATTTCATCGTGGACTTCGTCCTGGATCTCACCGCCGATCCGGCCATCGCGGAATTCGGGCCCCACGGTTTCCGTGGGATCGACCCGGCCTGTGGATCGGGGACGTTTCCCCTGGGCCTGTTCGAGCGCCTTCTGGCCGCCTGGCGGGCGGCGGAGCCCGGAACCCAGGATCACGAGCTGATCCGGCGGAGCCTGGACTCCGTCCACGGCTGTGACGTCAACCCGTTCGCCGTGAGCATCACGCGGTTCCGGCTGCTGATGGCCGCCGCGAGGGCCAGCGGCCGTAGGCCGCTGAGCGAGCTGCCGGAACATGTGATCTACGTGGCGGTGGGCGACGCCCTGCTCGCCGGGCGTGGTGCGCCCGGCGGATCGTCGCTGGTGCTTCCTGAGGAGGGGGAGGGCGGCGACGGAACGATGGAGGACATCGACGAGTTCTCCGCGTCGTGTGATCTCCTGGGCCGGAATTCCTACAACGCCGTGATTTCAGAGCCTCCCTCCGCTTCCGTGCGCGACAAGGTGAAAAACGCGGCATACCGGGCGGCCTATGACGTGGCCTCCGGAATGTTCCCGCTCCACGTCCTCTTCGCGGAGCGCATGTTCCAGCTGGCAGTGCGGAAAACCAGCAGGACTTCCGGCGGTTACGTCGGTCAGTACACCTCCAGTTCCTTCACGAGGCGTAACTTCGGCGCGAAGCTGATCGATGAGTTCTTTCCGCGCGTTGCGCTGACACATGTCATCGACACCTCCGGCGTCTACGCACCGGGCCATGGGACCCCGACTCTGATCCTGGTCGGCCGGAACGACCCGACCATGCGTGATTCCCCTGTTCGGTCGGTCCTTGGTGTGCGGGGTGAGCCGAAGCAGCCCACGGATCCGGCCGAGGGGATCGTGTGGAAGTCGATCCTCGACCAGATCGACCGTCCTGGCAGCACTTCGGAATGGGTGAGCGTGCAGGACGAACCCAGGCAGCGTTTCTCCCGCTTCCCGTGGACGCTGACGGGTGGCGGGGCCGGGGACCTCGTGGACGTGCTCTCGCGGTTTCCGCGACGATTGGCCGACGTCCTCTCCGGCTCGGTCGGAGTTGCCGCAGATCCTGGGCAGCGGGAAGTGTTCGCTCTCGGCCGGCCGTGGTTCGCCCGGCATCCGGACTCGGCCGGGCTCGGCCTGGGCATGGTCACGAGTGAGACCGTACGGGACTGGCGTGCGGAATCGTCGACGGAAGTGCTGGCCCCCTATGACGGGGACGGCTCACCGCTCCACCTGGACCTCGGAACCTCATGGGCACGCCACCTCTGGACGATGCGGCAGTTTCTCCGGTCGGCTCCCCGGGCACGAGAATCGGCCGGAGCAGGGCGTGAGGCGTGGTGGACCTGGAGGTACTGGTCTCCCGGTGCCCATCGGGGGCCGGCGATCACGTTCGCGTCTGTGGCCACGCACAATCGCTTCGCCCTGGAACACGGTGAAAGGGTGTTCAGCCGGACCGCGCCCATGGTGCGACTGTCGCCTGCCGCGGATGAGGGCGAGTACATCGCGCTGCTGGGGGTGCTCAACTCGTCCACGGTTTGCTTCTGGCTCAAGCAGACCGGCGCCGCGACCGCGTTCGACGGACCGGGCATCTCCTCGCCCGGTGAGGAATGGGCACGCGCCTACCGTTTCAACACGGGTCCTCTGACACAGCTTCCGTTGCCGGCCGACGCTCCGATCGCCCGCGCGCGGGAACTGCATGCCTTGGCCCGGCTGCTTGATGTCCATGAGCCGAGCACCGTCTGCGCGCAGGAACATCCGCCCTCCCGAAGCGCCTTGGACGCGGCCTGGGCCGCACAACAAGAGACGCGTCGTCGGATGGTCGCCCTTCAGGAGGAACTGGACTGGGAGGTCTACGGCTCCTACGGACTGCTGTCCGACGATGAGCGGGCTCGCCTGACCACCCCCGCTGATGTTCCACCGCCTCCGCTGCGGCCGGGTGAGCGTGCCTTCGAAATCGTGCTGGCCCGCGGAATCGACGTCGGCGAGGATTCGGACTCGTGGTTCGTGAGGCACGCGGCAACACCGATCACCGAGATCCCGAAGCACTGGCCAGCTGCCTACAAGAAGGTCGTGCGGGCCAGAATTGAGGCCATCGAGTCCCGTCACCCGATCGCCGTCGTCGAGCGCCCGGAGTACAAGCGGCGGTGGCTGTCGGAGCCATGGGGACGGCGGGAGACTCAAGCGTTGCGTACCTGGCTGCTCGACCGCTGTGAGGACGAACGCCTCTGGTTCGAGCACAGGAACGGGGGCAGGCACCCGCGTCCCCGAACCATCGACCAGCTCGCAGGGGATCTCAGTGCCGATGCCGCGGTGTGTTCCGTGGCCGAGCTGTACGCGATCCGCATCCTGGGAAGGTGGGACGCGACATTCCGTGACGTGCTGGCGGCGATCCTGGCCGACGAGCATGCGCCCTACGTGTCGGCGCTGAGGTACAAGGAGTCGGGGCTGCGGAAACGCGCCCAGTGGGAGCAGGTGTGGCAGCTCCAGCGCAGCGAGGACACAACGGGAGAGGCGCTGGGTATCCCCGTGCCGCCGAAGTTCAGCGCCGCCGACTTCAGGCATGCCTCCTACTGGTCGCTTCGAGGCAGCCTGGACATCCCCCGGGAACGCTTCGTCTCCTATCCCGGCGCGATTGCCGAGGGGGACGGTCTGCTGATCGGCTGGTCTGGCTGGAGTGATACGGACCGCGTTCGTGTGTTGCTGGATCTGGTCGGCATGCTCCAGGAGCAGGCTCACCCGCGTGTCCACGAGATCGCTCCCTTGCTTGCGGGCATCCAAGAACTGATCCCTTGGGTTCGCCAATGGGAGGCTTCGACCGAGTCAGAGCCGGACGTCGACCGTGCCGAGACATACCAGCGTGAGCTCGACGACCTGCGTACCGCATATGGGCTCAGCGCCCACGACTTGGCCTCTTGGCGGCCGCGGAAGGCCGCCTCAAGGGAAATTGAGCGATAGCGCGCGACTGCTCTCACACAGAACTCGCGGCCTGCGGTCGACGAGCTCTGGGTCCCGCGTCACACGAACAGGGACAGCCTGTAGGAGCACCCTCGAAGGTCGGCGACGAGTCCCGGACCGCTCCGGCGCGGGGGCGCCTCCTTACGTAGCCATCGAGGTAGCCACGGAAGCGCCCTCTCTAAACGTTTGTGCAGGTCATAGCGTTGCGGTGATCTCCCCGGCGTACAGCCCGACTCGTCTGCCGCCACCTGCGGCTTTGTCTTGGAAAGGGCCTCTGACCTGCATCGGAAGCCCTTTCCGGTCTTTCACGAGCTTGCCGCGTTAGGCGGCCAAAACTCCCTCGGAAGTCCCTCAGACAGAGCTGAAAGTCCCTGAAAAGTCCCAGGAGCGGAGAGGCGGGGGACGCCTCTGAGCTGGTACGTCTGCGAAGGGTGCCGGGGATGCGATCAGTTCAGAGCCAATTGATCGATGGTGCGCCAGCGATAGGCGCGGTCTTCGCGACGTAGTTCGACCAGTTCCAGGTGATCGACCGGGACGCCGACGCTGTCCATGTCGCGGAGCGGGCGGATCGCTTCCCGGACAACGCAGGCATCCGTGGGGCGGTTGCAGTACGCGATGCCGATGTGCGGCCGCAGCACCGCGGTCGGCTTCCGCAAAGGCAGCTGGCATTGCGCGGTGGTGGCGGACAGCTTGGAGTGGAGGTCGAGCACGGGAGTCCACGGGGCGATGCTGTAGCGGACCGCGCCGCGGGATGCGGTCATCGGTATGGCCTGGAGCCGGAACCTGCCTGTAGGTATCGCGGCTGTCGTGGCGAGCAGTGTGTCCAACTGTTCCAGCGAGACGTCGTCGGTGGTGCCGATCCGGCCGAGGGTCAGGTGCAGCCCGTCCGCGTCGATGGAGTCGAAGTTCAGGTTTCGGATCTTGTCTTGGCAATGTCGAGCGTGCTCGGCGAGCGCCGAGTCGGCGGGGAAGCTGAGCATCCAGTAGTAGGCCCGCGTCGATGGAGTCCACCCAGCCCGGTCCCAGTGGTTACTCATCTCCTGCACCCGGTCGAAGGCCGCCCAGTCGTGTGCCGTGATGACCTCGGGGTCATCGACGCTCGGCGGCGGGGCGGTGGGAAACGCGCTGGGATCCTCAGTCAGCAGCACTCGGTGCCCTTCTCGTACGGCTATCGCTCAAGCGTGCCATCTTGGCAAAACTGGTCACCGCACGGGTTAACGGGGTGGTGTGCCAAGTGCGTAGCGCCTCGGCGTAATCCCTGACGACAGGTAGCTGGTGCCACGATGCTGCACGGGCGTGGAGTTCACCGGCTCGCTGGATGACCGATCGGATCGGCGGGCCACCCCCGGCTTCGAGAACCTGCCTGCCGAGCACCATGGCCTGCTCCACATCCGGCTGAGGCCTTGCGAGCAGAGCAGTGGCCACGTCCAGGCGGACCAAGGCCCGGCTCCAGTCGGAGTCGGACTGCTGCTCCAGTCGGAGTCGGACTGCTCTATTAGTTCGTCGACCTGCTCCGCGTACTCGATGACGTCCCGTGTGTTGCCGAGGGCGACATGGGCGGTAGCGGCGTTCGCCAGTGTGCGGGCGATGCTGTACGGGGCGAAAGAGATGCACGGTGTCAGCCCGCCCGGGAGCCGGTGGTAGCTCGTCTCGACGCGCTCCCGGGCAGGGTCGTCGCGGACGCTGTCGGCGGGCGCCTCGGTCAGCAGGTCGCCGACCCGGACGTGGGGGTCAGCCGGATGATCGAAGGAGCGCCGGTGCGCGTGGAGGTCCGGGCTGGAACTGGCCGTAGCGGTGTAGTGCGCTTGATGCGCGTGCGCGGCGAGGACTGAACTCTGAATCTCAGGAACGCCAGTGGCACCGTCGGTGCGGACATTGCGAGGCCCCTTTGGCGAGCACTCTCCGTGAAGGCTGACGGATATTCAGATATCTCTGATGCATCGTCACCAATTTAAGATCATCTTGCACGTGCGTTGCACAAGGTGATGAAAAACAGCGATGATCAATGAAGGGTCCCGCAAGTGCGTAACAGCAGGTGAGCAGGCATTTAGGAGTGTCGCGCCCCTCATCTCCTAGGGGCACGACACTCCGCCAATCAGATGTCCCGGAAGATCTCGATCTGCGCGCCCACCGAGTTGAGCCGCTCGGCCAGCTCCTCGTAACCCCGGTTGATCACATAGACGTTGCGGAGCACGGAGGTGCCTTCCGCGGCCATCATCGCCAGCAGCACCACCACCGCGGGCCGCAGGGCGGGCGGGCACATCATCTCGGCTGCGCGCCAGCGGGTCGGGCCCTCGACCAGGACCCGGTGGGGGTCGAGGAGTTGGAGGCGGCCGCCGAGGCGGTTGAGGTCGGTGAGGTAGATCGCGCGGTTGTCGTAGACCCAGTCGTGGATCAGGGTCTGGCCGTGCGCGGCGGCGGCGATCGCCGCGAAGAACGGGACGTTGTCGATGTTGAGGCCGGGGAACGGCATCGGGTGGATCTTGTCGATCGGCGCCTCCAGCTTGGAGGGCCGCACGGTCAGGTCCACCAGACGGGTGCGCGCGTTGTCGGCGGCGTACTCCGGGGTGCGGTCGCAGTCGACGCCCATCTCCTCCAGGACCGCGAGCTCGATCTCCAGGAACTCGATCGGCACCCGGCGGATGGTGAGTTCGGACTCGGTCACCACCGCGGCGGCCAGCAGGCTCATCGCCTCGACCGGGTCCTCGGAGGGGGAGTAGTCCACATCGACGTCGATCTGCGGGACCCCGTGCACGGTGAGCGTCGTCGTGCCGACGCCGTCGACCCGTACGCCCAGCGCCTCCAGGAAGAAGCACAGGTCCTGGACCATGTAGTTGGACGAGGCGTTGCGGATGACCGTCGTACCGTCGTGGCGGGCGGCGGCCAGCAGGGCGTTCTCGGTCACGGTGTCGCCGCGCTCGGTCAGCACGATGGGCCGGTCCGGGGAGACGGAGCGGTCGACCTGGGCGTGGTAGAGGCCCTCCGTGGCGGCGATCTCCAGGCCGAACCGGCGCAGCGCGATCATGTGCGGCTCGATCGTGCGGGTGCCGAGGTCGCAGCCGCCCGCGTACGGCAGGGTGAACTGCTCCGTCCGGTGCAGCAGCGGACCCAGGAACATGATGATCGAGCGGGTCCGGCGTGCGGCGTCGGCGTCGATCGCCTCCAGGTCCAGCTGCGCGGGCGGCACGATCTCCAGGTCCACGCCGTCGTTGACCCAGCGGGTGCGCACCCCGATGGAGTTCAGCACCTCCAGGAGTCGGAACACCTCCTCGATCCTGGCCACCCGGCGCAGGACCGTGCGCCCCTTGTTCAGGAGCGAGGCGCACAGCAGCGCGACACAGGCGTTCTTGCTGGTCTTGACGTCGATGGCGCCGGAGAGCCGGCGGCCGCCGACGACCCGCAGATGCATGGGGCCGGCGTAACCGAGAGACACGATCTCGCTGTCGAGGGCTTCGCCGATGCGGGCGATCATCTCAAGGCTGATGTTCTGGTTGCCGCGCTCGATGCGGTTGACGGCGCTCTGACTGGTGGCGAGCGCCTCGGCCAGCTGCGTCTGTGTCCAGCCACGATGCTGACGGGCGTCACGGATGAGCTTGCCGATGCGTACGAGATAGTCGTCTGACATGACGGCAGGTTATCTCAGATATGAGATGAGGCCGCTGTGGGGGTGTGCCGTTCGAGTGACGGGTGTGTACCGGCTCCGCGCACACCGCCTCTCCCCATCGTGGCCCGCGCCGGACCGAAGGGCGCGGTCCGCGCGTCCGTACGGGGGTGAGCCGCCACGCCGACAGCGCCCCCTCGCACGCTTCGGTGTGAGGGGGCGCTGTCGGGTTCGTACCGGCGTTACGCCGACGGAGGGCCGTCCGGGCCGTCGGGCGTCGGGGCGTCGAGGACGGCGGCCACGGCTTCGATCTCGACGAGCTGGTCCGCGTAGCCGAGCACGGTGACGCCCATCAGGGTGCTGGGCACGTCGTGGTCGCCGAAGGAGTCCCGGACCACCTCCCAGGCGGCCACGAGATCCTCCTGCCGGGCCGACGCCACGAGGACCCGTGTGCTGATGACGTCCTCGATCGAGGCGCCCGCGTCGGCGAGCGCCGTCCGCAGGTTCTCCACGGACTTCGCCGCCTGGCCCGCGTAGTCCCCGACGGCCACCGTGTCGCCGTGCTCGTCGAGCGGACACGAACCGGCGAGGAAGATCAGCCGGGACTCGGCGGGCGCGGTGGCCGCATAGGCGTACTCGGCCACGTCGGAGAGGGAGCGGGAACGGATCAGTGAAACGGCGCTGGTGCGGGTCACCATGGGGGTGTCTCCTGGTGCTGGGATGCGGGCTGAGATGCGTGGTGGGCGTGCCGGTCCCGTCGTCGCGCCGGGCCGGTCGTACTGGGTGTGCTGGGTGTGCCGGACGGCCACGTGGGCCGGGCCGGTTGGGCGTAGTCGGGCCAGGTGTGCCGCGCTTTGTCGCGGTCGGCCCTGGAGTTCGTCATCCTTTCAGCGCACTTCACCCGCCGCTTCCCCTTTTTTCCGGCCGCGGTACGACTCGCTCGACTCCTGTTCCCGTACGCATCCTGCGACGCGAAATTCGGAGGCCGGTGAACGGGTGCGCCGCTAGGGTGGCCCGATGGCTCCCATCAGGCAGGTACAGGTCACCTTCGACTGCGCGTCACCCTCGCGCGTCGCGTACTTCTGGTGCGAGGTGTTGGGGTATGTCGTACCGCCGCCGCCGGAGGGGTTCGCCACGTGGGACGCGTACGACCTCTCGTTGCCGCCCGAGAAGCGGGACGCGGGATTCGCCTGCCAGGACCCCTCGGGTGTGGGTCCTCGGCTGTACTTCCAGCGCGTTCCCGAAGGCAAGGTCGTCAAGAACCGGGTGCATCTCGATGTGCGCGTCGGAACCGGGCTCGTGGGCGAGGAGCGCCTCGCCGCGCTGGAGGCCGAATGCGCGCGGCTGATCCCGCTCGGCGCGGTGCGCGGGGAACTGCTGCTCGCCGACGAGGAGAACGAGTCCTGCCTCGTGATGCAGGACGTCGAGGGCAACGAGTTCTGTCTCGACTGACGCCCCGGACCCGCCCCCGCGGGGGCGGGTCCCCAAGTCCGTCCGGCGGGTCCACCGCACTACCGTGGTCCCGCATGACCGACTTCGAGATCGAGATCACGGCGGACCTGGTCCGCGGCCTGCTCCAGGAGCAGCATCCGGACCTCGCGGGGCTGGCCGTCCGGGAGGTCGCGGGCGGATGGGACAACCAGCAGTGGCGCCTCGGGGACGAGCTGGCCGTCCGTATGCCGCGGACGGAACGCGCCCCGGAGCTCCAGCTCAAGGAGCGCCGGTGGCTGCCGGTCCTCGCTCCTCGCCTGCCGCTCCCCGTCCCGAACCCCGTGCGGGCCGGCGAACCGTCCGCGCGCTTCCCGAAGCCCTGGACGATCATGACGTGGGTCCCGGGTGAGCCCCTGGACCGCACCTCGATCAGCCGCGGCGACCATGCGGCCGGGGCTCTGGCTGACTTCCTCCGGGCACTCCACGTGGAGGCGCCCGCCGATGCGCCGGCCGGTTCGGACCGAGGCGGTCGTCCCGGCCTGCACACGGAGGGCTTCGACCACCTCTTCCACGCCGTCGTCCCCGACGGCCTCGCCGACGGCGTCCGGGCCGTCTGGGACGACGCCGTCGCTGCTCCGGGGTGGGAGGGGCCGCCGGTGTGGGTGCACGGTGACCTCCACCCCGCGAATGTCGTCGTGTCGGACGGGACGCTCTCGGGCGTGATCGACTTCGGTGACCTGTTCGCCGGCGATCCGGCGTGGGACCTCGCGGCCGCCTGGGTCATCCTCCCGGAGGGCGCCGCCCCACGGTTCTTCGAGGCGTACGGGCGTGCGGACGAGGCGATGGTCCGACGTGCTCGCGGGCTGGCCGCCATGAAGAGCCTGGTCCTCATGCTCATGGGCCGAAACGGCGACCGGGGGCTTCCCGGCGGCAAGCCGACCTGGGGGCCCGCGGGCCGGGCGGCACTCGACCGCGTTCTGCTTACGGGCGTGGCCTGAGCGCCCCGCGCCGCGTACGGCCTTCGGGGAAGGGGGCCCGTGATCGGGGCGTACCGGTGCGCCCGGCGCTGTGGGGTGGGGCACCTGGGCATGACCGGGCGGCGGCTATGTACTAGAGTTATCTCGACATCGAGATATCTGCCGGGGCGCACCGCAGCCGCCGCCCGGTAAGGGTTACCTAACTAATCCTTACCTTAGCGGATGGTCGGAGCAGTAGACGGCAAAACGCGGCGCCGACTGCCAATGAGGCGCGGCGCGGAGATACGCGCACATTGAAGAAGGAGACTGTCGTGTCGGCGAACAGCTTCGACGCCCGCAGCACGCTGCGCGTGGGCGACGAGTCGTACGAGATCTTCAAGCTGGACAAGGTAGAGGGCTCCGCGCGCCTCCCGTACAGCCTGAAGGTCCTGCTGGAGAACCTGCTCCGTACCGAGGACGGCGCGAACATCACCGCCGACCACATCCGGGCCATCGGCGGCTGGGACTCCCAGGCGCAGCCCAGCCAGGAGATCCAGTTCACGCCGGCCCGCGTGATCATGCAGGACTTCACCGGCGTGCCGTGTGTCGTGGACCTCGCCACCATGCGTGAGGCCGTCAAGGAGCTCGGCGGGGACCCGGCGAAGATCAACCCGCTGGCCCCGGCCGAGCTGGTCATCGACCACTCCGTCATCGCCGACAAGTTCGGCACCAAGGAAGCCTTCGGCCAGAACGTCGAGCTGGAGTACGGCCGCAACAAGGAGCGCTACCAGTTCCTGCGCTGGGGCCAGACCGCCTTCGACGAGTTCAAGGTCGTCCCCCCGGGCACCGGCATCGTCCACCAGGTGAACATCGAGCACCTGGCGCGTACGGTCATGGTCCGGGGCGGCCAGGCGTACCCCGACACCCTCGTCGGCACCGACTCGCACACCACCATGGTCAACGGCCTCGGTGTGCTGGGCTGGGGCGTCGGCGGCATCGAGGCCGAGGCCGCGATGCTCGGCCAGCCGGTCTCCATGCTCATCCCGCGCGTCGTCGGCTTCAAGCTGACCGGCGAGCTCCCGGCCGGCACCACGGCCACCGACCTCGTGCTGACCATCACCGAGATGCTCCGCAAGCACGGCGTCGTCGGCAAGTTCGTCGAGTTCTACGGTGAGGGCGTCGCCGCCACCTCGCTCGCCAACCGCGCCACCATCGGCAACATGTCGCCGGAGTTCGGCTCCACCGCCGCGATCTTCCCGATCGACGACGAGACGCTGAACTACCTGCGTCTGACCGGCCGCGACGCCCAGCAGGTCGCCCTCGTCGAGGCGTACGCCAAGGAGCAGGGCCTCTGGCTGGACCCGGCCGCCGAGCCGGACTTCTCCGAGAAGCTGGAGCTCGACCTCTCCACGGTCGTCCCCTCCATCGCCGGCCCGAAGCGCCCGCAGGACCGCATCGTCCTGGCCAACGCCAAGGCGCAGTTCGCCCAGGACGTCCGCAACTACGTCGCCGACGACGAGGAGGCGGGCAAGGAGTCCTTCCCGGCCTCCGACTCCCCGGCCTCCTCCAACGGCGTCCCGTCGAAGCCGACCACGGTCACGGCCCCCGACGGCTCGACGTACGAGATCGACCACGGCGCCGTCACCGTCGCCGCGATCACCTCCTGCACCAACACCTCGAACCCCTACGTCATGGTCGCCGCCGCGCTCGTGGCGAAGAAGGCGGTCGAGAAGGGCCTGACCCGCAAGCCGTGGGTCAAGACCACCCTCGCCCCGGGCTCGAAGGTCGTCACCGACTACTTCGACAAGGCGGGCCTGACCCCGTACCTCGACAAGGTCGGTTTCAACCTCGTCGGCTACGGCTGCACCACCTGCATCGGCAACTCCGGCCCGCTGCCGGAGGAGGTCTCCAAGGCGGTCAACGAGAACGACCTCGCGGTCACCTCGGTGCTCTCCGGCAACCGCAACTTCGAGGGCCGGATCAACCCCGACGTCAAGATGAACTACCTGGCGTCCCCGCCGCTGGTCGTCGCGTACGCCATCGCCGGTTCGATGAAGGTCGACATCACCAAGGACGCCCTCGGCGTCGACCAGGACGGCAAGCCGGTCTACCTGACCGACATCTGGCCCTCCGAGGCCGAGGTCAACGACGTCGTGGCGAACGCCATCGGCGAGGACATGTTCAACAAGTCCTACCAGGACGTCTTCGCGGGCGACGCCCAGTGGCAGGCGCTGCCGATCCCGACCGGCAACACCTTCGAGTGGGACTCCGAGTCCACCTACGTGCGCAAGCCCCCGTACTTCGAGGGCATGACGATGGAGACGACCCCGGTCGAGGACATCACCGGCGCCCGGGTGCTCGCCAAGCTCGGCGACTCGGTCACCACCGACCACATCTCCCCGGCCGGCGCCATCAAGGCCGACACCCCGGCCGGCAAGTACCTCACCGAGCACGGCATCGAGCGCCGTGACTTCAACTCCTACGGCTCGCGCCGTGGCAACCACGAGGTCATGATCCGCGGCACGTTCGCCAACATCCGCCTGCGCAACCAGATCGCGCCGGGCACCGAGGGCGGCTACACCCGCGACTTCACCCAGGGTGACGGCCCGGTGTCGTTCATCTACGACGCCTCGCAGAACTACCAGGCCGCCGGCACCCCCCTCGCGATCCTCGCGGGCAAGGAGTACGGCTCCGGTTCGTCCCGCGACTGGGCCGCCAAGGGCACCGCGCTCCTCGGCGTCAAGGCCGTCATCGCAGAGTCCTACGAGCGCATCCACCGCTCGAACCTCATCGGCATGGGCGTCCTCCCGCTCCAGTTCCCCGAGGGCCAGACCGCCGAGACCCTCGGCCTCACCGGCGAGGAGACCTTCTCCTTCACCGGCGTCACCGAGCTGAACAACGGCACCACCCCGCGCACGGTCAAGGTCACCACCGACACCGGTGTGGAGTTCGACGGTGTCGTGCGCATCGACACCCCCGGCGAGGCGGACTACTACCGCAACGGCGGCATCCTCCAGTACGTGCTCCGCAGCCTGATCCGCAAGTAGGCGGGCCGGACCGAGCGGGAAGGGCCGCACCCCGGGGATGACCCGGAGTGCGGCCCCTCCCGCGTGCGGTCGCGCTGACGGATCGTCACAGCGCGTGCCGGTCGACCTCGGCGATCCGGCACTTCGTGCCCGCGGCCACCTCGCCGGACCCCTGGGCCCGCACCTTGACCGACGCGCCGGGGGCCACCTCCTCGGTGGTCGCGATGCCGTCGGACACCACGGAGCCGTCCCCGTCCACGAACGTGATGGACACGATGTACGCCGCCGGAGCGCCGGAGTTGTTCACGATCTTCAGGTCCGCGTGCGGCCAGCCGATCAGGGAGTCGCGCGTGCACGTCGTGACCGTGACGTCCCCCTCGGCGGGCGGCCCGGGCGCGACGGGCTCCACCGTCTCCTCGTGCAAGGGCTCCTCGGCGTACGGCTCCTCCCCGTACGGTTGGGAGTAGGGCGCGTCCGACCGCTCGGGCGGCAGCGCGATGGAGTCCGGGACCGACTCCATCAACGCGTGGACGAGCGCCACCGTCGCCCCCGCCACGACCAGCCCGCCGCCCACGGCGAGCGTCACGATCAGCCCCGTGCGCCGCTTGCCCGGCGGCGGCGCGGGGCAAGCCCACGGCGAAGGCGCCGCCGCACCGACCGGAGGCCGGTGTTCCGGCTGCGGCTGTTCGGGCGGCGGAGGCGGGAAGTAGTCGGACATGCGGTCCCCCCACGGGAAAAGGATCAGGTGAGGGACTTACGGTACGTGGCCGCACCCGCACGACCGGCGCCACCTGTACAGAAAGCGAACGGACCCCATGGGCGAGCTGATCCTCATCCGGCACGGCGAGACCGAGTGGTCCCGTTCCGGACAGCACACGAGCTACACCGACCTCCCGCTCACCGACGTCGGGGAGCGCCAGGCCCGCGCGCTCGTCCCGCTGCTGGCCGACCGGAACATCGGGCTCACCCTCGTCAGCCCGATGATCCGGGCCCGCCGCACCGCCGAGCTGGCCGGACTCCCCGACCCCCGGGTCACCCCCGAACTGCGGGAGTGGGACTACGGCGGCTACGAGGGCATCACCACCCCGGCGATCCGCCGCACCCGGCCCTTCTGGAACCTGTGGACCGACGGCGTCGACCCCGGCTCCGACGAGCACCCGGGCGAGAGCCCCGGCCAGATCGGGCAGCGGGCCGACCAGGTCCTCGCGGGCGTCCGGTCCGCCGCCGACGGAATCGGGAGCGCGGACACCGTGCTCGTCGCGCACTCGCACTTCCTGCGCGTCCTCACCGCCCGCTACCTCGGCTTGACCCCGGCCGAGGGGCGGCTCTTCCAGCTGGCCACCGGCGCCCTCTCCCGGCTCGGCACGGAACACGGCCGCCCGGTCGTCGCCGCCCTGAACGTCGCCCTGCCCGAGAACCTCCAGCGGACGTGAACGCCGACGGCCGGCACCCCGCCCTCGGGGTACCGGCCGCCGACGCCCGTCGCGTACGGGTCAGGAGAGCAGCTCCACCTCCGCGAGCGTCGCCGAACCCGTCAGCACCAGCCGGTACTTCGCGTACGAGCCGGGCTTCGCCACCGAGAACACCCGGGTCTGCCTGTCCCAGGCGAACGACTGGCCGGAGCGGCGGTCGAGGTCGGTCCACCTCTCGCCGTCCGTCGACCCCTGGAGCGTCCAGCCCTCCGGCGCCTTGTCGGCCGCCGCCGACGTCAGCGTGTACTGGACGCCCTTCGTGGCCGAGGACACCGGCAGCTCCACCCGCTCCACCGTCGCCGAGGTGGCGGAGGTGTCGTCGAAGAGCGCGCCTTCGCCCTTCAGCGCGTCGCCCTTGGGCGTCGGGACCTTGTCGTCCTTCTGGACGGAGACCGGGGCCGCGTCCTTGCCCGTGCCCCAGGCCGACGGCTTCGGGCCCATGGCGAACTCCAGCGTGCCGCCCTTGGCCAGGACGTCGTGCGGGAGCGCCGTGGAGGCCCACTTCTTGCCGTTGACCTTCACGCCCTGCACGTAGATGTTCTTCTCGCTGTTCTTCGGGGCCTTCACGACCAGCTTGCGGCCGTTGTCCATGCGGACGGTTACCTTCTTGAAGAGCGGCGAGCCGATGGCGTACTCCCCGCTGCCCATCACCAGCGGGTAGAAGCCGAGCGAGGAGAAGAGGAACCAGGCCGACTGCTCGCCGTTGTCCTCGTCGCCGTGGATGCCCTGCCCGATCTCGCTGCCGACGTACAGCCGGCCCAGCACCTCGCGGACCTTCTCCTGCGTCTTGTACGGCTGCGAGGCCGCGTTGTACATGTACGTGGCGTGGTGGGCGACCTGGTTGCTGTGCCCGTACTGGCCCATCCGCACGTCACGCGCCTCGGTCATCTCGTGGATGACGCCGCCGTAGCTGCCGACGAACTCCGGGCCCGCCGTCTCCGGCGTCGAGAAGTACGTGTCCAGCTTCTCGCCCAGACCCGCGCGGCCGCCGTACAGGTTGGCCAGGCCCCGGCTGTCCTGCGGGGCGGTGAAGGCGTAGCCCCAGCCGTTGGTCTCGGTGTAGTCGTAGCCCCAGACGCGGGGGTCGTACTCCCCGGAGGGCAGGCGCCAGTCGCCGTTGGGCTTCTTGCCCTGGAAGAACCCGGCCTTGTCGTCGAAGAGCTTGACGTACTTCTGCGCCCGGTTCATGAAGTACGCGGACTCTTCCTTGTACCGCGCCTTCTTCGTCTTCTCGTACAGCTCCTGGCCCATCCGGGCGATGCCGTAGTCGTTGACGTAGCCCTCCAGGGACCAGGACAGGCCCTCGTGGGTCTCGGTGTCCGCGTAGCCGGTGAAGACCGAGGTCTGAAGGCCCTTGCGGCCGACGCCCGAGGACGGCGGGGCCACGGTGGCGTTCTTGAGGGCCGCGTCGTACGCCGCCTCGGCGTCGAACTTCACGCCCTTGACGTACGCGTCGGCGAACGCCACGTCCGAGCTGGTGCCGGTCATCAGGTCGGCGTAGCCGGGGGAGGACCAGCGCGAGGTCCAGCCGCCGTCCTTGTAGTGCTGGACGAAACCGTCCACCAGCTCGCCGGCCTTCTTCGGGGAGAAGAAGGAGTAGGCGGGCCACGTCGTGCGGTAGGTGTCCCAGAACCCGTTGTTGACGTACACCTCGCCGTCGACGATCTTCGCGCCGGTCCGCGTCGGGGTGTTCTCACCGACCGCCTTGGAGAAGGGGCTGGCGTACTTGGTCTTCCCCTCCACCTTCTCGTGGCCGGAGTTCGGGTAGAGGTAGAGGCGGTACAGGCTGGAGTAGAGGGTGGTCAGCTGGTCCGCGTTCGCGCCCTCGACCTCGACGGTCCGCAGGATGTCGTCCCAGGCGCCCTGCGCCTTGCGCTGCACCCGGTCGAAGGAGGTGGACTCCGGGATCTCCATGGCCAGGTTCTGCTTCGCCTGGTCGACGCCGATCAGCGAGGTGGCCAGCCGCAGGTCGACCGTGCGGTCCTTGCCCGCGTCGAAGCGGAAGAACCCGGTGACGTCGTCGCCCCCGCCGCCCTTCAGCTTGCCGCTGTCGGTGACCGGCGCGTCGAAGACGCCGTACACGAACATCCGGGTCGCGCCCGTGGACAGGCCGCTCCTGACGTCCGTGTAGCCGGAGAAGGATCCGGTCTTCGGGTCCAGCGTGATACCGCCGTCGTTCGTGACGTTGTCGAAGATCAGGGCGGCGTCCTTGCCGGGATACGTGAACCGCATCCGGGCCGCGTGGTCGGTCGGCGTCATCTCGGCCTTGAGGCCGTTCTCGAACGTGACGCCGTAGTAGTGCGGCTTCGCCGTCTCGTTCTCGTGCCGGAAGGGCAGCGCGCGGGCCGTCCGGGACGCGTCCGGGGTGCCGCTCGCGGCCGACGGCATCAGCTGGAAGGTCTGCCGGTCGCCCATCCAGGGGCTCGGCTCATGGCTGGCGGCGAAGGCCTGGAGCGTCGGGAGGTTGTCCGCGTTGTTGCCCCGGTGGTAGTCGTACAGCCAGCTGGTGGTGCCCGCGTTGGTGACCGGCGTCCAGAAGTTGAAGCCGTGCGGGACGGCGGTGGCCGGAATGTTGTTGCCGCGCGAGAAGCCGCCGCTGGAGTTGGTGCCCCGGGTCGTCAGCGCGTAGTCCGACAGGTGCGCCTTGCGCTTCTCGGGCTTCCTCGGGGCGATCGTGATGTCGTCGATCCAGCCCTGGAACTTCGCCTTCCCCTTGGGTGAGTCGTACGCCACCAGGATCCGGTCGACGGTCTTGCCCGCGGCGACCGTGCCGAGGCGGGCGGCGACCTTGTTCCACTGGTTGACGTAGAGGCGCTTGGCGTCCGCCTGGCCCCGCGGCGTGAGCAGCCCGCCGTGGCTGTCGGTGGCCTTCAGCTCGCTCAGGTACGTGCCGTCGGTGAAGGCCAGGTCCACCGCGACGTGCGTGGCCGGATAGTTCAGGTCGGTCTCGCCCATCTGCGGGTAGACCAGGTAGGACAGCTCGGTGTCCTTGGTGACGGCCGTGTTCACGTCGAAGATCTTGTTGTACGAGTAGGCGCGTCCGTCGGGCGTGTGGGTGCCCGCGTAACGCAGTGCCTTCTTTCCGGTGAATCCCGCGCCGGACTTGGCGGTGGGAGACCCGGAGGGGCCGCGGTCGGCCTGGCTGCGCATCTCGTCGGGCACCGGCGCGGAGGTGTCACCGTTCGAGAACTGAACGTCGGCGAGCTGGAGGGCGTCCGGCGCGCCGTTGTTCTTCGTGATCTCCAGGCGGAAGTGCCGGTAGGCGGTGTCGCCCGCGAAGTCGTAACGCTTCGTCTCGTGCCGCTTGGTGAAGGTCTCGCCGGTGCGGGTGTCGAGGTCGGTCCACTCCTTGCCGTCCGCCGAGCCCTTGAGCGTCCAGTTCTTCGGGTCGCGCTCGGCGTGGTCGTTGGCCGAAGTGAGGGCGTACGTCACGACCTTGACGGGTTCGTCCAGATCGAACTCGACCCAGCCGGTGGGCTTGAACGTCAGCCACTTGGAGCCCGGCTCGACGTCGACGAGGTTCTCCTTGACCTCGCCGCCCGCGGTGTTCTCGGCACTCGCGCGCAGCTCCGTCACCCGGTCGGTGACATTGCCCGGTATGCCGGAGGAGAAGCCCCCGTCGACGCCCGAGGCACGCTTCTCGCCGTCGGGGCCCTCCTCGACGGTGCTGCGCCAGTCGGGCTGCCTCTCGTCCGCCTCGAACGAGGTGGAGAAGGCGCGGTCGCCGGACGGCTTCCGGTCCGGCGACGAGGGCTGGGCGGTGGCGAC
The DNA here is from genome assembly GCF_041435495.1 of Streptomyces sp. NBC_01116. Lineage (NCBI taxonomy): Bacteria > Bacillati > Actinomycetota > Actinomycetes > Kitasatosporales > Streptomycetaceae > Streptomyces > Streptomyces sp. NBC_01116. The sequence continues at coordinate 7,026,186 of NZ_CP108644.1, forward strand.
CGCTGGGGCGATCACCACCAGGGCGAGGGAGGCGGCCAGGGCGGCCGCCGTGGGGGTCCGTCTCCGGCGGTGAGCCGGGCGGGGGGCCGCGTGAGGGGTCTGGTCGGATCCGTGATCGATACCGCGTGGTGGCTGCATGCCGAGCCGTTCCTCCCCGGGAAAATGCATGGACAACGTTGTCATATTGGGATGCAAGGTCCAGTAGGGATCCAAGTGGCGGGACGTGTCAAGGGTGTTGCCGCGAGGTCCCTCGGCGAATCGGCCGGTATGGGGAAATAGTCGCCGCGGGAGGAGGGCGCGGGGTGCCGAGGTGTCCGTGAGGTCTCAACTCGGGAAAGACTGCCGCCCAAACCTGCTTTCGATCTTGCTCAGTTGGCGACAAGTGGACTATACCTGTCGGCACCGCACGGCCGCTTCACGCGGACGTGCGCGCGGGGGAAACAGGGACGGTTGCGAGGACGCCGGAGGTGTCCTCGCTGTACGGTCTCCCGGCACCCCACTGCACCGGCATGTCCGGTACATCTGCATATCCGCACAACCCAAGCGCAACTGACCGCGGTGGCGGGGCCCTTCGCCTGAGGCGAATTTTCGACGGGTGACCGGTACACCGCCTGAGTCCTGGAGAAGGCGAGGACTTGAGCATGGGATCCACCTCCGCCCACAACAATGAGGGCCTTGGCCGTCGCGATCTGATCAAGCGTTCTGCCGCACTCGGCCTGATCGCTGTTCCGACGATGAGCTTCCTGTCCGCCTGCGCGAGCGGCGACAGCAGCAGCGACGACAAGGTCGAAAAGGGCGAAAAGACCGAGAAGAACCCGCTGGCCGTCAACGGCAGCGCACCGCTGGAGATCGTCATCTTCGACGGTGGCTTCGGCACGAAGTACGCCGAGGACGCCAAGGCCGTCTACGAGAAGACCTATCCCGATGCGAAGGTCAAGTTCTCCGCGACGCAGAAGATCCAGTCGGTTCTTCAGCCGCGGTTCAACGGTGGTACCCCGCCGGACCTGATCGACAACTCCGGTGCCCAGCAGATGGACATGGGCGTCCTGGTCGGCAAGAAGCAGCTCACCGACCTGACCCCGCTGCTCGACGCCCCCTCCATCGACGACCCCGCCAAGAAGGTCCGCGACACCCTGCGGCCGGGCATCATCGAGATGGGCCAGTTCGACGGCGACCCGGTCTGGATCATGTACTACGCGTACACGGTCTACGGCGTCTGGTACTCGCAGACCGCGCTGGAGAAGCTCGACTCCGCGTACCCGGAGACCTGGGACGACATGCTCGCGCTCTGCGCGAAGGCGAAGAAGGAGGGCATCGCCGGCTGGACCTACCCCGGCAAGCACCCTTACTACATCCCCTTCTCGCTGTACCCCTTCATCGGCAAGATCGGCGGCGTCGAGGTCCTCGACGCCATCGACAACCTGGAGCCGAAGGCCTGGGAGCACCCCGCGGTCAAGGCGGCCTTCGAGGCGTACTACGAGCTCGTCGCCAAGGGCTACATCCTCGATGGCACCCCGGGCCTGGACCACCGCGGTTCCCAGGGCGCGTGGGCCCGCGGCAAGGCGCTGTTCATCCCGAACGGCTCCTGGGTCGAGAACGAGGAAGCGGCGATCATCCCCAAGGACTTCAAGCTGTCCGTGGGCGCTCCCTCCAGCCTCGACTCCTCCGACAAGCTGCCCTTCGGCACCCTCTGGGCGTCCGGCGGCGAGCCGTTCATCGTCCCGAGCAAGGCGAAGAACGCCGCGGGCGGCATGGAGCAGCTGCGCATCATGCTCAGCGAGGCCTCCTCCAAGTCCTTCACCAGCAGCACCAAGTCGCTCTCCGCCTTCAACGGCGGCACGGACGGCATCGAGCTGTCCGACGGCCTGAAGTCCGGTGTCGCCGCGCTGGAGAAGGCCGGCACCAACGTGGTCAACCCGCGCCTGCAGGACTGGTACGTGAAGCTCCAGAAGGAGCAGATCGGCGTCGCCGCGCTCGGCGAGATGATGGCCGGCCGCGCCAAGCCGGCCGAGACCATCAAGAAGATCCAGGCCTTCGCCGACGCGACCGCCAAGGACCAGTCCATCAAGCACTTCAGGCACCAGTGACCACGCGTCACCAGCGGCGGGCAGCAGGGGAAGGTCGGAGTCGGTAACGATGCAACACGGTAAATACCGGTTCATAATCGGGTTCTTGGTGGTCCCGATGGCGTTGTACGTCATCTTCGTCATCTGGCCCTTCATCCAGTCCATCTACTACTCGTTCACGGACTGGACGGGGTTGAGTCCCGACTTCAAGATGGTCGGGTTCGACAACTACACCAAGATGCTCGATGACGACATCTTCTGGAAATCGCTGCAGCACAGCGTGCTGCTGGCCGTGCTGCTGCCGCTGGTGACGCTGGGGCTCGCGCTCTTCTTCGCCTTCATGCTCAACGTGGGCGGGCGGCGCCGCAAGGGCGCCGCGATCGCCGGCGTACGGGGCTCCGGCTTCTACAAGATCGCCTACTTCTTCCCGCAGGTGCTGTCGATCGCGATCGTGGCCATCCTGTTCCAGTTCGCCTTCGACCCGGCCCAGGGCATGATCAACGGCACGCTCAAGGCCGTCGGCTTCGACGACGTGCCGACCTGGCTGGGCGATCCGCAGCTGGCCCTGTGGGTCATCATGGCGGTCCTCGTCTGGTGCACGACCGGCTTCTTCGTGGTGCTGTTCTCCGCGGGCATGGCCTCCATCCCCAAGGACTTCTACGAAGCCGCCCTGCTGGACGGGGCGAGCCGCTTCACGACCTTCTTCCGGATCACGCTGCCCCTGCTGTGGGACACGGTCCAGTCCGGCTGGGTCTACATGGGCATCCTGGCGCTCGGCGCCGAGGGCTTCGCGATCGTCCACATCATGAGCGTCGGTCCCGGCGGGCCCGACTACTCGACCACCGTCCTGCCGCTGTACGTCTACCAGTCGGCGTTCCGTGACGGACAGGCGGGCTACGCGACCACGATCGGTGTCGCCCTGCTCCTCGTGACGCTGGCGTTCGCCGCCATCGTCATGCGGGTGGGCCGGCGCGAGCGGCTGGAGTTCTGATGAAGACCACTGACACCCCTCCCTCCGACCCCTCCGGCGCCGAAGCGACGAAGGTGCCCGCCCAGCGCACCGGGCCGGTGGGCAAGACGCCCTCGGCCCCCGCGAAGAAGAGCGAGGGCCAGGTCCTCAACGTCTTCTCGCACGGGATGCTGATCCTGTGGGCGATCATGGTCGTCCTGCCGCTGTTCTGGGCGGTGATGTCCTCGTTCAAGACGGACGCGGACATCTTCAACACCCCGTGGTCGCTGCCCGATTCGCTGAACTTCGACAGCTGGGGCCGGGCCTGGAGCCAGGCCCACATGAGCGAGTACTTCCTGAACACCATCCTGGTGGTGGGCGGGTCGCTCACGGGCACCCTGGTGCTCGGGTCCATGGCCGCCTATGTGCTCGCCCGCTTCGAGTTCCCGGGCAACCGCTTCATTTACTTCTTGTTCGTCGGTGGCATGAGCTTCCCGATCATGCTGGCGCTGGTCCCGCTGTTCTACGTCATGGACAACATGGGCCTGCTGAACACGATCCACGGCCTGATCCTCGTGTACATCGCGTACTCGCTGCCGTTCACCGTGTTCTTCCTGACCTCGTTCTTCCGTACGCTGCCGACCTCGGTGGCGGAGGCGTCGATCATCGACGGGGCCTCGCACACCCGCACGTTCTTCCAGGTCATGCTGCCGATGGCCAAGCCCGGCCTGATCAGCGTCGGCATCTTCAACTTCCTGGGGCAGTGGAACCAGTACATGCTGCCCACGGTGCTGAACACCGACCCGGAGAAGCGGGTGCTGGCCCAGGGCCTGGTGGAGCTGGCCTCCAGCCAGGGCTACAAGGGCGACTACTCCGGTCTCTTCGCCGGTTTGGTGATCGCGATGCTGCCCGTGCTGGCGGCGTACATCATCTTCCAGCGCCAGGTCGTCTCCGGCCTGACGGCGGGCGCCCTGAAGTAGCCCGCGTCCCACCTACGGCCCGGTGCCCCGGCGGAGTCCCTCCGCCGGGGCACCGGGCCGTCGTGGTGTGCGCGTGCTCAGGTCTTGACGGGAGGCACCCCCGAACGGTCAGCTTAGAGTTCACATGTTGGAGGAAGCCGGGGTCTCATCGCTGCGGCCCCGGCCGGGGCGGTCCTCAGGGACCGCCCGCCAAGGGCAGGAGTGGATGAGTCGATGGAGACTCCCGGGTCGCAGACATCGCTGCACAGGGCCAATCTGGAGCGGGTCGTCCGCGCCGTACGGATGGCGGGATCGCTCACCCAGGCGGAGATCGCCCGGAGCACCGGGCTCTCCGCGGCCACCGTCTCCAATATCGTCCGGGAGCTGAAGGACGGCGGAACGGTCGAGGTCACTCCCACCTCGGCGGGCGGCCGGCGGGCCCGCAGCGTCTCGCTCAGCGGCGACGCGGGCATCGTCATCGGCGTCGACTTCGGCCACACGCACCTGCGCGTCGCCGTCGGCAACCTCGCCCACCAGGTGCTCGCCGAGGAGTCCGAGCCGCTGGACGTGGACGCCTCGTCCGCCGAGGGCTTCGACCGGGCGGAAGTGCTGGTCAAGCGGCTGATCGAGGCCACCGGGATCGGCCCGGACAAGGTGATCGGCATCGGCCTCGGCGTGCCGGGCCCCATCGACGTCGAGTCCGGCACTCTGGGCTCCACCTCGATCCTGCCGGGCTGGACGGGCATCAACCCCAGCGAGGAGCTCTCCGGCCGCCTCGGCGTGCCCGTGTACGTCGACAACGACGCCAATCTCGGGGCGCTGGGCGAGCTGGTCTGGGGGAGCGGCAGGGGCGTCAAGGACCTCGCGTACATCAAGGTCGCCAGCGGCGTCGGCGCCGGTCTGGTGATCGACGGGACCATCTACCGGGGCCCCGGCGGCACGGCCGGCGAGATCGGGCACATCACGCTCGACGAGTCGGGCCCGGTGTGCCGCTGCGGCAACCGCGGCTGCCTGGAGACCTTCACCGCCGCCCGCTACGTCCTGCCGCTGCTCCAGCCCAGCCACGGCCCCGGGCTCACCATGGAGCGGGTGGTCCAGCTGGCGCGGGAGGGCGATCCGGGCTGCCGCCGCGTGATCGGCGACGTGGGCCGCCACATCGGCAGCGGCGTGGCCAACCTGTGCAATCTGCTCAACCCCAGCCGCGTCGTGCTCGGCGGCTCCCTCGCGGAGGCCGGGGAGCTGGTCCTCGGACCCATACGGGACTCCGTGTCGCGTTACGCCATCCCCAGCGCCGCCCGGCAGCTCTCGGTGCTGCCCGGCGCGCTCGGCGGGCGTGCCGAGGTCCTGGGCGCTCTCGCCCTGGTCCTCAGCGAGATGGGGGATTCAACCCTTTTGGAGAGCAACCTGTCTGCGGCGACTCCTGCCTTCACTTAGATAACGAATGGCACCGTTGTCATCTCGTTAAGGATTTACTCCTTGACGCTGACGCTGGGGCCGAGTTGACTTCCAGCCACCTCGGCCGCAACGTCGCGGCCTCGTCAGGGAGGTTCGAGAATGAACACGCGTATGCGTCGTGCCGCCGTTGCCGTTGCCGCCACCACGATGGCGGTCTCGCTGGCCGCTTGCGGGAGTGCCAAGGAGTCCGGTGACAAGGCCGAAGGAGGCTCGGAGAAGAAGGGCGACGACCTGAAGATAGGTCTGCTCCTTCCCGAGAACCAGACGGCCCGTTACGAGAAGTTCGACCGGCCGATCATCGAGAAGAAGATCAGCGAGTTGACCAACGGCAAGGCCGAGGTCACCTACAACAACGCCAAGCAGGACGCGACCACCCAGTCGCAGCAGATCGACACGATGATCACCAACAAGGTCGACGCGCTCATCATCGGCGCGGTGGACGCCAAGGCGATCGAGAACAGCGTCAAGAAGGCCAAGGACGCGGGCATCCCGGTCGTGGCCTTCGACCGCCTCGCCGAGGGCCCCATCGACGCCTACACCTCCTTCGACAACGAAGAGGTCGGCCGCGCGCAGGGCACCGCCCTGCTGGAGGCCCTGGGCGACAAGGCCGACGGCGGCACGATCGTGATGATGAACGGCGCGATCACCGACCCGAACGCCGCCCTCTTCAAGAAGGGCGCCAAGTCCGTCCTCGACGGCAAGGTGAAGTACGGCAAGGAGTACGACACCAAGGAGTGGAAGCCGGAGAACGCCAACGCCAACATGGAAGCGGCGATCACCGCGCTCGGCAAGGACAAGATCGACGGCGTCTACTCCGCCAACGACGGCATGGCGGGCGGCATCATCACCGCCCTCAAGGGTGCCGGCCTCTCGCCGCTCCCGCCGGTCACCGGCCAGGACGCCGAGCTGGCGGGCGTGCAGCGCATCGTCACCGGTGAGCAGTTCATGAGCGTCTACAAGTCCTACCCCGCCGAGGGCATCGTCGCCGCGGAGATGGCCGTCGCCCTCGCCAAGGGCGAGAAGCTCGACTCCATCGCCACCTCCAAGGTCGACAACGCCAGCCAGAAGGGCATCCCGACGGTCCTCGTCCCGGTCGTCTCGCTGACCAAGGACAACATCAAGGACACCGTCATCAAGGACGGCATCTGGACGCTGGACGAGATCTGCTCGGCCAAGTACAAGGCCGCCTGCGACAAGATCGGTCTGAAGTAGCCCCCCGGGACCCGGCCCGCCCCCGAGCCGCCGGGTCCCGCCCGCCGCCCCGCCCGCCGCGATCCCCGCGAGGGCGCCGGCGGCCCCACCGCCCGCGCACGTGCCCGTCGCACCCCGGCCCGCACGCGCGCCACGAAGCCTGTCCGGCGCCCCGCACACCAACCGTCCCGCTACCGGGCGGGGCGTCGGACGGAACGCTTCACCTCCGCTTTCCCTCTGTGCTCGACACCGCCGCGCCTTCCCCCGGGCGCGGCATCCCCGCCGGTCAGGCGGCGAAGGAGATGGTTCATGTGTCCGCTACGCCCGTGTTGGCGTTGCGAGGGGTCTCCAAGCGCTTCGGTGCCGTCCAGGTACTCACCGATGTAGAGCTTGAGGTCCACGCCGGCGAGGTGGTCGCCCTGGTGGGCGACAACGGCGCCGGTAAATCAACGCTGGTCAAGACGATCGCCGGAGTGCACCCCATCGATGACGGCGTCATCGAGTGGGAGGGCAGGACCGTGCAGATCACCAAGCCGCACGACGCCCAGAACCTCGGCGTCGCGACCGTCTACCAAGACCTCGCGCTGTGCGACAACATCGACGTCGTCGGCAACCTCTACCTCGGCCGCGAACTGCGCAGGTTCGGCATCCTGGACGAGGTGGAGATGGAGCGCCGCTCCCGCGAGCTGCTGTCCACGCTCTCCATCCGCATCCCGAGCGTCCGCATCCCGATCGCCTCGCTCTCCGGCGGCCAGCGCCAGACGGTCGCGATCGCCCGTTCGATGCTCGGCGAGCCCCGCCTCGTCATCCTCGACGAGCCGACCGCGGCCCTCGGCGTCGAGCAGACCGCCCAGGTCCTCGACCTCGTCGAGCGGCTGCGCGAGCGCGGCCACGCCGTCATCCTCATCAGCCACAACATGGCCGATGTGAAGGCCGTCGCCGACAAGGTCGCCGTGCTCCGGCTGGGCCGGAACAACGGTGTCTTCGACGTGAGGACCACCTCCCAGGAAGAGATCATCTCCGCCATCACGGGCGCCACGGACAACGCCGTGACCCGACGTGCGGCGCGCAACGCGGAGGTTTCCAAGTGACCACCGACAAGTCCGCCACCTCGCTGGACAAGGCCGACGCCCCGCCGGTCGGCAACCCGGACGCGGCCGAGGGCGCCGCCACGGTGATCGACCCCCGCCTGCTCATCCGCGAGCAGGGCCTCGGCGGCTACGTCACCGAGTTCAAGCGCAAGATCAGCGGCGGCGACCTGGGCTCGATCCCGGTGATCGTCGGCCTCGCGATCATCGCCATCGTCTTCCAGAGCATGAACTCCGAGTTCCTCTCCGCGAAGAACATCAGCGACATCGCCACCACGATGGTCGCCACCGGCATGATGGCCGTGGGCATCATCTTCGTCCTGCTGCTCGGCGAGATCGACCTCTCGGTCGGTTCCGTCTCCGGTGTCTCCGGCGCCCTCGTCGCGGTGCTCAGCGTCACCCAGGGCATGAACGAATGGCTGGCGATCCTCGTCGCCGTCGTCAGCGGCGCGGTGATGGGCGCGATCCACGGCTTCTTCTTCGCCCGGGTCGGGGCGCCCGCCTTCGCCGTCACCCTGGCGGGCCTGCTGTTCTGGCTCGGCTTCATGCTCCAGCTGCTCGGCGACTCCGGCACGATCAACCTGGACGGCGACGGCGTGGTCGGCAAGCTGACCACGTACTACTTCACCGACGTCGCCGCCGCCTACGGGCTCGCCGCCATCGCGGTCGTCGGCTACTTCGCCGCGGCCTTCCTGGACACCCGCCGCCGCGAGGCGGCCGGCATCCCGGCCCGCCCGCTCGCCGACATCCTCGTGCGCACCGCGGTCATCGCCGTGTTCGGCTTCGCCGCCGCGTACATGTTCAACCAGTACCGCGGCCTGCCGCTCGCCCTGGTCCTCTTCCTCATCGTCCTGGTCGGCACGGACTTCGTGCTCCGCCGTACGGCCTACGGGCGGAAGATCTTCGCGCTCGGCGGCAGCGTCGAGGCCTCCCGGCGGGCCGGCATCAACGTCACCGCGATCCGCGTCTCCGTCTTCTCCATCGCGGGGACCTTCGCGGCGATCGGCGGCCTGTTCTGGGCCTCCAAGATCGCGGCGGCCAACCAGGGCTCCGGCACCGGCGACCTCCTGATGAACGTCATCGCGGCGGCCGTCATCGGCGGCACCAGCCTCTTCGGCGGCCGGGGCCGCACCTGGAACGCGCTGCTCGGCGTCATGGTGATCGTCTCCATCCAGTACGGACTGTCACTGGAGGGCATCGCCACCCCGATCCAGTACATGGTCACCGGCGCCGTGCTTCTCGCCACGGTCGTCATCGACTCCGTCACCCGTAGGACCCAGAAGACCGCGGGCCGCGCCTGACCGGACAACCGCGCAGGTGCCCGGCGCCCCCAGGGGTGCCGGGCACCCGCGTGTGTCCGGCATTCCGTGGGCGAACAGGGCCGCCCGATGCCCGCCGTCGCGAGCGGAACATTAGACTCATCGGATCGGCACGCTCGATCAGCTCAAACGCAAGGAGGCACGGGTGGATCTGCTGACCCGCATCAAGGGACCGCGCGACCTGGACCGGCTCAGCCTCGGTGAGCTGGACCAGCTCGCGGAGGAGATCCGCACCTTCCTCGTGGACGCGGTCTCCAAGACCGGCGGACACCTCGGCCCCAACCTCGGCGTCGTCGAGCTGACCATCGCCCTGCACCGGGTCTTCGAATCGCCCCGGGACAAGGTGCTCTGGGACACCGGCCACCAGAGCTACGTGCACAAGCTGCTCACCGGCCGCCAGGACTTCTCCCGGCTCAAGAGCAAGGGCGGTCTCTCCGGCTACCCCTCGCGCGCCGAGTCCGACCACGACGTCATCGAGAACAGCCACGCCTCCGGGGTCCTCGGCTGGGCCGACGGCATGGCCAAGGCCAACGAGGTCCTGAAGAAGGACGACCACGTCGTCGCGGTCATCGGCGACGGCGCGCTCACCGGCGGTATGGCCTGGGAGGCGCTGAACAACATCGCCGCCGCCAAGGACCGCCCCCTCGTCATCGTCGTCAACGACAACGAGCGCTCCTACGCCCCGACCATCGGCGGCCTGGCCAACCACCTCGCCACGCTCCGTACGACCGACGGTTACGAACGGTTCCTGGCCCGCGGCAAGGACATCCTGGAGCGCACGCCCGTCGTCGGCCGCCCGCTGTACGAGACCCTGCACGGCGCCAAGAAGGGCCTCAAGGACTTCATCGCCCCTCAGGGCATGTTCGAGGACCTCGGCCTGAAGTACGTCGGCCCGATCGACGGCCACGACATCGAGGCCCTGGAATCCGCGCTCCAGCGCGCCAAGCGCTTCGGCGGCCCGGTCATCGTGCACTGCCTCACCGAGAAGGGCCGCGGCTACACCCCCGCCCTCCAGGACGAGGCCGACCGCTTCCACGCGGTGGGCAAGATCCACCCGGACACCGGCCTGCCGATCTCCACCTCCGGCCTCGACTGGACCTCCGTCTTCGGCGAGGAGATGGTCAAGCTCGGCCACGAGCGCGAGGACATCGTCGCCATCACCGCGGCCATGCTCCAGCCGGTCGGCCTCGGCAAGTTCGAGGCCGCCTTCCCGGACCGGATCTACGACGTCGGCATCGCCGAGCAGCACGGCGCCGCCTCCGCGGCCGGCCTCGCCACCGGCGGGCTCCACCCGGTCTTCGCGGTCTACGCCACCTTCCTCAACCGCGCCTTCGACCAGGTCCTGATGGACGTCGCCCTGCACAAGTGCGGCGTGACCTTCGTCCTGGACCGGGCCGGTATCACCGGCACGGACGGCGCCTCGCACAACGGCATGTGGGACATGTCGATCCTCCAGTGCGTGCCCACGCTCCGGATCGCCGCCCCGCGCGACGCCGACCAGGTCCGCGCCCAGCTGCGCGAGGCCGTCGCCGTCGACGACGCGCCCACCGTGGTCCGCTTCTCCAAGGGCGCGGTCGGCCCCGCCGTCAAGGCGGTCGGCAGGGTCGGCGGCATGGACGTCCTGCGCGAGCCGAAGGCCGCCCGCCCGGACGTCCTGATCGTCTCCGTCGGCGCGCTCGCCCCGATGTGCCTGGAGATCGCCGACCTGCTGGACGCCCAGGGCATTTCCAGCACCGTCGTCGACCCCCGCTGGGTCAAGCCCGTCGACGAGGCGCTCGCCCCGCTCGCCGAGCGCCACCACGTCGTCGTCACGGTCGAGGACAACAGCCGCGCCGGAGGCGTCGGCTCCGCCGTCGCCCAGGCCCTGCGCGACGCCGGGGTCGACGTCCCGCTGCGCGACTTCGGCATCCCGCCGGTCTTCCTCGACCACGCCTCGCGCGGCGAGGTCATGGCCGAGATCGGACTGACCGCGCCGGACATCGCCCGGCAGGTCACCGGCCTGGTCGCCAAGCTCGACGGCCGCTTCGAGAGCCGCGCGGTGGAGCCCGCCCGCGACTGAGGCAGTTAGGGCGTGTTTCGAAAGTCCCGCCTGCTCGGCGACGCCTGGCACTTCCCCAAGCTCTCGGCTTCGCTCGAGCAGGGGAGGCCCCATCCCTCGCCGCGTTGTCGGGATCGCCCCGATACATCCAGTATCGGGGCGACCCTCCGCCTTGCGATCGCACGCACCAGACGCCGCCGAGCCCGCCCTCCGGGCGGACGGCGCTACTTTCGAAACACGCCCTGGCCCCGTACGGCCGATGGGCCGGGAGAACCACCCCTGTACGGGTGGTTCTCCCGGCCCATTCGCATGAAACGGGCCAGATGGCGCGTTCACCTGCGGCAGCGTCCCCATCATGGCGTTCACAACGAATGCGTGGAGGTATCGCAGGTGAGCGCGCAGGTCACACCACCCCGCGGAAACGGCATGTTCCGCACCAAGTCCGTCGAACAGTCGATCCGTGACACCGAGGAGCCGGAACACGCGCTCAAGAAGTCCCTCTCCGCCCTGGACCTGACGGTCTTCGGCGTCGGCGTTGTCATCGGCACCGGCATCTTCGTCCTCACCGGACAGGTCGCCAAGGAGACGGCGGGCCCCGCCACCGCCATCGCGTTCGCCGTGGCCGGCGTCGTGTGCGCGCTGGCCGCGCTCTGCTACGCCGAGTTCGCCTCCACCGTCCCGGTCGCCGGCTCCGCCTACACCTTCGCGTACGCGGCCCTCGGCGAACTGGTCGCCTGGATCATCGGCTGGGACCTGGTGCTGGAGTTCGCGCTGGGTACCGCGGTGGTCGCGGTCGGCTGGTCCGGCTACGTCCGCTCGCTGATGGACAACGTCGACTGGACGATGCCCGAGGTGCTCTCGGGCACGGACGTGGCGGAAGGTTTCGGCTTCGATATCCTTGCCTTCGCCCTGGTACTGGTGCTGACCGCGATCCTCGTCGTCGGCATGAAGCTGTCCGCCCGGGTCACCTCGGTCGTGGTGGCGATCAAGGTCGCGGTGGTCCTCATGGTGATCATCGCGGGCCTGTTCTTCATCAAGGCCGAGAACTACAAGCCCTTCATCCCGCCGGCCGAGAAGCAGCCCGCCGGCTCCGGCTGGGACGCGCCGCTCGTACAGCTCATGTTCGGCTACGAACCCACGAACTTCGGCGTGATGGGCATCTTCACGGCCGCCTCCATCGTCTTCTTCGCCTTCATCGGCTTCGACGTGGTGGCCACCGCCGCCGAGGAGACCAAGCTGCCCCAGCGCGACATGCCGCGCGGCATCCTCGGCTCGCTGATCATCTGCACGGTGCTCTACGTGGCGGTCTCCATCGTGGTCACCGGCATGCAGAACTACCGCGAACTCTCCGTCAGCGCCCCGCTCGCCGACGCCTTCAAGGCCACCGGGCACCCCTTCTACGCCGGGCTGATCAGCTTCGGCGCGGCCGTCGGACTCACCACGGTCTGCATGATCCTGCTGCTCGGCCAGACCCGGGTCTTCTTCGCGATGAGCCGCGACGGCCTGCTCCCGCGCTTCTTCTCCAAGACGCACCCGCGCTTCCGCACGCCCTACCGCCCGACGATCCTGCTCGGCGTGGTGATCGCGATCGTCGCCGGGTTCACGAGCATCGAGGAACTGGCCACCCTGGTGAACATCGGCACGCTCTTCGCGTTCGTCGTCGTCGCCCTCGGCGTCCTGGTCCTGCGCCGCACCCAGCCGAACCTGCCCCGCGCGTTCCGTACCCCGTGGGTGCCGGTGCTCCCGATCGCCTCGGTGGCCGCGTCGGTCTGGCTGATGCTCAACCTCCCGGTGGAGACCTGGGTCCGTTTCGGCGCCTGGATGGTCCTCGGGGTGATCATCTACTTCGTGTACGGGCGCTCCCACAGCCGTATGGCCGAGGAGGGCCGCTGACGTCCGGGCCGGTCCGGCTCCTCACGGAGCGTCCCCGCCCGGCGCCCGCAGCCCGACCTGCCCGGCCAGGAACGCGAGGCACTCGGCCTCCAGCGCCACCACACGCGAGACGGCTCGGGCGCCGTGCCCGACGCCGCGTTCCAGCCGCAGCAGGACCGGCCCTGCCCCGGACGTGGCGTGTTGCAGAGCAGCGCACATCTTGCGGGCGTGGAGCGGATCGGTCCGGGTGTCGCCGTCCGAGGCGGCCAGCAGCACCGCCGGGTAGCTGACGCCGGGCGTGACACGGTGGTACGGGGAGTAGCCCAGCAGCGTCCGCGCCTGTGCGGGGTCGCGCACACTGCCGTACTCGGGCACCCAGCTGGGCCCCAGCCCCGACCTCTCGAAGCGGACCATGTCCAGGAGCGGGACCCGGCACACCGCGGCGGCGTACTTCCCGGGCTCCTGGGTCAGGGCCGCTCCGACCAGGAGCCCGCCGTTGGAGGAGCCCATGACCGCGACCCTGCCGGGCGCCGCCCAGCCGGCCGCCAGCAGGTGGTCGGAGGCGGCGGCGAAGTCGTCGAACGTGTTCTGCTTCTCGGCCCCGCTGCCCGCGAGGTGCCACTCCTCGCCCTCCTCACCGCCGCCGCGCAGCCCCGCCCAGGCGAAGACGCCGCCCGCCCTGACCCAGGCGAGAATCTGGGGCCGGTACCGCGGCGACATGATCTGGCCGAAGCCGCCGTATCCGGTGAGCAGGGCCGGGCGCGGCATGTCCGGGCGACCGGTGGGGGAGATCACGAACATCCGTACGGTCGTCCCGTCCCGGGAGGGGAAGGCGACCTGTCGGGTGACCGCCCCTTCGGCTTCGGGTGCGCTCCGGGCACCGTGCTCCCAGCGCGTCACGCGGCGGGTCCGCCCGTCGAAGCGGAGGACGCGCGTCGGCGTCACGAAGTCGGTGTAGGTGAACCAGGCCTCGTGGCTGCCGGGCGGCCCGGCGGCGAAGCCACCGACGGAGCCGCTGCCCGGCAGCGGCACCGAGGCCACCTGCCTGCCGTCCGTCAGGTCGTGCACGGTCACCTCCGCCACCGTGTGGCGGGTCCAGGCGGCCAGGCCGAGCGGGTGGTCGAGTTCGGGCCCCGCGACCACAGCGAAGTCGGTGAGGACCGCGTCGGGACGTCCCGCCACCACCTCCCGCCACGCCTCGGGGCCCCGGTGGAGCGCGTCCGGCGGGCACGCGACGACATGGCCGCGAGCGGCGCCGTGGTCGGTGCGCAGCCACACCGGGTCCCGCGGACCGGTGCCGGGCGCCACGTGCAGATGGGTGGCGGCCGGAATGTTTTCCTGGACCGGCACCAGCGCCGGCCTCTCCAGCGGTCCCGCGGTCAGGTCGGCCAGGTAGAGGTCGGTGCGCCGGCCGGTGCCGAGCGTGGCCCTGACCCCGAGCCAGCGGCCGTCGGCGGACACGGACACGCTGTAGAACTGGGTCCTGTCCCGGCCCTCGCCGAAGACCAGGACGTCGGCGCCGGGAGCGGTCCCGACCCGGTGCAGCCAGACCCGTCGGTGGTACTGCTCCTCGCCGGGGTTCAGCCGCGGGTCCAGCCGCCGGACGTAGTAGAACGCCCCGCCGCCGGGCAGCCAGGCGACCGACGACCTCCGCACCCGGTCCACCGGCCCGTCGACGACCTTCCCGGTCGCCACGTCGATCACCCGGAGCCGCGAGTCCTCGGTGCCGTCCCGGGAGACCTGGAAGGCCAGCAGATCGCCCTCCAGGGAGGGCTGCCAGGCGTCGAGGACGGTGCGGCCGGAAGGATCGAGGACCTCGGTGTCCAGCAGCACCCGCCCGGTGTCCGCCCCGGGCTCCGCCACCATGAGCACCGGATGCTCCTGGCCCGCGTCCTGCCGCAGCCAGAAGACCCGGCCGCCGCGGACCCTGGGCGGTGTCGCGCGGTCGACGGCGGTGAGCGCCGCCACCTCCGCCTCCCACCGCCCCCGGCCGGGCCAGGCCGCCCGCTCCGCCGCGTAGAGGGCCTCCTGCTCGGCGTCCCAGCGGATCACCTCGTCCGCCTTCGCGTCCTCCAGCCAGCGGTACGGGTCGGGGACGCGTACCCCGTGCAGCTCGTCCACGACGTCCTGCCGGGCCGCGCGGGGGTACTCGTGCTGTGCCGGTCGGGCGGCGGCGGTCACTCGGTGCTCCCTCGTCGTGGTGGGGCGGGGGTTCTGACGGCGGAGGCCGGCGGTGCCGCCTTCTCGTCGGCCGCTTTCTCCCCGACCGGTCCTCCGGCGGGCCCGCCGTCCTCGGCCTCCGTCGCGGGCAGGGCGCCGCGGGCGTAGAAGCCGGACAGCAGGATGCACAGCCCGGCCACGGCGATGATCGTGTCGATGGGACCGAACCGGATGCCCGCCACCGAGCCGTCGAAGTCCCGCAGCACGGTGCCGGCGAGCCAGCCGGACAGCGCCGCCGCGACCATCGCCGCCAGTTGCGTCATCGGCTGGAACACGGCGACCACCCGCCCGCGGTACTCGGCGGACGCCGCCGAGAGCAGCAGCGGGGCCATCGCGGTGTTCAGCACGGTGAGGGGAACGGTGAACAGGACGAGGAGGACGATGCCGCCGACGAATCCGGTCTGCCGGGAGTAGGCGACCAGCAGGGCGCCGCTCACCAGCAGGCTGACCCACGTAGTCCGCCGCGCCCCGATCCACTGGACCACCCGGCCGGCGCACAGCGCGCCGACAATGCCGCCCACCCCGATGGCCATGCCGACGTAACCGAACAGCTTGGCCGACATGCCCAGGTTCTCGGTCGTGAAGAAGATGTTGAGCGTGTTGAGCGCGCCGACCCCGAACTGGCCGATCACGGCGAAGACCAGCAGCGCGACCAGGAACTTGCTGCGCCCGAAGAAGCGGAGGCCCGCCACGAACTCCCGCAGCACGCCGGACCGGTGACCGGAGGCCTTCGGCGGGCCGCTCCCGTCCACCGGAGCCTCCGCGGCGGGGGCCGCCCGGACCGAGGCGATGGCGACGTACGACACCAGGTAGGAGAGCGCGTTGAAGAGCATGGCCCACTGCACTCCGAGCGTGAAGAACAGCGGCGCGGCGAGCGGCGGGCCGACGATCAGGGCCGTCTGACTGGTCGCCTGGGTGATGCCGGCCGCCCTGGCGCGGTCGGCGTCCCCGGTCACCAGGTCCGCGATGATCGTGAAGCGCGCGGGTGCGAAGAACCGGGCGGCCGCGTGCAGGAGCAGCACGGTGCCGTAGACGAGAGTGAGCCACACCCCGGCCGGCAGCGCGTCGGCCGGCAGGAAGGAGATGACGGCCAGCAGGGCCACCAGACCGCCGCGCAGCACTTCGGTGCCGAGCATCGTGCGGCGTTTGTCCCAGCGGTCGACGAAGACGCCGGCGATCGGCCCGACGACGAGGACGGCGGTGCCGCCCGCCACCAGGACACCGCTGACCGCCGCGGGGGCCCAGCTCTCGTCCTTCGCCAGTACGGTGGCCACCCAGAGCATCAGGGTGGTGCTGAAGACCATGTCCCCGATGGACGAGACGGCCTGTCCGAACCAGAGCCGTGTGAAGTCGGGGCTGATGAGGGTCAGTCGCGGTGCCATGACGGCCTCCCCGAGGAGAGGACCAGGGTCATGAGAGCGGTCACCAGCGTCGTGTGGTACGCCTTACGGAAGAATTCCCCGGCCCGGGCCGACCCGGACGCCATGAGCGCGGCGGACCGCCCGGGAATCGCCCCGTCGGACCGCTGGGCCCGCGCCAGGCACTCCACGGCCGCCGCTCCCGAGGGAGTGCGCAGCGGATCCAGGCCCAGGATGAACTGGGTGATGACAAGTTCGGCGCCCAGGTCCCACCGGTCCTGCCCGACGCAGTGGTCCAGCATTCGCCGGACCAGCTCCCGCGCGTGTGCCAGGGCGTCCCCGTACAGACCGGTCGGGGTCCGCCCGTAGTCGCCGAGGAAGAACGCGGCGTGGGTGAGGGAGTATCCCTCGGATTCGGTGAGCGGTGGAACGTCCCCCCTGGCCGCCGCGTCCCCCCTGGCCGCCGCGTCCCCCCTGGCCACGTCCTCCGCCGCCGCGCTTCCCGGCGCGGCGGCGGTCAGGGTGGCGAGCGGGCTCTGTCCGAGGAGCTCGGCGTACGGCTCGATGGTGTGGTCCGCGCCCGCCTTGTCCGCGTAGAAACGGATCTCCATGCGCTTGAGCGGCGACTTCCCGGCCGACGAGAGGAAGTCGGGAGCCAGCCGTGCGAGCGCGGCCCGACGCACCGTGTCGTCGACTCCGTCGGGAGCCAGCGCGGCGAAGGCCAGTCCGTAGGTGGGGGCGGAAGGGGGGTGGGTGTCGAAGAGCCGCGGGAACTCCGGTCGTTGCCAGAGCTTGCGCAGCAGGGCGGTCGCCCCGTTCAGCCGCTCGTCGCGGGGGCCGCCGGGCCGGTTCGCGCAGTGGCACAGCAGCGCCAGTTCCAGCACGGCCTTCGCCTGCCGGTGCGTCGCCGTCCCCGCGTCGGCCGCGTACGGGTCGAAGTGGTCCAGGTTCGCTCCCAACCAGTCGAGCGCGCCGACGGAGAGCCGGTCGAGAGATGACGTCATGGCTGGAGCCGCTCCGTCTCGTCCAGGTAGTCGAGCAGGGTGGCGTCCACGTCGTCGCGGAACCGTGTGAGGTTGGAGGTGTCCTCGTCGTAGCGGTAGAGGTCCTCGCAGGAGATCCAGCGGTCGCGGGTCGCCTCGGCGGGCCGGTACCCGTCGCCCACCGTGCCGACCTCCCAGTCGGGCTTGCCCGCGGTCTCCCAGCAGCTGGCCAGGGTCCCGTCCGCGCTGATCACCGCGCCGTAGCGGCCTTCGGTGTGGCCGCAGGTGAGGCAGGGCCGGCGGGCGCCGGGACGGCTCACCCTGAAGCCGAGGTCGAGCGCCCGACGCTGCCACCGGGTGAAGTGGGCCGAGAGCTCGCCCGTGTGCAGCAGGTCGTTGGCGTAGCCGATGCCCACGTCGCCGACCCGCGCGAAGTACAGGGCGCACCGGGAGGGGTCCAGCTCCGCCGCCAGCCGGTCGATGAGCCCGTCGACGCCGTCGAAGGTCTCCTGGGAGACGTTGACCCGCAGGGTCCACCGGATCGGCGTGATCTCGCTCGCCGCGACGATGTTGCGGACGATCTTGTCGAAAGTCCCGCCGTTGTCGGCCCTGTTCACCCGGATGCGGTCGTGGTCGGCGCGGTCGCCGTCGAAGGTGACCTGGACGGAGTCGAGCCCGAGGTCGGAGAGCTGCCGGGCCAGCCGCGGGGTGAGCAGCGTGGTGTTGGAGATCATCCAGGCCGACGCCATCCCGATCCCCGAGGCCCGCTCCAGCAGCTCCAGGCAGCCGCGCGGGTTGAGCAGGGGCTCCCCGCCGAACAGGAGGATCCGCAGCCGGTCCAGTTCGGCCATGGCCATCTGCCGCTCGGTGAACCCGAGGATCGAGGTGATGGTCTCCGAGGTGAGGCGGGTCCGGGCGATCCTGGGCGGACGGCTGCCGCTCGTGGTGTCCTGGGCGGTGTTCTGGAAGCAGTATCCGCAGCCGAGGTTGCAGTTCGTGCTGGTGAGGACGGTCAGCGCGTACGAGCGGACCGGCGGGGCGGCGAACATCCCGCCCTCGCGCAGCCGGCGCTCCGTGTCGGGCCGCAGATCCCCTTCGGGGGTGACGTGTCGGCCGCCGAGGCGGACGACACCGCCCCGGCCGAGGAACCACCAGTTGCGCTTGCCTTCAAGGAGGCGTGCGCCGTCCGGGAGTTGGACCTGTTGCAGGCTCATCGCGTCCTCCGAGCTGTGGGTGAATCCGTGGTCGGAACGGGTTGGGGGCGGCGGTCGGCGGTGAGCAGCAGCGTCGTCAGCGCCGTGACCAGCGTCGGCTGATAGGCCCACCGGAAGTACTGCTGGGGAGCGGCGGAGGCCGGGGCCCGTCCCCGCGCGGTCTTGCCGGGTATCGAGCCGTCCGGCGCCCCGGCCCCCGCGAGCATCCCGAGGGCCGCGGCCCCCGAAGGCGTCCGCAGCGGGTCCGAGCCCAGACAGTGCTGGGCGAGCATCAGCTTGGCCGCGTACTCCCACGCCTCCTCGCGTACGCAGTGGTCGGTGAGCCGCTCCACCACGCGCAGCGCCCGCTCCCGGGCCTCCGCGTCCAGACCGGTGTCGCGGAAGCCGTAGTCGGAGAGGTAGAACACGGTGTCCGTCACCTGGCAGACGTCCAGTTCGGCCACCGGCACACCGTCCGCGCCCGCCAGCGTGCTGCACGCGTACAGCTCCTCGTACGAGGCCAGCTCGTGCCCGACGCCCGCGAGTTCGGCGTAGAACCTGGTTCCCAGGTGGAGGTAGGGCGACTTGCGGCGGGGCGTCAGATAGCCGTCGGCGGAGAGCCGTTCGAGCACCTCGCGTCGGGCGTCGGTGGCGGTACCGACCGGTGCGAGAGCGGCCCACACCAGACCGAACGGCCGCGCGCTGCCGGCGGAATGGGCGAGCAGGCGCGGGAACTCCGGCTGCCGCCAGGCGTTCTCCACCACCGCCAGCACAGGCTTCAGCGCGAGATCGTCCGGTGCTGCCCTCCGCCAGCAGCGGCAGAGCAGCGCGAGTTGCAGGAGGGCCTTCACCCGCGGGGTCACGGGCAGTTCGGCGCGGCCGGACGGGGAGTCCAGGCGGCCCGCGTGGAGCCCCAGCCACCGTCGCGCACCCGAGGAGAGGATCGCGAGGGTCTCCTCGGCGGCGGTCGTCCCGCCGCCCGTGTCAGGGGCCGACGTTCGCGTAGTCATGGTCCTCCTCAGGGATCGTGGAGTGCTGCGGCACGCGTTCGACGATGTCGGCCGCACGGGCTGCGCCGTCCGCCGCGGCCAGTCTCCGGCCGAGGTCACCGGCGCGGCCTCGCAGCGCCTCGTCGTGCCAGGCCGAGTCCAGCAGCGCCGGCCAGTCCGACAGCGCGGATTTCGGCAGGTGTACGGCCACTCCGGCCCGCATGCAGGCACCGGTGAGCAGCGGTTGCTCGGAGCCGTTGGGTGACGCCGCGAGGGGCCGGCCGCGCAGCAGGGCGGCCAGCACGGGGGCGGAGGTGCCGCTGGTCAGCACCAGGTCGGCCAGGTCGACCAGGGGTCCCATCCACGGCTTGCGCACCGTCAGGATGTCGGCGCCCGGCGCGGGTTCGGGGACCGGGGAGCGGCCCTGCTCGACCACGGCCTGGAACCGGCCGCCGGTAAAGGTCTCGTTGAGGTGGGGCCACCGGCTGCCGCCCTCGAACACGCGCCCGAGGTGGACGTACACCAGCGGCTTCCCGGACCGCTCCACATGCTCCCTGACCGCCTCGACCTCGCCCGGCCCGGGCGTCGGCTCCCAGCGCAGCGGTCCCACGTGCCGCACCCGGCCGGGCAGTTCGGCGCCCGGGTACTCCAGCTCCGGGTCGCCGCGCAGCAGCAGCGCGTCTCCCGGCAGCGGGTCGCCCCCCCACCGGGAGCCGCGCGCCGGCAGCCCGGCCTGTTCCCGCACCTCGGCGTACTGCTGACGCATCTCGCGGGTCCGGTTCCGCCGGGGCCTGCCCAGGGGCGGTTCGCCGTCCCCGCCCGACCGGTAGTCCCACAGGTGGACCGAGAGTCCGACCACCACCACGGGAAGGCCGAGCACCTCGGCGGCGAGCAGGGTGCCGTGGCACAGCACGGAGGTGATGAGCAGGTCGGTCCGGTCCGCGCGGGCGGCGCGCACGGTCGCCCGGTACTGCGCCATGGCTGAGGTGCCCCACCATGCGACGGAGAACGCGCGCCGTTCGCCGAAGTCCTCCGTCGCCGCGAACGGCAGTCCGGCGTCGGCCGCGACGGGCGCTACGCCGGACCTGCCCAGCAGGCTGACGTGATGGCCGCGGCGCCGGAGCTCACGACCGGCCGCGATCGCCGGGTAGAGGTAGCCGCCGTCGCTGAGCGGACACAGCAGGATTCTCACGACGACTCCCGGCCGGAACGGGCCGGCCGTATGCCGGTCGGGGCAGGCCGGAGCAGAGCGGCCGGCGCCCGGAGGCCCCGTACCGCGGACCGGGGGGCCCGGTCCGGGCGCTGGCGCTGTGCCGGCAGGGCGTCGGGGGTCACTCGGTGCTCCCTCGGGGCGTGGCGGGCGGGGACGGGCGGCGAGCCGGACCGGGTGGGAGAGCGGCCGGCAGGGGAGGGTCCCCCTACGGCCGGGGCTGACGGCGGCCGGGTGTGGCGTCGGCAGACGGCTCCCGGTGCTAGGTGCCGGACGGCGGCCGGGCCTCCGTCGCTCGGAACGATGTGTCCGAGCTCCGGAGGCCCGTGCGGTGCACAGGACTCGACGGGGCGAGTTACTGAAGCATGTCGCTGTTGTTGGTGAGGCAGTTGCCCGCCTCGTCCTCGCCGTCCTCGCTGTGGGCGACGACCTCGAAGTCCTCGGACTCGGTCGGCTCCTGGCTCTGGTTCTCGGGCATGTTCTTCTCCTCTTGTCGACGGTGTCGGTTGCACCGGCTGAGAAGAACGTACGAACGCGCGGTATGGGAACGCCTGATCTTCGGCCCGAGGCCGGTATGCGGCCCATGACACGGGCACGGGACACCATCGGTATCCGGTGCGGCGAGGCGGGCCCCGGGCGGTGGAGACGTGACGGCCCGTCGCGCGTCGGCGCAGGGCGAGGAGACGGCGGAGGGCGGCTCGAAGCGGTGCGTTCGGACGGCGGCGCGGGACGAGGGCCATCGCATCCCGGGCCGGAGGCGGTGGCCCCGACGGACGGGGACCGGAGGCGCGGCCTCGGCGGATGCGGGCCGGGAGGGCGGCCCCGGTGGGCGAAAGCCTGCGCGCCGCCTCAGGGGCACGGGTCGAGGGGAGCGACCCCGGGGGCCCGGGGCCGGGGCAGTGGCCCGAGGAGGTACCGGCCGGGGGAGCGCTAGGGCGTGCTTCGAAAGTAGCGCCGTCCGCCCGGAGGGCGGGCTCGGCGGCGTCTGGTGCGTGCGATCGCAAGGCGGAGGGTCGCCCCGATACTGGATGTATCGGGGTGAACCCGACAACGCGGCGAGCGTGCGTGCCAGGCGTCGCCGAGCAGGCGGGACTTTCGAAACACGCCCTAGGCGTCCGGCGACGGCCGTACCGTACGGGGTCCCACGCACCGTGCCCCGTACGCCTCGACCCGCTGCCGCAGCCCCCGGTCGGCGGTGACGACGACGCAGTCCCGGTCCGGCGCGGCCCCGGCCGCCAGCTCGGCGATCAGGTCGTCGCCGCTGCCGGGGGCCGGCTCGACCCGGACCCCGGGCACGGAGGCGACGCCCCGGGCCGCCCCTTCCACGACGAGCACCAGCTCGACGGGGCCGGGCAGCCCCGGCAACCCGGCCGCCGCGTACGGGACGAGCGAGTCGCGCAGCCGGGTCGCCGCCCCGCGCCGGTCCCGCCACCATCCGTCGGGCACGGAACCGACCACGTTGGCGGCGTCCACGATCACCAGCACCGCATCGTCCTCGCTCATCCCGGCAGGGTGTCACGAGGACGCGGTGCGACGGTCCGTCAGCCCCCGGTGGCGGGGGACTTCTTCGCTTCATCGGGGATCGCGGTGTCCTCGCGGATCGCCTTCCACAGCCGGCCCGCCCGCGGCTCGGCCGCGATCACCCGGTTCTTGTCGATCTTGTCGTACGCCACCGGCAGCATGATCGTCTCCATCGAGGCCGGGTCGACGCCGTTCATCGAGCGGGCGAACTCCGCCAGCGAGGTGAGGGAGGCGAGCCCCGAGTCGGTGGTGAGCGACTTGGTGGCCGACTTGGCGATCTTGTACGAGTTCGCCGGACTGCCCAGCAGGTCCTGCGACTTGACCTCGCTCAGCAGGGCCATCATGAACTGCTGCTGGAGCCCGATGCGGCCGAGGTCGCTGCCGTCGCCGATGCCGTGCCGGGTCCGGACGTAGGCCAGGGACTCGGTGCCGTTCAGCTTCTGGGGGCCCGCGGCCAGGCTCAGTCCGGAGGCCTTGTCCTCGATGTCCTGCGGTACGTCGACGGTGACCCCGCCGATGGCGTCGACCAGGTCCTTGAACCCGGCGAAGTTGATCTCCAGGTAGTGGTCGATGCGGACGCCGGACATCTTCTCCACCGTCTTCACCACACAGGCCGGACCGACCTGCGCGTAGACGGAGTTGAACATGACGCGTTCCTTGGCGGACACCGTGGAGCCGTTGTCCCCGACGCACTCGGGCCGGGTCACCAGGGTGTCGCGCGGGATGGAGACGGCGACGGCCTTGGACCGGCCCTCGGGTATGTGCACCACCATCGCGGTGTCGGAGCGCGCGCCGCTGACGCCCCCGCCGCCGCCCAGCTCCTTGTTCTCCGCCCCGGCCCGCGAGTCCGAGCCGAGGACCAGCAGGTTCTGCCCGCTGGTGGGCAGCTTCTCCGGGCGGTCCGCACCGAGCGCCTTGTCGATGTCGACGCCCTTGATGTTCCCGTCGAGCTGGCTGTAGAGCCAGTACGCGGTGCCCCCGGCGGCGAGCAGGAGGACGAGCAGGACAGCGAGCGTGATCTTGAGTCCGCGGCGGCGCTTGGGGGGCTTGGCCGAGCGTCGGGAGGCGCGTGGGCCCGGAGGCATGACGTCGTTGCTCATCCTGCAGGAGTCCCTTGTTCTCTTGGCCCGGAAGGGCGGTGTGGAGTGGGGGACTCGGGTGGGGCCGGTCCACGCGCGTGGGGGGCTGAGCGTGCACTATAGACAGATTTTCGAATGTTGTGTAATTCTTCACGCGCTCTTCGGGTCCCGTACACGACCGCCACCCGTGGCGCGATGTCGCCGTGGACGCCCCGCCGGGCCGTCGTGCCGGGGGAGCGCTGCACCACGGGCCGAACAGAGATTCTATGATGGGTGCGTATCGGTCTGCCGCCTGTCGGGACGCCAACGCGTTGTCCGGGGCGGGGCCGAGGAACTTCTGGGAAGGACGACCTCACGTCATGCCGGTCAGATCCAAGCGCGCTGCCCGGAGAGGGGCCCCGCACCCGGGTGCCGAGGACCGCGACGCCCGCGTACAGCACGACGCTCCCGCATCCCTCCGGGCCCGGTCCACCGCCGGCGGCCGGTGGCTCGTCCTGGGCAAGGACGGCAGGCTCACCGCCTACGCCCCGGCCGCGCGGGGACTCCTGCGCTGGACGGAGGAGTCCCCCGGCGGACCCCGGTGGACCGGCCCGGTGCTCATTCCGGCTCCTCATCTCACGGAGTTGTCCGTGGCCCAGGGCACGGACGGCTTCGTGCACTTCGTCGGCCGCCGCGCCGTAGAGGGGGACCGCGGCCAGGCCGTCGACCTGGTGAGCGCCACCCAGTTCCAGTCCGGCCGCCCCCTCACCGAGTGGCGGTCGTTCGGGAACCAGCACAAGGAACCCGAGAAGGCCGCGCGGATCGGCGTCCCGGCCGCCGCGGTGGGACAGTCCGGTGCGCTCCACGCCTTCGTACGGAACGCGAACGGCAGCCTGGTCATGCGGCGCGAGACCGCAGCCGGCGGCTGGCAGGGGTGGCAGGACCTGAAGGTCGGAGGGGTCCGGGACGGAGTGGCCGTGGGCGCCACCTCGACCGGCCGCGTCGAGCTGGTCGCCCCCGGGGACGGTCTGACGATGCGCTGGACCCAGAGCGAGCCCGGCGGCGCCTTCCGGCGCGAACAGGACATCCCGTTCGGCCATGCCGCCGGAAGCGCCGTCGCCCTGGAGACCGCGCCGGAACGGATGACGTTCTACTGGGCGGACGAGGGCACCGGAGGCGTCGTGGCGTACCGCCCGGGCACCTGGGCCATCTCCCTGGGCGGCTCGGCCTCGAACGACCCGGTGGCCGCCCTGCGCGCCGTGCTGGACGGCTACGACTGCACGGTGCTCGCGCACCGCGGTCACGACGGGCAGGTCATGCTGGCCGCCTGCGGTACGGAGAACGAGGGCGGCGGCGTGTGGTGGTCGCCCACCGGGGAGAGCTGCGCGGGGGGTCCCGCGCTCGCGCACGACGTGTACGGGCGGGTGGTGCTGGCCCTGATCGGCGAGGACGGGGCCCTGCGCGTAGCCCGCCAGCGGCGCGAGCCCGGTCTGGCCCTGGAGCCCTCCGTACGGGTGTGAGACGGCGACGGCGGGAGCACCCCTCGGGGCGCTCCCGCCGTTCGTGTTCCCGGGCCCGGGCCCGGACCTCCGCCCCACGGGCTCAGGTGAGCAGCTTCAGCCCGATCGACAGGTAGTTGCTGTCCGTGTAGTACGGGTGGAATCGCACCGAGCGGCCCTGCGGCGTGGCGACGACCCGCTGGGGGAAGACGTTCACGGGCTTGCGCTGCACGATGTCGTCGGCGAAGCGGCCGATCCGCAGCCGGTGCGCCGTCCCCGAGACCGTCAGATTCGCCGGGACGCTCAGAGAGAGGTCCCAGATGGTGTCGAGCTCGATCATCCGGTCGCCGTACTGCAGGAGATCGATGGTGAAGCTGGCGCCACCGTTCGAGAACGCGCAGGGAATCGTGAAGAACGACTCCTTGTTCTTCCGGCTCTGCGCGATGATGTGCGCGCCGTGCCCGTCGGCGTCGACCTGCGGACCGCCCTGCGCGGCGGCGACCCCCAGGGCGAACATCTGCACGCTGAGATGGGAACCCGCCGACTCGATCCCGAGGACCTCCGCGTGCGCGGGAAGCTCGCGCGAGACGATCTGGAGGTACCCGCCGTCGGGCGAGCGCGTGAACGACCGGAAGCGCACCGGGGAGGAACTCGCGCCGGAGATGAGCGAGTTCGCGGACTGCTGGAGTTCCTTGACCTTGATCCGGCGCATCACTCCGTCGTCCTCGCGGCGCAGCAGGACGTTCCAGGTTCCGGTGGCCAGCCGGAGCTGCCCGGGGATGGCCGCGTAGTGCCCGTTGGCCGTCTGCTCCGCGGGACCCGTCATCAGGGCCTGCCGGCCGTCCGTCGCGTTCACGCACAGGACGGTGAACCGGTGGCCGGTGGCCCGGATCGGGTCGACGACGAGTTCGAGGTCTCCCGAGGAGGTGGCCCGGCAGAGTGCCTCGGGACGGTAGTCGCGGGCCGTGAGCAGCCTGGCGAGGTACGACTCGTACGTGATGGCCTGCGACTCGTTGCTGTAGCTGCGGGCCTTCTCGACGGCGTTGGCGCCCATCTGTGCCCGTGTCTCGGCGTCGCCCATGAGCCAGTCGAGGTTCTTGGCGAACGTCTCCGCGTCGCCCACGGGGGACAGCGCGCCGTCCACACCGTCGGAGATGATCTCGGAAGGGCCGTGCGGGCCGGCGGTGCTGAGCACCGGGACGCCACAGGTCATGGCTTCCACGATCGTCAGTCCGAAGGTCTCGTCCGTCGAGGTCGAGGTGTGCAGCGCCGACTTGGCCAGCTCCTCGCGAAGGTGCTTCGTGTGCCCCATGAGGAGGATGCGCTCGGTCGCGCCCATGTCGTCGATCTGCTTGCGGAGCTTCGCCTTCTCCGCACCGCTTCCGTAGATGCGCAGGGTCCAGTCGGGGTACTTCGCGCCGAGCCGCCCGAACGCGTCGATGAGGAGGTCGAACCGCTTCCAGTCGACCATCCGGCCCGACGCGGTGACGATGCGCGACTCACGTACGTCGGACCGCATGAACGTGCTCGTGACCGCGTTGGGAACGGCGTGGAAGTCGGTGCCGACCGCGCCGTAGGCGTCCCGGTGCGTCTGCGCGTCCTTCGACGTCACCGTGACGAAGCCGTCCAGCTGCGGGATGGCGAGGTCCAGCATCTGCCGCGAGGCGCGGCTCTGGTGGTGGTAGTGCGTGTGCGCCTGGCCGAGCGTGACGTATCTGCCGGTGCCCAGGGCGGCCACGAGTGCGATGGCGCTGGGCGCGGTGGCGATGACGACGTCGGCGTCGGCGCTCTTCAGGTACTCGGCGGCGCGCTCGTCCATGAGGCGGCTGTAGCGGTTCTTGTCGTCGGGCTTCCAACCGGCCCCGGGGCAGAGCTCGGTGGCGACCTGGTGCAGCGGATGGGTGAGATCCGGCGACCCGTCACGGGTGTCGATGAGGGTGCGCAGCGTGACGCCCGGATCGAACCGCAGCGGCGGAGTGTCGTGGTACTGGAACGTGCTCACCAGCTCGACCTCGTGCTGCCGGGCGGCGAGGGAGTTGGCGAGGGTCTGTGTGGCGACGGACGTACCGGCCTGCCCGTACGCGCTGTACATCAGGAATGCGATCTTCACAGGTCCCCCTGGATCAATGGCCGTGCGGCGCGGCTCAGTCGGTCTGGCTCTCGGAGTGGTTCAGGACCTGCGAGAGCGCGGATTCGAAGGCGGAGTCGGGCGCCGACGTCGGGTCCTGCCGCCGTACGTCGATCACGTGCCCCGTCATCGCGGAGAGGAGCACGTCGAGCGAGCTGCGCGCGACCTCCTCGGACGAGAGCAGGGAACCCTCCGGCTCCTGCCCGAACGCCTTGGTCCGCATCGGGGTCGCGGTGCGCTCCGGGTTCACGCAGTTGACCCGGATGCCGTCCTCGGCCCATTCGTCCGACAGCGCCTGGGTCAGGTTGACCATGGCGGCCTTGGTGGAGGAGTAGAGGCTGTACTCGGCGCGGCCGCGCGTATAGCTGCTGGAGGTGAAGAGCAGCAGCTGCCCGCGGCTCTCGGCCAGGTACTTGTACGAGGTGCGGGCGATGTTCACGGGCGCGAGGTAGTTGACCTCCATCGCCTCGCGGACCGTGGCGTTGTCGGCCTGGTCGAGCCGGCCGATGCGCAGTACGCCCGCCGTGTTGACGACGAAGTCGATCCGGCCGGTCTCGGCGTACGCCGTGGCGAACGCCTCGTCCACGTGGTCGGGGTTCTCGACGTGGGTGCCGGTCGTGGAGCGCCCGAGGGCGTAGACGTTCGCCCCGTACTCCCGCGCTATCCGGGCGATGTCGCCGCCGATCCCGTACGAGCCGCCGAAGACGAGCATGGTCCGGCCCGCCAGCCGGTCCCGGTAGAACTCCTCGCCGCTGTGCGCCGGGGCCGTCGTGGAGGCGAGCTGGAACAGCTTGTCGGCGATGAAGACGTCGACGGGCTGGGTCACCTTCATGTTGTACTCGTCGCCGGTCACCACGTGGACGGGGACGTCGGGCAGGTACTTCACGACGACCGAGCAGTCGTCGGTCGCCTGGAAGAACGGGTCCGCGGCGGCGTGTTCGTACGCGGTGCGGATGGTGGAGAGCCGGAAGCCCTGCGGGGTCTGCCCCCGCCGGAGCCGGGCGCGGTCGGGCACCTCGGTGATGAACTCCCCGTCGTCCCCGTGCGTCCGGGTGACGATGACGGTGTCGGCCGACGGGATGGCCACGTCGACGGCGCTGTAGCGCTCCAGCGCGGCCACGCACTCCGTGACCACGCGCTGGGACAGCATCGGGCGCACGGCGTCGTGGAACAGCAGGTTGCAGTCCTCGTCGGCGCCGGACCGCCCGGACACCGCGGCGATCGCGATGTTCGTCGTCTCGCTGCGGGTGGCGCCCCCGGCCAGTACCGCCGACACCTTGCGCAGCCCCGCCCCGGCGACGATCTTCTCGGCCTCGGCCACATGGCTCGGCGTCATCAGCACGATGACGTCGTCGATGTCCGGCGCGTTCTCGAAGACCCGCAGGGTGTGCTCCAGGATGGGCCTCCCCGCGATCTTCAGGAGCTGCTTCGGGATGGCGAGCCCGATGCGCTGGCCGGTGCCACCGGCGAGGACGACGGCGACGGTGCGGCGACGGGGGGCGAGCGTGGTCAAGTGGAGCCTGCTTCCTGTCGGGGTGAGGGTGGACGAGAGGCCCGGACGCGGAGCGTCCGGGCGAAGCGGGGTGCGCGGCGGCCGTACGCGCTCAGGCCGGCTGGCGCGGCTGCTGGCCGGGGAAGCCGGGCTGGTCCGGGTGCTCGACGGGGAAGTCCCGGATCCCGGACCGGTACAGCGTGTTCGCGGCCTCGGCGAAGCGGATGGTCGACGGCGGGTTGTCCGGACCCAGCAGGTATTCCTTGAGCTGTTCGCGGTACGGGGCCATCACGTCCTGGTCCACGGAGAGCATGGCGGTGAGCGCCGTCTCCAGACCGTTGCACTCGGCGTCCAGGAGGTACGAGGCGTACGCGGTGCGCTGCTCGTTGCGGAACTCCGCGTCGGGGAGTCCTTCGAGATTGAAGATGGCGTACGGCTTACGGGTCGCCACGAAGTCCGAGACCACGCTCGACATGTCCCCGATGAGCAGGTCGGAGTGGTTGAAGCAGTCGTACAGCGTGGGCACCTTGTCGGTCACGACATGGTGCGCGTCGACGGGCAGCGAGTCCCAGTACAGCGCGCCGGCCTGGTGGCGGAACTTACGGATACGGGTGGTCCGCTCCGCCTCGGTCAGGTCCGGGTACTTCGAGCGGACCCCCCGCTCCTGGAGCGCGGCGAGGCGCTTGTCGATCCGGGCCAGCCGGCGGCCCGCGGTCTTCGAGTCGAGGATCTTGCGCCCGAACCGGCGGGTGTTGTCCTCCTGGAGGAGCGCGATGATGCGCCGGTGCGCGGCCGCGGCCGCGGGGGAGCGGGTGCCGGTCAGCGGGTGCGGCTTGTAGATGATCCGCAGCTGCTCCTTGTACGAGAGCAGGGTGCGTATGAGGTGCTCGCCCGCCGGGATGACGGAGGTGTAGCAGGCGTCGTCCGTCCAGCCTTCCCAGGTGGGGGCGTAGATGACGGTGGGTATCTCGTTGTCGACCGAACCCGTCCAGCGGCGCAGGGGCATCAGCTGCGGCCGGCCGACCTCCACGATCTGGTGGGCGGTCACCGCGTGCTTGATGCGCTCGTAGCGGTCGCGTCCGGCGCGTCCGGCCACCCAGATCTCGTCGAAGACCTTGCTGACCCGGTTGCTGCTGGCCAGCTTGTCGCTGTCGCCGTGACCGATGAAGACGTGCTTGACCTCGTGCCGCTGGAGCATGTGCACGTTCTTTCCGGCGTTGCCGGGGTAGAGCGTGACGCGGAGCTCGGGCATCTCGACGCGGGCCAGGTACTCGGCCTTGGGGACGCAGATGACCGGCACGGAGGTGGCGTCCAGGAAGCGCAGGGTGGCCCGCTCGCGCAGCACGATGATGGGGCGCAGGTCCAGCTCCTCCAGCGACTCCAGCCACATGTTCACCTGGTACATGAAGTCCCGGGAGACGGCGGCGAAGGTGAAGTACAGGGCGACCTGCGGCCGGTACTGCCCGAGCTGCCAGTTCAGCTCGTCGAGGGCCTCGTCGGGGGTGGGCAGGATCAGCGCGTTCCGGGCGCCGGGCAGCAGGACGAGCACGGCCAGGAAGGCGAGCCAGACCGTGGCGATCCCGCCGAAGGTCACGTACTTCCAGTCGTCCGTGGCGACGGTGCCGATCGCACCGGCCACCAGCGGGACGTCCAGGTGCAGCGTCTTGCGGACGTGCTTGCTCGTCAGGAACGGATGCGGCAGGCGGCGGATGCCCAGGGCTTCGAGGTCCAGCCCGCGCGTGGTGAAGGGCAGTGCCGCGCGTTCGGACTTGACCCGCTTGACCATCGCCCCGTAGACGAGCTGCAGGGTGAAGAGCAGCAGCAGGCCCACCGCCGTCATCTGGATGACGAACGAGTCGAGGTCGATGATGGCGCCGCAGAGCGCGAGCAGCAGGAACTGGCGGATCAGGAAGCGGATGGTGAGCCCGAACCGCGAGTCCCGCAGCCGGTCCAGGGTGGAGGACTCGGCGGTGTGCAGGAGCAGGTCGGCCAGATAGCTGACGGCGGCCGCCGCGGCGAAGACGGGCAGCGACACCATCACGACCGCGGCCATCATGGTCACGAAGCTCAGCACCAGAGCAGCTGTGATCAGGACCCCCAGCACGGCCTGACGTTTTTGCTTGCCCATGGGCTGCCGACCCCTCCCTCAAATGATCTTGTGCGGCGCTGGCTACGGTGCCGGCCAGTAACAGGGACTGCCGCACGTCACAGTGGGGGCCGTGCCGCGATGAGACTCCGACGCGGACGGTGTGTAAGGAACTTGTGAAGCATCCGATCAAACTTTAGACACTGGTCGGACTCAACCGAGAACTTTCAAGGGTTAAAAGTAGAACAATTGTCGTCTGGATGCCGAACAGTTATGAACGCTTGGCTGTCACGTGATCGAATTGCGGGATATGCGTCACATGTAACTGCGGTGGCGTCGGCTCAGTTCGCGGTGCCCGGAGCCGGGCACGCGTAGACGGCCAGGAGCCGACGCTCCGGTGTCTTGACGGAGAAGCCCACGCAGAGCTGGAGCTCCGGTGCGGCCCGCACCGCCAACCCCTCGGGCTCGCGGTACTCCAGCTCGGGCGCCACGGTGACCTTGCGGCGGCCCGCGACCTCGCCGGTGCGCACATCGAACGCCGACACGAAGGTGTCGCCCCCGCCCGACGGAGGGTTGGCGCCGTCCTCGTCCGTGTAGCCCTTGCCGGTCAGCTGGTAGATGTGGTTCCCGTGCAGCGCGCACCCCTGGACCCACTCGCCCTCCCGCAGGGCGCCGTCGGCGACGGTGTGCAGCGGTTCGTACCGTCCGTCGAGGAAGTCGTCCGCCCGGTAGACCGCGTAATGGTGCGCCTCGCCGACCCAGTGACTCACCAGGACCCGGCCGTCCACCGGATCGAACGCGGGATGGAGCTGGCGGCTGCCCGGCAGCGGCCGGTGATGCCGCACGGCCGGCGACGAGCTGTCCAGGACGGACCCGTCACGGAAGGGCACCCGGGCGACGGCACGTCCGTAACCGGTCCGCTCGTCCACGTCGGACTCCACCCACAGAGCCACGTCCTCGCCGGAGGACTCCACGCCCATCGAGACCCCGTGGCCGAACCCCCGTAGATACATGTGCCCGACGGCACTCCCCGCGAGGGACAGCACCGAGACGCACAGGTCGCCCGCCATCTTCCGGTCGTGACCGGACACGGGCTCCTCCTCGTCGGGGAGCCGGAGCCCGTCCGCCATCACCTGCAGCGTGTACACCCGGTCGCCCGCGGCGTCGAAGGCGAACGACTGGGGCCCGCTGACGGTGCGCAACGGACTCGGCGGAAGCAGTCCGACCGCCTCCTCCACGGCGAACAGCCCGGCCGTCGCCGGGGGCCGCACACGGTCCTCGCGCCCGCTCACCCAGCTCAGCACGCCGCCCGCCGCGGCGATCGCCGCGCCACCGCCCGCGAGGAGGACCGCCCTGCGGCCGAGGTGATTCCTGGTGTCCGTCATGCGGTGCGTGAACGCCGTCCTGCCCATGGACGGCGGCGACCGTCCACTTCCGGGGCTGCTGGGGGAAGAGATCAGGTCATTCTGTCATCACTCCACCGGGACCGGTCCGGGCAGGCACGGAGGGTACGACCCGTCGCCGGGCCGTACCCTCCGTGTTCCGTCCGTCGTGAGCGTTACGCCGGCACGCTCG
The DNA here is from genome assembly GCF_041435495.1 of Streptomyces sp. NBC_01116. NCBI lineage: Bacteria > Bacillati > Actinomycetota > Actinomycetes > Kitasatosporales > Streptomycetaceae > Streptomyces > Streptomyces sp. NBC_01116. Next base: position 7,058,435 of record NZ_CP108644.1, read on the forward strand.
CCACGCCCCGCTCCAGGAACGGCTTGCCGTTCACCCGCTGGGAGACGCCCTCACGGTCCAGGTACGGCGTGATGCCGCCCAGGTGGAAGGGCCAGCCCGCACCGGTGATCAGGCAGAGGTCGATGTCCTGGGCCTCGGCGACGACGCCCTCGTCCAGCATCAGGCCGATCTCCTGCGCCACCGCGTCGAGCACACGGTCACGGGTCTGCTCCTCGGTCAGGACGGTGTCGCCCTGCTTGAGGAGGGCCGCGACCTCGGGGTCGAGGACCGGGGCGCCGGAGTCGTAGACGTAGAAGCCGCGCTTGCCGGCCTTGACGACCGCCGCGAGGTTCTCGGAGACCGTGAAGCGCTCCGGGAAGGAGCGGTTCAGGGTCTCGGAGACGTGCAGGCCGATGGCCGGACCGACCAGCTCCAGGAGCACCAGCGGGGACATCGGCAGGCCGAGCGGCTCGACGGCCTTCTCCGCGACCTCGACCGGGGTGCCCTCGTCGATGACGTTCTGGATCTCGCCCATGAAGCGGGTGAGGATGCGGTTGACGACGAACGCCGGGGCGTCCTTCACCAGGACCGCGGTCTTCTTCAGCTTGCGGGCCACACCGAACGCGGTGGCCAGCGAGGCGTCGTCCGTCCGCTCGCCGCGCACGATCTCCAGCAGCGGGAGGATCGCGACCGGGTTGAAGAAGTGGAAGCCGACGACCCGCTCCGGGTTCTTCAGCTTCGACGCCATCTCGGTCACCGACAGCGAGGAGGTGTTGGTGGCGAGGATCGCGTGCGCCGGGGCGACCGCCTCGACCTCCGCGAACACCTGCTGCTTGACGCCGATCTCCTCGAAGACGGCCTCGATGATGAAGTCCGCGTCCGCGAAGCCCTCGGCCTTGTCGAGGACACCGGAGACCAGGCCCTTGAGGCGGTTGGCCTTGTCCTGGTTGATACGGCCCTTGCCGAGCAGCTTCTCGATCTCGGCGTGGACGTAGCCCACACCCTTGTCGACGCGCGCCTGGTCGATGTCCGTGAGGACGACCGGGACCTCCAGGCGGCGCAGGAACAGCAGCGCCAGCTGCGAGGCCATCAGACCCGCGCCCACGACGCCGACCTTGGTGACCGGGCGGGCCAGGTTCTTGTCCGGGGCGCCGGCCGGGCGCTTGGCGCGCTTCTGGACCAGGTTGAAGGCGTAGATGCCGCTGCGCAGCTCGCCGCCCATGATCAGGTCCGCCAGCGCCTGGTCCTCGGCGTCGAAGCCGGCGGACAGGTCGCCGTCCTTCGCCGCCGCGATGATGTCCAGCGCGCGGTACGCGGCCGGGGCCGCACCGTGCACCTTGGAGTCGGCGATGGCCCGGCCGCGGGCGACAGCCGCGTCCCAGCCCTCGCCGCGGTCGATCTCGGGCCGCTCGACGGCGAGCTCGCCCTTGAGGACGGCCGCGGTCCAGATCAGCGACTGCTCCAGGAAGTCCGCGCCCTCGAAGATCGCGTCGGCGATCCCGAGCTCGAAGACCTGCTTGCCCTTGAGCTGGCGGTTCTGGTTGAGCGAGTTCTCGATGATCACCGAGACCGCGCGGTCCGCGCCGATCAGGTTCGGGAGCAGCGCGCAGCCGCCCCAGCCGGGGACCAGGCCGAGGAAGACCTCGGGCAGCGAGAACGCGGGGATGGCGGTGGAGACGGTGCGGTAGGTGCAGTGCAGACCGACCTCGACACCGCCGCCCATGGCCGCGCCGTTGTAGTACGCGAAGGTGGGGACCGCGAGGCCGGAGAGGCGGCGGAAGACGTCGTGGCCGCCCTTGCCGATGGCCAGCGCGTCCTCGTGGCGGCCGAGCAGCTCGACGCCCTTGAGGTCGGCGCCGACGGCGAAGATGAACGGCTTGCCGGTGATGCCGACGCCCGTGATGGTTCCCTCGGACGCCTCCTTCTCGACCTGGTCGATCGCGGCGTTCAGGTTCGCCAGCGACTGCGGTCCGAAGGTGGTCGGCTTGGTGTGGTCCAGGCCGTTGTCCAGCGTGATGAGCGCGAACCGCCCGGCGCCGGACGGCAGGTCCAGGTGGCGTACGTGCGCCTGGGTCACGACCTCGCCGGGGAACAGCTCTGCCGCACCCTTCAGAAGCTCAGTGGTGGAGCTCACTTGTTGCCTCCGTCAGCGTTGAAGTGCGGGTTCTCCCAGACGACGGTCGCGCCCATGCCGAAGCCGACGCACATGGTCGTCAGGCCGTAGCGGACCTCGGGCTGCTCCTCGAACTGCCGGGCCAGCTGCGTCATGAGCCGGACACCGGAGGAGGCCAGCGGGTGGCCGTAGGCGATCGCGCCGCCGTACTGGTTGACGCGGGCGTCGTCGTCGGCGATGCCGTAGTGCTCCAGGAAGGCGAGCACCTGCACGGCGAACGCCTCGTTGATCTCGAAGAGACCGATGTCCTCGATGGAGAGACCGGCCTGGGCGAGCGCCTTCTCGGTCGCCGGGATCGGGCCGTAGCCCATGACCTCCGGCTCGACGCCCGCGAAGGCGTAGGAGACGAGGCGCATCTTCACCGGGAGGCCCAGCTCGTTGGCGACGTCCTCGGCGGCGAGCAGGGAGGCGGTGGCGCCGTCGTTGAGACCCGCGGCGTTACCGGCCGTCACGCGGCCGTGGGCTCGGAACGGGGTCTTCAGACCGGCCAGCGACTCCATGGTGGTGCCCGGGCGCATCGGCTCGTCGGCGGTGACCAGGCCCCAGCCCGTCTCGCCCGCCTCGGCGTTGGTGCGGCGCACCGAGACCGGCACCAGGTCCTGCTGGATCTTGCCGTTGGCGTACGCCTTGGCGGCCTTCTCCTGCGAACGCACCGCGTAGGCGTCGGCGCGGTCCTTGGTGATCGTGGGGTAGCGGTCGTGCAGGTTCTCCGCGGTCATGCCCATGAACAGGGCGGACTCGTCGACCAGCTTCTCCGACACGAAGCGCGGGTTCGGGTCGACGCCCTCGCCCATCGGGTGGCGGCCCATGTGCTCGACGCCACCGGCCACGACGACGTCGTACGCGCCGAAGGCGATGGAACCGGCCGTCGAGGTGACGGCGGTCAGCGCGCCCGCGCACATGCGGTCGATCGAGTAGCCCGGGACGGACTGCGGCAGACCGGCCAGGATTCCGGCGGTACGGCCCAGCGTGAGGCCCTGGTCCCCGATCTGCGTGGTCGCGGCGATGGCGACCTCGTCGATCTTCTTGGGGTCCAGGTCCGGGTTGCGGCGCAGCAGCTCCCGGATGGCCTTCACGACGAGGTCGTCGGCGCGGGTCTCGTGGTAGATGCCCTTGGGGCCCGCTTTGCCGAACGGGGTGCGGACGCCGTCGACGAAGACGACGTCCCGGATGGTACGAGGCACGGTGGCTCTCCTCCAGGGTGCGGGATGGCACTGCTGCGGGGCGCGCCACGGGGGCGCACCGCCTGCCTTCATGCTACTTGCGGGTAACCAGACTGCCCACCCCCCACGGCCGGAGCGTCGAAGGTCACACCGCCCCGGCGCCCGGCAGGGCCCGCCGAAGCCGCCGCGCGATGGAGGAAAGAGCCCGTGAACCTGGCGCGATTTCGACCATCGGTTCGGTCCGCGGGCAGGGTCCGGGAAGCGGAAAACCCCCGGTCGGTGACCGGGGGTGTTCGTTGCGTCACGGGAACGGGGGTGTGTCAGGAGGCGTCCAGCGCCCGCACCAGGAGCGGGGCGACCTGCTGGATCTGCCAGTTCCGCGCCCCGTACCCGGCGAGGGTGTCCTCGACGGCGCCCGGGGTCGGGTTCTTCGGCGGCTCCCAGCAGACCCGGCGCACGGTGTCCGGGGTGATCAGGTTCTCCTGGGGCATGTGGAGGCGCTCGGCCAGCTCGGTGACGGCGGTGCGGGCGGCCGAGAGCCGGGCGGCGGCGGCCGGGTCCTTGTCGGCCCAGGAGCGTGGGGGAGGCGGTCCGGCCGGCTGCTGACCGGGCTGCGGCAGCGCCGTCTCGGGCAGCGCCTTGGCCCGCTCCACGGCCGCCTGCCACTGCTCCAGCTGACGGCGTCCCATGCGGTGGCCGAATCCCGGCAGCGCGGTCAGGGCCTGTACGTCGACCGGCAGCGCGAGCGCGGCCTCGATGATCGCGGCGTCGCCGAGCACCTTGCCCGGGGAGACGTCGCGGCGCTGGGCGACCTGGTCGCGGGCGGTCCACAGCTCCCGGACGACGGCCATCTGACGGCGGCGGCGCACCTTGTGCATGCCCGACGTGCGGCGCCAGGGGTCCTTGCGGGGCGGCGCGGGCGGCGCGGAGGCGATGGCGTCGAACTCCTCCCGGGCCCACTCCAGCTTGCCCTGCCGCTCCAGCTCCTCCTCCAGCTCGTCGCGCAGGTCGATCAGGAGCTCCACGTCGAGCGCGGCGTAGCGCAGCCAGGGCTCGGGCAGCGGGCGGGTGGACCAGTCGACCGCGGAGTGGCCCTTCTCCAGGGCGTATCCGAGGACGTTCTCCACCATCGCGCCGAGGCCGACGCGCGGGAAGCCCGCGAGCCGTCCGGCCAGCTCGGTGTCGAACAGCGAGGTGGGGGTCATGCCTATGTCCCGCAGGCAGGGCAGGTCCTGGGTCGCCGCGTGCAGGATCCACTCCGTGCCCGACAGCGCGGAGCCGAGTCCGGCGAGGTCGGGGCAGCCGACCGGGTCGATCAGGGCGCTGCCGGCACCCTCGCGCCGCAGCTGGACGAGATAGGCGCGCTGGCCGTAGCGGTACCCCGAGGCGCGCTCGGCGTCGACGGCCACCGGGCCGGTGCCCGCGGCGAAGGCCGCGATCACCCCGGCGAGGGCGTCGTCGGACGTCACCACCGGGGGAATGCCCTCGCGCGGTTCGAGCAAGGGGATCGGCGCCGGGGCGACGTCGTCCGGGGGAGCGCCCCCGGTGGTTCGCAGTGAAGTGTCTGCTGCGGTCTCTTGGGCGTCGGTCACGTGTCAAGGGTATCTGTGTATGCACGGAGCCCGTCGACGGAACGTTCCGTCGACGGGCGGCCATGCGCGTATTCCAGCCGGAGGCACATCGGTGCACGTCCCGGCGGGGTGCGGTCAGTGGATGATGCCCGTCCGCAGGGCGACCGCGACCATGCCGGCACGGTCTCCGGTGCCGAGCTTGCGGGCGATGCGGGCGAGGTGGGACTTGACGGTCAGGGCGGAGAGGCCCATCGAGACGCCGATGGCCTTGTTGGACTGGCCTTCGGCGACCAGGCGGAGCACCTCCACCTCACGTCCGGACAGTTCGCGGTAGCCGCCCGGGTGGCTCGGGGAGCCGGGAGGCCTGCGGTGCATACGGGCCGCGTTGGCGCCGATGGGGGCGACGCCGGGGCGGGTGGGGTGGCCGATGTTGGTTCGGGTGCCGGTGACGACGTAGCCCTTCACGCCGCCCGCGAGGGCGTTGCGAACGGCGCCGATGTCGTCGGCGGCGGAGAGGGCGAGACCGTTGGGCCAGCCTGCGGCACGGGTCTCGGACAGCAGGGTCAGCCCGGAACCGTCGGGCAGGTGGACGTCGGCAATGCAGATGTCGCGCGGGTTGCCGACGCGGGGGCGTGCCTCCGCGATGGACGACGCCTCGATGACGTCACGTACTCCGAGGGCCCACAGATGGCGGGTGACGGTGGAACGGACGCGCGGGTCGGCCACGACGACCATGGCCGTCGGCTTGTTCGGGCGGTAGGCGACCAGGCTTGCGGGCTGCTCAAGGAGAACGGACACCAGGCCTCCTGGGGGAGTGGCGGGACGGGCCGGCTCGGGGGATGGAACCGGGGGCGAACCGTGCTTGAAGGGTCATTGACCTCTTCGGCAGCGGACCCGTCCTCCTTTAGGGGAAGATCGCGATTTGATGAGTAACAATTCGGGCAAATAGGACGCGCGATCGATTGTACGAAAAGAGAGCCGGTGCTTGTGCGAAACGGGTGACGGAGTGTTACTAAACCTGCGGCCCGCGCCGTTGCGGCAGCGTCACCACCGCCGCGTCCGCCGGATCCGACGGTGGCAGTCCCGCGATCTGGCACAGCAGATCGCCCCAGGCCATCAGGTGTGCCGCCGTGTCCGGCACACCGCCGCGCGACTCCTTCGGCGTCCAGGAGGCCCGGATCTCGATCTGCGTCGCCGGGCGGCGCGTGGACAGCGCACCGAAGTAGTGCGATCCGGCGCGCGTCACCGTCCCGCCGGCCTCTCCGTAGGACAGGCCCCGCGCGTCCAGCGCACCCGTCAGCCACGACCAGCACACCTCCGGGAGCAGCGGGTCCACCGCCATCTCCGGCTCCAGCTCCGCCCGGACCAGCGTCACCAGCCGGAACGCGCCCTTCCAGGCGTCGTGCCCCGCCGGATCGTGCAGCAGGACCAGTCTGCCGTCCGCGAGATCGTCCTCGCCGTCCACCACCGCCGCCTCCATGGCGTACGCGTGCGGAGCGAGCCGCTGGGGCGGCCTGGTCACCTCCACCTCCAGCTCCGGGCGCAGGCGCGCGGAGCGCAGCGCCTCGACCGCCGCCGCGAACGCGGGCGGCACGGAAGGTCCCTCCGCGCGGTCCTTGCTTTCAACGCCGTCGGAATGATCGGAAAATTGTCCCTGAGCCGGAGCCATGCGGGGAAGAGTAGGCGGAAGCCGGGCCCCGCGCAGGGAGAGACACCCGTGCGGGGCCGGGCTCCTTCGGCACGCGTGCGAAGATTCTGTGCGTGAGTGCCAACGACAGCCCTTCGGGCCAGCAGAAGACGACCTCCGCCAGCCTCGACGCGGTCCGCCACGCCACCCACGACTCGGCGTTCCTGCGGGCCTGCCGCCGCGAACCCGTCTCCCACACGCCGGTCTGGTTCATGCGGCAGGCGGGGCGCTCGCTGCCCGAGTACCTGAAGGTCCGCGAGGGCATCGCGATGCTCGACTCCTGCATGATGCCGGAGCTGGTCGCCGAGATCACCCTGCAGCCCGTACGCCGCCACAAGGTCGACGCCGCGATCTACTTCAGCGACATCGTCGTGCCCCTGAAGGCCATCGGCATCGACCTCGACATCAAGCCCGGCGTCGGCCCCGTCATCGCCGAGCCGATCCGCACCCGCGCCGACCTGGCCCGGCTGCGCGACCTCACCCCCGAGGACGTCCCGTACGTCACCGAGGCCATCGGTATGCTCACCGCCGAGCTGGGCGCCACCCCGCTCATCGGCTTCGCCGGGGCCCCCTTCACGCTGGCCAGCTACCTCGTCGAGGGCGGCCCCTCGCGCAACCACGAGCGCACCAAGGCCATGATGTACGGCGACCCGCAGCTCTGGGCCGACCTCGTCGACCGGCTCGCGGAGATCACCGGCGCCTTCCTCAAGGTGCAGATCGAGGCCGGCGCCTCCGCCGTCCAGCTCTTCGACTCCTGGGTCGGCGCGCTGGCCCCCGCCGACTACCGCCGCGCGGTGCTGCCCGCCTCCGCGAAGGTCTTCGACGCCGTCGCCCCCTACGGCGTCCCCCGCATCCACTTCGGCGTCGGCACCGGCGAGCTGCTGGGCCTGATGGGCGAGGCCGGCGCGGACGTCGTCGGCGTCGACTGGCGGGTCCCGCTGGACGAGGCGGCCCGCCGCGTCGGCCCCGGCAAGGCGCTCCAGGGCAACCTCGACCCGGCGGTGCTGTTCGCGCCGGCCCCGGCCGTCGAGGAGAAGACCCGCGAGGTGCTGGACGCCGCCGCCGGACTGGAGGGCCACATCTTCAACCTGGGCCACGGCGTCATGCCGAACATGGACCCGGACGCGCTCACCCGCCTCGTGGGCTACGTCCACGAGCAGACCGCGCGCTGAGGAGACGGTCGTACGGGGGCCGGACGAAAGAACCGGCCCCCGGCGGCTCTCAGCTCCCCGCGCCCCGCACCGCCGTCACCGTCTTGCGGGCGGCCACCAGCACCGGGTCCCAGACCGGCGAGAACGGCGGGGCGTACCCCAGGTCGAGCGCCGTCATCTGCTCCACCGTCATCCCGGCCGTCAGCGCCACCGCCGCCACGTCCACCCGCTTCGCCGCCCCGTCCCGGCCGACGATCTGCACCCCGAGCAGCCGGCCCGTGCGCAGCTCCGCGATCATCTTCACCGTCATCGGCTTCGCCCCCGGGTAGTAGCCCGCCCGCCCCGTCGACTCGATGGTCGCCGTCACGTAGCGCAGCCCGACCGCCCGGGCGTCCTTCTCCCGCAGCCCGGTCCGGGCGATCTCCAGGTCGCAGACCTTGCTCACCGCCGTACCGACCACGCCGGGGAACGTGCCGTAGCCGCCCCCGACGTTGGAACCGATCACCTGGCCGTGCTTGTTGGCGTGCGTGCCCAGCGCGATGTGCCGGGTGCGGCCCGCCACCAGGTCCAGGACCTCCACGCAGTCGCCGCCCGCCCAGATGGCGTCGTGGCCCGCCACCCGCATCGACAGATCCGTCAGCAGCCCGCCGTGCGGGCCCACCGGCAGTCCCGCCGCGCGCGCCAGCTCCGTCTCCGGCTCCACGCCGATGCCGAGGACCACCACGTCCGCCGGATACGTCCCGGCGTCCGTCGCCACCTCGCTCACCCGGCCGTCCGGACCGGTCAGGATCCTGGTGACGGCCGCCCCGTTGACCGTGGTGATGCCCAGCCCGTCCATCGCGTCGTGGACGAGCCGCCCCATGTCCGGGTCGAGCGTCGCCATCGGCTGCTCGCCCCGGTTGAGGACGGTCACCTCGAAGCCCCGCTTGAGCATCGCCTCGGCCATCTCGACGCCGATGTACCCCGCGCCCACCACGACCGCCCGGCGGCTCTCCGTCGCGCCCAGGGCGTCCAGCGAGTCCAGGAGCGCCTGCCCGTCGTCCAGGGTCTGCACCCCGTGCACCCCGGGCGCGTCCATCCCGGGCAGCGCCGGGCGCACCGGACGGGCCCCGGTGGCGATCACCAGCTTGTCGTAGCCCGTCCAGTACGTCTTCCCGCTCTCCCGGTCCAGCGCCTTCACCCGCCGGCCGGGCACGTCGAGTTCCGTCACCTCGGTCCGCATCCGCAGATCGATGTCCCGCTCCCGGTGCTCCTCGGGGGTGCGGGCGATCAGGTCGTCGCGCGCCTCGACGTCGCCGCTCACCCAGTACGGGATGCCGCACGCGGAGTACGACGTGAAGTGGCCGCGCTCGAAGGCGACGATCTCCAGCGCGTCCGCCGCCTTCAGCCTGCGGGCCTGTGACGCGGCGGACATGCCCGCCGCGTCACCGCCGATGACCACCAGTCGCTCCGCTGCCATGCCGGGTCCCCTTTCGCCGACGCGCCGGTCGGGCGCATCACCAAGTCGGAGCCCCACGCTACGGCGGTCAGGGAGTCGACGTGCCCTCCGCCTCCGGCCGGGGAGCCGCCGGGGCCCCGCGGGCCGCCCGCCGGGCCCGCAGCACCCGCCACACGGACAGCGCCAGCGCCCCGGTGACCAGGAACGGGAACGCGGCCCCGAACGCCACCGCGATCCACCGCAGCATCGTCACGAACGCGTCCCAGCCGCCGCCCAACGCGTCCAGGAACCCGGTGTCCTCCTCCCGCCCGTCGTCGTCCGGGGCGTCCGGCGGCGTCAGGTCCAGGGTGATCGTCGCCAGCGAGGTGCGGTCCTTCAGGCTCGACTGCTGGGCGAGCAGTGACTCCAGGTCCGCCTGACGGCTGCTCAGCTCGCCCTCCAGGGCGACCACGTCGCTGATCCTCTCGGCCCGGTCCATCAGCTCCCGCACCCGCGCCACACTCGCGCGCTGCGTCGCGATCCGGCTGTCCACGTCGACCACCTGGTCGGTGACGTCCTTCGCGTTCGAGGTGCGCGACAGCAGCTTCCCGGAGCCGGACAGCTCCCGCAGCACCTCCTGGAACCGGTCCTGCGGCACCCGCAGTACCAGGTGCGAGGTCTCGTAGGTGTCGTCGAGCCGCTCGGTGTTCTCCGTCGCCACCAGGCCGCCCGCGCCCTCCGCGACACCGCGCGCGGCGGCGACCGCCTTCGGCACGCTCCTCACCTCGACGGAGAGCGTGGCCGTGCGGATGACGTGGGTGGCCGCCGCGCCCGGCTTCGGCGCCGCCTTCGCCCCGGACGGTTTCCCGTCCGCCCGCTTCTCGGCCGACGACGCGGCCCCGTCCGCGTCCGCGGCGGCGCCCTCCTGCTCCCCGGGCGGCGCGTACTTGCTGTCCGCCGCCTTCGCGCCGTCCGACGCGTCGGACGGCGCCCCGCAGCCGCCGACGGCGAGCAGGAGGCCGAGCACCCCGGCGACGAGCGCGGCTCGCCCGCGGGCGAAGGATCGATCGGTTCTGCTGTCCCATTCCATAACGGGTCCCCCCAGGACGGTGGTTGATGATGCCGGTTCGACGCGCCCGCTCCGGGACCGGTTGCCGGTGGGCGGTTTCGAAGTGGTCACGGTCAGGACGCGGAACGGGTTTGAGAGAGTGGACCCATGCAGCGTTCTCAACAGCGTGCGGAAACGCCCCCGGGCCACGTCGTCGTCATCGGCGGCGGCATCGCCGGCCTGGCGGCCGCCCACCGCCTGGTCGCCACCGGACTGCGGGTCACCCTCCTGGAGGCGACGGACCGGCTCGGCGGGAAGCTCATGACCGGCGAGGTCGCGGGCGTCCAGGTCGACCTGGGGGCCGAGTCGATGCTCGCCCGGCGCCCCGAGGCCGTCGCCCTGGCCCGCGAGGTGGGCCTCGCCGACCGCCTCCAGCCGCCCGCCACCGCCACCGCCTCGCTGTGGACGCGCGACGCGCTGCGCCCCATGCCCCAGGGGCACGTCATGGGCGTCCCCGGCGACCCGGCGGCGCTCGGCGAGGTGCTGTCACCCGAGGGCCTGGCCCGGATCTCCGAGGAGCGCGACCTCACCCCGACCCCCGTCGGAGACGACGTCGCGGTCGGCGCGTACGTCGCCGACCGGCTCGGCCGCGAGGTCGTGGACCGGCTGGTGGAGCCCCTCCTCGGCGGGGTCTACGCGGGCGACGCCTACCGGATCTCGATGCGCGCCGCCGTCCCCCAGCTCTTCGAGGCGGTGAAGGAGGGCGGGCCGCTGCTGGAGGGCGTACGCCGCATCCAGGAGCGGGCCGCCGCCCGGCAGCCGACCGGACCCGTCTTCCAGGGCATCGAGGGCGGCATCGGCACCCTCCCGGCCGCCGTCGCGGACGCCGTACGGGCCGGTGGCGGCGAGATCCTCACCGAGACCCCCGTCCTGGGCCTGACCCGGAGGGAAACGGGCTGGGCCGTCCGCACCGACACCCGGACGATCGCCGCCGACGGCATCGTCCTGGCCACCCCCGCCTGGTCCGCCGGCACCCTGCTGGCCGCCGAGTCCCCGGCCGCCTCCGCCGAGCTGTCCGGCGTCGAGTACGCCTCGATGGCCCTGGTCACCCTCGCCTTCCGACGGGCCGACATCGAGCGGTACGAGGCCCTGCGCGGCCGCTCCGGCTTCCTCGTACCGCCGGTCGACGGGCACACGATCAAGGCGTCCACCTTCTCCAGCAACAAATGGCAGTGGGTCGCGGACAGCGCCCCCGACCTCTTCGTGCTCCGCACCTCCGTCGGCAGGTACGGCGAGGAGGACCATCTGCACCGCGAGGACGAGGAGCTCGTCGCCGTCTCCCTGCGCGATCTCGCCGCGGCCACCGGGCTCACCGCCCGGCCCGTGGACTCCGAGGTCACCCGCTGGATCGGCGGCCTGCCGCAGTACCCGGTGGGCCACCTCGCCCGGGTCGCCCGCATCCGCGACGAGGTCGCCAAGCTGCCCGCGCTGCGGGTCTGCGGCGCGGTCTACGACGGGGTCGGCATCCCGGCCTGCGTCGCGAGCGCGCGCCGGGCGGCCGACGAGATCGTCCGGGAGATCACGGGGCAGGCCGCGGGGGAGATCGGGGAAGAGATCACGGGAGAGATCATCGCCACGTCGACCCTGGTTCGGGGCACGGGGAGCGAGGCGGGACAATAGCCGTATGAGTGCTCCTGAGACTGTGACATCAAGCAAGAGTCCGAACGCCGGCAAGAAGGCCAAGGACCTCAACGAGGTCATCCGCTACACCCTGTGGTCGGTCTTCAAACTGCGCGACGTGCTCCCGCTGGACCGCGCGGGATACGCCGACGAGGTCCAGGAGCTGTTCGACCAGCTCGCGGCCAAGGACATCACCGTCCGCGGCACCTACGACGTGTCCGGGCTGCGGGCCGACGCCGACCTCATGATCTGGTGGCACGCCGAGACCTCGGACGAGCTCCAGGAGGCGTACAACCTCTTCAGGCGCACCAGGCTCGGCCGCGCCCTCGACCCGGTCTGGTCGAACATGGCGCTGCACCGACCGGCCGAGTTCAACAAGTCCCACGTCCCGGCGTTCCTCGCCGACGAGACGCCGCGCGACTACATCAGCGTCTACCCCTTCGTCCGGTCCTACGACTGGTACCTGCTGCCCGACGAGGACCGCCGCCGCATGCTCGCGGACCACGGCAAGATGGCCCGGGGCTACCCGGACGTCCGCGCCAACACCGTCGCCTCGTTCTCGCTGGGCGACTACGAGTGGGTCCTCGCCTTCGAGGCGGACGAGCTGTACCGCATCGTCGACCTGATGCGTCACCTGCGCGCCTCCGAGGCACGTCTCCACGTGCGCGAGGAGGTCCCGTTCTACACGGGCCGCAGGAAGAGCGTCGCAGACCTGGTGGCCGGGCTCGCATAACCAGCGAGTCCCGCACCACCCCAACCCGGAAGATCAGAAGGGCGGGCACCAGGCACCGATCGTGCCGCCCGGCCTTCCAGCGACACCGGGTTCGGCTTCGGGGGCCGTCGCACCGTCCGGTGCGGCGGCCCCCGCTCCGTGCCGCCCGCCGGAGGGTCAGTCCAGCGACACCGGGTTCGGCTCCGGGTGCGCGGCGCAGTCCGCACCCCGCCCCGGCACCTCACCGGTCAGCAGATACCGGCGCAGATGATCGTCGACACAGGTGTTCCCGGCCCCGCCGATGCCGTGCGTCCCGGCGTCCCGCTCGGTCACCAGCGACGACCCGGGCAGCCGCCTCCGCAGCTCCAGCGCCCCCTGGTACGGGGTCGCCGCGTCCCGCTCCGCCGCCAGGATCAGCACGGGCGGCAGTTCGCCCCACCGCGTCCCGACCTCCAGCGGCCGCTGCCTCGGCGCGGGCCAGAAGGCGCACGGCAGGTTCGCGAAGGCGTTGTCCCACGTCTCGAACGGTGCGACGCGCGCCAGGTCCGTGTGGTCGCGGTCCCACACCTCGAAGTCCTCGGGCCAGGGCGCGTCGTTGCACTCGACGGCCGTGTACACCGCCTGGGCGTTCTCGTTGTCCGGCGCCGCCACCGCACGCGGGGAGGCCTGCGAGACCAGCGGCTCCGGGTTGCCCCGGACGTACTCGGAGAGCGCCGTCGCCCGCATCGCCCAGTAGTCGTCGTAGTAGCCGGCCGCCAGGAACGCCGAGTGCAGCTGCCCCGGCCCGACCTTCCCGCCCGCGGGCTTCCTGGCCAGCTCGGCGCGCACCTCGTCGTAGTGCTTCCGCACCGCCTCCGGGGTGGTCCCCAGGTGGTACACGTCGTCGTGCTTGGCCACCCAGCGGCGGAAGTCCTCCCAACGCGCCTCGAAGGCCAGCGACTGGCCCATGTTGGAGCGGTACCAGATCTGCTCCGGGTCCGGGTCGACCACCGAGTCGAAGACCATCCGCCGTACGTGGGAGGGGAACAGCGTCGCGTACAGCGCGCCGAAGTACGTCCCGTAGGACGCCCCCATGAACGTCAGCCGCTCCTCGCCGAGCGCGGCCCGCAGGACGTCCAGGTCACGGGCGTTGTTCAGCGACGTGTAGTGCCGCAGCGTCTCGCCCGCGTGCTCGGCGCAGCCCTGTGCGTACGCCTTCGCGCGGGCGACGCGCCGCTCCTTGTCCTCCCGCGTCGGGTGCGTCGGCGCGTCGGTCGGGCCCTTCGTGTACGCCGCCGGGTCCTGGCATGTCAGCGGGGCGGAGGAGCCGTTCACCCCGCGCGGGGCGTAGCCGACCAGGTCGTACGCCTCGGCGATCTCCTTCCACTCCGGCAGCTCCCCGGCCATCGGGAAGGTGATGCTGGAGGCGCCGGGACCGCCCGGGTTGTAGACGAGCGCGCCCTGCCGGCTCTCCGCCGGGCCGGTGGCCCCGGTGCGGCTGACGGTCAGTTCGAGCTGTTTCCCGTCCGGGTCGGCGTAGTCGAGGGGCACCTTCACCGTGCCGCACTTCAGGGAGTCCGGGAGCATCTCCTTCTCCGGGCAGGAGCCGAAATCGATCCCGGCGGCCGTGGCGCGGGCGGCGGCGATCGCGGTGCCCCGGGCCTCGGCGGGGCCCCGGCCCTCCCAGGCCCCGGCGGGAGCGGCGGCCAGGGCGGACAGGACCAGGGAGCCGATCGATGTGTACAGCGCAGCAGTTCTCACGCGCGGGCCCTCTCTGCGGATGCGGAGAGGGATGGTCGGGCGGGCGGGGACGCGATGTCCAGCACCGCCCGGCCATGTCCGGTTCCGTGACTCCGATGGGCGGTCGGCTTCCGCGGCACGGGGCCCGGTTCAGGAGCCGCCCCCGCCGCAGCTCGATCCGCCCGAACCGCCACCGCAACCGGAACCTCCCGAGCCGGAGCTGCCGCAGCTCGATCCGCTGCTCCCCCCGCAGCCGGATCCCGAGGAACATCCGGAGCCGCCTCCGCCGCTCGGTCCGGAGCCGCCTCCGCTGGACTCCCCGCAGCTGGATCCGCCGGGACCGGAGGCGGCACACCAGACCGTCGTCACGCCGACGGCGGTGACGCCCGCCGTCGTGCCGTCGGCGACGTACGCGGAGGACCGCCCGCGCGGAGCGCTCAGCCGTGCCGCTGCCATCAGCTGCGCCTGGAACACCGGGTCCGGCAGGGCGCGGAGCCCCAGCGTGGCGACCAGATGGGCGGGCGTCGCCACATGGGCGTAGGCGGTGCGGAACGCCAGGGCGGCATGCCGGCCCGACTTCGTGATGCGGCTCGCGGAGGAGGCCGCGACGATCAGCCCGCTGAACGCGCCGATCAGGATCGCGGGCAGCATCTTCACGATGAACGGGACGGCGAAGTCCAGTGAGTCGTCCACGGCGTACTGCACGAACGTGAGCACCAGGCTCAACGGCAGCGCGACGAGGCACGCCACCCCTTGGACCAGCCCCCACCGCCGCAGCGGCCGGATCCGGTGGGGCGGCACCAGCAGGCCGCGAGCCGCGAGCCCGTCGCCGGTCTCCTGGACCGCGGGGTGCCGCATCACCGCTTCCCGCAGGCCGTGCAGGGCGCCGTTCGGGGCGGCGGCCAGCTCCTGGAACACCGCGCGTTCCACCGGGTCGTCCGCCTGCACCCGCCGGGCGGCGACGATGCCGGGCCCGCCGACGACCAGCCGGCCATCCGCGTGCAGGGCCGTCAGGGCGGTGTCCACGACCCTGGCCGGACCGCCGTTCAGGAACGCCACCTCGTACAGGTCGTGAAGGGCGACGCCGGGGCCCGCGGAGGGGCGGCGGGAGCGCTCGGCCACCGCCCTGGCGACGAGCAGCACGGAGGAGACGACGACCCCGAGGGTCGCCAGCAGAGCGAGAGTGTTCACGGCGGTCACTTCCCCACGAGGGCGGCACGGGCCGCCCGGACCAGACGGGTGGTACGACGCGGAGGACGGGCGCCCGACCGGTCCTGCCACCAGTACGTCAGCCGGCGCCGCTCCACCGGATCGGCGGGACCGCCCGTGACGAGCACGTGCTCCGCGAAGTCCAGGGCGTCGCGCCGGTACCCGCCGGACATCGGGCGGCCCCCGGCGTACGCGAGGAACGCGGCGCGGTAGCCGTCGCCGAGGATCTCCGGCAGCTCCGGCGCCACCTTGGCGACGACGTCCGCGCGCTTGGCGGCCAGCGCCCGGCCCTGCACCCGCAACCGCCGGTGGTCGAAGCCCTCGGGGGCCGGCGTTCCCGCCACCAGCGCGGAGAGCAGCGCGGTCTGCGCGACGGCGGTACGGTCGCGGGTTCCGGCCGGCACGGGGGCGGCGGGCGGAGGGCCCTCGCCCCGTACAGCGGGGCGCGGGCCCTCGGCCGGAGCCGGGGGAGCCGCCCGCCGCAGCGTCGCCCGGATCGCCTCCAGTTCGCCCGCCAGCTCCGCGGCCGGCGGGAAGGCGTCGTCGCGCTCCAGCAGCACGCCCGGCGGGTCGACCCGGGAGCGCAGCTCGGTCAGCACCTCAAGGACCGGAGCGGTCACCGGGTGGGCGTGCGTGTCGTGCCAGACGCCGTTCCGCTCGACGCCGCCCGCCACATGGACGTACGCGATGGCCTCCACGGGCAGCTCGTCCAGCGCCTTCGCCGGGTCCTGGCCGAGATTGACGTGGTTGGTGTGCAGGTTGGCCACGTCGATCAGCAGCCGCACCCCGGTCCGCTCGACCAGCTCCGCCAGGAACTGCCCCTCGGTCAGCTCCTCGTCCGGCCAGGTGATCAGCGCCGCGATGTTCTCCAGGGCGAGCGGCACGGGCAGCGAGTCCTGTGCGATCCGCACGTTCTCGCACAGCACGTCCAGGGCGTCCCAGGTGCGCGGCACCGGCAGCAGATGGCCCGCCTCCAGCCTCGGCGACGCGGTCAGCGGCCCACCGGCCCGTACGAACGCGATGTGCTCGGTCACCAGCGGCGTCCCCAGCAGCTCGGCGCGCGCCGCGAGCGAGGCCAGGCGTACCGGGTCCGGGCGGTCGGCGCCGCCGAGCCCGAGCGCCACCCCGTGCGGCACCACCCGCACGCCGCGCTCGCGGAGCCGGAGCAGGGAGTCCGGGAGATGGCCGTCGCAGAGGTTCTCCGCGACGGCCTCGACCCAGTCGATCCCCGCCAGCGCCTCCACCTCGTCCGCGATCTCCGGCCGCCAGCCGATACCGATGCCCAGTTCCATGGTGTCTCCCCCGTCCCCCCGGCTCACCTCGTTCTGTGCAGGGGTCATGGCCCCGTCAGGCGGCGATGAACCCGACCGGGGGGACGTTCAGAGCTGGATTTGAGGTTCCCGGACCGCCGCGCCCGTCGGGCACCGGCCTCATCGTGGGCGGTCCGCAGGACAGGGGCGTCCTCCCGCTCGCCCCCGTCTACGCGGCCGGGGCCAGCGCTGCGGCCAGTTCCTCCAGGCCGTCCGCCCGCCAGTCGAAGGCGTCGGTCTCCTTCGGGGGGTCGCCGCCCGGGCGGTGGACGTAGGCCGTGCGCATGCCCACCGCCTGGGCTCCCCGGAGGTCCCAGGCATGGGCGGCGATCATCACCACGCGCTCCGGAGGGCAGCCCGCGGCGTCGAGGGCGAGCTGGTAGACCTCCTTCGCGGGCTTGAAGGCCCGGGCGTCCTCGGCGGAGAGCGCCTGGTGCCACCGCAGGCCGGTATGGGCGTTGAGGCGGAGCAGGGTCGCGCGGCTGGCATGGCTGAGACCCATGACGGGGAACAGCCGCGCCAGACCGGCGAGTCCGGCGCGGGAGTCCTCCCAGGGGTCGAGGCGCTGACTGGCCGTCGCCAGGCGCCGGACGGCGGCGGGGTCGGTGAGTCCGGCGCGTTCGGCCACCCGTGCCGCGGCCTCGCGGTCGAGGGCGGCGGAGTCCGCGTAGGGCCGTTCGCCGTCCTCGATGCGCCGCTGCTCGCGCTCGACGTGCTCCTCCCACACGGCGAGCAGCCGGTCGGCCGACGTCGCGTCGGAGGCGGGTACCGCGGCGCGGATCGCGGCCCGCAGCCCGCCGGGCTGGTCGACCATCGTGCCGAGGACGTCGAAGACGGCGACCTCGATCCCGTGTGTCCGGGGCATCCGCTCTCCCCTTCCCGTGTCCGGGCGCCGCACCACGCGAGCGCCATCACCCGGCACAGGCTGGCCCCCGGGCCGGTGCGGGGTCCCGATTGGGCCGATCGGCGGCATGTCCCCGGGGCGCCTGCCCGGCCGGCGGAGGCGGTCGCGGCGCGGGCCGGGGTACCCTCGGACGCGATCGCGCCGACCGGGGCCGGGGCCCTCCGGAAGCTATCCTCTGTATACCGCTGGGTGTACCGTTCGATGAGTGACCATCAGCAGCGAAACCACCGGCAGAAGGACAAAGCGCCGCGGCAACCAGCATCTGACGCCGGCCGGCGTGAAGGTCCTCGAGACCGCCTCACGGCTCTTCTACGATCTGGGCATACGGGCTGTCGGCGTGGAAGCGATCGCGGAGCAGGCGGGCGTCACGAAGAAGACGCTCTACGACTGCTTCGGTTCCAAGGAAGACCTCATCGTCGCCTACCTGCGGGCCCGTGACGGACTGTGGCGTTCCACGCTGGTGAAGCACGTCAACGGTCAGGAGGGGCCCGCGGGGGAGCGGATCCTGGCCACCTTCACCGCCCTGCGCGACTGGATGAACGAGCGGAACCGGCGGGGCTGCGCCTTCATCAACGCGTCCGTGGAGCTCCCGGACGACCACCCGGGCCGGGAGGTCGCCCGGGATCAGAAGACCTGGTTCCTCGCCTATCTGGAGGACCTCGCGAAGGAGGGCAACGCCCAGGCGCCCGCCGAGCTGGCCGCCCAGGTGCTGATCCTCCACGAGGGAGCTTCCATCGCCGGCTCCATGGAGTCGGTGGACCGGGCCGTGCAGCGCGCCGAGCAGGTGGCCGCGATCCTCGTCGAGAGGTCGCTCACCGCGTGACGCGCGGGCGGGGGAGCGGAGAGGCCTCAGGCGACGAGGGCTGTGTCCGCCGCCTGCCGGCCCGGCTTCGCGGAGTCGCCGTCCAGCTGTCGTGACAGGTCCGCCGCATACGCGCGCAACAGGTCGTGCATGAGGTAGTGGCGCTCGTCCTGCCGCCGGATCAGGTGCGCGCTCGCTAGGCCGCGCAGCAGCCGTACCGCCTCGTCCTGACTGACGCCCGCCGTCGCCGCGGAGGCGGCGGCGTCGATCACCTGGCCGGGGAGCACCCCGAGCAGCCGGAACATCCGGGCGCTCTGCTCGTCGAGGGCCCGGTAGGACGTGTCGAACGAGTTGCGGAGCACCACGTCCCCCTCGGCGAGGTTCAGCCGGGCATTGTCCAACTCCAGTTCCGTGGCGAGCTGGTCCGCGCTGCGGTGCTGGCAGCTCACGATGTGCTCGGCCGCCAGCACCAGGGCCAGGGGAAGCCGGCCGCACCGTTCGGCCAGGACCGCCACCGCCGCGGGGTCGGCGTCCGCACGGGCGTCGCCGATCATCGCGCGGAGCAGCATCGCGGCCTCCGGCCGGCCCAGCTCCGCCAGGGGTACGGTGACGGCGTCCACCCGGGACAGCAGCCCGGGCAGGCGCGAGCGGCTGGTCACCACGACGGCGCAGCCCGCGGAACCGGGCAGCAGGTGGTGGACCTGCTGCGCGTCGGCGGCGTTGTCCAGCACCAGGAGCATCTCGCGGCCGTGCAGGTAGGAGCGGAAGGTGGCCGCGCGCTGGTCCAGGTCCGCCGGCATGTTGTCGCCCGGCACGCCCACCGCGCGGAGCAGGTGCTCCAGGACGTCGAACGGGTCGGCCGCCGTCCCCGGCTCGGGGCCTTCGAGGTCGACGAACAGCTGCCCGTCGGCGAAGCGGCCGTCGCTGACCGCCTGGTGGGCCCACTGCACCGCCAGGGCGGTCTTCCCCACCCCCGGCGGCCCGTTGATCACCGCGACCGGCACGGCGAGGGACTGGCCGGCGTCCTGCAATCGGCGGGTCAGCTGGTTCAGGCACTCCCGGCGGCCGGTGAAGCAGCGCTTGGCCGAGGGGAGTTGGGCCGGGTGCACCCGGCCCGGCCGCTGACGGGCGGTCGCTTCCAGGGCCGTGGCGATGGAGGTGAAGGTACTTCCGGCGTTCAGCGCCCGGTCGCAGGCCTCCGCGAAGGCCACCGAAGGCGTCCGCTTGTGGGTCTCGACCTTGCTGATGTGCCCCCGGTTGAAGTGCACCTGGGTGGCGAGCTGGGCGAGCGAGAACCCGTGCCGCTCGCGGTGGGCGCGGAGCAGTTCGCCGAACGTCCCCGGGCCGCCGCCGGTGTCGGGCGGGGAGCCCGAGTCGCTGTGGGCGGGCCGGGTCACTGCTGTGCTGTGCAATGAATTCCGTAGCACTGCGAATCCCCTAAAGTCGCACACGTTGTCTGCGCCTCGGATCTCACGGGCGGCGCAGGTCTGCCGGGTGGGGCCGTACCGCTCAGGACGGCGCCAGCAGTTCGTCGAGCGTCGGGAAGCGGGCGGCGATGCTGTCCGGCACGAACCGGGCGCCGTGCCGGTCGCTCTCCCGGAGGAAGCGGACCGCCGTGTAGTGGGGGTCCGCGCCCGCGTCGAACCAGTGCGCCGTACGGCTGGGCACCGACAGCAGGTCGCCGGCCGTACAGAGCATCGCGTGCACCTGGCCCGCGGCGTGGAGGTAGAGGCAGCCGGCCCCCGCCACGACGAAGCGCACCACGTCCTCGTCGTGGAAGTGCTCCCGGCGGTACTTCTCGCGGTTCGCCCGGTTGCGTTCCCGATGGCCCGGGTCGGACGACGCGGGAGTCAGGCGCGCTATGTCGACGACGTGGTAGCCGATCTCGGCGCTGACGTGGTCGATGTGGCTGCGGTAGGCGTTCATGATGGTGGCGTCGTCGGCGCCGGCCGGAATCCGGCGGGCGGCGTGCCACCGCGCGTACCGCGCGCCGATCTTCAGCAGTTCCCCGCGGATGACGTCCGGGTCCTCCGTCCGCACGCGCACCGCCCCGGGGTCGGTGGCCGCCATGATCTGCAGGAGCGTCACCAGACCGTCACCCTGGCCGCGCCGGCGCGGGCGGGGTGCTCCGGCAGGAGCGGACGGCCGAGCTCCTCGATCCGCTCCAGCCTGTTGAGGGCCTCGTCGGTGTCACGCCCCCAGGTGAAGACGCCGCTTCCCTCGACGAGGAGGGCCACCGCCTCGTCAGGGAGCTCCGGGAGCTCCGGGTGGCCGGGGAGGCCGGCGAGCGGGGAGGGGCCCCGCGGCTCCGGGGAGACCACCGCCACCAGTGCGCCGATGGCCCCGGGCGCCCCGCCGACGGCGGCGGCGAGGGCCAGGGAGCGCGGTTCGTGGACGTGGACCACGGCTCCGCGGCCGGGGAGCCGCCGGTGGAGCGCGAGGTGTGCCGGAGTCTCGGGAGGGGGCCAATCGGTCTCTCCGAGCAGGGGCAGCCCCTGCGAGGGGTCGACCATCACGGCGTCCTGCTGGAGCGACTCCTCGTTCAGGTCGCCCGTCGTGATGATGACGGCTTCACCGGATCGGACCGAGACGCTGCCGGAGGCTCTGTCCGGCCGGCCCCGCCGGTCCAGCGACCGGCAGGCGAGGGACAGCAGTTCACGGTGGAGTTCGGCGTCCTCGTGGACGTGTACGGGCTTCACGGGCTCTCTTCTTCTGCCGATTCTGCCGAGGTGGGGGGAGTCGGGGGCCGGTCGGGTGCCCGGCCGGACACGCGGAACGACACGCGTGCTTCTCCTTCGGTGTGGGGGGAGGGGCATCGATGTATACCAACCGGTATAGCTACAGGTTAGGGAGCCGATTCTCACTGTGTCAACGGCACCCGTCGGCATGGCCGGAAAGGTTCACCGCGGGTGCGGTCCGGGAGGGCGGCCGCCGCGTCCGTGCGGCGGAACGCGTGCCCGGACCCTTCCGGCGGACCGTTTTCCGTGACCGTGCCGACTGTCTCCGATCAAGCGGTCCGGTGGTGTTGCTGTTGCCTGTCGAGAGGCAACAGGGCGGCCCTGTACAGGGCTTCTGGGGGTGGTGATAGTGAAATCACTTCCACCGCAGGGATGCCGTTCCTCAACAGGGGCGGTCACCCACTTCCGCATTCCTTCGGTGCAGGCCGCTTCGTGCCCCTGCCGACCGAGAGTCGGTCCGGGGCGGGCCGGAAGGTTTCGCAGAAGCAGAGTTGTCGCCACGTCACAGGAGGCTGAAATGGGTACGCAAGCCGACTATGTAGAACTGGTCGTGTCGCCGGGCGAGTTCTTCCGGATCGGGGACACGGAGCGGATCAAGTCATCCGTGGGACTCAGGCTCTCCGACCATTCGTACCTTCCGAAAGCGGACGATCCGCGCGCGGACTGGGTCGCCAGCGTCGCCGTTCCCGCGTTCCGCACCCTCGCCCAGATGGGCGTCCTCGCCCCGAAGTTCTGCACCATCGGCACCGGCGCGGGCCTGGACGTCCTGGCGGCCGTGGAGATCCTCCGGGCACACACGGTGGGCTTCACGGACCTGCACGACGACGTCCTCGACTTCGCGCGGCAGAACGTCGAGAACAACCTCGTCGGCCGGGACGTCGAACTGATCGGAGGGGCGGGGGACATCCTCGCGCCGCTCGCCGGACGGATCGCGCAGGTCGACGTCGTCTACGAGAACCTCCCCAACATCCCCATGGGGGGAACGGGCGACCTCGACGACGGCCAGACGAGCTCGACGTTCATCGCGGACCGCGGGGAGGAGGTGCCCGGCTTCGCCGAGAAGAACCTCGTCACCCTGCACTACCTGGCACTCCAGCAGGCGCACCCGCTCCTCCGGGTCGGCGGCCGGGTGCTCTCGTCGATCGGGGCGAGGGTGCCGCTGTCGGAGATCCTGTCCCTCTCCAGCGCCGCCGGATACAACGGCAGCATTCTGACCTACACGTGGAAGGTCCAGTCCGAACCGCACGACGTCGTCGGCGGCTACGCCCGGTGGGAGAGGGAAGGGCTCGGGCCGTTCCACTTCTACCCGGTGGACGTGTTGCGTCAGGCTTTCGACGGCCTCACGGTCGCGGCGGCCGGCGCACAGGCCCTGCAGATGGAGAGGGACCTGGCGCCGCACGAGATATCGGCGGTGGACGCCCTCGCTTTGGTGGAAAAGGGCCAGAAGGTCGGTCACACCGTCGCGGTACTCGACTCCGTCAAGGTCCCGGACTCCGCTCTCTGACGTCTCCTCGCGTGCCCGGATCATTCTCCCCGCGGTGCCACTGAGTAAGGACTCGGAATGAACATTCAGTCGATCATCGGCGGAACGCCCCTTGTTGAACTGACGACCTTCGACGTTCCTGCCGGTATTCGCCTTTTCGCCAAGGTCGAGTTCATGAATCCGGGCGGCAGCATCAAGGACCGGATCGTCCAGCACATCCTCGCCGACGCCGAACGCCGGGGCCTGCTCGAACCGGGCGGGACGATCGTGGAGAACACCTCCGGAAACACGGGTGCGGCGATCGCGATGATGGCGGCCACGCGCGGCTACCGGGCGATCCTGACCATGCCCGACAAGGTCAGCAAGGAGAAGCGGGACGCCCTTCGGGCCATGGGCGCCGAGGTCATCGTCTGTCCGACCTCGGCCGCTCCCGGTTCGGCGAAGCACTACGTGACCTGCGCGCGGCGCATACACGCCGAGACCCCCGGCTCGTTCATGCTGAACCAGTACGACAACCCCCTCAACTCCGAGGCCCACTTCCGCTCCACGGGCCCGGAGATATGGGAAGCGCTCGGGGACTCGGTGACGGCGTTCGTCGCGTCGGGCAGCACGGGCGGGACGATCTCCGGGGTCTCCCGGTTCCTCAAGGCGAAGAACCCGGCCGTCACCTCCGTCCTGCTGGACCCGGTCGGCTCCATCTACTACCGCTACTTCCACGACGGGGTCGTCGACCCCGGGCAGATCGCCCCGTACTTCGTGGAAGGCGTCGGCGAGGACCACCTGGCCCGGTGCATGGACTTCTCGCTGATCGACGACGTGATGCGCTTCCGCGACGCCGACGCCTTCGCCACCTGTCACCACCTGGCGCAGCGCGAGGGCCTCGTCTGCGGCGGAACGGCGGGCGCGAACGTGTGGGGCGCGGTGCGGGTGGCCCGGTCGCTGAAGGGCCCGGCCACCGTCGTCACGGTCCTGCCGGACAGCGGAAACAAGTACATCTCCAAGATCTACAACCCTGACTGGCTGAAGCAGAACGGCTTCGGTACCGGGGAAACTCGTGAACGGGAACACAGCCTGTAATGGGAAGTACGCCGAAGAACGTCCTCGCCGCGCTCACCGCCGCCCTGCTCTGGGCCTTCGCCTTCGTCGCACCGGCGGCCGTGCGGCCCGCGAGTGAACTCCTCCTGGTCACCGGCCGGTATTCCCTGTTCGGCCTGTGCGGCCTCTATGTCCTGTGGAGGGGCCGGAAGCAGCTCCGGCTGATGCCGACCCGGAGAATCCTCTTCGGCCTCTACATCGGCTTCGTGGGCTACTTCGTCTTCTACGTCTGCGTCTCGTACTCGGCGACCATGGACAGCGGGTTCATCACCGCGGTCGTCGTGGGATCGTCGCCGATCACCATCGCGGTGGCGGGCAACTTCGCGGAGAAACGGCTGGCCTGGCGCGAACTGATCGCGCCCGTCGTGCTGATCATCATCGGGCTGGGACTCCTCAGCGTCTCCGACCTCATCCAGGGAGAGGACCTGGAGAGCGCGAACGACTCGATCGTCGCGATTCTGCTGGCGATCGGGGCCATGCTGACCTGGTCCTACTTCGTGGTCCGCAACGCCCAGTCGCAACGCACCTGGGAGACCAAGCCCGACCCCACGCTCTGGGCCGGTCTGGTGGCGATGGGGGCCGGCGGAGCCTCGATGGTGCTGCTGCCCTTCGCCATCGCCTCCACGCCCCCCGAGACGTTCGAGCCGTATCCGCTGTTCAAGATCATCGCGTGGTGCGTCTTCCTGGGCGTCATCGCCTCCTGGTGGGGGACTCTCATCTGGGTGAAGGCGGCGCAGGGCATTCCGGTTCCCCTGGTGGGGCCGTTGCTCGCCACGGAGACGATCTTCGGCGCGGTTCTGAGCCTGCCGGTGGAGAACCGGCTGCCCACCTGGTCGGAGATCATCGGCGCCCTGTTCGTGCTCGCCGGAATCGGCGTCTACATGGTCTTCGACGTGAGGAACTCCCGATTGCGCGGCAGCGGCGGCGGGGGAGGGAAGGACGAGGAGAGGAACGCGGAAGCACCGGATGTGCCCGCCGCCCTGGCGGGACGGGAAAAGGAACGGTCATGATCGTCGGTTCGGCCTGACAGAGAGGTAATTCCATGAGCACCTCCTTCACGAACATCAAGCAGTCCCACGTCTTCTTCGGGGACGCCCCCGGGCTGAAGAAGTACTACGAGGACTGGGCATCGGGCTACGACGTGGACCTGGCGGACCAGAAGTGGGTGGCGCCGAGGGTCGCGGCCAACTTCGTGCATCTGCTCGCCTCCGCCTACGGAACGCCCGAGACGGAGATATTCGACGCCGGCTGCGGCACCGGCCTCGTCGGCAGCGTCCTCGCCACCCTGGGCGCGTACGAGATCGACGGCGTCGACCTCTCCGAGAACATGGCCGCCGAGGCGCGCAAGACCGACGCCTACCGGAAGGTCTTCGGCGGTGTGGACCTCTCCGTACCGAAGCGCGACGAGCGGCTGGGCCGGTACGGCATCGTCGTCTGCAGCGGGGTCTTCACCCTCGGCCACGTGCGCCCGGAGGCGCTGCTCACCCTGATCGAGTACGCCCTGCCCGGCGGGCTGATCCTGGTCTCCACCCGCGGCAGCTACGCCACCGCGACGGGCTTCGAGGAGTTCGCCCTGTCACCCGAGGTCGCCGCCCTGGCCACGCTGCAGTTCAAGCTGCCGGACGCCTGCTACATCGCGGAGGAGGGCGCCGACTACTGGGTCTTCCGCAAGGCCGCCTCCACGGCGTAGCGGAGACAAGGCGCCACCGACCCCGTCCGCCACCTCCTTGGAGTGCCATGTCCCGCTCCCTGTTCACCTCGGAGTCCGTGACCGAGGGACACCCCGACAAGATCGCCGACCAGATAAGCGACACCATTCTCGACGCGCTGCTGAGCCGTGACCCCGCATCACGCGTCGCGGTCGAGACGCTGATCACCACCGGCCAGGTCCACATCGCGGGCGAGGTGTCGACCTCCGCCTACGTCGACATCGCGTCCCTGGTGCGGAAGAAGATCCTCGACATCGGTTACGACGCGTCGGCCAAGGGCTTCGACGGAGCCTCCTGCGGCGTGTCCGTGTCCATCGGCGCGCAGTCCCCGGACATCGCGCAAGGCGTCGACACGGCCCAGGAGTCCCGGCAGGCCGACTCCGGGACCGCCGCGGAGCCCGACGAACTGGACCGGCAGGGCGCCGGTGACCAGGGTCTGATGTTCGGTTACGCGACCGTCGAGACACCCAGCCTCATGCCGCTTCCGATCGAGCTGGCCCACCGCCTCGCCCGCAGGCTGACCGAGGTCCGGAAGAACGGCACGGTCCCGTATCTGCGGCCGGACGGAAAGACCCAGGTCACCATCGAGTACGTCGGCAGCCGACCGGTCCGCCTGGACACGGTCGTGGTCTCCTCGCAGCACGCGAGCGATGTCGACCTGCGCGGCCTCCTCGCCCCCGACATCCGCGAGCATGTCGTCGAGCACGTCCTCGCCCAGCTGGCGGACGAGGGCATCAAGCTGGAGACGGACGAGTACCGGCTCCTGGTCAACCCGACCGGCCGTTTCGAGATCGGCGGCCCGATGGGCGACGCGGGCCTCACCGGTCGCAAGATCATCATCGATACGTACGGGGGCATGGCCCGTCACGGCGGCGGCGCGTTCTCCGGCAAGGACCCCTCCAAGGTGGACCGTTCGGCCGCCTACGCCACCCGGTGGGTCGCCAAGAACGTCGTCGCGGCGGGCCTCGCCGCCCGCTGCGAGGTCCAGGTCGCCTACGCCATCGGCAAGGCCGAGCCGGTGGGCCTGCTGGTGGAGACCTTCGGTACGAACACGGTCGCCGTGGCCAGGATCGTGGACGCCGTCCGGCAGGTCTTCGACCTCCGTCCGGCCGCGATCATCCGCGATCTCGACCTGCTCCGCCCGATCTACGCCCGGACCGCCGCATACGGGCATTTCGGCCGCGAGCTGCCCGACTTCACCTGGGAGCGCACCGACCGCGCCGACGCGCTGCGCAGGGCGGTCGCGGCGCTCTGACGGCGCAACGCCGGGACCGACCCCGGCACACCGGCCGGCGGTGCGCGGCTCTCCCCGGGCCGCGCACCGCCGACCGCCGCGGCACCCGCCACCCGGTGCCGCGCCTCCCTCCCGTCCACCGGACCAAGGAGTGTCGTCCATGCGTATCGTCGTGACCGGATCCATCGCGACCGATCACCTGATGGTGTTTCCCGGCCGCTTCGCCGAGCAGCTGATCAAGGAGCGGCTGGAGCGGATCTCCCTGTCGTTCCTCGCCGACGGGCTGGAGGTGCGCAGAGGGGGCGTCGCCGCCAACATCTCGTTCGGGCTCGGCCGACTGGGCCTGGAGCCGGCCCTCGTCGGCGCGGCGGGCCTGGACTTCGCCGAGTACGACGCCTGGCTGCGGACGCACGGCGTCGACACGTCCGCCGTCCGGGTCAGCACCTCCCTGCACACCGCCCGGTTCGTCTGCACCACCGACCAGGACCAGAACCAGATCGCCACCTTCTACGCCGGCGCCATGGCCGAGGCCCCGCGGATCGACCTGGCGCGGGTCGCGGCCCGGCCCGAACTGGTGCTCGTCGGCGCCGACGACCCCGAAGCGATGCTCCGGCACACCGCCACCGCCCACCGCCTCGGTATCCCCGTCGCCGCCGACCCCTCCCAGCAACTGGCCCGGCTCGACCGCGACCAGGCCCGCCTGCTGGTCGACGGAGCACGGTGGCTGTTCACCAACGAGTACGAGGAGGCCCTGCTAGTCGAGCGCACCGGATGGGCGAAGGACGAACTGCTCGGCCGGGTCGGGACCTGGATCACCACCCTGGGCGAGAATGGAGTGCGCCTGGCCGGCCGCGACGCCCCCGAACTGGGGATCCCGGCCGTGCCCACCGACCGGATCGCCGACCCCACAGGGGCGGGGGACGCCTTCCGGTCCGGCTTCCTCGCCGGTACGGCGTGGGGGTGGACGCAGACGCAGGCGGCGCGGCTGGGCTGTGCCATGGCCACCACCGTGCTCGAATCGGTCGGCACCCAGGAGTACAAGCTGACCTCGGCGGATCTGGTCGCCCGCATCGAACGGGCGTACGGCGCCGACGCGGCACGCGCCGCCGAGCCGCGGCTCGCCCGCGTGTCCTGACCGCGGCCCGTCGGCCGAACGGCTCCGCCCTTTCCCGGGTTTCGCGACCCGGGGAAGGGCGGAGCCGTTCGACGCGCCGTCAGTTGCTATACAGGTGGGTATAGTTGATTCGGGGGGCCCTTCCGTCGCCCGGTCCCGGGCCAACACCGTGTGGAGATGCCCGATGAGCATGCTGCTTCGACAGGCCTGGAACCTCCTGCGCGACATCGCGTACGGCGTCAACGCGGGGCACGCCATCAGGCTGGGGCTGAAGGCTCCGGCAGGCAGGAGCTGCGGAACGCAGACCTGAGGGAACGCGCCCTGCGGGCGGTTCCCCGTCGAAGGAGCGCAGGAGCTCGACGAGCGCCCGGTCCCTGTACTCGGGAGCCAGTACTTCCTCGATCACGGCCTTCAGCTCGCGCGAGGTCGTGTCGCCCTCCGCCAGGCTCCTCAGGCACCGCGCGTTGTGCGGAGGAGTGCGATGCCGGTCGTCATCGCTCCCGGGAGGGCTCGTTCGTGGCGCGCCCGCGAGCTGGGGCCGGAGCGGAGCGTTCAGGAGCTTCGCAGGCGCGGCGTGGGGCAGTAGCGCGTGCCCCCTTCCGCGACGACGGTCGGCCCCGGGGCGATCTCGGTGAACCCGGCGTCGCGCACCACCGGCAAGCCGCTCGCGGTCAGCTCCCGCCAGCCTGCCGGGGTCGCGGTGGCCACGGAGAGCGGGAAGCCCGCCTCGCGCCACGCCGTGCGCTCGGGGTCGCCCAGCTCCCACCAGGCGAGCTGGGCGCCATGGCCCACCTGCGCCATCGTCTTGCCCGCCGACATCTCCAGCTCCGGGTTGAGCCACAGCACCGGACCCGCCGGGTCGGGGGCGGCGGGCGGCTCGGGGTCCTCCAGCTCGGTCCCCGACACCTGGAGCTTGGCCAGCTCCTTGGGCCAGCCGTCCAGCGGGATCGGCGGGAACACCCGCACCTCCGTGCCTTCCTCGCCCGTCACCGTGATGCCGTCCAGCGCCGCGGCCCTGCGCCACTCCGCACCGCGCGCCCGGCGCACGACCTTGCGGATCCGGGCGTCCTCCCAGTCCCGCATCGCCCCGGCCCACTCGCCGTCCCCGAGAGACCGCTCGTCGGACAGGATCGTCAGCACCGCACGGGCGGCGGTCCGCAGGGCGTCGGTGCGGGCCGGCGGGTCCGTCTTCTCCAGGTGGAGCACCAGCGGCAGCACGAACTGCTGCGCCTGGTCGCGGTCGGTCGGGCCGCTCCGGAACGGGCTCCCGGGGGCGGGGGATGAGGTGTCGTTGCTGGTCACCGTCCCAGTCTGCCAGGCGGGAAGCGTCACCTGCTTGGCGGAACGACCGGCTCCGGGTGAGGATGCTCCGCATGAAGAGCGATCTGTTTTCCAGCGAGCACATGGCCCAGCCGGCCACCGCACCCGGCATGACCCTGCAGAACTCCAAATCGATCAAGTACGCCGTCAACGGGGAGATGCACGCCCGGCAGGGTTCGATGATCGCCTTCCGCGGCAACCTCCAGTTCGAGCGCAAGGGTCAGGGCATCGGCGGGATGCTCAAGCGCGCGGTCACGGGCGAGGGCCTGGCCCTCATGGCCGTCCGGGGGCAGGGCGAGGCGTGGTTCGCGCACGAGGCGGCGAACTGCTTCATCGTCGAGCTGGACCAGGGCGACTCCATCACCATCAACGGCCGCAACGTCCTCTGTTTCGATCCCACGATCGCCTACGAGATCAAGACCGTGAAGGGCGCCGGAATGGCCGGCGGCGGCCTCTTCAACAGCGTCTTCACCGGCTACGGCAAGCTCGGCCTGATGTGCGAGGGCACCCCGATCGTGATCCCCGTGACCGCCGCCCAGCCGGTGTACGTGGACACGGACGCGGTCGTCGGCTGGAGCCAGCAGCTCACGACCAGCCTGAACCGCTCGCAGAGCGTCGGCTCGATGGTGCGCGGCGGCTCCGGCGAGGCCGTCCAGCTGATGCTCCAGGGCGAGGGCTTCGTCATCGTGCGGCCGAGCGAGGCCAGGCCGGAGAAGACCTCCAACTGACCATGGATCTCCGAGGCGTGGGCCACCGGTACGGCCTCCGCGGCGCCTGGGTGCTGCGCGGGGTCGATCTCACGCTGCCCGCGCGCACGCTCGTCCGGGTCGAAGGGGCCAACGGCGCCGGCAAGTCGACCCTGCTGCGGCTGCTCGCCGGGATCGACGCGCCCGCCGAGGGCCGGATCACCGGCCGCCGGACCCGCACGGCGTACGTCCCCGAGCGCTTTCCGGCGGCGCTGCCCCTGACCGCCACCGGCTATCTCGTCCACCTCGGCCGGATCCACGGGCTGCGGAGCGCCGAGGCGAAGCGGCGGGCGGGGGAGTGGCTGACCCGGTTCGGGGCGGCGGAGCACGCCCGTACCCCGCTCGCCGAACTCTCCAAGGGCACCAGCCAGAAGGTCGCGGTCGCCCAGGCGCTGCTCGCCGCACCGGACCTGCTGGTCCTGGACGAGGCCTGGACCGGGCTCGACACCGCGGCCCGTGCCGAACTGGACCGCGCGGTGGCGGAACGCGTCGCGGCGGGCGCCACCGTGGTCTTCGTCGACCACGACCCGCGACGCCTGGCCGGGGCCGCCGACCTCATCCTGCGGACCCGGGGCGGCGGGGTCCACCGGGTGACGGCCCCGACGCCTACGGGCCCCGACCCGGGCCCGAGCGTCCTGATCGAGGCCGAGGGCCCGCCCGGCGCGCCGCTGCCCGCCGGTCTTCCGGGCGACCCGGTCCGGGAGCGGGGGAGCGGCACGGGTGGCGGCGGCCTCGTCGGAACCGGCCCGGACACGGACGGCACAACCGGCTCCCCCGGCGTCGTCCGCCTCACCGTCCCCACGCCCTACTCCGACGCGCTCCTGGCGGCCCTGCTCACGGCGCGTCCGCCCTGGCACATCCGCCGGGTCGCCCCGGCGGAAGGCCACGCGTCGGCCCAGGAGACCCAGGAGACCCAGGAGGCAGAGGCGGCCGGGGCCGCGGTGTCCGTGCGGGCGGCCGGGGCCACCGAGGCAGCCGAGGTGTCCGAAGCGCCATGACCGCCCTCCTCCGCTACCAGGCCGCCCTGCTCGCCCGCTCCCAGCGCTGGCTGGCGCCCCTCCTGCTGTACGCGGCCGTCCTGGCCGTCGGCCTGCGGAGCGGGCAGCCCGTGCTGGGCTCGCTCGGCGTCGCGGCCGCCGCCGTGCTGCCCGTCACCGCGTGGGCCGTGCACCTCTGCGTCGCCCAGGAACCGCCCGCCGCCCGGGCGGTCGCCTCGGCCGCCGCGGGACCGCGGCGGGTCCACCTGGCCGCGCTGCTCACCGCCGCGGGCTGTACGGCGGCGCTCGCCGTGGTGACCACCGTCGTCGTCCTGCTCATCAGCGAACCGGTCACCGACGACGGGGGTGCCGTCTCCCGCCCGGCCGCCGCGCTCGCCGGACTGCTCGCCGTCCTGTGCTGCGTGCTGATGGGCGCGGCGGTGGGGGCGCTGAGCACCCGTCCGGTGCCGCTCCGCCGGGGCTGGTCCGTCGCGGCGGCCGTGCTCGGGTCGCTCCTCGCCCTCGTGACCGCCGGATCCCCGGCGCGCCTGGCCGTCACCGCCCTGGTCACGGGAGCGCGGACCGGGACGGTCCCACCGCCCTTCCTGCCGGTGCTCGGGGCGGCGGCCCTCGCCGCTGCCGCGGCGTTCCTCGTCTGCCGGATCGCCGCCCGGCGCGGGTGAGTAGGCTCGTGGGTGTGGACACGGATGACACGTACTGCGAGACGCCGGGGCCGATCGCCCCGGCCCCGCCGGCCGGGGCGGCCGAAGGCCCTCCGTACGCCGAGTGCGTGCTGTGCCGCGAGCCGACCGAATACCCGGAGTCGACGAAGGGCGCCACGCTGTGCCCGGTCTGCGCCTGGCAGGAGGCGGGCCGCACGGCCTGCTCCGGCTAGGGCGTGTTTCGAAAGTCCCGCCTGCTCGGCGACGCCTGGCACGCACGCTCGCCGCGTTGTCGGGATCGCCCCGATACATCCAGTATCGGGGCGACCCTCCGCCTTGCGATCGTACGCACCAGACGCCGCCGAGCCCGCCCTCCGGGCGGACGGCGCTACTTTCGAAACACGCCCTAGCAGCTGTTCCGGGGGAGGACCGGGCCTCGGAGAGCCCGTGCCGCTCAGCGCACCCGGAAGACCGGTCCGCGCGGGGTGAACGGCAGCCCCGCGCCCTCCGGGATCAGATAGGCGTGCTCGCGGCGGACCCGCAGCACGTCGCACCACCCGTCGGTGATCACCAGGACCGGGGCCGTCGGCGGGAAGTCGTCGGCCCGGTGCAGCAGATCGACGCCGGGTTGCAGGACCGTGCCGCCGCGCCCTCTGACCCGTACCCGCCCGGCGATCTCCGTCGGCGCCAGGTATCCGGCGTCGTAGGCGGCGGCGTCGCAGAACACCACGCGGGCGGCCGGCACGTCGCGGGCCTCGGAGTACGAGGCGATCGCGCCCAGCGCCTTGGCGAGCAGCGGGCCGGACATCGAGCCCGAGGTGTCCAGGACGACGCCGAAGGTGCAGCGGGCGACCTCCTCGGGCGGGAAGGAGCGGCCCGCGCGCGGGATGTCGGGGGTCGAGGCCTGGCGCCGGGCGGGCCGGGAGTAGCTGCGTACCGGCTCGGGGCGTGGCACGAACTCGTCGAACCAGCGGGCCAGCCGGGCGTCCCACGGGACGGGCGGATGGGCGAGCGCGCGGATCTCCTGGACCAGGCCGGCCGGCAGCAGGCCGCGCTGCCGGTCGGTGTGCAGCTGGTGGCCCTGGACGAGGGCGCGCCGGTAGAACGCGTCGAGGTCGACCGGGTCGCCGGTCCGGCCGGGCAGGGGTTCGCCCAGGATGTCGCCGAGGCCCTTGCCGCGCAGGGTCGCCAGGCGTCGGCCGCGCCGCAGCCCGGTGGCGATCCGGTCGTACACCTCCTCGGCCGACAGCCCCTTCAACCCGGGGTCGTACAGCAGCCCTTCGGGCATCGTGCCGACGTCCATCTCGACCAGCCAGCCGTTGATGACGTAGTCGGCGGCGACGTTGAAGAGATAGTGGTCGCGGGCGCCGCGGCGCCCGCCGTGGCGCAGGGCGGCGTGCAGCATCTCGTGGGCGAGGACGAACCGCCATTCCTCGTCCGTGAACCGCTTGAGGGGGTTGATGTAGATCTCGCCGGCGGTGGCGTCCACGGCGGCCACGGAGATGTCGTGGGCGCGGGCGAGTTCGGCATCGGCGACGACGCTCAGCCCGGCCGCGAGGCCGCCGAGCAGCGGGTAGGACGAGACGAACCAGTTGAGTGCGCGGTCCCAGGGGCGCTGGGCGACGCGTTCACCGGTGAGCCGGTCGCGGCGACCGCCCGCGACGTCCATCGCGGCCGAGACCGTACGGGTCAGGGCGTAGGCGAAGGCGAGTTGCCGGTCGGGCAGGGCGGTGTCCCAGCGCGGCCACTGGACCAGCAGCTGGTCGGGCTCGCCGTCCGCGGTGCCGCCTTGCTCGTAGGCGGCCGGGACGCCGGTCCTGCGCCAGCGGGCGGCGAGCTGGTCCTCGTCGCCGTCGGGGTAGCTCTCGGGGAGGTGGTCGGGGGCGGTGCCGATGGGGAAGGTGGCGAGGAACCGGTTGACGACGGTGCAGCGGGCGGCGAGGGCGAAGCGGTCGGGCTGCTCGCGGGGCTCCTTGGCGGCGGGCAGGTGGCCGAAACCGAGGTGCAGGAGGGCATGGGCGAGCGCCCAGGCCCACTCGCCCGGTTCGGCCCGGCGGGTGGGGTGGATGTGCACCCGACCGTTGGAGTCCGCCCGTACGAGGCCCTGACCGGGGGCGTCCGCGTCGGCTTTGGCCCGGACGAATTCGGCGTCGACGGCCGCGAGGGCGGGGTTGCGGCGCACCAGCTCGGCGCCGGCGGCGAAGGCCTCGGCGGCCGGGTCGGGGCGGCCCTCGCCCTGCTTGCGGGACCGGCTCAACGCCGGGCCTCGACCAGCCGGGGCATGTCGCGGGCGGCCTCCACCAGGAACCAGGCGGGCAGCACCGGATTGCCGTCGGCGTCCTCGGCGATGACGGTCTGGGCGACCTCGACGGATATCTCGGCGAGCTGGACCAGCAGCGACTTGGCACGGTAGGAGGTCTCGCGCACGGCGGCCGAGGCGTGCTCGCGCTGGGCCGGGAGCTCCTTGACGAGCCGTCCCCGGAACGCTTCGGCGAGGTAGTAGAGCAGGTCGCGGTCCTCGGTGCGGCGGGGCCAGGAGGCGTCTCCCTTGATGATCGCCTCGATGCCGTAGGTGTGCCGCACGATCTTGGCGTATCCGCAGAAGGAGACGGCGTGGGCGGGGGTCAGCGTCCCGTGGGCCACGATCGTCAGCGTCTCCTCGTCCAGCGCCGGCCCGAAGGAGTGCAGCGCGTCGGAGAGCATGTGCCAGGAGCGGGGTGTGGAGAACGGCTCCTCGGTCTTGGGCGGCTGCGACCACAGGTGGTCGGGCCGCTCGGCGAGGTAGTCCACCACCCAGGGGTGGATGCCGTTCTCGCCCGCCCACACCAGCCAGTCGGTGGCGGAGGCGCGCAGGTGGACGTGGGTGAGGCGGTTGACGAGCGCGGAGGCGATGGGGCGGGCCAGGGCGTTGTCGGTGGCGCGGTTGCCGGCGCCGATCACGATCGAGCCTTCCGGAAGCTCGTAGTTGCCGATCCGGCGGTCGAGGATGAGCGAGTAGAAGGCCTTCTGCACGTCCGGGGTCGCGGCGTTCAGCTCGTCCAGGAAGAGGCAGTACGGCTCGTCGCGGGCGATGGCCTCCGGCGGGCAGAACACGGAGCGTCCGTCGCGGATCTGCGGCACGCCGATCAGGTCCTCGGGGGCGAGCTGCGTGCCCAGCAGGCTGACGCACTCCAGGCCCAGGGATTCGGCGAACTTCCGTACCAGGGAGGACTTCCCGATGCCGGGGGCGCCCCAGAGGAAGACCGGACGGACGGTGGCGAGGCCCAGAAGGAGGTCCGGGATCTGCGTGGGGGTGACGGTTACTGCGGCCTGCAAGCGGTCGGCTCCTCGGAAGGGAATGTCCTGTTCGCCCAACGTAGGGGGCCGGTGGGGGCAGACGCACCTGGATTTCCCTGCCTGTGCCGCTGTGCCGCTGTGCCGCTTCCTGCCACTTCCTGCCGCTGTGCCGCCTGTCCCTGTGCGGCACTTCAGGGGCGGTCCTCCATCAACTCCGACACCTTCACGAAGCGGTAGCCGCGCTCGCGCAGTTCCGGCACGATCCGGCGTACGGCCGTCCCGGTGGCCGGGGCCGCGCTGCGGGTGCAGTGCATCACCACGAGCGAGCCCGGCCGCACCCCGTCCAGCACCTGCTCGGCCACCGCGTCCGCGTCCGTGGCGAAGGCGTCGCCGCTGACCACGTCCCACTGCACGGCCGTCACGTTCGCCGGGGCCAGCGCGCGCAGCGCCGTGTCGTCGTAACAGCCGCCGGGGAAGCGGAAGTACGGCACCACGTTCCGCGCCCCCGCCTTCCGGAACGCGGCGAAGGCACGCTCCACCTCGCCGGCCATCGTGTCCTTCGCGACCACCGGCAGGCCGTAACAGGGCGAGCTGAAGGCGTGGTGGCTGTAGGAGTGGTTGGCGATCTCGAACAGCGGGTCCGTGCCGATGGCCTTCGCCTGCGCCGGGTACTCCTCGGCCCAGCGCCCGGTCATGAAGACGGTGGAGGGCACCTTCAGCCGGCGCAGCAGCGCGACCAGCTCCGGGTTGTCGAAGCGTTCGCCGGAGTCCGCCCGGGGGCCCTGATCGGCCGTCATGTCGGCGTCGAACGTCAGCGCCACGACCTTCTCCGCCGCGCGGCCGGCCGCGCCCCCGCCCGTCGGCCGCCGCTCGAAGACCGGGGTGCGGCCCGCCGGGCCCGGGGCCATCGTGGGCGGCTTCTCCGACGCACCGGAGGGAGCACCGGAGAGCGCGGCGGAGGCCGCCGGGGTGGGCGGGGGAGCGGGTGCGGGGGCAGGACCCCCGCACCCGGCCAGGGCGGCGCCGGTCAGTACGCCCGCGACCGTCAGAGTCGTCGTCTTCCGCATCTTCCGCGCAGCAGTGATCACTCACGGAAAATAACGGAAAATGTCCGATAATCAGGTTATATCGGGCGACGCCGCTCCGGCTGGCTCAGCACCATGGCCCCGTCACCGCGAACGTCGTCCCCGGCCTGTAGCAGTTCACGTACATCGTCGAGCCGTCCGGGGAGAAGGCGACCCCCGCGAACTCCCCCCACTCCGGCTCCTCGGGCGTCCCGATGTTCTGCCGCCCGCGCGCCATGGTGTACACCTCGCCGCGCCGGGTCACCCCGAGCACGTGCTGGGCGCCGCCGCCGTCCTCACAGACCATCAGCCCGCCGTCGGCCGCCAGGCAGATGTTGTCGGGGGACTCGCCGGGCAGCTGGATGTCGGTGTCCGGGCCGAAGATCACGACCAGGGTGAGCCGCCGCTTCTTCGGCTCGTAGCGCCAGACCTGGCCGTAGTGGTCGGCCGCCGAACCCTCCTCGCTGCGGGCGAAGCTGGAGACGAAGTAGACGGACGAGCCGCCCCAGTAACAGCCCTCCAGCTTCTGGGCGTGCGTGACGCCCTTCGGGCCGAAGTCCTGGAAGCGGATCGGGGTCCGGGCCGCCAGCGGATCCGGTACGGGGACCCACTCGATCCGGTCGAAGCTCGTACCGGTCTCCCGGACGGCGGAGAGGTCCGGCACGCCCGGGACCCGCATCGCCTCCAGCGCCCCGCCCGCCCGGAGCGAACCGGTGCCGCCGAGCGGCTTCTCGGGCAGGAAGCGGTAGAAGAGCCCGAACGGCTTGTCGAACGCGTCCTCCGTCTCGTACACGATCCCGGACTTCGGGTCGACCGCGATCGCCTCGTGCTGGAAGCGGCCCATCGCGGTCAGCGGGACCGCCCCGGTGCGGCGCGGATCGGCGCCGTCCACCTCGAAGATGAAGCCGTGGTCCTTGGTGTACCCGTTGGTCCCGGCCTTGTCCTCGTTCTCCTCGCAGGTCAGCCAGGTGCGCCAGGGGGTGGGCCCGCCCGCGCAGTTGACCGCCGTACCGGCGATGGCGACGCGCTCGCCGAGCACCCTGTTGCGGCCGTCCAGCTCCAGGGACGTGCAGCCGCCCTTGGCCGCCGGGTCGTAGGTCAGCCCCTGGACCGTCGGTACGCCGATCCTGGCGCTGTGCCGGTTCTCGTGGTTGCGGACGAGGTGCACCCGGCCGTTGCGGCCGGGCAGGGCGGCCATCCCGTCGTGGTTGCCGGGCACCGGCCCCTCGCCGGAGCGCAGCGGCTCGCCCTCCCGGGACAGCACCCGGTAGCGGAATCCCTTCGGCAGGTCGAGCAGCCCGTCGGGGTCGGGGACGAGAGGGCCGTAGCCGTCGTGGCCGCGTGCGGCGGCCGTGCCCGCGAAGAGTTCGGAGAAGGCTCCCGTGAAGGCGATCGCGGCGGCTGCGCCGCTGCCTGCGAGGACCTGGCGTCGTGTCGCGGTGGAGCGGGGTGCGGATGACATGAGGTGACTCCCTGTTGGCGGACAGGTGAAGTGACCCGCACGTGTGTAGCACGCACAGAGGCGCGGGGGAACCATGCGTGCCCCCGCGCCCCGTGTTGCCGCTGTGGCGGCCCCGATGGGAGCAGCCTTACGCGGAAGGTCAGGCGAGCGACGCCGTCAGGGTGATCGTCGTGCCCGTGAGCGCCTGGCTGACCGGGCAGTTCGCCTTGGCGTCCTCGGCGGCCTTCAGGAAGGCGTCCTCGTCGAGACCGGGCACCTCGCCCACGACGGTGAGGTGGATACCGGTGATGCCGGTACCGGGCTGGAAGGTCACCTCGGCCTTGGTCTCCAGGCGGGTCGACGGGGTGCCCGCCCCGGCGAGGCCGTGGGAGAGCGCCATCGAGAAGCAGCTGGAGTGGGCGGCGGCGATGAGCTCCTCGGGGCTCGTCTTCCCGTTCGCCTGCTCCGAGCGGGCGGGCCAGGAGACGGGGTAGTCGCCGATGCCGGAGGAGTCGAAGGTGACGACCCCCTTGCCCTCGATCAGGTTGCCTTCCCAGTTCGTGTGCGCCTGACGCGTGGTAGCCATGCTGGATCCCTTCGAACGGTGTGCGTGGAGGTACGGGATAAGTCGGGGCACCCCACGAAAGCGCGGTGTCCCGTTGCGTTACGCCCTCGAACCTACTGCGCCACCAGCCCCTTCGCGTCACGCGCCAGCGCAGTCAGCCGGGAGATGGCTCGGAAGTACTTCTTCCGGTACCCGCCGTTCAACATCTCGTCGCTGAACAGCTGGTCGAACGGCAGCCCCGAGGCGAGCACCGGGACCTCCCGGTCGTACAACCGGTCGGCCAGCACCACCAGGCGCAGCGCGGTCGACTGGTCGGGCACCGCGCTCACCCCGGTCAGGCAGACCGCCGCGATGTCGTCGGTCAGCGCGCCGTACCGGCTCGGGTGGACCCGGGCCAGGTGGTCAAGCAGCCCGGGGAAGTCGTCGAGGGACGCGCCCGCGGTGGCGTACGCGGCCCGGGTGACCTGCTCGTCGTCGTACGGCGGCGGCGCCTCGGGCAGACCGCGGTGGCGGTAGTCCTCGCCGTCGATGCGCAGCGGGCGGAAGTGCGCGGACAGGCCCTGGATCTCGCGCAGGAAGTCGGCGGCGGCGAACCGGCCCTCGCCGAGCTTGCCCGGCAGTGTGTTCGAGGTGGCGGCGAGCGCCACGCCGGCCTCCACGAGCCGGCTGAGCAGCGAGGACACCAGCACGGTGTCGCCCGGGTCGTCGAGCTCGAACTCGTCGATGCACAGCAGCCGGTGCTCGCTGAGGGTCCGCACGGTCTGCTGGAAGCCCAGTGCGCCCACGAGGTTCGTCAGCTCCACGAACGTGCCGAACGCCTTCAGCGACGGCTCGGCGGGCGTGGCGTGCCAGAGGGAGGCGAGCAGGTGGGTCTTGCCGACGCCGTAGCCGCCGTCGAGATACACCCC
Source organism: Streptomyces sp. NBC_01116 (assembly GCF_041435495.1). Classification (NCBI taxonomy): domain Bacteria; kingdom Bacillati; phylum Actinomycetota; class Actinomycetes; order Kitasatosporales; family Streptomycetaceae; genus Streptomyces; species Streptomyces sp. NBC_01116. The sequence goes on from NZ_CP108644.1 coordinate 7,097,292, forward strand.
GCGCGGCCCGGCCGGAGCGGCCGGCTTCCTGCTCCCGAACCACTTGCGGCGGCCGGAACCCGTCGCGTGCGCCCCGCCGAGCCCGGCGGCGAAGCCCGCCAGGACCGTGACGGCCTCGCTCTGGCTGGGCTGGTTCGGGTCCGGGACGTACGTGTCGAAGCGCACCGAGTCGAAGCGCGGCGGAGGCACCATCTCGGCGACCAGACGGTCTGCGGGAACGTGCGGCTCGCGGGCGCACAGGGACAGCGGGGCGGTTTCGGCAAGGGGGCTCGGCCCCGGAAACGCGGTGGATGACGACACAACTCTCCACCCTAAGGCTCATGCCAGACTGCAACCCATGCGAAGCCTGTTCCCTGTGACGGACCTGACAAAGAGCGCCTCGGGAGCGGAGGACCCGTCCGGGCCGCTCACCGACCGCGAGTGGAGCCTCGACGAGCTGGCGGACGCCTACGCCTACCCCTTGGGCCTCCCGGCCGAAGGGCCCGCGGCCCCCTGGCTGCGCGCCAACATGGTCTCCACCCTCGACGGGGCCGCCCAGCACGACGGCCGCTCGCAGCCCATCTCCTGCGCGGCGGACATGCGGATCTTCGGCACCCTGCGGGGTCTGGCCGACGTGGTGATCGCCGGGGCCGAGACCGTACGCCTGGAGGGGTACCGTCCGGCCCGCGCCCGGGAGGCGTTCGCCGCGCGGCGGGCCGCCGCCGGTCAGGGCCCCGCTCCCGCCGTCGCGGTGGTGACCGGCTCGATGGACCTGGACTTCTCGCTGCCGCTGTTCACCGAGCCGCTCGTCCCGACCCTCGTGCTGACCGGATCCGGGGCCGGTGCCGACCGGATCGCGGCGGCCCGGAAGGCGGGCGCCGAGGTGGTGATCGCGGGCGAGGGCGCCCGGGTGGACCCGGCCCGTGCCGTGCGCGAGCTGGCCGACCGGGGGCTGAGGCGGCAGCTCACCGAGGGCGGGCCCCGGCTGCTCGGCCAGTTCGTGGCGGCCGGCGTGCTGGACGAGCTGTGCCTGACGGTGTCCCCGATGCTGACCGCCGGAGACGCCCAGCGGATCGCGGGGGGTCCCGGGGTCACCGTGCCGGAACGTTTTTTCCTGGCATCGCTGCTGGAAGAGGCCGGGTTCCTCTTCACTCGGTACCGTCGGACCGACAGATAGCGGAATTTGCCGTTCCGCTTAGCTCCGGCTGGGCACACTTACCCGTGCAGTCCCCGTGGAGGCACGGGGAAGGATGGTTTCAGCAAACGACCGTCGACGGCCGAGCCGGCCGTCGACGAGACGAAGAAGCGGAAGGGCGCCTGTCGTGTTCACAAGCGTTTTGATGATCGAGAAGCCGCTCACTCCCGAGGACGTGGACTTCGTCACCACCCTCCACGGCGAGGAGCGGATCTCGTTCGTCGTTCTGTTGCAGCCGCGCGGCGACCAGGCCGATGTCCTGCTGCGCGCGATCGACGACGTGGCGATGGGGGAGCTGAAGGAAGCGGTCCGCGAGGGCGAGGAGCCGGAGGGCGACGAGGCCCGCGAGACCGCGCAGATCGGCCTGGAGTACTCCCTCCGGGCCCTGCGCGACGCGGGCTCCGAAGCGATCGGACAGGTGATCGAGGATCACCCCCTGGACAGACTGACGACCGTCGTCGAGGAGGCGGGCGCGGACGAGGTCATCGTCCTGACCGCCCCGCACTACGTCGAGGAGTTCTTCCACCGCGACTGGGCCTCCCGCGCCCGGCACAAGGTCGGTGTCCCGGTGCTCAAGCTCTTCGCGCACAGCGAATAGGCTGACCCCGCGGTCCGGGTCGGCCCCCGGCCGCCGTCCGAACCGCAGCGACCACGCAGGAGCACAGATGGCACCCGGCATTCCCGCCGCCATGGAACGACCCCACTTCATCGGCATCGGCGGCGCCGGAATGTCGGGCATCGCGAAGATCCTCGCCCAGCGCGGGGCGAAGGTGGCGGGCAGCGACGCGAAGGAGTCCGCCACCGCCGAGTCCCTGCGGGCGCTGGGGGCGACCGTGCACATCGGACACGCGGCGGCCCACCTGGCCGACGACGCGTCCTGCGTGGTCGTCTCCAGCGCCATCCGCGCCGACAACCCGGAGCTGCTCCGCGCCAACGAGCTGTCGGTCCCCGTGGTGCACCGCTCGGACGCGCTGGCCTCCCTGATGAACGGCCTGCGCGCCATCGCGGTCGCCGGCACCCACGGCAAGACGACCACGACGTCGATGCTGGCCGTCGCCCTCTCCTCGCTGAGCCTGGCCCCCTCGTACGCCATCGGCGGCGACCTGGAGGGCCCCGGCACCAACGCCACGCACGGCGAGGGGGACATCTTCGTCGCCGAGGCGGACGAGAGCGACCGCAGCTTCCAGAAGTACGACCCCGAGGTCGCGATCGTCCTCAACGTCGAGCTGGACCACCACGCGAACTACGCCTCGATGGACGAGATCTACGACTCCTTCGAGACGTTCGTCGGCAAGGTCGTCCCCGGCGGCACCCTGGTCGTCTCCGCCGACCAGCCCGGCGCCGTCGAGCTGACCCGTCGGGTCCGCGACCTCTCCGACCTCAAGGTCGTCACCTACGGCTCCGCCGAGAACGCCGACGTACGCGTCCACAAGGTCACCCCGCGCGGCCTGACCAGCGAGGTCACGGTCCTGCTCAACGGGAAGTTCCTGACCTTCACCGTCTCGGTCCCCGGCAGCCACTACGCCCACAACGCGGTCGCCGCCCTCGCCGCCGGGGTCGCCCTCGGCATCCCGGCGCACAACCTGGCCTCCGCGCTCGGCAGCTACACCGGGGTCAAGCGCCGTCTCCAGCTCAAGGGCGAGGCGGCGGGCGTGCAGGTCATCGACTCGTACGCGCACCACCCCACCGAGATGACCGCCGACCTGGAGGCCATGCGCGGCGCGGCCGCCGACGCCCGCATCCTGGTCGTCTTCCAGCCGCACCTGTTCTCCCGTACGCAGGAGCTGGGCACCGAGATGGGCCAGGCCCTCGCCCTGGCCGACGCCTCCGTCGTCCTGGACATCTACCCGGCCCGTGAGGACCCGATCCCGGGCGTCACCAGCACCCTGATCATCGACGCGGCGAAGGCGGCCGGAGCCGAGGTCACCGCCGTCCACGACCAGGCCGACGTCCCCGCCGCCGTCGCGGGAATGGCGAAGCCCGGCGATCTCGTTCTCACCATGGGAGCGGGCGATGTCACCGACCTCGGCCCGCGCATCCTGGACCACCTGTCGAGCGGCCGGTAGCCGAGTGGCCACCGGATCGAGCGACCACCTGTCGAGCTGAGGAGCGGGACGTGTCGTACGACGTCGAGAAGCCGGACGAGCAGTGGCGGGAAGAGCTGACCCCCGCCGAGTACGCGGTGCTGCGCCAGGCCGGCACCGAACCCGCCTTCGTGGGTGAGTACACCGACACCAAGACGGCGGGCGTCTACTCCTGCCGGGCCTGCGGGGCGGAGCTGTTCCGCTCCGACACCAAGTTCGCGTCGCACTGCGGCTGGCCGTCCTTCTACGACCCGAAGGACACCGACGCGGTCGAGCTGGTCGAGGACCGCGCCCACGGCATGGTCCGCACCGAGGTGCGCTGCTCACGCTGCGGCTCGCACCTGGGCCACGTCTTCGAGGGCGAGGGCTACCCGACCCCCACGGACCAGCGCTACTGCATCAACTCGATCTCGCTGACCCTGGCGCCGGACGAGAGCTGACGCTGCCGGACGGCGCCGCCCGGAGCCCGAGCCCCGCTGTCCGGGGCCGGGAGCTCCGGGCGGCGCCGTCCGGTCCGGGGTGTCTCAGCTCTCGATGATCGAGAAGCCGATGACCACCCCTGCGGTCACCGTGACCCTGCCGGGCGTGAGGTCTCCCTCGCCGTTGCCCCCCGCGCTCGCGCCGTGCGAGCGGTAGCTGTTCTGCAGCTGCTCGGAGTCCACGTCCTTGATGTGGACGACCGCACCGAGCCCGACCCCGGCGGCCTCCGCGTAGAGCGCCGCCTTCTCACGAGCGGCGGCCACGGCGGCCCGGCGCGCCTCGGCACGGAGCTCCTTCTTCGTCCGCACGTCGAACTCGACGCCGCCGACCTCGTTCGCCCCGGCCTCCACGACGTCGACCAGTACGGCTTCCAGCGTGTCCAGAGCACGCAGCTCGATCACGAACGACGCCGTGCACTCGTAGCCGGCGAACTTGCGCTCGCCGCCGTAGACGTAGGAGGACTCCAGGTTCAGCCGGGACGTGGACACGTGCCGGTCCGGCACGCCGTGGCCACGAAGGACCTCCCGGACCTGGTTGACGCCGCGCCGGGTGACCTCGAACGCCTCGCCGGCCTGCTGCCGGATCTCCTTGATCGCTACCCGGAGTCGCGCCACATCAGGGGCGGCGTCGATGCTCGCCGCGCCGAAGACGGATATGCCCCAGGGAGTCTCTACGGACTGGTCGATTCTCATGCGGCTCATCCAAGCAGCAGAGGGACCTCACGCACGGGCTTTCACGGACAGTGGATCACTGCTCGTCGTCCCCGCCGTCGGACGCCTCCGAACGCAGCAGCGGGTGGATCACGCCGGGGAAGACCCGGGCCAGCACGACCTCCTCGGCCGACCCGCCCCGGACGACGGTCTCGGCGACGCCCCAGGGCCGCCCGGCCAGGTGGATGGTCAGGGTGTACGAGGAGGAGCAGCCGGTGCACTCGTAGCGGTCGGCCCAGGTCTCGACCTCGGTGGTGGAGCCCGGGTAGCGCTTCACGTGCCGGTGGCGGGCGTGGCAGTGGTCGCAGGTCTCGCCCGGCTCGCAGGTCCCGCCGCACGGGCACGGGACGTCGAAGCTGTCGGCGGGCTTCCAGCGCTGCACGAGGACGGCCTCGCGGGTCGCGCCCATGTCCTTCATGGCCTTGAGGTTGCGGGCGGCGACGTTGTACGACTCGCCGGTGGCGGCCATCCGGTCGCGGATGACGTCCTTGCGTCCACGGTTGGTCGTCATGTTGCTCCTCCTGGGTTCACGCAGCCCGCCAGGAGGCCCATGAGTCGATCAGTCCGTACCTCTTTACGTTACCCGCCCGGCACCGGCGCACGGACCGGGCGGGCGTCCGTTCGCCCGGGCGGACATCTCGGGACAGGTGATGCGCGTGCGGGCGATATGGGGTCTTCTGGGCTACATGCCCTCCACGAACGAGCTCGACTACGCGGACAGGTCCGACTTCGACGACGCCGACCGGGGCTTCCTCGCCGCCCTCTCCCCGGCGGTGATCCGGACGGAGGACGGCCGGGTGATCTGGGACGGGGAGGCCTACGCCTTCCTGGACGAGGACTGCCCGCCCAGCGCGCACCCGAGCCTGTGGCGGCAGAGCCGGCTGTGCGCCAAGCAGGGCCTGTACGAGGTGACGGCGGGCATCTACCAGGTCCGCAACCTCGACCTTTCGAACATGACGCTGGTCGAGGGCGACACCGGTGTCATCGTCATCGACCCGCTGATCTCCGCGGAGACCGCGGCCGCCGCCCTCGCGCTCTACCGCGAGCACCGCGGCGACCGCCCGGTCACGGGACTGATCTACACCCACTCCCACGGCGACCACTTCGGCGGCTCCCGCGGGGTGCTGCCGCACGGCCACGCCCCCGTACCGGTGATCGCCCCCGCCGGGTTCCTGGAACACGCCGTGGCGGAGAACGTGTACGCGGGCGGCGCGATGACCCGCCGCGCGGTCTACATGTACGGCGCCGAGCTGAGGAAGGGCCCCACCGGGCAGATCGGCGCCGGGCTCGGCATGACGACGTCCACGGGCACGATCACCCTCGTCCCGCCGACGCTGGACATCACCCGCACCGGCCAGGAGGAGACCGTCGACGGGGTGCGGATCGTCTTCCAGATGACGCCGGACACCGAGGCGCCCTCGGAGATGAACTTCTTCTTCCCCGACCGGCGCGCCCTGTGCATGGCGGAGAACGCGACGCACAACATGCACAACATCCTGACCCTGCGCGGGGCCGTGGTCCGCGACACCCGCATCTGGGCGCACTACCTGGACGAGGCGATCGCCCTGTTCGGCGAAGAGTCCGAGGTCGCGTTCGCCTCGCACCACTGGCCCACCTGGGGCCGGGACCGCATCGTCGACCACCTGGCGGGCCAGCGCGACATGTGGGCGTACCTCCATGACCAGACCCTGCGCATGATCAACCAGGGGCTGACCGGACCGGAGATCGCCGAGCGGATCGAGCTTCCGCCGGCGATCGCGAACCGGTGGGCGAACCGCGGCTACTACGGGTCCGTCAGCCACAACGCCAAGGCCGTCTACCAGCGCTACATGGGCTGGTTCGACGGCAACCCGGCCCACCTGTGGGAGCACCCGCCGGTCGAGCAGGCCAAGCGGTTCGCCGCCGACTACGGCGGTGTCCCGGCGCTGGTCGCCAAGGGCGAGGGGTACGCGGCCTCGGGGGATCTGCGGTTCGCCGCGACGCTGCTGGGACACGCGGTCTTCGCGGCGCCCGGCGACTCGCTCGCCAAGCAGGCGCTGGCGTCGGTGTACGAGAAACTGGGCTTCGGCGCGGAGAACGCCACCTGGCGCAACTTCTACCTGATGGGCGCCCAGGAACTGCGCGGCAGCATCGCGCACACCTCGCTGGAGACGACCAACCCCGAGATGGCGATGGCCCTGACCGTCGACATGCTCATCGACTCGCTCGCCGTCCGCCTCGACGGCCCCCGGGCGTGGGACGAGAAGCTCACCATGACCTGGAACGTCACCGACGAGGGCCGCGCCTGGCACCTCCTGCTGTCCAACGGGGCCCTCACCCACCGCAGCACCGACGCCGAGCCCGGGGCGGACGGGCCCGTACCGGCCGCCGACCTCACCTTGACCCTGACCAAACCGCAACTGCTCGGGGTCCTCGCGGGCAACGGACTCGACGGCGTGGGCGTCCAGGGCGACCCGCGGGTCTTCGCGACGCTGACGGGCCTGCTCGACACCCCCGACCCCGACTTCCCCATCGTCACGCCCTGACCCGTCCGTTGCGGGGCAGGAGGTTGGTGACGCTCGGCGAGGCGTCTCGGGCTTTGAAACAGGCGTTATGGATTCTGTCATCCAAAACGTGCTAGGTTCGCCTCATGGCCAGGCCACGCACGTTCGACGAGAGCGCAGTGCTTGACGCCGCGGCGCGTGAGTTCCGCGTGCACGGCTTCGCCGAGACCTCGACCGAGCAGCTCTGCGAGGCGGCGGGCGTGCGCCGCAGCAGTCTGTACAACGCGTTCACCTCCAAGGACGAGTTGTTTGTGCGGGCTCTGCAGCGCTACGTCGCGACGACCGGAGCGCGCCAATCGATGATCCTCGCCGACGAGGAACTGACGGGCGCGGAGAGGTTGCGCACCCTCGTCGACGTCGTAGTGGACGAGGAGCTGCAGGCGGCGAACCGCGGCCACGCGGCCGGCTGCATGGTCGTACAGAGCCTCATGAACCCCGACCTGCGCGAGCGGGACGAGCGCGTGGCCCGGATCCTCGACCGCGACCTACGCGCGAGGCTCTCCCTTCTGTCCGGAGCGATCCGGGCCGGCCAGGCCGACGGGTCGATTGCCGGGGGCGTAAATCCCGATGACGGGGCGGTGCTCACCAGTACCGTCATCTCGGGCCTGCGCGTGACCGCACAGACCGGCGTCGACGTCGGTACGCTCCGCCGGATCGCCCTGGCTGGATTGAGCTCCCTTCTGCGCTGACAGCGCCGCTGCCCGGCGGCGCTTCTTCATGCCCGCATTTTGGATAACAGAGTACAGAAAGGCTCTCTCGTGAACACAGCGACAGCTCCAGCCGTGAAGAAGGCCGTCCCGCCCGCGGTGTACGTCCTCGCCGCCGGGGTGTTCGCGATGGTGACCAGCGAGTTCACCGTCGCAGGCCTCATGCCCCAGCTCGCGGAAGGCCTCGGTACCGGGATCCCGCAGATCGGCTACCTCGTGACGATCTTCGCCGTCGCAATGGCCGTCGGAGGCCCACTGCTCACCTATGCCCTGCTCAAGGTTCCGCCGAAGAGCGCGCTCATGGCCATCTTCGCGGTCTTCCTCGTCGGCAACGTCATCGCAGCGCTCGCGACCGGGTATCCGATGATGGTCCTCGCCCGGATCATCAGCGGGGCCGCCGCGCAGGCGTTCTTCGGTATCGCGGTCTCGATGGGCGTCCAATTGGTCGACGAGCGGGTGCGTGGACGCGCGGTCGCTGTCGTCATGAACGGGCTGATGCTCGGGACTCTGCTCGGCCTGCCGCTCGCGATCTTCGTCGGTGGCCGGTTCGGCTGGCAGACCGCGTTCTGGACGATCTCAGCGATCACCCTGGTCGCCGCCATCCTGACGCTGGCCTTCGTGTCGAACCCCGCCGCACCGGCCGGCGGCGGTGTTGAGCCTGCCGCATCGACCCGTTCGGATGTGGCTGTGCTGCGAAAGCCCCAGTTCTTGCTCGCCCTCGCCTCCAGCACGCTCATCATCGGAGCGACGTTCTCGGTATTCAGCTTCCTCACCCCGATCCTCACCGAAGTCACCGGCTTCTCGGACAGCCTCGTGCCCGTTCTCGTGCTCGTCTACGGAGCGGCGACCCTGGTGGGGAATCTCGTCGTCGGCCGCCTGGCCGACAAGCACACGATCTCCACGCTCCTGTTCGGCACCGCGCTGAACGCCCTCTTCCTCACCGGCTTCGCGCTCTTCACCGACATTCCGTCACTGGCGCTGGTGTTCATGCTCGGCATCGGCCTGGTCGGCGTCACCATGAACCCCGCCATGGCTGTCCGCATCCAGCGTGCAGGAAGCACCGCACCACTGGTGAACACGATCCACGGCTCGTTCATCACCCTCGGCGTCATCATCGGGTCGGCCGTCGGCTCCGCGCTCATTCCGCTGCACGGCTTGCGAGCACCGGTCGTCCTCGGGGTCGGCCTGGCAGTCCTGGCAATCGCCGCCATCCTGCCCGCCCTGGCCAGCCCGTACTTGCGACGCGGTGCACCCGATGACGCGTCAGAAGCGGAATCGGACCGGTCCGTCCTGTCTGCCTTGACCTCAGACATCTGAAGACGCTACGCGCACACGATCCGGACCTCGTTCTCCTGGACGGCAGGCTCGCGGCGTTCCCAGCCCGAGCCAAGGTCTGGTTCGCCGCCCATGGCATCACCCACATCCACCGTGTGGTCACCGACAACGGTGCGTGCTACCGCTCCGGAGACTTCGCCCGGATCGTGGGCAAGCAGTCCCGGCATCGGAGGACCAAGCCCCACACACCTCGACACAACGGCAAGGTGGAGCGCCATCTGCGGATCCTGGCCGAAGAACTGCTCTACGCCCGCGACTTCATCAGCGAGGATGGGCGCTCAGCTGCAATCACGGTCTGGACCATCCACTGCAACTCCCACCGACCACACTCGGGCGCGGGCGGACATACACCAGCATCCGGCTGCGGGAAGACGTCACCAACGTCCGCCCCTCATACACCTAGACCTCGCCGTCCTGGGCCAGCTCCTGCCAGCGAATGCCGCGCAGCGCGAGGTCCGCGTCCTCGCCCGACGGGACGTCCAAGCCGGTCTGGAACCAGACCACCGTGAGAGTGGAACGCTGCAGCCCCGAGTCCAGCTCGGGGGCGACCGGTGTCGAGCGGAAGAAGCCGATGCAGGCGACGGAAGGCAGCACCTCGACGGGACCGAAGCCGCCGGGAGCCTCGTCCGGGTACTCGCGAGGCGGCGGAACCAGATGGACCGGCGTGGACGGAAACGCGTGTTCAGCCTGCTGCTGGAGGCTGCTGACCTTCATGTCATTGAGGAGCTTGCACGGGTAGCCCTCCAGGAAGCCTCCGTAGGTCGAAGACATCCGCAGCTCGGTGAGCTCGATGGAACGGCCTGATGAGAGGGCTATGTGGCTGAGCGTCATGCGGGCACCCTAGCCGCGCGCTTCACGTCCGATACACGGCCTGGCCCTTCAGGGGGCGGCTCAGTCCTGGGAGGCGTACGCGAGGAAGTGGCTCCAGGTGGTCGGTGTCAGGGCGAGCTGTGGGCTCTCATCGAGCTTGGAGTCTCGGACGTGGACGGTGGAGGGGCAGGTGGCGACCTCGACGCAGGAGTCGCCTTCGGCGCTGCTGTAGCTCGACTTGTGCCACTCCAGGCCGACCTCGACGCAGGAGTCGCCGTCGCCGCCGCTGTAGCTGCTCTTGAACCAGGCCAGGGGTGTGGTGCTCATCTCGCTCCTCGCATCCGCCGCATCAGGCTCTGGGAGTCGTCCACCGAGAGAGCCTGTGAACGCATCCTGGCACACCGCATCTGGACGACGCTGACCACTTTGGGGGCGGAGACGACCTGCCCGTACATCTGCCCTTCCACGTAGCCGAACCACTGGTGCTCCGGCATCTCCAGCAGTTGCATGGGCCCGTCGATGGCCACGTGGTGGTGCCGTACCAAAGGCATGATCTGGACCTCCACATTGCGCAGCTCGGACAGACGGAGGATGTGGCCTAGCAGCTCCCTCGTAACCTCTTCGCCGCCCAACCCGCCGAGGACGACGACGCCTTCGCCGACACCGGTGTCCTGCTGCGCCTGGCCGAGGAGGTCGACGGACTGCGCGGTCCCGACTTCGACCGCAAGGTGACCGAGGGCTTCTACCTGCCTGGGCCCGCCGTGTCCCGTCGGCTTCGAGACCAGTGGGGTCACCGGCACGCCCACCGTGGTCTTCGACGGCCGCCCCGTCACCGTCACCAACCCCCTGGGTTACGCGGTGACGACCCCCGAGGCGTTCCTCGCCGAGCTGAACCTGGACTGACGGCGCCCGCCGGGTTCTCCCGGGGCCCGCACACGGCTTCCCGCGTTTGCCGCGTTCTTCCGTGGGACAGGACTGTCCTGCGTCATGTGTGTGACGTCCGGCCGCAGCCATACCCAGGGCGGATATGGGTGAGTGAGCCGCTGCTTCGCGCGGCTCCGGTGCCTCGCTGGTTCACCGGTCCATCCCTGGAGAGGATCCCCGTATGAGCAGGCGATACAGAACGCGCATAGGGTTCAGCGCGGCTGTTGCGATGCTGATGGCGTCGCTCGCGTTACCGCAGGCGTCCGCGCAGGCAGCAGACTCAGGGAGCCGCTGTTCCGGGGGTTACGTGGCCCTGACCTTCGACGACGGCCCGACGGACCGCACGACCGCGTACCTGAAGGCGCTGCGGGACGCCGGACGGGTCAGGGCGACGTTCTTCGTGACCGGCACACTGGCCGACGGGCAGCGGGCCGGGACGCGGCGGATCGTCGCCGAGGGCCATCAGGTCGGGAACCACTCCTACACCCACCCCGATCTCGTACAGCTCGACGCGGCCACCGCGTTCGCCGAACTCCGCGACACCAGCCGTGTCGTCCGGACCCAGACGGGCCGTGCGCCCACGCTGTTCCGGCCGCCCTTCGGGAGCACCGACGCACGGACCCGGCGGGACGCGGCCCGCCTGGGGATGACGGAGGTGATCTGGACGGCCGACACCGTCGACTGGAGCGGTATCCCCACCGAGACGATCGTGGCGAACGCGCTCACCGTGAAGCCGGGCGGCATCATCCTGATGCACGACGGTCTGCCGACGACCCTCGCCGCCATCCCGAAGATCGTCCAGGGGCTCGCCGAGCGGGGCTTGTGCCCGGGGCGGATCGTGTACTCACCCACACCGGTCGAGGCGTGGCCGGGCCTGACCTTCCACGCCAAGGCAGCGCCCTGGCGCTGACGTCCGGGCGCCGACGAGACGCCGACCGGGGGCGGGCGCTGTGCGCTCCACGAGCCGTCCGGGGCTCAGCCCCGGGCGGCGTAGGCGAGGAAGTGGCTCCAGGTGGTCGGTGTCAGGGCGAGCTGCGGGCTCGCGTCGAGCTTGGAGTCGCGGACGTGGACGGTGGAGGGGCAGGTAGCGACCTCGACGCAGTCGCCCGAGGATCCGCTGCTGTAGCTCGACTTGTGCCACTCCAGGGCGACCTCGACGCATTCGTCACCGGATCCGCTGCTGTAGCTGCTTTTGAACCAGGCCAGGGGTGTGGTGCTCATCTCGCTCCTCGCATCCGCCGCATCAGGCTCTGGGAGTCGTCCAACGAGAGAGCCTGTGAACGCATACTGGCACACCGCATCTGGAGCGCGCTGATCACTTTGGGGGCGGAGACGAACTGCCCGTGTTCCTGCCCTTCCTGATAGCCGTACCACTGGTGATCAGGGGTCTCCAGCAGTCGCATCGGCCCATGCAGCCCCGCATGGTGATGGCGTACGAGCGGCATGATCTGGACATCCACATTGCGTAGCTCGGACAGGTCGAGGATGTGGTCGAGCAGTTCCCTGGTGACTTCCTCGCCGCCCAAGTCCCGGAGGAGTAGATGCTCTTCGAGGATGAAGCTGAACGCGGTGTTCGGTCGCTCGCGCAGCAGTTGCTGACGATCCAGCCGAGCCGCGAGCTGGGCCTCGACCTGCTCGTCGGCGAGCGGCGGCAACTGGTCGGTGAACAAGGTCCGCGCGTACGTGGCCGTCTGCAACAGCCCCGGAATCAACCGGCACTCGTACGTGTACAGACTCAGCGCCGACAGCTCCAACTCCGCCCACTGCCGGAACCAGCTCGCCAGCCCCTTCCGCCGCGTCAGATGCTTTGCCGCGGCCAGAATCACGCCGAACGCGTCGAGCAGACTGTCCGCGCGCTCCGCGACGTCCGGAGGCGGGAGCCAGCGGCCCTGCTCGATGGAGGCGACGGTCTCGGGGGAGTACCCGACGAATGGCGCGAACTGTTCCTGTGTCAGCCGTGCCCGCCTGCGGAAGGTCTTGACCACCTCTCCGAACATCCTGAGGATGTACTGCGGCTCGGGTTCCCCGCCGCTGCGGCCACCGCCTCCGTTGCCGAACGTCCCGTACGTCGGGCTGTCGATGCTGTCCGTGCCGTCCGTCATGTACGGCCACCTCCCCGTGCGCCTGTCCTGGTTCGCGACCCGTCCATGCTCACGGAACGTGACCCGTACCGTCTACCCTTCGCGCCCGTACGCTGACTCAGCGTACGGGTTGCTGACCTGGTGGGGAGCGGTCGCGGCCCGGAATCTGGAGGCATGGAAGCGCCTACGACGACCCAACCTCCCGTAACCGTACGTGTGTTCAAGCGTCAATTCGACGCGGATCCACGCGGTGCCCGGCTCGCCCGCCGCGTCGGGCTCCACAAGCTGCACACCTGGGGCATCCCCTACCTGAGTGACGCCTCGGAGTCGGCGGCCCTGATCATCGGTGAGCTGACGGCCAACGCGGCGACCCACGGCCGCGTCCCCGGCCGCGACTTCGAACTGCGCCTGTCCTATCTCCCCGGGGACCCGCAGGTGCCCGGCCTGCTGCGGATCGAGGTGTCCGACACCCGGGGCGAGTGCCGGCCCCCGGGCCCCGGCGAGGTCGCCGCGCCGGAGGACGGCTCCGACATCGGGCGCGGGCTGCTGATCGTGGACGCCCTGGCCGACCGCTGGGCCGTTCTCGACCGCAACCCGGGCAAGACGGTCCGGGTGGAGCTGGACCTGCTGTACTGACCCCCGCCCGGGTTCAGCGCTGGATGCGAACGGATACCCGGACCGTGCCGGTCGTGCTTGCTCCACCCCCGATGGCACCGGCCACGGCCGCTGCGGTCTCGTGGCCGGTCAGGGAGAGGACGACCACCGCGACGACGGAGGTGAACCCCGTCAGGGCCGTGAGCCGGCCGAGAAGTCGTACGCGGCGCTGATTGGAGGCGGTGGAGGCGGTGGAGACGGTGGTGCGTGCGGTCATGGGATTCTTCTCCTCGTCATGGGCAACGGGCCTGATCCGAGTGGACCGCTCACGGTCCGGTCATGACCGATTCCCGGAAGTCCGGGGCGGCTTCCCGGACACCGCTGGACGTCGCTGGACACGCCTGGACCGCCTCGTGGACCATGGAGGCCGGCAGCGGAGGTGCAGGGGGAGCACATGGAGACGTGGCGTCAGTTCCGGTCCGATCTAGCGGAGTTGCTGGCGGCGGGAGGAGTCACCCGTCGCCAGATGCTGGAGGCCGCCGAATCCTCCGCGGCCGGGTCCCGCCGCGGTGCCGTCCCGGATTTCGCGGCGATCAAACGTTCCACTCTCTACGGCTATCTCAAGGAGAGCGACGACCCGGTCGGCAACGGCGACTGGCATGTCATCGAGAACGTCCTGCGATGCGTCGCCTCGCTGGCCGAGGCCAATGGGCAGCCCCTCGACATCGACCACCGGTCCTGGGAACGGGACTGGCAACGGCTGGTGGACCAGCGGCACACGAGGCGGTCGCCAGGTGAACCGCACAGCTGGATCGGCAGTTGGGACGGAGCCGCCGACGCCGTCCTCGCCCACTCCTCGGCACCGGAGTTCGCGGTCTGGCCGCAGGGTCGGAGCCGACTCGACCTGCTGTCCCGCGCGGTTGCCGCCCTCAGCTCCGCGTACGAGCCCCACCTGGCGAAGGCAGCCGCTCAACGGCTGGTCGACGCCGCAGGGGCGGAGTTGGGAGCGGCCGATCCGAAGACCCTGGCCGCCCGGCACGCGCTCGCCTTCTGGACGGGGGAGACCGGAGACGCAACGCGCGCGCTGGAACTCACCGAGCGTCTGCTGTCCGACTGCCGGGAACACCTGGGCTCCGCACACATCCTCACCCGCCTGGCCGCGCTCCGCGAGGCCCTGTGGAACTGCTATGCGGGCCACTGGCACGAGGCCAACCGGCGCTACATCGCGGTGGTGAGCGGCGAGGCCGGCCACCCGGACCGGGACCCCCGCATCTGGCTCCTCGCACGCTGGGGCATGGCGCGCACCGGAGGCCGTACGGGCAACTGGCGCCACGCGGAGGGTGAACTCGCGGACCTCCTGCCCTCGGTCGTGGAGACCTTCGGTGCGGACCACCCGGCGACCTTCAGCGCGGAAGCCGCCCATGCTTGGGCCGCCGGTCGGTCCGGACGCCCGGCGGAGGCCTGCTCCCTGCTGGAGAACCTGGCCACCAGGGCCGAAACCGCTCTGGGACCCAACCACCCCATCAGCCTGCGCATCCGCACGGCGTCGGCGCACTGGACCCACGCGGTCGGCTCGACGGCCGAGGCCCTGCGGATGGCGGCGTCCGCTCGCGAGGCGTGCGATTCGCTGTTGGGGACGGCGCACCCCATCAGCATCCAGGCGGCCGAGGCGGAGTCGCTCTGCCTCCTGGAGACCGATGCGGAGGCGGGCCGCGCCGGCCTTGCGGACGTGCTGTCCCGCATGCGGCAGCGTCTCGGTCCCGACCATCCCCAGACGCTCCAGGCGGCATCGAACCTCGCTGCCGCCCGTGCCACCGCCGACGGTTCTGGCGTCGACCCGGGAGAGTTCGAGAACATCTCCGAGCGCATGGGCGACGCCCTCGGAGAGGGGCACCCGAACACCCTTCGCACCCGGGCCAATGTCGCCATCGCCGTCCTGAACAGCCGTGGCCCCGTCGCGGCGCTGCCCCTCTTCCGCAAGACCTGCTCCGCGTTCCGGAAGGTGCTGGGCGACGACCACCCCGAAACCGTCACGAGCAGGGACCTCCTGGCAGAGGTCGAGGAGCAGGTCCGGGAGAGCGAGGACGTGCCCCGGGTCCAGCCTGGCCGGCCCTGTCATTCGGGTGGTCCGTCGTACTACACCGGTTTCCACGACGGAGGCGGCCAGTCGAGCGATCGCGCCGTCAAGTGCGGTGTCGATCCGGTCGTATGGACCCCCACCCGGACCGGCCCCGGAGACCGGGCCGAGGCGGAGCCGGATGACAACCGGAGTACGCCCCGGGTCCGTCAGAACGGGTTCGACATCCTGGCGGCCGTGGCGTCGCTGCCCGTGAGTACGTGGAGCTACCGGGGCGAGGAGAACGTCCGGCACCTCGGTCCCATGGCGCAGGACTGGTACGCGGCCTTCGGTCTGGGCCCGGACGACCGGTCGATCCACATGATCGACGCGAACGGCGTGGCGATCGTCGCGATGCAGGCGCTGCACCGCATGGTGCAGAACCTCCAGCGGGAGGTGGAGAGCCTGCGCGGCGGTCCCGACGCCGCCGAGACGTCGAAGACCCCGGAGGACGACAGACGTATGCCTTGAGGGCCGGATGGCGTTGCGGCACCCCGGCGACCGCCCGTCACGCCATCACCCCCCGGCCTCTTCCGAGGCGTGGCGGGCCCCGACCCCCTTACCCCCGCCGCACCCGCCCCGCGATCCGGCGGCCCAGCCGCCCCAGGGCGCTCGACCGGTTCCAGTCGCGGAAGGCCTCCGCCCGGCCGCTGCTGCCCGTGCGGCCCACCGTCGCCTCGACCTCCGCCACGTCCTCGGCCGACATCCCGCGGACGGCGGGGCGCAGGACCTCGTCGAGGAGGGCGGCGGCCACCGGGGGCCAGGCGCGGCCCGCGTGCGGGTGGGCCGTCCAGACGGTGAAGCAGTCCGCCGCGTAGGCGGGCTGGGTGCGCAGCCTCGCCCGTACGGTCTCCGTCCGGGCGGCCCGGTCGTAGGCGGCGATCAGCTCGGCGTCCTCGCCGTGGACGAAGTCGTACAGCTCGGCCCCCGGGCGGTCCGGGGCCAGCAGGCGCTCGACCAGGGCCGTGTGCGCCCGCTCGCGGAGCGTCGGTTCGACCGGCTCCGCCCGGGCGCACAGCGTGCGGACGCGCTCCGCCCAGCCGGGCTCCGGTGCTCCGGTGCGCAGTTCGCGGACGAGGACCAGGAGGAGGAGGCCGGCCCGCTCCCGGCCGCCGATCTCCTCCGGGAAGCCGCGCAGCAGGTCGTGGGCGAGCCCGGCGGCCTCGTCCGTCCCGGCGGCGGACGCCCCGGCGGTGGGCGTGGCGGCGGCCGAGGTCCCGGCGGCGGCGGACGCCCCGAGCGCCGCGTCCACCAGGCGCGCCCACGTACCGGCCGCGCGGTGCGCGTCCGAGGTGGCCGCGTCCAGCAGCAGCCGGGCCTCCTCCACCGTCGGGGCCCGGTCCTCCCACACCAGGCCGGCCGCCGTGCGCAGCACCAGCGGTTCGGCGAAGGGGGAGACGCCGGCCGCCCGCAGCACCCGGTGCCACATCGCCGCCCGGTCCCCGCCCAGGGTCGCCATCGCCTCCGGGACCTCGGCGCACATCCGCAGATGCGGCAGCGCCTGCGTGCCCGTGAACGGCAGCGTGACCCGCTCCAGGAACCGGGCCACCGCCCCGGGGTCCTCGGGCGCGACCCGGTCCAGCGCGCCGAGCAGCGCCGTCCGCACCTCGAACTGCTCGTCCAGCAGCTCCAGCAGGGCCGGTGCGAAGCCCGGGGGGCCTCCGTGCGCCGCCGTCTCCGTCAGCAGCACGGGTGCCAGCCGGTCCACGACCCCCGGCAGCGACTCCGTACCGTCCACGCCCAACAGGCGTGCCACGCGCAGAAGTTGTACCGTGCGTGCCACCGGGCGCGAGCCGACCGTGTCGGCCAGCTCGGTGAGGATCTCCGGGCCCAGCCGTTCAGCCACCTCCGCTCCTTCCGGACCGGCGAACGCGTCCCGGCGCGGCAGTTCCAGCGAGCCGTTGCCGCCCCGTACCGCCTCCGTGACCAGCATGGCCGCGAGCGGAGCGGTCACCGATGCCGGGCAGCGGCCCTCCAGCGCGCCGAACAGCCGTCCCACGGCGTCGAACTCGGGGCCCGTCCGGTCGTCGATGCCGGGGGAGGTGAGGGCCTCCACCAACTGGCCCGTGCGCTTGGCGTCCAGTGCGTACGGGCGGTCGGCGGCCCAACCGGCGGCCGCCGCACGCTCGTCCGGCCCGAGCGTGACCCCCGCACACAGGGCCGTCACGGCCAACGGGCCCGCCGCGAACGGCTCCCCGGGCAACTCCCTCGCCTCACCGAACAGTTCCGGCGACCGGCTCCGCCAGACCCGCGCCGCCGTCGCCGCCCACGCGTCGCCCGTACCGTCGCTCGCTGGCGACGGCCCCGCGCACTCGTGCACCCGCAGCCCCGCGGCCCGTGCCGCCGCCGCGTCCTCGGGCAGCACCCCCGCCACCCGCGACGCCGAACCTTCCGGCCGTCGGGTGTACGTGGTGAACGTCAGCCGCTCCGCGCTCTCCCTCGGCAGGGTGACCGACGCGAGCCCCAGCCACCGGGCCACGTCCGCGCACTGCCGCTCCACCAGCACCACCGGCCGCCCGCCGGTCGCCTCCGCGTCGCTCGCCCGGCGCAGATCCGCCAGTACGGCCGCGAGCCACGGGCCGCGCGAGACGGCGAAGTCGTCGAGGCCCTCGGAGACCGCCGCCGGACCCGGCGGCAACGCCAGCGGATCCGGTATCGCCCCGCCGGGCGTCGCCGCCACCCAGTGCGGCGACCGCCACGCCTCGACCGGCAGCCGGTCGCCCGGCAGCGGAACCCCCGGCGGCACGTGCACCGCGTGCGCGTGGAACCGGACGCCCGCCCCCGTCCCGCCCGCGTCCCGGACGGGGGCCGAACGAGCCACCAGCCGACTGCCGTCGGACAGCAGGAAATACCCGAACGCCTGCGGCAGCGACCGCAGTTCGCCGTCGGAAGGCCGGTCGGGAACGCCCCCGGGAAGCTCGTAGCGCACCAAGGGCTCGATCTCCGCCAGCAGAGCACCCGACACCCCTGGGCCGACCGCCGTGAACCGGCCCCCCGCTCCCTCGTCCCCCGGCGCGGCGGAGGAGTAGTGCACCTGTGCAAGGCTCATCTGTCGGCCCTCTTCGTCCTGCCGCGCCCGATCCCCGTGCCCACCCCGTACGGCTGGGGTCGGGGGAATGAAGTCCGCAGCCGCGGGGGCGACGTTATCAAGGACGGGGGCGGAATCCCTACGCTGCGTCAGGCGGTGGCCCGAGGACCGCTGCACCAGGCCCTGTCGTCGAACTGCCGCCTGCCCCGCGGCGCCATGCACGCGCTCCCGCCGCACCGGGCACAGGCCCGAGTACATCCCGTACGAGGACCAGCCCCCGGCACACCGGGAGCACACACCTGACCCCGCAGGGCCGCCCTCCGGGCGACGACGGCAGTCCGACGACAGGGCCTAGGTTGACCCCATGAGCGACGTGAGGCTTTCCGCGGGCGTGATCGAGTACCACGACACCGGAGGCGACGGGCCCGCAGTGGTCCTCCTGCACGGCGTGGCCATGGACGGTTCGCTCTGGGACGAGGTGGTCGCCGGGCTCGGGGACGGGGTGCGGTGCATCGTGCCGACCCTGCCGCTCGGCGGGCACCGCAGGCCCATGGACGCCGGGGCCGACCTCTCCGTCCTCGGGGTCGCCCGGCTGGTCGCCGAGTTCCTGGAAGCCCTCCGGCTTGAGGACGTGACCCTGGTGATGAACGATTGGGGCGGTGCACAGGCCCTGGTCGCGGACGGGCGGGCCGACCGGATCGGCCGGCTCGTGATCACGTCCTGCGAGGCGTTCGACAACTACCCGCCGGGACTGCCCGGCCGGAACCTCGTCGCCTCCGCCAGGCTGCCCGGAGGGATCAGGGCGGCCTTCTCCCTGCTCCGGCTGCGGCCCGCACGGCGGCTGCCCATGACCTGGGGATGGATGAGCAAGCGGCCCGTCCCGCACACCACGATGGACCGGTGGTTCCGGCCGCTCCAGACCTCCCCGGAGATCCGCCGCGACCTGCGCGCCTACGTGCTGGGCGTACCGGAGAAGGCCGAGCTCGCGCGGTGGGCCGAGCGACTGCGCACCTTCGACCGGCCCGCGCTGGTGGTCCGGGCGACCGAGGACCGGGTGATGCCGCTCGACCACGGGCGGCGCCTCGCCGAACTCCTGCCGCAGGGGCGGCTGGTGGAGGTGGCCGACAGTTACACGCTGATTCCCCGGGACCGGCCGGACGCCCTCGTCGAGCACATCGGTGCCTTCCTGGCGGAGACCGCCTGAGGGCGGCGGAGCCCGGCTCCCCGGGCGGCGGAACCCGGCCTCCCGGGAGGCGGTGCGGTGCATGTCCCGACGAGGTAACAGTCCCTCATCGGCACCCACCGACCGCGCCGGGCGAACCTATGATCGACGCGGTGCCGAGGAGGAACGGGGAAACGCTGTGACCTGTCACGTGCCGTTAAGGGGGGCCCGGTACGGACTGTCCCTGGCCCTCGCGACCGCGCTGCTCGCCGGCTGTTCCGGCGCGGCGGACGACCGGGGGGAAGCGGAGAAGGGCGACGCCTCGACGCGTGCGAGCGCGAGCCCGGACCCCGGCGGCGGCACCGGAGCCGGGCCGTCACCCGAGGAAGCACTCGTACCCGACCCCGCCCGGCTCCCGAAGACCCGGGCCGAGGCACGCGACCTCATCGACCGCGTCATCGCCGGCCCCGACAGCTTCGGCCCCGGAGTGGTGAAGCGGAGCCCGTACGAGAGCGACCCCGCGACCTGGCCCGTGCTCGGCGAGGACTGCGTCTGGCAGCAGCGGAAGCCCGCGTACAGCGTCCTGGCCACCCTCACCCGGTCGTTCGAGCTGCCCGCCGAGCCCGGGAAGGGGCCGGTGCGCCTCGGCGCGGTCGTCACCGTGCACCGCGCCCCCGGGGACGCGGCCTGGGAGATGGCGGAGTCGATCGAGGAGAGCATGCGCTGTCCCACCCAGCAGTTGCGCGAGGGCGAGCTGATCGGCTCCATGGTCGCCGCCGCGCTCCTCGGCGGCGAGTCCACGCAGACCGCCTCCGAGGACTCCCTCAGCGAGACGGGGCAGTACCGGAGCTCCGAGTTCGGCGGGCCGCACCACTACTCCTGGCAGCAGGCGCAGACCCTGCAGTTCACGGTCGCCGTGACCGGCAAGGGAGCGAAGGGGCGCACCGAGCGGGAGATCGACGACCTCGTCGTCCAGGCGCAGAGCGCCATGCTGGCCCGGCTGGAATCCGCCGTCGAGAAGCAGAGCTGAGGCCGGGCGATGGACGACCTGCGACCCACGGACCCCGCCCGGATCGGCGGCCACCGGCTCCTCGGCCGCCTCGGGGCGGGCGGCATGGGCGTCGTCTACCTCGGACGCACCGACGCCGGAGCGCTCGCCGCGATCAAGGTGATCCTGCCCGAGCACGCCGGGGACGAGGACTTCCGGACCCGCTTCCGCCGCGAGGCCGAAGCCGCCCGGCGGGTCGACAGCCCCTGGGCCGTCCCCGTCACCGGCGCCGACACCGAGGCGGAACGCCCCTGGCTCGCCACGGAGTTCGTCCCCGGGCCGACGCTCTCGGAGATCGTCGCCCGGCGCGGACCGCTGCCCGCGCGCAGCGTCACCGTCCTCGGCCGGCTGCTCGCCCGCGCGCTGGCCGCCGTGCACGCCGCCGGGCTCGTCCACCGCGACGTCAAGCCGGGCAACGTCCTGCTGACGGCCGGCGGGCCGCGGTTGATCGACTTCGGGATCGCCCGCTCCGCCGACGCCACCGCCCTGACCGCCACCGGCCTCGTCGTCGGCACCCCCGGCTTCCTCCCGCCCGAGCAGGCGTCCGGGAACACCGCCGGTCCCGCCGGGGACGTCTTCTCGCTCGGCTGCCTCCTGGCGTACGCGGCCACCGGCCGGCCGCCCTTCGGCGGCGGTGCGGTCGACGCCGTCCTCTACCGCACCGTGCACGACGCACCCGACCTGGACGGCGTCGACGACGCCCACCTGCGCGCGCTCCTGGACCGGTGCCTCGCCAAGGACCCCGGTGAGCGTCCGGCCGCCGCCGACCTCGACACCTCGATAGCCGAGGACGCCCCCGCCGGGGCCACCGTCGACTGGCTGCCCGAGGACGTCGTCCGGATCATCGCGGACCGGTCCGCCGCCCTCCTGGACCTGCCCGGCATCGACGCCACCGTCACCGAGCGGCCCGGCCCGCCGGAACCCGCCCCCGGCCGGAGACGGCTCCTGCTGATCGCGGCCGGCGGAGCGATGGCGCTCGGTGCCGGCGCCTTCGCCGCCGTACGCCTCACCCGCGACGAACCCGGCGGCGGCGGGGACGGCGCTTCCGGCGGACGCCGCTGGATCATCGGCGTGCACGCCGACCTGACCGGCCCCCTGAGCGCCGCCGGACGCGCCCAGGAACGCGGCGCCCGGCTCGCCGTCGACCGCTTCAACGCCCTCGACGGCCACCCCTTCCGGCTGGCCGTGAAGGTCCTCGACGACCAGGGGGACCCCGCCCGCGCCGCCCAGGTCGCCGAGGAGTTCGCCCGCGATCCGGAGGTCGTCGCGGTCATCGGCCCCACGGGCGACGGGGCCGCCGGGGCGGCACTGGCCGCGTACGACGAGGCGGTGCTGCCGGTCCTGACGGTGTCGGCCCTCCAGATCACCTTCCCGGCCCGGGCCAACGGCTCCTTCTTCCAGGCCGCACCCTCCTACGCCTCGCTCTCCGTCCCCGTCGTCAACCGCCTCCTGCTGCGCCCCGACGTCGAACGGCTGGGCATCCTGATCGACCGGGCCGGCGGGCAGACGGCCTACCAGGCGGGTTACGCGATCAACCTGATGACCCCCGACCTCACCACCGGCACCACCCACCCCCGGGTGGTGCCCGCCGGGACGACCGTCTTCGACCCGGTCGTCACCGACCTCCTCTCCCACCGGAGCGACGCCCTCTTCTACGCCGGTGACGCGGCGGGCGCCTCCCGGGTCGCCCGCATCCTGGCCGACCTCTCCTTCGCCGGACCGCGCATGGCCCAGCACAGCGTCATGGGGCCGGAGTTCCTGGAACAGGCGGGCGCGGCGGCCGACGGCTGGGAGTTCGTCGCACCGTTCACCGACGCGAGCGCCCCGGCCGCCGCGACGTTCGCCGCCGCCCACCGCAAGCGCTTCGGCGCGGCCCCCGCGGCCTGGTCGGCCGAGGCGTACGACGTGACGGGACTCGTCGCCCGCGAACTGGCCGCCCTGACCGAGACCGCGGCCAAGAAGGCGAAGGCGAGCGCCGCACCCTCCGGCGACGGCCGCCCCACCCGGTCCGCGCTCACCGCCGCGATCGCCGCCGCCCGGTACGAGGGGATCTCCCGCACCTACGCGTTCGACGAGAAACGTCAGCAGGTCATCGGCCAGGACGCCCACCTGTACCGGGTGGAGAAGGGCCGTCACCGCTATCTCGGCCCCGCCCCGAAACCGGAGAGCTGACGTGCGGCCCCTCACCTCCGAGGACCCCCGCACCGTCGGCCCGTACCGCACCCTCGTCCGGCTCGGCGCGGGCGGCATGGGCGTGGTCTACCTGGCGCGCTCGGCGGGCGGCACGCTCGCCGCCGTGAAGGTGATCCGGGCCGAGCACGCCGACGATCCCGGGTTCCGGGCCCGCTTCCGGCGCGAGGCCGGGGCCGCCGCCCGGATCACCGGCCCGTGGGTGGTTCCGGTGCTCGGCGCGGACACCGAGGACCGCGAACCGTGGCTGGCGACCGCCTTCGTCCCCGGGCCCTCGCTGGCCGAGGTGGTGGGCGCGGGCGGCGCGCTGCCCACGGCCACCGTCAGGGCCCTCGGGAGCCGGCTCGCCGAGGCCCTCGTCGCGGTCCACGAGGCCGGGCTGATCCACCGCGACGTCAAACCCGGCAACGTGCTCCTCGCCCTCGACGGCCCCCGCCTCATCGACTTCGGGATCGCCCGCCACGAGGGCGCCACCGCGCTGACCACCACCGGCGCGGTGATCGGGACGCCCGGCTACCTGGCCCCCGAGCAGGCGTCCGCCGGACCGCTGGGGCCGCCGTGCGACGTGTTCTCGCTCGGCTGCGTCCTCGTGTACGCGGCGACCGGGCGGCCGCCGTTCGGTGCGGGCGGCGGGGCCGGCGCCCTGTTCCGCACGATCCACGAGGAGCCGGACCTCACGGGCGTGGAGCCCGGCCTGGCGCCCCTGATCAGCGCCTGCCTGGCCAAGGACCCGGCCGACCGGCCGGCCGCGGGCCGGGTCCGCGACGCCCTGACGGCGAGGGCCCCGGGTGACCTCGGGGACCCGGGCCGGGGACGGGACCCGAGGGAGTACCCGGGCCGCCCAGGAGCCCCGGACCCGCACGAAGCCCCCCGCACCGCGCCCGCTCCCGCACGCTGGGAGATGCCCGCCGGGCTTCCCGCGCTGATCGCCGAGCGGTCCGCCACCGCCCTCGCGCTCCCGGATCCCGAACCACTGCCCGCCACGCTCGCCCCGGCCGGGGACGGCGACACGTCCGGTCCCGGCCGCCGGCGGCTGCTCACCGCCGGGGCGGCCGGGGCCGTCCTCCTCGCCGGCGGTTCCACCGCGACCTGGATCGCCCTGCGGGGGAGAGGCGGGGGAGCGGGGGGAGGGCCGACCGGTTCCGGGAAGCCGCCCACGTACACGATCGGGCTCCACGCCGACCTCGGCGGCCCCGGACGGGCCACCGGACTGGCCCACCTGCGCGGCGCCCGGCTCGCCGTCGCCGACCACAACGCCCGTGCGGACCAGGCGTTCCGGCTCGCCCTGCGCACCGAGGACGACGCGGGGGATCCGGCGGCGGCCCTGCGGGCGGCCGGGCGGCTGGCGGCGGACCCCGAGGTCATCGCGGTCGTCGGCCCCACCGGAGACGTCCTGCGCGAGGACGTCGTCGCGCGGTACGCCGAGGAGCGGCTCGCCACCGTCGTCGTCGCGGCCGGCTCCACCACCGCCGACTCGGCCACCGCCCTCCACCTCTGCCTGATCCGCCCCCTCGACCGTATGCTCCCGCCCGGCCTCATCGGCTACCTGACCCGCACCCGCCCCGCGACCCGCATCCTGCTCGTCGAGGACGCCACCACCCCCGTACTCGCGACGGAGACCGGGGTCGCGTTCCGTGAGGCCACCCCCGCCGGCGCCACTCTCATCGAGCACCCCCTCGTCCGGGGGAACGCGGGCTTCGCCGCGGTCGCACGCAAGGCGGTGACCAGCAGGGCCGACGCCGTGGTGCTCGGCGGCGGCGACCCGGCGCGGGCCGCCCGCCTGGCCACCGCGCTGGCGGACGAGGGCTTCACCGGCAGCAGGGTCGCCGCCGGACCCGCCCTCGGGCCCGCCTTCCTCGCGGGCGCGGGGGCCGCCGCCGACGGCTGGGTCTTCGCCGAGGCGTACGCCGACCCCACGGCCCTCCCCTCGGCGGGCACGTTCACCGCCGCGCACCGCGAACGCTTCGGCGCGCCCCCGGCCACCTGGGCCGCAGAGGCGTACGACGCGGTCGGCCTGATCGCCCGCGCCGCCGGGGCCACCAGCGCCTCGGGGGAGGTGCGCAGCGGCATTCCCCGTCGGCTCGTGCGGACCGAGCACCGGGGGATCGTGCGCACCCTCGCCTTCGACGCCTCGACCCTCCGCGTGCGATTCGAGAACGGGATCTTCCTCTACCGGATCGAGAAGGGCCGCCCCCGCTTCCTGGGCCCGTTCGCCGACGTGTAGCCACCGCGGAGCCCTGGCGGCGGCAGCGTTCGGTGAAGCCGGGGCCAGGCGTGAAGATCTGCTGCGACCGCGCTTAAGAAATCCTCGATGGACCCGGGCCCCGTCGTACGGCAGATTGCTCGGTGACGGCCGAGGATGGCGCGTGGAGCCGTACGACGTGCAGAGCGGTAGGTCGTACAGCGGTATGCCGTGCGTCGTGCACCCGGGCGTCGTGCAGCCGTACGACGTGTCCCGTCCCGCCGCGCTCCCGCCACGGGGGCGACCACCCGAGAACCACCCCGGGCCGCAGGGTTCTTCCGACATGCCCCGAGGCCCGGGGTCATCCACCCGCGTACCGATCGCGTACCGACGTCAGGGAGCCGCAGCCGTGAAGGCACTCGTCAAGCAGAAGGCCGAACCCGGACTGTGGCTGATGGACGTGCCGGAGCCGGAGTACGGCCCCACCGACGTCCTGATCAAGGTCCTGCGCACCGGCATCTGCGGCACCGACCTGCACATCCGCGCCTATGACGGCTGGGCCCAGCAGGCGGTCACCACCCCGCTGATCCTCGGCCACGAGTTCGCCGGAGAGGTCGCCGCGACCGGCTCCGACGTCGCGGACATCGCGGTCGGCGACCTGGTCAGCGGCGAGGGCCACCTCGTCTGCGGCAAGTGCCGCAACTGCCTCGCCGGCCGTCGCCACCTCTGCCGCTCCACCGTCGGCCTCGGCGTCGGCCGGGACGGGGCGTTCGCGGAGTACGTGGTGCTGCCCGCCTCCAACGTGTGGGTGCACCGGGTCCCCGTCGACCTCGACATCGCGGCGATCTTCGACCCGTTCGGCAACGCCGTCCACACCGCGCTGTCCTTCCCGCTCGTCGGCGAGGACGTCCTGATCACCGGCGCCGGACCGATCGGCATCATGGCCGCCGCCGTCGCCCGGCACGCCGGGGCCCGC
Source organism: Streptomyces sp. NBC_01116 (assembly GCF_041435495.1). NCBI lineage: Bacteria > Bacillati > Actinomycetota > Actinomycetes > Kitasatosporales > Streptomycetaceae > Streptomyces > Streptomyces sp. NBC_01116. Next base: position 7,123,436 of record NZ_CP108644.1, read on the forward strand.
AACGTCGTCATCACCGACGTCAGCGAGGCCCGCCTCGCCCTCGCCCGCAAGGTCGGCGTCAGCCTCGCCCTCAACGTCGCGGACCGCACCATCGCGGACGGGCAGCGGGAACTCGGCCTGCGCGAGGGCTTCGACATCGGCCTGGAGATGTCCGGCCGCCCCGAGGCGATGCGGGACATGGTCGCGAACATGACGCACGGCGGCCGGATCGCGATGCTCGGCCTGCCCGCCGAGGAGTTCGCCGTCGACTGGTCCCGCATCGTCACCTCGATGATCACCATCAAGGGGATCTACGGCCGTGAGATGTACGAGACCTGGTACGCCATGTCCGTCCTGCTGGAGGGCGGACTCGACCTCGCCCCCGTGATCACCGGCCGGTACGGCTTCCGCGACTACGAAGCGGCCTTCGACGACGCCGCGAGCGGCCTCGGCGGCAAGGTCATCCTCGACTGGACCGTCTGACCCACCGACCGGCCTCCCGACCGCCCTTCGCTCTGGCCCCTCGTCCCTCGCCCTTGATCCCTTAAGGAATCCGCATGTTCGACTCCGTACGCGACGACCTGCGCACCACCCTCGACGAGATCCGCGCCGCCGGCCTGCACAAGCCCGAGCGCGTGATCGGCACCCCGCAGTCCGCGACCGTGGCCGTCACCGCCGGCGGGCGCGCGGGCGAGGTCCTCAACTTCTGCGCCAACAACTACCTGGGCCTCGCCGACCACCCCGAGGTCATCGCCGCCGCGCACGAGGCGCTGGACCGCTGGGGCTACGGCATGGCCTCGGTCCGTTTCATCTGCGGCACCCAGGAGGTCCACAAGGAGCTGGAGCAGCGGCTCTCGGCCTTCCTCGGCCAGGAGGACACGATCCTCTACTCCTCCTGCTTCGACGCCAACGGCGGCGTCTTCGAGACGCTGCTCGGCCCCGAGGACGCCGTCATCTCCGACGCCCTCAACCACGCCTCGATCATCGACGGCATCCGCCTCTCCAAGGCGAAGCGCCACCGCTACGCCAACCGCGACATGGGCGAGCTGGAGACGCAGCTCAAGGAGGCGTCCGGGGCCCGCCGCCGCCTCATCGTCACCGACGGCGTCTTCTCCATGGACGGTTACGTCGCCCCGCTCCAGGAGATCTGCGACCTGGCCGACCGCTACGACGCCATGGTCATGGTCGACGACTCGCACGCCGTCGGCTTCGTCGGCCCCGGCGGACGCGGCACGCCCGAACTGCACGGCGTCATGGACCGGGTCGACATCATCACCGGCACCCTCGGCAAGGCGCTGGGCGGAGCCTCCGGCGGTTACGTCGCGGCCCGCGCGGAGATCGTCGCCCTGCTGCGCCAGCGCTCGCGCCCGTACCTCTTCTCCAACTCCCTCGCCCCGGTCATCGCCGCCGCCTCCCTCAAGGTCATCGACCTGCTGGAGTCCGCCGGGGACCTGCGCGAGCAGCTCAACGCCAACACCGCGCTCTTCCGCACCCGGATGACCGAGGAGGGCTTCGACATCCTGCCCGGCGACCACGCGATCGCCCCCGTCATGATCGGCGACGCGGGCAGGGCGGGCCGGATGGCGGAACTGCTCCTGGAGCGCGGGGTGTACGTGATCGGCTTCTCCTACCCGGTCGTCCCGCAGGACGCGGCCCGGATCCGGGTCCAGCTCTCCGCCGCGCACTCCACGGACGACGTGAACCGCGCCGTGGACGCGTTCGTCGACGCCCGGGCCGCCCTGGACGCGGAGGCGTAACCGCTCACCGGGTCTGGCAGCCGCCGCGACCTGGGACAATGGGCACATGATCGATGCGCGGCGGTTGCGAATCCTCCGTGCGGTGGCCGACCACCGCACGGTGACCGCGGCCGCCGCCGCGTTGTACCTGACGCCCTCCGCCGTCTCCCAGCAGCTCGCCGCCCTGGAGCAGGAGACCGGCCACCGGCTCGTCGAACGCGGTGCGCGCGGCGCCCGGCTCACCGCCGCGGGGGAGATCCTGCTGAGCCACACCAACGTGGTCCTGGCCCAGCTGGAGCGGGCCGAGGCGGAGCTGGCCGACTACAGCGCGGGCGTCGCCGGTACGGTCACGGTCGCCGCGTTCGCCACCGGCATCGGCCTCGTCCTCGCCCCCACCCTCACCGAGCTGGCCCGCACCGCGCCCGGCATCCGGGTCAAGGTCCAGGACGCGGAGGGCGACGCGAGCGTGCCGATGGTGCTGGACCGGCAGGTCGACGTGGCGGTGGCCGTCGAATACCGGGGCGCGCCCGCCGAGGACGACCGCCGCCTGACCCGCGTCCCCCTGTACTCGGAGCCGTTCGACGCGGTGCTCCCGGTGGACCACCGGCTCGCGGACCAGGACCAGGTGGCGGTCGCCGACCTCGCGAAGGACCCGTGGATCGGGCCCTACCCGGGCAACCCCTGCCATGACGTGGTGGTCCTGGCCTGCGAGTTCGCCGGGTTCGCCCCCCGCCTCGAACACTCCTCGGACGACTTCCGCGCCGTGGTCGCCCTGGCCGGGGCCGGCGCCGGAGTGGCCCTGGTGCCCCGGTCCGCGCTGCGCGGGATGGAGCTGACCGGGGTGGTCGTGCGCCCCGTCGAGGGGAGCGCCCCCACCCGCCGCGTCTTCGCGGCCGTACGGCAGGGGGCCGAGGGCCATCCGCTGATCCGGCCGGTGCTGGACGCGATGGAGGCGGTGGCCGTGCGGGAAGCGGGCCTGGCGCGGGTCTGAATCCGGCACGCGCCCTGCCCCCGCCGCCCTTCGGCCCGCTCCTCCGTCCACCCGGTCCGCTCCGCCGCCTCTCACCCCGCCCGGCGTCCCAGGACGAAGCGTCCCCCGGCCGACGCGCCCGGGACCAGCGTCCCGGCCGCCGCGGCGAGCGCCACGGCCCCCGCGATCACCGCGTAGTGCACCGGCGGAAGATACGGCGCCGTGCCCGCCAGCGAGACGGCGAACGCGGTCAGCGGGACCGCGGCCACCGCCGTTCCGATCACCAGCCCGGCGAAGGTGACCAGGCCGGTCTCCAGCACCAGCATCCGCCGGAGCTGCCGCCGCCCGGTGCCGACCATCCGCAGCAGCCGGAACTCGCCCCGGCGGCCGATCGTGATCAGCGCCAGCGTGCTCACCACGGCCAGCAGCGCGAAGCCGCCGATCACCCCGACGCCGATGACGATCACGGCGTTGTCCCCGTCCGACACCGGCGGAGCGATCGCCACGTCGTCGCCCGTGGCGGCCCGCACCACGACCCCGCCGCCGTACGGGGCCAGCGCCCGACGCACCGCGGCCGCGGGGTCCGCACCGGACCCGGACCCGGACGCGGCCTGGGACCCGGACCCGGTCTCGGCTCCGGCCCCGGTCCGGATCAGCACGACCTGGTCCCGCGCGGCCGAGACATGGCCCGCCAGCGCCTCGCGCGGGAAGAGGAACTCGCCCAGGCCCAGCGCGTGTCCGTACACCGCGACGACCCGGGGCTCCACCCGCGTACCGTCGCCGAGCCGCAGCGCGACCCGGTCCCCGGGGCCGACGTCCAGGCTCTTCGCCCGGTCCGCCCCGACCGCGACGGCGTCCCCCCCCGTGAGCCGGTCCAGGTCGCCCGCCGTGACGCGCGGGTCGAGCGTGCCGGACAGACCGCGCGCCTCCACGCCCAGCACGGGCAGCCGGGTCAGCACCGGCTCGCCCGCCTGCCGGTCGGCCAGGACGACCGTCGAACGCAGCACCCCGGTCGCCGCCGCGACCCCCGGCGCCTCCCGCACCGCCTCGGCCGCTCCGGCGGGCAGCCCCGCCCCGCCGCCCGTCGCCACCAGGTTCGCCCGCAGCGCGGCGGAGGCCTGGTGGCCGGAGGCCCGCTCCATTGTCGGCCCCGAGGCGAGCTGCACGCAGACGAACGCGACCACCAGCACGATCGGGGTGAACGCGGTGGCGAGCCGCCGGGTGTGCGCCGAGGCGGCCCGCTCGGCCAGGAACCCCGAGACCCCGCCCGCCTTCCGCATCGGACGGCCCAGCACGCCCAGGGCGATCCGGGAGATCCGGGGCCCCAGCAGAGCGACCGCGATCACCAGGGACATCGCCGCGCCCGAGGCGGCGGCGCCCGCCGCCTGACCGCTCTGCGTCGTCGCGACCCCCGCCGAGCTGATCCCGGCGAACGCCAGCACCACCCCCGCCACGTCACGGAACCGTCCCGGCTCGCTCGGCTCGTCCGCCGTCGCCGCACCCAACGCGGCGGCCGGCCGCAGCCGGGTGATGGACCGGGCGGCGAGCATCGCCACCGGCCGCGCCAGCAGCGCTACCAGCAGCCCGCCGGCCAGCACCGCGGCGGGCGGCAGCCACCACGGCACCGGCAGCGGCAGCGGACCGGTCGTCAGCAGCGAACGCATCGCGAGACCCAGGGGCACGGACCCGACGCCGCCCAGCAGCGCCGCCGCCGCCGACACCCGGCCCGCCTCCCGGCCGATCGCGGACCGCAGCTGACGGGGCGAGGCCCCCACCGCCCGCAGCAGCGCCAGCTCCCCGGACCGCTGACGGATCGCCTGCGACAGCGTCGAGGCGATCACGAGGATCGCCACCATCAGCACGGTGCCGCCGATCGAACCGAGCAGGGCCAACTGGTCCCCGCGTCCGCCGAGCGCGTCCACGTGCTCGGCCTCCCCGCGCTCCGCACCCGTCAGGACCCGCACGCCCCGGTCCGACCCGGGGACGCCCGAACGCTCGGGCAGCACCGCGCCGATCGCGTCCCGCAGCGCGTCCCGCGAGACGCCCGGCTCCGCGACCACGCCGATCGCGTCGATCCGGCCCGGGTGCCCGGCCAGCGCGGTCAGCCGGGACTCGGTGAAGAACACGGCCGGGGGAGCGTCGCCGCCGTGCCCGGTGCGGGCGATCCCGCTGACCGTGTACGTCCGGGCGGCTCCGTCGGCCCGCAGCACGACCCGCCCGCCAGGGGCGTGGCCGCCCGCCGCGAGCACGCCGTCCAGGACGACCTCGGTCGCGTCCCTCGGGGCACGCCCCTCGGCCAGCGCGTACCGGGTCAGCGCGGCGGACGGCCAGGAGCGGCCCACCGCGGGCCGCCCGTCGCCCGTGGACACCGGCACCGAATCGTCCGCGACGGCCTGCGCCACGCCGTCGGCCCCCGCCACCGCGGCCAGCACCGACCGGTCCAGACGGGCCCGCTCGGGCAGGTACGCCGTCGTGGTCCGCGGTTCGCTGCCCCACGGCTTCGCCGTGTACGACACCTTCTGGTCCGCCGCCACCACCGCGTCCGCGCCCGCGTACCGCTGCACCGGAGGCGCCGCCACCAGCAGCGAGCCGATGACGAACGCGAACGCGCCGATCAGCGCGGCGGCGGCGCCCGTCGCCACGATCACCGCCGCCCAGGCCCGCCGATGCGTGGCCAGCGACCGCCGGGCCAGGAACGCCGACGCCCGCCGCGACCCCTGCCGTACCCCCAGCGGCTCCCGGGCCGCCGTACCCGTACGTCTGTTCCGCGCGGCCGCCGACTCCGGGGCCGCCGTGCCCGTACGCCTCTTCATCCTCATCGCAGCCGACCGCCGTCCATCGTCAGGACGGTGTCCGCCCAGCTCGCCGCCACCGGGTCATGGGTGACCATCACGACCGTGCGGCCCTCGATCCGTACGGCGTCCCGCAGCAGCGCCAGCACCAGCGCCGCCGACTCCGGGTCGAGGGAGGCGGTCGGCTCGTCCGCGAAGATCACCTCGGGCTCCGTCACCAGCGCCCGCGCCACCGCGACCCGCTGCTGCTGGCCGCCCGACAGCGTCGACGGCCCGTCGCCGCCACGCCCCGCGAGACCAACCCGGGCCAGCAACTCCCGCCCCCGCGCCAGCACATCGGGGCCGCCCGGATCCGCGCCGCCCAGCACCAGCGGCAGCACCACGTTCTCCTCGATGGACAGCGACGGCACCAGATTGAGCGCGTGCGACTGGAAGACGAAGCCGATCCGGTCCCGGCGCAGCCGGGTCAGCGCCGCCTCCGAGAGCGACCCGAGGTCCGTGCCGCCGATCCTGACCGTCCCCGAGGTCGGCCGGTCCAGGCCCGCGGCGACCTGGAGGAAGGTGCTCTTGCCCGAACCCGAAGGCCCGACCACCGCGGTGAAACTTCCGGCCGGGACCCGGCAACTGACCCCGTCGAGCGCCGTCGTCCTCCGGCTGCTCCCGCGCCGTCCGTAGCTCCGGCTCACCCCCTCCAGACCGAGCGCGGCTCCCTGCTCCACCATCGTCGTACCCACTGTTCGCCTCCACCGTCCCCGTACTGTCCGACCTGCTAGAACGCTATGAGCCGGGAGACGGCCGGGCGAGGGTGCGCACTACCGGACCGGGGGTGCAGCCAGCTCCACCCCCGCCCGGGGGACCGCACCCCTCCGGCGGTGGGACCGCCCCCGTACCGTGGGCTGCCATGAGCAGCTCACCACCCGGTCCCCTCACGGTCGCCGTCCGGCGTTCCTGGGGCGCCTCGCGCTACCTCCTCATCGGCATCGGGGTCGCGATGCTGACCTACGTCGGCGCGTTCCTGGTGGTGGCGGCCCTCCTGTTCGCGGTCGCGATCATCGGGCTGCCCGCACTGCCGGAGGCCGCCACCCTGCTGCGCCGGGCCGCCTCGGCGGAGAGCCGCAGAGCGGCGGCCCGGCTCGGGCCGGGACACCGCCCCGCCTCCTATCCGCCCCTGGGCGGCGTCGAGTTGCCCGAACGGGTCCGGCGGACGCTCACCGACCGGACCACCTGGCGGCTCGCGCTCTGGCTGCCCGTCCAGACGTTCTTCGGCATGGGGCTCGGCTACCTCACGATGATCCTGTGGCCCGTCGCCCTGCTGGTGGACGGCGTCGCGCTGTCCGTCGTGGGGCTGGTGGACCGGCGGCGGGCCGACGAGTACGGCATCGAGCCGCCCGACCGGCCGGGCTGGGCACTGCGCTGGCACCCGGTGCTGGCCGACCTCTCGGCGGGCTGGACCATGGCCCTGCTCGCCCCGCCGCCCGCCGCCGAACTCACCGAGCGGATCGCCCACCTCACCGAGAGCCGGGCCGGCGCGGTCGCCGCGCACGGGGCCGAACTGCGGCGCATCGAGCGGGACCTGCACGACGGCGCCCAGGCCAGGATCGTCGCCCTGTCGATGCGGATCGGGCTCGCCAAGCAGCTCCTGGACCGCGATCCGGCCGCCGCGCGGGCCCGCCTGGACGAGGCGCAGGACGGGGCCGAAGCCGCGCTCGCCGAGCTGCGGCACGTCGTGCGCGGCATCCACCCACCGGTCCTCACCGACCGCGGACTGGCCGGTGCCGTACGGGCGTTGGCCGCCGACGTCCCCGTGCCCGTCACGGCGGACCTGGACGGGGTGGAGGACGGGCGGCGGCTGCCCGCCGCGATCGAGGCCGCCGCCTACTTCGTGGTCGCCGAGGCGCTCACCAACATCAGCAAGCACAGCGGCGCCACCGCCGCCCGGGTCCGGATCGACCGGCCCCCCGGCCTCCTGCGGGTGACCATCGGCGACGATGGTCGCGGCGGCGCGGACGAACGCGCCGGCAGCGGGCTGGTGGGCATCCGGCGGCGGGTCGCCGCGCTGGACGGCGCCACCCGCGTCAGCAGCCCCGCCGGGGGGCCGACGGACATCGAAGTGGAGCTGCCGTGCGGATCGTGATCGCCGAGGACAACGCCCTCCTGCGCGAGGGCCTCGTCCTCCTGCTCACCAGCTCCGGACACGAGGTGGTGGCCGACGCGGCGGCCGGCCCGGAGATCCTGCCCGCCCTGCTCGAACACCGCCCGGACGTCGCCGTCCTGGACGTACGGCTGCCGCCCACCTTCCGCGACGAGGGGCTGCGGGCCGCGATCGCCGCCCGCGCCGAACTGCCCGACCTGCCGATCCTGGTCCTCTCGCAGTACGTCGAGGAGACGTACGCCGCCGAGCTGCTCGCCCGGGGCGCCCGGGGCATCGGCTACCTGCTCAAGGACCGGGTGGGCCGGATCGAGCAGTTCCTGGAGGCCCTGGACCGGGTGGCGGCGGGCGGCACCGCGCTCGACCCGGAGGTCGTCACCCAGCTCCTCACCCGCAAGTCCACGGCGGGCCCGCTCCAGAGCCTCACCGCCCGCGAGCGCGAGGTCCTGGAACACATGGCGCAGGGCAAGGCGAACGCCACCATCGCCGCCGAACTCACCGTCTCCGAACGGGCGGTGAGCAAGCACATCGGCTCGATCTTCGCCAAGCTCGGCCTGGAACCGGACGACGGAGCCGTCCACCGCCGCGTCCTCGCGGTGCTGGCCTACCTGGAGGGCCGGGACGGGGTCGCCCCCTGAGGTCGCCCCGCCGGGGCCCGCGTCGAGCCCGATCGGCTCAGGCGGCCGGCTGGAGCAGGTCCCAGCGGTTGCCGTAGAGGTCCTCGAAGACCGCCACCGAGCCGTACGTCTCGTGCCGGGGCTCCTCCAGGAACCGCACCCCGGCGGCCACCATCCGGGCGTGGTCGGCCGCGAAGTCCTCCGTGTGCAGGAAGAAGCCGACCCGGCCGCCCGTCTGCGCCCCCACCGCCCTGCTCTGGACCTCGTCCTTCGCGCGGGCGAGCAGCAGCCCCGTGCCGGGCGCGGTCCCGCGCGGGCGCACCACCACCCAGCGGGTGCCGTCGCCCCGGTCGGTGTCCTCCGCCACCTCGAAGCCGAGCGCGTCGCGGTAGTACGCGAGCGCCTCGTCGTAGTCGCGGACGACCAGGGTGACCAGGGCGATGTGGGACATGGCGGGGAGTCCTTCCAGCGATGCGGTTATACGTAACACTAGCGCCGGAGCCCCCCGCCCCCGCACCATGCCCGCATGGACATCGTGGACGGCACGACCACCGGCGGCCGGGCCGCCCTGACGGACCGGGCCCGCGCCCTCGCGGACACCGGAGGGCGACGGGTGCTGGGGATCGCGGGCCCGCCCGGAGCCGGGAAGTCCACTCTGGCTGACCGGCTGGTCGCGGCCCTGGACGGACGCGCCGCCCTCGTCCCGATGGACGGCTTCCACCTGGCCGCCGCCGAGCTGGAGCGCCTGGGCCGCGCCGACCGCAAGGGCGCCCCCGACACCTTCGACGCCGCCGGGTACACGGCCCTGCTGCGGCGGCTGCGCGCACCGGACCCGGTGCACGCCGTGTACGCCCCGGCCTTCGACCGGTCCCTGGAGGAGCCGGTCGCCGGTTCGCTGCCCGTGGCGCCGGACGTGCCGCTCGTCGTCACCGAGGGGAACTACCTGCTGCTCGACGACGGCCCCTGGGCCCCGGTGCGCGGGCTGCTGGACGAGGTGTGGTTCCTGGACCCGGACGCGCGGGTGCGGGTGCGCCGGCTCGTCGACCGCCATGTCCGCCACGGCAGGCCCCGGCGCCGCGCGGAGGAGTGGGTGGCCCGCTCCGACGAGGCGAACGCGCGGCTGGTGGAGCGGGGCCGGGACCGGGCCGACCTGATCGTGCGGCTGTGACCCGCGGGCCGGTCCGGTGATCCGCAGGTCGGTCCGGTGATCCGCAGGTCGGTCCGGTGATCCGCGGGCCGGTCCGGTGATCCGCAGGTCGGTCCGGTGATCCGCGGGCCGGTCCGGTGGCCCGCAGGTCGGTCCGGTGAGCCCTCGGTGCCGGTCCGGTGACCCGTCGCCCTCCGAGGACCGACACGCTCCGGCAAGCCGGTCGCGTACGCCCCGTCGGGCGGGCAGGATGCTGTGTGCCGTGTCGCACCGCCAGGAGGTCCTGATGTCCAGCCCGAGCCCGTCCGTCCAGCAGTCCGCCCCGCCGCCCTTCACCGCCGACGACTACCGGGCCCGGATGGCACGCACCGCCGAGTCCGCCGCCGAGGCCGGGCTCGCCGGGGTGATCGTCGCGCCGGGCCCCGACCTCGTCCACCTCACCGGCTACCGCCCCGTGAGCACCGAACGCCTCACGCTCCTCGTGCTGCGAGCCGGCCAGGACCCGGTCCTGGTCGTCCCGACCCTGGAGGCCCCCGACGCGGCCGCCGCCACCGGGGCGCCCGCCCTCACCCTGCGGGACTGGACCGACGGCAAGGACCCGTACGAGGTGACCGCCCCGCTGCTGGACGCCGAGGGCCGCTTCGGCGTCAGCGACAACGCCTGGGCGATGCATCTGCTCGGCCTCCAGCGGCAGCTGCCCGGCACCTCCTACACCGCGCTCACCGAAGCGCTCCCGATGCTCCGCGCGGTGAAGGACGCCGCCGAGCTGGAACGGCTCACCGCTGCCGGGGCCGCCGCCGACGCCACGTACGAGGAGATCCTCAAGGTGCGCTTCTCCGGCCGCCGCGAGGTCGACGTGGCCACCGATCTCGCGGCTCTGCTCCGTGAGTTCGGGCACTCCCAGGTCGACTTCACCGTCGTCGGCTCCGGCCCGAACGGGGCGAACCCGCACCACGAGGCCGGCGCACGCACCATCGAGCGCGGCGACATGGTCGTCCTCGACTTCGGCGGCCTGAAGCACGGCTACGGCTCCGACACCTCCCGCACGGTCCACGTCGGCGAGCCCACCGCCGAGGAGCAGCGCGTCCACGACATCGTCCGGGAGGCCCAGCAGGCGGGCTGCGCGGCCGTCCGGCCCGGCGTCGCCTGCCAGGAGATCGACCGGGCCGCCCGCGCGGTGATCACCGAATTCGGCTACGGCGAACGGTTCATCCACCGCACCGGCCACGGCATCGGCGTCACCACCCACGAGCCGCCCTACATGATCGAGGGCGAGGAGCAGCCGCTGGTGCCCGGCATGTGCTTCTCCGTGGAGCCGGGCATCTACCTCCCGGGCCGCTTCGGCGTCCGGATCGAGGACATCGTGGCCGTCACCGAGGACGGCGGGCGGCGGCTCAACACCACCGCCCGCGAACTGGCCGTCGTCGAGTAGGAGTTCCGGGCTCCCCGGCTCAGTCGTCGCGCGGCTCCCGGTCACGGAAGCGGTGCAGGATGTCGTACGGGTAGGGCAGCGGCCGGGCGCTCGCCGCGTCCAGCCGCTCGGCCTGCTCCGCCGTCAGCTCCCAGCCCGCCGCGCCGAGACTGTCGGCCAGCTGCTCCGGAGTCCGGGCCCCGACGATCGGCGCGGTGACGCCGGGCCGGCCGAGCAGCCAGCGCAGCGCGGTCTGCGCCGGGGTCCGGCCCGCCTCCTCGGCCACCGCGACGACCGCTTCCACGACCCGCCAGGTCTCCTCGTTGTCCCGCTCCCGCCATGCCTCCCGGCCCAGCTCCCGCTGGTAGCGGGCCTCCCGGGTGCCCGGTGCGGCGGCGGTCATCCCGCGCCGGTACTTGCCGGTCAGCCAGCCGCCCTGGAGCGGGCTCCACGGGATGATGCCGACGCCCTCCGCCGCGCTGACGGGGACCAGCTCCCACTCGATCTCGCGCGCCAGCAGGTTGTACAGCGGCTGGAGGGAGACGTACCGCTCCCAGCCGTTCCGGTCCGCGAGGTCCTGGGAGCGCTGGAGCTGGGAGGCGGAGACGTTGCTCGCGCCGAGGTAGCGGACCTTGCCCGCCTTCACCAGTGTGTCCAGGGTGGAGAGGGTCTCCTCGACGGGCGTCGTCGCGTCCCACACATGCGTCTGGTAGAGGTCGATGTGGTCCGTGCCGAGGCGGCGCAGGCTCGCCTCCACCGCCGACACGATGTGCTTGCGGCTCAGTCCGCCCGCGTTCGGGGACTCGCCCATCGTCCCGAACACCTTGGTGGCGATGACGAGATCGTCGCGCCTGCGGCCCTTCAGCCACCGGCCGACGATCTCCTCGGAGACCCCCTGGTGGTACACGTCGGCGGTGTCGACGAACGTGCCGCCCGCCTCCGTGAACGTGTCCAGGATCCGATGGGCGGCCGCCTCGTCGGTGTCCTGGCCGAACGTCATCGCGCCCAGGCACAGTTCGCTGACGCGCAGCCCCGAACGGCCCAGGAATCGCTGCTTCATGGTGTTCCTCTCGTGATGTCGTGCGCTGCGCCGAACGCTACGAGTTGAAGTGCACACGAAGGCAAGGAGAGTGACGGGTCATCGGTGCGGCTCAGTCGTCGGCCAGCACCACGCACGACTCCGGCGGCAGATGCAGGACCCCGTCCGCCCCCGGAGCCGCCACCGGCTCCCAGGCCGCCAGCACCCGTCCGCCGACCCGCCGGTGGCGGCCCGAGCCCAGGGGGATGGCGGCCGGCCCGTCCGCGAGGTTCACCGCGATCCGCAGGTCGCCCCTGCGGTACGCCAGCCAGCGCGCGTCCTCGTCGAACGCGGTCTTCACCGAGGCCAGGTCGGGATCGTGCAGATCGGGCAACGTGCGCCGCAGCACGATCAGTTCGCGGTACCAGGCGAGCAGCCGCGCGTGCGGTTCGCGCGCCGGCTCGGACCAGTCGAGGCAGGACCGGTCCCGGGTCGCGGGGTCCTGGGGGTCGGGGATCTCCTCCAGGTCCCAGCCGTGCGCGGCGAACTCCCGCCGCCTGCCGTTGCGTACGGCCTCGGCCAGCTCCGGGTCCGTGTGGTCGGTGAAGAACTGCCAGGGAGTGCGCGCCCCCCACTCCTCGCCCATGAAGAGCATCGGGGTGAAAGGACCGGTCAGTACGAGGGCGGCGGCGCACGCCTGGAGGCCGGGGGTGAGGGAGGTGGCGAGCCGGTCGCCGAGCGCCCGGTTGCCGATCTGGTCATGCGTCTGCGCGTAGCCCACGAAGCGGTGTGCCGGGGTGCGCGTCACGTCGACCGGGCGGCCGTGGGTGCGGCCCCGGAAGCTGGAGAAGGTCCCGTCATGGAAGAACCCGGACGTCACCGTCTTGGCGAGGGCGGCGAGCGGGGCGCGGGCGAAGTCGGCGTAGTAGCCCTGGGACTCGCCGGTCAGCGCGGTGTGCAGGGCGTGGTGGAAGTCGTCGTTCCACTGGGCGTGCAGTCCGAGGCCGCCCGCCGGACGCGGGGTCGTGGTGCGCGGGTCGCAGAGGTCGGACTCGGCGATCAGCCCGAGCGGCCTGCCCACCTCGACGGCCAGCGCGTCGACCGCCGCCGACAGCTCCTCCAGGAAGGTGAGCGCCCGGGTGTCGGCCAGCGCGTGCACCGCGTCGAGCCGCAGCCCGTCGAGCCGGTAGTCGCGCAGCCAGGCCAGGGCGCTGCCCAGGAGGAACGCCCGCACCTCGTCGGAGCCCGGCGCGTCCAGGTTGACCGCCGCGCCCCACGGGGTGTGGTGGGTGTCGGTGAAGTACGGGCCGAAGGCGGGCAGGTGGTTCCCGGACGGGCCCAGGTGGTTGTGCACCACGTCCAGGACCACCCCAAGCCCCAGCCCGTGCGCCGTGTCGACCAGGCGCTTCAGCCCCTCGGGTCCGCCGTACGGCTCGTGGACCGCCCACAGCGAGACGCCCTCGTACCCCCAGCCGTTGACGCCCGGGAACGGGCAGACGGGCATCAGCGACACATGGGTGACGCCCAGTTCGGCCAGATGGCCCAGCCGGGCCGCCGCCGCGTCGAAGGTGCCCTCGGCGGTGTACGTCCCCACGTGCAGCTCGTACAGCACCGCGCGGTTCAGCCGCCGTCCCGCCCAGGCCTCGCGCCAGGCGTACGCCTCCTGGTCGACGACAGCGCTCGGGCCGTCGGGCCCGTCCGGCTGACGCCGCGAACGGGGGTCGGGCAGCAGAGGCCCGTCGTCCAGCCGGAATCCGTACCGGACCCCGTCCGAGGCCTCCGCCCCGGCCGTCCACCACCCCTCGCGCCCCGCGTCGCGCTCCATCGCGTACCGGACGTCCGCCGCCTCCAGCACGACCGAGTCCGCCTCGGGGGCCCACACCTCGAACTGCATCCACCACTCCTCGTCCCTGGGCGGGGCGCGCGGCGCCGCCCGCGGGCGGGCTCCACGATCCACGCGACAGGCTCTGCTGCCGCCCGTCACCGGCGATTAAGGTCTGGTCCTGATCATTGCCCGGTCGGGTTCCCGCTCATACAGGTTCTGCTCACCGACACCGGCCACCGCGTCCGCCCGGTCCTGCGCCCGGTACCGCGACCTGATCCGCGCACCGAAAGCACAGGAGGCACGGAAGGCCGGGAACAGACGGCACAGAAGGCGCGGGAACAGAACGCACAGAAGGCGCGGGAACAGAACGCACGGAAGCGGAATCCGGCGGTCCCTGGGGCTTACGCGGCTCCCCCCGGATGATCGATACTTCCCGCCATGGTCGCTTCGTGGTGGTCCCGGGCCCGACTGGGGATCTTCGTTCACTGGACACCCGCATCCGTTCCCGGCTGGGCCCCGCCCTACGCCCCCGCCGCCGAACTCCCGGCGGCGGGCCGGCGCGCCCCGCTGGGCTGGACCTCGTACGCGGAGTGGTACGAGAACGCGCTCCGCTTCCCCGGCTCCCCGGTCGCCGCCCACCACCGGGCCACCTACGGGCAGCGCCCCTACACGGACTTCGGCCGCGATTTCGAGGACGGGCTCGCCGGCTGGGACCCGGCCGCCTGGGCCCGCGCCTTCCGCGAGGCGGGGGCCGGATACGCGGTCCTGGTCACCAAGCACCACGACGGGTTCTGCCTCTGGCCCTCGGAGACGAGGAACCCGCACCGCTCCGGCTGGCACACCGCCCGGGACGTGGTGGGCGAGTTCGCCGAAGCCGTACGGGCCGAGGGCCTGCGCTTCGGCGTCTACTACTCCGGCGGGCTCGACTGGACCTTCGACGACCGCCCCATCGGCACCGCCGCCGACATGTTCTCCGCCGTCCCGCGCGGCAGCTACCCCGCCTACGCCGACGCCCACCTGCGGGAGCTGATCCGCCGCTACCGGCCCGACATCCTCTGGAACGACATCGCCTGGCCCGCCTCCGCCGGCGAGATCCGCTCCCTGGTCGACTTCTACCGCTTCACCGTCCCGCACGGCGTCGTCAACGACCGCCTGCTGCCCTACGCCCCGCACTGGCGGGGCCTGAGCCTGCCGGGAGCGAAGGCGCTGTACAACTGGTGGGACCGCCGGACGGTGGCGCAGGGCGAGGGCTTCGTCCCGCGCACACCGCCCGTCTTCGACTTCCGCACCCCGGAGTACGCCCGCTACGAGGGCTCCGACCCGTACGAGATCACCCGGGGCGTCGACCACAGCTTCGGCTACAACCGGGCCTCGGGGGCCGACGCCTTCATCGGCCGCGAGGCCCTCACCTCACTGGTCCGCGACACCGCGGCCGACGGCGGCAACGTCCTGCTCAACGTGGGGCCGCGCGGCGAGGACGCGACGATCCCCGCCGAGCAGTCGCTCCGTCTGGAGTGGCTGGCCGAGGAGGCCGGGGCCCTCACGCCAGATGGACCCATTCCTGGGTGATCGGATACCCGGCGCGGGCGAACGCGGCGGCCATCGGCACGTTGCCCCGGTCCGTCGCGGCCGCGACGAACCCGGCACCCTGCTCGACGAGGAAGTGCGTGCACTCCACCAGCAGGTCGTAGCCGTAGCCGTGCCCGCGCGCCTCGGGGACGACGCCGACGAAGCCGACGCAGGGCCCGGACGGGTTGTGCGCGGGCACCTGGATGCCCGCCACCTCGCCGTCCGGCGTGTACGCGAGCCGCAGCCACTCCCTCGGCGAGGGGCACCAGTGGAAGAAGTCCAACTCCTCCTGGGCCGCCGCGTCCAGACCTCCGGGGCCCTCGATGGCCTTGCGGGCGTGGGCGTCCAGCGTGGCCGAGTGGACCCGGCGCAGGACGTCGAGGACGACGGCGTCGTCCGGCTCCGGACGGTAGGTGAGCCGGCCCGTCCGCTCGGGCAGCGGGCGGCCGGGGGTCCACCGGTAGCGGTAGCGCTCGACCAGCGGCTCCATGCCGGCGGCCGTCGCGGCGGCGACCCGCGCCTCGACGGCGGCCGCGACCGCCGGGTCGTTCCGCCACCCGGCGGGTGCGATCAGCTCGTACTCCTTGTCGAACGGGGCCCGGCGCAGGAGTTCGGCGCCCGCCTCCGCCTCCCCGTCCGCGAAGTCGAACCAGTTGAGCACGACGGGCTCGGTGTCGTCGGGCCCGCCCCACCAGGCGGCCCTGGCGATCACGGTGTTGTCGCGCAGGGCGACCCAGGACCAGTCGGGGCGGTACTCGCCGCCGTCGGCCGTCGATGTGTAGGCGTGGCCGAAGGCGGCCCGGCCGACGTGCGGGCTGTCCTGGAACGTGGTGAAGAGTGCGGCGTCGCTCGGTGTGAGCGCGCGGATGACCAGGTCGGTCATGGAATGTCCTCCGGGGACGGAATGCCGCGCTCCCGGTCAGACGAGGTCCGACACCGCCCGGCGGACGGGGCGGGAGCGCGAAAGCGACGTACTGCGGATGGTGGTGCCGTTGTTCCTGCGCACGTTTCTCGCCTCCTTCCACGACCGGTGCCGATGTCGGTGCCGACCCTAGCCGCCCCCGCGCCCGCCGTCCAACGGATTGACGGCCGGGGCGACAGGCTGCACCGACGGGCCGTTCAACGGGCCGCGTTCAACGGGTCGTCCTCAACGGGGCTGGTCCCAGACCATGTTGAACGCCCGCTCGAAGTTGACGTAGCCGAGACGCTCGAAGGACCGCGCCATCGGTACGTTGCCGAGGTCGGTCGCCGCGCGGATCCGGTCCACGCCCTCGGCCGCCAGCACCCGGGTGCCCTCGGCGAGGAGGTCGTCGATGTACCCGTGGCCCCGCCGGGCGGGCAGCACCCCGATGTACGCGATGATCGGGTTGTAGCTGTTACGGGCCGGAATGACGAAGCCGACCGGCTCACCCGTGGGCAGTTCGGCGATCCGCCACCAGTCCATCGGGGTGGAGTACCCCGCCAGCTCCTCGTCGTACTGCTTCTCGGCCGCCGCGCGGGCATCGAGCCCGGACGCCAGGTCCGCCTGCCCGTGGGCGTCGAGGGTGCCCTCCATCACCGGGGCCATCAGCGCGAGGAGGTCCTCCCGCCCGGCGACCGGACGGAAGACCAGCCGGCCGGAGTCCTCGGGCACCGGCGTGCCGGCCCGCCACTCCAGCCGCAGCCGCTCCACCAGCATCCGGGCCCCGGTCTCCTCCATCACCGCGATCCGCGCCCCGACGACGTCCCAGGCGACCGGGTCCTCGTGCCAGTCCGGCGGTACGAACCGCCCGTACTCGGGCCGTTCCGCACCGGCGGGCAGCACGGCCGCCGTCGCCGTCTCCAGCAGCCGGACGCCGATCGCGACGCGCTCCGGTGCCGGAAGCGTGTCGTCCAGGTCGAAGAAGTCCAGCGCCAGCGGCCTGTTGCCCGCCGCGTCGGTCCACCAGGCGGCCCTGGCGACGACCCGCTCCCCGTCCAGGGCGACCCACATCCACCCCGGGACGCGGCGCCCGGTGGCGAGGTCCTCGGCCAGCTCGTGGTCGAGAACATACGAAAGGCCGCGGAACAGGTCGAGCTCATCGGGTCCGGACAGCGGACGGACCGTCAACCGCGGTGGAGCAGGGGGCACGAAATCTCCTCGTGATGGATGATCGGCAGACCCTAGCAAGAGGCTCCCCCGGGCAGCGGCGCAGGTCAGCGCGGGAGGAAACACGGCCTCGTCTGGACACCCCGGGCCCCTCGGCCCGACAATCGTCGACGTGACGTCCTCCTTCGAGTTCCACACGAGTCCCGCGCGGCTGTCGGACGCCCAGCGCGACCGCGTCCTCGGTGTGCTCAGAGACGGCGCGGCACAGGGCAAGCTGTCGCACGACACCTTCATGCGGCGCATGGAACTGGCCCTCGTCGCCCGGCGCCCGGAGGAGCTGGCGGCCCTCACCTCCGACCTGGAGGCCGGCGGCAGCTGGTCCCAGGGGCTGGTCCGCGCGGTGGGCGGGATATCCGCCTTCCCCGGGCGGCTGCGCCGCGCCTGGCAGACCGAGCGGCTCCCCAAGCTGCTGCTCCCCGCCCCCGGCCCGTACCCGCTGCTCATCGGCCGCGACCCGGCCAACGGGCTGCGCCTCAACCACGAGACGGTCTCCCGGCTGCACGCCGAACTCTCCGGGCAGAACGGCCGCTGGGTGCTGCGCGACCTCGGCTCCACCAACGGCACCTGCGTCAACGGCCAGCGGCTCGTCGGCTCCATCCCCGTGCGGGACGGGGACCAGGTGAGCTTCGGCCGGATGAGCTTCCGCCTCACCGCCCCGGCACTCCGCCCGCCCGAACGTCCGCCGCACGCGCCCCACCCCTCCGCGCACCCGCCCGAGGTGCCGCCGCCCGGCCCCGGCCAGGCGCCGCCCGGCCCCGGTCTGCCGCCCGCCTGACGTCCGGTCAGTGCTGCTGGTGCGGCCCGCGCCCGGCCAGCGTCAGGAACGCCTCGCCGACCGCCTCCGAAAGCGTCGGATGCGGATGGATGTGGCGGGCGACATCGGCGGGCTCGGCGTCCCAGCCGACCACGAGCTGGCTCTCCGCGATCATCTCCGAGACCTGCGGGCCGACCAGATGCACGCCCAGGACCCGGCCCGCCCGCTCCGCCACCTTCACCAGCCCGCCCCGGCCGTGCACCATGCCCTTGGCGACGGCGGTCAGCGGCAGGGCGTTCACCACCACGTCGTGCCCCGTGGACCGAGCACACCTCCACGGCCGTCCGGATGGCGGCGGCCGGCGTCGGTGTGTCCACGGCCGCCGCCCACCTCGTCCGGAGCGCGATCGGCGAGGACTGCGCGGTGCTCGGCGTCGACCCGCCCTGGCTGCGACCGACGGGCGTCTTCTCCCGGGTGGCGCTGACCGGGGCGGCGGCGGCCTTCACGGAACCGCTCCGCTCCCTGCCCACCGCCGGGATCCACCCTCTTCGGCCCGCCGCACTCTCACCCGAACGGCCGTACGCCGACTGCGGTGCGCCCCCGGCGGTGGTCCGCTGAGGGGGTACGCGCCGACAGCCGGCGCACCGACTCCAGGGGGCGCGGGATGCCGGTCGACCGCCCCGACGCACTGCCCGCCGCCCGCCGTCCGCACCGGCTCGCGGGCGGGCAGCCGGGCCTGCTGGCGCCGGGGGCCACCACGGACCCGCACCGGCTGCGTCTCTACCGCCTGCTGCGCACCGAATACCCCCTCGGCTACGACCCGGGGCTCGGCGCCTGGCTGCTCAGCCGGTACACGGATGTGGCCCTGGCCCTCACCGATCCCGGGTTCACCGGCTACCCGCACGACGGGACCCCGCGCGGCCGGGCCCCCGTGCCGCTCGGCCTCTGCCGGGGCAGCCTCGTCTGCGTCCCGTCGGCCGCGCCGTACCGCGCCGCCGAACCCGCCGTCGAGCGGACCGCGTACGTCCTGGCCCGCCGGATCGCCGGGCGCGACCGGGCGGACCTGGTGGCCGACTTCTGCCGCTGGCTGCCCGCCGGCGCCGCCGCCGCGGCGGCCGGGCTCTCCTACCCGGGCCTGAGCACCCTGCCCCGGGGCGGCCTCCACCGGCGGACCGGCGGCGGCGCCGGCGACTGCGCCGGGCCCACCGCGCTCCGCGAGCACGCCCTCGCCTCGTTCCTCGCCAACATGCTCGACGACCCCGACCTGCTGGCCGCCGCGACGGCAGGCGAAGGGGCCGCCACGCTGCTCGGGCGGGCCTGGGCCGAGACGCTGCGCCGCGATCCGCCCGTCCAGATCGTGCTGCGCCGCACCCGTACCGAGGTGGCCGTCAGCGGCGGCACGCTGCCCGCCGACGCACCCGTCGCCTGCCTCATCGGCGCGGCGGGCCGCGACCCGGCCCGGTTCGGCGCACCCGACCGCTTCGACCCGCTGCGCGCCGACGCCGACCCGCTGCTCATCGGCCCGGCCGGCTGCCCCGCGGCGCTCCTGGGCCGGCTGGAGGCCGAACACGGCCTGCGCGCCCTGCTGACGGCGATGCCCGGCATCCGCTGGGCCGACGGCTTCCGCCCGGCGGCCGGCGGCCTGCTCACCCGCGGACCGCGCACCCTGCTCATAAGCCCGTCCTGACGGCCCCGGTCCTGGCCCCTCAGTCCCGTACCCGCCGCAGCAGCGCCACCGGCCGCTCGGCGAACAGCTCGGACGCCGCCACCGCGCCGCCCGTGAACTCCCGGCCCGGCGAGGCCGACAACAGGTCCCGCCAGGGGCCCCCGTCCGGCAGGTCCAGCACCGTGTCCCGCCAGCCCCCGCCCTCGGCCAGCCGCAGCGACAGCCGGGTCACCGCCGTGACCACCTCGCCGGACCGGCAGAAGGACACCAGGTGCGGGGCGGCCGGGCCCCGGGACGTCAGCGGCGCGTACGTCCCCGACTCCCCGAACACCTCCGGCAGCTCCCGCCGCAGCCCCAGCGCGGCCGCCGTCAGCGCCTGCTTCTCGCCCCCGGCCTCCGGCCGCCGGAACGGCCGCCGGTTGTCCGGGTCGACCAGGGCCAGGTACTCGCACTCCGTGCCCTGGTAGAGGTCCGGCACCCCCGGCATCGTCAGCTGCACCAGCGCCGCCCCCAGCACCTGGGCCCGCACATGCGGGGCGAGCGCGTCGGCGAACTCCGCGACCCGGGTCCGGGTCACGCCCGGCCCGCTGCCCGGACCGGCGGCGACGAAGTCCGCCACCGCCCGCTCGTACACCGGGTCCGGCTCCGTCCAGCTGGTGAACAGGCCCGCCTCCCGCACCGCCTTCAGCAGCGCCGGCTCCAGCCGCCCGGACAGCTCCTCGTCCGGCAGCTCCGCGCAGCCGTACGCCGACTGCCAGGCGGCCCAGGCCAGTTGTGGATCGGGGGCCGCCACACCGGTCGCCGCCGACAGCTCCTCCACCAGCGCCGCCCACCGCTCCGGGCACTGGGACAGCACCGCGATCCGGGCCCGCACGTCCGCGCTGCGCTTGGTGTCGTGCGTGGTCAGGACCGTGCCGGTGGCGGGCCAGTCGCGCGCGATCCGCGCCGCGAAGGCGTGGAACTCCTCCGGCGACACCGCGGGCCGCCCCGGGTCCCCGCCCACCTCGGTCGCCGAGATCAGCGGGACGTACCGGTAGAACGCCGTGTCCTCCACCGACTTGGCGTGCAGCGCGGAGGCGGTCTGCGCGAACCGGGCACAGAAAGCCGCCTGTTCCTCCCCGTCGCCGAGCCGCCCGAGCGCCAGATCCCGTACGACGTCGACGGCCGTCGCCTCCTGCGGAACGGAGAACGCCGCCTTCGCGTCCCGTACCGCCCCGTCGGTCAGCGTCTCCTCGGCGATCCGCGACGGCGGTTCGCCCGCCGTGACGTACGGGCGGTAGACCGGGATCCGCACCAGCAGCTCCCGCACCGCCGTCCGCAGCGCCCAGGGCGCGTGGTCGCGCAGCACGGGGTCCCGGCCGCAGATCCCGGCCGCGAGCCGGGTCAGCCACGCGGTCTCGGCGGCCAGCTCGTGCGCCGCCACCCGGTACGCGGCCCGGCGCACCGTCGCCGTCCAGTCGCCGCCCCGGTCGCCGGGCGGGCCCGCGAACTCCCGGTAGCGGGCGAGCAGCTCCGCCGCGCCGGACGGGTCGGTGAACAGCCCGTCGATCCGGTGGAGCGCGTCGTACCCGGTGGTGCCCGCGACCGCCCAGTCCGCCGGGAGGCGCTCGTCGCCGGTGAGGATCTTCTCCACCACCGTCCAGCGGCCGCCGGTGGCCTCGTTCAGCCGCTCCAGATAGGCGGCGGGCGCGGCGAGGCCGTCGGGATGGTCGACGCGCAGCCCGTCCAGCACCCCGTCGCGGAGCAGTTCGAGGACCTTGGCGTGCGTGGCGTCGAAGACCTCCGGGTGCTCGACGCGGACCCCGATCAGCTCGGAGACGGTGAAGAACCGCCGGTAGTTCAGCTCGGTGCGGGCCAGGCGCCACCAGCCGAGCCGGTAGTGCTGGGCGTCCAGCAGCTCCGGCAGCGGCAGGTCCGCCGTCCCGGCGCGCAACGGGAACTCCAGCTCGCCGTAGCGCAGCACCTCCCCGTCCACCGCGAGGCGCTCCAGCTCCCCGCCGAGCGGCCCGGCGAGCACCGGCAGCAGCACCCGGTCCCCGCCCGCCGCCCAGTCGATGTCGAACCACCGTGCGTACGGGGAGGACGGGCCCTCGCGCAGCACGTCCCACAGCGGACGGTTGTGCCGGGGCGCGGCCGCCATGTGGTTGGGCACGATGTCCAGGACCAGGCCGAGCCCGTGCTCCCGGGCGGCCGAGGCGAGCGAGCGCAGCCCCTCCTCGCCGCCCAGCTCCGCCCGGACCCGGCTGTGGTCGACCACGTCGTAGCCGTGCGGGGAGCCGGGGACCGCCTCCAGGACGGGCGACAGGTGGAGGTGCGAGACGCCGAGCGCGGCGAGGTACGGCACGGCCTTCTCGGCGGCGGCGAAGGGGAAGTCGGGCTGGAGCTGAAGCCGGTACGTGGCGGTGGGCGTCATGGACTCCTACGTACCCCGTCCGGGGCGGTCCGTGTCACCCCGGACGGAACACTCACTCCCGCCCCCGGCCCACCGGGCCTCAGGCGGACCGCTTCAGCACGGTCAGGCTGCGCCCGATCAGCGTGACCCGTTCGCCCTCGGCGACCTTCGGTCCCGCCCCGGGCTCCACCCCGTCCGGCCGCGCGGTGTCGACGACGACCTGCCACTGCTCCCCGTGGCCGACCGGGACGGCGAACTCCAGCGTCTCCGCGCTCGCGTTGAACATCAGCAGGAACGAGTCGTCGCAGATCCGCTCGCCGCGCGGCCCCGGCTCCGAGATCGCGTGCCCGTTCAGGAACACGGTCATCGCCTTGGCATGGGCCGCCTGCCAGTCCTGCTGCGTCATCTCCTCGCCCTCGGGGGTGAACCAGGCGATGTCGGAGAGCTCGTCGTGGGTGCCCTCCACCGGCCGTCCGTGGAAGAAGCGGCGGCGCCGGAAGACGGGGTGGTCGCGGCGCAGCCACACCATGGCCCGGGTGAACTCCAGCAGCGTCGATGCGGGGGCGTCGGCCTGCTCGTCCGGATCGGGCCAGTGCACCCAGGCCAGCTCGTTGTCCTGGCAGTAGGCGTTGTTGTTGCCGTTCTGCGTGCGGGCGAACTCGTCGCCGTGGCTCAGCATCGGCACCCCCTGCGAGAGCATCAGCGTGGCGATGAAGTTCCGCATCTGGCGGGCCCGCAGCTCCAGGATCTCCGGATCGTCGGTCTCGCCCTCCGCGCCGCAGTTCCAGGACCGGTTGTGGCTCTCGCCGTCCCGGTTGTCCTCCCCGTTGGCGTCGTTGCGCTTGTCGTTGTAGGAGACGAGGTCGTGCAGGGTGAAGCCGTCGTGGCAGGTGGTGAAGTTGATCGAGGCGAGCGGGCGGCGGCCGTCGTCCTGGTAGAGGTCGGAGGAGCCGGTCAGCCGCCCGGCGAACTCCGCCAGGGTGCGCGGCTCGCCCCGCCACAGATCACGGACCGTGTCGCGGTACTTGCCGTTCCACTCGGTCCACAGCGGCGGGAAGTTGCCCACCTGGTAGCCGCCCTCGCCGACGTCCCACGGCTCGGCGATCAGCTTCACCTGGCTGACCACCGGGTCCTGCTGCACCAGGTCGAAGAACGAGGAGAGCCGGTCCACCTCGTGGAACTGCCGGGCGAGCGTCGCCGCGAGGTCGAAGCGGAAGCCGTCCACATGCATCTCGGTCACCCAGTACCGCAGCGAGTCCATGATCATCTGAAGGACGTGCGGGGACCGCATGAGCAGGGAGTTCCCGGTGCCCGTGGTGTCCATGTAGTAGCGCTGGTCGTCGGTCAGGCGGTAGTACGAGGCGTTGTCGAGGCCGCGGAAGGAGAGCGTGGGACCGAGGTGGTTGCCCTCGGCGGTGTGGTTGTAGACGACATCGAGGATGACCTCGATCCCCGCCTGGTGGAGCGCCTTCACCGCCTGTTTGAACTCCAGCACCTGTTCGCCGCGGTCGCCCCAGGAGGCGTACGTGTTGTGCGGGGCGAAGAAGCCGATGGTGTTGTAGCCCCAGTAGTTGGCGAGGCCCATGTCGGAGAGCCGGTGGTCCTGCACGAACTGGTGAAGGGGCATCAGCTCGATCGCGGTGACGCCCAGTTCGGTCAGGTGGGCGATCACCTCCGGGTGCGCGAGGCCCGCGTACGTGCCGCGCAGCTCGGGCGGGAGGCCCGGGTGCAGCATCGTCAGGCCCTTCACGTGGGCCTCGTAGATGACGGTCCGGTGGTAGTCCGTCCGGGGGCGGCGGTCGTCGCCCCAGTCGAAGTACGGGTTGACCACCACCGAGCTCATGGTGTGCGGGGCCGAGTCGAGGTCGTTGCGGGCGTCCGGCCTGCCGAACGGATAGCCGTACACCTCCTCGCCCCACTGGATCTTCCCGGCCACCGCACGGGCGTACGGGTCCAGCAGCAGCTTCGCGGAGTTGCACCGCCGGCCGTGCTGGGGCTCGTAGGGGCCGTGCACCCGGAAGCCGTACCGCTGGCCCGGCATCACCCCGGGCAGATAGGCGTGGCGCACGAAGGCGTCGGTCTCGCGGAGCTCCACCGCCGTCTCCGAACCGTCGTCGTGCAACAGGCACAACTCGATCCGGTGGGCGGCCTCGGAGAAGACCGCGAAGTTGGTGCCGGCGCCGTCGTACGTGGCGCCGAGGGGGTAAGCGTGTCCCGGCCAGACCTGCATGATGAAGACTCTTCCACTTCTGATCCGGGTGCGGTGGCCTTCCTCGGCCCGATACTCCTCGAATACTTCCCGCATACTCCCCGAAAACGAGGCGCTCACCTAGGACGTCACCCGGTGCGGCCGGGTCCCGTCGCCCCGCGCGGGGCCGGACCGGTCAACTTCGGACACTCCCGTGCCGCTCCGGACGTGCTTCCGGGCCCCGTCACCCGGCGGGCGTCCGGTTCCCGCCCCGGAACAAGGGGCCTAATCACTATGAATCAGCTCACTCCACCCGATCTCGCCGCAAGGAACAAGCCTTACGCGCAGGGGAGTTGAGAAAGTCGCCTGCGCATCGGGCTGCGTCGGATCGTGGTCCCGGAGTACCCTTCCTTGATCGTTGGGTGGGGGAGTGGAAGGCGGTACGCGGGTGAGCTCGGGAGGGTTCGAGCTGCCCCCAGGTGACGCAGGTCACGAGGGGGAATCGACCGATGCCCCGCCCGGGGCGGTGTCCCTCGCGCAGCCCATGGAGATCGGCGCCGAGCTGGACTGGGGCTCCGAGGCATGGAACGAGGTGCGCACCCGGGCCCAGCGGGCCGGACGCGCCTATATCTGGCTGAATCTGGTCGAACAACGTCTGCGGGCCGTCGTCGCCGCGGTGCTCCGGCCGATCTACGAGCCGGTGCACGGCGAGGAGTGGGTGGTGGCCGCGGCCGGACCGGCCGGGCAGGAGTGGGTGCAGCGCGCCGTCGCCGTACGCGAGGTCTCGCGCCGCAAGGGCTATCTGCTGGACCCGGCCGACGACAACGTCCTCAGCTTCCTGACGCTGCCGCAGCTGCGTGAGCTGATGGTCCAGCACTGGCCCTGCTTCGAGCCGTACTTCGACGACCGGCGCGATGTCGAGCTGGCCCTGGACGAGCTGGAGGTGGCGCGCAACGTCGTCTCCCGCAACCGCGCGCTGAACGAGGCGGTCCTCGCCCAGGCGGAACGCGCCTCCGCCCGGCTCCTGGACA
Source organism: Streptomyces sp. NBC_01116 (assembly GCF_041435495.1). Lineage (NCBI taxonomy): Bacteria > Bacillati > Actinomycetota > Actinomycetes > Kitasatosporales > Streptomycetaceae > Streptomyces > Streptomyces sp. NBC_01116. Next base: position 7,148,808 of record NZ_CP108644.1, read on the forward strand.
TCCTCGGCAGCGGGGCGGGGGTGCCCTCCGCCGACCGGCTGCCGGTGGACGCGGTGGAGGAGCTGGTCGGCGACCGGTACGCGGACGTGGTCTCCGTCCACCCCGACCGGGTCCGGCTCCAGCGCCAGCTGCCCGCCGAGGACCTGTTCGGCGGGGCACGGCGGCTGGACGCCATCGGGATAGGGCTCAACCTGCTCGTGCAGAACTTCTCCGGCCGCCGGCTCGTCCGGCTCGCCGAATCGGGCTGCCGGGTCCGGCTGCTGTTCATCAACCCGGCCAGCAGCGCGGTGCGCCGCCGGGAGCGGGAACTCGGCCTCAAGAAGGGCGAGCTGAGCCGCTCGGTGGAGATGAACATCCTGCACATGCGCCGGGTGCGCTCCAAGCTCCGCGACCCGGGCGCGTTCGAGATCCAGGTCTTCGACGAGACCCCGCGCTTCACCGCCTACCTGGTCGACGGCGACGGCCCGGACGCCGTGGGCGTCGTCCAGCCCTATCTGCGGCGGGCCCGGGGCATGGAGGCGCCGGTGCTGGTGCTGCGCGGCGGGGGCCGGCGCACGGTGGTGCGGGCGGGGCAGGACAGCGAGCACGGCCTCTTCGAGACGTACCGCGAGGAGTTCGAATCGGTCTGGACGGACTCCCGGCCGGTCTCCTGAACCGGCGGGACCGTGCGCTTCCCCGCCCGGTCTCCTTCCGGTCCCGGCCGGTCTCCTTCCCGGTTCCGCCCGGTCCCCTTCCCGGTTCCGGCCCGTCTCCTGACGGGCCGTGCGCCGCGGACCTCCCCGAGGCTCTGTCAGTGGCCCGTGCGAAGGTGTTCAGCACATGGGGGAGCGCACCACGAAGGAGGTATCGGGATGAGCTGGCACCGGGGAACACTGGTCGGCTTCGACCTGGAGACGACGGGGACCGACGTCGAGAACGACCGCATCGTCACCGCCGCGCTGGTCCGGCTGGACGCGGAGGGGACGGTCGCCGAGCAGCGGACCTGGCTGCTCGACCCGGGGGTGGCGATACCGGAACAGGCCTCCGCGATCCACGGCATCGGCACCGACCACGCCCGCGAGCACGGGGCGCGGGCCGCCCCGGCGGTCGAGGAGATCGCCCACGCGGTCGCCGAGGTGCTGCGCTCCGGCGTTCCGCTGGTGGTGATGAACGCGCGCTACGACCTCTCGCTGCTGGACCGCGAGTGCCGCAGGCACGGACTGCCGTCGGTCGACGAGCGGGTCGGCGGGGCACCCTCGCCCGTCATCGACCCGCTGGTGATCGACAAGCACGTCGACAAGTACCGCAAGGGCAAGCGGGCCCTCCAGGCGCTCTGCGACCACTACGGGGTCACGCTGGAGGGAGCCCACGAGGCGAGCGCCGACGCGGTGGCCGCCGTGCGCGTGGTGCGCCGGATGGGCGAGCGGCACCGGCCCGTCGGCACCCTGCCGCCCGCCGAGCTGCACGCCCTGCAGATCCGGGCGGCAGCCGAGCAGTCGGCCTCGCTCCAGGCCTATCTGCGCCGCTCGGACCCGACGGCCGTGGTCGAGGCGTCCTGGCCGGTGATCCCGCGCAGCCGCTGAGCCGCTGAGCCGCTGAGCCGCGGTGGGCTGTGGGTGGGTGCCCCGGTGTCAGTTGGCGGCGGGGGAGGCCGTGCCGTCGGCCTCGATGTCGAAGTTGATCCCGACCGCCGTCGACCGAGGTGACGGTCGCCGTCACGCCCAGGGTGCTGCCGTCGCCCGCCGTGAGGGTGCAGCGGGTCTTGGCGCCGGCCCGCCCGCGGGCCCCTCAGAGCTTGCCGAAGATCACTCCGCGCCAGGTCCAGCCCGAGGTGAGGGCGGTGTCCCGCAAGGGCTCCGTCAGCTGCGCGCTGTCGAAGCTGAACGACTCGGCCGTTTCGAGGCGGCCGCTCTCCCCGCGCTGGAGCGTGTAGCGGCGCGAGACGGTCCTGCCCCCGCCCCGGGTGTACGTCGCCGACGTCCGGAGCCGCGGCGGATTCCCGACGCGGGTGACTTCCCAGCTCTCCTCGACGGCACGCACCTCGGGCACGTCCTCGGCCAGCCGCATCCGGATCCGGATGGCGTGCGTCAGCTGGGACTGGACGAAGAAGTTCTGCCAGGCGGGCTCGGCGATCCGCCACTCCGCCACCAGATCGGCGCCGTGCGCCGCGCCGTCGCCGATGACGTACGGGGCGTCCGGCCGGTTGAGACCGAGCAGGGCCGTCCTCAACTCTTCGGCCGATCGCGGCGCCGTCCCGTCCTCGGGGCGCTTGGTTCCGGTCAGCATGTCGAAGAATCCCATGAGGTCAACCTATGCCGAGGCCGTTCAGAAGGGGTACCAGCGGACCTCGGGATCGTCCTCGCGCAGCGAGGCCACCCGGCGGCGGAATTCGGCGAGCGCCTTCGGGTTGGCCGGGGCGTGCTGGGAGACCCAGGCGCAACTGGCCGTCTCCCGGGCGCCGCGCAGCACCGCGCACCCCTCCCACTCGCGGACGTCCCAGCCGTACGCGGACGTGAAGGCGTCGTAGGCCGCGGGGTCGAGGCCGTAGCGGTCGCGGGAGAGCGCGAGGACGACCAGGTCGTGCTCGCGCAGATCGGCGGAGAACGTCTCCAGGTCGACCAGGACCGGGCCGTCGGGCCCGACGTGGACATTGCGCGGGAGCGCGTCGCCGTGGATCGGACCCGGCGGCAGATGCGGGACGAGCGCGGCGGCCGCGGCCGCGAAGCCGTCGCGGCGCTCGCGCAGGTAGTCGGCGTCCGCCGGGTCGATCGCCTCTCCCGCCAGGCTCAGCCAGCGCTCCACGCCGCCCAGCAGCTCGCGGCGCGGCAGGGCGAAGCCGGCCGGGGCGGGCAGCGCGTGCACCAGCGAGAGCAGCGGTGCGAGGTCGCGCGGCTCGGCGGGGCGTACGGGGTCGGGCAGCCGGTGCCACAGCGTCACGGGGTGGCCCCCGACCAGGCGGGGCTCGCGCTCGGCCGCCCGGACGGCCGGGACGCCGGACGCCGCGAGCCAGTCGGCGAGGGCCACCTCGCGCTCCGCCCGCTCGCGCAGCTCGGGGTGGCCGGTGGCGTCCCGGCCGACCTTGAACACCAGGTCGCCCGCCGCGAAGACCGCGTTCTCGCCCAGCGCGAGCAGCTCCGCCGTGCCGGGGAAACCGGCGGCCGTCAGCACCTCGCGCGCGCGCATCTCGTCCATGGGTGCGATTCTGCATCCCCGCAGGCCACCTTGACGAACCGATGACCCGTCAGCACGATGACGGAGGCCTCCAGGGCAGCCGGAACGGGATGAAGTCCCTCTCAGGCACATCAGTGAGATACGGGACAGAGGGGTCTTCTTCGTGACATCGGTGACCGCCGCGAAGCGGTCCGGACCGGACGGCCCGCACAGCGGCCGCGACGGGCCGGACGGACAGGGCGGACGCGACGGGCAGGGCGGGCGGGGCGGCCGTACGGGGGGCTCTGGGCGGTCGGGCCGTCCGGAACGCAAGGCGTTCGGGGACCGGGCCGCCTGGTTCCTGGTGCTGCCCGCGCTCATCCCGATCCTGATCCTGAGCGTCGGACCGCTGCTCTACGGCATCGCGCTCGCCTTCACCGACGCGCAGTCCGGCCGCACCCGCTCCACCCAGTGGATCGGCGCCCTGAACTTCCAGGACCTGCTGCACGACACCCTGTTCTGGGACTCGTTCCGGATCGGCCTGCTCTGGGCCGTGGGCGTCACCGTCCCGCAGTTCCTGCTGGCGCTCGGCCTCGCCCTGCTGCTCAACCAGAACCTGCGGATGCGCTGGCTGGCCCGGGCGCTGGCGATCATCCCCTGGGCGATGCCCGAGGTCGTCGTCGGCATCATGTGGCGGCTCGTCTACAACCCGGACGCCGGCATCCTCAACGAGACCGTCCGCGACCTCGGACTCGGCGACGGCCGGGACTGGCTGACCGGCCTCGCCACCGCGCTGCCCGCCGTGATCCTCGTCGGCATCTGGGCGGGGATGCCCCAGACCACCGTGGCCCTGCTCGCCGGACTCCAGAACACCCCGCGCGAACTCCACGAGGCGGCCGCCCTGGACGGAGCGGGCGCGTGGCGCCGTTTCCGTACCGTCACCTGGCCCGCCCTGAAGCCGATCGCGCTCGCGATCTCCGCGCTCAACCTGATCTGGAACTTCAACTCCTTCGCCCTGGTCTACGTCCTGACCAGTGGCGGACCCGGCGGCCGGACGAGGCTGCCGATGCTCTTCGCCTACGAGGAGGCCTTCCGCTACGGGCAGTTCGGCTACGCCGCGGCGATGGGCTGTGTGATGGTCGCGGTGATCTCCGTGCTTCTCGCCCTCTACCTCGTCGGCCGGCTCAGGGGAGGCGAGGACCGATGAGGCGACGAACGGCGGGGCCCGTACGGGCGGGGCGGGAGTCGACCGGGCTGCGTACCGGCAGGCCCGCGCGGGCCGCTCAGTACCTGGCCCTCCTGGCGTACCTGGTCTTCCTCGCGTTCCCGTTCGTGTGGCTGATCTCGACCGCCTTCAAGCCCGCCCGCGAACTGGGCTCGCTGCACCCCACCTGGATCCCCGAGCAGCCCACCCTGGACAACTTCCGGCAAGCCTTTGACGAGCAGCCGCTGCTCCAGGCCGCGGCCAACTCGCTGATCGCCGCCCTCGGCGCGGCCGTGATCGCCGTCGTGATCGCCACCCCGATGGCCTATGTGATGGCGCGCCGCCGGGGCCGCCTCGCCACCGCCGCGACCGGCTGGGTGGTGGTCAGCCAGGCGTTCCCGTTCGTCCTGGTGATCATCCCGCTCTTCCTGATCCTGAAGAACCTGCACCTGATCAACACCCTGTGGGGGCTGGTCATGGTCTACGTCGTCTGGTCGCTGCCCTTCGCGCTGTGGATGCTCGCCGGCTACGTACGGGCCGTGCCGACCGAGCTGGAGGAGGCCGCCGCCGTCGACGGGGCGGGCCGGGTGCGGACGCTCGTCTCGGTCGTTGCCCCGCTGCTCGCCCCCGGGATCGTCGCCACCGCGCTGTTCGCGTTCATCACCGCGTGGAACGAGTTCTTCTTCGCGCTCGTCCTGCTCAAGACCCCGGAGAAGCAGACCTTGCCGGTCGTCCTCACCCACTTCCTCGGCGCGGAGGGCGTGGCCGACCTCGGCCCGCTCGCCGCGGCCGCCTTCCTCGCCACGCTCCCCTCCCTCGTCCTCTTCGCCCTCATCCAGCGGCGGATCACCGGCGGGATGACGGCCGGGGCGGTGAAGAGCTGATGCGCGCGCCGATCCGGCGGGCGGCGGCCGCCGTCGCCGTACTGGCCCTGCTGCTCACCGGCTGCTCGGGCGACGCCGACGACGGGCGGGACGCGGACGGCACGATCCGGCTCCGGTTCCAGTCACTCGCCTGGCAGAAGGAGTCCGTCGACGCCAACAAGCAGTTGGTGAAGGAGTGGAACGCGGCCCACCCCGACGTCCAGGTGGACTACGTCCAGGGCAGCTGGGACAGCGTCCACGACCAGCTGCTCACCTCCTTCGAGGGCGGCGAGGCCCCCGACGTCATCCACGACGCCTCCGACGACCTGGCCGACTTCGCGTACGGGGGCTACCTCGCCGACCTGCGCCCCCTCCTCCCCGAGCGGCTCAAGGCCGACATCCCCGAACAGTCCTGGCGCACCACCACGTTCGGCGAGGGCGTCCACGGGGTGCCCTTCCTCCAGGAGCCCCGCGTCCTGATCGCCAACACGAAGCTGCTGAAGGCCTCGGGCGCGCGCGTCCCGACCCCGGAGCACCCCTGGAGCTGGGAGGAGTTCCGCGAGGTCACCGACGAGCTGACGGGCCAGGGGCGGTACGGGGTCGCCTGGCCGCTGAAGGAGCCGGTCTCCGTCACCCTCAACCTGGGCCTGTCCGGCGGCGGGCAGCTCTTCCACCGCGACGAGGACGGCAAGGCGGTCCTGCGCTTCGAGGACGGCGACGGCGTGGTGACCGGCACCATCCGCGACCAGGTCAACACCGACGGCAGCGCGCCCCGCAGCGCGCTGGGCATGGGCGGGTCGGACGCGCTGCCCGGGTTCTTCGGCGGCAAGTACGCGATGCTCCCGCTCGGCTTCTCCTACCGTCAGCAGATCATCCAGCAGGCCCCCGAGGGGTTCGGCTGGACGGTGCTGCCGATGCCCGCGGGCGCGGGCGGCGGGGTCCAGGGCGTGAGCCCGCAGACGCTGTCGGTCGCCGAGGAGAGCCCGCACCGGAAGGAGGCCGTCGCGTTCATCGACTTCCTGCTGCGCCCTTCGAACATGGTGCGCCTCGCCCGGGGCGACTGGATGCTGCCCACCGGTACGGAGGCCCTGGCCGATCCGTCGCTGCGCACGGCCGAGCACGGCTGGGCCGTCGGCACCGCGCTCGCGCGGGGGCTGCGGCCGGCGCCCGCCCAGTCGGTGCGCGGCTACCCGGAGTGGAAGGACAAGGTGGCGACCCCCGCGCTCCAGGAGTACTACAGCGGAGCGATCGACACCGCCGAGCTGCGGAAACGGCTGGTGGAGGACGGGAACCGGGTGCTGGCCCGCTATCAGCGCTGACTCCGGCCCGGAAGAGAGGTTGCACGAGACGTCTCGTCTCGTTTACGGTGTGCGGCATGACGGAATCCCCGCGTGCCCACATCGCCATGTTCTCCATCGCCGCCCACGGACATGTGAACCCGAGCCTCGACGTCATCCGCGAACTCGTCGACCGTGGACACCGTGTCAGCTACGCCATCCCGGCCTCCTTCGCCGAGAAGGTCGCCGCCACCGGAGCCCGGCCGGTGATCTACACCTCGACCCTGCCGACCGACGACGACCCCGACGCCTGGGGCACCGAGCTGATCGACAACATCGAACCCTTCCTCGACGACGCGCTCCAGGCGCTCCCGCAGCTCGCCGAGGCCTTCGCGGGCGACGAGCCCGACCTCGTCCTGCACGACATCACCTCCTATCCCGCCCGGGTCCTCGCCCATCGCTGGGGCGTCCCCGCCGTCTCCCTCTGGCCCAACCTGGTCCCCTGGGAGGGGTACGAGCAGGAGGTCGGCGAGCCGATGACCGCCGAGCTGAAGCAGACCGGGCGCGGCAAGGCGTACTACGCGCGCTTCGACGGCTGGCTCGCCGAGAACGGCCTCGGCCATGTCCCCAGCGACGACTTCGTGGCCCGCCCGCGCTTCGGCATCGTGCTGATCCCCGAGGCGCTCCAGCCGAACGCGGACCGGGTGAACCGCGAGATGTACACGTTCGTCGGGGCCTGTCAGGGCGACCGCGCGGACCAGGGGAAGTGGGTCCGGCCGACCGGGGCGGAGAAGGTGCTGCTGGTGTCACTGGGCTCCTCCTTCACCAAGCAGCCCGCCTTCTACCGGGAGTGCGTCGAGGCCGCTCGCGGTCTGCCCGGCTGGCACGTGGTGCTCCAGATCGGGTCGCACGTCGACCCCGCCGAACTCGGAGACGTACCGGACCACGTGGAGGTGCGCACCTGGGTGCCGCAACTGGCCGTCCTCAAGCAGGCCGACGCCTTCATCACCCACGCCGGCGCGGGCGGGAGCCAGGAGGGGCTCGCCACCGGCACCCCGATGGTCGCCGTCCCCCAGGCGGTCGACCAGTTCGGCAACGCGGACATGCTCCAGTCGCTGGGCGTGGCCCGGCACCTGCCGATGGAGGAGGCCGATGCCGCCAGCCTGCGCGAGGCCGTGCTCGCCCTGGTGGACGACCCCGAAGTGGCCGCCCGGTGCGGGCGGCTGAGCGAGCAGATGGCGCGGGAGGGCGGCACCTCGCGGGCCGCCGACCTCATCGAGGCCGAGCTGTCGCGCTGAGCGGAGCCGCCTGAGCGCTATCCGGACGTGTCCCGTCCCGTCCCGCCCGCCGCGACCAGCGGTTGTCCGGGTCGGGACGTCCGTGTTTCGGCGCTGTGAAGCCTCTGCCGCGCCGGGTCCGGTCGGCGCATCTGCACGCACGCCCTCGCGATTTCACACCGTGGGCCGGGTGTTCACCCCCCTCGCGCACACCTTCACGGACCTTCACGTGTCTTCACGAGTGGTCGCTCCTGCCCCACGGGCCTCGGCGGCGCCCCCGCGGTGGCCGGGCGGTGCGCGCCCGATCCTTCATGTGCGGCTCTGAGCAGGAGATATGCGCGGCGGAGCACCTTCGTGGGGTGGCTCGCGACCGGTCGATCCGGGCGAGCCGGACGCCCGCCCGCTCTCCGCGGCCGTTGTGACCAGCCACGGCCGATTTCTTATTACGCAACCTTGTTGAGCAAGTCACACCCTCATGAGGGTCTTGATCTGTGCTCGTCAATCGGTCAGGGTTTCGAGCCAGCCCCCGGAGATCTTCCGGCCGAGGGCCAATCCCCCCACAGAGTTTGACGAGGAGACCCCTCTTCATGGCCAAGCACCAGCGCACCCGTCGCATCAAGCTGACCGCCGCGATCACCGCCGTGGCGGCCGCCGCCGGAGTCACCCTTCTCGGCACCTCGTACGCCGGAGCCGCACCGGCTCCCATGGGCACGGTCTACGGCGCGGACGCCGCGACCGCGGTCTCCGGCAGCTACATCGTGATGCTGGACGAGAAGAAGGCCGACAAGTCCGAGCTCGCGAAGGAGTACGGCGGCAAGCTCAAGCGCAACTACTCCTCCAGCATCAACGGCTTCTCGGCCAGCGGCCTTTCGGAGACCGAGGCGAAGCGCCTCGCCGCCGACCCGGCCGTCGCCAAGGTGGTGCAGAACAAGAAGTTCAGCATCGACGCCACCCAGGACAACCCGCCGTCGTGGGGTCTGGACCGGATCGACCAGACCGAGACCGCGGGCGACAACGCCTACACCTACCCGGACGCCGGCGGCGAGGGCGTCACCGCGTACGTCATCGACACCGGTGTCCGCGTCACGCACGAGGACTTCGAGGGCCGGGCCACCTCCGGCTTCGACGCCATCGACAACGACGACGACGCCGACGACGGCAACGGGCACGGCACCCACGTGGCGGGCACCATAGCCGGGGCCGCGCACGGCGTCGCCAAGAAGGCGAACATCGTGGCCGTCCGCGTCCTGGACGACAACGGCTCGGGCACCACCGAGCAGGTCATCGCCGGGATCGACTGGGTCACCGCCAACGCCAAGGGCCCGTCCGTCGCCAACATGAGCCTCGGCGGCGGTGCCGACCCCGCCCTCGACGAGGCCGTCCAGAAGGCCATCGCCGCGGGCATCACCTTCGGTGTGGCCGCCGGCAACGAGTCCAGCGACGCCGGGCAGGGCTCGCCCTCCCGCGTCCCCGAGGCGATCACCGTCGCCTCGTCCACGGAGGCCGACGAGCAGTCGGACTTCTCCAACTACGGCCCGGTCGTCGACATCTACGCCCCGGGCTCGGACATCACGTCCACCTGGAACGACAGCGACACCGGCACCAACACCATCTCCGGTACGTCCATGGCCACCCCGCACGTCGTCGGCGCGGCAGCCGTCTACCTGGCGGGCAACCAGGACGCCACCCCGGAGGCCGTCGCCACGGCGCTCACCGAGGGAGCCACCCCGGACGCCATCAGCAACGCCACCGAGGGCACGGCCAACAAGCTCCTCAAGGTCGTCGAGTAGGACCCCGGTTCCGACCGGACGCCGGGCGGCGGGGCCCCACCCCCGCCGCCCGGCCCCCGCGCACAGCGGCCGCCGCGCTCTCCCCCACGGGGCGCGGCGGCCGCGCCGTTTCCCGGGGAGACCCGTCGCGCCCGCCCGCAATCCGGCCCGATCCGCGCGTCAGCCCTTAGGGTGAGTGGCCATGACGACGACGTACGCGGCGCTGCTGCGGGGGATCAACGTGGGCGGCGGCAAGAGGGTCCCGATGCCCGAACTGCGCGCCGTGCTCACCGGACTGGGGCACACCGGCATCGCCACCCATCTGCAGAGCGGCAACGCCGTCTTCCGGAGCGACAGCGACGACGAGGACGCGCTGGCCGCCGCCCTGGAGCAGGCCCTGCACCGGCACTTCGGCTTCGCGGTCGACTGCCTCGTCCGCGACGCCGGCTATCTCGCCGCCGTCGCCGCGGCCTGCCCCTTCCCCGCGGCCGAGCTGGAGGGCAGGCAGCTCCACGTCACCTTCTTCGACCGGCCCGTCGGCACGGACCGCTTCGCGGACCTGGCGGCGGAGGACTTCCTGCCGGAGGAGTTCCGGCTCGGCGACCGCTGCCTGTACCTGTACGCCCCCGACGGGCTCGGCCGCTCCAGGCTGGCGGTCGCGCTGGGGCGCCCCCGACACGTCAAGGGCCTCACCGCCACCAGCCGCAACTGGAACACCGTGGCGAAACTCGTGGAGCTGACCCATGGCTGAGCCGTCGCCCGCCGTGGCCGCGGCGATCGAGGGCGAACTGCGCCTGCTGGACCCGGTGGTACGGGCCTCCGCCGGGCTGCTCGCGTCGCTGCTGCACCCCGGCTTCCGGGAGATCGGCACCAGCGGCCGGCTCTGGACCCGGGAGACGATCATCGCCGCGCTCACGGCGGACGACGCCCCGCGCCCCGGCCCGCTCACCGCCTCCCGGATGCGGGGGACGCAGCTCTGCGCCGACCTCGTCCACCTCACCTTCGACACCGAGTCCAGGGGAATCCGCTCGCACCGCAGTTCCCTGTGGCGGCTGACGCCGGAGGGCTGGCGGCTCTACTTCCACCAGGGAACCCCGTTCGACGACGATCCCGTCGACGACCCGGTCGCCGGTCCCCTCGCCGAGACCTGAGCCCTCCGGGGAGGCCGGACGCACCCGGGTGCGTCCGGCCGGCCGCGGCGCTACGCGTCCTCGCCCCGCCCGAGCAGTGAAGCGGCGGTGGTCCCGTGGCGACGGGCCGCGGCCTCGTCCCCGCGGACGCGGGCCAGGTCCGCCAGCTCCGCGAGGGCCCGGGCCTGTCCCGTGCGGTCGTTGGCCGCGCGGTGCAGGGCCAGGGCGTCGTCCAGATGGGCCGCGGCCTCCTCGAACCGGCCGGCCCCTCCGGCCACTCCGCCCAGGGCGGTCAGCGCGTACGCCTGGCCGAAACGGTTCCCGGCCCGCTGGTGCAGAGCCATCGCGTCCCGGAAGCACCGCTCGGCGGCTTCGAGGTCCCGCTGGGCGCGTCTGACGTGCCCGAGACCCCGCACGGCGTAGGCCAGACCGACCCCGTCGTCCGCGCGCCGCTGGAACTCCGCCGCCTCGGTGAACCGGCTCCCGGCCGTGTCCAGCTCTCCCCGCCGGCGCGCGATGTGCGCCAGTCCGGTCAGCGCGTACCCCTGCCCGGCGTCGTCGTCGGCCTGCCGGGCGCGCGCCAGCGCCGCCGTGAAGTGGGCGGACGCCGCGTCCAGATCGCCCCGCGCCCGCGCGCTCTCCCCGAGGCCGCGCAGCGCGTCCGCCTCCCCGGCGGTGTCCGCGACGCCGCCCAGGGTCTCCAGAGCCGTCCCGAACAGGGCGTCGGCCTCGTCGTGCCGCCCGGTGCTGCGCGCCAGGTCGCCGAGCGCGGTGGACGCCCGCCCCCGGGCCCGCTCGTCGCCGGCCTCCGCCGCTGCCGCGCGCACCTGCTCGTACAGGACGCCGGCGCGTTCGTACCGGCCCCGCACGTACAGCAGTCGCGCGGTGCGCACGGCGAAGTCCCCACCCAGCTCCCAGCCGTCGGACAGGGCGCCGGCCGCCGCTCCGACCAGTTCTCCCGACGCCGCCTCCAGCCAGCGGCGGGCGTGTTCGGGGTTGTCGAAGGGACCCGTGCCCGCCGTGGGTTCCGCCGCCGCCGACAGGAGGGTGTGGACGGTCGCGACGACCCGGGCGAGGTGGCGGTAGAGGCCGCGGCGGCTCATCCGCATCGCGTCCTCGTGGTCCAGGGCGGCCAGTTGCTCCCGGGCGTAGGACAGGAACAGGTCGTGGAAGACGTACCTGTGGTGGGGCAGGGCGGTCAGCATGCTGCGCTGGAGGAGCCGGACGAGCTGCACGGTGGCCAGCTCCGCCGGTATGCCGGCGAGCGCGCCGATGGAACCGGCGTCGAAGTCCGGCCCGGGATGCCAGACGCACGTACGCAGCGTGCGCTGGAGGTCCGCGCTCAGGGCCTCGTAGGAGACGGTGAAGGCGGCCGCGGCCTCCTGGTCCGCCTCGGCCAGCTGTTCGAGGGGCCGGTTCGCCGAGCGCATGACCCGTACGAGCGTCCCGGCGTCCAGGTCGGCGAGGAGGGCGCCCACGGGGCGCAGGGCCAGCGGGAGGTAACCGCACAGGCGGGCCAGCTCGGCCAGGGCGCCGGAGGACGCATCGTCGCTCCCGCGTCCGGCCACACGCACCAGCAGCTCGACGGCGGCCTCGGGTTCCAGCAGCTCGACGGGGACGTCGAGCGTGGTGTCCAGGCCGTTCAGGCGGTTGCGGCTGGTGACGATGACCGCGCACCGGCCGTGGAACGAGGAGCTCGGCAGCAGCGGTTCGATCTGCCCGGCGTCGCGCGCGTTGTCCAGCAGCAGCAACACCTTCTTGTCCGCCGCCCAGGCCCGCCACAGCTGGCTCTTCCCGGCCGTCCCGCCGGGGATGTCGGCCCCGTCGAACCCCGCCAGGCGCAGCAGCTCGGTCAGTACCTCGCCCGCGGGGCGCGGAGCGCTCCCGGGCGTGAATCCCGCCAGATCGACTTCGAGCCGGGCGTCGGTGAACTCCGGAGCCAGCTCCGCCGCGAGGGCCCGCGCCGTCGCCGACTTGCCCGCACCCCCGGGGCCGTGCAGCAGCGCCAGGGCGGCTCTGCCCGGAGCGATCCCCGCCCGCAGCCCGGCCGCGAGCGAGGCCGGACGGTCCTGGGCGCCGACGAGGATGGAGGGCGGTGGGATCAGGGTGCTCAGCACCACCCCGGGCCGGGCCGAGCCCGAGGCGCCGTAGAAGTAGTTGTGCTGCACGCCCCGGCCGACCACGGCCTGCTGTGCGTGCCCCCGCGCCGAGGCGCGGACGTCGCCGCCGGTTCCGGCGGGCTCGTCGCCTCCGGCGGTCCCGTGGCCGTCCGGTATCACCGCGGCTGCCCGGAGCCGAAGGAGTTGTGCTGGGTGCCCTGTCCCTGGACGGCCTGCTGCGCCTGCTCGAAGGCGGTCGCGTGCACGGTGACCGTGCCGGCGGCGGTGCCCTGCGGGAGCCGCTCCCGCAGGAAGCCCAGCAGCTCCCGCATCGGGGCCTCCTGCTCCGGTGAGGTCTCCAGCAGGTCCTCGAACCGGGTCTGCCACGCGGCGGACTGCCGCACGACGATGCTCCGGCCCTGCTCGTCCCCTGCCGCGGCCGCCTGTGCGAGCTCGGCCCGGGTCCGGTCCAGGCGCGCCTGCTGCCGGGACTCCTCCCCGGCGTCGCCCCGGCCCAGCAGCCGGGCCGCCCGGTCCCTGCACTGCTGCCATGCGTCCGTGGTCATGGCCTGGACCAGACCGGAACCTGCCGTCGCCGCCACGGCGACGAGTCCCTCCGCCAGCATGAGCCCCCCTGAGAGTCCAACTCGGTTGCGCGGTAAGCGTCTTCCCATCATCCCATCCACGGGGTCCGCGGGGCACGGCGCGGAGCAGAGGACAGCGGCCCCGGGGCAGAGACGCCGGCGCCGGGATCACGCGGAGCGGGGGCCGGGGGTCCCGGACGCGGCGGACGCAGGTTAGCCTTGCCTTCGTTTGGCTGGAGGTGAGTGGCCGGAAGTCGCCACCTGCGCGGTTCATGACACGCTGAGGAGCAGATGACGTGGGGGCTGATACCGCCGGGCGCGGCGTCATACGCCGAGCCGTCGCGGGGCAGCGGCGCGACGTCGCCGTCGGATCGCTCCTGGGCGCCTGCCACCAGACCGGCGAGGCGCTGGTCCCCGTACTCATCGGGCTGATCGTCGACCGCGCAGTGGTCCGCCCCGACGGCGGTGCGCTGGCGATCTGGCTGCTGGTCCTCGCCGTCGTCTACACCCTGCTCTCCTACGGCTTCCGCTTCGGCGCCCGCGCCGGTGAACGCGCCGCCGAACAGGCCGCCCACCACCTGCGCCTCGACGTCCTGCGCCGGGTCCTCGCCCCGCACGGCGGAGCCGAGGCGGGCCGCCCGCCCGGCGCGCTGGTGAACGTGGCCACCGAGGACGCCCGCCGGGTGGGGGCCGTCAACATGGCCCTGACCCTCGGCATCGCCGCCGTCGTCGGCGTCGTCGCGGGCGCGGTGCTCCTGCTCCGCGCCTCCCTGCCCCTCGGGCTCCTCGTCCTGATCGGCGCCCCCGTCCTGATGGCGCTCGGCCACTTCCTGGCCCGGCCCCTGCAATACCGCAGCGAAGCCGAACAGGAACAGGCCGCCCACGCCTCCGGGGTGGCGGCCGACCTGGTCGCCGGGGTCCGGGTGCTCAAGGGCCTGCGGGCCGAGCGCGCCGCCGTCGACCGCTACCGCGCCACCAGCCAGGCCTCCCGCGAGGCCAATGTGCGCGCCGCCCGCGCCGCCGCCCTCCAGACCGGCCTGATGCTCACGCTGACCGGCTCGTTCATCGCGCTCGTCGCCCTCGTCGGCGGCCGGCTCGTCCTCAGCGGCTCCATAGGCCTCGGCGCCCTCGTCTCCGCCGTCGGCCTCGCCCTCTTCCTCCCCGGCCCGATCGGCATGCTGGCCTGGGTCGGCGCCGAGCTGGCCAAGGGCCGCGCCTCCGCCGCCCGGATCGCCGACGTGCTGGCCGCCCCGGGCGAGACCAGCGGCGGCACCGCCGAACCGGCCGCCCCCGCCCCCGGCGAACTGCGCCTGAACGGACTCGGCCACGCCGGACTCGAAGCCCTCGACCTGACCGTCCGCCCCGGCGAGCACCTCGGCATCGTCGTCACCGACCCGGCCGACGCGGCGGCCCTGATGCACTGCCTGGCCCGCCGCCGCGACCCGGACCGGGGGAGCGTCGAACTCGACGGCGTACCGCTCACCGAGCTGGCCCCCGACGCCCTGCGCTCCGCGCTGCTCGTCGCCGAGCACGACGCCCAGCTCTTCGACGGCACCCTCCTGGAGAACGTCACCGCCGCCGCCCCCGCCGGGGCCGACCCGCGCCCCGCGATGGACGCCGCCGCCGTCGACGAGGTGGCCTCCGCCCTGTCCGGCGGCACCGACGGCCGGATTGGCGAGCGCGGCAGCTCGCTCTCCGGCGGCCAGCGCCAGCGCGTCGCCCTGGCCCGCGCACTCGCCGCCGACCGCCGCGTCCTCGTCGTCCACGACCCGACCACCGCCGTCGACGCCGCGACCGAGGCCCGGATCGCCGCCGGCATCCGGCGCGCCCGCACCGGCCGCACCACCGTCCTGGTCACCAGCAGCCCCGCCCTGCTCGCCGCGACCGACCGCGTCGTCCTGATCGACGGCGGCACGATCACCGCCGAGGCCCCGCACGAGGACCTCGTACGCGACCATCCCGTCTACCGCACGGCGGTGCTCACATGACCACGCCCCCGCCCCCGGCCGACGACAGCGCCGAACTGCTCCCCATCGCCACCCCCGCCCGCACCCGGGCCGCCCTGCGCGCACTGATCCGCCCCGACCGGGCCCTCGCCCTGACCGGCATCGGCGTCCTGGTCGCGGCCACCGCCGTCGGCCTCCTCGTCCAGCCCCTGCTGGGCCGGATCGTCGACATCGTGGCCGACGGCCGCCCCGCCGGAGACCTGACCCTCCCGGTCGTCCTGCTCGTCGCGGTCGCCGCCGTCCAGGGCCTGACCACCACGCTCGGACTGACCCGCGTGGCCCGGCTCGGCGAGACCGTGCTGGCCCGGCTGCGCGAGCGGTTCGTCGAACGCGCCCTGGACCTCCCCGCCGACCGGCTGGAACGCGCCGGGGCCGGAGACCTCACCGCCCGCGTCACCGGCGACGTCGCCCGGGTCGCCGAGGCCGTCCGCTCCGCGCTGCCCGAGATGGCCCGTTCCGTCCTCGCGATCCTGCTCACCCTCGGCGCGCTGGCCCTCCTGGACGTACGGTTCCTGCTCGCCGCGCTCCTCTCCGTCCCCGTCCAACTGCTCACCGCCCGCTGGTACGTGAACCGGGCCCTCACCCTCTACGCCGACCAGCGGGTCGCCAACGGGGCCCAGCAGCAACAGCTCCTGGAGACCATCGGCGGGGCCGTGACCGTACGAGGCCACCGGCTGGAGCGGCAGCACACCGAGCGCGGCGCCGGACGCTCGCGCACGGCCGTCGAACTGACCATGCGCAGCGTCGACCTGGTGCTGGGCTTCTACGGTCGGCTGCACATCGCCGAGTACATCGGCCTCGCCGCCGTGCTGATCGCCGGATTCTGGCTGGTCCGCGACGGCGCGGTGTCGATCGGTACGGCGACGGCCGCCGCCCTCTACTTCCACAGCCTCTTCGGCCCCGTCAACGCCGCCCTGGTCCTGCTCGACGACGCCCAGTCGGCGGCGGCCGGACTGGCCCGGCTCGTCGGCGTCACCGACCTCGCCCGGCCGGCGGACCCCACCGCCGTACCGCACCAGCGGACCGCGTCCGGGGCGGCCGTCGCCGTGGACGCCGTCAGCCACGCCTACGGACCCGGCCGCCCCGTGCTGCACGAGGTCTCCCTCACCCTGCGGCCCGGCGAACACGTCGCGCTCGTCGGGACCAGCGGGGCCGGGAAATCGACCCTCGCCCGGATCGTCGCGGGCGTCCAGCAGCCCACCGCGGGCACGGTCACCGCACCGGCGGGCGCCGGAGAGCCGTCGGTCGTCCTGGTCACCCAGGAGGTCCACGTCTTCACCGGCACCCTCGCCGAGGACCTCCGGCTGGCCCGCGCCGACGCCACCGACGCCGAACTGCGGGGCGCCCTGTGCACGGTGCACGCCCTGGACTGGGCCGAAGCGCTCCCGGACGGGCTCGACACCGTCGTCGGCGAGGGCGGCCACCGCCTCGACCCCGCCCGCGCCCAGCAACTGGCCCTCGCCCGGCTCGTCCTGGCCGACCCCGCACTCGCCGTGCTCGACGAGGCGACCGCCGAGGCGGGCAGCGCGGGAGCCCGGGCCCTGGAACGCTCCGCCGGGGCCGCCCTCGCCGGCCGCACCGCCCTGGTCGTCGCCCACCGCCTCACCCAGGCCGTCGCCGCCGACCGGGTCGTCGTGCTGGAGGCGGGACGCGTCGTCGAGAGCGGCCCCCACGACGAGCTGCGCGACGCGGACGGCCCGTACGCCGCCCTCTGGCGCGCCTGGTCCGGCAGCCGCACCGCACCGCACCCCTGACCTCCACGGCTCTTCCGTCCCCGTCCCGGCGCACGCCCACCCTCCCGAAGGAATCCGTCATGTTCCGCATGTCCCAGCGCACCCGGCTGACCGCCGTGGCCGCGTCCGTCCTGCTGCTGTTCGGAGCCTCCGCCTGCGGGTCCGGCGAGAGCGGCGACGACGCCGCCGCGCCCGCCGGGGGCGCGCAGAAGGGCGCCTACCCGGTCACCCTCGACCACAAGTACGGCGACACCACCCTGAAGTCCGAGCCGAAGCGCATCGTCACCGTCGGCCTCTCCGACCAGGACGCCGTGCTCGCCCTCGGCAAGGTCCCGGTCGGGACCACCGAGTGGCTCGGCGAGTTCGAGGGCGCGATCGGCCCCTGGGCGGAGAAGGCCCTCGGCGACAAGCCGCGCCCCACCGTCCTGCACGACGACGGCACCGGACCCCAGGTCGAGAAGATCGCCTCCCTGCGCCCCGACCTGATCCTCGCCCTGTACTCGGGCCTCACCAAGGACCAGTACCGCACCCTCTCCAAGATCGCCCCGGTCGTCGCCCAGCCCGAGGACGGCCCGGACTGGTCCATCTCCTGGCAGGACCAGACCGAGCAGGTCGGCAAGGCCCTCGGCAGGAGCGAGGAGGCCACGGCGCTGATCGCGAAGACCGAGAAGCACATCACCGACGCCGCCGCCGCGCACCCCGAGTTCCAGGGCAGGAGCGCGGTCATGGCCACCCCCTACGAGGGCATGTACGTCTACGGCCCGCAGGACAACCGCTCCCGGCTGCTCAACGGCCTCGGCTTCCAGCTCCCCACCGACCTGAGCACGGTCGTCGGCGACGCGTTCGGCGCGAACATCAGCAAGGAGCGCACCGACCTCCTCGACACCGACGCCGTCGTCTGGATCGTCACCGACCCGGCGAAGGACACGGAGAAGCTCCACGCCGACCCCCTCTACGGCAAGCTCGGCGTGGCCGAGGAGGGCCGCGAGGTCATGGTGAAGGAGAGCAGCCACTTCGGCAGCGCCGTCTCCTTCGTGAGCCCGCTCAGCCTCCCGTACACCGTCGACCGGCTGGTCCCGATGCTGGCGGCCGCCGTCGACGGCAAGACGGACACGAAGGTCGAACAGCCCGCGTCCTGACGCCCTTCCCCCGGTCCGTCCCGCCCTCGACGGGACGGACCGCCCCTGCCGACCCGCCCGACCGCCCCTGAGGAACCGGACCGTGGAGCCAGCCCCGTGACCCGCCCCGCCCGATGGCGACCCGCCCTGCTCGTGGCCGCGCTCGGCGCCCTGCTGGTCCTGCTCTGCCTGCTCTCGATCGGCCTCGGCGCGCTGCACATCCCGCCCGGCGAGGTGATCGACGCCCTCCTGGGCCGTCCGACCGGGCCCCGGATCGAGGACGTCATCTGGTCGGTGCGCGTTCCGCGTACGGCGCTGGGGCTGGCCGCCGGGGCGGCGCTCGGCCTCTCCGGCTGCGTGATGCAGGCGCTGACCCGCAACCCGCTGGCCGACCCCGGCATCCTCGGGGTCAGCGCCGGGGCGGCGTTCGCCATCGTGCTGGCCGCCGGGGTCGCCGGCATCGGCTCGCTGCTCGGCTACATCTGGTTCGCGTTCGCCGGGGCGATGGCGGCGAGCGTCGTCGTCTATCTGCTGGGCCGGCTGGGCCGTTCGGGGTCGACTCCGGTGAAGCTGGCCCTCGCCGGAGTCGCGGTCACCGCCGTGCTGTCCTCACTGACCAGCGCCGTCGTCCTCACCGACCCGGCGGCCCTGGACCGCTTCCGCTTCTGGTCGGCCGGGTCCCTCGCCGACCAGGACGCCTCCACCGTGCTGCGGATCCTGCCCTTCCTCGGGCTCGGCGCCCTCCTCGCCCTGGCGAGCGCCCCCGCCCTCAACAGCCTCGCCCTCGGCGACGACGTGGCCGCCTCGCTCGGCCGCAGGCTCGGCCTCGTGCGCCTCCAGGGCGTCGTGGCCGTCACCCTGCTCACCGGCGCGGCCGTCGCGGTGATCGGCCCCGTCGTCTTCATCGGCCTCGTCGTCCCGCACGTCGCCCGGGTCCTCGCCCAGTACGCCGGACCCGGTCCCGACCACCGCTGGCTGCTGCCGCTCTCGGCCGCGCTGGCCGCGGCCCTGCTGCTCGGCGCGGACATCCTCGGCCGGGTGATCGCCCGGCCCGTCGAGGTACAGGCCGGGATCATCGTCGCCTTCATCGGCGGACCGTTCTTCATCGCCCTGGTCCGCCGTCGCCGCCTCGCGGAGGTATGACCGTGGCCACCGACACCCCGCCCACGAAGACCACGAAGGCCGTGAAGACCACGAAGGCCGTGAAGACCACGAAGGCCGTGACGACCACGAAGGCCGTGAAGACCACCGGGGCCACCGGCACTCCTGCCCCGGTCACGAAGGCCGCCGCCCGGCCCTTCCGCCTCACCCTCCCGCCGGTCTCCGGCACCCTGCGCCCCCGTCAGCTCGCCGTCTGCGCAGGGCTCGCCGTCGCCGTGTTCGTGGCGCTGTGCTGGCACGTCTCCATCGGCGAGTACGGGATCCCGCTCGCCGACGTCGCCCGCGCCCTGACCGGCTCCGGGGACGCGGGCACCCTCCTCGTCGTCCAGGAACTGCGGCTGCCCCGCGCCATGACGGGCCTCCTCGCCGGCATCGCGTTCGGCATGTCCGGCGCGCTGTTCCAGACGATGACCCGCAACCCGCTGGCCAGCCCCGACATGATCGGCCTCACCCAGGGCGCCGGAACAGCCGTCGTCGCCGGCCTCGTGCTCGGCTGGGACTTCGGCCTCGGCACCCAGGCCCTCGGCCTCCTCGGCGCCCTCAGCAGCGCACTCCTCGTCTACGGGCTGGCCTGGCGGCGCGGAACCACCGGCTACCGGATCATCCTCGTCGGCATCGGCGTCTCCTGGGTCTGCCTCAGCGCCACCGACTTCCTGCTCGCCCGGGGCGGCCGCTTCCAGGCGCAGGCCGCCCTCGGCTGGCTCGTCGGCAACCTCAACGGTCGCGACTGGCAGCAGGCCGCGCCCCTCGCCCACGCCCTCGTCGTCCTGGTCCCCGCCGCCCTGCTCATCGGCCGGCTGATGCGTACGCTGCAACTCGGCGACGACGTGGCCAAGGGGCTCGGCACCCGCGTCCAGACCGTGCGGCTCACCGTCCTGCTCACCGGAGTCGGCCTGGTCGCCTTCGCCACCGCTGCCGCCGGACCCGTGGCCTTCGTGGCGCTCGCCGCCCCGCAGATCGCCCAGCGGCTGTGCCGCACCGCCTGGCCCCCGCCGCTCGCCGCCGGGCTCACCGGCGCCCTCGTCGTCCTCGCGTCCGACGTCCTCGCACGCGAACTGATCCCCGGCACCGAACTGCCCGTGGGGATCGTCACCGGAGTGCTCGGCGCCCCGGTGCTGCTCTGGCTGCTCATCCGCGTCAACCGCGCGGGCTCAGGAGGCTGACCGATGTCCACCGCCGAACCCGACCTGCGCGCCGAGGGCCTGCACCTGGGCTACGACGACCGGGCCGTCGTCAGCGGCCTCGACCTGGCCGTGCCACCGGGCCGGATCACCGCCATCGTCGGTGCCAACGCCTGCGGCAAGTCGACCCTGCTGCGCGCCCTGGCCCGGCTGCTGGCCCCCCGCGAGGGCGCGGTCAGCCTGGACGGCCGGGCCCTGCACACCATCCCCACCAGGGAGTTGGCCCAGCGGCTCGGCATCCTCCCGCAGTCGCCGGTCGCCCCCGAGGGACTCACCGTCATCGACCTGGTCAACCGTGGCCGCTCCCCGCACCAGACGTGGTGGCGGCAGTGGACCAAGGCCGACGAGCAGGCGGTGCACGACGCGCTCGCCGCCACCGGCACCACGGACCTCGCCGACCGAGCGGTCGACGAACTCTCCGGCGGCCAGCGCCAGCGCGCCTGGATCGCCATGGCCGTGGCCCAGGGCACCCCCGTCCTCCTCCTCGACGAGCCGACCACCTACCTCGACCTCGCCCACCAGGTCGACGTCCTGGACCTCGTCGTCGACCTCAACCGGCGCGAGGGACGCACCGTCGTCATGGTCCTGCACGACCTCAACCAGGCATGCCGGTACGCCGACCACGTCATCGCGATGAAGAAGGGCGGCATCGTCGCCGAGGGCGCCCCCGCCGACGTGATCACCGCCGAGACGGTCGAGGACGTCTTCGGCCTCCGCTGCCAGGTGACCACGGACCCGGTGAGCCGGACCCCGCTGGTGATCCCGGTCGGCCGGCACCACACCCCGGAGCCGGAGCCCGAGAAGCCCGCCAGGAGCCTCGGCTGACGGGCCGCCGCACGTACCGGCCGGACGGCGGCCCGCCCTCGCCCGGACTCAGATGCCCGCGGAAGCCATCTCGATGATGGAGCGGTAGTAGGCGGCGGTCGAGACCACACAGGCGCGGTAGGTGCGGTTGTCCTTCACCACGAGGAAGTAGTCCCGCAGGTTCTTCCAGTACTGGACGAGATAGCCGAGGCCGGGGACGAAGCCCGGCGGGCGGGGCACGAGCGCGAACGCCTCGGAACACTGCAGGATGCGCTCGGTGGCCTGCGAGAGCACATCGGCGACCTCGGCGTTCATGTTCCAGCCGGCGGCCAGTTGGGGCGTCCAGATGGCGCCCGCGATCTCCCTCAGGTGCTCCTGTTCCTCGGGCGTCGGGTCGGCCGCTGTCCGGAGCGGGGCCGCGGCGGCCGGCGCCTCGGCGGGGGCGTTGCCGACGGCCAGGGCCGGTGTCGCGGCGCCGGCGGTGAGGAGCGCTCCGGACAGCACCAGCGCCGTGGCCGCTACCGCCGCGGATCTGTGTCTTCTCATCATGATTCCCTTCCGGTGGCCCGCTGTGTCGACGGGACTGCGCACGGTCACTCCGCGCGCACCGACGCTGACACGCGGCCCGTTGCCCGTCAACGGCGCCTGTTCGGCCGTCCCGCGGGCATCTTCGAGCTCACGCGCGCCCGGTCCGGAGGGCTGTCCCACGACTGATCCGCCGGGTGGGGCGCGGGTCAGCGCGCGGTGACCGCGTACGCGGCGAGCGGACGGTTGCCGCGCGGCACGGCCACGGCCCGGAGCACGTCGGCCTGGCTGAGGACGAGCCGGCGCACCGGCTCGGACAGCGACGCCAGACGCTCCGCCGTGGTGACCAGGTCGAGGCAGGCGGCGACCTCCCAGTCCCCGTCCTGAAGGCCGTCCGTGTCGACCGGCCCGCCGCCTTCGGCCGCCCAGCCGGTCTCCGGCAGGATCCGCAGCAGCTCCTCACGGGAGAAGGGCGTGCGGACGTTGCCCCGGCCACGCGACCCCGCGGCCTCGATCTGCCCCTGGATCAGCACGGAGAGCAGGTGCGCCAGCTGGTCGCCGGAGGCGGGCGTCAGGTCCCACTCGGTGAACCACAGCTGCCCCGCCCACCGCCGTACCCGGGCCAGGGTGTCCCGCAGGTGCCCGACCGAGGAGAAGTACCAGGAGCAGTGCGCGAGCACCACATGGTCGAAAGCGCCGTCGGGGAAGTCGACCGAGGGGTCGAGGACGTCGGTGCCGAAACGGAAGGCGATGCGGGCCCCGAGCGGGCCCGCCGCGAGCCGGTCGGCCGATTCCCCGAGCGTGACCGGTGACCCGTAGGAGGGGTCGGCCACATCGACGGCCACCACACGTCCCTCGGGCCCGACCGCCTCCGCGAGGACGGCGGTCATGTCGCCCTGACCGCAGCCCAGTTCCAGGACCGTCGAGCCGGGCGCGATGTCCCAGCCCGCCACGAGCGCGGCCCGGTGGCGTGTCTGGACGAGCTGGTCGGCCGGGCTGTGGTCGGCGGCGGCCATTCCGGCCGCCAGCGAGGCGACCTCGGCGGGAAGATCGGAGTGGTTCACGGAGTCCTCGGCGATACGCGACAGGTCGGTACCGGCCGATGATAGGAGACGCGCGGGCGGCGGCGCCCCTGGTTTCCCGGGCGCCCCGTGCGACTCCCCGCCCCCGGCGCTCACGCCGACAGCGAAGCCCCCACGGTCACCCGCGCCTCGTCGTACCGGTTCAGCAGCAGCCGCGCCAACTCCGGCGCAGGGCCCAGCACATCGGCGAGCACATCCGCGCCGGCCGCCTCGGCGCCGGCCGCGATGCGGTCGGGGAGCCGGCCGGGCGCGATGACGTACGGGGCCACCGCCACCCGCTCCACGCCCTCGGCGCGCAGCTCCCGTACCGCGTCCTCGGTGCGGGAGATGCCACCGGGACGAACAGCGGAGGCGAACGCAGGCCGCACGGCGCACCAACCGGTGTGCCGCAGCTCCCGCGCGATTTCAGCGATCACTGCGTTCGCCTCCGGGTCTGTGGATCCCGCCGAGGCCAGGACCAGCCCGGTCCGGGGGATGTCGCCGGGACGGATCCCGGCCTCCCGCAGCCGCCGCCCGAGCGTGGCGTTCAGCAGCGGGGACGGGCCGAGCACCTCGGCCTGCCGGATGTCCAGCCGGGGCAGCCGGGCGCGGGCCTCGCGCAGGACCGAGGGGATGTCGGTCTTGGCGTGGAACGCCCGGGTGAGCAGCAGCGGAAGGGCGACGACCTCGTCCGCCCCCTCCGCGGCCAGGCGCTCCAGCACCCGGGGCACGGAGGGGGCGTTGAACTCCAGGTACGCGGTCTCCACACGCAGCCCCGGCCGCTCGGCCCGGACCCGCTGGGTCAGCGCGTGCACGGTCGCGGCGTGCCGCGGGTCGCGGCTGCCGTGGGCGATGACGAGGAGAGTGGGGTGCGTCATGGGAGGGCTCAGTTCTTGACGAGGAGACCGCGGCTGCGCAGGACCCACCGCTCCAGCGGACTGAAGATGAGCAGGTCGATCGCGATGCCGACGAACAGGATGAGCAGGATCGAGAGGAAGATCCCGGGCATGTCGAAGTTGCTGCGGCCGTTCTCCAGCAACTGCCCGAGCCCCAGACCCAGTTCGGGGGAGGAGGCGATGATCTCGGCGGCCATCAGCGAGCGCCAGGAGAACGCCCAGCCCTGCTTGAGGCCCGCCAGATAGCCGGGCAGCGCCGCCGGGAGCACGATGTGCCAGGTCCCGCGCAGCCCGGTCGCGCCCAGCGTCCGGCCCGCCCGGAGGAACAGCGGCGGCACCTGGTCGACGCCGGAGACGAGTCCGTTGGCGATCGAGGGCACCGCGCCCAGCAGGATCACCGCGAACATCATCTGGTCGTTCAGCCCGAGCCAGATCACCGCCGGGGCCACCCACGCCACCGACGGCAGCGACTGGAGCCCGGACAGGATCGGGCCGATCGCGGCCCGGATCAGCTTCACCCGGGCGACCAGCAGCCCCAGCGGCGTACCGATGGCGACCGCGAGCAGGAAGCCGAGCAGGCCGCGCGAGACGCTCGTCCAGACGACCTCCAGCAGCGTGCCCGCGAGCCACATCTCCTGCGCGCTGTTCCACACCGCGGACGGCGGCGGCAGCTTGTAGACCTCCGTGACCTGGGCGCGGACCAGCAGCTCCCAGACCACCAGGACGAGCGCCACCGCCACGACGGGCGGCAGCACCTTGCGCAGCAGGACCTCGCGCACCGGGGTGCGGTTGATCTGCACGGCGTCCAGGGCGTCGAGCCCGGCCTCCAGGCCCGCCAGGTCGTCGGGCTTCGCGTCGACCGGTCCGGGCGCCCCGTCCGGCCGCTTCCGGCTCGACGTGATGTCAGTGCTGGCCATGTCGGCGGATCTCCCCACGCAGTTCTTCGGTGATCTCGACGGACAGCTCCGCCACGGCGGTGTCCTCGATGCGGCGCGGCTGCTCGATGTCGACCGTCCACTCGCGGGCGATCCGGCCGGGCCGGGACGAGAGCAGCACGACGCGCTGCGCGAGCCGTACGGCCTCGCGCACGTTGTGCGTGACGAAGAGGACCGAGGCGTTCGTCTCCCGCCAGATCCGGGTCAGCTCGTCGTGCAGCACATCGCGGGTGATGGCGTCGAGCGCCGCGAACGGCTCGTCCATCAACAGCAGTTGGCTGTCCTGGGCGAGAGCGCGGGCCATCGCGACGCGCTGCCGCATACCGCCGGACAGCTCGTGCACCCGCTTGCCGTACGCCCCGCCGAGGCGGACGAGTTCGAGCAGCCGCTCCGCCTCGGTGCGGCGCGCGGCCTTGGGCACCCCGCGCAGCCGCAGGGCCAGTTCGATGTTCTTGCCCGCGGTGAGCCACGGGAAGAGGGCGTGCTCCTGGAACATCAGGGCCGGCCGCCCGCCGGGGGTCTCGATGGACCCCTTCGACGGGCGGTCGAGTCCCGCCACCAGATTGAGCAGCGTCGACTTTCCGCACCCGGAGGCTCCCAGGAGGGTGACGAACTCGCCCGGAGCGACATCGAGCGTGATGTCGTCCAGGACGAGCTGCTGACCGGTGGGTCCGGCGAAGGACTTCGAGACGTGCGCGAGACGGGCGGCGTGCTCGACCGTCGTACGGTCCTCGGCCTTGGTGAGGGTGGTGGTCGCCATGGTCGTCACCTCCTGGGGATCCTTACGTCCTGGTACGGATGGGCGGGGTTACTTGACGCCGAGACCGGCGTCGGCGACCTCGGGCCGGCCCTCGGCCTTGAGGATCTTGTTCAGCGGGCCCAGGTCGTAGATGCCCTGGAGGTTCGGCTCCTTGAGCAGACCGGACTTCACCGAGTACCCGGCCTGCGTCTTCAGCGTGGCGGCCAGCGGGTCGTCGGTGATCTCGATGGACTCCCACGCCGGGTCGAGGATCTCCTGGGGCAGCGGCTTGCCGCTCAGGGCCTCCAGCGCCTTGTTGGCGGACGCCTTCGCCTCTTCGGGGTTGGCGTTGATCCACTTGTTGGTGGCGACCGAACCCTTCAGCACCGCCTCGACCACGTCCGGGTGCTCGTCGAGGAACGTCTGCGACACGATGATGTTCGTGATCACGAACTTCTTGTCCGGCCACAGGTCCTTCTCGTCGAGGAGCACCTTCGCGCCCTCGGACACCAGCTTGGAGGCGGTCGGCTCGGGCACCCAGGCGCCGTCCAGATCACCGGACTTGTAGGCGTCGGGCGTCACCTTGTTGTCCGAGCGGACCACGGAGACGTCGCCCTTGCCGCTCTGGGCGTCGACCTTCCAGCCCTTCTCGGAGATCCAGTTGAGGAACGCCACGTCCTGGGTGTTGCCGAGCTGCGGGGTGGCGATCTTCTTGCCCTTGAGGTCGTCCAGGGTCTTGATCTTGTCGGGGTTGACGACGAGCTTCACCCCGCCGGAGGCGGAGCCGGAGATGATCCGCAGCCCCTTGCCCTGGGACTTGCTGAAGCCGTTGATGGAGGGGGAGGGGCCGATGAAGCCGATGTCGATGGACCCGGCGTTCAGCGCCTCGATCTCGGAGGGGCCCGCGTTGAAGGTCGTGGACTCGACCTTGGTGCCGCCCAGTTCCTTCTGGATGGTGCCTTCCTGGATACCGACCAGGGCGGTGGCGTGCGTGAGGTTCGGGAAGTAGCCGATCTTCACGGTGTCCGCGGAGAGCTTCTTCCCGCCGGCGGAGACGTTCGCCTTCTTGGCGTCGTCGTCCTTGGCCTCGGAGCCGTAGCCGCAGGCGGTGGCCGCCAGGGCGAGCAGCGGCAGCGCCGCGACGGCGGCGATGGAGCGGCGAACGGTGGAACGGGGGGCAGGCACGGGAGGCTTTCCTCTCGTTGGCCCGGCGCTCACGTCCCGCTGTCTGGTCAGGCGGGCGTGGCCGGGAGGTCGGCAGGTCTTCGGCGGTACGGGTGCGGGGGGTTCAGGGCGCGCGAGCGGTGCGCGTACGTCATCACGCACATCGCCCGACCCCGCCCTGGCCGCTGCCGAGGGCGCCGCTGCCCACCCGGCCGCCCTCCTTCGCGAAGGAGGAGAAGAAGTCGGTGGCCATCAGAAGTCCCACTCGGCGTCGTCGTCGGCCGCCACGACGGCTTCGGCGGCCGCGGCGAACGCGGCGCCCGCCATGCCGGCGCTCAGCGTCGTACCGTCCGCCGGGTCGATCAGGAGGAACGAGCCGGTGCGCCGGGAGTCCTCGTACGCGTCGAGGGCGAGCGGCTCGGCGGTGCGCACGACGACCCGGCCGATGTCGTTGGCGACCAGCTGCCCGGGTGCCGGGTGCTGGGAGAGGTCGTCCAGGGTGAGCCGGGACGGGATGTCCTTGACGATCGCCTTGACCGTCCGGGTGGTGTGCTTGATCAGCACCCGCTGGCCCACCGAGAGCGGCTGGTCGGCGACGTGGCAGACGGTCGCCTCGACGTCCTGGGTGACGGCGGGGGAGTCGTCGGCCGGGGCGATCAGGTCACCGCGCGAGATGTCGATGTCGTCGGCCAGCCGGAGCGTCACCGACTGCGGGGCCCAGGCGATGTCGACGCTCTCCCCGAGGGCGTCGATGCCCGTGATCGTGGTGGTGCGCCCCGAGGGGAGTACGGCGACGGACTCGCCGACCCGGAACACGCCGGCCGCGATCTGACCGGCGTAGCCCCGGTAGTCGGGGAGTTCGGCGCTCTGCGGGCGGATCACGTACTGCACGGGGAAGCGTGCGTGGCAGGCGGTGAGGTCGTGGCTGACCGGCACCGTCTCCAGGTGCTCCAGGACGGTCGGCCCGCCGTACCAGTCCATGTGCGCGGAGGGCTCCACCACGTTGTCCCCGGCGAGCGCCGAGATCGGGATCGCGGTGATCTCCGGGACGCCGAGCGACGCGGCGTACGCGGTGAACTCCTCGGCTATCGCGGCGAACACGGGCTCCGCGTAGTCGACCAGGTCCATCTTGTTGACCGCCAGCACCACGTGCGGGACGCGCAGCAGCGCGGCGACGGCGGCGTGCCGGCGGGTCTGCTCGACGACCCCGTTGCGGGCGTCGACCAGCACCACGGCCAGCTCGGCCGTGGAGGCACCGGTGACCATGTTGCGGGTGTACTGCACATGGCCCGGGGTGTCGGCGAGGATGAACCGCCTCCGGGTGGTGGCGAAGTAGCGGTAGGCGACATCGATGGTGATGCCCTGTTCCCGCTCGGCGCGCAGCCCGTCGGTCAGCAGCGCCAGGTCCGGCGCCTCCTGCCCGCGGTTGAGGGACGCCTGCTCGACGGCCTCCAGCTGGTCGGTGAGGACCGACTTGGAGTCGTGCAGCAGCCGGCCCACGAGGGTGGACTTGCCGTCGTCGACGGACCCGGCGGTGGCGAAGCGCAGCAGGGTGGTGGTGCTCGACTGCGCACCCGATTCGAGGTGTGTGGTCATCTTAGAAATACCCCTCGCGCTTGCGGTCTTCCATCGCGGCCTCGGACATCTTGTCGTCGGCGCGGGTCGCGCCCCGCTCGGTGAGCCGGGAGGCGGCGATCTCGGTGATCACGGCGTCCAGCGTGGTGGCGTCGGAGTCGACGGCCCCGGTGCAGGACATGTCGCCGACCGTGCGGTAGCGCACCAGCCGGGTCTCGACCGCCTCGTGCTCCTTGGGGCCGCCCCAGTGACCCGCCGTCAGCCACATGCCGTTGCGGTCGAAGACCTCGCGCTCGTGGGCGAAGTAGATCTCCGGCAGTTCGATGCCCTCGCGCTCGATGTACTGCCAGATGTCCAGCTCGGTCCAGTTGGAGATCGGGAAGACCCGCACGTGCTCGCCCGGGGCGTGCCGGCCGTTGTAGAGCTGCCACAGCTCGGGCCGCTGGCGACGCGGGTCCCACTGGGAGAACTCGTCGCGCAGCGAGAAGACCCGCTCCTTGGCGCGTGCCTTCTCCTCGTCGCGCCGCCCGCCGCCGAACACCGCGTCGAAGCGGTGCTGCTGGATCGCCTCGGTCAGCGGGACCGTCTGGAGCGGGTTGCGGGTGCCGTCGGGGCGCTCACGGAGCTTCCCGGCGTCGATGTACTCCTGCACGGAGGCGACGTGCAGCCGCAGCCCGTGCTTCTTCACCGTGCGGTCGCGGTACTCCAGGACCTCGGGGAAGTTGTGCCCGGTGTCCACGTGCAGCAGGGTGAACGGCACCGGCGCGGGCGCGAACGCCTTGAGCGCCAGGTGCAGCATCACGATGGAGTCCTTGCCGCCGGAGAACAGGATCACCGGCCGCTCGAACTCGCCCGCCACCTCGCGGAAGATGTGGACCGCCTCCGACTCCAGGGAGTCCAGGTGGCTGA
Organism: Streptomyces sp. NBC_01116; assembly: GCF_041435495.1. NCBI lineage: Bacteria > Bacillati > Actinomycetota > Actinomycetes > Kitasatosporales > Streptomycetaceae > Streptomyces > Streptomyces sp. NBC_01116. Next base: position 7,177,947 of record NZ_CP108644.1, read on the forward strand.
GCGCGTACGGGTTGACGGTGCCTTCCGGCACGGTGGCGACGGTGCTCACGCCAGGCCCCTCTCGGTGAGCAGCGCGTGGAGCGCGGCTGCGGACTCCTGCACGGTCTGCTGGTGCGACTCGATCCGCAGGTCGGGGGATTCGGGCGCCTCGTAGGGGTCGTCGACCCCGGTGAGACCACTGATCTCGCCGGCCGCCTGCTTGGCGTACAGCCCCTTCACATCGCGTACGGAGCACACCTCGACGGGGGTCGCGACGTGCACCTCCAGATACGTGGTGGATTCGGTGGCGTGCCGCTTGCGGACGGCCTCGCGGCTGTCGGCGAACGGGGCGATGACGGGGACCAGCACCTTCACGCCGTTGGCGGCGAGCAGTTCGGCGACGAAGCCGATCCGGGCCACGTTGGTGTGCCGGTCCTCGCGGGAGAAGCCGAGGCCCGCGGAGAGGAACTCGCGGATCTCGTCGCCGTCGAGCACCTCCACCCGGTGTCCCTCGGTCCGCAGCCGGCCCGCCAGCTCGTACGCGATGGTGGTCTTGCCCGCGCTCGGCAGACCGGTCAGCCAGATCGTGGCTCCCGTCTCCGTCACGCTCATCGAATTCTCCTGATCAGTCGTCATCAGCCGTGCAGCCCGCATTCGGTCTTGCCCCGTCCGGCCCAGCGGCCGGCCCGTGCGTCCTCGCCCTCCAGCACCCGGCGGGTGCAGGGCGCGCAGCCGACGGAGGCGTAACCGTCCATCAGCAGCGGGTTGGTGAGCACCCCGTGCTCGGCGACGTAGGCGTCCACGTCGTCCTGGGTCCAGCGGGCGATGGGGGAGACCTTCACCTTGCGGCGCTTGGCGTCCCAGCCGACGACCGGGGTGTTCGCCCGGGTCGGGGACTCGTCGCGGCGCAGGCCCGTCGCCCATGCGGCGTACGCGGTCAGGCCGTCCTCCAACGGCTTCACCTTGCGCAGCGCGCAGCACAGGTCGGGGTCGCGGTCGTGCAGCTTCTCGCCGTGCTCGGCGTCCTGTTCGGCCACGGTCCGGCGGGGGGTGATCGTGATGACGTTGACGTCCATCACCGCGTCCACCGCGTCCCGCGTCCCGATGGTCTCCGGGAAGTGGTAGCCGGTGTCCAGGAAGACCACGTCCACGCCCGGCATCACCCGCGACGCCAGATGCGCGACCACGGCGTCCTCCATCGAGGAGGTGACGCAGAAGCGCGGCCCGAAGGTGTCGGTCGCCCACTTCAGGATCTCGGTGGCGGAGGCCTCCTCCAGCTCCCGTCCGGCCTCCTCGGCCAGATCCCGCAGATCCTCGTCGCTGAGCTGCCCGATCAGCAGAGTGTCCGTCATATCCCGTCTCCCTCGCCGTCGTTGCGCTGGACGCCCCGGGTCAGCAGACCCAGGAACTTCAGCTGGAACGCACGGTTGCAGGAAGCACATTCCCAGGCGCCGTGACCGGTCTCGTTGGGGCGCAGGTCCTCGTCGCCGCAGTACGGGCAGTAGAACGGGGCGGCTCGCTCGCTCATGACAGCGACTCCGCACTGGCCCGGGCCGCCCAGGTCGCGAAGCGCTCGCCGTCCTCGCGCTCCTCCTGGAAGCGGCCGAGCACCCGCTCGACGTAGTCGGGCAGTTCGGCCGAGGTGACCTTCAGGCCGCGGACCTTGCGGCCGAACCCGGCCTCCAGGCCGAGCGCCCCGCCGAGGTGGACCTGGTAGCCCTCGACCTGGTTGCCGCTCTCGTCCAGCATCAGCTGGCCCTTGAGGCCGATGTCCGCGACCTGGATGCGGGCGCAGGCGTTCGGGCAGCCGTTGATGTTGATGGTGATCGGGTGGTCGAACTCCGGGATGCGACGCTCCAGTTCGTCGATGAGGGAGGCTCCGCGCGCCTTCGTCTCGACGATCGCCAGCTTGCAGAACTCGATGCCGGTGCAGGCCATCGTGCCGCGCCGGAACGGGGACGGGGTGACCTTGAGGTCGAGCGCCTCCAGTCCGGAGACCAGGGACTCCACCTGCTCCTCGGCCACGTCGAGCACGATCATCTTCTGCTCGGCCGTGGTCCGCACCCGGCCGGAGCCGTGCGCGTCGGCCAGCTCGGCGATCTTGGTGAGCGTGGAGCCGTCGACCCGGCCGACCCGCGCGGCGAAGCCGACGTAGAAGCGGCCGTCCTTCTGCCGGTGCACCCCGAGGTGGTCGCGCCAGGTCTGGGCGGGCTGCTCGGGCGCGGGGCCGTCGATCAGCTCGCGCTTCAGGTACTCGTCCTGGAGGATCTGCCGGAACTTCTCCGGGCCCCAGTCCGCGACCAGGAACTTCAGCCGGGCGCGGGTGCGCAGCCGCCGGTAGCCGTAGTCGCGGAAGATCCCGATGACCCCGCCGTACACGTCGGCCACCTCGTCCAGCGGCACCCAGGCGCCGAGCCGTACGCCGAGCTTCGGGTTGGTGGAGAGGCCGCCGCCGACCCAGAGGTCGAAGCCGGGTCCGTGCTCCGGGTGGTTCACGCCGACGAAGGCGATGTCGTTGATCTCGTGCGCCACGTCCAGGTTCGGGGAGCCCGAGACCGCCGACTTGAACTTGCGGGGCAGGTTGGAGAAGTCGGGGTTGCCGATGAACCGACGCTGGATCTCGTCGATCGCCGGCGTGCCGTCGATGATCTCGTTCTCGGCGATGCCCGCGACGGGGGAGCCGAGGATCACGCGGGGCGTGTCACCGCAGGCCTCGGTGGTGGACAGGCCCACCTCTTCGAGCCGCCGCCAGATCTCCGGCACGTCCTCGATGCGGATCCAGTGGTACTGCACGTTCTGCCGGTCGGTGAGGTCGGCGGTGCCCCGCGCGAACTCCTGGGAGATCTCCCCGATCACCCGCAGCTGCTGCGTGGTCAGCCGGCCGCCGTCGATGCGGACGCGCAGCATGAAGTACTCGTCGTCCAGCTCCTCCGGCTCCAGCACGGCGGTCTTGCCGCCGTCGATGCCGGGCTTGCGCTGGGTGTACAGCCCCCACCAGCGCATGCGTCCGCGCAGGTCGTTCGGGTCGATGGAGTCGAAGCCGCGCTTGGAGTAGATCGTCTCAATACGTGTCCGTACGTTGAGACCGTCGTCGTCCTTCTTGAACTGCTCGTTCCCGTTCAGGGGGGTGTGGTGGCCCACGGCCCACTGACCCTCGCCACGGTGGCGTCCGGCCTTGCGGCGGGGCGTGGTGGTCGCAGGCTGTTCCGGGGTAGCGGCCATGACAATACGTCCTTCGGGACTGCGGGAGGGCGGCTCTGAGCGGCACACTCGCGCTGAGGCGCGGCGGTGCGCAGGGCGGTTCAGAGGGAAGAGGAGGCGGCGGTGCTGGGACTCTCAGCTCGCCGGACAGATGGCGCTGGACATGCGGCAGAGGTCGACGTGACGTCGACTCACCAAGGCAATTCCAGTTCCAGACATGACGGAAGCGTGTCACGCGCATCTCGGGGCAGTCCACCACTATCCGCTATGTGGACGGCTTGGTCTCGAAGGGTGGGACGGTGTGGCGCCCGTCACGGAGTGCGTCGTCGGCATTGGTGACAAAACGCCCAAGCGGAAGCGGTGAGGGCGGTGGAGCGACCGCTCCACCGCCCTCACCGCTGCCAGGTGGGTCCGGGTGATCAGGTGGGGTACGCCCCGGGCCAGGGACCCGGCGTCGCCACGTCCGGCTCCACCTCGGTCTTCGTGTCGAAGAGCCGGAAGCCGCGACGCAGGTAGTTGTCCATCGCGTGCGGGCCGTCCTTCGAGCAGGTGTGCAGCCACACGCGCTTCGTCGCCGGGCGCTCCGGCCAGCGCTCCGCCAGGTCCCAGGCGCGCGCCACCCCGTAACTGAGGAGGTGGCCGCCGATCCGCCGGCCCCGGAACGCAGGGATCAGCCCGAAGTACATGATCTCGACCACGCCGTCGTCCTGCGGGTCCAGCTCGACGTACCCGGCCGGCGTCCCGTTCTCGTACGCCACCCAGGTCTCCGCCCCGGGCCGCTGGAGGGCCTCCTGCCACTGGGCGTACGTCATGCCCAGCCGGTCGGTCCACTGGATGTCGCCGCCCACGGCGGAGTAGAGGAACCGGCTGAACTCCGGCAGCACCACCTCGGACCGGACGACGCGCAGATCGCCCTCCGGTACGGCGGCGGGCCGGAGATCGTCGGGCGAGGTCTGTTCCAGCGACCAGACGGTCACCTCGGTGGTCGGGGCTGCGGGCTGCGGGGTATCGCTCATGACGGCCAGAGAACCATGCCGCCGCCCGCCCCCGCACGGCGGCCCCCGCCCGGAAGTCCACGTTCCGCACGGCGGCCCCCGCCCGAAGACCCCGTCCCGCACGGCGGTCCCCGCCCGGGAGGACCGTGCCCCGCGCGGCCACCCCTCTCAGGCGGTCGCAGCCGGCCTGCGGGCCTGAGCCACCACCGGCGCCCGGGAGTGCGGCAGCAGATCCGCGCGGTCCTCCGGGTGGACCACCTCCACCTCCACCCCGTCCCCGAAGCGGTACGGGCGGTGCTCCAGCACCTCCGCCAACTGACGCCGCAGCCGGGAGACCTCGGCCCGGACCGTCACCGTCCGGGACCCGTCCCCGAAGATGTCCCGCGCCAGCTCCGAGGCCGACCGCCCCTGCCGGTGCACCGCCAGGGCGTACAGCATCTCCGCGTGACGCGGCGAGAGCCGCTGGGTGCGGCTCCCCAGCGGCCCGGTCACCCGCACCGCGAGCGCCCGGGGCCGGCTCAGGTCCAGCACCACCCGGCGCGGCGCCCCCTCCGCGCCGTCGTCGTCCACCTGCACCAGCCAGCCGCCCGGCAGCGGCTCGACCCGGCACATGCCGAGCGAGGGCAGCCACACCGGACCCGGCCCCAGCGACTTCGGCAGCGGCAGCCGGTCCACCGGAGACATCCCGGTCACCGCCGCCAGCCGCCCGTGCACGTCCACCGCCAGCGCCCGCCCGCCGATCCGGCACAGGATCGGCGCGGCCACCGCGCGCAGCCGCTCGATCTCCGCCAGGTGACGGGTGCGTATCTCACCCTCGGCGAGCCGCGCCACCGAGTCGACCAGCGCCAGCGTCGCCGGGTGGAACGTGGACGCCGGCCCGCTGATGTCCACGATCCCGATCAGCCGCCCGTCGCGCGGGTCCCGGACCGGAGCCGCCGCACAGGTCCAGCCGTGCAGGGCCCGGATGAAGTGCTCGGCCGAGTGGACCTGGATGGGGACCCGGGCGGCCAACGCCGTCCCGATCGCGTTCGTGCCGGTCGCCGACTCGGCCCAGGCCGCCCCTTCCTCCAGGCAGATGTCATGGGCCCGGCGCAGCACCCCCGTATGGCCCTGGCGCCACAGCACCCGGCCCTCCGCGTCGGTCACCACCATGATCTGCTGCGCGGCGTCCGCTATCGAGGCCAGCCCCTTCCGCAGCAACGGCATCAGCTCGCCGAGCGCCGTGCTGTGGCGCCGGTACTCGATCTCGTCCGCCAGCAGCAGCTCGCTCTCCGGCGACTGGCCGGGGTCCATGCCGCTGCGCACCACCCGGTCCCAGGAGGCGTCGATCTCCGCCCGGGGCGCGACCTCGGACCGTGCCCCCGACAGCCGCGCCTCCCGCGCCCGGTGGAGCGACCGGGTCGCCTGGCGGCCCGCCCCCTGGCCCGTCACCCGCACCACCCCCGCAGAACCTGTCTCCGTCATGGTCCCCGTTCCCCCCGAACGCTTCCCCGCCCGGCCCATCCTGCCGGTCACCTGGCCGGACCGCCGATCGGTCCACACAATCGTTGCAACCCCTTGCAACTCTGGCGAGGCCCCGCGGCTCCGTACAAGACTGACAGACACACTGTGCGCCGGGCCTGTCCCGGTCGCCCGGTGGTGCAGAAGCATGGAGGGTGGTGCCGTGTCGGCGCAGCACCACCCTCCGTCGCTTCCCCCCGCCGCTACGCCCCGTCCGGCCGGGCCCGTGCCACCACCGACGCCAGGTCCAGCGTGTGCGGCAGCGTCCCGAACGCCGACCCCCAGTCCCCGCCGAGGCGCGAGGCGCAGAACGCGTCGGACACCTCCGGCGGGGCCCAGCGCACCAGCAGCGAACCCTGGAGCACCAGCGCGATCCGCTCCACCAGGCGCCGTGCCCGCGCCTCGACGCCCTCCAGGTCGGCCAGCTCCGTCAGCAGGCCCTTGATCGCCGCGTCCAGCCGGTGATCCGCCCCGCGCGCACGGCCGACCTCGCGCAGGAACGCGTCCAGCGCCCGCGGCTCCCGCTGCAACGCCCGGAGCACGTCCAGCGCCTGCACATTGCCCGAGCCCTCCCAGATCGAGTTGAGCGGCGCCTCGCGCAGCAGCCGCGGCATCCCCGACTCCTCTACGTACCCGTTGCCGCCCAGGCACTCCAGCGCCTCGCCCACCACGGCGGAGCAGCGCTTGGTGACCCAGTACTTCGCGGCGGGCACCGCGAGCCGCAGGAAGGCCCGCTCCTCGGCCGTGTCCGCGTCGTACGCGGCGGCCAACCGCATCGCCAGCACCGTCGCCGCCTCCGACTCCAGCGCCAGATCCGCCAGCACGTTGCGCATCAGGGGCTTGTCGATCAGCGGCCCGCCGAACGCACCGCGGTACGCGCTGTGATGGATCGCCTGCGCCACGGCCTGCCGCATCAGCGCCGCCGAACCCACCACGCAGTCCAGCCGGGTGGCCGCCACCATCTCGATGATGGTGCGCACCCCGCGCCCCTCCTCGCCGACCCGCCGGGCCCACGTGCCGTCGAACTCGACCTCGGCGGACGCGTCGGACCGGTTGCCCAGCTTGTCCTTGAGCCGCTGGATCGCGAACACGTTGCGCGTGCCGTCCGGGAGCACCCGCGGCAGGAGGAAGCAGGTCAGCCCGCCCGGGGCCTGCGCCAGCACCAGGAAGCCGTCCGACATCGGCGCCGAACAGAACCACTTGTGACCGGTGAGCAGATACGCGTCCCCACCGGGCAGCGGCTCCGCCCGCGTCGTGTTGGACCGGACGTCGGTGCCGCCCTGCTTCTCGGTCATCCCCATCCCGAGGAGCGCCCCGGCCTTCTCCCGCGGGGGCCGCAGCCCCGCCACGTACGTGTGCGAGGTCAGCAGCGGCTCCCACTCGGCGGCCAGCGCCGGATCGGTCCGCAGCGCGGGCACCGCGGCGTGCGTCATCGACAGCGGGCAGCCGTGCCCCGCCTCGGCCTGCGTCCAGACCAGGAACCCCGCCGCGCGCCGGACATGACCGGCCGGACGCCCCCAGGCGTCCGTCAGCCCGGCCGACACCGCGTGGCCCAGCAGCCGGTGCCAGGACGGATGGAACTCCACCTCGTCGACGCGGTGCCCGTAGCGGTCATGGGTGCGCAGGACGGGCGGGCACGCGTTCGCCCGCGCGCCCCACTCCTGGACCTGGGCGGAGCCCGCCGCCCGCCCCAGCTCGCCGAGCTCCTCCAGGGCCACGGGCAGGACCCCCGGAGCGGCATGCCGCTCGACGGCCTCGGTCAGGACCCGGTCGGCGGCGAAGACGTCATGGCCGACCAGCGGCGGAACCTGATTGGTCACTGTGTGGGTGGTGGCTGCCATGCCGATACGGTAAGGAGGTGCAGGCAGCAAAGGAAACACCCGAGCGGCCACCGGGCCGGCTCCACCGGGCGCGAGTGCTCTACCGCAACGTCTCCAAACGACGCATGGCGTGGCACTTGCTCAAGGACACCGTCAACTCGTGCATCGAGTACCGCATCCTGGGACTCGCGGCCGAGGCGGCGTTCTTCACCCTGCTCTCGCTGCCCCCGCTGCTGCTCGGCATGATCGGACTGCTCGGTTACGTCGACGAGTGGACGACGACCACCACCGTCGCCTCCATCGAGCGCAACATCCTCTCCGCCGCCCAGACGGTGCTGTCCGAGCGCGGGGTCAACGACTTCGCCAAACCGCTGCTCGCCGACGTCACGACCGGGGCCCGCCCCGACATCATCTCCATCGGCTTCGCCATCGCCCTGTGGTCCGGCTCCCGCGCGGTGAACGTCTTCATCGACACCATCACCGTCATGTACGGACTCGACGGCCACCGCGGCATCGTCAAGACCCGGCTGCTCGCCTTCCTGCTGTACGTCGTCGCCCTCCTGATCGGTGCGGTGGTGCTGCCGCTGCTGGTCGTCGGCCCGGACCGGGTCGTCGAACTGGTGCCGTGGGGCACCGAGGTCATAGCCGTCCTGTACTGGCCGCTCGTGATACTGCTGGGCGTCGCGTTCCTCACGACGCTCTACCACGTGTCCGTGCCGGTGCGCTCACCCTGGATCGAGGACGTCCCCGGGGCCCTGATGGCGCTCGGCATGTGGGTCCTCGGCAGCTTCCTGCTCCGGATCTACCTGACCAACACGGTCGAAGGCCCCACCATCTACGGCTCCTTGGCGGCGCCGATCGCCGTCCTCCTGTGGATCGGCATCTCCGCCTTCGCGGTCCTGGTCGGCGCCGCGGTCAACGCGGCCATCGACCGGGTGTGGCCCTCGCTCGCCACGGCCGCCGCCCGCGAGGCCACCGAACGCGTCCGGGCCGCGCAGGCCGCCGAGTTCGTCGCCCGTACCCGCTCGGCCGCCTACGCCGGAGCGGACGACGACGATGACGAGGACGACGGCCCCGCGTACATGCCCTCCGAGTTCCCCGAGCGCTGGTCCCGCTTCCTGCCGCCCGACGACGTGAAGTCCCGGCTGCACGCGACCTGGGAGAAGGACCCCAGGGACCCGAAGGAACCCAAGGAGTCCAAGGAGTCCAAGGAGTCCAGGGAGCCCGGAGGGATCGCGGAGCCCAGGACGTCCGGGCCGGCGGAGGAACCACCCTCCCGCTGACCGCGTTAGCGTGGAACCATGCCCCGGGAACACCAGCGGTACCAGGAACGGCCGTCCCGGCTGGCCGGGGCCGTCGTCTGGACGCTGGACGTCCCGCCCGGACCGCCGGGCCCCGCCCGGTCCGTCCTTCCCGACGGCTGCATGGACCTGATCTGGTCCGCCGGCCGACTGGTCGTGGCCGGACCCGACACCCACGCCTTCCGGGTCGACCCCCGCAACCGCGCCTCCTGCGCCGCGATCCGCTTCCCGCCCGGAACCGCCCCCGTACTCCTCGGCGTACCGGCGCACGAACTGCGCGACCACCGGGTCGAACTCGCCGACCTCTGGTCCCGTGGAGCCGTCGGCGGGCTCGTCGACCGGATCGGCCGGGCCGCCGACCCCGCGGCCGCCCTGGAGGACTACGCCCTGGCCCTGGCCGCCGAGACCGGCCCCCCGGACCCGCTCACGGCGGCCGTCGCCGACCGGCTGCGGCGCGGCGGCTCCGTCGCGGCGACGGCCGCCGAGGTCGGCCTCGGGGCCCGCCAACTGCACCGCCGCTCCCTGGCCGCCTTCGGCTACGGCCCCAAGACCCTGGCCCGGATCCTCCGCCTTCAGCGCGCCCTGTCCCTCGTCCGCGCGGGCGTGCCGTACGCGGAGGCGGCCGGCGCGGCGGGCTGCGTCGACCAGGCGCACCTGGCCCGCGAGATGCGCGCCCTCGCCGGGACGACGCTCGGGGCCTACCTCTCGGCGGGCGACGCGGAGGCGAACAGCGACACCCCGCAGCCGTCCGGGTCCAGGACGACCGCGTAGCGCTGCCCCCACACCGCGTCCCAGGGCTTCGCATGGCCCGTGTACCCGGCTTCGACGAGGTCCGCGTACACCGCGTCCACCTCCGCCGGGCTGTCGCAGACGAACGCCAGACCGAGCCGCTCGCCGCCCGAGGGCCGCTGCCACCCCGGGTCGAACGAGGCGATGACCTCCTCCGTGTCCCACAGCAGCCGCTGCCCGCCGGTCAGGGTCACTTCGACATGCGGTGCGGACTCCGCCCCTTCGGGGATGTCGAGGCCGAGCCTGCGGTAGAAGGCGAGCGAGGCCGCCAGGTCCGCCGTGATGATGCTGATCGCGTCAAGTCGTGGAGTCATGTCCCGACCGTACGCACGCGGCGCCCCGACGGTCTTGTACGAATCGGTCGCCCGGCCGGAGATCTCTTCCGCGTCCTGAGACCGGTCGCGCTGCTGGCAAGATCTTCGGCGCACCCGTCGCCATCGTGGCGACGACGGTCGACTACGCCTACACCCCCTCGGACCAGAAGCCGGGCGACAGCCATGTGAACGCCCCGGGCGCACCGGGAATGGTGAGGTACCGGTGAAGCTCCCCCGAGACCCACAGCCGTCCGGCCGTCGCCGCGCCGGTGCGCCGCCACCCGGCCGCCGCGGCCCGGACCTGTGGCGTCTGCTCCGGCCGCAGAGCTCGCGTGGCCTCCTCCTCGGTGTGCTCATGGCCGTCGGCGGACTCGTCGGCGGAGTGGGCGGTCTGCCGGCCGGAGAAACGAACTCGGCGACCCTCGGGACCCTCGGCATCGGGGTTCCGGGACTTCTCGTCACCGTCTCCTGGGGCGTGGCGTACGCCCGGGAGCGCCGAGGGCCACCGGACGGGCGCTCGGAGCGGCCGGCCTCACCCCAGGCAGTCGGCCGGCGAGGTCCCCGGGTCGGTCACGGCCAGGCCCAGGGCGGCCCGCTCCGTGATCCACCGCGTCGGCCGGTGGCGCGGGTCGCCCGTCGTCGCGTGCAGCGACCGCTGGAGCCCCAGCATCCGCGCGGCCCCGACGCGCTCGCCCCAGGCCAGCGGCCCGTACGGATAGCCGAGCCCCGTGGTCACCGCCAGGTCGATGTCCCCGGGCGCGGCGAGCGAGCGCTCCGCGATCGAGCAGCCGACCGCGACGACGGAGGACAGCAGCCGCTGCGCGACCGTGCCCGCGGTGTCCCGCACCACCGACACCGCGTACGGCTCCTCGCCCCCGGCGGCCCGCGCCAGCACCGCCCGCGCGTCCCGGGCGGCCACCGGGTCGCCCGCCGCCGTCACCGCGAGGACCCGCCGCCGCCCCGCCGGGGGCAGCACCTCCACGCCGAACGTACGCTCCCGGGGCCCCGCGCCCGCCGCGACCGCGGCCGACACCGGCGTCCCCCAGACGGGCACCAGCACCACGGCCGACGCGGACGGCCCCGCGCCCCGTTCGACCCGGACCCCCGCCGCCTCCAGGGACCCGGCCAGGTCCTCCTCGTACGCGGCGGTCTCCGCCCGCCCGCCCGGGGCCAGGAACACCGGGCGCTCCGCGTCCCCGGTGACCGGGCTCTCCGGCGCGGGGCCGGACGCCCCCTCGCCGTACGCGTACCAGCCACGGCCCGTCTTACGGCCGTGCAGCCCCGCCACCACCCGGTTCGGCGTCAGGAACGACGGGCGCAGCCGGTCCTCGTACCGGAAGCCCTCCCAGATCGAGTCGATCACGGCGGCCGTCACGTCGAGACCGGTCAGGTCCATCAGCTCGAAGGGACCCATCCGCAGCCCCAGCACGTCCCGGGCGATCCGGTCGATCTCCGCCGGGCCCGCCACCGACTCCTCCAGCAGCGCGAGCGCCTCGGTCACCAGCCCCCGCCCGGCGTGGTTGACCAGGAAGCCGGGCGTGTCGGCTACGGTCACCGCACGGTGTCCGCAGCCCTCCACCAGCTCGGTCAGCAGGGCCGGGATCTCCGGGCGGGTGGCCGCTCCCGGCACCACCTCGACGATCCTCATCAGCGGCACCGGGTTGAAGAAGTGCAGCCCGGCCAGGCGCGAGGGGTCCTGGAGCGTCGCGGCGATCCGGGTGACCGACAGGGAGGAGGTGTTGGTCGCGAAGACGGCGGAGGAGGGCAGGGCCCGCTCCAGCTCGCCGAACACCTCGGCCTTGGTCGCCAGGTCCTCCCGTACGGCCTCGATCACCAGCTCCACCTCCGGTCCCGCCGCCCACGGCTCGGCGAGCGGCACCAGCCGGGCCACGGCCGCGTCCCGCCCGGCGGCCGGCATGCGGCCCTTGGCGACGGCCCGGTCCAGCATCGAGGCGACGAAGTCCAGGGCCTCCGACACCGCCTCGGGCCGTACGTCCGCGAGCTCGACGGTGTGACCGGCGCTCGCCGCCCACTGGGCGATGCCGCGGCCCATGGCCCCGGCTCCGACGATCCTGATACGCATGGCGGTGGGAGCCCTTTCAGCGGAGACGGAGACGGTTCTCAACGGGTTCTCGACGGAGACGGGGACGGTTCTTCGGCGGGGACGGAAGCGGTTTCCTCCACCAGGGCGGACGCGGTCATCAGCGGAGGTAGACACGGTCGGGGTCGACATCGTCCCGCAGGAGCCGCAGCTCGGCGGCGGTCGGCGCGGCCGTCGTCGCCACCGTGCCGGCCGTCCTCAGCTCCCAGCCGGTCGCGGCCCGCACCTGCTCGACGGTGACCCCGGGATGGACGGCGACCAGCCGCAGCTCGTCGCCGACGCCCTCCCGGGCGAGGACGCCCAGTTCGGTGACGACCCGGGTGACACCGACGCCCAGCGGGCGGATACCGTCCGCCAGCGCCCGGTCCGGGCCCGGCGTGGTGCAGAAGTCGAGGGCCCCGGCGAAGGAACGCGGTGTGTGGCGGCGCATCACCACGAACACCTCCCGGGCGTTCGCCATCACCTCGACCGCGCCGCCGGACCCGGGCAGCCGGACCGACGGACGGTCCCAGTCGCCGATGACCGAGGTGTTGAGGCTGCCCCACCGGTCGATCTGCGCGGCCCCCAGGAAACCCACGTCGATGTGCCCGCCCTGGAGCACCGAGCCGAACAGCGTGGGCATCGACACCACCGCCTCCGCCCCGGTGATCAGGACGGCGTCCGCGATGGTCTCCGGCAGACGGGAGGGGTGCGCCCCGCAGACCCCGGACTCGTACACCACCTCGATGCCCGGCGCGACGGTCAGCCGCGCCAGCTCGGTCGCCGGCGTCGGCAGCCCGATGCCCGCGAACACCGTGCGGCGTCCGGCCAGTTCGCGCGAGGCGACGACGGACAGCAGCTCGGAGGAGGTGACCGGCCGCGTGGTTCCCGGGTCCCGCCCGCTCACAGCCGCCTCCCGTAGTCCACCGGCTCGCTCAGCGCCTCGCCGACCGCCAGCCCCGCCCAGAACTCCTCGCCCTGCTTCGCCACGTACTCCGCGTGGTCGGCGGTGCCGTACACCCACTCCGCCAGCCACTCCCGCAGCCGGGCCGGGTCCTTGCTGATCGCGGACCAGGAGCGGTAGAAGGCGTTGTCCCGGTCGTAGTAGCCCTGCGCGAACGAGGGGTGCGCCCCGCGCGGGCAGACCACCACCGCGTCGACCGCGTGGGCCGGGATCAGCGTGCGGTTCGGGTCCGAGCGGACCACCTCGTCCGCCACCAGCTCCTCCACCACCACGACCGCCTTCTCCGCCGCGAACACCGCCTCGGCCTGGACGCCGGTCAGCCCCCAGACCTGGGTGTTGCCCCGGCGGTCGGCGCGCTGCGCGTGGACGATCGTCACGTCCGGGTTGACGGGCGGCACGACGTAGATCTGCTCGGTCCCCCCGTCGGCGGCCGGGTAGGGCGAGGTGACCTTGCGGATACCGGGGTTGACGGACGGCAGGTCGCTGCCCGCGTACGAGCGCAGCGGGTGGAACGGCAGCCGCTGCGCCCCCGCGAGATAGCGGCAGACCATCCCGTAGTGGCTGTACTCCTCGAACGCCAGCGGCTCCGGGGCGGCGCGCTCGATCCGCCGCCGCAGCTCCCCGAGCGAACCGGCGGAGGAGTTCCCCACGAAGGAGGAGACCAGCCGCGTCACACACCCGGCCGCCAGCATCTGGTCCACCACGATGTCCGCCGTCATCCGGACGACCGTGAGATTCCGGCGGCCCTGCCGGATGATCTCGTGACCGGCGGCGGTCGGGATGAGATGGGTGAACCCTTCGAGGCTCACGGTGTCCCCGTCGTGGACGAAGGAGGCGACGGCCTCCCTCATCGACATGACCTTGCCGGCCGTCCCGTCCACGGTTCTCCTCATCGTCCGCATCCGCGGACCCCACGGTGTCAGCACCCATTGATGGCTGTCCAATACCGAATTAAGGTCGGATCAAGACACCGGACATATCAATGACGCGAGGGGCGTCCCCCATGGAACTGCGCCACCTGAAGGCCTTCCTCGCCGTGGCCGAGGAACTGCACTTCGGCCGGGCCGCCAGACGTCTCCAGATGGCACAGCCGCCCCTGAGCCAGCAGATCCGGCAGCTGGAGAAGGAACTCGGCGTCCAGCTGTTCCGCCGCAACACGCGCTCGGTCCGGCTCACCGGCGCGGGGGAGTCCTTCCTCGACCCCGTACGGACCGTCCTCGACGACCTCGACACCGCTGTGCGGGCCGCGCGCTCGGCGGGCCGGGGCGAGTACGGCCGGGTGACGATCGGCTTCGCCGGAGCCTCCAGCCACGAGACGCTGCCCCGCCTCACCCGCGCCGTGCGCGCCGCACACCCCGGCCTCGAACTGGTCATGACCGGCCAGACGTACGCCAACGTCGCGCTGTCCCGGGTCGCCGACGGCTCCCTCGACCTGGGCTTCGTCCGGCTGCCGGTGACCCGGCCCGGGGTGGAGCACCGGGTGATCGACGAGGAGGAGCTGCTGTGCGCCCTGCCGTTCGACCACCCGCTCGCCCGGTACGAGGCGGTGCCGCTCGGCGAGCTCGCGGACGAACCGTTCGTCTCCTTCCCCGCCAACTCCGGCTCCACCGTGCGCGACGCGATGACCGAGGCCTGCGAGAGCGCCGGGTTCACCCCGCGCGTCGTCCAGGAGGCCCCCGACTCGTACACGATCATGGCGCTCGTCGCCGCCGGGGTCGGCGTCACCCTCACGGTCACCTCCGTACGGCACATCCAGCAGGGCGGACTGGTCTACCGGCCCCTCACCGGACCGCCCATCCGCCGCCAGGCGGCCCTGGCGTGGCGTGCCGACAACCCCTCCGCCGCCCTGCACGCCGTGCTCGCCGTCGCCCGGGACGCCCTGCCGACCCCCGTACGCGAAACGGGCGGAGGGCACATTGAGACGCCGAGCCTCTGAAAAGCGGGCACATCCGGTATTGGACCCGCTCAGTCACCGGATGCGAAGGTCACCCCACCACCCGCCCCCGCCACCCGTCACCTCACCACCCGTCACCGCACCACCCGCGGCCCGCCCGTCGCCCCGGTCGCCCTGAAGGAAGGCTCCCCCGTGCCGATCGACGTCGTCATCTGCGAACCCCTGCGCACCCCCATCGGCCGTTTCGGCGGGGCCTTCGCCCAGCAGACCCCGGCGGCGCTGGCCGCACGCGTCATCGCGGAGATCGTCGCCCGCACCGGCGTCGACCCGGCCCGGGTCGACGAGGTGATCCTCGGCCACGCCTACCCCACCAGCGAGGCCCCCGCCATCGGCCGGGTCGCCGCCCTGGACGCCGGACTGCCCACCACGGTCACCGGCTCCCAGACCGACCGCCGCTGCGGCTCCGGACTCCAGGCGGTGCTGGACGCGGCGATGCAGATCCGGGCCGGATTCAGCGATGTCGTGATCGCGGGCGGCGTCGACGTGATGAGCGCCGCCCCCTACTACACCCACGACGGGCGCTGGGGCATCAAGGGCCCCGGCCTCCAGCTCCACGACGCGCTCGCCCGGGGCCGCGTCACCGCCGGAGGCGTCAACCACCCGGTACCCGGCGGCATGATCGAGACGGCGGAGAACCTGCGCCGGGAGTACGGGATCAGCCGGGCCGACCAGGACGCCCTGGCCCTGCGGTCCCAGCAGCGCGCCGCCCGCGCCGCGGCCGAGGGCCGCTACGACGCCGAGACCGTCCCCGTCACCGTGCGCACCCGCAAGGGCGAGACGACCGTCACCGCCGACGAACACCCCCGCCCCGACACCACCGCCGAACAGCTCGCCGCCCTCCGGCCGGTGATGGCGAAGTCCGACCCGGACGCCACCGTCACCGCGGGCAACGCCAGCGGCCAGAACGACGCGGCCGCCGCCTGCCTGGTCACCAGCGCCGCGACCGCCGAACGCCTCGGCCTCACCCCGCTCGTCCGCCTCGTCTCCTTCGCCCGCGCCGGAGTCCCCGCGGCGACGATGGGCATCGCCCCCGTCGCCGCCACCCGCACCGCGCTGGACCGGGCGGGCCTCACCCTCGCCGACCTCGACCTGATCGAGCTGAACGAGGCGTTCGCCGCCCAGGTGCTGGCCTGCACCAGGGAGTTGGGCCTCGGCGAGAAGGACCACGACGAGCGGATCAACGTCAACGGCTCGGGCATCTCCCTGGGCCACCCGGTCGGCGCCACCGGAGCCCGCATCCTCGCCACCCTCACCCGCGAACTCCACCGCCGCGAGGGCCGGTACGGCCTGGAGACGATGTGCATCGGCGGCGGCCAGGGCCTCGCCGCGGTCTTCGAACGCGTCTGAGGGCTGTCGGGCCGGACGCCCGCCCGATCAGTCGGTGGCGGAGAGGGTGATGTCCTGCTCGGCCCAGACCAGTTTGCCGGTGGGCGTCCGGCAGGAACCCCAGCGTCGACACAGCATGTTGATGAGCTGGAGGCCCCGGCCGCCCTCATCGCTGAGCGTCGGTGGCTGGATGTGCGGGAGGTCCGCCCCGGTATCGGTGACCTCGACCATCACCCGGTCGTGCCGCAGCAGCCGCAGCTGACCGGGGCCGCCCCCGTACCGCAGGGCGTTGCCGACCAGCTCACTGACGACCAGCTCCGTGGTGTCGACGAGCCCGCCCAGGTCCCACCGGTCGAGCTGCTCCCTGACCAGTCGGCGGGCGACGGACGCGGCGCCGGCGCCGGGCGGCAGCTCCCAGACCACGATGTCGGCCGCGCCGGGGACGGGAAGACCGGTGGCCATCAGCAGGACGGCCTCGTCGAAGCGGGTGCCGGGTCCCGTCCCGGACGACACCAGCGTGCTCAGCAGCGTGGGATCCATCCGTGACACCGTGTCGCGCAGCCTCTCCAGCTGCGTGTCCACGTCATCCGTGCGGTTCTTGAACAGTCCGTCGGTGTAGAGCACGAGGCGGCTTCCGGCAGGGGCCGGCAGGCGGACGGAGGTGTAGGGGATGACGCCGGTGCCGAGTGGTGCGCCCGGCGGCACGTCGACGTGCGTGGCCCGCCCCGCCGCGTCGACCAGCAGAGGTGGCGGATGTCCCGCACTGGCAAGGGTGTACTCCCCGGTGGCGGGGTCGTAGACCGCGCACAGGCAGGTGGCGACCTGGTCGTCGTCCAGGTCGCGGGCGGCCAGGTCCATCCGGGCGAGGGTGTGCTCGGGGGCGATGTCGAGGGCCATGAGCGTGCGCGCCACGGTACGCAGCCTCCCCATGGTCGCCGCGGCCGACAGGCCGTGGTTCATGACGTCACCGACGATCAGGGCGCTCCGGCCGCCCGGCAGAGCCACCACGTCGTACCAGTCCCCGCCGACACCGCTCGTCTCCGTCGGCGGGGCGTAGTGGGCGGCGACGTCCAGGCCCGGTGTGCTCGGCATGGCGCGCGGGAGCATGCTGCGCTGGAGGGCGACGAGGCGCTCCCGCTCCTGCCCGTAGAGGCGTGCGTTGTCCAGGAAGACCGCGGCCCGTGAGGCGAGCTGCATCGCGAGCGCGACGTCCGTGTCGGTGAAGGGAGGCGTGCTGCCCGAGCGAATGAAATCGGCCGCCCCCAGCAGGACTCCCCGGGAGACCAGCGGTACGGCCAGGTAACTGTGCACCCCCGCGTCGCGCAGCAGGGCCGCGGCTCTGGGGGTGGCGGCGACCCGGATGTAGTCGTCGGGCCCCAGCCGGGCGATCAGCACGGGCTCCCGCTGGGTCAGACAGTGGTCCACCGCCCTCTCCTGATACGCGGAGATCTCCCCGACCGGGTCCGGCTCCAGATTCGCCAGCGCGTCGATGGCGGCCACGGCGATGGCCCGGGTGACGGTCGGCTGTGTGGTGTTCGCCGGCGCCCCCTCCTCGCCGCGGAGCACGGACTCCAGCAGATCGATGGCCGCGCCGTCCGCCAGCCGGGGCACGGTGAACTCGACCAGCTCCTGTGCGGTGCGCTCCAGATCGAGCGTGGTCCCGATCCTCGAACTCGCCTCGTTGAGCCACGCCAGGTGGTCGTCCACCACGAACCGGTCGGCCGAGGCCGCACGTCGACGGTGTCGCGAGAGCGCTGGGGCGGCGCCACTCCGTACCCGCAGCGGGCCCCGCCTGCGATCACCTCTTCGCACGAACGAGCCTCCCGTACCGCATCCGTCTGGCAGGACTGCACCATACTCCCGAGTGTCGCGACAGCGCCCGTCCGGAAACGGATCATCACAACGGGCCCACAGGTGCCCGGCCCCGGCCCTCGCGTCCGGCAGCGGCTTCCTCGCCCCGGGCGGTGGTGATCACGGCCCGACCGGAACCGGCCCGGCGGAGGTCACCGGCTGTCCCCGGGCGGCCCGCACAGGTCCGGCACACGCGCGCAACGACCGCCACAGCAGGCTCCAGTTGTACGGGGTCCGGGGCACGGAGCACGAGGTCAGGGGGGCAGGGGGGCGGTGACGTCCGCCCCGGTCCGCGACGGCCGCCGCGCACCCCGCGATGCCGAAAGGTCCGGCCGGACAGTCCCCGCTGTCGGGCCGGACCTCGTTCTCCCGCAGGGGGCCTATCAGTCCCGCGCGTTGCGGGTACGGCGCATCAGCACCGCACCGCCGAGCAGCAGCGCGGCGCTCGCGCCGGCGGCCAGACCCAGGTCGGCGGCACCGGTGTCGGCCAGGTGCGCGCCCGGGACGTCGGACCCGGGCGTACCGGACCCGGGCGTGCCCGAGCCGGGGGTGTCGGTCCCGGGGGTGCCGGTCGGCGGCTCGTCGACGGGCGGCTGGTCCACCGGGGGCTCGTCCACGGGCGGCTCGTCGACCGGCGGCTCGTCGACCGGGGGCTCGTCCACGGGCGGCTCGTCGACCGGCGGCTCGTCGACCGGGGGCTCGTCCACGGGGGGTTCGTCGACCGGCGGCTCGTCCACCGGCGGCTCATCCACCGGGGGCTCGTCCACGGGCGGCTTGTCCACCGGGGGCTTGTCCACCGGCGGGTGGCCGTGCTTCGGGCCGTCGGCGTTCACGCACTTGTTGCCGAAGGCCGGGTTCAGCAGAGCGATCACATTGACGGTGTTGCCGCACACATTGACCGGGACGTGCACCGGCACCTGCACCGCGTTGCCCGAACCGACCCCCGGCGAACCGACGGCCGCGCCCTCGGCCGACGCGTCGGCGTGCGCGGTGCCGCCGACCGCCGCCAGGAGACCTGATGCGGCCGCCATGACGATGATGCTTCTGTTCAAGACCTGTCGCATTACTTGCCCTTCCTTAGGACACTCGCGAGGACATCGCGTGGGTGCTTCGCGCGCGGGGACGAGCAGCCGTCGGGCGGAGGCGCGGCGGAGCCGGGCCCCGCGGCGAAGCCATGGTGAAAGTGGTGAGAACGTGCGCGCTGGACGACTGCCATAACGACTCAGGTCCGTGCGGGAAACTTGGAGGCGCGTGGAAATTGTGTAATCACCCGAACGGGTAAAGTCGTCGGCGTCCGTGTATCCCGGTGAGCAGAGAAAGAGAAACGATTCTTCCTCAACTGCTCTGAAAAACACTCATGTTGACGAAGGGAAGCGCACTCTCCGATAGAGGGAGGGGGCTCGGAGTCTTCGGTGCTCGTCCACCCGTTCGGATGGCGGAAACCGGAGTGTCGCGCTTGATGAGCGCACGAACGGGCGCTCGTACGAACAGGGATGGGGAGCGATCTCCGTGTCCGGCATTCGGGTGAATGGGCGGAACCTAACGCCTGACGGCGAGTTGACCAGGGGGCTCCGCTACGGGGCGACCAGTACGAGAAGGGTTAATCGTGATCAAGAAGGTTCTGGCTACGGGCGCTGTCGCCGCCTCCATCCTCGGTCTCGGCGCGACGCAGGCCATGGCCATCGCCAACGACGGCGGCACCACCTCGGTCAACGGCAACGGTGCCTCGCAGTCGTACGGCAACTCCGAGACCCACGGTGACTGGAGCCCGCAGTTCGCGCTCATCCAGGGCTCGCTGAACAAGCCCTGCATCGCCCTCCCGGCCAAGGCGAACCTCGGTTCGCTCATCGGTGTCGTGCCGATCGCGGTCCAGGACATCAACGTGCTGTCCTCCCCGCAGAACCAGCAGTGCACCGAGAACTCCACCCAGGCCAAGGGTGACGAGGCTCTGTCGCACATCCTGGAGGACATCCCGATCCTCTCCGGCAACGGCGCGGGCAACAACTGATCCGCAGCCGCTCTACTCGGGCCCGAGCCGTCGGCGTTCCTCCACCGAACGGCTCGGGCCCGTCGCCGTCCCGGGACGCGGTCGCGGGACGGCGTTCCCCGCCGCGGCCCGACAGGCATTGCGGCATTCGGGCGGATATCCGAGAATCCGTCCGTCGAACAGTTCCCCTCCCGGGTGTTCATCGTTACGCAGAACAGTGCCGGAGTCACGAGCGGTCAGAATCCGGCTCGGGCGGGCACGAAATGCGTGACCGCACCGGACTCCGCCTAGGAAAGGGACGAAAGTGAAGTTCACCAAGGTTGCCGCAGTCGCCGCCGGTACGCTCATGGCGCTGGGTGCCGCGGCGCCGGCCATGGCCGACGCGGGTGCCGAGGCCATTGCCGCGCACTCCCCGGGCGTGCTGTCCGGCAACGTCATCCAGGCCCCGATCCACATTCCGGTCAACGTCTGCGGCAACACCGTCAACGTGATCGGCCTGCTGAACCCCGCGTTCGGCAACACCTGCATCAACAAGTGACCCTCTGACCGGCCGGGCCGCGTGCCCGTGACCGGTGGGCCCCGGACGGCGGACGCCGTCCGGGGCCTTTTCGCGGCCAGACCCCGAAGGCGTGAATCTTGGGAGGAGTTGCGGAGGGAGCCGAGAAAATCACCGCCCCGCAGTTTCCCGAAAGCGACCGGATCGTTGATCAGTGGGAAAGCGGCAGAAGTCACAGGTAAAGAAAGCTTGTGTGCGGCACGGGAACGTGACCGAAACAGATGCCGCGCAGAAGGGAACCAGAAAAGTGAAGTACGCGAAGACCGCCGCCCTTGTTGCCGGTTCCGTGGCTGCCCTCGGAGCGGCCGCTCCCGCCTTCGCCGCTACTACGCCCACGGCCCCCAACTTCAGCCTCGACAGCGGCCTCAACCAGGTGATGGCCAGTGCCCCGCAGGTCGTGGACCCGCTGGTGGGCACGGTCGCCGAGACCGCCGAAACGGTCTCCAGGGACGGCACGGTCGGCAAGCTGGCGGGCCAGGCAGCCGGAGTGGCCGAGAGTGCCGCTCCGCTGCTCGGTGGAGTTCCCCTCGGCGGCTGATCGTCGCTGCACGACCGTTCCACCTGGTTCTTTCACCGATCCGCATCACTCCCCAGAAGGGCTCTCTCATGTTCAAGAAGATCATGGCCTCGGCCGCCGTCGCCGCCTCGGTCGTCGGCATCTCCGCCGCCGCAGCCCCGTCCGCCATGGCCATCGCCAACGACGGCGGCACCACCACGGTCAACGGCAACGGCGCCTCGCAGGCCTACGGCAACTCCGAGACCCACGGCGACTGGAGCCCGCAGTTCGCGCTCATCCAGGGCTCGCTGAACAAGCCCTGCATCGCCCTCCCGGCCAAGGCGAACCTCGGCTCGCTCATCGGCGTCGTGCCGATCTCGCTCCAGGACATCAACGTCCTGTCCTCCCCGCAGAACCAGCAGTGCACCGAGAACTCCACCCAGGCCAAGGGTGACGAGGCTCTGTCGCACCTGCTGAACGACATCCCGATCCTCTCCGGCAACGGCGCCGGCAACAGCTGACCGACCAGCTCCGGTCCGCTCCGGCCGACCCGCGTGGGGCCAGTCCATCCGTACGGCGATCGTCTTCGCCGGACCGGACGGACTGGCCCTTCGTCGTGTGCGGGCCCACGTCCGGGCGGGTTGTCCGGTTGGGCCGGATGCCGTAGCCCCGGCTGACGATCCGTGCCGGGCCGGGTAGGGCCTCTCCATGGATCCGTACGACAGTCAGACCCCACAGGGCGCGGAGCGGTGGGCCGCGTCGGGCGGCACACCGATCTACGACCGGCTCGTCGCCGAATGGCAGGCGGCCGGGAACGGCCACCCCCTCCCGGAGCCGCTCCGGGACCAGGCTCCCCGGCGCGGCGGCTTCGTGCCGTCGGCGCGTACCTCGGACGAGGTTTCCGGGCCCGAGTCCGCGGGAGGGCGAGGCGCTGAGGACTGAGGAGTGGCGTCGACCTTGCGCCGGAACGAACCCATTTGAGTGGTGGTGCGCAACCGATCGGGGGTGGTGGCAGTTGATCAGTACGTTCCACAACGGGACGCTCCGAAAGGTGAAGTTGATGAAGAAGATGATGGCCGGCGCTGCAGTGGCCGTGTCCCTGCTCGGTCTGTCCGCAGTCGCGGCTCCCACGGCCATGGCGATCGGCAACGACGGTGGCACCACCACGGTCAACGGCAACGGTGCCGAGTCGGAGATCGGCAACGCCGAGACGGAGGGCAACTGGAGCCCGCAGAACCAGCTCGTCCAGGGCACCCTGAACAAGCTCTGCGTCGGCCTGCCCCTCAAGGCCAACGTCGGTTCGCTCATCGGCATCGTGCCGATCGCGGTCCAGGACGTCAACGTCCTGTCCAACCCGCAGAACCAGCAGTGCGCCGACAACTCCACCCAGGCCAAGGGCGACGAGCCGCTGTCGCACATCCTGGACGACATCCCGGTCCTCTCGGGCAACGGCGTCGGCAACAACTGACGCAGCACGGCCTGAGGTGTCGCGTGCGGGCGGTCCGGAGTTCACACTCCGGGCCGCCCGTCCTCGTTCCGCGACAACGGCCCCGTCGCACGCCGCGGATCGCACACCGCACGGGTGAGGCCCACCACTCCACGGGGGGTGGTGGGCCTCGTCGTAGGTCCGGGCGGCGGGCGGTGCGGCTCCTCAGCCCAGGGAACGGACCGGGAGCAGGCAGTGGGCGGCGGTGCGGACGACTTCCACGTCCGTGGCGAACGCCCGCAGCCGGTCCTCGCTGACCGGCTGCCCGGGAACGGCGTCCGGCCACGGGCTGGTGGCGAACATCCCGTACACCTGGCCCTGGCCCTGCGCGGCGGCCAGCCACTCCGCGGGGGCGGGGTACTGCGCCGTGAGGTGAGGCAGTGTCAGAACGGCCCGCCCCGCCTGGACGAGGAGCTTCGCCTGGATGTTCGGGGTCTCGCCCGCGTCCTGGATCGGGCCACCGACGTGGAGGCCCGCGCGCTCCAGGGCCGCGCGCATGGCCTCGCGGCCGACCTCCGGACCGTCCTGCCCGTCGCCCAGTGAGTAGGCGAGGAGGAAGGCGGTGTCCTGGTCGGCGTCGGGCTGCCGGCCGCTCCAGCCGATCAGGATCTGCGTGCCCAACTGGGCCTGGGTGAACGTGCCGGTGGAGGCCTGGGGTGTGGTCATGCTCGGCACCCTAACGGCCCCGGACCAGGCTCTATGCATGCGTATCACCCGATCGGGGGAGAAGTGATGCCAACTCCGGCGAACGCCCCGGTCGGGCCGCCTCTATCGGAGGTGTGCGGAAAAGCTGTTGACGCCGCTCCCGGGGGCCCGGCTAATCTGGCCCCTGTTCCGGGCGTCGCCATGACGCCCGCGGCCCGGAAACGGAAAGAACCAGGAGGTGAGGACATTGATGACTGTCGTTGCGATGGGCACTGCCCACAACCGGAAGAGCATCGTCCTCATCCCCGTGGCCACCGGCTGACCGACTTCCCTCACTCCCGCGCCGAGCGCGCGTGCCGGGGCCACCCTGTGAAGGGTTTCCCTTGTCTTTCTCGTTCCTCACCGCTCCTTCCTCCTCGCACCCGCTGACTCCGTACGGCTGGGACGAGGACTGGGCGGCCGCCTTCTCCCCGTACGCCGAGCAGGGGCTCGTGCCGGGACGCGTCGTGCGGGTCGACCGCGGTCAGTGCGACGTGGTCACCGCCGACGGCCCCGTCCGCGCCGACACCGCGTTCGTCGTGCCCCGTGACCCGATGCGGATCGTCTGCACCGGCGACTGGGTGGCGCTCGACGCGGAGGGCGATCCACGCTTCGTCCGTACCCTGCTGCCCCGCCGCACGGCTTTCGTCCGCTCCACCTCCTCCCAGCGGTCCGAGGGGCAGGTGCTCGCCACCAACATCGACCACATCGCCATCTGCGTCTCGCTCGCCGTCGAGCTGGACCTCGGCCGCCTGGAGCGCTTCCTCGCGCTCGCCCTGTCCAGCTCCAGCGGCGCCGCCCTGCTCGGTGACGGCCGGGGCGCGGGCCACAGCCCCGAACCCGTCGTGCTGCTCACCAAGGCGGACCTGGTGCCCGACGCGGCCACCCTGTCCCACCTCGTCAGGGACGTCGAGGCGATCGCCCCCGGTGTCCAGGTGCTGCCCGTCAGCTCCACCACCGGCGAGGGGCTCGACGTCTTCGGCGCCGTCGTCTCCGGAGGTACGAGCGTGCTCCTCGGCATCTCCGGCGCGGGCAAGTCCACCCTGGCCAACACCCTGCTCGGGAGGGACGTCATGGATGTCCAGGCCGCCCGGGACGTCGACGGCAAGGGCCGGCACACCACGACGACCCGCAACCTGCTCGTCCTGCCGCACGGGGGCGTCCTCATCGACACCCCCGGCCTCCGCGGAGTGGGCCTGTACGACGCGGGGACCGGGGTCGGCGAGGTGTTCTCCGAGATCGAGGAGCTGGCCGCCCGGTGCCGGTTCCACGACTGCGCCCACGAGGCCGAACCGGGGTGCGCCGTCCTCGGCGCCCTGGCGGACGGGGTCCTGCCCGAGCGGAGGCTCGACAGCTACCGCAAGCTGCTCCGCGAGAACCAGCGGATCGTCGCCAAGACCGACGCCCGGGTGCGCTCCGAGATCCTGCGGGACTGGAAGCGCAAGGGCGCGGAGGGGCGCGCGGCCATGCAGGCCAAGCGCGGCCGGGTGCGGTAGCCCGGGGCGATCGGTTCGACGTCCGAAAACCGCGAGTGCGGTGGCCCCGGCTGCCGCACACTGGACGGTGTGATGGACGAACGGACCAGGTACGAGGCGGTCAGCAGCCGCGACGCGCGGTTCGACGGCGCGTTCTTCTTCGCCGTCGTGACCACCGGCATCTACTGCCGGCCGAGCTGCCCCGCCGTCACGCCCAAACGCGCCAACGTGCGCTTCTACCCGACCGCGGCGGCGGCCCAGGCCGGCGGCTTCCGGGCCTGCCGCCGCTGCCGGCCGGACGCCGTCCCCGGCTCCGCCGACTGGAACGTCCGCGCGGACGTCGTCGGCCGGGCCATGCGCCTGATCGGCGACGGCGTCGTGGACCGCGACGGCGTCCCCGGGCTCGCCGGGCGGCTCGGCTACAGCGCCCGGCAGGTCCAGCGCCAGCTCAACGCCGAGCTGGGGGCGGGACCCGTCGCGCTCGCCCGCGCCCAGCGCTCCCACACCGCCCGGGTGCTCCTCCAGACCACCGGGCTGCCGGTCACCGAGATCGCCTTCGCCGCGGGGTTCGCCAGCGTCCGGCAGTTCAACGACACCATCCGGCGGATCTACGCCCGCACGCCCAGCGCCCTGCGCGCCGAGGCCGGCACGGGGCTCGGCGGCGGACGCCGCGAGGGAACCCGGGCCGGGGTCCCGCTGCGGCTCGCCCACCGTGGCCCGTACGCCACCGCCGCCCTGTTCGACCTGCTGGCCGCGGGAGCGGTCGCCCGGGCCGAGGAGGTGACGGGCCCGCCCGGCCGCCGCACCTACCGGCGCACGCTGCGGCTGCCGTACGGGGCCGGGCTCGTCGCCGTCGACGAGGCCCCGCCCGGCGGCCCCTGGCTGGAGGCCCGGATCCAGCTCACCGACCTCCGCGACCTGACCACCGCCGTCCAGCGGGTGCGCCGCCTGTTCGACCTGGACGCCGACCCGTACGCCGTGGACGAGGCGCTGGCCGCCGACCCCCGGCTCGCCCCACTGGTCGCCGCCCGCCCCGGGCTGCGGTCGCCGGGCGCGGCCGACCCGGAGGAGGCGGCGGTGCGGATCCTGGTGGGGCGCGAGGCCGCCGGGGAGCTGGTCGAGCGGTACGGCAAGGCGCTGGACGTGCCGTGCGGCGGGCTCACCCATGTCTTCCCGGAGCCGGACGTGCTCGCCGGCTCCGCCGAGGACCCGGCGCTCGCGGCCCTGGCCGCCGCGCTCGCCGACGGCGGGCTGCGGCTGGACGCCGGGGCCGACCGCGACGAGGCGGAACGGACGCTGCTGACGCTGCCCGGGATCGGCCGGCGCACCGCCGCGCTGATCCGGATGCGGGCGCTCGGCGACCCCGACGTGGACCCGTACGGAACGCCGGGCGCGGAGCGGTGGCGGCCCTGGCGCTCGTACGCCGTGCGTCATCTGGAGGCGGCGGTCCCGAGCTGACCGGGCCCCCTGGTGCTCCCGTCAGCCCCAGAGCACCGCGCCCAGCCAGGCGCCCGCCACCAGCAGGCAGCAGAACAGCTCCACCAGGACCGCGTAGCCCGTCGCCCGCATCACCGAGCGCACCGACGCCCAGCCCGCGCCCCGGCTCCCCAGCCGCAGCCGCTCCGCGCCGAAGATGGCTCCCACGTACCCGAGGATTCCGCCGACCACGGGGACGACGAAGAAGCCCACGATCCCCGCGACCCCGCCGATCATCAGAGTCCGGCGAGGCGCCCCGGACTCGCCGGGGCGGCGTGCCGGCAGCAGCGGTTTGAGGGCCTGGTTCAGCAGCATCAGCGCCGTCGCGCCGATCAGGACGCCCCAGGCGGCCGGCGCCATGTCCGTCAGCGCCCACCACAGCACCGCCGCCCAGACGATCGCCTGACCCGGCACCCCCGGCAGCAGCACTCCGACCAGGCCCAGCAGCATGACCAGGCCCACGGCGACGAGCTGCCACACACTCATCTGACCAGCCTGCCGGAGAGTGCCCCGCTCCGCCCGTCAGCGCACCCCCGCCCACCCGCGTCGACCTGCGCCGACGCCGCCTCAGGCCGATTCGGTACGGGACACCCAGCCACGCTCGTACGCATGCCAGCCCAGCTGGAGCCGCGTCGAGACCCCGGTCAGCTCCATCAGGCCCTTGACGCGGCGCTGCACGGTCCGCAGCCCCAGATCCAGCTGCTTGGCCACACTGGCGTCCGTCAGCCCCGCCAGCAGCAGTGACAGGATCTCCAGGTCCGTCGGATCGGGCCCGACCCCGTCCTCGCGCACCCCGCCGCCCTCGCCCAGCCGCAGCGGCATCGCATCCCGCCACACCGCCTCGAACAGGCCCATCAGCGACTCCAGCAGACCGCTGGCGTGCACGACCAGAGCGGCCGGCTCGGCGCCCCGCCCGGTCAGCGGGACCATCGCGAGGCTCCCGTCGGCCACCACCAGCTTCGTCGGCACCCGGTCCACCACCCGGCACTGCTCGTCCCGGCTCAGCGCCGCCGACAGCTCCAGGATCCCGAAGGGCGTCGACAGCACCTCGCGCTCGACCACCACCCGGTAGCTCACCCCGCGCGAGGTCGCCCGCTCCTCGGACTCGTTCTCCATCCCGGTCACCGCGATCGGCTTGCCCGTCACCAGGGCACACACCTCCGACACCGCTCCCAGCTGCAACTGGTGGAAGCGCTGGGCGACGGCGCTCGCCCCCGTCACCACCTCCACCAGGTCGTGCACCGCCGGTTCGCTCGCCTCGGCCCGGTACTCCTCGGCGAGCAGTGCGGACGCCAGCTCCGCCTGCTCCAGCTCGTGCCGCTGCTGGATCAGCAGCGCGCCGAGCGCCACGCCGGGCGGCGCCGCCACCCAGCGGCCCGGCCGGGCCGAGGACTGCGCCGCCAGGCCCTGCTGCTCCAGGCGCCGCAGCACACGCTCGGTGTCCGCCTCGGGAAGCGCCAGCCGGTGCGCGAGATCGGCGAGCTCCGCGGCTCCCGCCGCGACGAGCGCGCGGTACGCGGTTTCCTGTCTCTCGTCGAGACCTATGGCCCCCAGCATTCTCCGACCTCCCCGGGTGTGGTGATCGCGCATCGAGGCGCCCCTGCGGCGGGTCCCGGGTGGCGGGAAGAGGCCACGGCGTAAACCCGCCGCTCACATCATCTCCTGTACCCCCGGCCCCTCTGCCACTGTGGCGCCACCGCAGCACCAACAACCTCCGGGATGTGGCCTCTTGGGCTGCTTCGTTCCGGATTGACCTGGGGAGAGCGATGCGCCCGATATCGCGTACGGCACTCGGAGCGGCGACCGCCGCCGTGCTCGCCGTCACGGTGGTCGCGCCGTCGGTGGCCGCGCCACCGGACGAGCGGGATCCGAACAGACCGATCACCGGGGGCGCGGCCACCGCCGCCACGGACCCGAAGCCCGTCACCGTGACGCTCGTCACCGGCGACACGGTGCTGGTGACCAAGGACGCCTCGGGTGCGTCCGCCGCCACCGCCCTGCCCCGTGAGGACGGCAGTGTGCCCCTCGTGCAGACCCGGCAGTCCGGCCCGGACCTGTACGTCTACCCCGAGTCCGCCGTGTCCGCGCTCGCCGCGGGCACCGTGGACGAGGAGCTGTTCAACGTCACCGGGCTCATCCGCCAGGGCTACGACGACAGCCGCGCCGACGCCGTCCCGCTGATCGCCACCTACACCGGCGACACCGCCCGCCGCGCCCCGACCACCCCGCGCGGGGCCGAGCGCGGAGCGGCCCTCGACGTCATCGACGGGCTCGCGCTGAAGGCCGACAAGAAGCGGGCCGCCGCGTTCTGGGCCGACCTCACCGCGCCCCGCTCCCGTTCCGGGGCCGGGCTCAAGAAGCTCTGGCTCGACCGCAAGGTTCAGGCCAGTCTCGACAAGTCGACGAAGCAGGTCGGCGCCGACCTCGCGTGGGCCGCCGGCTACGACGGGACCGGCGCCAGGATCGCGGTCCTGGACACCGGGGCGGATGCCGAACACCCCGACCTCCAGCGCCGGATCACCGCCTCGGAGAACTTCACCGACTCCGACACCACCGACGACCGCCAGGGCCACGGCACCCATGTCGCGTCCACCGTCGGCGGCTCCGGCGCGGCGAGCGGAGGAAAGAACAAGGGCGTCGCGCCCGGCGCCGACCTGATGGTCGGCAAGGTCCTCAACGACAGCGGCTCCGGCGCGGCCTCCTGGATCATCGCGGGCATGCAGTGGGCGGTCGACAGCAAGGCCGACGTCGTCTCCATGAGCCTCGGCAGCGCCGAACCCACCGACTGCACCGACCCGATGAGCCTGGCCGCCGAGGAACTCGGCAAGAACAAGGACACCCTGTTCGTGGTCGCCGCCGGAAACCTCGGTCCGTCCCTGAACACCGTCTCCTCGCCCGGCTGCGCACCCGGCGTGCTGACCGTCGGAGCGGTCGACCGCGACGATTCCACCGCGAACTTCTCCAGCCGCGGACCCGCGATCGTCTCGCACACCCTCAAGCCGGAGATTGCCGCACCCGGCGTCGCCATCTCCGCCGCCGCCGCGGGCGGCCGGGGCTCACAGGCGTACCGGTCCCTGTCCGGTACGTCGATGGCGACCCCGCACGTCGCGGGCGCGGCGGCCGTGGTGAGGCAGCGTCACCCCGACTGGACCGCCCAGCAGATCAAGGCGGCCCTCGTCTCCTCGGCACGCAGCGCCGTCCCCGGCGACGTCACCGAGACCGGAGGCGGCCGTCTCGACGTCGACCGCGCGATCCGCACGCCCGTGCTCGGCGCACCGGCCGTGCAGGGCGGCACCTTCAACTGGCCGCAGGACCGGAGCGACCGCACCACCGTCGCCGTGCCCTACACCAACACGAGCGGCAAGCCGGTCACCCTCTCGCTCAAGGTCGCGGGCGTCACCGGCAACGACGGCTCGGCCGTCCGCTCCACGATCGCCTCGCTCGGCCGGAAGTCCGTCACCGTGCCCGCCGGGGCGACCGTCGAGGTGCCCCTCGCCCTCACGCCCGACGCCCGGCTGACCGCCGCCCAGTACGGTGACGTCACCGGCCGCGTCCTCGCCACGGGCGCCGGGGGAATGAAGGTCTCCACCCCGTTCTCCCTGTACGTGGCGCCGGAGACCGTCACGCTGCGCGTCAAGCTCGTCGACGGCACCGGCAAGCCCGCCGACGGCGTCTCATCGGTCGACCTCATCGGCACCGACACCGCCTCCGGCGAACGCCGCTTCAACCAGGGCGCCACCGACCAGACCTACCAGGTGCGCCCCGGCGCGTACTTCGTCTCCAGCTTCGTCGCCACACCCGACCCGGCCGACGCGACCGGTCAACTCGTCGGCTCCGTCGGCTATCTGGCCCGCCCCCAGCTGAACGTCACCAAGGACACCACGCTCGTCCTCGACGCCCGCGAGGCCCACCGCCTGAAGGTGCGTAACCAGGACCGGGCCGCCGAGACACGTGGTGCGACCCTCGCGTTCGGGCGCTCGTGGGACGACACCTGGCTGCACTCGGGGTCCATCGCCGGCACCGGGCTGATCAAGGACTACCTGGTCGACGTCCGGGGCAAGGCACGTGACGGGGACTTCGAGTTCGCCTCCGTCTGGCGCGCCTACGCCCCGCAGATCCAGAGGTTCTCCCTGGTCGGCGGAGCGGACCTGCACCCCAGGCCCGCCACGACGGGAGCGGTCAACCTGGACGGCACCGGCCGCGCCGAGGCCGTCGACGCCGGTGCGGGCAGCGCCGCCGAGCTGGAGGCCGCCGGAGTGAAGGGCCGGATCGCCCTGGTGGAGGTGGGCGACAGGTCCGCGAGCGTCCTGGCCCAGGCGCGGGCCGCGCAGGCCGCCGGAGCGACCGCGCTGCTGGTGCACCGCCCCTCGGCCGGCGACTGGAAGCCGTCCGTCGGCTACGGGGCGGCGCCCCTTCCGGTCCTCGGCCTGCGGGCCGACGAGGCGGCCCTGCTGAAGACGGCGCTCGGCAGGGGGAAGACGGAGGTGTCCTGGAAGGCCACGGCCGTCAGCCCGTTCGTGTACAACCTGTCGTTCCCGGAGACGGGACAGATCACCTCCGACCGCACCTACAAGGTCCGCGACAGGAAGCTCGGATCTGTCGTCTCCACCCATGAATCCATGGGCGTGGCCGCCGACTTCGTCGACACGCTCCTGGTCTCCCGGCCCTACGGCGCGACCTTCGGCGCGTCCTCGCTCGCCGTGGTCGCGGCCCCCGGGAAGCGCACCGAGTTCTACACGGCGGGTGACACCGTCTGGCAGAAGACGCTCTCCTCCAGCTTCCCCTGGGGCGAGCAGATGACCGGCAACCCCCGTACGTACGAGGCCGGCCGGACCATGAAGGAGGAGTGGTACCGGGGTCTGCTGGTCCCCGGCGCCCCGCGCGACGCCGAGGGCGCGGAGCTGCTCGCCGGTGAACGCCAGGACAACCTGATCGGTGTCGCCCCGGCGTTCATGACCGACTCCGAACACGTGGGCCAGCAGGGCTCGTTCGGTGACATCGGCGGCATGCGGCTCGAACGCGAGGGCCGGCTCGTCGGCAGCAGCGGCTACCCGTTCGGTGTCTTCACCGTGCCCGCCGAGGACGCCGCGTACGAACTCACCCTGATGACCACGAAGATCGGCTCGCCCGCGGCGGTCTGGAAGCGGTCCACGCGGACGGAGACCACCTGGGCGTTCCGTTCCGAGCGGAAGCCGGACGTGGCGTCGCAGGGGATTCCCCTGCTCTTCCCGCGCTACGACGTGCCGTCGGACGGCATGAAGACCGTGCCCGCGAAGAACGGCCAGAAGATCGGGCTCGACGCGACCGGGCACGCCGGATACACCCCCGCCGAACTGAACGGCGCGAAGGTCTCCTTCAGCTACGACGGCGGCGAGACCTGGCGGACGGCCACCACCGCACAGCAGGCCGGCCGCTGGACCGCGACCGTCGACCACGCGGACGCGACCGGGAAGTCCGTCACGCTGCGGACGGAACTGAGCGACGCGAACGGCAACTCCGTGGTCCAGACCGTCAACGACGCGTACGTCGTGCGCTGAAGCGATGGGCAGCCCATGAGCCGCTGAACCGGTGATCGGCCGATCGTACGAACGGCCGACACGCGGGGACACCGCTCACTCCGACCGGTCCGCCGGGCGTCCTTCCCGTGGGGGGTGGGGCCGCCCGGCGGGCCCTTCTACGGGCCACATTTTCCCGATGCCCCGTTTTCGGGCCGCCCCGGCGGTGGACAATAGGGGCATGAGTCAGCAGGGGGAGAAGCCCGCCGCCCACGAGGACGACTGGTGGCGCAAGCTGTACGACGAGACCGCGCAGGACACCGGTCCCGGCCGTGCCGCCGACAGCCTCGACGACCGCTTCGACTCCGTGTCGGACACGGTGAGCAGCCCGGTGGGCAGGCCGGAGGACAGCCCGGTGGGCAGCCCGGTGGGCGACCACCGGGACACCGTGCGCGAGACCGTCCGGGATCCGCACGAGAACCCGTACGAGGACCCCTACGAGGACGCCTACGGGGACCCGTACGCCGACCGGTACGAGGAGCCGGACGCGGATGCGTACCGGCCGCCCGGGCAGAGCCGGCCCGTGGCGGCGCGGCGGGAGCCGTGGCCGGGACCGGTCCCGGCCGCCGCCCCGCCCCCTGTCCCGGCCCCTGTCCTGGATCCCGAGGCGGCTCCGGAGCGCATGCCCGACCCCCGGTCCGCCTGGGACCCGTACGCGAAGCGCGACCGGCAGCCGGAGCGGACTGCTGATGCCGTGCCCGAGCGGAATCCGGTGCAGGAGCGGAATCCGGCGCCGGAGACGCGGTCGGTGCCGGAGTCCAGGTCGGCCGCGCCCGCCGGGCCGGAGCCGGTCGCACCCCGCACCACCGTCTTTCCCGCCCCCTGGGAGGCACCCGCGGGGCAGCCGGGTCCCCGGACGTTCGCCGCACCGCGCGTGCCGGAGGCGTCCGCGCCCGACCCCGCCCCCGACCCCGGCGCGCCGCACGCACCTCCGCCGGACCTCGCCGAGGCCGCCGCGGACGGCGGCCGGCCGACCGTCGGGCACCTCGGGGACCGGCCGCCCACCTACGACTCCGAGCCCGCGGCCCTGCCCTCCGCCACGTCGGAGAATCTGGACGGCCTCGGCCCCGACACCGTCCTGGACGGCGCGCGGTACGGGACGTACACCCTGCGCGCCGCCTCCGTACGCGGCGACTCCGCCCGCTTCCGCGGAGAACCCCGGCGCGACGGGCTGCTCACCGCCCGCTTCGGGGCCGCCGAGAGCGCCCTCGTGCTCGTGGCCGTGGCCGGCGGCAGACGGGACGGCGAAGCGGCCCACCTCGCCGCGGCCGACGCCTGCCGCTGGATCGGCGGGGCCGTCGCCCGTAGCCACATCCGGCTTTCCGAGGACATAAGAGCGGGCCGCCGGGGCGACCTGAAGGCCGGGCTGCACCGGCTCACCGACCGTACGTACGGCAAGCTGCGCGCCCGCGCCGCCGAACTCGGCGTCGCACCGGACGCGTACACCGCGAGCCTCCGCTGCCTCCTGCTGTCCGCCGACCCCGACTGCCGCACCCGGGTCTTCTTCGGCGTCGGCAGCGGCGGCCTCTTCCGCCTCCGCGACGGACTCTGGCAGGACCTGGAGCCCTTCGTCCCGGAGGGCGGCACCCGGCGGGCGGGCGACGAGCGGGAGGAGGGCCCCGACGGGGACCGGCTGACCATGGACCTCCAGATCACCGCGCCGCCGCCCCCGAACGCCGGGGGCCCCGCCCGGCAGCCCGCAGAGCCCTTCCGCTTCCGGGCCTCCGTGGCGCGGCCCGGCGACACGCTGCTGCTGTGCAGCAACGGACTGGCCGAGCCGATGCGCGGCGAGGCCGGGCTCCCCGGCGAGCTCGCCGAGCGCTGGGGGAGCGGCGGACCGCCCGGACTGCCCGCCTTCCTCGCCGACACCCAGCTCCGGATCAAGGGGTACGCCGACGACCGCACCTGCGCCGCCGTCTGGGAGGCGTAACCGCGCGCGCCGTGGGTTGATGGATTCCGGAGCCGGGCGGAACGGCGTTTCGTGCTCCGGAGTCCGGACAGCCGAAGTGCACGGAGCACGAGGCAAGGAAGGGTGCGCACCCATGGCCAAGCAGAACGTGGCGGAGCAGTTCGTCGACATCCTCGCCAGGGCAGGCGTCAAACGCATGTACGGCGTTGTCGGCGACAGCCTGAACCCCGTCGTGGACGCCATCCGGCGTAACCCGGCCATCGACTGGGTCCACGTCCGGCACGAGGAGACCGCCGCCTTCGCGGCCGGTGCGGAAGCGCAGGTCACCGGAGCGCTCGCGGCCTGCGCCGGCTCCTGCGGCCCGGGCAACCTGCACCTGATCAACGGCCTGTACGACGCGCACCGCTCGATGGCCCCGGTCCTGGCCCTCGCCTCGCACATCCCCTCCAGCGAGATCGGCCTCGGCTACTTCCAGGAGACCCATCCGGAGCTGCTGTTCCAGGAGTGCAGCCACTACAACGAGATGATCTCCAACCCGGAGCAGATGCCGAGGCTGCTCCAGACGGCGATCCAGCACGCCATCGGGCGCGGCGGCGTCAGCGTCGTCTCGATGCCGGGCGACATCGCCTCCAAACCCGCTCCGGAGAAAAGCATCGAGCACGCCCTCGTCACCGCGCGGCCGACCGTACGGCCCGGCGACGACGAGATCGACAAGCTCTGCCGCCTGGTGGACGAGGCCGGACGGGTGACGCTGTTCTGCGGCAGCGGCACGGCCGGGGCGCACGCCGAGGTCATGGAGTTCGCCGAGAAGATCAAGTCCCCGGTCGGTCACGCGCTGCGCGGCAAGGAGTGGATCCAGTACGACAATCCGTACGATGTCGGGATGAGCGGGCTGCTCGGTTACGGCGCCGCGTACGAGGCGACCAACGAGTGCGACCTCCTCGTCCTGCTCGGCACGGACTTCCCGTACAACGCCTTCCTCCCGGACGACGTGAAGATCGTCCAGGTCGATGTGCGCCCCGAGCATCTCGGCCGCCGCTCCAAGCTCGACCTCGCGGTCTGGGGCGACGTGCGCGAGACCCTGCGCTGCCTGACGCCCCGGGTGAAGCCCAAGTCCGACCGCAAGTTCCTCGACCGGATGCTGAAGAAGCACGCGAACGCCCTGGAGGGCGTGGTCAAGGCCTACACCCGCAAGGTCGACAAGCACGTTCCGATCCATCCCGAGTACGTCGCGTCCGTGCTGGACGAGATGGCCGACGAGGACGCCGTGTTCACCGTCGACACCGGCATGAACAACGTCTGGGCGGCCCGCTATCTGACACCCAACGGCAAGCGGCGGGTGATCGGTTCGTTCAGCCACGGCTCGATGGCCAACGCGCTGCCGCAGGCGATCGGCGCCCAGTTCACCGACCTGAACCGGCAGGTCGTCGCGATGTCCGGCGACGGCGGATTCTCCATGCTGATGGGTGACTTCCTCACCCTGGTCCAGCACGACCTGCCGGTGAAGGTCGTCCTGTTCAACAACTCCTCGCTCGGCATGGTCGAGTTGGAGATGCTCGTCGCTGGCCTCCCCTCGTACGGGACGACCAACATGAACCCCGACTTCGCCGCCATCGCCCGCGCCGCCGGCGCCTACGGCGTACGCGTGGAGAAGCCCAAGCAGTTGCAGGGCGCGCTCAAGGACGCCTTCAAGCACAAGGGCCCCGCGCTCGTCGACGTGGTCACCGATCCGAACGCGCTCTCCATCCCGCCGAAGATCAGCGCCGACATGGTCACCGGCTTCGCCCTCTCCGCCAGCAAGATCGTGCTCGACGGCGGCGTGGGCCGGATGCTCCAGATGGCCCGCTCCAACCTCCGTAACGTGCCGCGTCCCTAGACCCTGTCGTCGAACTGCCGTCGTCGCCCGGAGGGCGGCCCTGCGGGGTCAGGCGGCAGTTCGACGACAGGGTCTAGGTCCGACGAGGGGCCCACAGCGAGTGCACGGATGCGAACGTGAGTATGGATGCTCATGTGGCGACTCCCTGCGGACGGCAGGGTCGAGGTCGTCAGCAGAACCATCACCGCACCGGGCGTACCGGCACTTCCAGGGAGATCCCACATGGCCAGGACCTCGCGCTCGATGCCGCAGAACCTCCGCCACTACCTGGCGAACCCTCTCGCTCTGGGATACCTGGGCGTTGTCCTCGCGGTGTGCCTGTGGGTCGCCGCGGACACCTACTTCGCCGCCTCCTCCGGAGACGCCGGTTTCGCCGGAGTGTGGGCCTTCCTGGTGACCGCCCCGACCTCCCTGCTGGTCCCCTTCACGGGCCCCGTGGGCCTGATCGCGATCCCGGTCGGTGCCATCGTCCAGGCCTTCGCGCTCGGTGCCCTGTACCGCCACGTCACCGAGCGGCGCGCCCACGGCACCGGGAACGGCGTCATCAGCGCCTGAAGCCCCTGCACCCCGCCTGCCGGCGGTCCGCGACCGCGAGAAGAATGGACGGCATGTCGACGTGCAAGAAGTGCGGTGCCCAGAAGCGCCGTTGGCCTCGCTCCTGCTCCCGGTGCCGTTCCGGGGTGGTGGACAGGGCGGACAAGGGGGAGGCGGCGATGGACACCGCCGAGCTGGCCGCAGAGGTGGGGCTGCTCGGATGGATCGCGCGGGGCTTCATGGCGGTCGTCCGGATGGCGCTGCGTGCGATCGGCTGACCGGCAGCGGGAGTTCGGATCTGCCTAAGCTGAACCTCACGCGTTCGTCCACATGTCGCCCTGCGGCTGCGGCCGGGCGTGAGAGTGACCGGGGACGAGGAGAAGTCATGCGGTGTGCGTACTGCCGGCGTGAGGTCATGTGCCGGCCGCCGGCGTTCGGCGGCCCGCCCTGCCTGGGGCAGATCCATGTGCACAGCAACGAGGAGGCATGCTTCCCCGAGCGGGGGGCGGCCGGCTCGAAGGCATGGCCTCCTGGCGGGTGCGGCTGCAAGGCCCGGGACCTGAAGGCAGGCGTGAGCGACCTGCCTCCTCCGCCTTCCCCGCCGAGGGCCGGTGCGGCACGACTGACCGAGGCCGGGAAGGCGTTCCTCGGTCTCGCACCGGGCGCGGGGGTGAACGTCGTCGAGCTGCCGGACGGTGCGGGGGTGTGTGTCGTACAGACCGGGCGTGGCGGCGGCAAGGCGTACGTCGCACCGGACCGGACCATCCTGTTCGTTCCGTCCGGCATGGACTTCGACACCGGGCTCGCGGCGTTCCTCGGTGGCGCACGAACCCCCGCGAGAGGGTTCGAGGACAGGACCTGACGCCTCTCGTCCGGGTCCGGCCGACGCCCCTCGGAGGGGGTCAGCAGTCGTGGTCGACCAGGTCGAAGGAGGCGTAGTGGTCGGCGGTGTAGTAGTCCTCCTCCACCTGCTCGCCGGTGACGATCCGGCGCGCGCCGCGCGTGTCGGAGCCGGGGGTCACGACCGTGTACTCGTGGTAGTAGCCGGTGGACTGGCCGGGCAGCAGACCCTCGCGGTTCTGGAAGACGGTGCCGTCCTGCTCGAACGGGAACGGCCCGCCCTGCTCGATGAGATCCAGGGTGTCGTGCGCCTGGGACGGCAGCGCGGAATGGCAGATGCTGCCCACCGCGGCGGCCCGGAAGGCGGTCGCGGAGTGGGAGGTGGGGGCGGCGGTCGGGGTGGTCGCCTGGGCCGCGACCGGACCCGAGGCGAGGAGGGCGACGGACAGGAGGGCGGCCGAGCCGCCGAGCCGGGTGATGCGTGGGGGGATGCGCATGCCATCATGATGACGCGCGTAGAAGCTGGGCCGTCAACTCCAACTCGGCCGTATTCGCCGGACGTTAACCGAAGCTGCGCCTCTGTGGTGATGGCGTGCGCGGGTGGGATGTTCCGTGCGCCCCTCGCCGCTCCCGATCGTTCACCTCTTGACGATTCCACAAGCGTGACCGTGTGCGTACAAGGGCATGCATCCCGTGAGGCTGTTCGACGGGCGGCCGGATCAGAGGAGGTCGGTTCACTGTGCGGGCGGGGGAAATGGCGAAGCGTCAGAAAAGGACAACGGTCATCGAGGGGCGCGGCCCCCGGGGCCGGAGACCGGGCGAGGCGTCACCGCCGGCCCGGATGCGCCGGAGGGTGGGTCACACCGAGCGGTCGGCGGTGGGCGAAGTGCGCCGGGAGCTGCGGGAGTTCCTCCGGCATCGCTCCGACGAGGAGCAGACCGAGGCGGCGGAGCTGCTGGTGAGCGAACTGGTGACCAACGCCCTCATCCACACCCGGCACGGGGCCGTGGTCACCGCCACGGCGACGCCCGCCCGGCTGCGTGTGGAGGTCCAGGACTTCGCGTCGGAGGATCTGCCCGCGCCGTACGTACCGAACGCCGACGACGGTACGCACGGCAGGGGCCTGATCCTGGTCCGGAGCCTG
The DNA here is from genome assembly GCF_041435495.1 of Streptomyces sp. NBC_01116. NCBI lineage: Bacteria > Bacillati > Actinomycetota > Actinomycetes > Kitasatosporales > Streptomycetaceae > Streptomyces > Streptomyces sp. NBC_01116. The sequence goes on from NZ_CP108644.1 coordinate 7,216,039, forward strand.
GCCGACGCCTGGGGCGTGGAGGCACAGGCCCTGGGCAAGGTCGTCTGGTTCGAGCTGCACGGCGGAAGGCCCTGAGGGCCCTCCGCCGCGAGGCGGGCTCAGCCGAACTGCTGCTCCAGATCCTTCAGTTTCTGTTCCAGCGAGTCGAGGCGGGGGAGCGTCTGGGTGTCGTCCTCGGCGGTGAGGTCGACGGTCCGCGGGTCACTTCCCCGGCCCGGGGCGTCCAGGCTCTTCGAACCCGAACCGTCCGCCTGCTTCGGGCCGACGGCTTGCAGGGATGGCCGGGGTCGCAGAGGCAGCTGACCCGGCTCCGCTATGGCGGGCTCCGCGACGGCCGGCGCCGCGCCGCCCGAGGCCGGGGCGAGAGCGGGCACGTCCACCTGCCGGTCGCCCCGTCCACCGCGCCCCCAGACCCGGTTCTGCCGGTTCAGGGCCTTGATGCGGGCCCGGTCCAGCTTCTCCTGGTCGCGTCGGCGTAGCCGGTCCTGCTCGCGCTCCCTGCGGTCCTCCCGCACCTCGTCCACCGCCTCGTCCAGGGTGCGGACGCCCTCCAGGAGCATCAGCGACCAGGCGCCGAAGGTCTCCCTGGGCGCCCGCAGCCAGCGGACGATCCGGATCTGCGGCAACGGACGGGGCACCAGGCCCTGTTCGCGCAGTGCGGCGCGCCGGGTCTGCTTCAGCGCGCGGTCGAAGAGCACCGCGGCCGAGAGGGACATCCCCGCGAAGAAATGCGGCGCGCCCGCGTGGTCCATGCCCCGGGGGGCGTGCACCCAGTTGAACCAGGCGGCGGCCCCGGCGAACGTCCACACCAGGAGCCGGGAGCCGAGCGCCGCGTCTCCGTGGCTCGCCTCCCGTACGGCCAGCACGGAACAGAACATCGCGGCGCCGTCCAGTCCGAACGGGACCAGGTACTCCCAGCCTCCGGTGAGGCTCAGGTTCTGCCGGCCGAAGCCGACGAGCCCGTGGAAGGAGAGCGCGGCGGCGACCGCCGCGCAGCAGAACAGCAGGACGTAACTGGCGGTGGCGTACAGCGCTTCCTTGCGTCTGCGGCGCTCCTCGCTGCGTTCCCAGGAGTCGTCGGCCGCGGCCTTGCCGGCGGCACGCTTGCCGCGTGCGACCACCGTCACCGCCGCCATGACCCCCACGAGCAGTACGGCGCCCGGAAGCAGCCAGTCAAGCGATATGTCGGTCAGTCTCATGCGCGGTCCCTTGCGTCACGTAGGGCGTTTCGTGCGCCATCGTGACGGAATTCCCGTCCCGCTCCGGTGGTTTCGGGACAAGAGCACGCCATGGGGGTGGGAGAGGCTATCGATGGGTGGAATCTTGTCGAACGGCCGCCCGGTGAAGCCGAGTTGCGTTCGATTCCACGTCATCCGGACGGGCGGTGTGGATCAGGAAGCTGCCGCGAGCTTCCGTACCCGGTCCGCGTCGCATGTACGCGGGCAGGTCACACAGGTGTCCTCGGGGCGCAGGGTGTAGAAGAGGCAGCAGCTCGCCCGGTCCCGGGTCGGCAGCGACCGGCCGTCGGGCCCGGTCAGCTCGCGGAAGCCCGCGGTGCCGACGTACGGCTTCGTCGTGCCGGGGAGCAGTAGCTCCAGCTCGGCCATGGCGCGGCGCTCCTCGCCCAGCAGGTGCGCGATGTACCAGAGGCCCTCGACGATCTCGTCCGTCGCCATCCCCCACAGGGCCCGCTTCCCGCGCCGCATGCGCGGCCCGAAGCCCTCCAGCACCGGACCGAGGTGCTCGGTCAGGGAGGCCAGGACCTCGGCCCGCAGCGCCGCCTCGTCCGCGACGACCCGGGCCCCGGGCAGCGCCGCCGCCGGGTCGTCCGGCAGGCAGGCGAATTCCCGGACCCGCACGGTCAGGTGTCCCAGTGCCCGCTGGAAGGCCACGTCCTCGACCGGGACGCGTGGCACCCTGCGCTGAAGGAACCACGGCACCGTCACCAGCAGGCAGGCGGGCCAGGCGTACCGGTGCAGACCGAAGCTCGCCACCACGTCCGGGCGGGCCTGCTGCCCGTAGTCGCGCAGCACCTGGGCGTTGTCCCAGGCGAGGAAGGCGTCCACGGCGTGGCCGCCGGCGGCCAGCTCCGCCGCGCCGACCCAGCCCGCTCCGGACGGGGCCACGGCGTCGCCGTCGAGCACGTCGGCCCGCAGACCGGGGAATACCTCGGTCAGGCGGGCGTACGCGGCGGTCACGGGGGACGTCGCGGTGCCGGTGAACGGCGGGGAGAGGGTCATGCAGGGGACCACCGAATCGGGATCGTTTGCAGGTAAGGCTAACCTTACCCGATGCCATCGATGTTTGAACCGCAGCCTCCTGCCTCTATCGTGCACAGGAGGTCCGGCGCACGCGAGTCGGCCCGCGGCAGGCGGAGGAGGTCCGGGTGGAGCAGGGCAGCGCGCGTGAGGGCGCACGTCCGGCGTATGCCCCCGGAGCGTTCCCGAGTGCTCCGGCGGAACACCGGATGCCGGAGTGCCGGGTGCCGGAACAGGCCCGGGGCGAGCACACCCACTGCGAGCCTCCCGCGCCGCGTGCCGTCCAGCGCCACTCCGTACGCGGCCAGATCCTGGACGCCCTGCGCGCCGCCCTCGTCGACGGCGAGCTGGTGCCCGGCCAGGTGTACTCCGCCCCCGCGCTCGGCGCCCGCTTCGGCGTCTCCGCGACGCCGGTGCGCGAGGCCATGCAGCGGCTGGCCGTCGAGGGAGCCGTCGAGGTCGTGCCGAACCGGGGGTTCCGGGTCAGCGAACGCGGCCCCCGCGAGCTCGCCGAACTGGCCGAGGTGCGGGCCCTGATCGAGGTCCCGGTGATGCTGAGCCTGGCCCGTACGGTCCCGGCGCACCGCTGGAGCGGCCTGCGCCCGCTGGCGGAGGCCACGGTCACGGCGGCGGCCGTCGGCGACCTCGCCGCCTACGCCGAGTCGGACCGGGCCTTCCACCGCGCGGTCCTCATGCTGTCCGGCAACGAGCAGCTCGTGACCGTCGCCGACGAACTGCACCGGCGCTCCCAGTGGCCGCTGGTGTCGGGCCCCGCCACCCGCCGGGCCGACCTGCTGGCCGACGCCTCCGAGCACACCGCACTCCTCGACGCCCTCGTCTCCCAGGACCTCACCGTCGTCCAGGCCCTGGTCCGCGAACACTTCGCCGGCGCCGACGGCTGACCCGGACGGTGCCCGCGGCCCCAGGAGGCCGCGGACGCCGCCGCCTCAGCTCGCCTCGGCCGTGCGCGGGGCCGGAGGGCCCAGATACGGGGCCAGCCAGGTGGGGACGCCGCCCAGGAGCCGGAACAGCCGGCCTGCCTCGGCGCGCAGCCGTCCCGCCTCGGGCTCCTCCTCCGCCTCCGCGAGGGAGATCAGCGCAGGGGCCGTACCGACCAGGAACCCCAGCTCCTCCCGGATCCGCAGCGACTCCGCGAAGCCGTGCCGGGCCTCGGCCAGCTCCCCCTCGCGCAGGGCGAGCGCCGCCAGATGCCGCCAGGTGGACGACAGCAGCAGCTCGTCGCCCCGGGCCACCGCTCCGGCGTGCGCCCGGCGGAACGCGGCCCGCGCCGACTGCGGCGACTCCGCGATGTTCTGCGCGATCAGCCCGCGCCGGAAGTCCAGCAGCGGCCGGGCCGGGGACGCGGGCGCCAGCAGCGCCGCCGACCGGCTGAGCGCCACGCTCGCCTCGTCGGCCCGGTCCCGTACCGCCAGGAGGGTCGAGGCGTACGCCAGATGGCCCCGCTCGGAGGCGGCGGACCCGCGCTCGTCGTCGCTGCGGGCGACGGCCTCCGCCGTGCGCAGGGCGTCCTCGGCGTCGGTCCAGCCCTGTCCGGTGTAGAGGCACCGCTCGGTCAGCAGCGCGGTGCGCTGGAGGGCGGCGGCCGGATCGGTGCTCGCGTCGGGCTCCAGCAGCGCGGCCGCGTCCGTCCAGCAGGCGCGTGAGCGCAGCCGCCATACCGCGGTCTGGAGCGGAGGATCGTCATCTGCTGTCGTTCCGGAACCAGACATGGCGGTATGCGCCACATTGCCCTCCCCGAGCGCGCCATTGTGCTGTTGGGTACGGCGCATCTCAGCACGGATTGGCACGCCGGGCCAAGAGGTCCGGGCAATGTCAGGTGAAAGATTTCACAATCGGCCGGAGCGGCACGGGGCCCTCCCGGGCCCCGTGCGCGGCCGGAAGATCAGCTCATGCGCAGGGCGAGGAAGAAGTCGAGCTTGTCCTCCAGGCGCGAAAGGTCACGCCCCGTCAACTGCTCGATCCGCCCGACGCGGTAGCGCAACGTGTTGACGTGCAGGTGCAGCCGGGCCGCGCAGCGGGTCCAGGACCCGTCGCAGTCCAGGAAGGCCTCCAGCGTCTCGATCAGCTCCGCCCGGTGGCGACGGTCGTAGTCGCGCAGCGGGTCCAGCAGCCGGGCGGTGAAGGCGCGCCGGACGTCGTCGGGGACGAACGGCAGCAGCAGCACGTGCGAGGCCAGCTCGTGGTGGCCGGCGGCGCAGACCCGCCCCGGACGGGCCGCGGCCACCCGGCGGGCGTGCCGGGCCTCCTCCAGGGCGCCGCGCAGTCCTTCGGCGGAGTGCACGGCCGCGCTGACACCCAGTGTCAGCCGGCCGTCGTCGGCGAGCCCCGCGGAGAGCGGCTCGCGCACGGAGGCGAGCAGCGCGTCGGCGTGCAGTCCCGGCTCCGCGTCGAGGGCCTCGGCGTCCTCGACGCCCGCCCGCGCCGCACCGCCCGAGGCGCCCTCCCCGGGCTCCTCGGCCACGGTGGTGGGCGCGGGCAGCGGAACCAGGGCGATGGCCTCCTCGCCCGTGTGCGCGACGGCGATCCGGTCGGCCGAGTCGGGGCCGCCGACCGCCGGGTCGACGAGGATCTCCTCCAGCAGCGCCTGGGCCACCGGGCCGCTCGCGATGTCGCCCGCGGCAGCGGGCTGGCCCCCGGCGCTCCAGTCGACCCGGGCCACCACGACCTGCCACTGCGGGGCCACGCCGAGGCCGGGCAGCAGGACCGGTGCGGCGACCCGCAGCCTGGCCGCGATCTCCGCCGGGGCGGCGCTCGCCTGGACCAGCTCCAGCACCTCCTGGGCGAGCCTGCGGCGTACCGTGCGGGCCGCGTCGCGGCGGTCGCGTTCGACCGCGATCAGCTGGGTGACGCCCTGGAGCAGATCGAGCCGGGCGGCGGGCCAGTCCGAGGCGTCGGCCTCGACCGCCAGCAGCCAGTCGGAGAGCACCGACTCCCGTACGTCGCGGGCGGCCGGCACCGCACCCCGGCCGGTGTTCCGGATCGGGAAGAGCGAATACGTCGTACCGGCGACCGCCGCCCGGTGCGGCCCCCGGCGGCCGGTGCGGGTCGCCGCCAGGTGGTGCCCGGCCAGCGCCGCGCCCAGCGGTCCGGGCAGCGGGGCGCCCGCCCCGGCGATCTGGCGGCCGGTGGGGGAGAGGACCCAGGCCCGCAGGTCCAGGTCGGAGGTGAGGAGGTCCAGGACGACCTCGGGCCCGCCGCCCGCCGGGCCGGACGTCATCAGCCGCCGGTGCCGGTCCACCACGGCCGCCAGATCGCCCGCCCGCTCGCCGGAGACCTGGCGGACGACGTACTCGGTGACTGTTGCGAAAGCAACGGTCTCATTCACGGCGAAGAGGGGGAGGCGGTGTTGCCGGCACGCCTCGACCAGATCGCCGGGGATGTCACCGAGCTCCGCCTCGCCCGCCGCGAGACCGGCCACCCCGGCGCCCGCCAGGATCCGGACGAACGGCTCCGAGTCCGCCGCGTCCCGGCGCCAGGCGAGGCCCGTGAGCACCAGCTCCCCGCCGGAGAGGTAGCGGCTGGGATCGCGCAGGTCGGTCGTCATGACGCCCCGGACCGAGCGGTCCAGCTCGTCCTCGCCGCCGAGCAGCCGCAGGCCCAGCGCGTCGGTCTCCAGCAGTGCGCGCAGCCGCATCTCGTCGCCGCCGATCTTTCCGTAGTGGGAGCAGGTGAAGTTCGTGAAGGAGCAGGTCACGGTGGAAGGGGGTGAAGGAGGTCGTCCGGTGGGGGAGCAGTGGGGGATACGGGTACCTGTTGATTGCGGCGAGGTTGCTGATTCCCGCCATTCGTTCGAATCTACAAGACGAGGGCGGACACCAGCCAACTCCTTCAGTGTTTCGGTGACTGCACCGGTAGGAGCGGGGCTTGTGTACTGGGCCACACACCACGTGAACACCATATGAACGAGCCAGTCGAGGCAGGCCGTCCCCGGCCCCGGCGAACGAACCGATTGAGAAGAAGAGAGCCACTCATGGACTTCCTTCGCCCCGCCAGCTGGGAGGAGGCGCTCGCCGCCAAGGCCGAGCACCCCACCGCTGTGCCCATCGCGGGCGGCACCGATGTGATGGTCGAGATCAACTTCGACCACCGGCGGCCCGAGTACCTCCTGGACCTGAACCGCATCGGTGAGCTGTCCGAGTGGGAGGTGGGCCAGGAGAACGTGCGGCTCGGCGCCTCCGTGCCGTACAGCAGCATCATGGAGCACCTGCGCGCGGAGCTGCCCGGCCTGGCGCTCGCCTCGCACACCGTCGCCTCCCCGCAGATCCGCAACCGCGGCGGCGTCGGCGGCAACCTCGGCACCACGTCCCCGGCCGGTGACGCCCACCCGGCCCTGCTCGCGGCCGACTGCGAGGTCGAGGCCGAATCCGTACGCGGCACACGGCTGATCCCCATCGACGCCTTCTACACAGGGGTCAAGCGCAACGCCCTGGAGCCGGACGAGCTGATCCGCGCCGTGCACATCAAGAAGGCCGACGGACCCCAGCAGTACTCCAAGGTCGGCACCCGCAACGCCATGGTCATCGCCGTCTGCGCGTTCGGTATCGCCCTGCACCCCGAGACCCGCACCGTGCGCACCGGCATCGGCTCCGCCGCCCCGACGCCCGTCCGGGCCAAGGCGGCCGAGGAATTCCTGAACGCCGCGCTCGACGAGGGCGGGTTCTGGGAGAACGGCAAGATCATCACTCCCGCGATCGCCAAGCAGTTCGCCGCCCTCGCGTCCGGCGCCTGCAACCCGATCGACGACGTGCGCGGCACGGCGAAGTACCGCAGGCACGCGGTCGGCATCATGGCCCGCCGCACGCTCGGCTGGACCTGGGAGCAGTACCGCGGCGCGGGCCGCACGCTGGAAGGAGCTGCGTAACCATGCGAGTCAATTTCACGGTCAACGGCCGTCAGCAGGAAGCCGACGACGTGTGGGAGGGCGAGTCCCTCCTGTACGTCCTGCGTGAGCGCATGGGCCTGCCCGGCTCCAAGAACGCCTGCGAGCAGGGCGAGTGCGGTTCCTGCACCGTCCGCCTCGACGGCGTCCCGGTCTGCGCGTGCCTCGTCGCCGCCGGCCAGGTCCAGGACCGCGAGGTCGTCACCGTCGAGGGCCTGGCCGACTACGCCAAGCACCGCGAGGACGCCCACCCGGGCGGTGGCTGCGCCTCCGGCGCCTGCGGCACCACCCTGGACGCCGCCAAGCGCTGGCAGTCCAAGCCCACCGACGGCCAGACCGGCGAGGCCGTCGAACTCGCCCCGATCCAGCAGGCGTTCATCGACGCCGGAGCCGTCCAGTGCGGCTTCTGCACCCCCGGCCTGCTGGTCGCCGCGGACGAGCTGCTGGAGAACACCCCCTCGCCGTCCGACCAGGACATCCGCGAGGCGCTCTCCGGCAACCTCTGCCGCTGCACCGGCTACGAGAAGATCCTCGACGCGGTCCGCCTCGCGGCCGCCCGCCAGGAAGAGGCGGTCCAGTCATGACGACACCCAAGGCCCGGACCGTACCGGCCGGCACCCCCACCAAGATCACCCAGGGTTCGCCCACCAAGGGCGGCATCGGCGAGTCCACGCTCCGCCCCGACGGCACCCTCAAGGTCACCGGAGAGTTCGCCTACTCCTCCGACATGTGGCACGAGGACATGCTGTGGGGCCAGACGCTGCGCTCCACCGTCGCGCACGCCGAGATCGTCTCCATCGACACCTCAGAGGCGCTCGCGACGTCCGGCGTCTACGCCGTGATGACCTACGACGACCTGCCCGCCGCGATGAAGAACTACGGCCTGGAGATCCAGGACACCCCGGTTCTCGCCAACGGCAAGGTCCGCCACCACGGTGAGCCGGTCGCCATCGTGGCCGCCGACCACCCGGAGACCGCGCGCCGCGCCGCCGCCAAGATCAAGATCGAGTACCGCGAGCTGCCCCTCGTCACCGACGAGGCCTCGGCGACCGCTCCCGACGCCGTGCTCGTGCACGAGGGCCGCGACGACCACCACATCGGCCACGTCCCGCACCCCAACATCGTGCACCGCCAGCCGATCATCCGCGGCGACGCCGACGAGGCCGCGAAGCGGGCCGACGTCATCGTCACCGGCGACTACACCTTCGGCATGCAGGACCAGGCCTTCCTCGGCCCCGAGTCCGGCCTCGCGGTGCCCTCCGAGGACGGCGGCGTCGAGCTGTACGTCGCCACCCAGTGGCTGCACTCGGACCTCGGCCAGATCGCCCCCGTCCTCGGCCTGCCCGAGGAGAAGGTCCGCATGACGCTCTCCGGCGTCGGCGGGGCCTTCGGCGGCCGCGAGGACATCTCCATGCAGATCCACGCCTGCCTGCTGGCGCTCCGCACCGGCAAGCCCGTGAAGATCGTCTACAACCGGTTCGAATCCTTCTTCGGACACGTCCACCGGCACCCGGCGAAGCTCCACTACGAGCACGGCGCCACCAAGGACGGCAAGCTCACACACATGAAGTGCCGCATCGTCCTGGACGGCGGGGCCTACGCCTCCGCCTCCCCGGCGGTCGTCGGCAACGCCTCCTCGCTCTCCGTCGGCCCGTACGTCATCGAGGACGTCGACATCGAGGCGATCGCGCTCTACACCAACAACCCGCCCTGTGGCGCGATGCGCGGCTTCGGCGCCGTCCAGGCGTGCTTCGCCTACGAGGCGCAGATGGACAAGCTCGCCGCGAAGCTGGACATGGACCCGGTGGAGTTCCGGCAGCTCAACGCCATGGAACAGGGCACCCTGCTGCCCACCGGACAGCCCTGCGACTCGCCGGCCCCGGTCGCCGAACTGCTGCGCCGGGTCAAGTCCCGGCCGCTGCCGCCCGAGCAGCAGTGGCTGGCGGCGGGCAGCGAGGGCACCTCCGTGGACGTTCGCGCGCTGCCCGGCGGGCTCTCCAACACCACCCACGGCGAAGGCGTCGTGCGAGGTGTCGGCTACGCGGTCGGCCTGAAGAACGTCGGCTTCTCCGAAGGCTTCGACGACTACTCCACCGCCCGCGTCCGGATGGAGGTCATCAACGGCGAGCCGGTCGCGACCGTGCACACCGCGATGGCCGAGGTCGGCCAGGGCGGCGTCACCGTCCACGCCCAGATCGCCCGCACCGAACTCGGCGTCAACCAGGTCACCATCCACCCCGCCGACACCCGCGTCGGCTCCGCCGGATCCACCTCCGCCTCCCGCCAGACGTACGTCACCGGCGGCGCGGTCAAGAACTCCTGCGAAGCCGTACGGGAGAAGGTCCTGGAGCTGGGCCGCACCAAGTTCGGCACCTACCACCCGGCCTGGGCCACCGCCGAACTCCTCCTGGAGGGCGGCAAGGTCGTCACCGACGGCGGCGAGGTGCTGGCCGATCTCGCCGACGTCCTGGAGGACGAGGCGATCGACATCGAGCTGGAGTGGCGCCACCGGCCCACCGAGGCGTTCGACCTGCGTACCGGACAGGGCAACGGCCACGTCCAGTACTCCTTCGCCGCGCACCGCGCGGTCGTGGAGGTCGACACCGAGTTGGGCCTGGTCAAGGTCATCGAACTGGCCTGCGCCCAGGACGTCGGCAAGGCGCTCAACCCGCTCTCCGTCCTCGGCCAGATCCAGGGCGGCACCCTCCAGGGCATGGGGGTCGCCGTGATGGAGGAGATCATCGTCGACCCCAGGACCGCGAAGGTGCGCAACCCGTCCTTCACGGACTACCTCCTGCCCACCATCCTCGACACGCCGACCATCCCCGTCGACGTGCTCGAACTCGCCGACGAGAACGCCCCGTACGGGCTTCGCGGCATCGGCGAGGCCCCCACCCTGTCGTCCACCCCGGCCGTCCTCGCGGCGATCCGGAACGCGACGGGCCTTGAGCTCAACAGGACGCCGGTGCGGCCCGAACACCTCACCAGCACCTGAGAGTCCGCCGGGCGACCTCCCACCGGTCGTCGCCCGGCAGCCCGCCCAGGGCCTGTCCTCACGTCTCCGCCTGCCGGGCGACGACAGGTCCTGGTGGCCCCCCGAACTCTCCGGGCGGTGCGCAACGCCGAGAACGTCACACTTTTCCGCACCCGCACCGCCCGGAGGACCCAAGTACCGCACCGCTCGCGGTTCTTCGCCGTGCCGAGGCACGGCATCGCCCCACGTGCCATCCGTGCCGCCGGCACATCCGTTCTGCCTCACAGTCCGTCCCGGCCGTCCCCGGGTCGTGCAGCCGACGCAGTCATCCCAAATCCCGCATTCAGGAATCTCCAAGCGGGTGCCCCTGTGAACCTTGGGAGTCAGGCATCATGACCCAGCAGTCAGTGGAACCGAAGACCAGTCCGGAAGGCGCGGGCCCCGGCTCGCGCGTCCCCGCCGGAAGATCATGGCTCGACCGGTACTTCCACATATCCGAACGAGGATCCACGGTCGCGCGCGAGCTGCGCGGCGGCGTCACGACCTTCATGGCCATGGCGTACATCCTCCTGCTCAACCCGCTGATCCTGGGCGGGGAGGACGTCAACGGCAACCTCCTCAGCCAGCCCGGCCTGATCACCGCGACCGCCTTCGCGGCGGCCGCGACGACCCTGCTCATGGGCTTCGTCGGAAAGGTGCCCCTGGCGCTCGCCGCCGGGCTCAGCGTCTCCGGCGTGCTCGCCTCGCAGGTCGCGCCCAACATGACCTGGCCGCAGGCCATGGGCATGTGTGTGATCTACGGTGTGGTGATCTGCCTCCTGGTGGTCACCGGCCTCCGTGAGATGATCATGAACGCGATCCCGCTCGCGCTCAAGCACGGCATCACCATGGGCATCGGGCTCTTCATCGCCCTCATCGGCCTCTACAAGGCCGGATTCGTCCACAAGGGCGCGGCGACCCCGGTCTCCCTCGGCCCGGCCGGTGAACTGGCCGGCTGGCCCGTCCTGATCTTCTGCGTGACGCTTCTGCTCATCTTCATGCTCCAGGCGCGCAACATCCCCGGCGCGATCCTCATCGGCATCGCCGTCGGCACCGTGGTCGCGATCGTCATCAACACGATCGTCGACATCGACCCCAAGTCGTGGAGCAGCGGCCCGCCGGAGCTGGAGGGCAGCGCGGTCTCCGCCCCCGACTTCTCGCTCTTCGGGAACGTCGAGTTCGGCGGCTGGGGAGACGTCGGTGTGATGACGGTCGGCATGATCGTCTTCACCCTGGTGCTGGCCGGCTTCTTCGACGCGATGGCCACCATCATCGGCGTCGGCACCGAGGCCAAGCTCGCCGACGACAAGGGCCGCATGCCGGGCCTGTCCAAGGCGCTGTTCATCGACGGCGCCGGCGGCGTCATCGGCGGTGTCGCCTCGGGCTCCGGCCAGACGGTCTTCGTGGAGTCGGCGACCGGCGTCGGCGAAGGGGCCCGGACCGGGCTCGCCTCGGCCGTCACCGGCCTCTTCTTCGCCGCCTGCCTCTTCTTCACCCCGCTCACCGCGATCGTGCCGACCGAGGTGGCCTCCGCCGCCCTCGTCGTCATCGGCGCGATGATGATGCAGAACGCCCGGCACGTGGACTGGAGCGACCGTTCCGTCGCCATCCCGGTCTTCCTCACCGTGGTCCTGATGCCCTTCACGTACACCATCACCACCGGTGTCGCCGCGGGCGTCATCGCGTACAGCGCCATCAAGCTCGCCCAGGGCCGGGCCCGCGAGGTCGGGGCCTTCATGTGGGGGCTGACGGTGATCTTCATCGTCTTCTTCGCCCTCAACCCGATCGAGAGCTGGCTGGGCGTCCACTGACGCCAGGGCCCCCTTCCCGCCTAAGGAGACACGCCATGCTGGACATCGCCGAAGAGCTGCACCGGTGGGTGTCGCAGGGACGCGAGTTCGCCGTCGCCACCGTCGTGGCGGTCGGCGGCAGCGCGCCCCGGCAGCCCGGAGCCGCCCTCGCGGTCGACCGCGACGGCACGGCCATCGGTTCGGTGTCCGGCGGCTGCGTGGAGGGGGCGGTGTACGAACTGTGCCAACAGGCTCTGGACGACGGGAAATCCGTCCGCGAGCGCTTCGGCTACAGCGACGAGGACGCCTTCGCGGTCGGACTGACCTGCGGCGGCGTCATCGACATCCTGGTGACACCGGTACGGACGGACGACCCCGCCCGCCCGGTGTTCGCCGCCGCGCTCGCGGCCGCCGCGGAGGGGACGGCGGCCGCGCTGGCGCGGGTCACGGACGGACCCGCGGAACTGCTCGGGCTCCCGCTCCTGGTCCGCGCCGACGGCAGCCACGAGGGCGGGCTCGGCGGCCACCCGGCGCTCGACCGGACCGCCGCCGCCGAGGCCCGCGCCCTGCTGGACGCGGGCCGCACCGGACCGCTCGCCGTCGGCGCGGAGGGCTCCCGCTGCGGCCGGCCCATCGAGCTGCTGGTCGAGTCCAGCGTCCCGCCGCCCCGCATGATCGTGTTCGGCGCCATCGACTTCGCCGCCGCGCTGGTCCGCGCCGGGAAGTTCCTCGGCTACCGGGTCACCGTCTGCGACGCCCGCCCGGTCTTCGCCACCGCGGCCCGCTTCCCCGAGGCCGACGAGATCGTCGTCGACTGGCCCCACCGCTATCTCGCCGGAACCGCGACCGACGCGCGTACGGTGCTCTGCGTCCTCACCCACGACGCCAAGTTCGACATCCCGCTGCTGGAGGCCGCCCTGCGCCTCCCGGTCGCCTACGTCGGCGCGATGGGCTCCCGCCGCACCCACCTGGACCGCAACGACCGGCTGCGCGCGGTCGGCCTCACCGACTGTGAACTGGCCCGGCTGCACTCGCCGATCGGCCTCGACCTCGGCGCCCGTACGCCGGAGGAGACGGCCCTGTCCATCGCCGCCGAGATCGTCGCGGTCCGGCGCGGCGGCACCGGCGTACCGCTCACCGGGGCCCACACCCCCATCCACCACGACAGCAGCGGACAGCCGCTCGCCTCGGTGGCCTGAAAGGACCGCCACCGCCCCGTCCACCCCGGGCGGGTTACCGCCACGGCGGTTTCCCGCCCGTCGGATACGCAGCGGTCGCCCCGGATTTACCGGTAGATCAGCTGCATGACTTCTTCCCCCTCCTCCGTTCCCGGCCGGGCGAGATCCGCTCGCCCAGGACGCAGAGCCCTGCTCCTGGCGACCTCGGCGGCCCTGCTCGGCGGCATGCTGGTCCCCTTCACGGGCACCGCCGCAGCCGCCCCCGCGCCCCGCGACGGGACCCCGCGCTCCGACGTACGCACCGAGAGCCACACCGTCACCCTGATCACGGGCGACGTCGTGCGCTACGCGGACGGCCCCGGCGACCGGGACACCGTCACCGTGGACCGCCCCGACGGCGCACACGGCGGCGTCCGCATCCAGCAGGCGGGCGAGGACGTGTACGTCCTGCCCGACGAGGCCACCACGCTGATCGCCTCCGGCGTCCTGGACCGGCGGCTGTTCAACGTCTCGGCCCTGGTGCGGATGGGATACGACGACGCGGGCACCGGCTCCGTCCCGCTCATCGCCACCTACCCGGCCGCGCGCGCCAAGGCCCTGCCCGCCGCCCCGCGCGGCGCGAAGAAGGTCCGCACCCTCGCATCCGTCAACGGGGCCGCGCTCACGGCCGACAAGGACGACGCGCGCACGTTCTGGAGCGCCGTCACCCGCGCGGACAAGGCCCGCTCGCTCGACGGCGGCATCGCGAAGCTCTGGCTGGACGGCCGCTCCGAGGCACTGCTGGCCGAGTCGGTGCCGCAGGTGAACGCCCCGCAGGCCTGGGCCGACGGCTTCGACGGCAAGGGCACCAAGGTCGCCGTCCTGGACACCGGCATCGACGCCGACCACCCGGACGTCAAGGACCGCCTCGTCGGCGCCCGCAGCTTCGTCCCGGGCGAGGAGGTCGACGACAAGAACGGCCACGGTACGCACGTCGCCTCCACCATCGCCGGATCCGGCGCCGCGTCCGAGGGCGCCAACAAGGGCGTCGCCCCGGCCGCCGGCCTGCTCGTCGGCAAGGTCCTCGGCGACGAGGGCTCCGGCGCGGACTCCGGGATCATCGAGGCCATGGAGTGGGCCAAGGCCGAAGGGGCCGACATCGTCTCCATGAGCCTCGGCTCCCCGGTGCCCGACGACGGTACCGACCCGATGTCCCAGGCGGTCGACTCCCTCTCGGCGGACGGCGGCCCGCTGTTCGTGATCGCCGCCGGCAACGCGTACGGCGCGGGCACCATCGGCTCGCCCGGTTCGGCGGAGAAGGCGCTCACCATCGCCGCCGTCGACAAGCAGGACCGTCGTGCGCCCTTCTCCTCGATGGGGCCGCTCGTCCGGTCCCACGGCCTGAAGCCCGACCTGTCGGCCCCCGGCGTCGGCATCGACGCCGCGGCCTCGCAGTCGATCCCCGGCGTCGAGGGCATGTACCAGTCGCTGTCCGGCACCTCCATGGCCACGCCCCATGTCGCGGGCGCGGCGGCGATCCTGAAGCAGCGTCACCCCGACTGGTCCGGTCAGCGCATCAAGGACGCGCTGATGACCTCGTCCAGGAAGCTCGACGCCTACACCCCGTACGAGCAGGGCACCGGCCGGCTCGACGTGAAGGCGGCCGTCGACACGACGATCGAGGCCACCGGATCGGTCCCCGTCGCCTCCTACGACTGGCCGCACAGCCCGTCCGACCCGGTCGCCGAGCGCACCATCACCTACCGCAACGCGGGTGACGCGGACGTCACGCTGGACCTGGCCACCGACACGGACGCGGCGGCGTACACCCTCTCGACCGACACGCTGACCGTCCCGGCCGGCGGTACCGCCGAGGCGGTCCTGTCCCTGGACCCGGCGAAGGCCGCCAACGACACCACCTTCTCCGGCCAGGTCGTCGCCACCGACGCGGCGGGCACGACGGTCGCGCACACCGGCTTCGCGTTCACCAAGGAGCGGGAGCTGCACGACCTGACGGTGAAGCTCCGCGACCGCTCGGGCAAGCCGATGGACGGCCTCGTCGTCCTCGCCGAACTGGGCGACACGGAGCTCGGTCTCGTCCAGGTCAGCGGCGGCGCGACGACCCTGCGCCTGCCGCCCGGCAACTACACCGCCTGGGCCACCGTGGACGTCGACGGCGACCGTCCCGACTCCAGGGCCGTCGCGTTCCTCGCGGCCCCCGAGACGATCCTGACCGGCTCCACCACCGTCACCCTCGACGCCTCCAAGGCGCGCAGGATCGACGTGCGCACCCCCAAGGAGACCGAGACCCGCCAGCTCCGCTACGACATGGCGCGCACCGCCTCGGACGGCACCGTCCAGCGCGACGCGTTCCAGATACCGCTGACGTACGACCAGTTGTGGGCGAGCCCCACCAAGAAGGTCACGCAGGGCAGCTTCAGCTTCCTGACCCGCTGGCGCCAGGGCGAGGAGCTGATCGACGTCGAGGCCGACGGCCGTGACGTGCCGGTCTTCGTCCAGGGCGGCGCGGCGGTGGCCGAGGACCGCAGGCAGAAGCTGAAGGCCGTGTACGCGGGCAAGGGCACGCCGGCGGACTACCGGGGGGTGAACGCGCGCGGCAGGGCGGTCGTCATCACCCGCAGTGCCGACGTCGCTCCAGCCGAACGTCTCGCGGCGGCGCTGGCGGCCGGGGCCGAGGCCCTCTTCGTCGTCAACGACGAGCGCGGCGTGGCGATGGAGAGCTACACCCCGTGGGGCGAGCAGACCACGATTCCCGTCGCCTCCGTCCGGACGTCCGCGGGCGAGAGCCTGATCAGGGCGGCGCAGCGCGGCAAGAAGATCCAGGTCGACCAGAAGAAGTTCGCGGACTACCTGTACGACCTGGTGGACCGCCACGACGGCACGATCCCGGACCGCTCGCTGACCTTCGCCCCCTCCACCCGTCAGCTCGCGAAGGTGGAGAACACCTTCTACGGCCACAAGAAGACGCTGGGCGGCGGCTACCGCTTCGACATCCCCGACTACGGGCCCGGCCTCGGCTTCGACGAGTACGAGCAGTTCCCGGACGTCCGCACCGAATGGGTCAACCCGCTGCCGGGCGACTCCTTCTGGTACGAGAACCACGCGGTCCTCGACGCGGAGCAGTCCGCCACGGCGCACGAGATGCGCAGCACCGACCTGGACTACCGGGCGGGCGAGGAGTACCGCGCCGAGTGGTTCGCCCCGGTGGTCCGCCCCCGTCTCGGCACCGGCTACTGGGGTCCGTTCCGCACGGTCCACAACGACTTCCAGTTCAACATCACCCCGTGGACGGACGCCGGTGCGGGCCACTCCGGCTCGATGCCCGAGAACGAGTACGACACCACCTCCTACGCCGTCCACCAGGGCGACAAGCTGCTGAAGAAGGGCGCGGGCAGGGCCGGATTCGTCTGGGACCTCTCCGCGGAGAAGCTCCCGTACCGCCTGGTCATCGACTCGCGGCGGGACGCGGACACCTGGAAGACGTCGACCCGCACCCACTCCGAGTGGGGCTTCGTCTCCGGCGCCCTGGAGCCGGGCGGTCCCCAGCAGGCCGACATCCCGATGCTCCAGCTGGACTACGCCGTCGACACCGACCTGGCGGGCGACGTCCGGGCCGGCCGCACCATGGAGATCGGCCTCTCCTCCACCACCCAGGAGTGGCTGCCGGGCGCGGTGAAGGCGGACAAGGCCTCGCTGTCGGTCAGTTACGACGACGGCAAGAACTGGTCGAAGGCGGACCTCCGCAAGAAGAGGACCGGCGAGTGGACCGCCACGTTCCGCACCCCGTCGAAGGGCGCGACGTCGGTCTCGCTCAAGGCGCACGCGGAGGGCCCCGGCGGACTCGTCGTGGACCAGGAGATCATCCGGGCCTTCGGCCTGAAGTGATCCGCTGACGTGGTCCCGCACCCCCCTCGGGGGGTGCGGGACCACGTGCGTCAGCCTCCGGCCGGCCCGGCGACGGATGTCCGTCCGAAACGGGCCGGCAGATGCCAGACCCGCTTCAGGTCCTGTGGGTCGTGCCGCCCGGACCGCACCGCGCCGCCGATGATCCGGGCGTCCAGGAACTTGGAGACGTACAGACCGTCCTCGCGCAGCCGTTCGAGGATCGGCCGTCCCGCCACCGCCCGGTCGGGGTGGAAGTTCAGGGTGACGCACACCCCGGCGTCCAGGGGCGCTCCGAAGGACAGCGAGGTGACATGCTCCAGGGCCCGCGTCCGGGAGGAGGTGACCGGGAGATCGACGTTCATCGTGACAGTGTGACCGGGCGGCTTCGCGGGAGCACGTGAATACCTGGCCCCGCCGGTGCGGTTGGATATGACCATGAGCGTTCACGACGTGGCCCGCAGGCTGCCGGGCATATCCGCCCTCACCGATCTCTGCCGTTCGCTGGCGATGCTCGACGCGATCCTGTGCCCCGAGTGGGCCGACCGCTGGCACGGCTTCGACGCGCGGTGGTCGCCGACGGAGGCGATGGCCTCGATGCGGGACGGGTCGGGCGGGGAGTACTCCGTGGTCTTCTCCGCCGACGGGGCGTACGCGCGGGGCTTCGACCACGAGTCGCCGATGAGCCCCTACGTGGAAGACGGTCCCTGGCCCGGGGTGCTCGACGAGGTGCCCGCCGTGTTCCGCCGCTACGTCGACGAGCCGTTGTTCACCGACGAGTCCGGCATGCCCGTCGTCACCGCCTGTCTCTGGCGCGCGAGCGACGACGACCGCTGGCGGGCCGGGGCCGTCGAGTTCCCGGAGGACGGCGAGGACTCCGACGGGGCCGACTGGCTCTTCCAGCTCCTCGTCACCGGCACCCCCGAGTCCTACCAGGAGTGGGCCGAGGACCATTTCGAGGTCCCCGTCGACCTCGAAGCCGTCACCCACGTCTATGCGCTGCGACCGCTGACCGACGAGGTGGTGGCGGCCCTGGCCCCCGAGCGGACCGCCGCCGAACTGGCCGCGGATGTCAAGGAGATCGGGTACCCGGTCGGCACGGGGGTGTAGGCCGCGCCCCGGCGCCCGGTGGCCCCGGGCGGGCTTCTCCTGCTCCGGAGAAGCCCGCCCGGGGCCCGCGCTCACTTGCCGCTCTGCAACGCCTTCCACGTGGCCGGGCCCACCTGGCCGTCGACCGAGAGCTTGCGGTTGGTCTGGTAGCCGCGCACCGCCGTCTCCGTGGCCGGGCCGAACGTTCCGTCCACGCCGACGGTGGTGCCGAGCGCCGCCGTCAGGGACCGCTGGAGCCGCTTCACCGCGTCGCCCGAACTGCCCCGCGACAGCGCCGGGGTCGTGCCCGCGGACAGCAGGGCCGTCCAGCTCTTCGGGCCGACCACCCCGTCGGCCTCCAGCGTGCGGGCCCGCTGGAACGCCTGCACCGCTCCGGTGGTGGTGGGCCCGAAGCTGCCGTCGGCCGCGCCCGCCTCGTAACCCTGGGCGTTGAGCAGTGTCTGTACGGCCTTGACCTGCGGGCCGGTGGAGCCGGACCGCTGGGTCGTGTACGTGGGGAACGTCAGCCCGTCGCCGCCGCTGCCCGGGTCGCCCTCGATCAGCTGCATGTAGTGGTTCCAGTCCCAGTTGGGGCCGGGGTCCGTGTGGTCGGCGCCGGGCGCCTCGCTGTGGCCGATGATGTGAGACCGGTTCTTCGGGATGCCGTACCGCGCCGCGAGGTGCTTGGTCAGAGCGGCGGAGGACCGGTACATCGCCTCCGTGTACCAGGCCGGGTTGTCGACGTAGCCCTCGTGCTCGATCCCGACGGACGAGGAGTTGGTGCTGCCGGCGTGCCAGGCGGTGTCCTTCTCCAGGACCGACTGGGTGACCTCACCGTCCGAGGAGCGGATCGTGTAGTGCGCGCTGACCTTCGAAGCCGGGTTCTGGTACCAGCTGATGGAACCGGCGTACGACCCCTGGGTGGTGTGGATGACCACCTTGTCGATGGCGGCCTTGCGGCCGACGACGAAGTTCCCGGAGTAGGCGGGCACCCAGCGCGCCGAGGGGTAGTCCGGGCTCTGGGCGTAGACGTCGGACGCCGACACCGCGGCCTTGTCCGGGTCGACCGGCCGGGAGGGCACGAGCACTTCCTCGCCGCCCTGTGCCGTGGCGGACACGCCCTCGGCGAGGAACGTGAAGACCGCGTCCGCGTAGAGCGCGGCGGCGGGCCCCTCGGCGGCGCTGTAGCGGGCCACCGCCGGATACCAGGAGTTCACGTCCCGGCGCTCGGCGGCGTCCAGGCCCAGCGCGTCGGCGTGGTCGCGCAGGACGGCCGCGCCGCCGAGGATGTTGGCCGTCGTGTCCCGGCGCAGCCGGGCCGCGCTCTCGCCGGTCAGTTCGGAGGCCTTCTCCAGGGAGCGGTTGGCCGGATTGCTCGCCAGATGCATCACGCCGTAGCCGTTCGCCTGGCTGGGCGTGCCCGCGTGGCCGTCGAGACGGCTCTCGCCGTAGCCGACGGCGGCCAGCAGGTCGCGCGGTACGCCGTACTCGTGCGCCGCTTCGGCGAACGCGCGGTTCATCGGGTCGGGCGTGTCCGCGTGCGGGGCGGCGGTCGCCGGGTGTCCGGTCGCGAGGAGGGCCGTGGCGGTGAGGGCCGCCACGGCACAGGCGCGGGCCCTGGTTCGGGCGGCGGTGCGTAGGGGCATGAGGGCTCCTGCTCAGTGGGGTGGGCGGAAGAGAAAAGCCCTCGGGCCCGGAGCGGGCCAGAGGGATGCCGAGCACGGCCAGGCTATCGATATGGAGTGGGCATGACAAAGAGTTGAAGAAGTGATTCTGCTGGCAACATCCTGCAAATACACGGTAGTTGAGTGCGGCGCTAGCCCTGTCGGGTGAAGCGTGGCGTCACCCGACAGGGGTGTCGGCGCTGGTTGACGCGGGGCCGGAGGTTACCAGCGGTCGCGGTGGATGACGTCCGCCACCGGACGCCGCCGGACAGGGCCGAAGTTGCCCGCGGGCCACCCCACCGGCACGGCGGCGAACGTCGCCATGTCCTCCGGGATGCCCAGCTCCCGCTTCCACTCCTGCTCCAGTATCAGGTGCCAGATGGTGATGTTCGCCGCCAGTCCCAGCCCCCGGGCCGCGAGCAGCAGGTTCTGCACCCCCGGATAGACGCAGGAGCCCTCGGCCAGCGCCTGGAAACGCGTCTGCGTGTTCATCATGTGCTCGGTGCCCGCCGGTCCGAGCGCCCGCGCCGAGGCGGCCAGGCCCTCCTCGTCCAGACGCGGCTCCGGGAACCGGTAGCACGGCACGACCAGCACCGGGGTGTCGGCGAAGTGGTCGCGCTGATACTCGATCGCCGCGACCATCCGGCCGTACGCCGCCTCGTCCATGCCCGCGGGGGCGTACTTCCCGGTCGTCGCCAGATACGCGTCCACGCACCGCTTCCACAGCGGGGCGAGCCGCGCCATCACCTGGCGGTCGGTCACCACCACGTACTCGTAACACTGCATGTTGCCGCCGCTGGGACCCCAGACAGCGGCCTGTATCAGCTGCTCGATCATCCCGTCCGGCACCGGGTCCGGCTTGAGGCGGCGCATGGCGCGCATCGTGGACATGGTGTCGAAGAGTGCGGGGCCGCCGAGGGCGGACGGGTCGGCCTGAACCGTTTCCATGGTCATGATCGCGGAGTTTAAGGGCTGTCCCGTAATCCCTGGTGGATCAGCGTGCGGCGTCGGATGCGGTGCATCGCAAGGCGGAGGGACGTCCGCATACTGGATGTATGGGGATGTTCCGACAACGCGGCGAGGTGCCGTAGCTGTCGTCGCACGCCCGCCAGGGATTACGGGACAGTCCTTAGGGCTTGCAGAACAATAAGTTGCGCACTCGCGCTCTTGACACCGCAGCTCATGCACGGTGTTCGACAGCAAGTTGATTCTCTGCAAGCCCTTAGGCAGGTTGCTCCGCCGGTGTCTCCCCGTCCCGCGTGCGAAGTCGCCGTCCGCCCCGATTTCCCCCGGGGTCCCGGAGCGGTGAAGCCGGCGTACGGCCCGGGCCGGTGCTCCGGGCCGTCGGGCCTGCCCGGGCCGGCTCCGGGCGGCCCGGGCCGCCCGGGCCGATATCGGCCCGGCCCGACGGCTCAGCGCCGCGTCAGCCGTACGACCGGAATGTCCCGCTCGGTGCCCGCCTGGTACTCCCCGTAGCGCGGGAACAGCTCCACCAGCCCCGGCCAGACCCGCGCCTTCTCCTCGGCCGGCAGTGTCGTCGCGGCGGCCCCGAACCGCTCGGTGTTCACCCGGAGCTCGACCTCCGGGTTCGCCTGGAGGTTCAGGTACCACAGCGGCGGGCGGTCCGACCCGCCGTTGGACGCCACGATCAGGTAGTCCTCGCCGTCCCGCCCGTACATCAGCACCGTGCGCCGCACCGTCCCGCTGCGCCGGCCGACGTAGTCCATCAGCAGGCACGGCACACCCAGCTGGGTGGTGCCCTTCGTGCCGCCGGAGGACTCGTACAGCTCGGCCTGCCGGGCGACCCAGTCGGCGGGGCTCAACGCGACCTCCGCGTCGCCGTCCTGCTCGGCCGTCATCGGTTTCTCCTTCTCTCGTGCCGTCCCGTACGGGCTGCGCCCCCATCCTGGCATCCACCCGAGCCGCACCCGGTATTCGTACACCTGGACAGCCCGCCCACCTCACGGGGGAACGCGGACCGGGAACCCGCCCGGGAAGGCGTATAAAGGGTCCTTCCGGAGCAGCCGGCGTCCCCGATGGCCCCTCCCACCACCTCCCCTCACACGCGGCCGGCGTCACCGCGTCACCGAGCCCAGGAGAGCCGAATGAGCACTTCGGAAGAGATCAGCACGCTGCTGGTGACGAAGTTCGGAACCGACCCCGGGGCCATCCGCCCCGATGTTCCCCTGCACCGGCTGCGGCTGGACTCCCTCGCGCTGGAGGAGCTGCGGCTGCTCATCGAGGACCGGCTGGACGTGGACCTGGAGGACGTCGCGCTCACCTCGCGCGACACCGTCGGCCGCCTCGTCGAGGCCGTCCACGGGAAGGTCTCCGCATGAGCGCGGCCACCGGCCGGTCCTACCGGCGGGCTTCGCTCGCCCCGTTCGCCGCCGCCGTCACCGGCGTCGGCCTGGTCACCGCCGCCGGTACGGGAACGGACGCCGCCTGGCACGGCGTCACCGAGGGCCTCGCGCCGTCCGTCGGGCCCCGGCCCGAACTGGACGGTCTGCCCTGCGACTTCTTCTACTCCGTCACCGACTGCGACCCGGGAGAGGTCCTCGGGGTGGCCGCGCAGCGGCTGATGGACCGATTCGCCCAGCTCGCCGTCATCGCCGCCCGCGAGGCCGTCGCCGACGCCGGACTCGACCCGGCGCTCTGGGACAGCGGCCGCGTCGGCGTCGTCATCGGCTCCGCCCACGGCGGACTGCCCTTCTACGACGAGCAGCACGCCGCCCTCGCCGGGCGCGGACCCCGCCGGGTCTCCCCGAAGCTCGCCCCGCTCAGCGTCGTCAACGGCGCGGCCAGCAGCGTCAGCCTCGACCTCGGCGTGCACGGCCCCAGCCAGGCCGTCTCCACCGCCTGCTCCTCCGGCACCGTCGCCATCGGCACCGCCCACCAGATGCTCCGCTCCGGAGCCTGCGACATCGTCGTCGCGGGCGGCGCGGAATCCACCTGCACCCGCCTCCTGATCGCCAGCGCCTGCAGCCTCAAGGCCGTCTCCACCCGCCGCGAGGACCCCGCGAGCGCCTGCCGCCCCTTCGACACCCACCGCGACGGCTTCGTCGTCGGCGAGGGCGCCGGGCTGATCGTCCTGGAGCACCCGGACCACGCCCGCGCCCGGGGCGCCCGTGTCCGCGCCCACGTGAGCGGCTACGGGGCCTCCAGCGACGCCCACTCCGCCGTCGCCCCCGACCCCGAGGGCCTCGGCATCGAACGCGCCCTGCGCACCGCGCTCGCCGACGCGGGCCTCTCCCCGGCCGACGTCGGGCACGTCAACGCGCACGGCACCTCGACGCTCTCCAACGACCTGATCGAGGCGACGATGCTGCGCCGGGTCCTCGGTGGGAGCGCCCTGGTGACCTCCACCAAGGCGATGACCGGTCACACCCTCGGCGCGGCGGGCGGCATCGAGACCGCGCTCACCGTGCTCGCCCTCCAGCGGCAACTGGTGCCGCCCACCGTCAATCTGGACGCCCCCGACCCGCGGATCCCGATCGACGTGGTGGCCAAGGAAGCCCGGCGCGCCTCCTTCGACTGCGCCGTCAAGACCTCGCTCGGCTTCGGCGGCCACAACGCGGCACTCGTCCTCACCAGGGCCTGAGCGGAAGGGAACGCAGGAGCACATGCCCGAGGAGATCATCCGGACCCTGTCGGTCGACGGGGTGCGCTACAGCTACCGTGTCCTGCCGGGCGCCCACCCCGGCGAGCCCCCGGCCACCGAACCGACGCTCATTCTCGGCGGCGCGCTCCAGGGCATGTTCGGCTGGCCCCAGATGGACGACCACCTGGGCCCGGCGACCGACGTGGTCACCGCCGATCTGCCCGGCATGGGCAGCGCCGACCCGCTCCCGCCCGGCCCCAGCGCCGACCTGCTGCGCCGGGCCGTGCTCGGCATCGCCGACGACATCGGCGCGCCCCGGCTGAACATCTTCGGCTTCTCCTACGGCACCGCCATCGCCTTCGGCTTCGCCCGGCGCCATCGGGAGCGGGTGGCCCGCCTGGCCCTCGGCGGCGTCCCGGTCCACATCGACGCGGTCCAGGTCGACTCCTGGGAGCGGGCCCGGGTGCAGCTCGCGGCCGGGGACCGCGAGGGGTTCGCCGCGACGGCCGCCGACGCGCTGATGTGCCTCGACCCCGAACGACACGTACACCGCAGAGAGTTGGCGCGCCGCTATGTCCGGCGCTCCTTCCTGCACGCGCTCACCCACTCGCCGCACGCGGCGGACTCGCTGTACCGGGCGCTGGCCGACCGGCCCGACTTCTCCGGCGGTCTCACCGGCGTACCGGCGCTGGTCTTCGCCGGGGAGCACGACACGGTGACGCCGCCCGCGCGGCAGCGGGAGTTCGCCGCGACGATCGAGGGCAGCCGGTTCCTGACGATCGGGGAGTCCGACCACTGGGTGGTCCTGGAGCGGGCCGACGAAGTGGCCGCGCTGGTCTCCCGGTTCTTCATCGGGCGGGAGCCGGTGGCCGACGAGGCCGGTGCCGTCGCCCTGCCGCGCCAGGCGGGCGCGCCGGCCGGGCGGACCTGAGCGGGGCCCCGGCGGGGCGGAGCTGAGCATGCCGCGGGGCGGACCGGTGAGCCGGTCCGCCCCGCCGGGGTCCCGGCACCTCAGTGCCAGAAACCGCCGACCTTGATCCGCACCACCTGCGGGTCGTGGTCGCTCGCCTGGTCGGCGAACTCGGCGTTGATGTGCACCACGTCGTAGTCGGGACGCCGGATGCCGGGGCTCGTCAGGATGTGGTCCAGCGTCTGCGAGTTGCCGTCGAAGACGTAGCTGTACCGCTCCGACGAGGGGAGCGTCGTGATCAGCGGCTTGAGCGCCCTGTCCTTGGTCAGCGCCTTCATCGTCGGGGAGAACTCGAAGTCGTTGAAGTCGCCGAGCGCGACGACCTTGGCGGACCTGTCCGCCTTCAGCAGCGAAGCGACGAAGGCGTTGACCTCGGCGGCCTGCTGGATCCGCTTCGTCTCCGAGGAACGCGTCGGCTCCTGGTAGCGGCCGTGCAGCGGCTGGTCGCCGCCCTTGGACGCGAAGTGGTTGCCGATGACGAAGACCGGCTTGCCGCGGAAGACGAACTCGCCCACCAGCGGCTTGCGGCTGTCCGCCCACGCCGGGCTCGCCGGGTTGATCCGGCCCGGGGAAGCGGAGAGCTCGACGCCCTTGCGGGTGTCGACGGCGTGCACCGGCGTGGTGGCGTCGCCGCCCGCGCGGTCGGTGAAGGAGACCCGCTGCGGGTTGAAGAGGAGGACGTTGCGGATGTTGCCGCCGGGCTCGCCGCCGTCCTTGTTGTTCTCGGGGGCGATGTAGCGCCAGGCGTAGCGCGGCCCGCCCTTCGCGACGACCGCGTCGGTGAACCGCTTCAGCGTCGCCTCGGAGCCCGTCGTGCCGTCGTTCACCGCACCGTTGTCGTCCTGGATCTCCTCCAGCGAGACGATGTCGGGGGAGGACAGGTTGACCGCGACGCCCTCGGCCAGGGTGTCGAACTTGGCCTGGTCGTCGCGGGCGTCGAGGTTCTCCACGTTGTACGTGGCGACCGCCAGCTCGTTCTTCCTCTGCTTACGGGTCACCTCGCGCCGCAGCTTCCTGTCGACGACCGAGCCCAGCTCGGTGGCCTGCACGTTGTAGCCGCCGAAGCTCGCGTAGTCGAGCACGCCGGTGGTGCGGCCCTTCAGCACGTCCCCGACGTTCGCCGTCGGGACCGGCCGCGCCGGGTCCAGCGACATCACCTTGAGGCGGCCGGTGTTCTGGTCCTCGTACGAGGCGTAGAGCGTGCCGCCGCGCCGGGTCGGGTTCTCCCTCGGCTTCACGGTCACCCAGATCTCGTCGTACGCGGTCGTCGCCCCGGTCACCCGGGTGTCGGCGAACTCGACGCGGGAGCCCTCCAGCGTCTCGTACAGATCCAGGGCGTACCGGGACGGGTCCAGCGGCAGCGCGTCGATCGTCCCGCCGTCCGCCGAGGGCACGTAACGGGCGGGCACCGAACGGGCGTCGAGGACGACCGGGGCGGGCAGCGCGTTGCCGGAGGACAGGACGGTGGTGCGGGGCGCGGTGATCTGGGTGAGGGACTGGGTGCCGGTGCCCGGGTAGTACTCCGCGACCTTGCCGCTGACCAGGACCGCGTCGCCGGCCTTCACGGCCGGTGCGGTGGAGCCGGTGTAGACGAACAGGCCCTCGCCGGTGCGCGGGTCGCCGTCGGGGGCCGTGTCCTGGATCCAGAAGCCGCGCGAGCCGCTGGAGCGCACTCCGGTGACGACGCCCGGGACGCCGGTCACCTGCTTGCCGTCGAGCGGGGAGACCCGGGTGGTGCCCTGGATGTCGTGGATCCGTACGTCGCCGGGCTCGGTGGGGCCGGGCTCCTCCGGCTCCTGCCCGCCGCCGGACGCCTCGCCCTTGGCGTTGACCGGCGTCGGGGCGCCCGCGGCGAGGTCGGCCGCGTTGTCGTCGGTGTCGGCGAGCGAGGCGGCCCGTGCGACGGACGCGGTGGCCGACGCGCCGGGGACCGGGCCGCTTCCCTCCCGGACGACCGCGGAGCCGTAGCCGACCAGGTCGACGATCCGGGTGTCCGCCGCGCAGTCCGCCGCCGACTTGCAGGTGAGCGGGGCCGTCCCGGAGACCAGGGCGACGGTGCCGCTCCCCGCCGCCATGGCGACCGTGCCGGTGGCGTCGGCGGAGGGCAGCGCGACGGTTCCGCCGGTGCCCGCGGCCTGCGCGACCAGGTAGCGGCCGCCGGGCGCGATGGACCCGGACAGCCCGGAGACCTGCCACTGCGAGCCGGCCGACGGGCTGCCCGGAAGGTACTGGACGCTGAGGCCGCCGACCTCGAAGGGCGCGGAGCCGGCGTTGGCCAGCTCGACGAAGTCCCGGGTCAGCGTCGCGCCGGAGTTGCCCCCGCCGCCGTACACCTCGGAGATGACGGCGGTGGCGGACGGTGCCGCCTGGGCGGCGGGCAGGGCGGTCACCGCGAGAGCGGCGGCGACGGCGCCGGTCAGCAGAACGGAACCGGATCTGTGTATCTGCACGGGAGGTGCCCCCAACTGAACGGAGTAGTAGGGGCAAAAGCTATGCGCGTAGAACAGGGCGTGACAAGGCATCATCGGTTAATTCCCGGCGTCGTCCGGATGGAGGGCGGACCTACGCGCCCCGCAGGGCTCGGCGGGCCCCCGCTTCGCGCGCCCGCCGTGTGCCCGCCACGCGCCTGTCACGTGCGGCAATGATGGGCAACACGCCCTGATGAGACGGCAGTCCACCATACGGTCAGCGGTTTGACCGGGTTCCGCCGTTCCGGCTACGTTGCGCGCCATGCAGCGATCCGCACACCTGACGACGCGAGGTCATGTCGACCTGAAGCGTGTGTGCTCCGCGGCGTGTCACCGGGCCTGAACGCGACCCTGCCCCGGCGTGACCGCCGCCGGAGCCGCTCCGCCGTGCGCACCCGGGGGGACCGTTCCACGGGAGAAGCCGAACCCACCCCCGGCCCGGCGCCGGACGGACCCCGTACGAGGCTCCGTCCGGACGTCCTCCCGCACGGCCCGCTGCCATCGAGGACCTGTGGAGACACCTGTGAAGCGTCCATCCGTGCCCGTCCGCCGCCCCGTCCCGCTGCGCCGCTCGGACATCCCGGCGGCAGGCCCCGCCCGCCGGGTGTCCGGCACCGGTTCCGTGCTGGGCGCGATCCTCGACCACGGGCCCGTCGCCCGGTCCAACGTCGCCCGGCTCACCGGCCTCTCCCCGGCCGCGGTGACCGGCCACGTCGGGCAGCTGCTGGCGCGCGGGCTCGTCCGGGAGGGCCAGGGGACCGCCGGGCCCAAGGGGCTCGGCCGCCCCCACATCCCCGTCGAGATCGACACCGGCCGCTATCTGGTCGCCGGGGCCCATGTCGCCGTCGCGCACTCCACCGTCTCGCTGATGGATCTGCGCGGCCGGATCGTCGCCGAGGACCGCCAACCGCACGCCCTCGGGGCGACGGGGCCCTACGCCACCGTCCCCGGCCGGTCCCCGCGCGGCCTCTCCAGCGGGCCGGCCCTGCTGCGCGACCTCGCCGACCGGCTGTCCCGCCTCGTCGGGACGCACGCCGCCGGCCGGACCGTGCTCGCCCTCGGCTTCGCCACGGGGCACCGGGTGGACCCCGCCGCCGGAGTCGTCGTCGACCATCCGCACCTGGGCTGGCGGAACGTACCGGTGCGCGCGATCCTCGAAACCGCCACCGGCCTTCCCGTCCATGTGGACAGCCACTCACGGGCGTTGGCCCGCGCCGAGCAGCTCTTCGGCGAGGCCTCGACCCGGGTCAGCACGGTCCTGCTCTTCGTCGGGGCCGTCGTGGACGCCGCGTTCGCCAGCTCGGGGAGCATGCACCTGGGACCTCGCTCCGGAACGGGCAGCGTGGCCCATCTGCCCTTGGGATCGGGCGGATCGGGTGGGGCCGAGCCCTGTTCGTGCGGCCGCGCCGGCTGCCTCCAGTCGGAGGTATCCGAGCGGGCCATGGTGCGCCGGGCCGCCGACCAGGGCCTGTTCGTCGGCACGTTCGCCGAACTGCTCGACGGCGCCCTGGCCGGGGACGAGCGGGCCCTCGGGCTCTTCCGCCGCCGCGCCCTGCTCGTCGGCCGGGCGGCGGCCCTGCTGCTGGACATGTTCGACCCGGAGGTCCTCGTGGTCGTCGAACCGGGAGCGGGCCGCATACCGGCGTGCCTGGCGGATCTGCGGGCGGAGGTGGCGAGGCGCTCCTGGGTCTGCGACGACCCCGAACGGGCCGTGGTGCCGAGCAGCTTCACCGGATCGGTGCTGGCCACCGCGGGCGGCGCGGTGGCGCTCGGCGCCCTGTACGACGACCCGCTGGGACCCTGGCCCGCGCTGCCCGCGGTGTCGTGAACGCGCCGCCGGACCCCTCTTCGCGTCCGGTGCGGAAACCGACTTAATTCAGAACGTTGCATTGTTGACCGGCCGGACGGCCCGACAGGAGAATGGATTCATGACCAGCCGACAGCGAATGCAGCGGAACGCGCCCAGCGCGGCACACCGCTGTCGCTCGGCTGCGCCGGTGAGGTCCTTCTCCCGGCCCTGTCGTGGTCGCCGCTGTCCGGGTTCCCGATAAACCCAGCTGCCTTTCCGGTGATCCCGGCCGCGGATCCACTTCCGCGGAGGATTTTCCTTCCTGCCGGGTGATCCGTGCTGTCCGCCGCCGGCTCTGCCCGCCCGTACCTTTCTGCCCATCCGCGCACCCATGCCGCGTGTGCCCATGTGCCCGTGTGCCCGTTTTCCCTTTCCGCTCCTTCCGCTCCGGGAGAGATGTTGACCATCACCGTGCCTTCCTATGCCCCCGCCTACGCCCCCGACCGTTTCAAGCAGGTGTTCCGCCGCTATCCGGCGGGCGTGGTCGTCGTCACCGCCGACTCCGGCCGCGGACCGGTCGGGTTCACCGCCACCTCGCTCGCCTCGCTCTCCCTGGACCCGCCGCTGGTCTCGTACGGCATCGGCGCCTCGGCCTCCTCCTGGCCCCATGTCGAGGCGGCGGCATCCACCGTCGTCAACTTCCTGGGCGCCGACCAGGAATCACTCGCCCGCACCTTCGCCACCAGCGGCATCGACCGGTTCGCCGCACCCACCGCCTGGCGGCGGTTGCCGGAGGGCGAGCCGGTGCTCGACGGAGTGGCCGGCTGGCTGCGCCTGGAGACCGAGCGGATCGTGCCCGCCGGCGACCACCGGATCGTCATCGCCCGGGTCACCGAGTCCTGGCTCGACGAGGACCGGGCCCCGCTGCTGTTCCACGACGGCGCCTACCACTCCCTCTGAGACCCAGGACATCACCTCATGCCTCGTCACCAGACCCACGACCCTTCCGCCATTGCCCGGACCGTGGGCCGCAGGTCCATTCTCGCCCTCGCCACCGGAACGGTTCTCGGCCTCGCCGGCTGCTCCCCGGGGGTCAAGACCGTGGCCAGTTCCGAGCCCACCGGGAAACTCCCCTCGGGAGCTCCGCCGCCGGGCACGAAACTGACCGTCGCCGTCCGCACGACCCGTCTTCAGCTCGGACCCGCGGGCCTGGAAAAGGATGTGGGATTCACCGTTTCCGCATGGCCGAACCTCAGCGCGGGGCCCGACATCATCCAGGGATTCCGGGCGCAGTCGATCGACCTCGCCGCCAATGCCGGAATTCCCCCGATCCAGGCCAAGGCCATCGGCGTGGAAACGAGGATCGTGGCTATACAGGTCCGGCCGCGGCCCATCTACACCTTCGCGACGGCCCCCGGCTCCTCCATCGCCTCGGCAGCCGACTTCCGGGGCAGAAAGATCGGCTTCTCGCAGGGCCAGGCCCAGGGCGTCGTCGTGCTGCGCGCACTGAAGGAGGCCGGGCTGAAGAACAGCGACGTCGAACTCGTCGCCCTGCCCAGCACCCAGTTCCTCACCGCCCTGCAGTCCGGTCAGGTGGACGTGGCCCCGCTGGGCGAGCCGACCCTCACCAAGTACCTCGACCAGTACGGCAAGGACGGTGCCACCGGCCTCACGACCGACGTCGTGGACCTGCTCACCGTGTTGTGGGCCCCGGTGGAGGTCCTGAACGACCCCGCCAGGGCCGCCGCCGTCCGCAGCTTCGTCCCGCTGTGGGCCAAGGGCCTGGTCTGGGCGTGGGAGAACCCCGCCGAGTGGATCGACACGTACTACGTGAAGGACCAGGGCGTCTCCGAGGCCGACGGCCGGCGCATCGTCTCCTCCCTCCACCAGCCGCAGTTCCCCGTCAGCTGGGACAAGGCCGTCGCGTGGGAGCAGGAGACCGCCGATCTGCTGGCCGAGGGCGGGTTCGTGCCGAAGCAGGACGTCTCCGACCTCTTCGACCGCCGCTTCGAGGGCCTGGCAGCCGCGTCCGTACCCGCCGCGTACCGGGAGACGTCATGACCGATCAGCCGGTATCGGCCGGCACGGCAGACGTCGTGACCGATCAGTCCGTTTCGGCCGGCGCGGTAGCCGTCGTCACCGATCAGTCCGTATCAGCCGCGTGGGGGACGACATGACCGACCTGCTGCCCACCGCCCGCTCCGGCCCCGCCCCGCTCATCAAGGGCGCGCCCGCCGAGGAGACCGCTCACCGGGCGGTGCCCGCGGTCGCCCGCGGCACCCGCAGACGGCTCGGCCCCGGGCGGCCGGTCCCCTTCGGCCGGCTCATCGGCCCCGTCCTGCTCGTCGCCCTGTGGTGGGCGGCCTCGGCCTCCGGCCACCTGGACCCGCGCATCCTGTCCGGACCGGGCAGCGTCCTCTCCACCGCCGCCGACCTGGTCGCGACCGGGCGGCTCCAGGACAACGTCCTCATCTCCCTCCAGCGCGCCGGACTCGGCCTCCTCTTCGGCGTCACCGCCGGGGTGGTCCTCGCGGTCACGGCCGGGCTCAGCCGCAGCGGGGAGTACCTGCTCGACGGGCCCCTCCAGATCAAGCGCGCCATCCCCTCGCTCGCCATGCTGCCGCTGCTGATCCTCTGGCTCGGCATCGGCGAACAGATGAAGGTCACGGTGATCGCGCTCGGCGTCGCGGTCAACATGTACATCAACACCTACGCCTCGCTGACCTCCATCGACAGCCGGTACGTGGAGCTCGCCGAGGGGCTCGACCTCGGCCGCGCCCAGTTCCTGCGCAAGGTCGTCGTCCCCGGTTCGCTGCCCGGCTTCTTCGTCGGCCTGCGGCTCGGCGTCACCTCCTCCTGGCTCGGCCTGATCGTCGTCGAGCAGATCAACTCCACCAGCGGCATCGGCTACATGATGTTCCAGGCCCAGCAGTACGCCCAGTCCGACGTGATCATCGTGGGCCTGGTCGCCTACGGGATCTTCGGCTTCGCCTCCGACGCGGGAGTGCGCGCGATCGAAAGGAAGGTCCTGTCATGGCGACGCACCCTGGCGGGCTGATCACCCAGGCCCCGCCCGCCGTCCGCACGACCCGGCTGGTACGGAGGTTCGGCGACCGGACGGTTCTGAAGGAGCTGGACCTGACGGTGGCGCCGGGGGAGTTCACCGCTCTCCTCGGCCGCAGCGGCTCGGGCAAGTCGACCCTGCTGCGGGCCGTCGCCCGGCTCGACCACACCGTCGAAGGGTCCGGTGAGCTCGTGGTCCCCGAACGGGTGTCCCTCTCGTTCCAGGACTCCCGGCTGCTGCCCTGGCTCCGCGTCCTGGACAACGTGACCCTCGGGCTGCGCGGCCCCGCCGCCCGCGAACGCGGACTGACCGCCCTGGAGGAGGTGGGGCTGGCCGGCCGGGACCGCTCCTGGCCGCACGAGCTCTCCGGCGGCGAGCAGCAGCGCGCGGCACTAGCCCGCGCGCTGGTCCGGGAACCCGAACTCCTGCTGGCCGACGAGCCGTTCGGGGCGCTCGACGCCCTGACCCGGATCAAGATGCACGGCCTGCTGCGCGAGCTGTACGAGCGCCACCGCCCCGCGGTCCTCCTGGTCACCCATGACGTGGACGAGGCCGTCGAGCTCGCCGACCGGGTCCTGGTCCTGGAGGACGGGCTGATCTCCGTCGACCTCGCCATCGACCTGCCGACCCCGCGCTCCCGCCGGGACCCCCGCTTCCAGGAGTACCGCGACACCCTGCTCACCGCGCTCGGGGTGGCTCGGTCCCCGCTGCCGACGACGGCCTGAACCGCGACCGCGCGCCGCCCGACCTCGTACGCGCGGACCCCAGCGGCCCCGACGTACGGCTCCAACTCCCCGTGCCCGTCCGGGATCACCTCCCGCACCTCCCTGGAGACACGCATGTCCTCCGCCCGACCCCGCAAGCAGCTCCATCTCAACGCCTTCCTCATGTCCACCGGACACCACGAGGCGTCCTGGCGGCTCCCCGAGAGTCCCGCCGAGGCCAACTCCGACATCGACCACTACAAGAACCTCGCCCGCATCGCCGAACGCGGCCGTCTCGACTCGCTGTTCCTCGCCGACAGCCCGGTCCTGATGGGTGACCCCGGGCGCCGGCCCGCCGCCAAACTGGAGCCCACCGTCCTGCTCACCGCGCTCGCCGGGGCCACCGAGCACATCGGGCTCATCGCCACCGCCTCCACCAGCTACAACGAGCCCTACAACCTGGCCCGCAGATTCGCCTCGCTGGACCACGTCTCCGGCGGCCGGGCCGGCTGGAACATCGTCACCACCGCCGGGGCCGACGCCGCCCGCAACTTCGGCCTGGACGACACTCCGCCGCACCGCGAGCGCTACCGCCGCGCCGCCGAGTTCGTGGAGGTCTCCACCAAGCTGTGGGACAGCTGGGCGGACGACGCCGTCGTCGCCGACAAGGCGAAGGGCGTCCACGCACTCGCCGAACGGGTCCGTGCCATCGGCCACCGGGGCGAGTTCTTCCGCGTCGACGGGCCCCTCAACGTCCAGCGTCCGCCGCAGGGTTACCCCTTGCTCGTGCAGGCCGGGTCCAGCGAGGACGGAAAGGACTTCGCCGCCCGGTACGCCGAGGCCGTGTTCACCGCGCAGCAGACCCTGGAGGAGGGCATCGCCTTCTACCGGGACGTCAAGGCGCGGGCGGCGGCCCACGGCCGGGACCCCGGCTCCGTCAAGATCCTGCCCGGCATCGTTCCCGTCATCGGCGACACCGAGGCCGAGGCGCACGAGCTGGACGCCGAGCTGGACCGCCTCATCGTCCCCGAGTACGCGAAGCGGCAGCTCGCCCTGAGCCTGAGGATCGCCCCGGACGACCTCGACCTCGACGCCGAACTCCCCGACGACATCCCGACCGAGGAAGAGATCGAGGGCGCCAAGAGCCGCTACACGCTCATCGTGGAGCTGGCCCGCCGCGAGCACCTGACCGTACGGCAGCTCATCGGGCGGCTCGGCGGCGGACGCGGCCATCGCACCTTCGCCGGCACCGCCGAACAGGTCGCCGACACCATCGAGCACTGGTACGACAGCGGGGCCGCCGACGGCTTCAACATCATGCCCGCGGTGCTCCCCTCGGGCCTGGAGATCTTCGTCGACCGGGTGGTCCCGATCCTCCAGGAACGCGGCCTGTTCCGCACCGAGTACACCGGCTCGACCCTCCGCGAGCACTACGGCCTGCCGCGCCCCGCCAACCGCCTCTTCGACGCCGTCGGCGCCCCGGAGCAGCTCGTCGAGGAGAGTGCCGCATGACCGGGTGGACCGCGCCGGCTCTCCACCGACCGCTTCCGGCAGGGTGAGGCCCGGCCGGGACGTTCTCGACCGGATCGACGAGAGCGTCCCGCCCGGCGCCGACCTGTCGGCGCTCGAAGCCGGTTACACCCCGGAGGTCCTCACCGACGCCTCCCTGCGCCGCCGTTCGGCCTGACGGCGCGGGGAGCGGGCCGGGGTCACTGGCGGATGCGGTCGCGGATCCAGACCCCGGCCTCCTTCAGGACCCCGGTCCCCGTCCAGGTGGTCCCGTTGCAGGTGCCGGTCTTGAAGACGGCTCCGGAACGGTGGTCGTCGGAGTAGTTCCAGTTGGTCCACGAGATCTTCTTGCGCTTCATCAGATCGAGGTAGCGCTGCGACATGGCGAAGTCGTTGGCGCCCTCGCCCGCGTAGTTCTGCGTGCCGAACTCGGTCACGAATACGGGCAGTTTGTCGGAGGCCCGGTCGAGCGCGCTCAGGTACTCCTCGCGGTGCGAGGCCGCGTAGAAGTGGAAGGTGTACATGATGTTCGAGGCGCGGACGGGGTTGTTCACGACCTCCGACTCGTTGGAGCCCTCGGAGACGCCGAAGGAGGACCAGGCGCGCGTCCCGACCAGGACCACCGCGTCGGGGTCCTGGGCCCGGATCACCGGGATGATCTGCTCGGCGTACGACTTGATGCCCGACCAGCTCACCCCCGAGGGCTCGTTGGCGATCTCGTAGAGCACACCCGGGTGGTTCTTGTACTTCTTCGCCATCGCGGTGAAGAAGGTCTTCGCCCGCGCCAGGTTCGCGTTCGGGTCGCCCGGGGAGAGCATGTGCCAGTCGATGACCGCGTACATGCCGCGTGCGTGCGCCGCGTCGATGAACTTCTGCGCACGGGCGGTGAATCCGGCCGGGTCGGTCTCGTACCCGCCCTCCTGTACGTAGGTGGAGACGCGCAGTACGTCGGCGCGCCAGTCCTGGGCCAGGGCGTTGAGTGATCCGTCCGTGACGCACTGGGCGTACCACTGGGTGCCGTGCGTGCTCATGCCGTTGAGGGCGACGGCCTGGCCGGAGTCGTTGCAGAGCTGACGGCCGCAGACGGAGAGCTGTCCGTTGGCGGCGAGCGGGGTGGCGGCCGTGGGTGCGGCGGCTGTGGGGGAGGAGGCGGGGGCCGGGGCGGCTCCCGCGCGGACGGGGGCCATCAGTGCGGTGACGACGCCGAGCGCGGACGCGGCGAGCAGGGCCTTGCGGGCCATCCTGCGGCGACCGGTCGTGGCGGCGGTGCCGGTGGGGGGCGTGGTGCGCTGGTGCATGGTGGTGCTCCCTTCGGAGGGGGGTGGGAGGCGCCATGTCGGCAGAACTGAAAGTAAAGCTTCCTTTCAATTGCCGTCAACAGTGTTGGGAAACTTTCCTGTCTATTAACACGCGTGGCGGAAGGGCCCGTTGGGGCCCTTCCGCCACGCGCCCGTCCTTGTGCGCCGGTGTACCGGCGTCCCGCCCGGCCCTCCCGGGTCGCTCAGCCCTGCCGCAGCGGGTAGACCGCCAGCGAGAACGAGTGGCCCGCCGGGTCCCCGTACACCCGCACGTCCCGGGGGCCGCTGTTGCTGTCGCCGGTGTCGACGGGCCGGGCCCCCAGCCCGATCGCCTCCCGCTCGGCCTCGTCGATGTTCTCGGAGGCGACCAGGATCCGCAGATGCGCCTGCTGGGAGTCCTCCGGGCGCGGCCAGCTCGGCGGGGCGTAGCCGTGGTCGCGGCGGATCGCCAGCCGGACGCCGTCGTTGCCGACGATCTCGACGAAATCGGGGTCGGAGCCTATCCGTATCTCCGCGTCGAGCAGACCGGCGTAGAACTCGGCCAGCTCCATCGGTTCGGCACAGTCAAGGACGAGGACGCTCGTTTTCTCCACAGTCATGCGGGAACCATTACCCCCGCCGGGCGTGGCCACGCCGTACCGGGCCCGTCCGGAAATCCGGAATCCGGGCCACCGGTGCGGACGCGTCCCGGGTGAGGAAACACCCCACGCGACCTAAGGTGCGAACCATGGCACGGAGCGCGGCGCATCCCGGGCCGGCCGGGGGCGAAGCCGCCCCGGACGGACCCGACCCCCGGCGTTGGCGGGCCCTGGCCGTCTGCCTGGTGGCGGGCTTCATGACCCTGCTGGACGTCTCCATCGTCAACGTGGCCCTCCCCTCGATCCGGGAGGGACTGAACACCCCCGAGTCCGACCTCCAATGGGTGCTCTCCGGCTACGCCCTCGCCTTCGGGCTCTTCCTCATCCCCGCCGGACGCCTGGGCGACGCGCGGGGCCGCCGGGCGGTCTTC
Source organism: Streptomyces sp. NBC_01116 (assembly GCF_041435495.1). Lineage (NCBI taxonomy): Bacteria > Bacillati > Actinomycetota > Actinomycetes > Kitasatosporales > Streptomycetaceae > Streptomyces > Streptomyces sp. NBC_01116. Next base: position 7,252,225 of record NZ_CP108644.1, read on the forward strand.
ATGGCGGGGCTCGCCCTCTTCACCCTGGCCTCCGCGGCCTGCGGGGCCGCCCAGTCCAGCATGTGGCTGGTGATCGCCCGTCTGGTGCAGGGCATCGCGGGCGGTCTGATCTCCCCGCAGATCTCCGCCCTGATCCAGCAGATGTTCTCCGGGCGCGAGCGCGGCCGGGCCTTCGGCATGTTCGGCACCGTCGTCGGCATCTCCACGGCCGTGGGCCCGCTGCTCGGCGGCCTGCTCATCCAGGCCGCCGGACCCGACCACGGCTGGCGCTGGGTCTTCTACGTCAACCTCCCGCTCGGCGCCGTCTGCCTCCTGCTCGCCCACCGGCTGCTCCCGGACACCCCGTCCGCCGGCCGGGTGCGGCCACGCGACCTGGACCCGGTGGGCGTCGTCCTGCTCGGGGCCGGGGTGCTGGCGCTGCTGCTGCCGTTCGTCCAGGCCCAGCAGTGGCCCGGAAACGCGAAGTGGCTGCTCCTCGTCCTGGCCGGGGCGCTGCTCGCCGCGTTCGTGGCCTGGGAGTCGCGCTGCACGGGCGGACGCATCCACCCGGTCCTGGACCTGTCGCTGTTCCGGCTGCGCTCCTTCTGGCTGGGCTGCCTGCTGA